>DATLJH010000018.1:0-197979 GCA_035538935.1 Sphingomonas sp.
CCGAAGGCCTGCCCGCGCTCGAAGCCGGGCTCGCCCGCGATTACCCGTTCCTCGCCCCCGAGACGGTCGAGCGTGTCGCCAAGGCCTATGGCACAAGGGCGCGCCGTTGGCTGAGGAATGCGCGGTCGCCGGGCGATCTGGGCACGCAATTCGGGCACGGCCTCACCTCGGCCGAGGTCGATTATCTGGTCGCGGTCGAATGGGCACGCACCGCCGACGACGTGCTGTGGCGCCGCACCAAGCTGGGGCTGCGCCTCGACGCCGATCAGGCCGCGGCGCTCGCCCGTTACATGGCGGAGCGGACATGAACGAGCGCCTGATCCTCGTCCTCGACGAAGGCACCACCTCGACCCGCGCGATCCTGTATGCGCCCGACGGCACGCGGCACGGTGTCGCGCAGCGCGAACTGACGCAGCATTATCCCCGTCCCGGCTGGGTCGAGCACGATGCCGACGAGATCTGGCGCATGACGCTCGCCTGCGCGGTCGAGATGGTCGAGACGGCGGGCGGTGCGGACAACATCGCGGCGATCGGCATCACCAACCAGCGCGAGACTGTCGTCGCCTGGGACAAAAGCACCGGCGAACCGATCACCCGCGCGATCGTCTGGCAAGACCGCCGCACCGCCGATCAGTGTCGCGCGCTCGTCGAGGCGGGCCACGAGCCGTTGGTGCAGACCCGCACCGGACTCGTCATCGATCCCTATTTCTCGGCGACCAAGATGCGCTGGATCCTCGACAACGTGGCCGAGGCGCGCGCGATCGGCGGCGCGCTCGCCTTCGGCACGATCGAAAGCTGGCTGGTGTGGAAGCTCACCGGTGGCGCCCACCTCACCGACGCGAGCAACGCCAGCCGCACCCAGTTGCTGGCACTCGACGGCCGCAGCTGGGATGAGGAACTGTGCGCGCTGATGGACGTACCACGCGCCGCGCTGCCCGAGATCGTCGACATGGCGGGCACGTTCGGCAGCACCGATCCCGACCATTTCGGCGGCCCGATCCCCATCTGCGGTCTGGCCGGCGACCAGCAATCGGCGACGATCGGGCAAGCCTGCTTCGACGTCGGCGACACCAAGGGCACGTTCGGCACCGGCGCCTTCGTGCTCACCAACATGGGGACGCAATTGCCGCGCTCGCAACATCGCCTGCTCGGCACGGTGCTGCTCCAGCTTGCCGGACAGCGGCAATACGCGCTCGAAGGCTCGGTGTTCGTCGCGGGCAGCCTCGTCAAATGGCTGCGCGACCAGCTCGACTGGATCGATCGCGCCGCCGATACCGAAACGATCGCGCGCGCCACGCCCGACAATGGCGGCGTCTACGTCCTCCCCGCACTCGCCGGATTGGGGGCGCCGCACTGGCGGCCCGATGCCACCGGCGCGATCTTGGGCCTCACGCTCGGCACCACACGCGAACAGATCGTGCGCGCGGCGATGGAATCGCTCGCGCACCAGTGCCACGATCTGATGGAGGCCTTCGCCGCCGACGGCGCGGCATGGCAATCGCTGCGGATCGATGGCGGGATGAGCGCGAATGACTGGATGGCGCAAGACCTCGCCGACATGCTCGACCTGCCCGTCGAGCGGCCCGAAGATGTCGAGACCACCGCGCTCGGCGCGGCGATGCTCGCGGGACTCGGCGCCGGCCTGTTCGCCTCGCTCGAGGAGGCCGCGACGATGCGCCCCGCCCGCCGACGCTTCACGCCCGCGATCGCGCCCGAAGACCGCACCCGACGGCTCGCCGGCTGGCACACGATGCTCGCGCGCCAGCTGGCAGTGTAACGAAAGAAAGTGCTGGTGCCCCCGAGAGGACTGAGCTGGGCACTCAAAAGGCTGGATAATTTTGATCAGAAGGAGCGTTTAGGTCAGGTTCCGTTCCCCAGTCGTTGACGTTCGTGCTCCTATGAATGCTCCTACAATCTGCCCTTATCTAATCCGCCTGCACGACGACCTGGATGTATGAATAGGATGGACTCATGGCGCTGGGGGCCGACTGTCATCAAAAACCAGCTTCTTCACGGGCGGCCAGGCCGAGCGCAATCGCGCCGAGCGGGCCCGCTTGATTTCCCAAGGTCGCCAAGGTGATCATCGTTCCGATATTGTTCGGCAAATCTTCAAAATATCCGCCCAGCGACCTGATGACCGCGTGTCGCGCGCGCTCGACGAGCCAAGGTCGTCCACAGGCCACGCCTCCGCCAAGCGTGATCCGTTCCGGCGAGACGGCCAGGAGCAACCCGGCGACCAACTCGCCGAGATCGTGGACGACCCCGGCCCACATGGGATGATCGTCGCTGATGTGACCACCGGGCATGCCGCTCCGCGCGGCGATGGCGGGGCCTGAAATCAAACCTTCGATGCAATCGCCGTGAAACGGGCAGGTGCCGACGAAATCGTCGCCCGGCATACGGCGGGCCCGCAAATGGCCGAATTCCGGATGCAGCCAGCCGTGAACGGGGACGCCGTTGGCGACGATGCCGACGCCGATGCCGGTCCCTAGCGTGATATAGGCATTGCACGAGGTATCGGCCGCGTCGCCCCAACGCGCCTCGGCAAGCGCGGCGGCGTTGACGTCCGTGTCGAAGCCGATCGGGACATCCAGCAAGCGGCGATAGCGGTTGGCAATGTCGGTTCCGGCCCAGCCGCGCTTGGGCGTCTTCAACACCGATCCCCAAGCGGGCTTGCGACGGTCGACGGCGACGGGGCCGAAGCTGGCGATGCCCAGCGCATCGGGCCGCCGTTCGCGCCGCCAACCCTCGAACAGCTCGTCCGCCGCGCCAAGAGTGGCGTGGGGCTCGGTCGTCGGAATCGTGACGCTGTCGATGATCTGGCGCCCGTCGGCGCGCAGCGCGATGCACTTCGTCCCGCCCAGTTCGAGACCGAAGATATGCGTTTCCGTCATTCGATGTTTTTCCCGGAATAGGGCGCCCGGCGCTCAGCGCTCCTCGGCGAGCCGGGGCATCACGCGCTGCCCGATGAGATTGGCTTCGGCAGCGCAATCCTGCGGGGGTTTGCCGGTGCGGCGCAATGCCGCGAGTTCCGCACGCGCGGCCGACAGGTCCGCCTGATAGGCCGGCTTGCCCGCAATCGCGGTCATCGTCGCCGTCGCCGAGAGCATCCCCGCTTCCACCGCGCTTTCGTTGTGCGCGCCGCACACGAAGCGGCTGTCGCCATAAGCGCGGCCGCGTTCCAGAATCTGCTGCGCCCTGTCCGGCGCGATCGAGGCAAGCACCAGCGCATAGGTCCAGCCGCGCGTGGTATGACCGGAGGGATAATCGTAGCTCACCCGCCCCGCCTTCGTGTCGTACAGTTCCGATTCCGGCTGACAGATTTCGCCCTTGTCGATCGTATATGGGCGGTGCCGCTGGTAGATTTCTTTCGCCTCGCCGGTCTCGCGGGCGGTATCGGTCGCGGCGCGCCTGAGGACATAAGTGAGCCTTGGCGCATTCTGCGGCGTCAGCGAAATGCCCACCGCACAACTATAGTCTCGAAGCAGCGACGCAGGGTCGAGCTTCGCATCATTGGTCGCCATATCCCAGCGCGACGTTCCGATCAGGGCGCGCGTGGCGCGGAAAATCTCGCGATCTGTTTCGTAGCGCGGATCGCCGGGGCGCGGCGCCGGCTCGAGAATCCGCGTCACGTCGATCTCCGCCGTCGGCAGATACCCCTCGACATGGTCGACGCCCCACGCGCCGCCCGCGGAAACCGCCGCCAGCGTCAGACCAATCGAGACGCCAATCCAGTTCTTCATATCAGCCTTCCGCTGTTTTCTGCCGCGAGGCGCCCGACGAGATCATTGGACCCGCTTACGCCGACCGCGCTCCTGCGTTGGAGGTTTTTGGTCGGCATACGGAATCGTGGGATCAGGGAAGCTGGCCGCAGCCTTCGTCGCGAGCGCCAGCGATTCCGCCGTTCCCGGCAGCGCCGGCGGCCTGGCCTCGGGCTGATCGAACCGGAACACCGAGGTCAGGTCGCCGAAGGTCCGGCGGCGCCAGTCGCTGATATGAGACTCGCGCACGCCGGTGATCCGTTCGAGGAACTGGAGCGTCGAGGTGTGATCGAACAACTGGCTGGATACCCAGCCGCCCACCGTCCACGGCGAGACGATGATGCACGGCACACGAAAGCCCGCGCCGATCGGCACGCCGTCGACGAACTCGTTTGCCGTGCCGGCCGGCGGCACGGGCGGCGCGACATGATCGAACAGGCCATCGTTCTCGTCATAATTGAGGATGAAGACGGTTTTCGCCCAGACGTCGGGATTGGCTGCAAGCTCGTTCAGCGTTCGCGCGATGAAATGCGCGCCCGCAGCGGGCATGTGGTCGGGATGCTCGTTCTCGATCGCAGACGGCATCAGCCATGACACCGTGGGCAGGCGATCGTGCAGCACGTCGTGCGCGAAGCGCCCCTCGTCGGCGTCGGGCATCCCGCGGAGCGCCAGTTGCGACCCCGCCGGGGCGTTCCTGAACTGCTCGAAATATTTGAACATGTTGTGCGGGCGCTTCCCCGCCTCGCCATATTGGTAGATCCGCCAGTCGATCCCGGCCTCTTGCAATCGCTCGGCATAGGTCTTCCAGCGAAAACCGTCGCCGGGCATGAAGTTGCGGGTCACGGGACCGCCGCCGGTCGCGTCGGGATCGATCATGCCGGTCAGGTAATAGAGCCGGTTGGGCCAGGTCGGGCCGATCACCGAGGAATGATAGGCGTCGCAGATCGTGAATGCTTCGGCCAGCGCATAGTGGAAGGGGATATCCTCGCGCTTGAAATAGCCCATCGTGTAGGGGCCGTGCGCGCCGTCGGCGCCGCGGTGCGCAGGCAGCCATTGATCCATCCGGCCGCCGTTCCACGCCTGGTGCTGGACCGCCCATTCATGGCTGGTCGAGGGCAGCTTCTGGGCGTTGGTGGAAAAGGTATCGAGGTGGAAAGGCAGCAGGTAGCCGTCCGGGCTGGCGGAATCGGGCTGATGAAAGACGTTTCTGCCGGTCGACAGCATCAGCGCATCGGGATCGCCGAAGCCGCGCACGCCCGACAACGTGCCGAAATAATGATCGAAGGACCGGTTTTCCTGCATCAGCAGGACAACGTGCTTGATGTCCTTCAGCGTCCCCGCGCGGCGCGGCGCCTGCGCCATCAGCTTCTGCACATTGGGGGGCATCAGCATCGACGCCGCTGCGACGGAGGCGGCCTGCGCCGTTCGCGTCAGCAGGCGGCGACGGGTGAGAATGGGAGGCTGGAACATTGACGGTTTCTCTGCTTGGCTGGTCGATGGCAGGGCCGCGCGCGGCGATCGGCCCGTGGCGCGGCGATCCTATTTCGCCGGACCGTCCGCCAATGTCGGCCACTTGACCCCGAGCTGCTCGAGATAGGTTTCGTAGCGTTCGGGATCGTAATAATATTTGGCCAGATCGGGCTTGAAGTGCCCCGTGGTTTCCGCGTTCAGCCACAGCGGCGGCGTATCGTCCTTCGCCAGCATCGACACGTAATGCTGGTCCTTGTTCTGAACGTCGCGGAAATAGCGCTTCGCGTCAGCCAGTAACGTCGGCTTGGTCAGCAGGTCGACCACCGTCATCGCCATCACCTTGGAGCCCGCCTGAATGCCCTTGTGCGCGATCGGGGTCGCCATCGCGATCGCGTTCGCCCAATTGTGCCCCGGCAGCCCCGGAATGTTCGCCGGATAACGGATAGTGATGGTGGGCACCGTCCAGCTTACGTCGCCGATATCGTCCGATCCGGCTGATTTCGGCTCCTTGGGCGGCGGTCCGAACGCCGCCAGCTTGGTCGGCAACCCCGTCTTCACCGTGGCCCCGACATTTGCCTGCACCTTGCGCGCGAATGCCTGATCGTCGGCATCCCATTTGGGAAGGCCGACCGCGGCGATATTGGCCTGAGCGGCCTCGGCGATCGGCCGATTGAAATGCTGGGTCGCCGCGACGCCCAGAATCCGCCGGCTGACGCTGGTGCTCGTCATCTTCGCCGCGCCGTCGGCAATGTCGTCGGCGGTCGACAGCATCTTGCCGATCGCATCGAAGTTCATCTCGCGCAGATAGAACCAGATTTTCGCCTCGGAAGGCACGACGTTCGGCTGATCGCCGCCTTCGCTGATGACATAATGCGAGCGCTGCTCGGGGCGCAGATGCTCGCGCCGCATCTCCCAGCCGTCGGCCATCGCCATGACGCCGTCGAGCGCCGAGCGCCCCCGCCAGGGCGCCGCCGCGGCGTGCGCGCTTTCGCCTTTGAAGGTATATTCCACACTGACCATGCCGGTGCCGTTGGGCTGACCCCAGGCGGTCGCGAGCTGGCTGCTGACATGACTGAAGATCACGGCGTCGACATCCTTGAACACGCCCGCGCGCACGAAGCGCGCCTTGCCGCCCAGCAATTCCTCGGCGACGCCCGGCCAGATCACCAGCGTGCCCGGCGTATGCGTGCGGACCATCCAGTCCTTCACCGCCAGCGCCGCGACGATGTTCATCGCCTGCCCGCTATTGTGGCCCTCGCCATGCCCCGGCGCGCCCTCGACCATCGGTTTGCGCCAGGGAATGCCCGGCGTCTGGCTGGCTTTAGGGATGCCGTCGATGTCGCTGCCCAGCGCGATCACCGGGCCGTCGGCGCCGTTCGTCCACCGCGCGGTCCACCCCGTCGGCAGGCCCGCGACATCGCGCTCGACCACGAAGCCGTTCTTTTCGAGCAGGGCGGTCAGGAACCGCGCGGTCTCATGCTCCTGAAATCCGATCTCGGCATAGCTGAACAGTTCGTCGTTGATGACCTGCGACAGCTTCGCGCGCGCTTCCACGCCACGCACCACCTCCGCCTTGGCGCCGCTCACCGCCGCCGCTTTGATGTCGTTCGGCGCGGTCTGAGCAACAGCGGGAACGGCGAGCGCCAGCACCCCCGCAATGGCGATGACGGATCGGACCATATTTTCTGCTCCCCTCGTTCGGACGGCAAGCGAGGGAGATGGCCCCCTCGCTTGCGATTCCAGTCTCGATCAGAAATCCATCTTGATCGTCGTGAAGAAATAGCGGCCGACGATGCCGTAGATCCTGTCGTCGCGGTAAACCGTCGGCAGGTACGTCGGCATGACGTTGAGGATGTTGTTCACGCCAACGCCGAGCTGGAATTTCTTCGCGATATCATATTGCAGCGTCACGTCGTTATAGACCTTGGCCGGAAGATGCTGCTGCGGATACGCCTCGTCCGAATCTGTGTTCAGCTCATAGGTCGCAGCGCTGACGAAGCGCGTGTTGATCGCGACGTTGAGATCGTCGATCCGATAAGAGGTCAGCAAATTGCCCCGGAAGCGCGGGTTTTCCCAAGCGCCGTCATAGGCCACATCACCCTCAGGAATCCCCGGCGTGGTCTCCGTAACCTTGTCGAGCAGATAGCTGCCCTTGAACGACAGGTTGAGCATGCCCGGGCCCAGCGGCCTGTGATAGGACGCGCCGACATCGATACCGCGCGCATAGAGCCGTGCGGCGTTGAGCTGGTTCGATTCGACACGGGTGGCGTAGCCCGTCGCTGGATCGCGCGTCACGCGGGCGCAATAAGGATTGTCGATCGTCGGCGCGTCGACGCACAGCCGGATGAGCGTGGCGTAGGAGAATTGGGTGATGACATTCTTGATGTCGATATCCCAGTAATCCACCGTCACATCGAGGCCCGGCAGGAAGCCCGGTTGCAGGATGACGCCAAGCGTCAGGCTGTTCGAGGTTTCGGGTTTGAGATCGGGGTTGCCACCGGTGACGACGACCGGGCCGATCCGGGGCGTCTCGAACGGCGTGTCGATGCCCAGCGCCTTGCAGTTCGCCGCCCGCGTTTCCGAGGCGTAATACAGGGCCAGTGAGCACGCGTCGGTATAGGCTCCCGTGAGCGTCTCGACCTTGGCCTCGTACAGCTCGCCGAAATTGGGCGTTCGGACGCTGCGCGACCGCACGCCACGGAAGGTGATACCATCGACCGGCGACCAGATCGCCCCCGCCTTCCAAGCGTTGGTGCCGCCGACGGTGCTGTAATCCGAATAGCGATAGGCGCCTTCGACCTCGAGCCGGCGGACGAACGGCAGATCCTTGAGGATCGGAACGACCACCTCGCCATAGATCTCGCTGACGTTGAACGCCACGTCGAGTTCGGGATGCTCACTCGGGCCGGCACCGTAGACCAGTTCCCCGGCGAGCGCGAGGGGATCGTCGGTGGTCTCGAGCGCCTCCCGGCGGTACTCGGCGCCGAGCGCGACCGAAACGTCGCCATAAGGCAGCGCAAACAGCGAACCACTGATATTCGCGCCGTAAATTTGCTGCGTGTTGACGCGCCGTTCGTGGCGGTCGGCCATCGCCCATTTGATCTGGGCCTCGGTCGCCGGCTCGGTGCTGAAGATATCGAACGGCACGCAGCCCTGCGCACGCGCCGCCTCGTCGCGGCAGATGGGCTCGCCCGTGACCGGATCGGCGATCGCGTCGCGCGCGGCGATCCAGTGCGACTTCCACGGAACGTTCGCCTCGGTGACGCGATCGGTGACGCGACCATATTGCCAGAAGGCTTCCCATTTGAACCGCGAGCCCAGCTTGCCGCCGAGCGAGGTGCCGATGGTGTAGCTCTCGCGGTTATGATCCTCCTCGCGCTCGGGGAAGTTGCCGTAGGTGCGATCGATGTAGAGCGAGGTGAGGTTGTTATCGAGCATTACCTGCCGAACCGAATCAGGCAGATAGGGATTATCGAGCTGCGCGACTGCGCCGCGACCGCCCGGAACCGGGCCGGAGAAATAGGTCGCGCGACTGTCGTCGCGCCAATAATTGTACGTTCCGTCATATTTCTGGCGCGCATAGGAAAAGTGCGTGCCGAATTCGATACCGTCGGCGATCTCGTAATCGACCCGCCCCATCAACGCGAGCGACTTGAGACCGCCGCGGAACTGGTCGCGATCGCTCAGGTTCCGGCCATCGCCGCCGTCGCACACCGCATATTGGCCGGGGCTGTATTCGATACCACACTTCGATTCACGCACATTGCCGTTATCGACCATGTAGCGTTTGCCGTTGAGCCAGTAGGTCGGGACGTAATCGTAATAGAGCTGCCGGGTATGCGGCGAATAGACGCGATCAGGAATCCCGTCGCCGATACCGGTATTCTCTGGATTGGCACGATAGGTCGGCCAGTCGGTCCAGGCGAAGCGGTCCGTATAGATCAGCGGATTGGATTGCGAATAGGTGCCGCCGATCGAGAACGAGCCCCGGCCATCGGCGAACTTGCCGCCGGTGGAAATCGAGACCAGATATTTCGCGGCGTCGCCATGCTCCGAAATGCCGGTCAGCCCGGAGACGTGAAGTCCCTCGATACCGCGCTTGGTGATGACGTTGACCGCCCCGGTGACGGCATCCGCGCCGTAGATCGCCGCGGCACCGCCGGTGACGACCTCGATCCGGTCGATCATGCTCACCGGGATCATGCCGATATCGACCGCGGACGACCGCGCCGAACCGGAGACGCGGCGTTGCCCGTCGATCAGCGTCAGACTGCGGTTGGTGCCGAGATCGCGCAGGTTAACCGCCGCGATACCGGCATCCCAGCCTCGAACATCGCTGCTGAGATCCTGATTGGTGCCGAGCGCCGGATCGAGTTCGAGCGCCTCGATCGCGCTGACGCGACCGAGTTCGAGTGCCTGATCCATATTGGTGACACTGACCGGCATCGATGATTCGAGTTCGGGCCGGGCGATGCGCGACCCGGTGACGACGATCGCGTCCTCGGGCGCGGTCGGGCTGGTAAGCCCATCGGACGCCGACGGCGTTTCCTGGGCGAATGCCGGCGAAACTGTCGCCATCAGCAGCGAGATGATCGACGTCGCACGGAACAGCTTGGCCTTCGATCCCATTACTTCCTCCACTAACATATTGTGATTATTATATGAATCCCACCCCAATAGGAGGCCGACACGCAAATGCCCGCGCAACCTCGATCGCTCGGCACAAAGTCGCTTGCGACAAGCCTTCACGATATCGTTAATGTAAGCCTGCCAGAGTTGGTGATGACAGTCAACTTCATTCATATATTGTTGTTTTAACACAGTATTTTTCCATTTTATGGACGAGTTCATGCCGTATAGACATGCGATATATGTCACACTAAGATAACGATAATGTTACAGGAGGGGACGATCACCGGCGCGCGTCGCATCATCCCGGCGCGCAGCGATTCGGACGCCGCGGCGACGGCGCCGTCGGCGCATGTGCTCGGCCCTGGCCCACTCCCATCGGTTGGCGCGTGGCCGCCACGCCTCGCCGTCTTCGTCTCTCCGCGTGCGCGGGATGACATCACCAGCCCCGTCGGGCAGGCTTATTGCGCCCCGGCACCTCGTTCCCAATCGATCGGATCCGCCAGATGACCCCAGCCCCGACCGCGCCCGCCGACGCCGCGCCGGCGAAGAAGATGCCGCCCAAAGCCTGGTTCATCATCGGGCTGTTGATGGCGCTTCTGGTGCTCAATTATTTTGATCGGCAGACGCTCTCCATTCTCAAGCCGATCATGAAGAACGAGCTGCATTTCGACGACGAAGCTTATTCGCTGCTGACCTTCGCGTTCATGTTGCCCTATATCGTGATGTATGTCGTTGCCGGGCGGCTGATCGACCGCGTCGGCACGCGGATTTGCATGACGGTGTTCGCGGTCGGCTGGTCGGTGGCGAACATCGCGTCCGGCCTATCGCACACCTTTTCGCATCTGGCCGCGTCGCGTGTGCTGATGGGCGCCGCCGAGCCGGGCGCGTTTCCGGTGGTTCAGCGCGCCATCCTGAACTGGGTTCCGATCGAGCGCCGCGCGCTGGCGATCAGTATCGCCACGCCGGCCGGCAATATCGGCGCCATCCTCGCGCCGCCGCTGATCGCGGTGCTTGCGACGGTCATCAACTGGCGCGCCGCCTTCGTGATTCCGGGCGCGATCGGGATCGTCATCGCGATCCTGTGGTGGTTCACCGACACCCGGCACACGCCCCCCGCCCAGCCGATCGCGGATGCCGCGCCGACTCTGCCCGAGCCGGTCGACGAAGGCGACGCCTCGATTCGCGGGCTGATGCGCGACAAGAGATTCTGGGCGATCATCGCGGCGCGGATGCTGAGCGATCCGGTCTGGTATTTCTACCTGTTCTGGATTCCCGGCTATCTGCAGGAGCGCGCCGGGCTGTCGCTGTCCGAACTGGGGATCGTCGGCGGGCTGCCGTTCATCGCCGCCGTGCTGGCGTGCATGGTGCTGGGCCGCATAGTGGATCGCTTCACCGAGCGCGGGCACGATTCGATCCGCGTCCAGCTCTGGATTTTCGCGCTCACCGCCGCGTTGATGCCGCTGGGCGCGTTCATCACCATGACCTCGAGCGTGGTGGTGGCGATCGCCATCATCACCATCGTCGTCGTGGTCTGCCAGGGCTGGTTCGTGGGCTATTACGTGCTGCTGGCGGGCCTGTTTCCGGCGCGCGTCAATGCCTCGGCGGTGGGGATTCTCGGCGCGGTCGGCGCCAGCACGGCGCTCGTGTTCAACCTGTTCGCAGGATCGATCCTCGCGCATTTCGATTATGTCGCGCTGTTCACCGGACTGGCCGTGCTGCACCCGTTATCGGCGGTGATCCTGATCGTGGTGATCGGGCGCAGGCGGCGCAAACAATCAGCGCATGCTTGACGCGCGAATGACGAGTTCGGGAACGATGTGATCGTTGACGACGCGATCGTCGGCCTTGCCCTGAATGCGATCGAGCAGCCGCCGCGTGGCGCGGCGCGCGACTTCTTCGAAGGGCAGGAGCAAGGTGGAAAGCGGCGGGTCCATGAAGCGGGTGAACGGATGGTTGCCCCATCCCATCACCAGCGCGTCGTCGGGAATCCGGATGTTGCGCTCGCCGAGCGCGCGATACAGGCCGAGCGCGTAATAATCGTCGCCGACGACGAAGGCATCAGGCCGCCGCCCGCGATCGAGCAGATCGCTGGCGACGCGATAGGCATCGTCGGCGTGCCACGATTGCGAGACGCGGAACGAGCGCGCCGGCGGAATCAGCGCGAGATTGTTGCGCGGATCGAATGGCAGCCCGTGCTGCTCGAGCGCACGCCGGAACCCCTCGGTGCGCAGCCGGATGGTGGAAAAAGGCATATCCTCGTCGAGCAGCACGACGTCCTTCGCGCCACGCGCGAGCACCGCCTCGGTGGTGAGCTGGATACCCGCCTCGTTGTCGGTCGAATAGAAATCGACGTTCAGCTCCGGCAGCTCGCGGCTGACGAGGACCAGCGGGATCCCAGCCTTGAGCACCGGCGCCCAGGCGTCGGACCGTTCCTGCACCGGGGCCGCGATCAGACCGTCCAGCCCCGACCGCAGCGCGCGGCCGATCGCGTCGCGCTCGCGTTCCGCCGATTCGTAGGACAGCAACAGCAGCACGGTGTAACCCGCATGCTGCGCCTGCAACTCGACCTCGCTGACCAGATCGGCGAAGAAGGGGTTGGAGATATTGGAGACGATGACACCGATCGTCTTGCGCCCGCCGAGCACGAGCGAGCGCGCGTGGACGTTGGGAACGTAGCCCAGCCGTTCCGCCTCCGCCTTGATGAGCGCACGGGTGGTGGCGCTGACGCCCGGCCGGTCGTTGAGCGCGCGCGACACGGTGTTCGCCGTCAGCCCGACGACCTTGGCCAGATCCTGAAGCGTGGGCGGACGCCGCCCCCTGTTCCCATCCGTCATGCCCGCGTCCCCGTGATTTGCCGACGCGACTCTAGCGTCCGACAAGCCATGCGCCAAACGATCATTATCGTTATCTTAAAATGGAGATTCTATCGTACGCATCGACAAACACCCGATGTAGCGATCTACACATTAGTGTATTATTTTCAGATAGATAATGATTTAATTGACTGTCGACATTCCCTGTGGCAGGGATACATTATCGATATCTAACGTGCGGCAAATGCTGATGGTGATACGGGTAAAGCAGGATCGACCGATGCGGTTGGCGCGCACCCTGATGCCTCCCTTTTGAACGCCAACCGCCAGAAAGAAGCATAATCGCGATGCCCAATCATCCTGCCTCGATCAGCGTTCCCGCCAGCGAGGCGCCCGTCGTCGGCAGCTATGACGTCATCGTCTGCGGCGGCGGCCCGGCGGGACTGATCGCCGCGGTGGCCGCAGCGCGCAACGGCGCGAAAACCCTGCTGATCGAGCGTTATGGCTTTGTCGGCGGAATGTCGACGAGCGCGCTGGTGACGCCGATCAGCGAGTTCCGCCACTTCGGCAAGCAGCATATCGGCGGCATCCCCTTCGAACTGCTTCGCAAGGCGGCCGAGCTCGGTGGCGCGGACGTTACGCTCGAAAGCGGCAATTTCCCGGTCAATGACGAGATCATGAAGCTCGCCGCGCAGCGCCTGCTGCTCGAAAGCGGGGTGACGCTGCTCTATCACAGCTGGTTTTCGGATTGCGTGGTCGAGGGCGACCGCGTGACCCATGTGATCGTCCAGAACAAGGCCGGTCGTGTCGCCTATTCCGCCGAGGTGTTCGTCGATTGCACTGGTGACGCGGACCTTGTGCGCGCGGCGGGCTTTCCGACGACCAAGGGCGAGGTGCTGCAACCGGCGACCTTGTGGTTCCAGCTTGGCGGGGTGGACACCGAGGCGCTCGATTATCTGTTCCGCGATGCGGTCGACGGGATGCTGCCGGTATCCGAGACGATCCGCGACCGCCTGCTCCAACTCAACGAGCAAGGCGAGATCCCGATTTTCGGCGGGCCGTGGATCAACAAGTTCTTCCACGACGGCATGGTCAGCATCAACGTGCTGCGCGAGGCGACCGACGCCAGCGATCCCGAATGGTTCACGCGCACCGAATGCAGCCTGCGCGAGAACCTGCAGCTCATCATCGAGGTGCTGCGCCGCGAATTCCCGGAATTCCGCGATTGCTGGCTGGCGAAATCGGGTATCCAGACGGGAGTGCGCGAATCGTATCACATCGTCGGCCTTTACGAATTGCAGCGCGACGACATCCTGTTTCCCAAGGCGTTTCCCGACACGATCGCGAAGGGTGCGCACGTCATCGATATCCACGCGAGCGACAGCAACGACCAAAACGGTCTCGTCATCCCGCGGCAGGAATATAACGTCCCCTTCCGCTGCCTCGTGCCGCGCGGCAGCATCAACCTCGTCACAGCGGGACGCTGCCTGAGCGCGGACGGCCCCGGTTTCGGCTCGGTACGCGTGATGGCGACCTGCATGGCGATGGGCCAGGGCGCAGGCACGGCGGCGGCGCTGAGCGTCCGGCATGGCTACAGCATGTCGGCCATGAATTTCGAGCATCTGCGCGAAACGCTGATCGCGCAGGGCGCGGTGGTCGATTTCGACAACGTCGTCGCGCCCGCCGATCCGATCGAGCTGACTACCTATCCCGCGATCAGCGCCGCCCGGTGACGATGGCGCGGCTGTACCGGAAGCGCATGAGATGAACGTTGCCGAGCCCCGATATGACCGCGCCCGGTTGACGCCCGGAATCGTTCATATCGGGGTGGGCAATTTTCACCGTGCGCACATGGCGGCCTATCTCGACGATCTGTTCGCGCTGGGCGAGGATCACGACTGGGCGATCATCGGCGCGGGCGTGCGCCCGGCCGACGCCCGGACGCGCGAGGCGCTGAAGGTGCAGGACTGGCTGTCGACGGTGATCGAGCTGGGCCCGGACGGCAGGCGCGCGCGACGGGTCGGCTCGATGGTCGATTTCGTCGAGGTCGATCCCGCCAACGGCCCGCTGATCGCGGCGATGCGACGTCCTGAAATCCGCATCGTCTCGCTCACCATCACCGAGGGCGGCTATTTCATCGATCCCGCGAGCGGCCGGTTCGATCCCTGTGCGCCCGCCATCGTCGCAGACGGCGATACCCCCGACCGCCCCGCAACTGCCTTCGGGGCGATCGTCGCGGCGCTCAGGGCGCGCCGCGATGCCGGCATCGCGCCCTTCACCGTGCTATCGTGTGACAACCTGCCCGGCAACGGCAATATCGCTCGCGCGGCGGTGACGGGGCTGGCCCGATTGTCCGATCCCGGCCTCGCCGACTGGATCGACGCGCATGTCGCCTTCCCGAACGCGATGGTCGATCGCATCGCACCCGCCACCGGCGAGCGCGAGCGCGCGATCGCGGCTATCTTCGGCCTTGGCGACGATCCGGTGCCGGTGACGTGCGAGCCGTTCCGCCAGTGGGTGATCGAGGATCGTTTCTCCGCCGGGCGCCCCGCGCTGGAAAAGGTCGGCGTCACCTTTTCGGCGCGCGTCCACGATTTTGAGACGATGAAAATCCGTATCCTCAACGGTGGTCATGCAATACTCGGCTATCCGGCGGAACTGCTTGGAATCGGGCATGTCCATGAAGCGATGGCCGATCCGGTGATCGCGGGCTTCGTCGACCGGATCGAGACCGACGAGATCGTGCCGATCGTTCCGCCCGTGCCCGGCCAGGATCTGGACGATTACAAGCGGCTGATCCTCGCGCGGTTCGCAAACCCCGAAATCGCCGACACCGCGCGTCGGCTGTGCTTCGACGGATCGAACCGACAGCCCAAATTCGTCATTCCTTCGATCGGCGACAATCTCGCGCGCGGCGTCGTACCCGCCGGGCTGATCCTCGCGAGCGCCTTATGGTGCCGTTATTGCTATGGCGTCGACGCCGAGGGGCAGACGATCGCGCCCAACGACCCCGACTGGGAAATGCTGACGGTGACTGCGCGCGCGGCCAGAGATGATCCCGCCCGCTGGATCGGGATGCGCCCGATCTACGGCGACCTCGCCGACAACCCCGCGCTCGCCGCCGCCTTCGCGGACGCGCTGGACTGCGTCTGGCGCGAGGGCGCGCACGGCGCGATCATGCGCTATATCGAGAGCTGACGATGCCCTGCGTCGCCTTTCCTTCACGATGACCAGAGCGAGGCCAGCCTGATGACCGGACATTCGTTCGACCGTCGTACCCTTCTGCGCGTCGGCGGCCACGCGGCGCTGTTCGCCGCGCTGACGCGCGCGCCCGCGTTGGCGGCGCCCAAATTCCTTGACGATCCGTTCGCGCTGGGCGTCGCCGCCGGCGATCCGACGCCGGACGGATTCGTCATCTGGACGCGGCTCGCGCCCAAGCCGCTCGATCCGCACGGCGGGATGCCCGCAAAAGCCGTCCTGGTCGGGTGGGAAATCGCCGAGGACAACGGATTTCATCGGATCGTGCGCTCCGGCCACGCGCTGGCCCGACCGGAGCTGGCACATTCGGTGCATGTCGAGATCGCGGGCCTCGGCAGCCATCGCCGCTACTGGTATCGCTTCGTCGTCGACGGCATCGTCAGCGACACCGGCACCGCGCGCACTGCGCCCGCTGCCGGAGCGGCGGTCGACCGGCTGCGGATGGCGGTCGCGGGGTGCCAGCATTACGAGCGCGGCCTCTTCACCGCCTGGCGGCATATCAGCGAGGAAGCCGATCTCGATCTGGTCTACCATTATGGCGACTATATCTATGACGGCAAAACCGCGAGCCTTGCGGCCGCGAAGAAGGCGCCGCTCGTGCGGCTTCACAACAGCGACGAGATCTATAGCCTGGACGATTACCGGCAGCGTTACGCGCTCTATAAGGCCGATCCCGATCTGAAGGCCGCACATGCCGCCGCGGCGTTCGTCTCGACCTTCGACGATCACGAGGTGGTGAACGACTGGGGCGGCGACCTCGATGCCGACACCACCCCGGCCGCGACCTTCCTGCTGCGCCGGGCGGCGGCGATGCAGGCATGGTATGAGCACAGCCCCGTGCGGATGGCGCAATTCCCCCATCACGGATCGCCGCGCCCCTATCGCCGGCTCGATTTCGGGCGACTGATGCGCCTCCACGTTCTCGACAAGCGCAGCTACCGCAGCATCCGCCTGTGCGAGAAGCCCGGCAACGGCAATTGTGTCGACACCCGCGACGCGCCGGGTACGATGCTGGGCGGCGCACAGGAACGCTGGCTCGATGACGGCCTGACGCCCGCCTTCGACTGGAACCTGCTCGGACTGGGCGGGCTCGTCATGCCGTTCGACCGCTCGGCGCAGAAGGTGCCGTCGAACGGCTATGACAACTGGACGGGCTATCCCGACGCCCGCGAGCGGCTGGTGCAGACGATCCGGCAGCGCGGCAAGAACGTCGTCATCACCGGCGGCGATAGCCATATGTTCTTCATCGGCAATGTGCCCTCGCGGCCGGGCGATCTCGAAAGCCCGCCGGCGGCCCCTGAATTTCATGGCACGTCGATTAGCTCGATCAGCACCAACGGCATGCCGATCGGCCCCGATCCCCGCCGTTCGACCAACCCGCACATCTCGATGATCCACGATCAGCGCGGCTATCTGACATTCGATATCGCACCGAAGCGCTGGCACACCGATCTGCGCGTCGTCGATCAGGTCTTCGTCCTGGGCGGCAAAGTCAGCACGCTGGCGCGCTATGTCGTCGAGCCCGGCCGGCCCGAAGCGATCAAAGCCTGATCGCCGTCGGGCGCGGACGCGCGACGCCGATCCGCTCCTGATATCGCCGTTCCGTTCCCGGCGAGGTTGGTCGGCTTTCGATTGTGGCGGTTAAGCTGTCCACATCATCTTGAGCTGGGTCTCGCTAAACATTTTCTTCTTTTTCAGCTAGTTGTAGCCTAAGTCTAGGATCACCTCTACCCGGCCTGCGGCCGCTTCATGGGCATTGAGAAAGGCCTGCCACGCCTCATTGATGGGTTCATGATAGACAATCGGAAACCGCCGGAACTCCGTGGGTGAAAGCTCAAGTACACCGTCCCCGTAGAAGCAGCTGTCAATCTCGGCGAACAGGGTGGTGAGCGTGGTACCAAGAGAGAAGCAGAGACCGCGCATCATATAGGATGGCCCAATACGCAGCCGATAGGCTGCATCGGTTAGATAGACGTCTGCTTCGTTCAGGATGGTGCCCCCGAGAGGACTCGAACCTCTGGCCTGCGGTTTAGGAAACCGTCGCTCTATCCTGCTGAGCTACGGGGGCGCGGCTGGTCTGGTAGTCGCGGCGCCAGCGCCGGTCAATTGCGCGCGCCGGGGGGCACCACCGGGAAGGGCAGCGGGGCGACCGGCACACCGTCCTCGGCCAGCGCCTTCGCCTCGGCGGGCGTCGCCTGGCCGTGGATCGTCGCGTGCGCTTCCTCGCCCTCGTGCATCGCGCGAGCACGCGTCGCGAACGATCGGCCGACCCATTCGGAGCCTTCGAGCGCCTGTGCCTGCGCCGCCGCCAGCGCCGCCAGCGCGGCCTTGGCCTCGGCGGGCGCAGCAACCGCGCCGCGATTGCCCTTGGCGCCGACATTGGGCGCCATCACTGCCTTTTCGATGTCTCCGTCGCCGCACATCGGGCAGGCGACCAGGCCCCGCGCGCGCTGATCGTCATAATCGGCGGACGAGCCGAACCACGCCTCGAATACATGACCGGTCGCACAGCGCAGGTCGTAGACGATCATGCCTTCACCACATCAGGAACGGCGCGGCGATGGCCGATCACCGGAATGCGCGCGCGCACCGCCTCGACCGCGGCGGGATCGATCTCAATCAGCCCCAACCCCGCGTCCTCGCCCATGTCGAGCAACACCGCGCCCCACGGATCGACGACCAGCGAATGGCCGTAGGTGGCACGGCCGTCCTCGTGCGTTCCGGTCTGTGCGGCGGCGACGACGAAACAGGCGTTCTCGATCGCGCGGGCGCGCAGCAGCACATGCCAATGCGCAGCCCCGGTGGGCCGGGTGAAGGCGGCGGGCACGCCGAGCAGCGTCGCGCCGGCCGTGCTGAGCGCCTGATAGAGCGCGGGAAAGCGCAGATCGTAGCAGATCGACAGGCCCAGAGGCCCTACCGGCGTTTCCACCACCGTCGCGGTATCGCCGCCCGCGAACGCCGCCGATTCGCGCCAGCTTTCGCCGCTCGGCAGGTCGACGTCGAACAGGTGTAGCTTGTCGTAGCGCGCGCGGATGGCGCCTGTGTCGTCGATCACGAAACCGCGATTGGCGAGCCGCCCGTCGTCGCGGCGCAACGCGAGCGAGCCCAGATGCACCCATAGCCCATGCCGCGCCGCCGCTTCGCGCACCGTGGCGAGCACCTGATCGTCCGCCTCGGTGGCGATGTGCGTCGCGGCGCGCGCGCGATCGCGATCGAGCAGCCCCGACATTTCGGGGGTGAAGAGCGTCGCCGCGCCCGCGTCCGCCGCCTCCCCGATCGCCTCGACGATCGTGCGCGCGTTGGCGGCGGGATCGATCCCGCTCGTCATCTGGAGGAGCGCGAGCTTCATGGGGCGAGCAGCGTATCGAGCCGCCCGGCGCGATCGGCTTCGGCGAGATCGTCGGAGCCGCCGACATGCACGCCGTCGATGAATATCTGCGGCACCGTCGTCCGGCCGCCGGCGCGCTGGATCATTTCGGCGCGCCTGGGCCCGCCCATCGTGATGTCATATTCCTCATAGGCGGCGCCCTTGTCGTCGAGCAGCCGCTTGGCGCGCAGGCAATAGCCGCAAAACGCCTTGGTATAGATTTCGATCTTCGCCATGCGGCCGAGGTGTGGCGCGCGGTCGCGCTTGTCAATCGTGCGCTTCGCCGGCGAGCACGCGCGCCCAGCACAGCACGGTGACACGCGCAGCACCTGCCCTGTACAGCGCGCGCGTGCAGGCGTCGGCGGTCGCACCGCTGGTGTGGATGTCGTCGATCAGCACCACGCGCCTGCCGTGGAGCACCGCCTTGCCGCGCGGGCCGACCGCGAACGCCCCCGCGACCGCCTTGGCGCGGGCACGCGGACCCATGCCGCGCAAGGGCGGCGTTCGGCGGCGGCGAACCAACAGCGACGGATCGTTCGCGATCCCGCTCGCCTTCGTCAGCGCGGCGGCGATCAGCGCGGCCTGGTTGAACCCGCGCGACCATAGCCGCCAGCGGTGGAGCGGCACCGGCACGAGCAGGTCGGCGTCGCCCGGCAGCAGCCGCGCCATCGGCCGCGCGACGGTTTCGGCGAGCGCGGCGCGGCCGCCATATTTGAACCGGAGCGCGACCCGGCGCGCGATCTCGCCATAAGCGACCGCGGCGCGCGCGCCGTCATGCCGCGGCGGCGACTCGAGGCAGGCCCCGCAGCGCGCACCCTCACCGCGATCGAACGGAAACGGCTCGCCGCACGAAGCGCACCAGGGCGGGCCGAGAAAGCGGAGCTTTCCCCAACAGGTACCGCAAAACCGGTGATCCGCCTCGGCGACCGCGCCACACCCCGGGCAGCGCGGCGGCAGCGCCCAGCGCACGCACCAGCCGATCGCTCTCCCCACCCCCATGCCCCCTTGTCGCCAAAGCGGGGGCGCGGCACAAGCGCCGACGTGGACCGCCCCGACATCTTCGACCGCCATCGCCGCCGGCTGCTCCGCGATCGCGCCGCGCCGACCTATGCCGACCATGATTTCCTGCGCGCCGAGATGCTCGAAGGCATTGCCGATCGCCTCGCCTCAGTGACGCGCGGCTTCGACGACGTGCTCGATCTGGGCTGCTTCGACGGCGGTTTCACGCCGCCGGGCGCCAAACGGATCGTCCGCGTCGATGCCGGACACGCCTTCGCGGGCGGCCTCCAGGCCGACGAGGACCGGCTGCCGATCGCCGACGCGAGCGTCGATCTGGTGATCTCGGCCGGCGTGCTCGACAGCGTCAACGACGTGCCCGGCGCGCTGACGCTGGCGCGCCGCGCGCTGCGCCCCGACGGGCTGTTCCTCGGTGCGTTCCTGGGCGGCGAGAGCCTCGCGACGCTGCGCGGCGTGCTGCTCGAGGCCGAAGCGGACCGCCCCGCGGCGCGCACGCACCCGCGGATCGACGTGCGCTCGGCGGGCGATCTGATGGTGCGCGCTGGTTTCGCGCTGCCGGTCGCCGACATCGAAACGCTGAACGTGCGTTATCGCGACCTGTTCGGTCTGTTGCGCGATCTGCGCGGGATGGCGGCGACCAGCCTGCTGCCCGACCCCGCACCGCTGAGCCGTGCCGGCCTTGCCCGCGCCGCCGCCGCGTTCGCCGCGCGCGCCGACGCCGACGGCCGCACCGTCGAGCGCTTCGACATCGTCACGCTGACCGGTTGGGCGCCCGCGCCCTCGCAGCCCAAGCCGGCGCGCCGCGGCAGCGGCACCGCCTCGCTCGCCGACGCGCTCAAGCCGCGTTGAGCAAACACGCGAGCGGGGCGATCAGCGGCACGTCCGCACGCGGCATCGGTAGGGCGCGCAAATCGTCGACGGAGCACCAGCGGAGCGCAGCGGCGTCGAGCGGCCGGGGTGTTCCCGACCAGGCACGTGCGCTGAACAACCTCAGTTCGAGATCCAGCGCCTCGTCCGCAAGCGTCGTCGAGGCGACCGGAGAGAGCACCGCCGGATCGAGCACGATCCCGAGCTCCTCGTCGAGCTCGCGCGCCAGGGCGTCTTCGGGCCGTTCGCCGGGCTCGACCTTCCCGCCCGGGAATTCCCACAGCCCCGCCAGCGCCTTGCCCGACGCGCGCTGCTGCACGAGCACGCGCCTGTCCGCATCGATCAACGCGGCGGCGACGACCAGCATCGAGCGCCGAACCGGTCCAGCTTTGTCCATTTGTTAACCCTCCCGGTCTAGGCGTGGCGATGACGTCGTACCAACATGGGGCCGCGATGCTGCACTTCGCCCGCAAGCTCTATCGGAACCGCAAGGGCGGCGCCGCCATCGAATACGCGCTGATGTGCGCGTTCATCGTGCTCGCGATGATGGCCGCGCTGATGCAGCTCGCCGATGTCACGACTAATATGTGGAACACGGTCAACAACAAGGTCGGGGCCAGCCCTGACTGAGTTTTTCGGCCGGTCGCCGCGTTTAGAGATTCTCAACCTCCCCGTCTTAATTCCTTGTCTGCTGGCCCGGTTTCCTCCGGTTCAGCCGGGTGACTGAAACGTTTTTGGAACCATTGGAGATCGGATCATGAAGACGATTCGCAAGATTTTCTCGGATAAGAAGGGCGCGACCGCCATCGAATACGGCCTGATCGCCGCGCTGATCGCGGTTGCCGCGATCGCCGCGATGACCGGCCTGGGCAAGCAGCTCGGCAACACCTTCAACGAGGTGAAGACGACGATGTCAAACACGTGATCATCGTCACGGTTTGAAACGCGGAAAGGGCGGCGGGGCAAAAGCTTCGCCGCCCTTTTCGTTACACTGCGCCTCGTAACGGCGTGGAAGCTTGCGAAGTTGACACTACGTCCCCCTTGTCTTGGCTTTCCCGACGGGTCGTGCGCGTCGGGCACGGCGGGTCGGCCGGCGGCCCGCCGGCGCGGGGGAGATCGACCGAATCAAAGAGCGGCGCGGAGTATGGCATGAAGGCGGGGTTGTAGGACAGCAAAAAGAACAAAAGGGGATCGCGTGAAGGCGCGAAGAGGGATGTTCGCGCAGAGGTGGCGAAGACGCTTCATTGGCACGCGTGCGGCAGAGGCCTTCTATTCCAGGCTCTACACCCGCCCGATCGCGAGGAACTTGGCGCGGCGATCCTCGCGCAGCGCGGCGGCATCGAGGCCGCTCAGATCGCCCAGCGACCCTTCGATCGCATCGCCCAGCGCACCGATCGCCGCCTGCGGATCGCGATGCGCGCCGCCCAGCGGCTCGGGCACGATGGCGTCGATCACGCCCAGCCCCTTCAGATCCTGCGCCGTCACCTTCATCGCCTCGGCGGCGTCGGCGGCCTTGTCGCTGGTGCGCCACAGGATCGAGGCGCAGCCCTCGGGCGAGATCACCGAATAGACGGCGTGCTCGAACATCAGCACGCGATTGCCGGTCGCCAGCGCGATCGCGCCGCCCGATCCGCCCTCGCCAAGGATCGACGCCACCAGCGGCACGCCGAGCGCGAGGCATTGTTCGGTCGCGCGCGCGATCGCCTCGGCCTGCCCGCGTTCCTCGGCCTGCACGCCCGGAAACGCGCCCGACGTGTCGACCAGCGTCACCACCGGCAACCCGAACCGATCGGCGAGCTGCATCAGGCGGATCGCCTTGCGATAGCCCTCGGGCTTGCCCATGCCGAAATTGTGGCGGAGGCGGCTCGCGGTATCGTCGCCTTTCTCGTGGCCGATCACCATCACGCGGCGCCCACGGAAGGTCGCGAACCCGCCGAGGATCGCCTGATCGTCGGCAAAGGCGCGATCGCCCGCCAGCGGCAGGAAATCGTCGAACAGGCCCTCAATGTAATGTTTGAAGTGCGGTCGCTCGGGGTGCCGCGCGACCTGCGTCTTCTGCCACGGCGTCAATTTGGCATAGGTATCGCGCAGCAGCTTGTCGGACTTGGCCTGGAGCCGCGCGACATCCGCGCTGATATCGAGCGTGCCGTCAGCGGCGGTGTCACGCAGTTCGTCGATCCGGCCCTGGAGCTCGGCGATCGGTTTCTCGAAGTCGAGGAAGCTTGGCATCAGGAGCGCTCGGTTAAGCGCGCCGAGGGCTCACGTCAACGAGCGGGTGACGCTGGTTGACGAGCTCGACCAGCCGCCGCGCATCGACATGGGTGTAGATTTCGGTGGTCGCGATGTCGGCATGACCGAGCATCGATTGCAACGCGCGCAGGTCCGCGCCACCCTCCAGCAGGTGCGTCGCGAAGGCGTGGCGGAGCACGTGCGGGCTGACGCGATCGGGCGGCACCCCGGCCTCGGCCGCGAGTGCCTTGATCAGCTGATAGAGCCGGACGCGCGACAGATGCTTCTTGCCCGACGGGAAGAGCCATAGGCGGTCGGGCGCGACATGCGCCCGCCACGCGGCGACCGCAGCGCGCGCGCGATCCGAGATCGGCACCATCCGCTCGCGCCCGCCCTTGCCCTTGAGGATCAGGAACGGCCGATCGGGCGCGACCGCGTTCCTCGGCAGCGACACCAATTCGCTCGCGCGCAGCCCCGAGCCGTAGAGCAACTCGACCAGCGCCGAGAGCCGGAGATCGTTGGGATCGGGCGGATCGCGCGCCAGCCGGGCCTCCACGGCCGCGAACAGCCGGTCGACATCGGCGTGCGAGAGCGACTTGGGCAGCGCGCGCGCGGTGCCGGGGCGCGGCAGCGCGGCGCCCGGATCGGCGGCGCGCAATCCCTCGTCGGCAAGGAAGGCGTAGAAGCGCCGCAGCGCCGCCGCCTTGCGCGCCACCGTCGATCGCGCGAGGCGCGCCCAGCCATCGCCCAGGCGCGCCAGATCGGTTTCCGAAGCCTCCGCCAATCCGCCGTCGAGCGCGGTCGAGGCGAGGTCGAGATCGCTGCGATAGGCGGCGATCGTGTTGGCGGCGGCGCCGGCCTCGGCAGCCATCATCTCGAGAAAGCGCTCGATCAGCGCGCGGTCCCCGCCGCCGGTCACACCCGGCCGACCGCCTCGGCCGCGATCATCCGCGCATAGCCTTCGAGCCCCGTGGCCCTCAGCGCGGCGACGATGTGATAGAGGGTTTCGGGCGGCACGGCGCGCCAGTCCCCGGTCTGCATTCCCACCGCCGCGAGCAGCATCACCGTCGCCGGCTGGTTCTGCGCGGCCGCGCGATCGATCGCCTTCGTCCACGAATTGATCGCGCCGATCCTGAGGTCGAGATCCTTCGCCGCGCGCTCGGCATCGTCGGCCGACATCCGCCCCAGCCCCGCCGCGCCGGCGAGGAACATCCGCGCGCGCAGCAAGGTGGCGTCGTCGCGATCGTGGACGGCATCGACGTCGCCATAGCTGATCGCCGCGCCCGGCGCCGGATCGGCGAGCGCGAGCATCGCCCAGGCGGTCGAGCCGCGCGCGACGTGCGGCTGCCAGCGCATCGCCGCGCGATCGAGCCCGGCCGTCAGCATCGAGGCGATGATCGAATCGGCCTCCGCCGTCTCGTCGGCGGGCGCGACGCGCGTCGCGGCGCGCGCGGTCAGCACCAATCGGGCGGTGCGGTCGCGCGGCGTGTCTGCGTCCCACAGCCCGCGCAGCGCCGCCAGCCGGTCGTTGCGGTCCTGCTCGACATAGGCGCTGCGCAAGTCGCTCGCGAGCGCGCCGGCGGCCGATCCACTGTCGTCGCCCGCCGCGATGGCGCCGTACAGGTCGACCAGCGCGATGTTCGAGAACACGCCCTGCGCGGCCGCCCATTGCGCCGGTGCGGCACGCGCGGCGGCACTCAGCATCGGCGATTGCGCGCGCCAGCCCGAAACCCAGGGCGACACCGTCTCGTAGAGCTCGTCCGGAATCTCCACGCCGGTCGCCATCGCCAACCCGTAGCGCCAGGCGGTGAGCTGGTTGACGCCCGTCCATTCGATCGTCACCGCGCCCTCGCGCGAGGCCGCGCCCAGCACCTTCTCGGCCAGATGGAGGTCGATCCCCGTCGCCAGCCGACCACGCCGCGCCGCCGCCAGCTTGGCATCGGCTTCGTCGGCATGGCCCCCGAGCGCGGCGCACATCGCCCGCGCGAGCGCCCAGCCCGCGGTCCGATCGTCATACCGGTCGATGACGTCGCCGAGCGGGCACAGCCCCGCAGGATCGCCGGTCGCGAGCGAGGTCTGCATGGCGATCTGGAGGAGCTTGGGCGTGTAGTTGGTGGTATCGACGTCCTGTACCAGAGCGCGCGCGACCACGGGCTCGCCCATGCGCAGCAGCAGCCACGCGCGCTCGGCGGCGAAATCGGCACCGTTGACATTGGCGGGCGTATCGAGCGCGGACGCGAGCATGCGGCGCAGCCCGATGTGCAGCCAGCGCGAGGCCAGCGGCGTATCGAGCCGCCGCATCAGCGTTTCGAGAACGCGGCCGTCCGCATCGCCGAACCCGTCGGCGCGCAGCCCGCCGCCCTGCGTCGCCCCCACCCGCGCGAGCGAGTGGCGCGCGAAGGCGGGCAGCGTGTAGCGCGCGAGCACCTGCGCCTGATCGGGCGCCTCGGTGGGGCTCGGCGTCGGCGAGGGCGTGGCGCCCGGCGTTTCGAGATCGGGCAGCACGAGTCGCGGCGAGGGCGTAGCGCCCGGCCGCGGCGTCGCGCGCGGGGTCGGCGTCGGCGTCGGCGTGGGTGCCGGCGTCGGGGCGGGTTCGCCGAAGCCCGGCGGCAGGATCGATTCGGGCGTTTCCTGGCTCAGCGCCGGGATCGCCGCGCCCGCCAGCAGCAGCGCGACGGCGCCGAACGCCAGCTCAGCTCGCGAGATTCTCAAGAGCCACGGCCTTTTCGACACGAACCGGGGTCTGCTCGGCATCGCGGCCGGCAAGCCAGAACAGCCCCCCCACGACGACGACCAGGATGAGGATCAAGATCACAAGCGAACGAGACATGGCAACCCTTGTACGAACCGGAGGAGGCGGAGCCGAACGGCCTTTTGCCCGAGGCGGGACCACGCTGTATAGCCCCGGCCGCGATGTTGCAAAGCTGGTCCCGCAAACATGCCTGGAAGGGCAAGCCGATCGTGCTCGTCGGATTGATGGGCGCGGGCAAATCCACCGTGGGCAAACGCCTGGCGAGCCGACTTCATCTGCCCTTCGTCGATGCCGACGCCGAGATCGAAACCGCCGCGGGCATGACGATTTCCGACATTTTCGACCAGTTCGGCGAAGCCTATTTCCGCGACGGCGAGCGCCGCGTGATCGCGCGGCTGGTGGACGGCACCCCCAAGGTCATCGCGACCGGCGGCGGCGCCTTCGTCAACGACGACACGCGCGCGCTGATTCTCGAATCGGCGCTGGCGGTCTGGCTCGACGCCGATGTCGAGGTGCTGGTCGATCGCGTCCAGCGCCGCGACACGCGGCCGCTGCTGCGCGATCGCGATCCACGCGCGGTGCTCGAATCGCTCGCGGCGACGCGCAACCCGCTCTATGCGCAGGCGCAAATCCGCGTGCCCAGCAATAACGCGCCGCACGACACCACCGTCAACGCCATCCTGGAAGCGCTCGACCAATGACCATCAATGTCGCGCTCGGCGCGCGCAGCTACCCGATCCATATCGAGCGCGGGCTGCTCGGCCGTGCCGGCGCGCTGCTCGACCCGCTCGCGCGCGGCCGGCGACTCGCGATCGTCACCGACGAGAATGTCCGCCCGCATCTCGCCACGCTCCAGGCATCGCTCGAGGCGGCGGGGATCGCGAACGAAGCGATCGTGCTGCCGCCGGGCGAGGGCACCAAGAGCTGGGCGCAGCTCGAGGCGCTGACCGATCGGCTGCTCGCGCTCGGAGTCGAGCGCAACGATCACGTTATCGCGCTCGGCGGCGGCGTCATCGGCGATCTGCTGGGATTCGCGTGCGCGATTCTCAAGCGCGGCTGCCATTTCGTCCAGGTGCCGACGACCTTGCTCGCGCAGGTCGATTCGTCGGTGGGCGGCAAGACCGCGATCAACGTGCGCGCGGGCAAGAACCTGATCGGCGCCTTCCATCAGCCCGCGATGGTGCTGATCGATCCCGACACGCTCGACACGCTGCCGCCGCGCGAGGCGCGTGCGGGCTATGCCGAGGTCGCCAAATACGGGCTGATCGACGATGCCGCCTTCTTCGCCTGGTGCGAGGCGAACGGGCCGGCGCTGCTCGCGGGCGATGCCGCGGCGCGGGCACACGCGATCGCGCATTCGGTGCAGGCCAAGGCGCGGATCGTCGGCGAGGACGAGCGCGAGACCAGCGGACGCCGCGCCTTGCTCAACCTCGGCCACACCTTCGGCCACGCGCTCGAAGCCGAGACCGGCTATTCGAGCCGCCTGCTCCACGGCGAGGCGGTCGCGGCGGGCATGGCGCTCGCCTTCGCCTTCTCCGCCGAACAGGGGCTGTGCCCGGCGGCGGATGCCGCGCGCGTCGCGGCGCACCTGCGCAGCGTCGGGCTACCCGACGGGCTCGCCGCGGCGGGCGTCGAGGCGGACGGCGAGACACTGGTCGCGCACATGCTCCACGACAAGAAGATGGACGCGGGCACCCTGCCCTTCCTGCTCGCGCGCGGTATCGGCCAGACCTATCTCGATCGCTCGGTCGATCTCGGCGCGGTCGCGGCCTTCCTGAATCGCGCCCGTGACTGATCCGCCGGGCGGCCGCGCCGCGCCGCCCGAGTTCATGGAAGCGCGCGCCCGCGCCGGCCACCCGGATGCCGTCGACCGTTACCGCGCCTGCATCGAACGCCATCCCGGCTTCCTGCCCGCTTATGTCGAGCTTGCGGGCCTCGTCGCGCGCGACGAGCCAACCGAGGCTCGCCGCCTGCTGATGACCGCGCTGAGACTGGCGCGCAACGCCCCCGCCGCCCGGCCGACGATCGCGCGAATGCTCGCCGCGCTGCTCGCATCGCTATCCCCCGAGGATTCCGATCCGGAATTGGAGGCGCAGCTCCTCGCGTGTTTCGAGGAGCCCGTGCTCGACCCGCAACCGCTCGCCAACGTCGTCGCCGCGTTGCTGCTGCGCGAGCATCCCGACGCCGATGCCGAGGCGGCCGTGCGCGATCCGCTGTGGCTCGCGTTCCTGGCACGCTGCCGCAACACGCTGCGCGCGATGGAACCGCGGATCGCCACGCTGCGCCGGCACGTCCTCACGCACGAGGATCCGGCGCTCGATCCCCTCGTCGCCGCGCTCGCGCTGCAAGGTTTCGCGACCGGCTATGTGCTCGCCGTCTCCGCGGAGGAGAAAGCAGCGCTGCGAACCACGTCCTCGACGCTCCGTCGCGCGATGGCTGCGCCGTTGATCGATCTCGATGCACCGCCGTCCGTCACCTCACCGCTGGTCGCCGCGCTCGTAAAACGAACATTGACCGATCTCGCCGACGAACGCGATCGTGCCGCGGCGATGCCGAGCCTCGGCGGCACCGTCCGCCCCGCCTCGCGGCAGGTCCGTGCGCAATACGAATCGCATCCCTATCCGCGCTGGCACGCGCCGCCGCCGCCGCGCCTCGCCGATGTCCGCGCGCACCTCGAGGGCTTGCCGAGGATCGATCACACTGCGCTGCCGCCGGTGCCGCTCGCGACGCTCGTCGCCGGATGCGGGACGGGATACGAGGCGATCGATCTGGCGCGCACCGACCCCTCGCTCGTCATCACCGCGATCGACCTCAGTTGCGCCAGCCTCGCGTTCGCGCAGCGCAATGCGGTCGAGCTGGGCCTCGGCGCGATCGCCTTCGTCCAGGGCGACCTGCTCGACCTCGGTACCGAGCGCTTCGATTTCATCACCGCGACCGGCGTGCTCCACCACCTCGCCGATCCGCTCGAAGGTTTGCGAGTGCTCGCGGGCGTGCTGGCGCCCGGCGGCGTGTTGCGGATCGCGCTCTACAGCCGCCGTGCCCGCGCGCTGGTACGCGCGGCGCACGCGCTGATCGCCGCGCGCGACTGGCAGGGCGACGACGGCATCCGCGCGCTGCGGGCCCACATCCTGTCGCTCCCGCCCGAGACGCCGCTCGCCCGCCTCGCCGAGAGCGACGATTTCTGGAGCTTGAGCGGCTGCCGCGACCTGCTGTTCCACGTCCTCGAACACCAGTTCGATCTGCCCGAGATCGGCCGGATGATCGACGCGGCGGGATTGACGCTGGCGGGCGTGGATGCGGCCGCCGACGCGCAGCGCCTGTTCCGCGACCGCTTCGGTGAGGCGTCGCCGCTCGACCTGGCGAAATGGGACGCGCTGGAGGCCGATCACCCCACGATCTTCGCGGGCATGATCCATTTCTGGTGTCAGAAGCCGCTCAAGCCCTGATTCCCGCATAAGCGAGCCACAGCCAGCCCGCGATCAACAGAACCCCGCCGACGGGCGTCACCGCGCCCAGCCAGCGCGGCAGCCCGAGCGCCATCAGGTAGAGCGAGCCCGCGAACACCAGCGCACCCGCGAGGAACAGCCAGGCCGGCCCGCGCGCGCCGAAGTGCAGCGCCACCAGCGCAGCGACCGCATGAACCAGTTGATATTGCCCGCCGGTCTTGAGCCATTCGGCCGCCGCCCCGCTCGCGCCGTGCGCGCCGAACGCGCCCGCGCCCACCGCCATCGCGCCCGACAGCGCCGCCAGCACCAGAATGACGTTCATCCGCAGTCTCCGTCGGCCATCGTCCGATGCGTCGCCATCCGGTCGGCGGCGGCGTGCATGTCGCCGGTCTCGATCTGGCGCGTCAACCGATCGCCGTCGCGCTCGCGATAATCGGCCTCGGCATTGTCGATCGATTCCTCGTCGAGCCCGAGCTGGTCGAGTGCGACGCGCCCCATGCAGATCGCCGATTCATACACCTCGCGCACACTTGCCGCGATCGGCGCGCCCTTGAGCTTGACGAGCGCACGGCGGTCATAGGCCCGCATCAGGATGCGCGCTTCCGGGAACGCCTTGTGGATCGCATGAACCGCGTCGGCATCGAGCGGATCGCCGTCGAGGCAGAACGCGAGCAGTTCCGCCTCCGCCGCGCCCGCCTGCCGCAGCAGATCGATCCGCGTGCCGTCGCCGTAATAGACCTTGGCGCCGAAGGTGCCCGCCACCTCGATCATCTCGACGTCCTGGTCGATCAGCGTCACCGCGATATTCTGCCCGATCAGCATCTGCGCGACCGTCTGACCGAAGCGGCCATAGCCGATCACGATCGCACTCGCGCCGTCCTGGCTGGGCGTCTCGAGCCCGTCGCCGCTGCGCTCGGGCTCGGCGCGCAGCCGCGCGGTCACCATCATCAGGAACGGCGTGGTCGCCATCGACAGCGTGACGACAGCGCCGAACAGGCTCGCCGCTTCGGGATCAATCAACCAGGCGGCCTGCGCCTGCGCGAAGAGCACGAAACCGAACTCGCCGCCCTGGCTCAGCAGCAGCCCGAGCGCCAGCGCCTGCCGCCAACCCAGCCGGAAGGCGAGCCCAAGGCCGAAGATGATCGCGGCCTTGGTGACGATCAGCGCCGCCGCCATCGCGAACACGAACGCGGGCCGCTCGGCGATCGCGGTGAGGTTGAGCAGCATTCCGATCGACAGGAAGAACAGCCCGAGCAGGATCGACCGGAACGGCTCGACATCGGCCTCGAGCTCGTGCCGGTACGGGCTGTCGGCGAGCATCACGCCCGCAACGAACGCGCCCAGCGCGGTCGACAGTCCCAGCGCCTCCATCACCGCCGCGCTTGCGATCACGGTGAAGAGCGCGGCGAAGATGAACATCTCGCGCTCGCCGAGATTGCCGATCAGCATGAACAGCGGCCGCAGCAAAAACCGCCCGGCGAGCACCAGCCCGGTGACCGCAAGCACCGTATAGACCGCAAGCACCCATCCCGGCGGCCCCGCCTGATCGGCCGGATTGCGCGAGAGCGCGGCGACGATCGTGATCAGCGGCACGATCGACAGATCCTGGAACAGCAGGATCGAGAAGGCGCGCTCGCCGAACGGAGTGCGCAGCCGCCCGGCCGATTGCAGCATCGGCAGCACCTGCGCGGTCGAGGACAAAGCGAGCGGCAGGCCGAGCGCGATCGCCGCGGCGAGCGAGAAACCGGTGAAGTAGAACACCACCGCCGCCACCGCGATCCCGCACAGCGCGACCTGCAGCGTGCCGAGGCCGAAAATGTCCCGCCGCATCCGCCACAACCGCGACGGGCTCAGCTCGAGGCCGACAATGAACAGCAGCAGCGTGATGCCGAGTTCTGCGATCCCCATCTTCGATTCGGCGTCGCCGACGAGCCCCAGCATCTGTGGCCCCACGACCGCGCCCGCGACGAGATAGCCCAGCGTGGCGCCCAGCCCGAGCTTGCGGAACAGCAGCACGAAGCCGAGCGCGAACCCCAGCAGGATCACGCCGTCGTGCAGCAGCGACGTGGCGTGGCCTTCCATCAGCCGGCGGGCACGCGAGCGCGCGCCTCGGCCGCGGCATCGGCCGCCGCCTCGAAGGGGAGGCGGATCGAGGGGTGTCGCGCGCTGTGCGCCAGCGCGGGAGCGAGCGCCTCGATCCCGGGCCAGTCGGGCATTCCGCCCTCGCCCGCCAGCCATGCGGCGAGCGCATCGCGCGCCGCCGCCAGTTCCTCCGGCGTCCGCTCGATGACGTGCGCCGCCATCAGCGCCGACGACGCCTGGCCGAGCGCGCAGGCGCGGACCAGCATCCCGATCGCGGCGACGCGGCCCGCGTCATCCATGTCGACATCGACCGTCACCCGGCTGCCGCAGACCGGCGAGCGCTTCTCCGACGATCCCATCGGCTCGGGCAGACGCTCGTGATAGGGGATCGAGGCCGCGAGGCGGAGGATGTCGGTGTTGTAGAGCGGCGCGGTCATAGAGGAGCATGTAGGGCGGAAAATGTCCGGGCGGAAGGCGCGCGACGATCCTCATATCCGTCACCCCGGCGAAAGCTGGGGTCTCTCGATGACCAGGAGATGCCGGCTTTCGCTGGCATGACGGCTATTCGTGATTTCCTGGCTCCCGGCCGCTCGCTTCATCCCTGCCGAACACCGGCTCGCCATGCCGCCTGCGATCAACGAAATCAGCGATGCTCGCGCTCGTGACGTTGAGCAGCGGATAGCTGCGCGATTGGGTCAGCCAGTTCGGCCGCGCGGTGGGGCCGCCGCCGGTCGTGTCGAGCACCAGCACCGCGAGCAGGAAGCCGAGGCTCGCGAAGATCAGTCCCTTGAGAGCGCCGAAGCCGAAGCCGAGCGCGCGATCGACCGGCCCGATGATCGAGGTGCGCGTGCGCCGCCCGATCGCGTTCGCCACCATGCGCCCGCCGAACCAGGTGACGCCGGCGATCAGCACGAGCGCGAGCACCGCCGCGCCGCCCACCGTCCCCACGACCGGCGCGAGCATCGCCGCCAGCGGCGTGTGGAAGAACTTGAGCACGATCACGATCGCGACCCAGGCGAACAGCGACAGCACCTCGGTGACGAAGCCGCGCAGGAAGCCGAGCACGGCGCTGCCGCCGACGATCAGGAGAACGAGGATGTCGAGCGTGGTCAGGCCCATCGTCTTACTCAAATAACACAGTGGAGGGTGGCCGCGAAGCCGGTTTGCGGGTCGGTATCAGATTCAGCGAGGCTGAATCCGGCGCGGCACCGGCCCACTCCCCCACCCGGCCACCCAACGCCAATATTCTATGGGTGGCCGGGTGGGGGAGTGGGCTGGTGCCGCAACGAGCAAGTAGCGCTAGCCGCGCCCGAGCATGTGATCAACCAATCCGCCGAGCGTCTTAAAGCCCGACAGCCGCAACGCTCCCTTCTCCCCCGCCATGCCCGCGGGCACCAGCGCGCGCTCGAAGCCGAGCTTGCCCGCTTCCTTGAGCCGCAGCGCGCCGTGCGCGACCGGACGTACCTCGCCCGACAGCGCCACCTCGCCGAACGCCACCGCATCGGCAGGCACCGGCCGCTCGCTCAGCGCCGAGACGAGCGCGGCGGCGACCGCAAGGTCCGCCGCGGGATCGGCGACGCGATAGCCGCCGGCGATGTTGAGATAGACCTCGCACGACGAGAAACTGAGCCCGCATCGCGCCTCGAGCACCGCGAGGATCATCGCGAGCCGCCCCGAATCCCAGCCCACCACCGCGCGCCGGGGGGTCGCCCCGCTTGCAAGGCGCACCACCAGCGCCTGGATCTCGACCAGCACGGGGCGCGTGCCCTCCAGTGCCGGAAACACCGTGGTGCCGCTGACATTCTCGTCACGATGCGTCAGGAACAGCGCTGAGGGGTTTGAAACCTCCGACAATCCTTCGCGCTCCATCGCGAACACGCCGATCTCGTCGGTGCCGCCGAAGCGGTTCTTGAGCGCGCGCAGGATGCGGTACTGATGGCTGCGTTCGCCCTCGAAGCTGAGCACGGTATCGACCATATGCTCGAGCACGCGCGGTCCCGCGATCGTGCCGTCCTTGGTGACGTGCCCCACCAGCACCACCGCCGTGCCACGCTCCTTTGCGAAGCGGATCAGTTCCTGTGCCGAGGCGCGCACCTGGCTGACCGTGCCCGGGGCGCCTTCGATCAGGTCCGAATGCATCGTCTGGATCGAATCGATCACCAGCAGCGCCGGCGGCTGGCCCTGGCCGAAGGTCGTCAGGATGTCGCGCGTCGAGGTCGCCGCCGCGAGCTTGATCGGCGCGGCGCCCAGCCCGAGCCGCTGCGCGCGCAGCCGTACCTGGTCCGCCGCTTCCTCGCCAGATACATAGGCGACGTTATTGCCGGCGAGTGCGAGCTTCGCGGCAGCCTGCAGCAGCAGGGTCGACTTGCCGATCCCCGGATCGCCGCCGATCAGCGTCGCCGATCCCTCGACCAGCCCGCCGCCCAGCGCGCGATCGAGCTCCGCGATCCCGGTCGCCAGCCGCTCGGGCAGCGCGACCTCGGCATTGAGGCCGACCACCTCCAGCGCGCGCCCACCCGATTGCAGATTGTGCTTCGCCTGAAACGGCGTGACGACCGCGCCCGCCTCCTCGACCAGCGTGTTCCACTCGCCGCAATCGGGGCATTGCCCCTGCCAGCGATGGCTCACCGACCCGCACGATTGGCAGACGTAACGCTTCTGGAGTTTGGCCATGACGAGGATGTAGCAGAGGCGGAACGGGAGGGGAACAAAGATTATACCCTCGAAGCGAACCTACCCCTTCGACGGAATCTTCAACCCCCGTTGCACTGCCGGCCGGTCGAGCCCGCGAGCGAGCCAGGCCGCGACGTTGCGATAGTCCTCGAACCCCACCAGCTCGCGCGCTTCATAGAAACCGATCAGGTTGCGCACCCAGCCAAGCATCGAGATGTCGGCGATCGAATAATCCTCGCCCAGGAACCAGGCCTTGCCCGCAAGCGCATCATCCATCACGCCCAGCAGCCGCTTCGCCTCGGCGACGTAGCGCTGGAGCGGGCGTTTGTCCTCGATCTCCTTGCCGGCGAACTTGTTGAAAAAGCCGACCTGCCCGAACATCGGCCCTACCCCGCCCATCTGGAACATCAGCCACTGGATCGCGTGCCAGCGCCCCGCGGGATCGTGCGGCACGAACTTGCCCGTCTTGTCGGCGAGATAGAGCAGGATCGCGCCCGATTCGAACAAGGCGAGCGGCCGCCCGCCGGGGCCCGCCGGATCGAGGATCGCGGGGATCTTGCCGTTGGGGTTGAGCGACAGGAATTCGGGCGTCTTCTGGTCGTCGGCCGCGAAATCGACGAGGTGCGCTTCGTAGGGCAGCCCCGCCTCCTCGAGCATGATCGACACCTTCACGCCGTTGGGCGTGTTGAGCGAATAGAGCTGGAGCCGGTCGGGATGCGCGGCGGGCCAGCGGCGGGTGATCGGAAAATCGGCGAGATCGGTCATGGGCGGTATCTCCTTCGCGCCACAGATAGGCATGAAACGAAAATCCCGCTATCGGCGCAGCCATGAAGCCGAGCGATCTCCGCGTGGCGCTGTTCAGCGGCAACTACAATTACGTGCGCGACGGCGCGAATCAGGCGCTCAACCTGCTCGTCGGGCATCTGCTCGCGCGCGGGGTGAAGGTGCGCGTCTATTCGCCGACCGTGCCCGAGCCCGCCTTCGCGCCCACGGGCGATCTGGTCGACGTGCCCGCGCTGCCGCTGATCGGCGGGCGCGGCGAATATCGGCTCGCGGGCGGGCTGACGACGCGCGTGCGGCGCGATCTGGAAGCGTTCGCGCCCAACCTCGTCCACGTCTCGGCGCCCGATCTGCTCGGTCATCGGGCCATCAGCTTCGCGCGGCGCCGGGGGCTGGCGACGCTCGCCTCGCTCCACACGCGGTTCGAAACCTATCCGCGCTATTATGGTCTGCCCATCCTCGAGCCCGTGGTGATGCGCCTCCTCAAGCGCTTCTACCGCCGCGTCGATCGGGTGATGGTTCCCACGCCCAGCATCGCCGCGCTGCTGAAGGAATGGGGCGTGACGACCCCGACCGGCATCTGGTCGCGCGGGATCGACCATGACCGCTTCTCGCCCGCGCGCCGCGATCTCGCCTGGCGCCGCGCTTTCGGCATCGGCGACGAGGAGATGGCGATCGGCTTCCTCGGCCGGTTGGTGAAGGAGAAGGGACTCGACATCTTCGCCGAGGTCGTCACCGATCTCACCCGGCGCGGGGTGCCGCACAAGGTGCTCGTCGTCGGCGAAGGCCCGGCGCGCGACTGGTTTCGCGACCAGGTTCCGGGCGCAGTGTTCGCCGGCTTCCAGTCGGGGAACGATCTCGGCCGTGCGGTCGCCTCGATGGACGTGTTCTTCAACCCCAGCGTCACCGAGACCTTCGGCAACGTCACGCTGGAGGCGATGGCGGCAGGCGTACCGGTGGTCGCCGCGCGCGCGACGGGAGCCGTCGACCTGATCGACGAGGGCGAGACGGGGTTCCTCGTCCCGCCGCGCGAAGTGGCGGGCTATTCGCAGGCGATCGAGCGGATCGTGCGCGATCCCGCGCTGCGCCGGCAGATGGGCGCCACCGGCACCGCGCGCGCCGCGGGCTACGAATGGGAAACCGCCAATCAGGCGGTGCTCGATGCGTATCTGGAGCTGATGGCGCGGCGGACCGGCTGAACCCTTCCCGTCACCCCAGCGAACGCCGGGGTCTCATGCCACGATCCGCGCCAGGACGTGAAAGATGCCAGCGTTCGCTGGCATGACGTCGTCGGCTATTTCCACTCGTAGGTCAGCGGCCCCTCGCGAAAGGCGAAGCGGTCGATATGCCGCTCCACGACGTCGCGCATTCGCGCCGTATCTTCGCCCTCGGGCACGGTGAGCTCCAGATCGAGGCTCTCGCTGTCGGCGCGCATCGCGAGCCGGCTGCCGCCCGGAAAGTCGATCGTGCCCTCCTCGGGCGTGAACGCCACCGTCATTTTGTGGCTCCAATGCTTGGCGAGCTGCTGGAGATAGCGGCTGGCGGAATGGGTGGGCACGCGGGCCACGCTGATGGTCATCGACATCTGTCCTTCGGTCTTGTCGGGTCGCACGCCGACAGCGGGGTCGATCCCCAGCCGCCGGCGCAGCAATTGCAGGCGCGTCACCGCCTTACAGCCGCTCGATCTTCTGCACAGCCTCGTCGATGATCGCGGCGACGTCGAGCAGCGTTTCGCCGGTCACGTCATCGCGCGTCAGCCGATTCTGAAGCACCTGGCGCAGATTGCCCATCGCGCGGCGGATCGGCGCGCCGTCGGTGCGCTCGCGCATCTTGCCGACCTCCGCGAGCCGCGCCATCAGGCCGGCGACCTCGTCTGCATTCTCGTCGAGATGCGCGCGGCCGGCCTCGGTGATCGCGAACAGCTTCTTGGCGCCTTCGGCCTTCTGCTCCTCGATCAGCCCCATATCGTCGAGCAGCGTCAGCGTGGGATAGACCACGCCCGGGCTGGGCGCATAGGCGCCGCCGGTCAGCTCCTCGATCTCGCGGATCAGGTCGTAGCCGTGGCGCGGTTCGTCCGCGATCAGCTTCAGCAGCACAAGCTTGAGCTCGCCGCCGTCGAACATCCGCCGCCGACCGCGCCCGCCGCCCTGCTCGCGACCCCAGCCGCCGCCGGGCCAGCCGTGCCGGCCCCAGCCGCGCGGCCCCATATGCATCCCGCCGCAGCGGTTATGTCCATGTCTCATTCCATATTCCTCATATCGTGATCGCTCTAAGATATATCTTGATCGGATTTGTGCAAGGAGATTTTTCGAACGCGTGCGTTTCGCCTGCGCCGCCCTTATCTTCGCGCAACGATGGCAGACCTTTTCGCCGACCAGGAACCCGCGCCCTCCGCCGCGGCAACGCCCGACGACACCGCGCCGCTCGCCGACCGCCTGCGCCCGCGCGCGCTGGGCGACGTGGTGGGTCAGGAACACCTGACCGGCCCCGAGGGCGCGATCGGGCGGATGGTGGCGGCGGGCCGCCTCTCGTCGATGATCCTGTGGGGGCCGCCCGGCACCGGCAAGACGACGATCGCCCGCCTGCTCGCCGACGCCGTGGGGTTGCGCTTCGTGGCGATCTCGGCGGTGTTCTCAGGGGTAGCCGATCTCAAGAAGGCCTTTGCCGAGGCCCGCGAGCACGCCCGCATCGGCAAGCGCACCCTCCTCTTCGTGGACGAGATCCACCGCTTCAACCGCGCGCAGCAGGACGGCTTCCTGCCCTATGTCGAGGACGGCACGGTGACGCTCGTCGGCGCGACCACCGAGAATCCGAGCTTTGAGCTCAACGCCGCGCTGCTCAGCCGCGCGCAGGTGTTGATCCTCCACCGGCTCGATCATGCCGCGCTCGCGACGCTGCTCGATCGCGCCGAAGCGGTGGAGGGCCGCCCCCTTCCCCTCACGCCGCCCGCGCGCGACGCGCTGATCGCGAGCGCCGACGGCGACGGCCGCTTCCTGCTCAACCAGGCAGAGACGCTGTTCTCGGTCGAGATCGACGCGCCGCTCGATCCGGCTGGGCTCTCGGCCTTTCTCCAGCGCCGCGTCGCCGTCTACGACAAGGATCGCGAGGGGCATTACAACCTCATCTCGGCGCTCCACAAATCGGTGCGCGGCAGCGATCCGCAAGCCGCACTCTATTATCTCGCACGGATGCTGGTGGCGGGCGAGGAGCCGCTCTACGTGCTGCGCCGCCTGACGCGCATGGCGTCCGAGGACATCGGCCTCGCCGACCCCAACGCGCTGGTCCAGTGCCTCGCCGCCAAGGACGCATACGACTTCCTCGGTTCGCCCGAAGGCGAGCTCGCGATCGTGCAGGCTTGCCTCTATCTCGCGACCGCGCCCAAATCGAACGCCGCATACAAGGCCGCGGGCGCGGCGTGGCGATCGGCGAAGGAAACCGGCTCGCTGATGCCGCCGCAGAACATCCTCAACGCGCCCACAAAGCTGATGAAGCAGATCGGCTACGGCAAGGGCTACGCCTATGACCACGACACCGAAGAGGGGTTCTCCGGCGCGCATTACTGGCCCGAGGAGATGGCGCCGCAGACCTTCTACACCCCCACCGATCGCGGCATGGAAAAGCGCATCGCCGAGCGCATGGCGTGGTGGCGTGAGCTGAAGGAGCGCGACAAATGATCACCTTCGACGATGCGGTCGCCCATGCGCTGACACTCCCCGATACCGAATTGTCGACCAGCTACGGCCAGCCCGCCGTCAAGGTCGCCTCGAACGGGCGGGCCTTCCTCTTCACCGGCCATGAGCGGGACAGTTCGTTCGGCCTCGCGCTCGATCTCGATACGATCGACATACTCAAGGAAACCGATCCCGCGACCTTCTGGCAGAGCCCGCATTACGAAGGCTGGCCCGCGGTGCTGGTGCGCTACGACAGCCCCGATCCCGAGCGCGTTCGCGCGACGATCGAGCGGTCGCGCGACTGGACCGCCGCCCGGCCGAAGGTGAAGTCGCGCAAGAAGAAGGCGTGAGGCGCTTCGCCCATTTCGCCGCGATCGACTGGTCGGGCGCGGTCGGGCCGCGGCAGAAGGGGCTCGCGGTCGCCCTCTGCACGACGGGGAACGCCGCGCCGGCGCGCGTGCGCCCCGGGCATATCTGGTCGCGCGACGAAGTGTTGACCTGGCTCGCCGACGACATGCCGCCCGATACGCTGGTCGGGCTCGATCTCGGCCCATCGCTGCCCTTCGCCGATGCCGGCGCCTTCTTCCCCGGCTGGAACAAGAGCCCCGCCGATGCGCGCGGCCTGTGGGCGCTGGTCGAGCGGCTGTGCGCGGACGATCCGCACCTCGCCGCCTCGTCCTTCGTCGATCATGTCGAGGCCGCGCGCCACTTCCGCCGCCACGGCGGGCGCACCGGCGACCGATTCGGTGCCGGGCGCGGGCGGCTGCGCGTCACCGAAATCGCGCAGCGCGAACAAGGCCTCAATCCCTACAGCAACCTCAACCTGGTCGGCGCGGCACAGGTCGGCAAATCGAGCCTGACGGGCATGCGCGTGCTCCATCGCCTCATGGGCCGCGTGGCCGTCTGGCCCTTTGATCCGGTGCCGGCGGCGGGGTCGCTGATCGTCGAAATCTACACCAGCCTCGCCGCGCGCGACGCCGGCCGCCCCAAGGGCCGCAGCAAGATGACCACGATCGCGGCGCTCAATGCCGCGCTGACGCATCCGGCGATCGCCAGCGGCCCCGTGCCCGGGAGCGGCCCGATCGACGATCACGGCGCCGACGCGCTGCTCACCGCCGCCTGGCTGCGCGCCAACGCGCATCGCCCCGACCTATGGACACCGCAAAAGCTGACGCGCGCCATCGCGCGCACCGAGGGCTGGACCTTCGGCGTTCGCTGACGCATGGGGAGCGTGCTTCGTCGCGGCACCGGCCCGCTCCCCACCCGGCCACCCATTAGGATAATCGCATTGGGTGGCCGGGTGGGGAGCGGGCCGGTGCCGCGACCAACAAAACGCCGGTTTAGCTCAGTTGGTAGAGCAGCGGTTTTGTAAACCGAAGGTCGCGGGTTCGAATCCTGCAACCGGCACCATCCCATTCATGCTGCCGCACCGCACGCCGGCAACGGCACGATTTCCGCCCGTCGCACCGTCACGATCGCCTCGATCTTGGCGAGCAGCAGCGCCACGATATGGTCGGGCAGCGTATCGATCTCGATCGTGACATGCTGCCCGTCTTCGTCGCGCTCGGCGCCGATCGACAGCGGGATGGTATCGTGCTGGCCGACCATGCCGAGAATACGCAACAATACCTGGGGGCAATGATCGGTTTCGGCGCGCAGCGTGACGATGCGCTCACGCGGCACCTTGGCCGGAGAGGGAGAAACGGAAACGGGCGCACGGATCGCGCGCATGGCGACATCGGACATGGGGAAGACTCATTATTCGAAGAACGGACGCGTCGGTGCGGCGACGCTGGCGGCTCGCCGGATCAGCCGATCCGGCAGCGCGTAATTCGAATGCGGCTGCTCCGTTCCCGCACGACCGGAGCGCCGGGGCTAAGTCGCCCCGCCGCACGGGTGGCAAGAAGGAGATGGGCCGTGGTCATGAATCTCGTCTCTGGCGGCACCATGCCCGATGCATCGGGATCGGGCAAGACGGTGGCGACAGGCTTTTCGTGCGGCTCTTCGGCGGCGCGAAAATCCATATTTTATGCCTTCCGCCGGCATTGATACCGGTGTCAATGCGCGATATGAGCCATTGGAGGCGACCCGCCAGATACCACAAGCCGAAATCCGGCGATCGCAACGGCCGAATCCGGCAAGGGAGAGAATGTTCATGAAAACGATGCGTGCCGCTGCCCATCTGCTGAAGCCGTCGCTTGTACTCATCGCGCTTTCGGTCGCGACCGCGACTCCAGCGGGCGCCGCATCGACCCCATCGAAAAGCGAGATCATCGCGACGATGAAGCGCGCAACGACGTTCATGGTCGAGAAGGTGAGCACGCACGGCGGCTACGTCTGGTCGTATCTGCCCGACATGTCGCGCCGCTGGGGCGAGCTCGAGGCGACGCCGGACATGATCTGGGTGCAGCCGCCGGGCACGGCCGACATGGGCAATCTGTTCCTCGATGCCTATCACGCGACCGACGACGATTATTATTACCAGGCCGCCAAAAAGGCGGCCGATGCGCTGATCGCGGGGGAGATTCCTACCGGCGGCTGGAACTATTTCATCGATTTCGGCGGGCCGGAGGCGACGCGGCATTTCTACGATACGGTCGGCAAGAACGCCTGGAGGCTCGAGGAATTCCAGCATTATTGGGGCAACGCCACCTTCGACGACAACGGCACCGCGGAGACGATGAAGTTCATCCTGCGCCTCTATGCCGAGAAATACGATCCCACCTACGGCGCCGAGGTCCGACGCAACGTCGATTTCATCCTCGACAGCCAATATCCCTCGGGCGGCTGGCCGCAGCGCTGGCCGCTCAAGCACGAATTCGTGCACCACGGCCTCGCCGACTACACGTCGTACATCACCTTCAACGACAATGTGACGGCCGAGAATGTCGATTATCTGATCATGGCCAATCAGATATTGCAGGATCAGCGCCTGCTGCCGGCCATCCATCGCGGCATGGACGTCTATCTGTTGACCCAGCAGGGCCAGCCGCAGCCGGGCTGGGCGCTGCAATACACGCCCGATGACCTCAAGCCCGCCGCCGCGCGCAGTTACGAGCCCAAGGCGCTGGCGACGCACACCACGGCGTCCGCGATCGAGCAACTCATGCATTTCTATCGCCTGACGGGCGACAGCCGCTATCTGGCGCGGATTCCCGCGGCGCTCGACTGGCTCGACTCGGTGCGCCTGCCCGACAATCTCGTACAGGACGGCAAAGCCTATCCGACCTTCGTCGAGATCGGCACCAACAAGCCGCTCTGGCTCCATCGCACCGGCTCGAACGTGACCAACGGTCACTATTACGCCGATTACACGCCGGGCAATCTGGTCGGTCACTACGGCTCGACCCGCAAGATCGACGTGGCGGCGCTCCGCCATGACTATGAGGCATTGAAGGCCATGGCCATGGCGGAGGTGACCAAAGATTCGCCCCTCCAGCCCGGCCCCGCCCACCATCTTCCGCGCTATTATCTCACGAAGATCACCGGAACGTCCGATCTCAATCTCGACGACGGCGACAAGAGCCCCGCAAAGCTCATCCATGCGCTCAACGCGCAGGGCTGGTGGCCGACCCCGCTCAAATCGACCAGCAATCCCTATACCGGGCCGAGCCCCGAGGCGGTGACGCCGGGGAATTTCGGCTCGACCCATGTCGGCGATGCGACCGATACCTCGCCTTACGAGACCGATCATCCGGTGACCGGGATTTCGACCGGCACCTATATCGACAATATGGAAACCCTGATCGCCGCGCTGCGGCCCCAGCCTTGAGGCAGCGAGCGATTACCATCTGCGCCACGCAAGGCTCACCTCAGCGCCTCCCGACCCCATTCCCGCAGCGTGTTTGAGCGAACGATACGCTCCAGCAGAAAAATGAAACCAATTTCGTTTATTATTGCGGCGCGGCGGTCTTCATGAGAGGTACGGCAGCATAGATGCGGGCAGTTTCGCTTCACTGGCACAGAGTGAAGCGTGGCACCGCCGTTGTTGGGTATGCGATCGCCCACATGGGACGGTCGAGCCATGGGAGAGACCTGATGCGTAGCTTCTCGATCGCGGGCCTTTGCCTTTTGGCGCTGGTGACCACACCGGCGCCGGCCGGGCAGAGCGCGACTGCGCCCAACACACTCTCCGCCACCGAGCGCGCCGAAGGCTGGCAACTGCTGTTCAACGGCCACGATCTGAGCGGCTGGCGTTGCTTTGGCGGTGGTGCGCCGTCGCCCCATTGGGTAGCGCGCGACGGTGTGCTCGTTCTGACGTCGAAGACCGGTGAGATGAGCGGGGGAGATCTCGTCACCGCCGACAGCTACGGCGCGTTCGAGCTGACGCTCGACTGGAAGGTCGCGCGCGGAGGCAACAGCGGCGTTCTCTATCTCGCTCGCCCCGCACCCGGGGTCCAGAACATCTACGAGACCGGCCTCGAGATGCAGGTGCTCGACAACGAGGGCCATCCCGACGGTAAGATCCCGTCACACCGCGCCGGTTCGCTTTACGACATGACGGTGCCGCCGCTGAGCGCGGCACATCCCGCCGGAAGCTGGAACCACGCGCGGTTGCGCGTCGAGCACGGCCATATCCAGCAATGGCTGAACGGCACGCTCACCGCCGATGTCTCGTTCGGCGACGAGGCATGGCGTAAGCGGGTGGCCGCGTCGAAGTTCGCGTCGATGCCGTTGTTCGGCACGTTTCCAAGCGGGGTGATCGGCTTGCAGGATCACGGTGCGCCGGTCGCGTTCCGCAACATCAAGATCCGCAAGCTCGGCGCGAGCGCGCTGTGACGGCGGCCGCGTTCGATCCGGCGGAAACGACCGCCGACGTCATCATCGTCGGCTCGGGCGCCGCGGGGGGCATGGCGGCCTATAGCCTGACCAAGGCGGGGCTGCGCTGCCTGATGCTCGAGGCGGGGCGTGACTATGACCCCAAAGCCGAAGTCAACATGATGGCGCCCGAAAGCGACGCGCCCTTGCGCGGGGCGGCCACGCCCGACAAACCGTTCGGCTATTTCGACGCGACCGTAGGCGGCGGTTGGGAAGTCGACGGCGAACCCTATACAATGCGCGAGGGCACCGATTTTCGCTGGTATCGCGCGCGGATGCTGGGCGGGCGGACCAATCATTGGGGCCGGCACGTGCCACGCTGGGGGCCCTATGATTTCAAGGCCCGTTCGCGCGACGGGTTAGGCGTGGATTGGCCGATCGGCTATGACGATGTCGCGCCCTTCTACGACCGCGTCGAACGGATGATCGGCGTGAACGGGGGGCGGATCGAGCTGGAGAACCATCCGGATTCCTCGCCGGGCTGCCTGATGCCACCGCCCAAGCCGCGCATCCCCGAAATGCTCCTCGAGGCTACGTGCGAAAGCATGGGGATTCCGGTGCGCGCCGCGCATACGGCCGTGCTGACGCGCGACATGCCCGACGATGTCGCCCCGCGCAGCGCCTGCTTCAACGCGACGCCGTGCGGCCGCGGTTGCACGATCGGCGCGATGTTCCAGACGACGACCTCGTTCCTGCCGATGGCGAAGGCGACCGGCAAGCTGGCGATCGTCACCGACGCGATGGTCTCGAAGGTGGTGATGGCGAGCGCCGATCGCGCGGCGGGGGTCGACTATGTCGATCGGAAGACCGGCGCCCGCCACCGGGTCAGGGCCCGGGCGGTGATCCTGGCGGCGGGAACCTGCGAGACGACGCGGCTGCTGCTCAATTCCGGTGACACACCCGCCGGGCTTGCCAATTCCTCGGGCCAGCTCGGGCGCAATCTCACCGATTCAACCGGCGCGTCGTTCCGCGCCTATGTCCCCGCGCTTGCCGGTCGCCCGCGCTACAATGAGGACGGCATCGGCGGGCAGCACATCTATATCCCCTTCTGGTTGTACCAGGAGCAGCAGCGCGGCGAACTGGACTTTCCGCGCGGCTATCATTTCGAGATCGGCGGCCGTTTCGGCATCCCACCTGCCGCCGCCCTGCCACGGGTCTGGGGCGCCGGGCTGAAGAAAGCGGTGCGCGCCGCCTCGGGCGCGACGATCGGGATGACGCTGCGCGGCGAGATGATCCCCAACAAGGACAGCTATTGCGAAATCGATCCGGGCGTGAAAGATCGGTTCGGCATTCCCGTGCTGCGCTTCGCCTTCCGCTGGTCGCAGCACGAACTGAACCAGGTCGCGCACGGGCAGCGAACCGCGCATGCGGTGTTCAGGCGGATGAACGCCACCATCCTCGATCCCGAATTGCCGCCCGAAAAGCTCATCACCGCGGGCGGCGAGATCATCCATGAACTGGGCACCGCGCGGATGGGGCCCGACGCGCGATCGTCGGTGGTCGACAGCTATGGCCAGACCTGGGAGGTCGGCAATCTGGTGCTGATGGACGGCGCCATCTTCGCCTCGGGCGCACACAAGAATCCGACGCTCACCATTCTCGCGCTGGCATTGCGTGCCTCCGAGCGGCTTGCCGCCCGGTTCAAGACAGGAGCCTTCGCATGACGCCGTCACGCCGCGAAACGCTGCAATGGGTGATGGCCGCTGCGGCGCTGCCGCTCGCCCGTTGGACGCCGCCCGCGATGGCGGCAGGAACGGACACTCCGCCGCCGTTCGATGTCGTCGCGGACTGGCCCGATGCGGTGCCTCCGCCGTTGCCCGCGCGCGGCTATGGTCGCGATCCCGACCTCATGGCGCCCAAGGTGCCTTGGCCGCTGACGCTGAACAAGGCGCAGCGCGCGACAGTCGATCTGCTGGGTGACCTGATCCTTCCCGCCGACGAGCAGTCGCCGGGGGCTGGTACGCTCGGCGTCGGGGCGTTCGTGGACGAGTGGATTAGCGCGCCTTATCCGATCCAGCGGCAGGATCGGGCACAGGTGCTCGGCGGGCTGATGTGGCTGGATGCGCAAAGCCGGGCCCTGCACGGGGCCGCGTTCGATGCGATCACGCCGGCCCAGCGCGCCGGACTGCTCGATGCGCTCGTCGTCACGACTCCGGTCACCAGCATGGCCAAGCCGGTCGCGTTCATGGACACGCTGCGCTATCTCTTCGTGCTCGGCTTCTACAGCCTGCCCGAAGGCAAGGCGGACATGGGCTTCATCGGCGACCAGCCGACGCCGGGCGATTATCCCGGCCCGACACCGGAGGCGTTGGCCCATTTCACCGACATGCTCGATGGACTGGGTTTGCCAGTTTCCTGAGGTCTGGAGGTAGATTGCGCTCAGCGTGGCGGTGCCGCTGGCGCGTCCGTCTCATACAGTAGAATCCTGAAGTAGCGGCTCGTCGATGTGAGTGACCTGTTCACGCGGGCCTCTCCTGCGGACAGACGTCAACTCGGCTCGGCCAAGGCGCGTCCAGCCGGCCGATCGACACGCAGATATTCCGGAAGCGGTAATTGTCCGCTCGCTTCGCCGTGCGGTGTGCCGGGCATCGGCCAGGGCTGGACGCCGACGCGCGTCACCCACGCCTGAAATGCATCCAGCATGCGGCGCATCTGCTCTGGATTGGCATCCGCGACGTCGTCGGTTTCGGTGCGATCGGCTTCCATGTCGTAGAGTTCCCAATTGTTCGGGAACCGCGACACGAGCTTCCATTTGCCGTCGCGGACCGCGCAATTGCCTTCGTGCTCCCAGAAGAGCATGCCGCGATCCTCGATCTCACGCCCTTGGAAGGCGGGCAAAAGGCTGCGCCCTTCGGGTGGTGGAGGCATAGGGCCGGCCTTGCTCTTGGACGGATATGTCGCGCCGCTCACCGCCAGGCAGGTGGCCATGATGTCGATCTCATGCCCGAGCTGATGCGAGATCGTACCGTGCGACGGGATGCCCGCCGGCCAGTGCGCGACGAGCGGCGTACTGATTCCGCCTTCATGGGCATAATGTTTGTAGAGCCGGAACGGCGTGTTGCTGACATTACCCCACGGACCGCCATAGCTCTGGAAGGTCGTCGCCGGACCGGGCATCACCGACGGCAGATTGCCGACGACGACATCCCGCCCGTCCTTGGTCTCCTGCGCCATGAAGACGGGTCGCTTGCCCTTCTTCTTTCGAGCGCCGAATTCCTCGAAATTGCCGCCGTTGTCGGCCATGAAGAAGATCAGCGTATTCTCGAGCTCGCCGAGCTCCTCGAGTTTGGCGACCATCCGGCCGATGCCCTGATCGAGTATGTCGACCTGCGCGGCATAGACCGCCATGCGCTCGGCCTCCCAGTCCTTGAATGAGGCACGCGACCAGGCCGGCACGCGGGGATCTCGCTTGGTGAGCGGCCATTTTGCGTCGAGCAGCCCCATCGCCACCTGCTTGGCATGGCGATCCTCGCGCGTCTTGTCCCAGCCCTGCCGATAACGCTCACGGTATTTGGCGACGGCCTTCTCGGGCGCCTGAAGCGGCCAATGCGGAGCGTTGAATGCAGTATAGAGGAAGAACGGCGCCGACCTGTCCGCTTCTGCGATGAACCTCACGGCATGATCGGCGATGCCGTCGGTGAAATAGAAATCGGCCGCAGGTTCGCTGATCGCGGCGTTGTCGTGCACCAGCGTCTGCGGATTGTAATAGTCAGCAGCGCCGGCGATGATCCCGTAATAGCGGTCGAAGCCGCGTTGCAGCGGCCAGTTGCTCTTGTCGACCGTCGGCGATGCAGTGTCCATGAATGGCGTCAGATGCCATTTGCCGGACATGAAGGTCTGATAGCCACCGCCTTTGAGCACTTCGGCAATGGTTACGCATTCCTTGCTCAGATCGCCGGCATAAGCAGGATAGGGATAACGGCCGTGATCGGCCGTCATCATGCCCATGCCGGCCTGATGCGAATAGAGCCCGGTCAGCAGTGAAGCGCGCGAGGGGCAGCAGCGCGGCGAATTGTAAAACTGGGCGAAGCGCATACCGCCTTCGGCCAGCCGATCGAGATTGGGCGTCTCGATCTCCGATCCGTAGCAGCCGATATCGGAATATCCCATGTCGTCCGCGACGATCAGGATGATGTTGGGGACTCGGCTCCTGGTGACCCTGGCGGCCTTCGCGACCACTGGATTCGAAGCGGCCGTTGCTGCCAACGCCGCATATTTTAGGAACTCCCGCCGATCGCTCATCGTCTCTCCCGTTGATCCGGCCGGAGCGCTGCGTCTCTTTCAGGTCAGAGTTTGATCCTATCAATCGGATGCTCCAGAGGGAAGGCGACATTGAGGAATTTTTCCGACGCGCGCGGGTGCGGTCCGTGGTCGTTTAGCGCGTAATAATTGTCATTCATCGCTTTTCCTGCCCGGATCGTGCTCGCGGGAAGGAGGATGGGCAGCGGCACCTTGCGTTTTGAGGACTGATTTATATGATAATGATTCCCAGCGCAGACTGGGTATCCTACCGGGAGGGAGCGCCAATGAATCGCATCGGACTTTTCGCGGGAATTTCGGTGCTGGCGCTTGCCGGAGCAGCGCAGGCTCAGGACGTCGACGCGAACGCCGCGGCAACTGAGCAAACGGCATCGCAATCACAGTCGATCGTCGTCACCGGCGTGCGCGAAAGCCTGGAACGCGCGGCCGAGATCAAGCGGGATGCGCCGCAGATCGTCGATTCGATCGTGTCGCAGGACATCGGGAAATTTCCCGATCCCACAACTGCCGCAGCGCTGCAGCGCGTCCCCGGGGTGCAGGTGTCGACGCTGCAGACAAACGAGATCGGCAATGTCAAAATTCGCGGGCTCGGCGACATTCTGACGACGCTGGATGGTCGCGAGATCTTCTCAACCACCAGCCGCGGCTTTTCGCTGCGGGATATTCCTGCCGAAGCGCTGCACCGCGTCGATGTCGTGAAGACCAACACCGCCGACCTGATCGAGGGCGGGATTGCGGGAATCATCGACCTGCAACTCAACAAGCCCTTCGATTTCCACAAGCCCACGATCGTGCTCAACGCGCGCGGCAATTACGGCAGATACAGCGACCGGGTCGATCCGCAGCTTGGGTTGCTCGCCACCGATACCTGGTCGACCGGGATCGGCGACATCGGCGCTCTGATCGACGTCACCTGGTCGCAATCCCATTATGTGCATCCACGGACTCGCGAGGGCGAGCGACGCAGCCTGACCGCCGATCCGTTCCACGTGGAGGGCGTGCTCGCTCCCAATGTCGGTGCGAACAACGTTGAATATGGAAAATATGAGCGCCGTCAGGCCAATGGCTCGCTCCAGTGGCGAGCCTCGAACGAACTGCAATTCTATCTCGACGGTCTCTACACAAGCTACCGCGCGCGTGATCAGCGATCGCTGATCACGGCGAATTTCTTCACCTCGGGCGGCGCGATCGAAGATATCGAGACGACCGACGAGTGCATCACCGCGCGCGTGCGCAACAGCGACACCCGCAATCCGATCGTGCTGGTGGACGACCAGGGCACTGCCGACCCCAGCGACGACGTTCGTTCACTCCAGCCCTACACCGTCCAGAACTTGTGCAAATTGCAGTCTGCGACGTTCCTCAACGCGATTACCGAACAGAAGACCTACGCCTTCAAGGACGACAGCGACGACTATCTCGGTGCCTTCGGCTTCAAATACGACAGCGACGGCGCCTCGGTGAACGGCGAGGTTTCGTATCAGAAGTCGACCGCGACCAACGAGACCGTCGTGCTCGCGGTCGGGCAGCGCATTCCCGAATGGCATTATGTCGCGAACACCGGCGACGGCAGTTCCTCGATCACGCCGCAGACCTCGTTCGCGTCGCCGGACGACCTCGTCCTGTCACAGGGATTCAACCAGAACTTCCAGCATTCGAGTGGCGATCTGTTCGCGGCCAAGCTTGACGGCACCTACGAGATCGGCGGTATCCTCGACAAGTTCCAGGCGGGGCTGCGCTATGCCGATCGTAGCGCCGTTTTCAATCAGGCCGTCGTCAACACGCCGGCGCCCGGTGGCGTCCTGGGCACGCCGAGCGAGGACAATACCGTTCCGGTGAGCTCGCTGGGTCTGCCTGACGATTTCCTGGCACTCATGCCCGGCGTGCCGCTGCTCAACGATGGCGAGCGCGGGTTGGTGCCGAGCGCGGATTTCCTGCGATCCGATACGGGCCGCGACATGCTGCGGTCGATCTTCGGGCTCGAGCCGGGCGACCCCGCCTATCAGCCGCAGCGGCGCTTCGACGCTACAGAGAAGACGATCGCCGGCTACGCACAGATCGGCTACGAGATTCCGATCGGGTCGATGACGCTCGATGGCCTCGTCGGCGTGCGTCCGACGCGTACCGAGCGCACGATCAGCGGCGCGAGCCGGGTGCAGGTGCCGGCGTCGGGCGACACGCCGGCGCATACGGAGATCCGACCGGTCACTGCGCATACGGCCGATACCGATATCCTGCCCAACGCCAGCGCCCGGCTGCGCTTCGGTGGCGGCCTGCAGGCGCGCCTGACCTATTCGAAGGCGATCCGTCGTCCGGGCTTCGGGCAGCTCAATCCGGGGTTGAGCTACGCGATCTCCACCAATCCCAACCTCATCGGTTCGGGCTCGGCGGGTAATCCCGACCTTCGACCGCAGAAGTCCGAGAATATCGACGCATCGCTGGCGTATTACTTTCCCCACGGCTTCCTCGCCGTGGCGGTATACAAGCGTAACATCAAGGATCGCGTGATTTCCGCGTCGAGCCCCGAGATGATCGACGGCGTCATCTACAACATCGGTCGCCCGCGCAACGTCGGCGCGGCGGCCCTCAAGGGCATCGAGGTCAGCGGGCAGACCTTCTTCGATTTCCTGCCCGGCGCGCTGTCCGGCTTCGGGGTGTTCGGCAACTTCACTTATGCCGATACCAAGGTGAAGGGCGACGATCCGCTGGCGGGCTACCCGCTTCAGGGCGTGTCGAAATACAATTTCAACGCGGGCCTGCTCTACGAGAAATACGGGTTGTCGGTGCGTGCGGTCTACACCTATCGCTCGCGCTATTACGACGCCGATATGACGGGGAACGTCTCGTTGCGTGCGATCGATCCGGATCGGGTCGACGAGGTCTTCACACCCACGCTGCTCAACTACGTGCGCCCGTCGGGGCGGCTCGATGCGGGGGTCACCTACGACATCAGCAAGCGGCTGCGGCTCGATCTCGGCGCGACCAACATCCTCGGCAGCAATTATTACGGCTATTGGAACGACCAATATCTGGGCAATCAATATCGCTACGACGACACGACCTACTCATTGGGGATCCGCTTTCGGCTATAGGCAGCGCAAGGTGCCAATCGGCGCAGCGGTGAGTGCCGTTCCCCGGCCGTCGACCATCGGAGCGTCCTGCGAAGACGGACGTGCCGTCGCTGGCTATGGCGGTTTCGTCATGGCCGATATTCAGGATGGCGAGGCCATTCGTCCATCGGCTCGAGCTGCACGACGACGTTCATAAAGCGTGGTCTCGCGCGCGCCCTCGATCAGCTTGTAGGCTTGCTCTGCTGCGAGATCGCCGTCGCGAACGCTGATCGCTTCGTAGACGCGAAGATGCTCGATCGTGGAATTCGCTACCTCGCCCGGAACGCGCAGCTTGTATTTCGTCGTGAGCCGAACGGCCGTGGTGATCGCGCCCGCTAGCGTCGTCAGAAAGGCGTTCCCCGCCATTCGGATGATCGTGTCGTGGAAATCCTTGTCGGCCTGCTGCCAGCGCTCGCTCGACGGCTCGAAGCCGATCAATCCTTCCATCGCTGCCCGCAGGCGCGGGAACTCCTCCTCGGTCCAGTTGAGCGCGGCCAGTCGGGCGGCCTCGGGCTCGACCATGAGGCGCAACCCGAAAAGGTCATTGATCAGGCGCTCATCGGGCTCGCGGGCGAACAGCCAGGTGAGCACGTCGGTGTCGAGCAGATTCCAGCGCTCGATCGGGTTGATCCGCGTCCCGATCTTAGGGCGGCTTTGGACCAGGCCTTTCGCCGCAAGCGTCCGGATCGCTTCGCGATAGGCGCCGCGCGAGACATTTAGGCCTGCGCTCGCCTCTTCTTCGTTGGCAAGAAGATCGCCCGGCACATAGTCGCCCGCCAGGATCGCGATCCCAAGCCGCCTGGCGACCGCATTGTGAGGGCGCGTGATGCGCGGCTCGTCGCCCTCGTTGAGGGGCTCGATCGGCGCGGGGTTCGCCTTGGCCAAGCCGCCCCGCCGGCGTTTCGGATTGTTGCTGATCACGGAAATGGCACCCCCTTCCAACCTTACCAGAACGCGGCGTAGAGCGCGATCAGGATCAGCAGCACGCCGATTCCGAGCATGTTGAATGCGGGCGAGGTGCGGTAGCTCACGTCGCTGGTGACGATGCGGTCGGCACGACGCTGAGGCAGGATCAGCGAGGTGACGATTGCAAGCGCCAGCGCGGCGAAGAACACGACCACCCAGCGGTTCATGAAAGGCAGCGACGGCCAGCATTGGGCGAACAGGATCGAGAGCAGCAGCGATCCGATCGCGCCGACCAGCGCGCCCGCTTCGCTCGCACGCTTCCAGAACAGGCCAAGCAGGAAGATCACGGTGATCCCGGGGGTGAAGAAACCGGTGTATTCCTGGATGAACTGGAACGCCTGGTCCGAATTACCGAGCAGCGGGCGTGCGGCCGCCATCGCGATCAGCGTCGCCGCGACCGCGCTCAATCGCCCTACCAGGACGAGATGGCGCTCTTCGCGATGGCGCTCTTCGGAAGAGGCGGCAGCGGCGTGCTCAGTCGCCCCCTCAGCTATCGCCGCAAAATGCGATGCGCGCGCCTTACGATAGACGTCGAGCGTGAAGATCGTGCCGATCGAATTGATCTTCGACGCCGCCGACGCGATGATCGCAGCCGTCAATGCGGCGAAGACAAGGCCGAGGATGCCCGTCGGCAGCAGGCGCATCATCGTCGGATAGGCCTGGTCGGGCTTGGCGAGATCGGGCGCGAGCATCACGGCAGCGATGCCGGGCAGCACGATGATCACCGGCATCAGCAGCTTGAGATAGGCGGCGAATACGACGCCTTTCTGCGCTTCCTGAATGTTCTTGGCCGCGAGTGCTCGCTGGATGATATATTGGTTGAAGCCCCAATAAGCGAGGTTGGCGATCCACATCCCGCCCACGATCACGCTGATCCCGGGAAGGTCCTTGTAATAGGGATTGTCGGGCGAAAGGATCATGTGGAAATGGCCGGGGGCGGTGTCGATCAGCCGGCCAAAGCCCGCGACAATGCTGCCGTCCCCGATCCGGCCGAGCGTGATCGCGCCGATCAGCAGGCCGCCCAGTACCAACAGCGTCACTTGGACGATGTCGGTCAACGCCACCGCCTTGAGGCCGCCGCGCAGCTGATAGAGCAAAGCGAAGGCGGCGAGGCCGTATAGCGCCAGATCCTGGTTCACGCCCATCACCTGCGCGACTGCGATCGAGCCGAGCCAGATGATCGAGGTCAGGTTCACGAAGATGTAGAGGCCGAGCCAAAATACCGCCATCAGCGTCCTGATCCACGGCCCGAACCGCTGTTCGAGGAACTGCGGCATGGTGTAGATTTCGTTGCGCAGAAAGATCGGCAGGAAGAACTTGCCGACGATCAGCAGCGTGGCAGCGGCCATCCATTCGTACGAGGCGATAGCAAGGCCGATGGCGTAGCCTGAGCCGGACATGCCGACGATCTGCTCGGCTGATATGTTGGCCGCGATCAGCGAGGCGCCGATTGCCCACCACGGCAGGTTCTTCGAGGCGAGGAAATAATCGGTGCTGGTCTTGTCGTGTCCCGCCTTGTCGCGCGACAGCCATTGGGCGAGCCCGAAGATGCCGATGAAATAGAGGATGACGATCGTGAGATCGATCCAGGACATGCTCATCGGTCGGTCTCCCCGTGCGTCATATCAGTAGGTGGCGCGCCCGCCCGAAACATCGAAGACGGCGCCGGTAGCGAACGAATTCTCCGCCGACACCAGCCAGGCGATCATCGCGGCCACTTCGTCGAGCTCGAGGAACCGGCCGCGCGGAATCTTGGCGAGCATGTAATCGATGAATTCCTGCGACACCGCGTCGAAAATCCGGGTCCGTGCCGCAGCCGGCGTGACGCAGTTGACCGCGATGTCGTGCCCGGCAAGCTCCTTGCCGAGCGATTTGGTGAGCGCGATCACCGCGGCCTTCGACGCGCTGTAGGCGGCGGCCTTTGGATTGCCTTCCTTGCCCGCGACCGAGGCGATGTTGACGATCCGACCGTATTTGTTGGCGATCATCGCGGGCAGCACCGCGCGGCAGGCGAGGAACGTGCCGTCGACATTTACGCGCTGCACCCGGCGCCAGTCGTCGAGCGAATAGTTCCACAGTTCGGCGGTGGGACCGGCAATGCCCGCGCTGTTGACGAGGATGTCGATCCGTCCCCCACGATCGAGGGCATCGTGTGCCGCTTCGGCGACGCTGGCCTCATCCGTCACGTCGACCCGCCGCGCGGCATGCGACGCGTCGGCGACATCGAGATCCCACAGGATGACCTCGGCGCCCGACGCCGCCAGTCGGTCGGCGACCGCCGCGCCGATCCCCTGCGCACCGCCGGTGACGACCGCGACCTTCCCGGCGAGGTCGATCCGGTTCACGACAGCGCCTCGACGCGCTGCGTCTGCTCGCCCAGCCCGTCGATCGTCAGCCGAACGCTGTCGCCGGGCTTCAGGAACCGTGCTGGCGACATGCCCGCGCCGACCCCGGCCGGGGTGCCCGTGCAGATGAGGTCGCCGGGTTCGAGTCGCGCGAACCGACTCAGATAGCTGACGATCTCGGCGACGGGGAAGATCATGTCGGCGGTCGTGCCGTCCTGCATCGGTTCGCCGTTGACCTCGAGCCGCAACGCGAGCGCCTGCGGATCGGGCACCTCGTCGCGCGTCACCAGCCATGGGCCAGCCGGGCAAAACCCGGGATGGCTCTTGCCCTTGATCCACTGACCGCCGCGTTCGAGCTGCCACGCACGCTCGGACACGTCGTTGACCAACGTGTAGCCGAACACATGATCGAGCGCATCGGCCGTAGACACCCGGAAGGCGGGCCGGCCGATCACGATGCCGAGCTCGACTTCCCAATCGAGCTTGGTCATGTCGTCGGTGAACGGAATCGCGTCGTTGGGGCCGCTGAGCGCGCTCGCCGCCTTGCTGAAGACGACCGGCTCGCTCGGGATAGCCATCCCGGCCTCATTGGCGTGATCGACATAATTGAGCCCGATGCACCAGATCGTGCCGGGCCGCGCGATCGCCGCGCCGATCCGCTGACCGGCGAGATCGACCACGGGCAATCCGTCGGCGGCGGCCACGTGCGCAATCAACTCGGGCGACAGCATGTCGGGCGTGAGAGCCTCGATCAGGCCCGAAAGATCGCGAACGGCGCCGTCGTCATCCACGATTCCGGGCCGTTCGTTCCCACGTTCGCCGAACCGGATGAATCTCACGCCTGATCTCCTTTGTCGTTGGTGCTGCCGCGCCGGCCCCACCATGTGTTTGCGAGCGCCCGACCGCCGGCGAAGGCAGCGGGTCCGAGCGCCTCCTCGATGCGCAGGCACTCGTTCCATTTCGCCATACGTTCGGAGCGCGCGAACGAGCCCACCTTGAGCTGGCCCGCGTCGAGCCCCGTCGCGAGATGGGCGATCGACACGTCCTCGGTCTCGCCCGAGCGCGCCGAGACGATCGCGCCCCAGCCGGCGTTGCGCGCAGCCTCGAACGCGGCGATCGCGCGGCTGACGGTGCCCGCCTGGTTGACCTTGATGAGTGCGGTGTTGCAGGCGCCGCGGGCCGCGGCGTCACGAACCCGCGCGGCGTCGGTCACCAGATAATCGTCGCCGACAACCTGAACCCGATCGCCAAATCGCTGCGTGAACGCGGCAAAACCCTGATCCGCATCCTCGGCCAGCGGATCCTCGATCGCGACGATCGGATAGCGGTCGAGCCAGCCGCCGAGTCGATCGATCAGCGCGTCGCGATCGAGCCGCGCATCCTCCAGCGCGAGCCGATAGCCGCCACCGTCGCGAAACTGCGTCGCGGCGATGTCGAGCGACAGCACGACGCGATCGCCCGGCGTCTCGCCCGCCGCTTCGATCGCGCGCATCGCCATGTCGAGTGCGTCCTCGTTCGAATCGAACGCGGGCCACCACCCGCCTTCGTCAGCGACCCCGGCGCTGCTCCCGCGCTCGGCCATCAGCCGGCCCGCGGCACGGTAGATTTCCGCGGTCACCGCCATCGCCTCGTCGAAGCTGGCCGCGCCGGGCACCATCACCATGAAATCCTGCACGTCGACGCGCCGCGCCGCATGCGCGCCGCCGCCGAAAATCTGCACCTCGGGCAGCGGCACGCTGGGGCGGGCGCCGTGCTGCTCAGCGAGATAGTGCCACAGCGGCTGACCGACCGCCGCCGCTGCCGCGTTGAGCACCGCGAGCGAGGTCGCTACCGCCGCGTTGCCACCGATCCGCGCGAAATTGGGCGTGCCGTCGCATTGCTCGATCCGCCGGTCGATATCCTCCTGCTCCCGAGCGTCGCAGCCGTGGAGCGCCGGCGCCAGATCGTCCGCGACGCGCTCGATCGCGCGCACGACCCCCTTGCCGCCGAACGCTGCGCCGCCATCGCGCAGGTCGATCGCCTCGCGCGATCCGCATGACGCACCGGCGGGCGCGACGCCGCGACCGCGCGCGCCGCCGGCGAGCGCGACCTCGACCTCGACCGTCGGCAGCCCGCGCGAATCCCAGATCCGGCGGGCGCGCACAGCGTGGATGTCGTATCGGCTCATCGGGATTCCTCGATGTTGGTCAGGATGGCGCCGACCGTCGTCGGCTGGCGCGTCAACAGGACGGATGCCCGATCGCGCACCAGCTGCGCGGTCTCTCCGGTCAGATATTCGAGCGGCGACTTGCCATCGACGCGGGCGAGCATCAGCGCCGGGAGAAGCGCCGCGATCCGTGTTTCGATCGTGTCGGCAGGCTCCCAATCGACTCCGTGCCGATACGCCTCCCACAGCGCACGCGCCGATGCCGCCGTACCGCGCGACAGGACGAGCGCCTTGATCACAAGATGGTTGAGCACGAAAGCAGCGTCGAAGGCCGGATCGCCCCAGGTCGCGCATTCGGCGTCGATGAACACGGGGCCTGCGGGGCCGCACAGAATGTTCTTCGGGCTGACATCGCCGTGGACCAGAGCAACGCTTGCGCTTGCAAGCGCGTCGGCGAGTGCGTGGATGTGCTGCGCGAGTTCCGGGTGCCGCGCGGCGGTGAATCGCAAATAGGGATCGATGCGCAGTGCCGCGAAATCGTCTTGATTGGCGAAGACGCCGGCGAGCGATGGTTCGGTCGCCGATCGCGCATGGATCGCGACGAGACGCGCGCCGACCTGGGCAGCGACGGCACGATCAACGTGTCCGCTGAGCAACTCCGCTTTCCAGTTGGGGTGCGTCTCCGGCGGCAAATAGGCCATCGCCATGCCGTACCGCGCGGCATCGTAGCCGATTACCTGCGGCCCCCAGCCAGGAAACCAGGCGCCGACCTTTTCCAGCCAACCATATTCGGCGGCGCTGCGACGCACCGGCGCCTGCCAGTCGCGCGCCACCCGCAAGCGTTCGATCGCGAACTTCACGCACAGCGCGCGGTCGTCGAGGTCGACGCGGAACACATCGGACGAGACGCCGCCGGACAGCGGCTCGATCGCGCGGATGCGCGCGGCAGCGATCCCGATGTCGGCGAGCGAGGCGACGATGTCGTCCTGTCTAGTCACGGCAACCCCTTTGTTGGCGTTGCTTATTGTCGGAGGAATAAAAGGTCAACATGAATCATTGTGCCTCTTACAGCTGCCAAAAACAGGCGATATTCTAGATTAATTGGTGATTTTCAGGAGAATTCGGCGAGCGGCGATGCAAACGCTTCGCTGTTGACAGCGGGAAAAAACTCGGAGTAAAGCGCGCCCAGTGATCGGCATCGGCCGACGCCGACAGTGCCAAGGGAGGGAAGACGCGTGGAACGCCACGTCACGAAGCGAGCAGGTCGATGGGCGACGGCAGTCGCGATTCTGGGCATCCTGGCGGCGACGCCGGCGCCGGCGCAGATCAAGGCGTCGGTGACGATCGATGCCGCGCATCCCGGCGCGCGGATCAGCCGCTACATCTACGGGCAGTTTTCCGAGCATCTCGGCCGCAGCATCTATGGCGGGATCTGGGTCGGCAAGGATTCGAAGATTCCGAATGTCGACGGCTATCGCACCGATGTCCTGGAAGCGCTCAAGAAGCTCCACATTCCGGTGATCCGTTGGCCGGGCGGCTGCTTCGCCGACTATTACGATTGGCGCGACGGGATCGGCCCGCGCGCCAAGCGAGCGAAGCGCGTCAACAGCAACTGGGGCGGCGGGATCGAGGACAACGCCTTCGGCACCCACGAATTCATGAACTATACCGAGATGCTCGGTGCCGACGCCTATATCGCCGGCAACATGGGCAGCGCGCCGCCGCGCTCGATGTCCGACTGGTACGAATACATGACGTCGGACACCCGTTCGACGCTGGCGGACGAGCGGCGCGCCAATGGGCGCGACAAGCCGTGGAAAGTGCCGTTCTTCGGCGTCGGCAATGAGAGTTGGGGCTGCGGCGGGCGAATGACGCCGGCCTATTCCGCCGATCTCACCAAGCGCTATTCAACCTTCCTGCGCCCGCCCGCCGGCACGCCGCTGGTCCGCGTCGCGAGCGGGCCGAACGACGACACTTATGCCGGCGTGCCGGTGAAGTTCGCCGACACCGCGCTCGAACGCACCGAGGTGATGATGCGCGACGGCGGCGCAGGCGATGCGTTCGACGCGATCAGCATCCATCATTACGCTTTCCCCGGCGACTGGACGAGCCACGGCCAAGCCACGGGCTTCGCGGAAGACGCCTGGGCGCGCACGCTCGACGCGGCGCGCTACATGGACACGCTGCTCACCCGGCATTCGGCGGTGATGGACAAATACGATCCCGCCAAGCGGGTCGGCATCGTCATCGACGAATGGGGAACGTGGTACGACGCCTCGACCGAGCCCGACGCCGGGCTGTTCGGCGAGCACGATTTGTACATGCAGCAGAACACGCTGCGCGATGCGCTGGTCGCCGCACTCAGCTTCAACATCTTCCATCGCCATGCCGATCGCATGCTGATGGCGAACATCGCGCAGATGGTGAACGTCGATCAGGCGATGGTGCTCACCGACGGTCCGCGCATGGTGGTGACGCCGACCTATCATGTCTTCGACATGTACCAGCCGTTCATGGACGCGACCTTCCTGCCGCTGAAGGTGGACGGACCGATCTATCGCGTCGGCAATATCAGCATGCCCGCGGTCGATGCGTCGGCGGCGCGCGGTCGCGACGGCAAGCTCCATCTGGCGCTGGTCAATGTCGATCCGCACCAGAGCGCGCGCGTGCGGGTATCGATCGACGGCGTCGCGGCACGCGGCGCGCAGGGGCGGATCCTGACCGGCCCGGCGATGGACACGCGCAACACCTTCGATCGGCCGAACACATTGGTGCCTGCCGCCTATTCCGGCCGTGCCGACGGCGGCGCGCTGGTCTTCGATCTTCCGGCAAAATCGGTGGCGGTGGTGGCCGTCGAGCGCTGAGGCGCCGGGAACAACAAGCCGGCTGCGCGAATGCGCCGACCGGGAAGAAAGGGGAATCACTATGTCGTGGAAGAGCATCGTTCTTTATTCGGCATCGGGCCTGGCGCTCGCCGCCGCGAGTGCCCCGGCGGCGGCGCAGGATGCCGGCGACACATCGCCTCCGGCGGACGTCCAGGCGGATGCGCAGGACGGCGAGATCGTCGTCACCGGCATCCGCGAGAGCCTCGAGGCGGCCGCAGCGATCAAGCGCGAGTCCGATCAGGTCGTCGATTCGATCGTCGCCGACGATATCGGCAAGTTCCCCGATCCCACCGTCGCCGCCGCGCTCCAGCGCGTGCCTGGCGTACAGGTGACGATCGGCTCGGACAACGAGGTCGTCGGGCCGCTCATCCGCGGGCTCGGCGACGTCTTCACGACGCTCAACGGCCGCGAGATATTCACCGGCGCGGGGCGCGGCTTCTCGTTCCAGGATCTGCCCGCCGAGGCACTCGCGGGCGCCGACGTCTACAAGTCGAATTCCGCGAATCTGATCGAAGGTGGCGTCGCGGGCCTCGTCAATCTCAAGCTTCATCGCGCGTTCGATTTCGACGATTTCACGCTCGCGGGCAGCGCCAAGGGCACCTACAGCCACCAGGCCGACAAGCTCAATCCGGCAGTGGGCTTCCTGATGGCCGATCGCTGGCAGACGGGGATCGGCGAGTTCGGTGCACTCGTCGATATCTCCTATTCGCAGAACGATTACAGCCAGGCGATCGCCTTCAACAGCGAGGCGCGCAGTACCAACATCTTCCCCGTCGGCGTCGCGCCGCGCGACGTCGCCGCACCGACCAATGTCGGCGGGCTCAACAATTTCGGCAGCTACAAGCGGCCGCAGATCAACGGTTCATTGCAATGGCGGCCGTCGAGCGACCTCGAACTCTACGCCGACGGCCTGTTCTCGGGCTATCGCTCGAAATATTCGACCGCGTTCATCCTCTACGACAGCTTCTCGGCGTCCAAGATCGACAATGTCGAGGTGGGCGATCAGTGCTTCGACGCCTATGTCAGCGGCGCGGGCTTCTACGCCGATCCCGACGTCGATCCGAGCGTCACCACGCAGCATTTCTGCCAGGCGACCGCGATGACGGTGCACAATGTGGGCACGATCTCCAGCGACCAGGCGCATCAGGCCTGGACCAACCTCTATCTCGGTGCCGGCGGGTTCAAGTACAATCACGGCCGGCTCCACCTGAACGGCGACGTCTCGTACCAATATTCGAAATATACGCGACACACGTTCATCATGGATATCGGCAAGCGCGTGCCGCAGGTCGACATCATCACCAATGTCGGCGGCGGGACGCAGTATAATGCGCCGGGCAATCCGCTCAACGAGCCCGACGACTACAAGTTCATCAACGGCCTCTATCAGGACAATGCCGATTCGATCGGCAGCCTGTTCGCCGCGCAGCTGGACGGCACCTACGACGTCGGCGGCATCCTCAAGAACATCCAGGTGGGCGGGCGCTTCGCCGACCGCAAGGCGCGAACTCAACAGTTCATCATCAACATCCCGGTCACCGCGCTCGGCGTGTCGGTCGCCGGCAACGGCCTACCCGCGGATTTCCTGAGCGAGACGCCGGGCATCCCCCAAGCGAACGGCGGCGATCCCTGGCTGATCCCCGATCCCGATTATCTGCGTGAAGGCTATATCCAGAACCAGCTCAAGACGATCTTCGGCATCCCGACCGGCACGCCCGATTACGATCCGACGCGCGGCTTCGAAGCGGGCGAGAAGACCTATGCGGGCTATCTACAGGGCGCGTACGAATTCGATCTCGGCGGGATCACCGCCGACGGCCTGATCGGCCTGCGCCTGACGCGCACCGATCGCACCATCACCGGCAGCGGCACGGTGATCACCGACGGGGTGCCCTCGATCGTCGCGGTGACGCGCGATACCAGCGACACCGATCTGCTGCCCAATGCGAGCATGCGGCTCAAGTTCGGAGGCGGCCTGCAGGCGCGCTTCGCCTATTCCAAGACGCTGTCGCGGCCCGGCTTCGGATCGCTCAATCCGGGGTTGAACTATATCGTCCAGACCAATCCGAACATTCCGAACTCGGGATCGAGCGGCAATCCGGACCTCAGACCGCAAAAGGCCGACGCGTTCGACGCAACGCTCGAATATTATTTCAACCGCAGTGATTATGTGGCGATCGGACTGTTCTACAAGAACATCAAGGATCGCGTCGTCAACAGCGTCGAGCCAGTCGTGATTGACGGTATCAGCTATCAGATCTCGCGCCCGCGCAATCTCGGCAGCGCCGATCTGAAGGGCATCGAGGCGAGCACGCAGACCTTCTTCGATTTCCTGCCCGGCGCATTGAGCGGGTTCGGCGTCTATGCGAACTTCACCTATCTCGACGGCCAGGTAACCACGCCCGACGATCCGCTCGCCGACGTGCAGCTGCTCGGCGTATCCAAGTACAATTTCAACGCCGCCTTGCTCTATGAGAAATACGGCCTCTCGGTCCGCGCGGCCTATACTTATCGGTCGCGCTATGCCGATGGCGATGACACGCCGGGCTTCTCGCTCAGGCCGGTGGATCAGGAGATTTTCCTCAACCGCGTGCGGCCGAGCGGCCGGCTCGACATCAGTGTCGGCTATGAGATCACCAAGCAGATCACGCTCAGTCTCGATGCGATCAACGTCACCAAATCGGCCTACAAGAGCTATTGGGACGACGCCCGCAATCCGCGCGACATCCGCAGCTATGACGATCTCTACGCGATCGGGCTGCGCTTCCAGTTCTGACGATCCACGCCTCGCGGCGCCCCACTCCTCCCGGGGCGCCGCACCTTTTCGGGAGAGCCGGAATGTTTGCGATCGACCGCCGCCGCCTGTTGGGGGGCGCTCTCATCACGGGCGGGTTTGCCGCCTGCCCGTCTTTCAGGCGCACGCCCAAGCCACGCCCGCTCAACGACCGGCTCAGCGGCGACCTTGCCGGCATCCACGATCCGGTCCTCATCCGCGAAGGCGACGTCTACCATGTGTTCGGCTCAGGCGGCTGGAACAAGAAGGCGTCGCCGACATGGCGCGTCTCGCGCGATCTTCACCATTGGACGGATAATGGGGAAGTCTTCGAGGAAGTGCCCGCCTGGGTGCGAGAGAAGGTACCGGGAGGCACCGTGTTCTGGGCGCCCGACATCGCGCGTGTCGATGACCAGTTCCGCATGTATTATGCCGTCTCCACCGGCGGCAGCCGGCGGTCGGTGATCGGGTTCGCAACCACGCCGACGCTCGATCGCACGTCGCCGCGCTACGGTTGGACCGATCGCGGCATGGTGATCGAAACCCACGAAAACAGCACCTTCAACGCGATCGATGCCAATTTCGTCGCTGATGCCGATGGCGCGCATTGGTTGGTGTTTGGTAGCTACTGGACCGGGATCAAGATGATCGCGCTCGATCGGGAGACGGGAAAGCGCCTGCCCGGCGATACGCAGATCGAGTCGCTCGCCTATCTTCCGGCACCGAACGATTACGGCAACAACCCGATCGAAGGCGCTTTCGTCTTCGCACACGACGGCTGGTACTATCTCTTCGCCAGCTACCAATATTGCTGCCGCGGCGCCTCGAGCAATTATTCGGTTTCGGTGGGGCGGTCGCGAAGCGTTCACGGTCCCTATCTCGACAATCACGGCCGGCCGATGATGGGCGGCTACGGCTTCGAGGTGCTCTCGGATTGGCCGTTCGGCTCATCCAATTTTCGCGGCCCCGGCCACTGCGGGCTTTATCATGACGGCGACCGCGACCTCATCGTCTATCATGCCGATGACGTGAAGGCGGGCGCGCCCGTATTGCGCATCGCTGAGCTCGCTTGGAGCCGGGACGATTGGCCCGCCGCGATTGTCTGAATCGCAGCAAGCTAGGTTCAAGACTCATTGATTGAGCCAGAAGATGAGGGATGCGGCGAGGTAGATGGCAGAGAGGAAGGTGTGAGCGCATCTGTCGTACCGTGTGTGGATGCGCCGCCAGTCCTTGAGCTTGCCGAACATGTTCTCGATGCTCGGCGGATCGAGTCGGGCATTGTCTACGTCATCAAGCACGGACTGATGTGGCGCGATGCGCCCAAGGGCTATGGACCGCACAAGACCATCTATAACCGCTTCATCCGCCGGAGCCGCCTGCGCGTGTTCAACCGCATTTTTGCCGAACTGGCGGGCAAGGCCGAAGCGCCCGACGCGACCATGATCGATGCCACCCACCTCAAGGCGCATCGTACCGCCGCCAGCCTGCTAAAAGGGGGCTTTTCCTAGATGTATCGGGCGCACCAAGGGCGGGCTGAACTCGAAGCTCCACCCCGTCCGCGATGACCAAAGGCGCCCGATCATCCTGCTGCTCACCGAAGGCCAGATGAGCGATCACAAGGGCGCCGTTCTGCTGTTTTTCAGCTGCCCACGGCCAAGGTCTTGCTTGGTGACAAGGGCTATGACAGCGACTGGTTTCGCGCCGCGCTCGGCAGCCGCGGCATCACCGCCTGCATCCCGCCCAAGTCCACCGCAAAGTCCAATACGAATACCACAAGAGGCTCTATCGCCAGCGCCACAAGATCCAGAACCTGTTCGGCAGAATGAAGGACTGGCGCAGGGTCGCAACCCGCTACGACCGATGCGAATATCGGCCATCGTTGAACGATCGTTGGTGCCGCCGACAGAGATCATCCAGAAGCTGATACCGACCACAGCGAGAATCGCGGTCAGGGCGAGCGCATAAGCATGCGTCCGGGAAGAAAATATCGAACGCGGCTCCGGCAATGCCCTAGTTCGGCCGATCGCTGTCTGGTCTAGAAGCCCCGCCGTCGTCCATTGCCACTCGAGACGCTCGTAAGCGGCGGCATGGCGCGGATCGGCCGCACGCCAGCGTTCGAACGCAGCACGATGCTGCGCAGCATCGTCGGCGTGCATCCGCATCGTCCAGGTGTGCGCCGCACGGTTGATGGCGGCATCAGGTCCGCGGCGGACCCGAAGGCGCGTTATCGCCTCTCCCCCAATATTTCGTTCTTCGTCAAGACGGTGAAGCGGACCAGCGGATGCTGCCTATGACCGGACCAGCTTCTATGAAGCATGGCGGCTGATGATCCAGCGCTACGGCATCTTCAATCCCTATACAGGCAACGGTGCAGTCCCGGGCCTGCTGTTGCACGGACCGCACAGCATCCGCGACCTCTTGGCGACGCATGTGCTCAAGGCCGGCTCCTACGAACAGGCGAGCTAATCGATGTTAAGGAGCCGCAGACGCGCACGAGGCCGGGAGTCAACAGATCAGCGAGCAATCCTTTCTGCAATGCGTCGATCGACGCGGGGGTGAGTGCAATTTTCCGGGCCATAACCGACTCCGGTCGGCTCCCGGCGCAGATCAAAACACGTCAGAAATCCATGCAGAATAGCCGTCGAACCGGGTCTAGCTGAGGTTAACCGGGTCGAATCGACGAAGCGATGAAAACTGTCGTAAGTCACTACGCTAGAACCGAATCATGAGGACTCGGTTGGCTGGGGCGGCAGGATTCGAACCTGCGAATGGCGGCACCAAAAGCCGCTGCCTTACCACTTGGCGACGCCCCAGCGGAGCGGGTGGCTTTAGTCGGATGGGTCGCCCCTGAAAAGGGGGCGTCCGCCCTTTTTGCCGTCCGCGTCAGTCGAGCCGTTCGAGCCAGCCGTGGCGATCCTCCGCCGCACCCGTCTGGATGCCGACCAGCGTCTGGCGCAGCCGCTGCGTCGTCTGGCCAGGGCCGCCGCTGCCGATCGTGAACGCGGCCTTGCTCGACAGCATCTTGCCGATCGGGGTGATCACCGCCGCGGTGCCGCAGGCGAAGGCTTCGCGCAGGCGGCCGCTCTCGGCATCCGCCCGGCACTGGTCGATCGCATAGGGCTCCTCGCGCACGTCCAGCCCCTGGTCGCGCGCGATGCGAATGATCGAATCGCGGGTAATGCCGGGCAGGATCGTGCCGGTGAGCGGCGGCGTCGCGAGCGTGCCGTCGTCGAACACGAAGAAGATGTTCATGCCGCCCAGTTCCTCGATCCAGCGGCGCTCGGCGGCGTCGAGGAACAGCACCTGGTCGCAACCCTGGCGGATCGCCTCGGCCTGCGCGACGAGGCTCGCCGCGTAATTGCCGCCGCACTTCGCAGCACCCGTGCCGCCGGGCGCGGCGCGCGTGTAATTCTCCGAAATCCACAGCGACACCGCCGGCGCGCCGCTCTTGAAATAGGCGCCCACCGACGACGCGATCACTGCGAAGATATATTCCGCAGAGGGCTTCACGCCGAGGAACACCTCGCTCGCGATCATGAACGGACGCAGGTAGAGCGCGCCGCCCTCGATGGTGGGAATCCAGTCCTTCTCGGTCTCGACGAGCCGGCGGATCGAGTCGAGGAACAGTTCCTCGGGCAGCTCCGCCATCGCCATCCGTTGCGCCGAATCGCGGAAGCGCGCGGCGTTGCGTTCAGGCCGGAACAGCGCCGTGCCGCCGTCGGCGAGGCGATAGGCCTTGAGGCCTTCGAAAATCTCCTGCGCGTAATGGAGCACCGCGGTCGCGGTATCGACCATCAGCGGCGCGCGCGGACCGATCCGCGCGTCGTGCCAGCCCTTGTCGGCGCTGTAGCGGATCGTGACCATGTGATCGGTGAAAACGCGGCCGAAACCGGGATTTTCCAGCAGCTTGGCGCGTTCGCTGGCGGCGACGGGCGACGGATGCGGGTCGAAGGTGAAGGCCGGCAACGCCGTTGGCGCGCTCGGTGAGTCGTGGGGCATCGTCCTCGTCCGGGCATGATTTTGGGTTGAAGCCTTCTACGGATGGCGGCAAAACCGGTCAACATGGCTGCCCCAACCCAGTCCGCCTCGCCGCTCTTCCTGCGCGAGCCAGAAATCCGCCGCGGGATCGAACTGCTCTATTTCGGCTACAGCCACATGACGCGCTCGATCGATCGCGGGCTCGCCGCACAGGGGCTCGGCCGCGCGCACCACCGCGCGCTCTATTTCATCGCGCGCCAGCCCGATCTGACGGTGAGCCAGCTGCTTGCCCTGCTCGCGATCACCAAGCAGTCGCTCGGGCGCGTGCTGACCGAACTCACCGATCGCGGCCTCGTCGAATCGCGCCCCGGCGAGCGCGATCGCCGCCAGCGGCTGCTGCGGCTGACCGAGGCGGGCGCGACGCTCGAATCCGAACTGTTCGAGGCGATCCGCACCAAATTGTCGGCGGCCTATGCGAGCGCGGGGCAGAATGCGGTGAGCGGCTTCTGGGCGGTGCTCGAAGGCCTGATCCCCGAAAACGAGAAGGCGCGTGTCCAGGCGCTGCGCGACTAGGGCGGATCGACATTCAGCCCTGACGGCCTGCAAATGGCGGCCTTCCGCGCTTCCGGTGCTCACGGACCTGGTGTCCGCTGCGCTCCGGGTCACGGAAAACCACCATTTTCGCCTCGCCATCTCCTGAATGTCGATCGGGCCCAGATTCGTAGTCGATCTGTTCGAATCGTCGCTCTGCTTTGACTCGTGCTCCCTTGCCGGCGGTGTGAAGTGGAGAAAGTGGAGAGCGTCGCGGGATTTTGCCCGGAATGCGACCGCAACGCCCCTGGATGGCGACCGGAGCGCGACAGCGAGGCGACAGCGTGGCGACACCGACGCGACACCAACGCGACAATGAGGCGACACGGACGCGACACCCATGCGCCCGGCGGGCGCCGCCGGCGCGACGCCAGCGCGCCTTGGTCGCGCCGCTGCGGGTATCGAGCAACGCGGCTGGCACGATATGGGAGTCGTTCTGTTCCATCCCGCAGGGTAGAACATAAAATGAACGTGTAGGACAGGGATTTCAGACCCAGGCTAGCGTTCGTCCTCAACTAGACTCGTTTTCGATCAGGTTGAGTCGTCCGCTTTCGTTGGGTCGAGCACAGAAGAAGGAAGAAGCGGGATGCCGGATGCCCCGCTTTCGCGAGGCCAGGCAAGTCCGGCATGACGGGTAGAGGATAGGCAAAGCTGATCGAATTTCGGCCTTAGTATAGGGGAACCGAAGTTCGTCGTGATCAAGGCCGTCATGCTGAACTTGTTTCAGCATCCATCTTTCACAGGCAATGCCATCGCTTGCGGCACGATGGACCCTGAAACAAGTTCAGGGTGACGGGGAGTTTCGCATAGGGCTCGCGAAGGCGGGAGTCCGGAGTTTCAAGCGATTGCGCCAGTGACTCTGGGCCCCCGCCTGCGCGGGGGAACAGGTTGCACCACATTTAACGCCGCACGCTCCAGACCGGATTCGACCCCCGTTCAGCGCGCCGCCGCGGCAAGTTCGCCGTTGCGTTTTTCCGACGCCGTCAGCGTGGCTTTCATCAGCGCCTTGAGCGCATCGTCGCGGTCGAGCACGTTCATCCCTTCGCGGGTCGAGCCGCCCGGGCTGGCGACACGGTCGGCGAGCGTCGCGGGGCTCACGTCCGATTGCGCGGCAAGTTCAGCGGCGCCGTTGACGGTCGCGGTCGCGAGGCGGAGCGCCTGGTCCTCGGGCAGGCCCAGTGCCGTCCCCGCCGCGGCGAGGGCGTCGATGAAGCGGTAGACGAACCCCGGGCCGCAGCCCGACAGCGCCGTTACGGCATCGAACAGGTCTTCCCGTTCGATCCATTCGACCAATCCGAGCGGGGCCATCAGCGCCGTCGCCTTGCGGCCTTCGGGGCCGTCCGGCGACGTGCCGTGGAGCGCGACCACACCCTTGCCGAGGCCGACGGGCAAGTTGGGCATCACGCGCACGATCGTTTTCGCGTCGAACCGCGTCGCCAGCGCCGCCACTTCGACGCCGGCGAGGATCGACAGCAGCAGCGGCACGCCCTTCACGCGCGGCGCGATCTGGCCGGCGGCCTCGTCGAGCTTCTGCGGCTTGACGCCCAGCATCAGCGCCCCGGGCAAGCCGTCGGCGGGCGGCGCCGTCAGGTGGCGGACGCCCGCGGGCACGCCGCGCGGGCTCGGCTTGATCACGGTGACGCTCGCCGGATCGACCGCGCCGCTCGCAATCCATTGGTGCAGCATCGCGCCCGCCATGTTGCCGCAACCGATCAGCCAGATGCTCGAAGGGACGTCGGTGATCAGGCTTCTCCCTGGGTTTCGATGAGCGCGGCGGCAATCGCCTCGCGCGGGGTCTTGCCGCCCCACAGCACGAACTGGAAGACGGGGTAGAAGCGCTCGCACTCGTCGATCGCCGATTCGACCAGCAACTCGGCCGCGGCGAGCGACAATGTGCCCTCCTCGGCGCCGTCGATCAGCGCGGCATGGCGGAACAGCAGGATGCCGCTCGACGACCATAATTCGAAATGGCCGATCCAGAGCTGCTCGTTGACCAGCCCGATCGCCTCGTAGAGCGCGGCGCGCCGATCGTCGGGCACGCGGATGTCGGGAAAGGCGAGGAACTGGAGAACGCTGTCCTCCTCGCGCCACAGCGCGCGCAGCTCGTATTGCGCCCAGCTGCCCTTGATCTCTGCAACGATCTCCTCGTCCTGGCGCTCGTACGTCCAGCCGTGCGCCGCGACATAGCTTTCGAGCATGTCGATCGGCGCGGCGACGTCGTCGCGTTCCAGATCGCTTTCATCGAGCATCAATCGGCCTCCTTTCGCCAAGGGTGCCAAGCGATCCCACGAGCTTCAACCCGGGGAATCGCGAGCGGCCGAAAATTCCTGTGGAAAGTGATCGCGTTCAGCTCTTCTTGCGCGGTGCCCTGGCGGGCTTGGGCGCCTGTGCCGCTTCGAGCTTGTCGAGCCGCGCCTTGAGCGCGTCGGCCTCGTCGCGCGCCGCGGCGGCCATCGCCTTCACCGCTTCGAATTCCTCGCGGCTGACGAAATCGAGCCCGCCGATCCATTCCTTCGCGCGGGCACGCATCCCGGATTCGGCCTCGCGCCCCATGCCGGCGAAGGTGCCCGCCGCGCCGTTCACGAACTTGACGAAATCGTCGAACATCTTGTTGTCGGCCTGCATGATATTTCCTTGGTTGTCGCCGCACCGGCCAGCTCCCACCCGGCCCCCCAGCCAGTCTATCCTGTGGGAGACCGGGTGGAGGAGCGAGCCGGTGCCGCCTCTGTTTCGGTTATATCGAAACAGCCATCAAAGCGCGATCTGGGTGGTCGCGGACTGCGGCACAAGGGTTTCGGCGTCGGGATTGAGCTGGTGGATGCCCAGCGTCAGCGCGCCGGCAAAGGCGATCCACGCGAGATAGGGCGCCATCAGCCACGCCGCCGCGGTGCGGATGCGCCCGAACATCCACGTCGCCGCGATCGCCAGCACCAGCATCGCGGCAAGGATGACGAGCGCAATCACGATCTTGTGCGCGCCGAAGAAGATCGGGCTCCACACCAGACTCAGGATGAACTGCACCACGAACAGCGCGATCGCGAGTTCGCGCCCGCGCGCGCGCCGCGCATGCAGGATCATCGCCAGCGCCAGCCCTTCGAGCACGTAGAGGATCGTCCAGGCGACCGGGAACGCCCAATCGGGCGGCGTGAAGGATGGCTTGGCGAGCAGCGCATACCAGCCGTTGTCCGATCCGCTCGGCACCAGCCGGCCCGACAGGAAGCCGAGGAACAGCACCAGCGGCACCGTCACCACCGCCCAGCGCACGAACGACATGCGCAATTGTGCCTTGGACGCGATCTCGGTCATGCACGCTCTTTCGCTTCGTCCGGGCCCAGCCCCGGCTCGGCGCGCTTACACCGAAACCGCGCCGCGCGAAAACCCGCCGCGTCAGCGCGTTGCGGCAAGCAGGAACTCGATATTGCCTTCCGGTCCCGTAATGGGACTTTGCGTGATGCCCTCGACGCGCCACCCCTGCCCCGCGAACCAGGCCGCGACCTCCTCGCACACGCGCGCATGGACGGCGGGATCGCGCACGACGCCGCCCTTCCCCACTTCCTCGCGCCCCGCCTCGAACTGCGGCTTGACGAGCACCAGCGCGCGGGCGTGCGGCCTGGCGAACCCCAGCGGCACCTCGAGCACCTTGGCGAGGCCGATGAAGCTCGCGTCGCACACGATCAGGTCGACCGGCTCGGTGATGTGATCGGGCGTCAGGATGCGCGCGCTGGTCTGTTCGTGGACGATGACGCGATCGTCCTGCCGCAGCTTCCACGCGAGCTGGTTGGTGCCGCTGTCCACCGCATAGACGCGCGCCGCGCCGCGGCTGAGCAGCACGTCGGTGAAGCCGCCGGTGGACGACCCCACGTCGATCGCGACCGCACCCGCCACGTCCCAGTCGAAATGATCGAGCCCGTGCGCCAGCTTGATCCCCCCGCGCGACACCCAGGGATGATCGCGCCCGCGCACCTCGATCGCGGCGTCCGCCGCCACCTGCTGCCCCGGCTTCTCGATCTTGCGCTCGCCGGCGAAGACGAGCCCCGCCATCACCAGCGCCTGCGCGCGGGTGCGCGATTCGGCATGGCCGAGATCGACGAGAAGCTGATCGATGCGGGTTTTGGCCAATCCAATAGCCTTTCTTCAGGGGGCCGGTGAGCCTCCCTCTATATCGCACTAACGGCTTGCACCAACTCACCGCATCGGGCGCTCGGCCCGACTACCATATATTGCCTATCTATATAGTAGGAATTAATAGCTGGCTTCGGGAGCGCTTTAGAGGCGATCAATCCGCTGCGGAGGCAACGATCGCCCGCGGTCCGGAACCAAGGAGCCTGTCATGGCCAATTTCTCCCAGATCGACGACCGATCCCCCGTCGTGCTCACGGTGCCGGGCCTCGGCGGATCGGGCCCGTCACATTGGCAAACGCTTTGGGAAGACGCCCGGCTGGATACGCGGCGCGCCGAGCTCGGCATGTGGGATCGGCCGCATCGCAACGTCTGGGTCACCAAGCTCGATCAGGCGATCCGCGCTGCCGGCGCGCCGGTGGTGCTGGCGGCGCACAGCCTGGGATGCCTCGCCGTGGCATGGTGGGCGAAGCTCGCCGGGCAATCGCACGGCTGGCCGGTGACCGGCGCGCTGCTCGTCGCCCCTGCCGATGTCGATCGCGACGACGCCCACCCCCACCTGCGCGCCTTCCGCCCTTCGCCGCTCGAACCGCTGCCGTTTGCATCGATCGTGGTCGCGAGCGAGGACGATCGCTGGGTCTCGCTCGATCACGCGCGAACCCTTGCCGACGGATGGGGAAGTCATTTCGTCGATATCGGGGCGCACGGGCACATCAATGCCGACAGCGGGCTCGGCTGGTGGGCCGAGGGCCAGGAACTGCTCGAACGCGTGATCGACGCCGCCCCGCGCCGTCCGGCGCGCGCGAGCGGGTTTCCGAATGCGGAACCGCTGCCGCCGACAGCCCCTCGTGCGTTCCGGCGGTGCCCGCCCGCCTGACGCCGCACGCGACCGTTCAGGCGCGTGCGCCGACAGCCTCTACATTATGCCGCAGCGCGCCCAGCACCGTCGCGACGATATGCTCGGCGTCGAGCCCGGCGTCCTCGTACTGCTTCTCGGGCTTGTCCTGATCCTGGAAGCGGTCGGGCAGGCGCATCGTGCGCAGCTTGAGCCCGGCGTCGATCAGCCCCTCGTCGCTCGCATAGGTGAGGACGTGCGCGCCGAGGCCGCCGACGGAGGCTTCCTCGATCGTCACCGCCACCTCGTGCGTGGTCAAGAGCTTGCGTATCAGCGCCGCGTCGAGCGGCTTGGCGAAGCGCAGGTCGGCGACGGTGGTGCTCAGCCCCTTGGCCTCGAGCGCGTCGGCGGCCTTGAGCGCCTCGGCGAGCCGCGTGCCGAGCGAGAGGATAGCGACCTTCTTGCCCTCGCGCACGATCCGCCCCTTGCCGATCTCGAGGAGCTGCGGCGTTTCCGGGAGCGGCACGCCTACCCCGCTGCCGCGCGGATAGCGCACCGCGATCGGGCCGCCGTCATGCTCGGCCGCGGTATAGGTCATGTGGACCAGCTCGGCCTCGTCGGCGGCGGCCATCACCACGAAATTGGGGAGCGTCGCCAGATAGGTGACGTCGAAGCTGCCCGCGTGCGTCGCCCCGTCCGCGCCGACCAGCCCCGCGCGGTCGATCGCGAAACGGACGGGCAGGTTCTGGATCGCCACGTCGTGGACCACCTGGTCGTAGGCGCGCTGGAGGAAGGTCGAATAGATCGCGCAGAACGGCCGCATCCCCTGTGCCGCGAGCCCCGCCGCAAACGTCACCGCGTGCTGCTCGGCGATGCCGACATCGAAGGCGCGGTCAGGATGTGCCTTGGCGAACTTGTCCACCCCCGTGCCCGAGGGCATCGCTGCGGTGATCGCGCAGATGCGCTCGTCGGTGTCGGCGAGCTTCGCCAGCGTCTCGCCGAACACGTTCTGGTAGCTCGGCGGCCCCGGCGGGCCCTTCTGCTGCGCGCCGGTGATGACGTCGAACCTCTGGACGCCGTGATATTTGTCCGCCGCATTCTCGGCGGGCGCGTAGCCCTTGCCCTTCTTGGTGACGACATGGACGAGGATCGGCCCTTCCTCAGCGTCGCGGACATTTTCCAGCACCGGGATCAGGTGATCGAGATTGTGGCCGTCGATCGGGCCCACGTAATAGAAGCCCAGCTCCTCGAACAGCGTGCCGCCCATCGTCATGCCGCGCGCGAACTCGTCGGTCTTGCGCGCCGCATTGTGGAACGGCCGGGGGAGTTTGCGCGCGAATTTGCGCGCCAGCTCGCGCAGCCCCAGGAACTCCCGGCTCGAGACGATGCGGCTGAGATAGGCGGACAAGCCCCCCACCGGCGGCGCGATCGACATGTCGTTGTCGTTGAGGATGACGACCAGCCGGTTGCCCGCCTGCTCGGCATTGTTCATCGCCTCGTACGCCATGCCGGCAGACATCGCGCCGTCGCCGATCACGGCGATCGCCTTGCCCGGCCTGTCGGCGAGTTTGTTCGCCACCGCGAAGCCCAATGCCGCCGAGATCGAGGTCGACGAATGCGCCGCGCCGAAGGGGTCGTAATCGCTCTCGCTGCGCTTGGTGAAGCCGGAAAGCCCCCCGCCCTGCCGCAAGGTGCGGATGCGATCCCGCCGCCCGGTAAGGATCTTGTGCGGGTAGCATTGGTGGCCGACGTCCCAGATCAGCCGATCCGCAGGCGTGTCGAAGACGTAATGGATCGCCACCGTCAGCTCGACCACGCCCAGCCCGGAGCCCAGATGCCCGCCGGTCGCGCCGACGGCGGAAATCGTCTCGGTCCGCAATTCATCGGCGAGCTGACGCAATTGTCCGGGCTTCAACCCACGCAAATCCGCGGGCGTCGATACCGTATCGAGCAACGGCGTTTCGGGGAGATCGGTCATTACGAGGCGTCCAGGGTCCGTACTCGATTAGAACAAGGTCGTGACGGAGTCGATTTTGGTGGCAGGCAAGGAGCAAGGAGGGGGCGATGCTGAAGCATCGTGACCGACGCGCGACGCCGCCTGGCGCCAAAAGCGGCCCGCCGCTTCGCGGTCGCCCGTGCAAGCCCGCCGAGCATCGTCGCTTGCTTGCGCGTAGCTTGAGCTACGCGTCTGCGCTGCGCTCCTCGTCGGCGGGCTTGCACGGGCGATCACGATCCTCGTTCTAATTGAGTACGGGCCCTAGACCAGTAGGAACATGGTGTCGATTGCGACGATATGGGTGCACCGTTTCTTGACCGCCAGTGGATCGCGGCCGAAGGCAGCGCCGATGATCGACCTGCGACTCGCCGACGAAACCGATATCCCCGCGATCCGCACGCTGATGGAACGGTCGATCGCGGTCCTCCAGCGCGCTTTCCTCTCGCCCGCCGAGATCGAAGCCAGCCGCGCGGTAATGGGGCTGGATACGACGCTGATCGCGGACGGCACCTATTGGCTCGCCTTCCTCGACGACACGCTCGCGGGATGCGGCGGCTGGAGCCGGCGCGCGACGCTCTATGGCGGCGATCATTCGGTCGCACTGCGCGACGCCCGCCTGCTCGATCCGCAACGCGAGCCCGCCAAGATCCGGGCGATGTTCACCGATCCCGATTTCCCCCGCCGCGGCGTCGGCCGCGCGATCCTTGCGCGATGCGAGGGCGAAGCCCGCGCCGCCGGCTTCGTCCGCGCCGAAATGATGGCGACGCTCGCCGGCGAGCCGCTCTACCGCACCTGCGGCTACGAGGCCGTCGAACGCACGGCGGCCGCACCCGTCAATGGCGTCGCGGTGCCGCTCGTCAGGATGGCGAAGCTATTAAGCTGAATCGCAATCGGCGCACTTGCCGCGCACCTCGATCACCGGGCGCTCGGGAGAGAAGCCCGCCGCCTCGGCCGCGTGGCGCACGCCCGCCGTCACCGAATCGTCGTCGAGATGCACCGTCTGCCCGCACGAATCGCACACCAGGAAGATGCAGTCGTGGAGGCAGCCCGGATGCGCGTTGGCGATATAGGCGTTGGCGCTTTCCACCCGCCGCGCGAGGTTCGCGCCCACGAACAAGTCGAGGATGCGATAGACGCTGTTCGCGGCGACGCGGCGCCCTTCCGCCTTCGACACCGCCTCGGCGATGTCGTACGCGCTCGCCGGCTTGTCGAACTTCGCCAGCGCGTCGAAAATCTGCGCGCGCATCGCGGTCCATTGCTCGCCCGAACGCTCGAGCGTCGCCTGCGCGGCCCTGGTCAGCGCCGCGCCGTGATGCTCGTGATGATGGTGGCTCGCCATGGGTGGAATTTAGGGTGCTGCGGCGCCCGCGGCAAGACGGACAGGGAAGCTCAGAGTCCGTTTGCGAATGCGCCTCTCGGCGCATTGCGGCACCGGCCCGCTCCCCCACCCGGCCACCCAAAAGATACTGCCGTGGGTGGCCGGGTGGGGGAGCGGGCCGGTGCCGCGACGGAAATTGCTCTTTTGCGATTTCTCAAACCGACTCTCAGATCACCGCGCGACGGTTGAGATCGTGCCCCAGCGCCAGCACGCCGACGCCGATGATCGTCCAGATCGCCTCAGCCCCGCCGTGATGCGGCAGCGTGAGCGCCCCTGCCATCATGCCGAGGCCCAGCGACCCGATCGCGAGCGGCATCATGTAGCCATGCGCCAGCGCACCGCGCCCCAATGCCACCACGCCCAGCATGATCGCGAGGGTCAGCCCGACCTCGTGAAAGATCGGATCGAGCAGCACCCCGCCCGCCGACGCGAGCAGCGCCAGCAGCACCGCGCTCGCCAGGCAATGCACGACGCACAGCCCCGACAGGCCGATCGCGAGCCGATCGACATGCACGGAAAGCCAATGCGTCCAGGAGCGCGCAGCGTGAGTCATCGGCAGCGATATGGCACGGGACAGGCGAGGTTACAATATAACATTTGCAAGCTCGAGCACGGTCAACAGCCATTCAACGGCCATGACGCGCGCCGACAAAGCAGGTAAGGCACGGGAATCATGCTCCAGATATCCTCCACCGCCGCCGACTCGCGCCCGCGCGCGCTCGCTTATTGGCTGTTCGCCGTCGCCGGGCTGATCGTGCTGATGGTCGTGGTCGGCGGGATCACGCGGCTCACCGAATCGGGGCTGTCGATCACCGAGTGGAAGCCGATCAGCGGCATCATCCCGCCGCTCACCCATGCGCAATGGGTGGCGGAGTTCGACAATTACAAGCGCATTCCCGAATATACCGAGCTCAACCGCGGTATGACGCTCGCCGGATTCAAGGCGATCTTCTTCTGGGAATTCGCGCACCGCCTGCTTGGACGTGTGATCGGCCTCGCCTTCGGGCTGCCGCTGCTCTGGTTCTGGCTCAGGAATCGCATCCCCGTCGGCTATGGTTGGCGGCTCGTCGGCCTGCTGGCGCTCGGCGGGCTTCAGGGCGCGATCGGGTGGTGGATGGTCGTCTCGGGGCTCTCGGTGCGCACCGACGTCAGCCATATCCGGCTCGCGGTACACCTCGTCACCGCATTGATCATCCTGTCGGGCATCGTCTGGACCGCGCTCGACCTGCTGGCGCTGCATCGCAACCCGCTCGCCCGCCCTGCCCGGCTCCACCTCGTTGGCGCCATCGCGCTGCTCCTGCTGCTCGGGCAGATCGTCTACGGCGCTTTCACCGCCGGGCTCGACGCCGGCTACGCCTTCGCGAGTTGGCCGTTGATGGGCGGCAGCCTGTTCCCCGCAGGCGTGCCGATGCTCGACCCGGCCTGGACCAACGCGATCGACAATCCGGTCGTCGTCCAGTTCATCCACCGCTGGCTCGCCTTCGTCGCCGCCGCAGGGTTGCTCGTGCTGGCGTTGAAGGCGCGGGCAACCGGCGCGCGGGGCGCGGGCGCGGCGGTGCTCGGGCTCGTGGTTCTGCAGATCGCGCTCGGCGTGGCCACGCTGCTGAGCGGCGTCTTGATCGACATCGCGGTCGCACACCAGGCGAACGCCGCATTGCTGCTGATCGCGACCGTCTGCGCAGCGCACGCGGTGGGGCGCCGCGCGTGATCGACATCGCGCTCGTCCGCGTCACCTTCGGCCGCGCCGACGAGGCCGAGCGCGTCGGGCGCGCCATGATCGACGAGTGCCTCGCCGCCTGCGTCAACGTGGAGGGTGCCTGCACCTCGATCTTCCGCTGGCACGACAGGGTCGACACCGCCGAGGAAGCCGTCGCGACCTTCAAGACGACGATCGCGCTCGCTGGCCGCCTGGCCGCCCGCATCGCCGAACTCCACAGCTACGATCAGCCCGTGATCGAAAGCTGGCCGGTGGCGGTGGATGCGGCGGTCGCGCAATGGATCGACGATTCGACGCATGCTTGAGGCACTGCTGGCCGCCGCCGCGCTGGTTCAGCCGGCCCCGAGCGAGGCCGCGCGCTTCGCGCCGCCGCTCGACAAGCCATTCGCCTATGTCACCGTCGAGACGCGCGACGATGCCGGCGTGGAGCGGCGTTTTCGCAGCGAGCGACGCCTGGTCTTCCACAAGGAAGACGGCGGCTATGTCGCGACGGTGACCCTGCTCCACGCAGCGAGCGGCGACGGTGGCGATGTGGGCGGCATGTTCGCTGCCGCGCTGGGCGCGCTCGAAGGCACGCCGATCCGCATCCATCTCGATCGCGCGGGCAAGGTGACCGCGCTCGACGATCGCGACGTGCTTTGGGAGCGGCTTTGCACCGGCTTCGAAGCCATGGCGCCAGACGCCAATGCCGGTCGCGCGCACGCGATCGCCGCCGCGCTTCGAGCGCTGCCGGCGGGCACGCGCGTCGCCATGCTGGGCTCGCTGGTCGCGACGGTGATCGGCGGCGGCGAGGCAGCGCTCGCCCCGGGGAGCGAGCAGGCGGTCTCGCTCAAGACCCGGCCGCCCGCGGGCGCGCCGATCGCGATTCCGGCGACGCAGCGCGTATCGATCGCTCCCGACGGCCTGATCGACATCCGCACCGACGCGGAAACCGATGTTCCTGCCACCGGCAATCAGGCGCGCGCGCATCTCGCTATCGAGCGCCACCGCCTGATCGATCCCGCGACCGGCCTCGTCCGGCGCAGCGAGGAAACGCGGCGGACCACCCTGTCGACAGAGGCCGATCAAAGCGTCGGCATCAGCCATACCGTCACCACGCTTGTGCCCTTGGTATCATAATACCCGTTCGCTAACCCGCGCGAGCGCTTGACTCTCGGCATGCCTTCCGCAATAGCGCGCCCGTTCGCGCCGTCCATCTCGGGCGGCGTGCGTCGTTTCACAGATGAGGTCCAAGCCCCATGAAGGCGCTGATGAAGACCACCAAGTCGGCCAAGCCGCACGAGGTGGAAAAGAAGTGGCACATCGTCGATGCCGACGGCCTGGTGGTCGGTCGCGCGGCGACGATCATCGCCAACGTGCTCCGCGGCAAGCACAAGCCGAGCTTCACCCCGCACGTCGATTGCGGTGACAATGTCATCGTCATCAACGCGGACAAGGTGCGCTTCACCGGCAACAAGCTCGCCGACAAGGTCTATTACAAGCACACCGGCTATCCGGGCGGCATCAAGGGCGTCACCGCCGGCAAGGTGCTCGAAGGGCGTTTCCCCGAGCGCGTGCTCGAAAAGGCGGTCGAGCGGATGATCCCGCGCGGGCCGCTGGGCCGCCAGCAGATGCGCAACCTGCGCATCTATGCGGGCGCGGAGCATCCGCACGCCGCGCAGAACCCCGAAGTGCTCGACATCGCGGGCATGAACCGCAAGAACAAGGTGGGCAAGTAATGTCCGACAATCGTCAATCGCTTTCCGATCTGGGCGCCATCGCCGGCGGCCAGGAACAGCCCCAGCCCGCCGTTGCGGCCGAGGCTGAAGCCGCTGCCGAGGCGCCCGCCGCCGTCGTCGCCGAGCCGACCACCCCGCTGCGCGAGCAGGAGATCGACAAGCAGGGTCGCGCCTATGCCACCGGTCGCCGCAAGGATGCGGTCGCGCGCGTGTGGCTGAAGCCGGGCTCGGGCAAGATCACGATCAACGGCCGCGACCAGGCGACCTATTTCGCGCGCCCGACGCTGCGCCTCGTCATCAACCAGCCGTTCGACGTCGCCGCGCGGCAGGGCCAGTATGACGTCGTCTGCACCGTCAAGGGCGGTGGGCTTTCGGGCCAGGCCGGCGCGGTCAAGCACGGCATCGCCCAGGCGCTGACCCGCTACGAGCCGACGCTGCGCTCGCCGGTCAAGGCGGCAGGCTTCCTGACCCGCGACAGCCGCGCGGTCGAGCGCAAGAAGTACGGCAAGGCCAAGGCCCGCCGCAGCTTCCAGTTCTCGAAGCGCTGAGCTTTCGACCAGATCGAACGAAAAGGGGCGGTGCCGGTGCGGCGCCGCCCCTTTTCGTATCGGATTTGAAACGATTGCCCGCGCCCGCGCAACGCGATACGGCCCGGCATGGCTGGCGCTGATGCCCTTCTCGTCGAAACCTGGATCACGGGCTGGGCCCGCGCGCGCGGCACGTCGCCGCCCGAACGGCACCGCGACGGCTTCCGCGTCGAAGTCGGCGCGCCCGACCAGCGCACGCGCTACGTCTTTCCCGCCATCTCGGCGACGCTGACGCGGCTGGCGGAGGACATCCGGCTGCCCGCGATCCATCTCAAGGTCTGCGCCCCACCCGAAACCGTGCGTGCACTGGTGCCGCGCCGCTGGCGGCTTGATGAGCCGCGCACCTTCATGCTGCGCGACACGATCGATTCGGACCCGGCGCCGCTTCCCGAGGGCTATCGCCTGGAGCACGTCGCCGCCGACGGCATCGACACCGCGCGCATCCTCGCTCCCGACGGCAGCCTCGCGGCCAGCGGCCATGTCGTCGTCGTGGATCATGCGGCGATCTACGATCGCATCGTCACCGAGGAGGAGCACCGCCGGCTCGGGCTCGGCCGCGCGGTGATGGCGGCGCTCGATCGTGCGGCGGCGGCGCGCGGCGCGCGGCGCGGGCTGCTGGTCGCGACCGAGCCTGGCCGCGCGCTGTACGAGGCGCTCGGCTGGAAAGTGCTCGCGCCCTATACCAGCATCGTCATCCCGCCGCGCCGGGCGTGATCAAACGCGCACGAGCATCTTGCCGATATTGCCGCCGCTGAACAGGTCGAGGAACGCCCGCGGCATCGCCTCCAGCCCGTCATGCACCGTCTCGCGCGCATCGAGCTTTCCGGCCTGCAGCAGCGCGCCCATGTCGCGATAGAATTCGTCCATCCGCGAGAAATAATCGAGCACGATGAACCCCTGCACCCGAATCCGCGCCGCGATCACGCGCGCCAGATAGCGCAGCTCGGTCGGTTTGGCGTTGTTGTAGATCTCGATCATCCCGCAGATCGCGAACCGCGCGCGGTCGTTGGCGACCGCGAGCGCCGCGTCGAGATGATCGCCGCCGACATTGTCGAAATAGACGTCGATCCCCTGGGGCGCCGCCTCGGACAACGCCTTCACCAGGTTCCCGCCGGCCTTGTAGTCGATCACCACATCGGCGCCGAGCGAGCGCACCCAGGCGCCTTTTTCCGCGCCGCCGGCCGATCCGATCACCGTCATGCCCTTGGCCTTTGCGATCTGGACGACGGTCGATCCCACCGCACCCGCCGCGGCCGAAACGAACACCGTATCGCCCACTTCGGCGTCGGCGACTGCCAGCAGCCCGAAATAGGCAGTCATCCCCGGCATCCCGAGTTGCCCCAGGAACGCCTGATCCGGAACCCCCAGCGGAGGCAGCTTCTGGAGAGCGCCGGCGGGCACCACCGCTTCGTCGCGCCAGCCTTCCATGTGCAGCACCTTGTCGCCGACCGCGATGGCCTCGGCGCGGCTTTCGATCACCTCGCCCACCGCACCGCCCTGCATCGGTGCACCCAGCGCATAGGGCGGAACGTAGCTCTTCACGTCGTTCATCCGCCCGCGCATGTACGGATCGACCGACAGCCAGCGATTGGCGACGCGCACCTCGCCGTCGGCGAGCGCGCGCGCCGGCAGGTCGATCAGCGCGAAATCCGATTCGGCCGGCATTCCCTGCGGCCGCGATGCCAGTGCCCATGCCTTCGCCATCGGCGTTCCTCCTCCATCTGAAGAGGAAAGCTAGGCCGAAAAGTTTCGTTCTGCAACTTTATTGAAAAAGGCCCGAGCCGACGCCCGGGCCTTCCTCATTGTTCGATCGAGCAGCGGCTCAATAGGTGCCCGAGAAACTCCGGCCGAGCATGTGTTGCTCGCCATAGCGTTTGTCGGCATCGTTGAAGAAGGCGCTGTTGCGTTCCTCGTCCTTCCAGTGCGCCTGCGCGTCGGCGGCGGTCTTGCGGATCACCACCCGGTCGTCGACCGACTCGATCCAGCGCGACGGGATCGAATGGTGGCGACCGCCCGCATCGGGATCGCTCCTGGTGAGCACGATGCGGTCGCCGCGCACCTTGTCCACGGTACCGACATGCTCGCCGTCGCTGCCGACGACCTCCATATGCTCGGTCACGTGATCGAGCGAATCGCGCTGGGTCTGGCGCTCGCGGCGCCAGGTGCCGAATTCGTTGTGGAATTTCTGGCGGTTCTCGTTGCGATACTCAGCGTAATCGCGATCGAGCGCGTCGATCTGCCGGCGGCGCCAGTCGTGATAATCGCGATCCTGTCGATAGGGGCTGTCCCAGCGGTCTGCGCTGCGCTCGTCGTAGCGCTGGTCCATCTCGCGCCGCCGTTCGGCATCCTCGTCGCCGAACCACGCGCGAACCTCGTCGCCGGCCCGGTTCCAGAAACCGCGTTCGTCCTGGTCATAGCCTTGGGGCGCCCGGCCATGGGCTCGCGACCGGCGGCGCTGCTCGCGGTAGCGGTCGTCGGTCAGGTGCTGGTCGCCGACATCCTCGAAGCGCCGTCCGTCATGCGCATAGCTGCCGTAATAGGGCCGCTCGCCCCGATAGCGCTCGACGCTGCTCGTGCGATCGTAGCCATAGCCCTGCGGCTGATAGGTGCGACGCCCATAGCCGTAATCGTCGCGCGGCCGGCCGCCGCGATCGCGCCAAGTGCGATCGCCGATCTCGCCGGCTGCTTCGTAATCGCGCGCGCTCGAATAGCTGTACGGATCAGCCGAGCCGTAATCTTCCGGTTGGCCGCGGTTGTAATAATCGCGTGCGGGATTGGTTTTTCGCAGGTCGCGTTCGTAGCCCATCTCATCGCCTCCTAAAGTGCGTTAGATGCCCGTCCGTCCGCCCGATGGGCGTCCCCGCGTTCCGCCCCACCAACGGGACAATTCCGGGGTTGGTTCCGGCCCGGCCGGCGCATCGTCGCGACGCATGCGCGCCCTGGCGCAGGCCGCGGCACGATTGTCGCAGAAGGCGTGTTGCATCGCCCGGCACATGAAGCTACAGGCGTGCGTCCCCGGCCCGGCCGGGGCGCTCGAGGGGCGGGGCCGTAGCTCAGCTGGGAGAGCGCTGCAATCGCACTGCAGAGGTCAGGGGTTCGATTCCCCTCGGCTCCACCACCCCTCCAATCCACCATCGTCGGTATCAATCGCCTGTCCGGCGCCCTACATTCGGGCATGGCCGAGCCGCTTCCCGATCCCATCCCCGCCGCCACGCTGGTGCTCTTTCGCGAGAGCACCGCAGCAGCGCCCGAACTGCTATTCGTCGAGCGCGCGCGGGCCATGGCGTTCGCTGCCGGCGCCGTCGTCTTTCCCGGCGGACGCGTCGATCCGGGAGACCATGCGCTTGCGCTCGCGCTGCGGGGCGATGATGACGACATCGCGGGGCGCATCGCCGCGATCCGCGAGACGATCGAGGAAGCGGGGATCGCGGTCGGCCTCGATCCCGTGCCCGATACGGCGGTGCTCGATCGGCTGCGCGCCGGACTGCACGCGCAGCGCCCGTTCGGCGAGTTGCTCAAGGCCGAGGGGCTTACGCTCGATCCCGACGTGCTGGTACCGTTCGCGCGTTGGTGCCCGCGCCATGCGCATAGCCGCATCTTCGACACGCGCTTCTACCTGGCGCAGCTCCCCGAAGGCGCGCCCGAGCCGGTGGCGGACGCCACCGAGAACGTCCGCGCCTTCTGGCGGCGCGCGTCCGAGATGCTCGATGACGTGGCCGCGGGCGAAGCGCACGCGATCTTCCCCACGCGGCGTAATCTCGAACGGCTGGCGGGCTTCGCCAGCTACGCCGCGGCAGTGGCCGACGCGCGCGCCTTCCCGGTGCGGACGGTGACGCCCTGGACCGAGACGCGCGACGGCGACGCGCACCTCTGCATCCCCGACGATCTCGGCTATCCGATCACCGCCGAGCCGCTGGCCAGAGCGATGCGCGACTGAACCCGTCAGTTGGGCAGCGGCTCGGGGTCGATCTTCTCGACCCAGCTCGGGAAGAAGGCCGGCGCCCGCGTCGACCAGCCCGAGGCGGTCGCCGCAGCCTCGCTGATCGATTGCAGCAGGGTGCGCCGAAGATCGGGATGAAGGTGCGGCAAGGCCGCCGCCGCGCAGAACGCCCCGGGCAGCCATGGCCGCACGTCGGCCCCGAGCAGCCGCTCGTAGAGGAAGCGGTAGGCCGAGAAGCTCGTCAGTCGCCCCTGCCCCAGATCGAACGCGCTGATCGTGATCAGCGGCGCCAGGAACGGCTCGACCGCGTCGAGCCCGCTGTCGTCCGGGATCATCACGCGAAGTTCGGGCAGGCGATCGTAAAGCCGCGCCTGCGCCCGGATGCTCGCCGCCTCGACCACGTCGCGCGACCAGCGCGCCAGCGCATCCTCGCGATCGAGCCCGATGTCGAGCGCGCGCCGCACGTAGCGCTGCGTCGCCGCGCTGAAGCCTGCGAACTCCTTCATTTCCGCCAGCGCCATCGCGCCTCTGGCCTGGTTCGTCCGTGATCCCATAACGTCACCCCGCCCGCTCAATTGCCGGCTGAGTATGCGCGTTCATGGTTAACGGGCCCCTTAACGCACGCGTCGGCCAGCGTTCAGGAAGGAATCACAGATGTGGGTGCATTGCAACAATGGTGCGACGAACGGCTGATCGCGGCCGCGGATTGCGCAGTGATGCGGCGTGAACGCAACGCGCCCTCAGTCGTCCTTTCGGGCGCGCTTGCGCTCGGCATCCTCGTCATAGCCCGACGACGCCGGCGGCTCGTGGCTATGGACGGGCTGCGTGGACGAAGGCGGATCGGACGCGTCCATCGATTCGTCGAGCGCGGTATCGAGCCGCGCGTCCTTGCTCTCGGGGTTGCGCTCGAGCCGGCGCTTGATCGATTCGTCCTGCCCGGCATCGCGGCCGCTCTTGGTCGCGTCCTTCTCGGTCCTGTCGTCGCTCATGGTGCTCTCCTGGCTCGCCCGAAGAGAATGAGCGACGTATCCGGGCGTTCCAAAGGAAAGGGCCCGGCGGTTGCCCGCCGAGCCCTTCGTGGTTTCGTTCCCGTGTCCCGGATCAGTTGCGGTTGCCGCCGACCAGCCGGAGGATGAACAGGAACATGTTGATGAAGTCGAGATAGAGGCTCAGCGCCGCCATGATCACGACGCGGCCCTGCATGTCGGTGCCCGCGACGTGCGCGTACATGCTCTTGGTGCGCTGCGTGTCGTAAGCGGTGAGCCCGGCGAAGATCAGCACGCCGAGGATGCTCACCACCAGCGCGAGCGCGCTCGACTGGACGAACAGGTTGATCAGCATCGCGACGATCAGGCCGACCAGCCCCATGATGAGGAACGTCCCCATCGCCGACAGGTCTTTCTTGGTCGTGTAGCCGTAGAGGCTGAGCCCCGCGAAGGCCGCGGCGGTCGAGAAGAACGCCTGCGCGATCGAGGTGCCCGAATACTGGAGGAAGATCGTCGAGAGCGACAGCCCCATCACGACCGCGAACGCCCAGAACAGGATCTGCAGCGTGCTCGTCTTCATGCGCGCCTGGCCGAAGCTCATCGCGAACACGAAGCCCAGCGGTGCGAGCATGATCACCCAGGCGAGCGGCCCGCCGTTGAGCAGGATGTGCGCTGCCGGCGAATCGAGACCACCGCGCGCGAACAGCATCGCGACGATGCCCGTCAGCAGCACGCCCGAGGTCATGTAATTGTAGACCGACAGCATGTACGAGCGCAGGCCCGCGTCATATGCCTCGGTCTGGGTACCGGCGGCCGTCCGGAAGGGCGCGGCGCTCTGCCGGGGGTCGGACCAGTTTGCCATTCGAAAACTCCTTTGCCCGGCATTGTGGCCGGATAGGGCGAATATCGTCGGTCGCCGCCGCTATTTCAAGCGAAACCGGTTGTATCCGGCCTGCGGTTTCCTATCGGTGAACAGGCCATGCATCGCCTGTTCGTCGCCCTGCGTCCGCCCCGGGACATCCGCGCCCTGCTGATCGCGGCGATGGGCGGGGTGCGCGCGGCGCGCTGGCAGGACGACGAGCAGCTCCACCTCACGCTGCGCTTCATCGGCGAGGTCGATCGCCCGGTCGCCGAAGACGTCGCCGCCGCGCTGGGCAGCGTCCATGCGCCGCCGATCACCGCCGCGATCGCGGGTGTCGGCCGGTTCGACAGGCGCGGGCGCACCGACGCGATCTGGGCGGGCGTCGCGCCGGGCGATGCGCTCGCGGCGCTCCACGCCAAGGTCGATCGCGCGCTCGTCCGGCTGGGGCTCGATCCCGAGCGCCGCGCCTATCTGCCCCACATCACGCTCGCCCGCCTGCCGCGCGCCGGCGGCAGCGAGCACGAGGTCGAGCGCTTCCTCGCCGATCATGCCGGCCTCGCGAGCCCGCCCTTCGCCTTCACCCACTTGACGCTGTTCGAAAGCCGACTGGGCCAGGAAGGCGCCCGCTACACCCCCGTTACGCGCTGGCCGCTGGGCTGATCGAACCGATAATCGCGAAACTGCGCCCGCAGCGCGGTCTTGAGCAGCTTGCCGGTGGCGGTGTGCGGTAGTTCGTCGACGAAGATGATCTCGTCGGGCAACCACCATTTCGCGACCCGACCCGCCAGATGTTCGCGGATCGCATCCGCCGTCACGTCGCTGCCGGCGGCGCGGACCACGATCAGCAGCGGGCGCTCGTCCCATTTGGGATGCGGCACGCCGATCGCCGCCGCCTCGGCCACCCCCGGACAGCCCACCGCGGCATTTTCCAGCTCGACCGAGCTGATCCATTCGCCGCCCGATTTGATCACGTCCTTGGCGCGGTCGGTGATCTGCATCGTGCCGTCGGGATGCAGCACCGCGACGTCGCCGGTATCGAACCAGCCCTCCGCATCGACGCAATCGCCGCGCTCGTCGCGGAAATAGCGCTTGACGATCCACGGCCCGCGCACCTGGAGGCGGCCCGAGCTGATGCCGTCGCGCGGCTGCACGACGCCGTCGTCATCGACCACGCGCAGCTCGACCCCAAACGGCACCCGCCCCTGTTTCGATACCTGATCGAGCTGTTGCTCGAACGAGAGGTCGTCCCAATCGGGGCTGCGCGCGCCCATCGTGCCGATTGGCGAAGTCTCGGTCATGCCCCAGGCATGGTTGACGCGCACGCCCATCTTCATCAGCCGCTCGATCATCGCGCGCGGCGCCGCCGAACCGCCGATCGTCACCAGCTCGAGATGTTCCGGCCTGCGCCCGGTCTCGTCCATGTGCTGGAACATCGCCATCCACACCGTCGGCACGCCGGCCGAGTGCGTGACCTTCTCGTCGTTCATCAGGTCGCACAGCACCTGCGCTTCGTTGACCGCGGAAAAGACGATCTTCGCGCCCGCCGCCGCGCCGGCGAAGGGCAGCCCCCAGCCGGCGGCATGGAACATCGGCACCACCGGCAGCACCACCGATCGCGTGTCGAGATCGAACACCGCGGGCTGGATCTCCGCAAGCGCATGGATCACCGAGGAGCGGTGCGTATAGAGCACGCCCTTGGGATTGCCCGTCGTGCCGCTGGTGTAGCAGAGCATGCACGGATCGCGCTCGCCGCCTTCGACCCACGCATAATCGCCGTCCTCGGCATCGACGACCGCGCGGAAACCGTCCGGCCCGTCGCCGTCCATGACGATGTAGCGCTCGATCGAGGTCCAGCGGTCCTTGAGCCGATCGACGATCGGCTGGAACGCGCGATCGTAGAGCAGCACGCGGTCTTCGGCATGGTTGGCGATGAAGACCAGCTGATCGTCGAACAGGCGCGGATTGATCGTGTGGATGATCCCGCCCATCCCGATCGCGCCGTACCAGGCGGCGAGATGGTGGCCGTGGTTCATCGCCAGCGTCGCGATCCGGTCGCCGGGCTTGCACCCCGATCTTTCAAGCGCTTGCGCGAGTTTCCGCGCATCCGATGCGATGCCCGCCCAATCGCTCCGACTCTCGCTGCCGTCGGCCCAGCGCGTCACGATCTCGCGGCGCCCGTGCTCGCGCGCCGCATGGTCGAGCAGGCGCGGCACGCGCAACTCGAAATCCTGCATGTCGCCGATCATCATCCCCTCCCGCCTCTCGGCGGCGAGAGGCTAGCCCGCCAGCGCGCGCCTCGCTTCGGAGGTCGTGAACGCCAGCGCGGTGATACCGTGCATCGCTTCGAGGTCGCCCGCAAGCTCCGCATTGAGCAGGAAATCGCTGCCGAGTAGCACGATCGCCGCGCCGCCGTCGGACAGGCGGGCCTTGATGCGGATCTCGCCGCGCCCGCCGCGCGCGCCCGCCACCAGCTCGGCGATCCGCGCGACGACATCCGGCGTATCGACCTCGCATTCGATCGCCATCCGTGCGGTCGTCGCCAGGCTCTCGAACGGCTGGAGCCGCTTGACCGTCACGCGCGGCGTCTCCTCGCCCGGGCGCCGGTCGAGTTCGACCGTAAGCAAGCCGCATCCGCCCGCCTTTGCCGCCACCTCCAGATCGGCGGCAACCGCGTCGTCGAAGCAGGACGCGACGAACTGCCCGGTCGCGTCAGAAAGCGTCGCCATCAGGTAACGCCGCCCGCGCGCTGAGGTGCGCCAGCGCGCATCCTCGACCAGCGCCGCCATGGTCGCGCCGGTGCGCTGCCCCTCGGCGATCGGCAGCTCGCCGAGCGCGGCATAATTGCGCGCGCCGTGCATCGACGCGAGCAGGCGGTGGCGATCGACCGGATGTGCCGAGAAATAGAAGCCGAACGCCTCCTTTTCCTGCTCCATCCGCTCGGCCATGCTCCATCGCGCGGTGGCGAGCGGCCTGATCTCGGCCTCGTCGACCGCACCCTCGCCGAACAGGCCGCCCTGCCCGCTGGTGCGCTGATCGTGCAGCCGCGCGGCGGTCGCGAGCATTGTCTCGGCCACCGCCGCGACGCCGGGGCGGTTGGGATCGATCGTATCGAATGCCCCGCCGGCCGCCAGCGTTTCGAGCTGGCGTTTATTGAGCAATCGCGGATCGACGCGAGCTGCGAGATCGCCGAGCGAGGCGAAGGGGCCGTTCGCGCGCCGTTCGGCGACCAGCTCCTCCATGGCGCGTTCGCCCACGCCTTTGAGCGCGGCGAGCGCATAGCGGACGGCAAATGCAAGCTCCTCCCCTTCAGGGGAGGGGCTTGAAGCAGCGATCTCCTCCACCGAAAAATCCGCCTCGCTCGCGTTGATATCCGGCGGCAGGCACGCGACGCCCAGCCGGCGCATGTCGTCCACGAACACGCTCAATTTGTCGGTCAGCGCCATGTCGAAGCTCATCGACGCGGCGTAGAATTCGGGCGCATGGTGTGCCTTGAGCCAGGCCGTCTGATAGGCGAGCAGCGCGTAAGCCGCCGCGTGGCTCTTGTTGAAGCCGTAGCCGGCGAACTTGTCGATCAAGTCGAACAGCTCGTTGGCCTTGGCCTCGGGGATCTTGTTGGTCGTGGCGCAGCCCTCGACGAAGATTGCGCGCTGCGCGTCCATCTCGGCCTTGATCTTCTTGCCCATCGCGCGGCGCAGCAGGTCCGCGCCGCCGAGCGAATAGCCCGCGAGCACCTGCGCGGCCTGCATCACCTGTTCCTGATAGACGAAGATGCCGTAGGTCTCGTTGAGGATCGGCTCGAGCAGCGGGTGCGGATAGTCGATCGGCTCCTGCCCCTGCTTGCGGCGGCCGAAGGCGGGGATGTTGTCCATCGGGCCCGGGCGATAGAGCGAAACGAGCGCGATGATATCGCCGAAATTGCTGGGGCGCACCGCGGAGAGCGTGCGCCGCATGCCTTCCGATTCCAGCTGGAACACGCCCACCGTGTCGCCGCGCTGGAGCAATTCGTAGACCGCCGGATCGTCCCAGCCGAGTGCGTCGAGATCGACATGGATGCCGCGCTTCGCGAGCAGCTCGACCGCCATCTTGAGCACCGACAGCGTCTTGAGGCCAAGGAAGTCGAACTTCACCAGCCCCGCGCCCTCGACATATTTCATGTCGAACTGGGTGACGGGCATGTCCGATCGCGGATCGCGATAGAGCGGCACCAGCTCGGCGAGCGGCCGGTCGCCGATGACGACGCCCGCGGCATGGGTCGAGCTGTGGCGCGGCAGGCCTTCGAGCTTCATCGCGAGATCGAGCAGGTGGCGCACGTCCTCGTCGTTCTTGTATTCGGACGCGAGCTCGCCGACGCCGTTCAGCGCGCGCTCGAGCGTCCACGGATCGGTCGGATGGTTGGGCACCAGCTTGGCGAGCCGATCGACCTGGCCGTAGCTCATCTGGAGCACGCGGCCAGTATCCTTGAGCACCGCGCGCGCCTTCAATTTCCCGAAGGTGATGATCTGTGCGACCTGATCGCGGCCGTATTTCTCCTGGACGTAGCGGATCACTTCCCCGCGCCGGGTTTCGCAGAAGTCGATGTCGAAATCGGGCATCGACACGCGCTCGGGGTTGAGGAAGCGTTCGAACAGCAGCCCAAGCTTGAGCGGATCGAGATCGGTGATCGTCAGCGACCACGCCACCACCGAGCCCGCGCCCGAGCCGCGCCCCGGCCCCACCGGAATGTCGTGATCCTTCGCCCATTTGATGAAGTCGGCGACGATCAGGAAATAGCCCGGGAAACCCATCTGGATGATGATGTCGAGCTCGTATTCGAGCCGGGTTGCATAGGCCTCACGCTCTTCGGCGGCGAGCGGTCGCCCGGCGAGCGCCTCGATCTTGGCGAGCCGCTGCTCCAGCCCCGCGCGAGCATCATCGCGCAGCCGGGCGGCCTCGCCGTCGCGATCGCCCGCGAGGCTCGGCAGGATCGGCTTGCGCTTCGGCGCTGCCACCGCGCAACGCTGTGCGACCACCAGCGTGTTGGCGATCGCCTCGGGCAGGTCGGCGAACAATTCGCGCATCTCGCGCGCGGGCTTCATCCATGCGTCGGGCGAGGATTTGGGCCGGTCGTCCGACGCGACGTAGCTCGAATTGGCGATGCACAGCAGCGCGTCGTGCGCTTCGCCGAATTCCTTGTCGGCGAAGCAGCACGGATTGGTCGCGACCAGCGGCAGAACGCGATCGTAAGCGAGATCGAGCAGATGCGGTTCGGCGCGCCCCTCGACCTCGTCGAGCCGGCGGATCAGCTCGACATAGAGCCGGTCGCCGAACAGCGCCTGCAACCGATCGGCATAGGCCAAAGCGCGGTCGTGCTGTTCCTCGGCGAAGAGCCGGGCGAGCGCGCCCTCGCCGCCCGCGGTCAGCGCGATCAATCCCTCGGTGTGCCCCTCCAGATCGTCGAACGACACATGCGCGGGCTGCTCGATCGGCCGATCGAGATGCGCGCGGCTGACGAGCGCGCAGAGATTGTCGTAGCCGGTATCGTCCTGCGCGTAGAGCGCGAGCCAGTCGAGCGGCGCTTCGACGCCGTCGGGCATGTCGGGGCGGCAGACCCCAAGCATCGTGCCGATGATCGGCTGCACGCCCGAGGCCTTGCAGCCGTCCGAAAACGCCATCGCCGCATAGAGCCCGTTGCGATCGGTGAGCGCGGCGGCCGGAAAGCCCAGTTCCTGCGCGCGCTTGGCGATCGCCTTCGGATCGATCGCCCCGTCGAGCATCGTGTAGGACGAGAAGATACGCAGCGGGACGAAGGCGGAATGGGGCATGGCCGCCACTATGCAGGTCGCCGGCGATTCTGTGAACCGCCTTCGCGGCGGAACCTGTGGATGATCCGCGTCGTTGGCGGTCTATCAGGGAGGGACGATCGATGGACGATACGACGACACGCGACGCGGCGCCGATGGGCGCCGGCTGGGGATGGCTGCTCGCCTACGGCATCCTCTCGCTGATCCTGGGCGTGGCGGCGTTCCTCTGGCCCTTTTCGGCGACGGTCGCTGCGACGCTGATCGTCGGCACCTTCTTCATCGCCGCCGGGATCGTCTCGATCAGCGCGGGGCTGTTCGGCGGCGTCCGCGACGGGCGCGGCTATGCGATCGCCTTCGGCATCGTCTCGCTGGTCGTCGGCGCGATCATGGCGTTCGAGCCGATGACGGGCGCGCTGTCGCTGACCCTGCTCGTCATCTTCTGGCTCGGGCTGCGCGGGCTGCTCGAGCTTGCCTGGGCGATCCGCTCGCCCGTGCATCGCGCCTGGATGATCGCGCTCGGCATCCTCAACCTGCTGCTCGCGTTGCTGGTGATGGCGACCATCTCCTGGTCGTCGATGACGCTGCCGGGCTACATTCTCGGCCTGAGTTTCCTGTTCGCCGGCGTCGCCGAGGTGACGCGCGCGCTCGCGCACCGCAAGGGCAGCCACGCGTTTTAGCTGGGGTTTGTTTCAGCTGCGCTGAAACAAGACGCGGCGCCGGCCCGCTCCCCCACCCCGCCTCCCAAGACATTATGCTGACTGGGAGGCGGGGTGGGGGAGCGGGCCGGCGCCGCTTTCAAAAAAGGGCCCTCAGCCGATCATGCCGCCGTCGGAAGTGCCGCGCGCCATCAGTCGACCGATCGCGTCGAAGAGCGAATCCATCGCGACGGGCTTGAACAGCACCTCGTCCGCGCCGGCTTCGAGGCAGCGCTCGCGCAGATCCGCCGCGGTATCGGCAGTGACGACGATGATCGGCATCGACGCCTTCGTATCCTCGCGCGCGCGGATGTGGCGAATCGCGCTCAGCCCATCCATGCCGGGCATGCGCAGATCGACCAGTGCGACGTCGAAATCCTGCGTCTCGACCAGCGCGAGCCCCGCTTCGGCATCCTCGGCGCCCGTCATCGTCGCGCCGGCCACGTCGAGCATGTCCTTGACCACGCGACGGTTCATCGCGTCGTCTTCGATGAAGAGAACGTTCATGCGCGTCCGTCCACGGTACGGGCGGATTGTTTCGGTACTGAATTCATTCCTGAGCGCGTTATCTTATCAAGCTGCGTGGGGCACAAGCGCCCCGTCGCGGCAATCGGTTCCCGACAGTCCCGACATGGGAAACAGCCGCTCGCGCAGTTCGACACCTGCTATCGGCTTGTCAATGATCATATCAATTCCCAGGGTATCGAGTGCCGCACGATCGCCATCGCTAGCACGACGAAGCAGCACCGTCTTGGTGCGATACGACATGGCCGTCGCGATCATGGCTTGCATCACCTCTTCCAGCACGCCGGCGTCGGCCGCCGTGTCGCTGTCGATCAGCACCCTCGCGGCCGGTCGCGCAGCCAGCGCGCGTTCGGCATCGGCCACCGACCCGGCAATTTCGATCCACGGCACGCACGGCTCGAACAGCGCCCGCATCATGCTGCGCGTGATCGGATTGCGCTCGACGATCAGCAGCCCGCGATCGTGCGTTCCCGACGCCGCTTCCGCCTTGACGACATCGGCCTCGATCAACGGCAGATCGATCGTGAAGGTCGATCCTTCCCCCGGCACGCTCTCGACACGAACGTCGCCGTCCATCGCCCGCGCGAGATTGCGGCAGATCGCGAGGCCCAGCCCGGTGCCGCCGAAACGCCGCGTCGTCGAGGTATCGGCCTGACGGAACGATTCGAAGATCGCCTCGATCTTGTCGGGCTCGATCCCGATGCCGGTGTCGCTGACGCCGATCTCCACGCGACGATCGGCGCCGCTGCCGGTGGTGCGCGCGACAAGACCGATCCGGCCGTCGGCGGTGAACTTGAGCGCATTGGCGAGCAGGTTGAACACAATCTGCCGCAGCCGCGCCGCGTCTCCCATCACCATCGCCGGACAGTCGCGAAGCTCGAGCACGAAATCCACACCCTTCGCGCGCGCCTGATCCTCCCACATCCGCGCAACATCGCGCAGTACCGTGCTGATATCGAACGGCGCGTGCTCGACCGTCATGTGCCCGGTCTCCATCTTGGCGACGTCGAGAATGTCGTCGACCAGCGCGCGCATCGTGACGCCGGCGCCGTGGACGATCTCGATCCGGTCGCGCGTCTCCGCAGCGAGCTTGCGATCGGCGAGCATCACCTGCGTCATGCCGAGGATGCCGTTCAGCGGGGTGCGGATCTCATGGCTCGTCGTCGCCAGGAATTCGGTCTTGGCTGCGAGCGCCTTGGCGAGCGCGGTGTTCGATTCGGCGAGGCCGACATTGGCGGCGCGCACCTGATTGCGGCTGCGGCGGATCGTGAACAGGCCGATCGTGAGCAAGGTCATCAGGATCAGCGTCGCCACCGCGACGCCGACGAAGATGATCCGCTGGAAGCGCGCGCGATCGCGCTCGTACGTCACGCTGCGGCGCAATTCCTCGGCCTTGAGCTGCGCGATCCGCAGATTCTGGTTGGTGTAATCGAACCGCGCCGCCATCAGCGCGGTGTTGGTCGAGGCAGCGAGCTGCGCGGTCTGGTCGTCGAGCCGCTTCAACGCTTCGAGATGCTCGAGCGCGCCCGCATCGTCGCCGGTCGCTTTGTAGATCTGATACGCGGTCTCGTGCAGATCACGATAGGCGAGCGTCGAGGTGTCGAGATCGACATCGGCGAGCGCCCGGTCGATCAGCCGCCGCGCCCGTGCGACATGCCCCTGCCGCTGCGCGAGCGTCGCCGAAATGCCCAGGAATTGCGCGCGCGCGGTGGCGTCGCCGTCGGAGCCCGCCAGCGCCAGCCCGCGATCGATCGCCTGTGCGGCGGCATCGAGCTTTCCAAGGCCGATTTCGGCGCGGGCAATGTTGCGTAGAATGCGGCCCTGCTGCGATGCACTCCCCAGTTTCTCCGCAAGCGCCAGTGCCTGTTCGAACTGCGCGAGCGCCTCGGTACCGCGCCCCATCTGCTGCAAGACGTTGGCGCGGTTGTTGTAGATCGCCAAAAGCAGGCTGGGATCGGCTTGATACGTCTCTAGCGCCTGATCGTAATAGCGCAGCGCCGTTTCGTTGTCGTTCGCCTCGCGATACAACGAGGCGATCGACAACAAGGCGATCGCCTGACTGCGCTGGTCGCCAATTTCATGAAAGACGCGATAGGCCTTGTGATAGGCCGAGAGTGCCCCGGCCACATCAGGGATGGCGGTGTCGATTCCCCCACGCGAAAGCAGGATGTCTCCCTTGAGCTTGGTCGCTTCGGGGCGCGAGCCCACCGCCAGCCAGGCTTGACGGATCAACGGTTTCGCGCGCTCGATCTCGTTGAGCCGGACGAACGCCTCGCCCGCGAGCCAATATGCAGTGGCCTTGGCGATCACCTTGTCCCGAATTGCCGGATCCTTGCCGACGATCGCAACGGCCGTCCTGGCAAGCGCGATCGTGCGATGCGGGTCCGACAGCATGTTCGCCTTGGCTTCGGCAATCACCGAATCGAAGCGGGCGCTACCGCTCGTTTCCTGCGCCGGCGCGGCGGCAAGCGCAGGGCTTGCCCCACCACACGGCACGAGCATCGCCAACAGGCATAGGAAAAGGAGTTGATGCACCCGTCTGGCCATGCCCCGGGTTGCCACGAAGGGGGTTAAATCCCTGCTAAGAGTCCGTTTGAGATGCGCCCCTCGGCGCATTGCGGCACCGGCCCACGCCCCCACCCGGCCATCCAACGGCAGTATCCTATGGGTGGTCGGGTGGGGGCGTGGGCCGGTGCCGCTTCCGAAATCGCCCTTTTGCGATTTCTCAAACAGACTCCAAAGGCCTCGTCAGGCGCGCTTCCAGAAGCTCGCCGGCCGGACGAAGGCGTCCCGCGGATCGACCAGCCGCTCGGGATCGTTGCCGCCGTCGAGGAACTGGCGCAGCGCATCGAAGGAAATCGGCCGGCTAATCAGGAACCCCTGCGCGATGTCACACCCCATCACCGACAGCAAGGCGAGCGCCGCCTGCGATTCGACGCCTTCCGCCGTCACTTCCATCTCCAGCGCATGCGCGAGATCGATCGTCGAGCGCACGATCAGCGGGTCGCGGTTGCTGCTCGTGAGCTGGAGCACGAACATCTTGTCGATCTTGAGCTCGCGCGCGGGCAATTGCTTGAGATAGGCAAGCGAAGACAAGCCCGCGCCGTAATCGTCGATCGCGATCGGAATGCCAATCTCGGCGAAGCGCCGCAGATGGCCGATCGCGGTGTCGGGATCGCGGATGACCGAGGTCTCGGTGATCTCGAACCCGATCTTGGCGCCGGATTCGGAGACCAGCCCGCACGCTTCCTCGACGAACTCGGTGTCGGCGAGCAACTGCCCGGAAATGTTGATCGACAGCACGATGTCGTGGCCGTGGCGCGCCAGCCGCTGCTGATCGTCGATCACCTGGCGCAGCGTCCACAGCGTCAGCGGGCCGATCTCGCGCGCTTCCTCCGCGGCCTGGATGAAATCGCCCGGCAGGATCAGGCCGCGCGTCGGATGCTGCCAGCGCACCAATGCCTCGGCACCCGCCACCTGCTGGCGGCGCAGGTGGAGCTTGGGCTGATACTGGAGGAACATCTCGCCGCGCGCGAGCGCGTTCGCGAGATCGCGCGTGAGGGTCAACCGGTCGAACGCCGGGGTGCCGCGGGAAAGGTCGCGCAGCACCGGGCGTTGCTCGGCCCGTGCCAGCGCAATCGCTTCCTCCGCCTCCTCGATCAGCCGGGTTTCCTCGAGGTGGCGCACCTGGCCGGTCGCGGCGCCCCACAGCAGGTCGATGCGATGCGTCTCGCCGTCGATCGCGACCGGGGTCTCGAACGCCGCGACCAGATCAGCGAACACGGCTTCCGCCTCGGCGAACCCGCGGAGATCGACGGTGACCTCCATCAGCGCCCGGCCGACGGGGACGGCGCGCGCACCGTCCACGCTGATGGCGACCCTGTCGATGAGATCGCCGATCAGGCGGTCGGCGCGCGACGCCCCGATCAACCGGCGGATCGCGGCGAAGTTCGTGATTTCCGCAAGGCAGAGCAGGCGCCATCCGACGAACGGCAGATCGACGGAATCGCCCCGAGCCGCGCGGCCCGATGTCGAGAGGCAAATGCCCGAATAGCCGGTGCCCGAAGACCGTCCCGCTCGTGTGATGGCGACCGCCCGCCCCGGCGCCTGCGCGGCGGACGCCAGCAAGTCATGCTTGCGGCGTACCGTTCCGGTGACGGCCGATTCGCGGGCGTGCGGGCGGATCATCGAAACGGCCTAGCGCCGCACCCCTGAAAGAACCTTTAACCGCAAAATCGTCCCGCCGCGGGCGCGAGGGGGCGCATCGCGGATCGATTGCTTTATCGTTAAAATTCAGGTAATAATCCCTAACGCTCCGTTGAGCGTAATCTGAGGGAGAAATGATAATGGCCAGCATGTTTTTCGTGGTCACCCACGGCGAGGACATCCGCCCCTGGTAACCCGTTTTGATCCGGGCAGCGGCTGATTTCATCTGATTTTCAGAGTGTTGGCCGCTCCCGGATCGCGTTCCCGCGTTCATCTGGCCGTCCGTCGCCGTCCGCGCCGATAACCATTGCCGGTGCGCTTTCCCGGTGGATGTAGCCGATTCGTTCCGCCCCCGTGCCGGGCGGATTTTTTATGTATTTTGTGATGGTTCGACGCTGACGCTCCGATCGGGTGTCCGGGCGCCGCGCTGCCTTGGCGTCAGCGTGCGCCGCCCGCGGCCTCAGGCGCGGCGGGATCGTCGTTCGCGCTCCAGCCGCCGCCCAATGCCTTGAACAGCGATGCGGTGTCCTGCCGCAATTGCGCGTCGCTCGCCGCGATCTGCTCGCGCGTCGACAGCACGTCGGTCTGCGCGTCGAGCACCGCGTCCTGCGCCACGAAGCCGGTGCGGTAGCGCGCCTCGGTCGCCCGCGCCGCGGCCTGCTTGTCGTCCAGCGCGCGGCGCAGCGCCGCCCCGCGTGTGCGCTCGGCCGCGATCCGCGCGAGCGGGTCTTCCACGTCACGCAATGCCTGCAGCACGGTCGCGCGATAGGTCTGGTACGCCTGCTCGCGATCCTCGCGGCGCATTCCCACGTTCGCCTTGCGCTTGCCCCAATCGAGCAACGGGAAGCTGACCGCGCCCGAGCCGGTGGCCTGGATACTGTCGCTCTCGACCAGCGAAGCGAGCGACGACGAAATGAGCTGCGCGACCCCGGTCAGGCTGAACTTGGGATAGAGATCGGCCACCGCGACGCCGATGTCGGCGGTCGCTGCGGCAAGCTGACGCTCGGCCGCACGCACGTCGGGGCGACGGCGCAGCAGATCGGACGGGAGACCGGCGGGTACCACCGGCGCCGCGGCGAGCGCGTCGGGCGCCGCTGCCAACTCGTCGGTCAGCGCTTCGGGCGCCTGCCCCGTGAGGATGCCGAGCGCGTGCATCCGGACGCGGATGTCGGCGCGCAGCGGCTCGAGCCGCGCTTCGGTCGCGGTGACGCCGCCGCGCTGGCGGGTGACGTCGATAGCCGGCACCAGCCCGACCTTGGCCGCGTGCCCCGCGATCTCGAGCGCGCGACGCTGGTGCGCCAGCTCCTGCTCGATCACCCGCACCTGCTCCTGATCGAGCCGCAGCGCGAAATAGGCGTCGGCAACCTCGGCCGCGAGCGTGACCGCGGCGTCGCGCCGGTTCCATACCGCGGCATCGACGCGCGCCGCCGCCGCTTCCCTGCCGCGCCGCGCGCCGCCGAACAGGTCGAGCTCCCAGCTCGCGTCGAAGCCGAGCGCGTAGGTGGTGATGCCGTCGCCCGGAAGCGCGATGCCGCCACCGGATCCGCTGCCCTCGCCGTTCCCCGAACCGCCGCCGAACTGGCGCGCGAGCGACGAGAGGCCGGCATTCTTGCTGAAATGAACGTGGGTGACGTTGCCGCTGGCGTTGACGGTGGGCAGGCCCTCAGCGCCGGCCGCGATCTCCTGCAACCGCGCCTGCCGCACGCGCGAGGCGGCGACCGCGATGTCCGGATTGTCGGCGAGCGCGCGGGTGACGAGGGCGTCGAGCTCGGGATCGCCGAACGCCTGCCACCAGCGTGCCGGATCGATCCCGGCCCCAGGCGCGGGCTGCGCTTCCTGATACGCAGGCGGCACCGCGATCTTGGGCGCGTGGTAATCGGGGCCGACGGTACACGCGCCGGCGAGCAGCGTGGCGATCAGGCCGAATGCGGGTTTGCGGGTCAATGCGCCATTCCTCCTCCGCCGCCCTGCCCGCGCTTCGGGCTGCGCATCAGCAGCGCGACGGGCGACACGACCAGCACGACGATCATCAGCACATGGAACACGTCGAGAAAGGCGAGCATCGTCGCCTGCCGCTGGACCTGCTGATAGAGCACGGCCAGCGGCGTCATCGCGTCCCCGAAGAGGCGCTGCGCGTCGCCGAGCCATTGGGTGTAATTGGGATCGAGCGGGTTGAGCCGCTCGACCATGTACGATTGATGCACCTGCTGGTAGCTCGCCAGCAGCGTTTGCGACACCGAGATGCCGAACGTGCCCCCCAGGTTGCGGAAGACGTTGAGCAGGCTCGATGCCTGTGCGGTCTTGGTCTGCGCGAGCCCGACATAGGCGATCGCGTTGATCGGCACGAACAGGAAGGGCAGCCCCACCGACTGATAGAGCCGCGCGATCGCCGCATCGGCGAACGAGATGTCGGCGGTGAGATGCGCCATGTTCCACAGCGCGCCCGCCTGCACCAACAGTGCGGGAAACAGCAGGTAGCGCACATCGACCTTGTCCGAGAGCCGGCCCGCGAACGGCACCGCGACCAGCGTCGCCAGCCCGCCCGCCGTCAGCGCCATCCCCGCGTCGAGCGCGCTGTAGCCGAGCACCTGTTGCAGCATCTGCGGGATCAGCTGCGTGGTGCCGAACAGGATCATGCCGGTCGTCATCATCACCAGGCAGGTGAGCCCGAAATTGCGGTTCTTGAGCAATTTGAGGTCGATCACCGGATCATCGTGGTTGAGTTCCCACACCACCAGCGCGAGCAGCGAGACGACCGAGATCGTGGCGGTGGAGACGATCAGCCCGCTGGTGAACCAGCCCTCGCGCTCGCCGCGGTCCATCGTGATTTCGAGGAAGCCCAGCCCCAGGAAGATCAGGATCACGCCGATATAATCGATCCGCAGCCCACGCTTGAGCAGGTTTGCGCGGTCCTTCCTGATCTGCTCGGGCTCGTCGACGAAGATTTCGGTGAGTACCAGCGCCATGATCCCCACCGGCACGTTGATCAGGAAGATCCAGTGCCAGCTCGAATGCTCGGTGATGTAGCCGCCGAGCGTCGGCCCGAACACCGGGCCCACCACCACCACGATCGCGAAGGCGGCGAACGCCATGCCCCGCTTCTCGGGCGGGAAGGTGTCGGCGAGGATCGATTGTTCGACCGGCGCCAGCCCGCCGCCGCCTATTCCCTGGAATACCCGCGCGAGCACCAGCGTCGTCAGATTGGGCGCGAGCCCGCACATCAGCGACGAGATCGTGAACAGCGCGATCGAGATCATGAAATAGCGCTTCCGCCCGATCGCGTCGCTGAGCCAGCCGCTGATCGGGATCACCACCGCGTTGGCGACGAGATAGCTTGTCAGGATCCACGTCGCCTGATCGTTGGTGATCGAAAGTCCGCCCGCGATATGCCCCAGGCTGACGTTCGCGATCGAGGTGTCCAGCACCTCCATGAAGGTCGGCAAGCTGATGATCGAGACGATCAGCCACGGGCTGTACGGCCCCGCCGCCGATCGCGTCGGTGTCCACCTGGGGACGGCGGCGCTCGCCACGGGTCAGCGCACCTTGACGGTAGGGATCACCGACATGCCGGGCCCGATCGGGTAATCGCGCGGATCGGGGGCATCCTTGGTGTCGAACACGATCCGCACCGGTACGCGCTGGACGACCTTGACGTAATTGCCCGTCGCGTTCTGCGCCGGCAGGATCGAGAATGCCTGGCCCGCACCGCGCTGAATCGAATCGACATGGCCTTCGAATTCGACGTCGGGAAAGGCATCGACCTTGATCGAGACCGGTTGGCCGACGCGCATCAGCGTGAGCTGCGTCTCCTTGAAATTGGCGGTCACCCACATCCTGTCGGGCACGATCGCCATCAATTGCGATCCCGGCGCGACATAGCTGCCGACATTGACCTGGCGGTTGACCACCTGCCCCGAAACCGGCGCGGTCAGCTTGAGATCGCCGAGCGTCACCCTGGCCTGCTCGACCTGCGCGCGCCGCGCCTCGACGACCGCGTCGGCCGCCTTCACCTGCCGCTCGGCGACCGCGACATCGGCTTTGGCGCTGTCGATCGCCTGCCGGGCCGCCGCCGCCTCGGCCGCGGTGGTGCGTGCCTGCGCGCGCGCCTGATCGAGCTGCTGCCCGGCGACGGCGGCGGGATCGAGCTTCTGCAGCGCCTGATAGCGCGTCAGGTCGTTCGCCGCCTTCTGCGCGGTCGCGACGGGCGCGCGCGCCTGCGCCACCGCACGATCGCGCGCGGCCTCGGCGGCAACCACCTGCGCCTTGGCCTGCTCGGATTGTGCGATCGCCTGCTGGACGCCGGCCTGCGCTTCGGCGAGCTGCGCCTCCGGCCCCGACGGCTCGATCACCGCGAGCAGCCGCCCCGCGTCGACATGGCGGTTGTCGAGATTGGCGACCGCCTTCAGCGTGCCGCCCACGGTCGGCGCCAGCCGCACGATATGCGCATCGACGAACGCGTCGTCGGTCGATTCATATTGTCGCGCATCGAGCCAGTAGAGCAAAGCGCCCACCACGATCACGGCGGCGACCGCGATCAGGATGATCCAGAACAGCGGCTTCCTGAACAGCGACGGCTTCTTCGCGCCGTTGTCGTCCGCCTCACCGTCGCGCGGTTCCGCGTCGCGGCGATCGTCGTCCTGCGTGTGGTCGTCGCTCATGCTTGCCCCCGTTCGGAAGTGCGCTCGGAAATCAGCCGGTCGAGAACGGCGTCGGTGTTGGCGGCGATGCGCGCCTTGAAGTCCGCGATCAGATCGGGATCGTCGAGAGGACGGCCGAGCAGGCGCGCGCACATCGCGCGGGCCGCGCGGATCACGATCACCTGCCCGAACAGCGTCACCACCGCGAGCCGCGCGCCCGCGTCGTCCGATGCGCCGGTGGCGGTGCGCACGAGCGTGACGAGGATACCGAGATTGCGCCCCATCGGCCCCGCCCAGAGCCGGTCGAATGCCCCGGTCGGGTTCATCTGTTCGCGCACGATGAAGAGCGCCCACGCCTCGCTGCGCGGACCCGAAATCTTGTCGATGAAGGCTGCGAACGTCCTGTGGATCGCCGCGCGCGCCTCATCGGGCGTGCCCGGCAACGCGCCCTCAAGCGCGCGCGGGGCGATATCGTCCATTTGCGAGACGATGTAATCGGCGGCGGCGAGATAGAGCCCTTCCTTGCCGCCGTAATGATAGGTGATCGACGACATCGCAGTGCCCGCCGCCGCGGCAATCCCGCGCGTGCTGGCACCCTCCAGCCCCTTCTGGCCGAATTCGCGCACCGCGGTCTCGAGAAGACGATCCTGGATCATGGCGGCGGGGCATTAATTCGATCGAACGAACAAGGCAAGCCCCCTTTTCCGCGCGCCGCGACGAGCCGGCCTGCCGAACGGCCGAAACGCGATTCAGGCGGCGCGCGTCAGCGCGGGCTCGGGGTTGGAAAATTCCATCGAATCGTCGACCGATCCGAACTTGAGCGCCATCAGGTCCAGCGCGTAATTCTGGTGGAGCTTCCACGGCTTGCGGTCGCCCTGCCTGGGGAGCCGATCGAGCGCGCGCTGGACATAGCCCGAGGTGAAATCGAGGAACGGCGCTTCGCCCACCTCCCCGCCGATGCGCGGCGTCGCCTGCCGCATCCCCCGCGCCTTCATCGTGTTGAGCAGCCGGCAGACATAGCCCGCTGTCAGGTCCGCCTTCAGCGTCCACGAGGCGTTGGTGTAGCCGAAGCAGGACGCCAGATTGGGCACGTTCGAGAACATCATACCCTTGTAATTGAGCGTCTTCGCGATGTCGGCGGCGGCGCCGTCGACAGTAACGGCAATGTCGCTCAGCAACTGGATTTCGAGCCCCGTCGCGGTGACGACGATATCGGCCGCGATCTCCTGTCCGGAGGCAAGCCGCAGCCCGGTTTCGGTGAAGCTGTCGATCGTGTCGGTGACGACCGAGGCGCTGCCGTCGCGGATCGCGGCGAACAGATCCGAATCGGGCACCAGGCACAGCCGCTGGTCCCACGGATTGTAACGCGGGGTGAAATGCGTGCCGACGTCGTAATCGGGGCCAAGCTCGTCGCGCACCATGTCGATGATGCGCGCCTTCACCTTGGCGGGTTTGCGCCGCGCCAGCTTGTAGAAATACATGCCGAACAGCACGTTGCGCCAGCGCACCAGCCCGTAGGCGAGCTTCGCCGGCAAATGCCGCCGCAGCCAGTTCGCAAGGCCGTCCTCCGCCGGGCGCGATACGATATAGGTCGGCGAGCGCTGGAGCATCGTCACGTGCGCGGCTTGCTTCGCCAGTTCGGGGACCAGCGTCACCGCGGTCGCGCCCGATCCGATCACCACCACCTTCTTGCCCGAATAATCGAGGTCGTCGGGCCAGAATTGCGGATGGACGATGCGCCCGTGAAAGCGATCGGTACCCGCGAAATCGGGCGCGTGCCCGCGCGCGTAATTGTAGTAGCCCGCGCACATGAAGAGGAAATTGCACGTCAGCGCGATCGCCTCACCGTCGGCCCCGCGCGCCTGCACCGTCCAGCGCGCGTCCGCGCTCGACCATGACGCCGCCTCGACATGCGTGTTGTAGCGGATGTGCCGATCGATCCCGTGCTCGCGCGCCGTCTCGCGGATATAGTTCAGGATCGACGGCCCGTCGGCGATCGCCTTGGCCTCGGTCCACGGCTTGAAGGCATAACCCAACGTGTACATGTCCGAATCCGAGCGGATACCCGGATACCGAAACAGATCCCACGTCCCGCCGATCGCGCTGCGGCTTTCAAGGATGCGAAAGCTGCGATCGGGGCAATCCATCTGCAAATGGCGGGCCGCGCCGATGCCCGAAAGCCCGGCGCCGACGATGATCACGTCGACATGCTCGCTTGTCATCCGTACCGTTTATTCGGTTTTCATGTGCAACGCAAAGCGAAAGGGGCGCGAAGGAGCCGATCCTGTTCCAATCCTCCCCTGCAAGGGGATGATCAATAATCCTTCTTGTACCTGAGCGTGACGTTCGATCCGCCGAACGATCCGGTCTGCGAGAGCACGCTCAGCGCCCTCGACAGCGCGATCTCGAGCTGGGTCGCGGTGAAGCCGCGCGCATCGGTGATGATCTCGATATAGATGTCGTCGGTCAGATACTTGCCCGCCGCGAGCGCGGTGCTGCGCCCACCCGCCTCGTCGGCGCCGAGGATACGCAGCCGATCGATCCCCGTCGCCGAGCGCAACGTGCCGAGCGGGTTGAGCCCCCCGCCCCCGCCACGCAGCGAATTGAGCGCGGCGGCGAGCTGGATCGCCTCGGTCGCCGACAGATTCTCCGGCGAGCTTCCGAACAACAGCCGGCTCAGCACCTCGTCCTGCGGCATTTCCGGCGTCGAGGAGAAGGCGATGTGCGGATCCTGCGCGCTGCCGGTGATCGTGATCGTCGCAGTCACGTCCTCCTGCTCGGTGGTCGCGGCGATATCGATCTGTGGGTTGGTGAGCGCGCCGCCTTCGAAGCGCACGATCCCGTGATCGACGTCGAACCTTTTGCCCGCGAACGAATAGGTGCCGCGCACCATTTCGAGCGTGCCGCTGACCCGCGGGTTGCTGGTGGTGCCGCGCACGCGCAGGTCGCTCTTCCATTCGGATTCGAGGCCCATGCCCGAAACGAAGATGCGGTTGTCCGCCTTGACGTTGATGCGCAGCCGGAAGCGGCTCGGCACTCCGCCCGCCGCCTCGGCATTCGCCTGCTGCGGCTGGGCGCCCTTGCGCCGCACGCCCTGAAGCTCGGGCACATCCGCCGCGCCTTGCCAGATGATCTTGTAGCGCGCCTCGGGGATCGTCAGGTCGCCCGCGATCAGCCCGCCGCGCTCGGCGCTGTTGGTGATGCGCATCGTGCCGCTCGCGGTGGCGCCCAGCGCATCGCTCTTGGCGAGTTGCGCGTTGTCGAGCTGCGCGGTGATATCGATCGGGAAACCGCTGTCGGCGGCGAAGCCCACCGACCCTTGCGCCGAAACGCTGCCCTCGCCCGCGCGCGCCTGCAGCGCCGTGATCTCGAGCCGGCTCGAAGTGAAGCGCCCCTGCACCTTCATGTCGGTCAGCCGCGTGCCGTAGGTCTCGTTGGTGTAGGTGAGGTTATCCGCGCGCACCACGCCGTTGAAGTCGGGCGCGCGCAGCCGCCCCGAGAAATCGACCCCGATCGCGATCGGCCCGCTCACTTGTTGCCCCGGCAGCGCGGCGAGGCTGAACAGCACCGCCGAGGGCCCGCTGTAGCGGATGCCGCCGGATAGCGGCGCGCCCATCAGCCGCTCGCTCCACGATCCCGCGCCCGGCGGCAGCGGCGAGAGCCGCGCGACCATCCGCCCGATCGTGGTCTGGCCGCGCTTGAACAGCGCGCGGGCGTCGCCGCCGTCGGGCAGCAACCGGCCGTTGAAGACGATATCGACCGGCGTCGAGACCGTCGCGATCCCCGATCGCGTGAAGTTCGCGATGTTGAGCCGCGCGTCCATCCGGGGGAAGGTCGCCGCGTCGGGCTGGTTGAAATCGAGGCTTCCCGTCGCCGCGCCGCCCACGTTCAGATCGGGCACGAAGGCGTTGAGGATCGACAGATCGAGCTTGTCGAGCCGCATCTGCACCGCCATGCCGCTGCCATAGCTGCCCGCGACGCGCAGCGATCCCTTGTCGAAATCGATCCGCGTCGGCGCCAGCCGATAGGTGCCCTCGGTGGCGGTGATGTGCGCCGGGTTGGCGGTCGCGAAATCGATCCCGCTCGCCATGCCCTTGAGCGCGACGAGATAATCGTTGGGCTTGAGCCGCGCATTGGCCGCGACCCGGAAAGGCACGCCGTTCGAGCCGTTGGCGACGAGCTGCGCCGTGCCGTTGCCGCCCTTGTAGTTCACCTTGGCGCGCGCCTCGGCGATCGTCGTCACGCCGTAGCGCAGATCGGCGACCTGCGCGTCGGCGACGATCGACGGCGCGGCCGGATAGAGGATCGCGCTGCCGGTGACGATCGCACGACCGATCGTGAAATCGACCGCGCCCGGAATCTTGGCGGCATGCGCGCGCGCGTTGAAATCGGCACGCTGCACGTCGCCCGCCGCGGCGAGCTGCACGCGTCCATTGAGCCCGGACCCTGCGAAATCGAGCGCGCCCGCGAACGGCCCCGCGGAAGTCTGTTGCAGCCGTCCGTGGAAATCGACGCCCGCGAACAGCAATTTGTTGACGTCGACCGTCAGCGCGTTCCCCGGCCGCACCAATACGTCGGCGCTGAACGGGCCGTAATTGGTGCCACCGGTCGCGAGCACCGCATAGGCGCCATCGCGCCCACGCACCCGCGCCTCGAGATCGACCAGCCCGACGCCCACGCCCGGCCGCGGCGCGCGCAGCAGCACCTGCGGCGATGTCGTCGTCCCGGTCACGCGCGCGGCGATCGGCCCGTATTGGTTCGACATGGCGTTGGCGTTGAACAGGATCCCGCCCGCCGGATCGTAGCGCCCGCTGCCCGAGGTGATGCGGAATTGCGGCGCGTTGAGCCGCAGCCGCTCGAACGTGACGATCCCTTCGGGGCTGTAGCCTACATCGGTCGAGACCACGGCATTGCCGCCGAGAAAGCTCCGCACGCCCGAATTGAAGATCTGCGACGTGCGCGCGACGACATGCCCCGCGATCCCGAACCCGCCCTTGGCGCCCGGCACCAGATGCGCGTCGGTGGTCAGGTTGATGATCCCGATGCTCTCGATCCGGTAGTCGTTGACCCGCCCCTTGAGCGCACCCGTATAGCGCCCGGTCGAGACGTTGGCGGCGATGATCGCGGTCGCGTCGATCTTGTCGGAGCGGATCTTGAGATTGTCCGAGAGGATCTGCGGCCCCGTAATCGCGAGATCGCCGTTGATCCGTACGTTGGTGAGCAATCCACCGGCCGCCGCGTTGAGCCCGCTCACGCAGCGCGCGCGCGCGTCGATCGGGATCAGGATGCGGTCGGCATCGACCCGCGCCAGCCCGCTCGCATAGACGTCCTCGACCACCGTCCCGCCGAAACCGATCGCGGCGGCGCGCACGACATAGTTCACCGTCGGCGTCGCCATCGGCCCGTCGAGCGCAAGGCTCGCCATCACGTCGCGGCCGTTGAGGTTCTCGGCGATCGCGCCCGGCGTCAGCAGCCGCGCATCGACGCGGAAATTGCCGAACCGGCTGTTGCCGAAATCGACCAGCCCCTGCGCCGCCACCGCCAGCGCGTCGGACCGCAACCGCATCTGCGTATCGGCCTTGCGTTCGTTGAGCGTGGTATCGAGCGCGATGTCGAGCTGCGGCGCGGTCAGCCGCTCGACCGGTCCGGCCATGTAGAGCCCCGGATGCGCGTTGCCGCGTACCTTGATCGCGCCTTCGTGCGCGGCGAGATCGAGGTCGAGCAGCGACGCACCGCCGAGCGTCGCCACCGCCTTGCCGGTCCACGCTTTCCAGTCGCCGCGCCCGGCGAGCGTGAAGGTCAGCGGCTTCTTGACGCCGGTATAGCCTGCGACCGCGCCGTTGGCGGGCGCCACCAGCCGCACGTCGGCGGCGAGCCGGTTGTCGTCGGGCACCGCATCGAGCACGACCTTGAGCCGGTCGCCCCCCACCGCGTCGGCGGCGTTGAGCGTCGCGGCATCGACGTTCAATTGTGCGCGTCGATCGGCGATGTGCGCGTCGCCCGCGATGCGGATGATGCGCTTGGCGCCGGTGAAGCTCGGCGCCAGCACGAAGCGATCGACGCGCAATTTGTTGACGTCGATGTCGATGTCCGGAAGCAGCGGCGCGTTCTCCTGCGTCGGCTGCGGGATGAACTCGGGCGAGCGCTGGAGCGTCACCAGCGGGCTGGTGAGCGCGCGCACGTCGATATGGTTGTTCAAGTACGCGAACGGCCGCCAGTCGATCGCGAGCTGCGGCGAAGTCAGGAACACGCCCTTGGGGTCGCGCACCCGCACGTCGCGCAACACCATCCGGCCGTAGATCGATCCCTCGATCCGCCCCACCTGGACGTTGAGCCCCGTCGCGGTCGTGTACGCGCCGATCTGGTTGACCAGGAAACGCTTGCCCGGCCCGGTGTTGAGCCCGAGCAGGATCGCAGCGACCAGCGCCAGCAGCGCGAGGATCGCGATTCCGATCCATTTGGGCACGCTGAGCCACAACGGCCGCTTCTCGACGACCACGGTCTCGACCACGTCCTCGTCGGCGGCGATGGGCTCCTCCTCGGCCATCAGAACGCCTGCCCGATCGAGATGTAGAGCGCGATCCGCCCGTCGCCCTCGCGCGGATTGAGTGGCGTCGCCACGTCGATCCTGAGCGGGCCGAAATTGGTGTAATAGCGCGCGCCGATGCCCGCCCCGAACCTCAAGTCGGAGAATTTGGGGAAGGTGCTTTCATACGCATTGCCCGCATCGACGAAGGGCACGATCCCGAAATTTCCGAACCGGTACCGCGCCTCGAGCGCGAATTCGTTGATGCTGCGCCCGCCGACCGGGTCGCCATTGGGGTCGAACGGGCCCAGCCGCTGATAGCCGTAGCCGCGCACCGATCCGCCGCCGCCGCCATAATAGCGCCGCGAGGGCGCGAGATCGTCGCGGTCGATCCCGAAGATCGAGCCTGCGCGCACGCGCCCCGCGATCGTCAGGCTGTCCGACACCGGATAATAAGCGCTCGCCTCGACCAGCGTGCGCGCATAGGGGCGCACCGCTCCGCGCACCGAGGTCTCCGGACTGACGCTCAGCTTGAGCCGGTAGCCCGTCGTGGGATTCATCAGATCGTTCGAGGTATCGAACTGCACCTGCCCCGGCAGCGCGAGGATGCCGTAGGTGCCGCGCTTCCGCTCGCCGGCGGCGAAATCGTAGACGCTCTCGTTGGTGCCGATCAAATCGATGCCGTAGGAATAGGTGAATTTCTTCTGCCAGATCGGCGTCGAATCGTAGCTCCACCGCGCCGAGAGCGTGCCGGTGAAGGCGTCGAACGCGTCGTAATTGGAATGGTCCGCGCGCGCGATCAGCGAGAAGGTGCGGTCGCGCCGCCCGGCGTTCGATCGGCGGAAGGTCACGCCCGCGCCCTGCTGCTGCGTGCCCAGGATACCGTCGACGATCAGCGCGCCTTCTGGCGGAAAAAGGTTGCGGTGCGTCCAGCTGCCGCGCACCTGCGCGCCCTCGCCGGTATTGTAGCCGATCGCGCCCGCCAGCGTGCGCGGCGGCCCGGCATCCTGCCGTACGACGAAATCGACGCGCTCGGTGCCGTCGGGGCCGGGCTCGTGGCTGCGCCGCGGGATCACCGACACGGTCGAGAACAGGCCCGTCGCCACCAAGGCATCGCGCAGATCGTCGACCTTGCGGCTGTCGTAGAGTTCGCCTGTCTCAAACCGCTTGAGCAGATCGACATGCTCGGCATCGAACGCGAGATCGCCCCGCGTCGAGATCGTGCCGAACGACGAGCGCGGCCCGGTATCGACCGGCAGCGTGTAATCGCCGGTGAAGCTCTGGTCGTCGAGCAGGATGTCGCGCGTGTCGAGCTTGACGAAGGGATAGCCCATCTGCGGCAGCTTGAGGCTGACATTGGCTTCCGCCCCCTGGATGCGATCGGCCTCGATCGGATCGCCGGTCACGAGCGGCAGATTGTCGCGGATGAGGTCGGGCGGCACGGTCGGTCCCGCCTTCACCGCGATCTCGCCCAGCTTGTAGAGATGCCCCGGCGTCGCCGACAGCGTCACGCTGACGCGGCCCGGCTGGTTCGGCACCTGGTCGATCGTCGAGATCGCAGTCCCGTCGTAATAGCCGCGCGCCTTCATGATGCGCACCGCGAGCGCCTCGTCCTCGCGTGCGCGCGCCGCGATCATCGCCGCATTCGCCGCCTTGCCGTCGCCTTCCTCGAGCGCGGAGAGCGAGCGGAACTGATCCTCGGCATCGATCTCGTCGAGCCCTTTCACCACCACGCCGTACCGGATTTCCACCGCTTCCTGGTTCGCGCCTTCGTCGGCGACCTCGGCGGGCGGCGTCGCATCGAAGGTCGAGAGCGGCGGCAGCGGCTGCGCGAGCTCCGGATCCTGCGCCGGCGCCGCGCCGAGCGTGTCGGGGGCGGCGATCTCGGGCGTGCCGGGCACCTGCTGCACCGTCTCGCCGGGCGGCTGCGTCTGCGGCTCGTCGAGCGTCGGCATCGCCTCGAGCGGCGCGTTCAGATCGTCCGACAGCGGCGGCAGCGCTTCCTCGAACGCGGCGTCGGGAACGATCGGCGCATTCGCCTGCGGATCGTCGTCGGGCGGTGTCTCGGACGGAGCTTCGGCGGCGGGCGCCGACTGGCCCGTCTCGGTCGGATCGGGCGTGATCTGGGCATAGGCCGGAAACGCGAGCAACGATGTGCCCGTGAATGCCCAAATCGCGAAAGCCCTGAACCCCACGCTGCTCCCTTGCTTCCATGGGCCGCACGACGCAGCCGTCCCCTGTTCGCATCTGCAACGAGCGAAGCGTTTTTTCGCTCCCCCGGCAAGCGCAAATCGTTGAAAACGCGCCGTGCCGAGACGGGCTCCCCGCCATCGTCGCATCCAATGCGGATGGCCCGCGTTGGTCTTCGCGCGCACAATCGCAGAGGAGCAGCATGGCCGACGCCGAGATCGATCCCGCGACCATCCCCGGCGTCGAATCGCGCCACCCCTGGCAGCATCCCTGGCGGGCATGGCGCGCAATCTTCGGGCGCATCTACGTGATGACCGGCTATCACAATCTGTCGCTGATGGCGGCCGGCGTCGCCTTCTACGCCTTTCTCTCGTTCGTGCCGCTGCTCGGCGCCGTCGTAATGACCTATGGTCTGATCGCCGATCCGGCGACCGTCACCCAACATATGCAGGCGATCATCGCGCTGGTGCCGCCCGACGCCGCGCGGCTGATCCAGGACCAGCTCGTCAACGTCGCCGCCACCGCCGCGTCGAAGGCCGGGCTCGGGCTCGCCGTCGCCCTGTTCTTCTCGATCTACGGCGCCACGCGCGCGTCGGGGGCGATCATCACCGCGCTGGGGGTGATCTACGAGGAGGAGGACGGCCGCAGCATCATCCGCGGCTATCTCTTGTCCGCGCAGATCACCGTGCTCGCGGTCGCCGCCGGGGTTACGGGGCTGCTCGCGGCCGTGCTGCTCGCCTATCTGCGCCAGGCGGTGAACGTGCTTGGCGAGGCGGGTGTCGTCGTCATCCAGGCGCTGACCTGGATCGTCGCCGCCGGAATCGCGAGCGCGACCTTCGCCTATATCTATCGCTACGGCCCCGATCGCTGGCGGGCGAAGTGGCAATGGCTCTCGATCGGTTCGGTCGCCGCGACGATGCTCTGGCTGCTCGCGACCGTGCTCTTCGGGCTCTACGTCGCCAATTTCGCCAATTACAACGCCACCTACGGCTCGCTCGGCGCGGTCGTGGTGCTGCTGATGTGGCTCTGGGTCTCGGCCTATGCGATCCTGATCGGCGCCGAGATCAACGCCGAGGCCGAACGCCAGACCGGCGTCGACACCACGATCGGCCCGTCCCGGCCGCGCGGAGAGCGCGGCGCCACCGTCGCCGACCAGCTCCCGAGCCGGCACCAGCGCAAGCCCCGCCGCGACAAATATTGAGCCGGTGCCGCAACAAGCGACTGATCTCCATCAGCCCCGGCCGGAACGACGGCGAGGTTGACGCGTAATCCTGCACCTATGCCCAATTCCCCGATCTTTCCGTGGCAGCATCAGGCGCAGCGCCAGCTCGAAGCCCAGCTTTTCGCCCATGTCGAGGACCGTGCCTTTCCGTGTGTCGGCGCCAAGGCGGCGCTCGCCCGCGGCACGCTGAAGGTGCTCGCCTGCGATCGCATCGACAGCGCGTGGGACGACGTTCGCATCCACGACGCGCTGCTGGCACTCGCGCAGGAATACAAGCAGGACAAGCAGATGTTCCGCAGCTTTGCGGTGGTATTCGAAGGCCCGACCGATCTCGACGAGCGCGCGTTCGAGGCGGCATTGTGGGATCGCGTCCAGTCGCTGTCGGACAAGGACGTGTGGCGCGGCCAGGAGTATGACGACCGCGTCAGCGCCGATCCCGCCAATCCGCATTTTTCACTGAGCTTCGGCGGCGAGGCCTTCTTCATCGTCGGCCTCCATCCGCACGCCAGCCGCCCCGCGCGCCGCTTCGAACGCCCCGCACTCGTCTTCAACCTCCATGACCAGTTCGAGCGGCTACGCGCTGAAAACAAATACGAAACCATGCGCGAGAAGATTCTGACCCGCGACGAGGCGCTCGCCGGATCGCGCAACCCGATGCTCGCGCGCCATGGCGACGCCAGCGAAGCACGCCAGTATAGCGGCCGCGCGGTCGAGCCCGGTTGGACGCCGCCTTTCGCCTATCGCGGCGACGCATGACCGAAACCCACCGCATTCCCAAACGCAGCGGCACCGCGTTCCTGCTGAACGAGGGCGACACGCTCGTCGTGATCGATCCGATGGGCGTCCAGGTGGCCGACCTGCTCGCCTTCAACGCCGCCGACATGGACGAAGTAATCTCGTCGGGCCGCACGCTCGATTATGCTGAGAAGATCTACCTCACCACCGGCGACACGCTCTACTCGAACCGCTCGAACCCGCTGCTAGAGATCGTCGAGGACACGGTCGGGCGGCACGATTTCCTGCTCACGCCTTGCTCGGTCGATACCTTCCGGCATTTCTATCCCGACCAGCCCGAGCATCGCGGCTGCTTCGGCAACCTTGCCGAGGCGCTCGCACCCTATGGCGTCACGCCCGATCGCATCCCGGTCGCGTTCAACTGCTTCATGAACGTGCCAATCGACGGCGAAACCGGTCGGCTGCGCGTGCTGCCCCCGATCAGCAAGCCCGGCGACTACATCAAATTTCGCGCCGCGATGGATCTCGTCGTCGGCCTCACCGCCTGCTCGGCGCTCGACAGCAATGGCGGCAGCTTCAAGCCGATCGACTATCGGGTGGAACGGGGCTGAGGGTCACCCCTTCATCTGTCGCACCGCCGCCTTCACCGTCGCCGGCCCATAAGGCGGCTTGATTCCGGCGAGCTTCGCGACGTCGAGCCGCGCCTGCCTGAACACCGCTTTGGCATGGCTGAAGGTGCGGAAGCCGTCGTGCCCGTGATACGCGCCCATGCCCGACGGCCCGATTCCGCCGAACGGCAAGTCCTCCATCGAGACGTGGAACACCACGTCGTCGAGCGTCACCCCGCCCGAGATCGTGCGATCGAGCACGCGGCGGTGCTCCTTCTCGTCGCGCCCGAAATAATAGAGGCCGAGCGGCCGCGCGCGGCGATTCACTTCGCCGATCGCGTCGTCGATCGTGTCATAGCGCCTGACCGGCAGCACCGGCCCGAAAATCTCCTCCTGCATCACGATCATGTCGTCGGTCGCGTCGCGGACGATGTGGAGCGGCATCTTGCGCGCGTTGCTGCTGCCGAAATCCTCGCCCGCCGGGTTGACCGTCTCGATCGTGGCGCCCTTGGCGCGCGCATCCTCCAGCCATGACGACAGCCGCTCGAAATGACGGTCGTTGACGATCGAGGTGTAGTCGGGGTTGGCGAGCAGGCTCGGATACATCGTGGACACCGCGGCCTTGAGCTCCTCGACGACGCGCGGCTCCTCTTCGGCGGGCACCAGCATGTAATCGGGCGCGAGGCAGATCTGCCCGGCATTCAGCATCTTGCCCAGCGCCACCCGCTCGGTCGCTTGGCGGAGATCGGCCGAGCGCCCGACGATCACCGGCGATTTGCCGCCGAGCTCGAGCGTCACCGGCGTCAGATTGTCCGCCGCGGCGTGCAGGATGTGCCGCCCGATCCCCGTCGCACCGGTGAAGAGCAGATGATCGAAGGGCAGCTCGGAAAACGCCTTGCCCACCTCCGGCCCGCCCGAGACGAACGCCAGTTCCTCGGGCACGAAATAGCGTTTGACCAGATCCTCGAACAGCGCCGCGACGCGCGGGGTATATTCGCTCGTCTTGACCATCGCGCGATTGCCCGCCGCGAGCACGCCCGCGAGCGGACTCATCACCAGGTTGATCGGGAAATTCCACGGCGCGATCACGCCGACCACGCCCTTGGGCTGGTATTCGACCCAGGCGCGCGCGCCGAGCAGCCCGAGCGGAAACTGCACCTTCCGCTTCTCGCGCGCCGCCCAGCGTTCGACGTGCTTGATCGCGTGATTGATCGGCGCGACCGATCCCGCAATGTCGGTCACCAGCGATTGCTCGCGGCTGCGATGCCCGAAATCCTCGGAGAGCGCGTCGCAGAAATGCTCGGCATTGTCCGCGATCATCGCCGCGGCGCGCCGTAGCCGATCCTTGCGCGCCGCGACCGGCACCGGCAATTCGTCCATGAACGCCGCGCGCTGCCGCTCCAGAATCTCCCGCATCTCGGTCATCGCCGCGCCTCTTTCGCTGTTGACACGAATGTTAGCACGGGTCCGCCGCGCCGTCTCCCACCTTCGGGCGGGCGGGCGTTTGTAAACGTGCCCGGCCGCGCCTAGATCGTCGTTATCGTCTTCGCTGGAGCTCCGCATGACCGCCGACCCGATCGTCATCCTGTCCTATGCCCGCACCCCGATGGGGAGCTTCCAGGGCAGTCTCGCGGGCGCCTCGGCGACCGAACTCGGCGCGGCGGCGGTGGGCGGCGCGGTCGCGCGCGCGGGCGTCGATCACGAGGCCATCGAGCGCATCTACATGGGCTGCGTGCTGCCCGCCGGGCTCGGCCAGGCGCCCGCGCGACAGGCCGCGCTCAAGGCGGGGCTACCGCAGCATGTCGAGGCGACCACGGTCAACAAGATGTGCGGATCGGGGATGCAGGCCGCGATCATGGCCGCCGATGCGCTCGCGGCGGGCTCGGTCGACCTCCTCGTCGCGGGCGGGATGGAGAGCATGACCAACGCGCCCTACCTCTCGATGAAGCACCGCTCGGGCGCGCGGATCGGGCACGACGTGCTCAAGGACCATATGTATCTCGACGGGCTCGAGGATGCCTATGAGCCCGGCCGGCTGATGGGCAGCTTCGCCGAGGAGACCGCGGCCGAATACCAGTTCACCCGCAAGGATCAGGACGATTTCGCGATCGCCAGCCTCACGCGCGCGCAGCAGGCGCAGCAATCGGGTGCGTTCGACCGCGAGATCGTTCCCGTCGCCGTCAAGACGCGCAAGGGCGAGGACACGATCACGCTCGACGAGCAGCCCGCCAGGGGCGACGCCGCCAAGATCCCGACGCTCAGGCCCGCTTTCTCGAAAGACGGCACGATCACCGCCGCCAACGCCTCGTCGATCTCGGACGGCGCGGCAGCGTTGGTGATGACGCGCCAGTCGGTGGCGGACCGGCTGGGCATCAAGCCGGTCGCCCGCGTCGTCGCCCATGCCGCACACGCCCATGCCCCGGCGAAGTTCACCACGGCGCCGGTCTCGGCGATGCAAAAGGCGCTCGACAAGGCGGGCTGGCAGGTGGGCGACGTCGATCTGTTCGAGGTCAACGAGGCCTTCGCCTGCGTCGCGATGATCGCGATGCACGACCTCGGCATCGATCACGACAAGCTGAACATCCACGGCGGCGCCTGCGCGCTGGGCCATCCGATCGGCGCTTCGGGCGCGCGGATCATGGCGACGCTGCTGTCGGCGCTCGAAAGCACCGGCGGCAAGCGCGGCCTCGCCTCGCTCTGCATCGGCGGCGGCGAAGCGACCGCGATGGCAGTGGAGCTGGTGGACTAATCGAGTTCCCCCGTCACCCCGGACTTGTTCCGGGGCCCACCGTGCCACAAGCACCGTCGCGAGCGGAGGAGTGGATGCCGGAACAAGTCCGGCATGACGAATCAGTCCACCGTCTCGCCCGCGTCCACGCCCCAGAGGTGGCTCTTCTCGACGAAACCGCCGCGGCCGCCGGCGTCGAACCAGCACCAGCTCGCCGCGCATTTGCTGATCCGCCCGACCACGCCCGGCTCGGCGCGCCAGTTGACCGCAGAACCCGCGCTCGGCGCGGCATGCAGCTCGGCGATCGAGTCGCGGATGATCGCGGTGCGCTGCGACGACAACAGACTCACGAGCATCCAGCCTTGGGTGCCGTCCGGATCCTCCACCTTGCGCCAGTCGCGATAGACCGCGACCACCTTGATCGGCAGATCGGCGCGCACGTAGAGCCAGGTCGCAGGATAGGTGCGCGCGGGGCCGGTGCGCATCCGCGCCTTCCCCGCCGCGATCGACGCATAATAAGGCGGCTGCCGCTTCTGCGCGTCGACGCGCTGCGTCGCGACCAGCGCGAGGCCCAGCGCCGTCACAAGAACAACGAACCAGGCCCACAATCGCATTCGATATCCCCCAAGGCACGCGCTGCGCCGATCCTAGGCCGAAGCCCGCCCTGCCTTCAACCACCGTTGACGCAAGCCGTCACTCGGGCCAAGCCCGTGCCATGCCCGACGCGAGACAATCCCGTCCCAAGGTGATCGTGACCCGCGAGTTGCCGGACGCGGTGATGGACCGCATGGAGGCGCTGTTCGACACGACCAACAACCGCGCCGACGTGCCGATGACGCGCGACCAGCTCGCCGCGGCGATGGCGACCTGCGACGTGCTCGTCCCCACCGTCACCGATACGATCGACGCCGGCCTGATCGAGGGCGCGGGCGAGCGGTTGCGGCTCATCGCCAATTACGGTGCGGGGATCGACCATATCGACCTCCAGGCTGCCCGCGCGCGCGACATCCTCGTCACCCACACCCCCGGCGTGCTTACCGAGGACACCGCCGACATGACGATGGCGCTGATCCTCGCGGTGCCGCGCCGGCTGGCGGAAGGGGAGAAGCTGGTTCGCGCGGGCGAATGGAAAGGCTGGAGCCCGGGCGGGATGCTCGGCCATCGCATCGGCGGCAAGAAGCTCGCGATCGTCGGCATGGGCCGGATCGGCCAGGCGGTCGCGGCGCGCGCACGCGCGTTCGGCCTCTCGGTCCATTACCACAACCGCCACCGCCTGCCGCAGGTGCTCGAAGCGCAGCTCGGCGCGATCTGGCACGCCGATCTCGACGACATGCTGCGCGTCGCCGACATCGTCTCGATCAACGCGCCCCATACCGAACAGACCGAGCATCTGATCGACGCGCGCCGGCTGGGGCTGCTCGGCAGCCACGTCTATCTGATCAACACCGCGCGCGGCGACATCGTCGACGAATCGGCGCTCGCCGAAGCGCTCGAACAGGGCCGGCTCGCGGGCGCCGGCCTCGACGTCTACGAACGCGAGCCCGCGATCGACCGGCGCCTGCTCGCGCTCCCCAACGTGGTGCTGCTGCCGCACATGGGCTCGGCGACGTTCGAGGGCCGCGCGGCGATGGGCGACAAGGTGATCGCCAACATCCGCGTCTGGGTGGACGGCCACCGCCCGCCCGACCAAGTGCTCGAAGGCTGGATCTGAGCCGCCGTCCAGGCTCACTGATCGAGATCAACGCGCCGCAACCAAGCTTGTCCTGCCTCGTTTCGGACCTGTGCCATTCCGGTTGCGAAAGGTCCGCCGATGAAACGCTATGGTTATGCCTGGATCACCCTCGCCTTCTTCCTGATCGCGCTCGGCCTGCACTGGCTGTTCGGCTGGCAGGCCTATGTCAACGAAGCCGCCGAGCATGGGCAGGCGGCGGACACGTCAGGCTATGTCGTCGAAATGCTGCGCGATACCTTCGAGAACTGGCAGTCCGAATTCCTCCAGCTCCTGTGGCAGGTCGTCGGGCTCGCCTACTTCCTCTATATCGGCTCGCCGTCGTCGAAGGAGAATGACGACCGCACCGAGGCAAAGATCGACGCGCTGATCCGGCTCCAGGCGGGCGACAAGGGCCAGGAGATCATCGATCGGCTCGACGAGCGTTACCTGCGGCACAAGGGACACTCCAAGCCCCATGCGAGCATGCTCGATCCGGTTCCGGTGTCCTGAAGGGGGATCGCCATGCTCAATCATGCCTTCACCCGCGTCGCCAGCGGCATCGCCAACGTCGCCGGCAAGCCCGCCGCGTTCATCCTGGCCTTGCTCTTCATCCTCGTCTGGGGCGTCACGGGCCCGCTCTTCGCCTTCTCCGACACCTGGCAGCTCGTCGTGAACACCGCGACGACGATCGTCACCTTCCTGATGGTGTTCCTGATCCAGAATTCGCAGAATCGCGACGCCGCGGCGATGCAATCCAAGCTCGACGAGATCATCCGCACGCTCGACGGCGCCCGCAACGGTTTCATCGGCATCGAACACAAGACCGACGTCGAGGTGGAGGAGATCCGCGAGGCGCTCGAGGAGGAAACCGACGAAAACGTCCGCGCCAGCACCAACGAAACGATCGCCCGCCTGCTCAGGCGATGACGAAGCGGGGCAGGCGCAGGACGGACGCCTGATCGCACCGGAACCGCAACGACGAACGACACATTGTCTGATCGCAATCAAGGAGACCAACGATGCGCCTCAATCGAAACGCGAGCCTCATCCTGCTGTCGGCGCTGGTGCTAACCGGCTGCGCGACCGCACGCGGCGCCGCGATCGGCGCGGCGGGCGGTGCCGCCGTCAGCGCGGCGACGGGCCACAGCGTCGAGAAGGGTGCAGCCGTGGGCGGCGTCGCTGGCGCAGTGGTCGGCACCGCGACCGACTGAGGCCCAAATCCTCAATCCCCCGTCAGGATGCGATCGACGAGCTGTTTCACCGTCGGCACGAACCCGTTCGAATAGAAGGGGTCGCTCTTGAAATTGTAAGCGGCGTGGCCGGCGAACATCAAATTGTGATCGACCGGCCCGCCATGCGCGATGTCCTGTAGCGTCTTCTGGATGCAGAAGCTGCGCGGGTCCGCCAGTCGTCCGGTGGAATTGGTATCGGTATCCGCCCATGACGAGAACAGGCACTGGCTGAGGCAGCCCATGCAATCGGCCTGGTCCTTGCGGATATCCTTCTTCTCCTCTTCGGTCACGAAGACGAGCGTGTTGTCCGGCGTCTTGAGCGCTTCGGTATAGCCCTCGCCGAACCAGGTGCGTGCGCGCAGCAGGTCGTTGCGCGTCACCCAGAAATTCTTGCCCTTCACGCCCACGTCGAGCTGGAAGGTATGGTCGCCTGCCTCCTGCGTCGAAAACGGGATCTGCCGCTCCGATCGCGCTTCCAGGCTGCGCAGGAACGGATTGCGCACCGCGCTCGAATAGAAGCCGGTCGGCGAGAAGCGGTGGAGCAGCACCTCGCCTTCCTCGATCTCGAGCAGCTTGTCCTTCCAGCCCTGCGGGATCGGGCTTTCCTTGGTGAGCAGCGGCCGCGTGCCGAACTGGAAGGCGATGGCGCCCAGCTCGGGATTGTCGATCCAGTCGTTCCAGTCGCGCAAATACCAGACGCCGCCCGCCATCACGATCGGCGTGCTGTCCGGGATACCGCCCTCGCGCATCGTCTCGCGCAGCGCCTTGACGCGCGGATAGGGGTCTTCGGGCTTGAGCGGATCTTCGGCGTTGGAAAGCCCGTTATGCCCGCCGGCGAGCCAGGGGTCTTCGTAGACCACCGCCGCCAGCCATTCGGACGCCTTCGAATAGGCGCGCTTCCACAGCGCGCGAAACGCCCGCGCCGAGCTGACGATCGGCAGGTAGTTGACGTTGTATGACGCCGCGATCTCGGAAAGCTTGTAGGGCATGCCCGCACCGCAGGTCACGCCCGCGACCAGCCCGCGGGTCCGTTCGAGCACGCCGTGGAGCACGCGTTGCGCGCCGCCCATCTCCCACAGCACGTTGATGTTGATCGCGCCCTCGCCGCCGGCGATGTCGAACGCGCGCTTGACCTGCTGCACCGCGCCCTCGACGGCATAGTCGATCAGCTCCTCATGCCGCTCACGCCGGGTGAGCGACTTGTAGACCTGGGGAATGATCTTGCCGTCGGGATCGTAGCTGTCGGCATTGACCGCCGAGACGGTGCCGATCCCGCCGGCGGCCGCCCAGGCGCCGGCGCTGGCATGGTTGGTCGCGGAAACGCCCTTGCCCCCCTCGATCAGCGGCCAGACCTCGCGGCCGTTGTAGGTGATGGGCTTCAGGCCTTTGAACACGCATACCTCCAATTGGAACTGTCGACGCTTATAGCGGGGCGCGCCAGCGACGCGAACACTTTCGCCGATCAGCCGAAAATGCCGGGCCGGCCGATCGCCTCGGCGTAGAGCGCGGCATAGCGCGCGATCATCGTGCCTTCGTCGAACTCGGCCTGCGCCTTGGCGCGGTTATGCGCGCCGACGCCCGCGCGCACCTTTTCGTCATAGGCCAGCAGCGTGATCATGTCGCGCAGCTCGACCGCATCGACATGCGGCGCGATATAGGGCCAGTTGGCCTCCGATACCATCTGCCCGACATCGCCGACCGAGGGCGACGCGATCGGCAATCCCGCCGCCATCGCCTCGATCACCGAGATCGGGAATTGCTCGCTCCGTGACGACAGCGCGAAGATGTCGAACAGCCCGACGAAGCGGTGCGGCTCGGGCAGGAAACCCGGCAGATGCAGCCGATCGCTCAGCCCGAGCAGCTCCGCGGTGCTCTCGATCTTCGCGCGCTCTGGCCCTTCGCCGACGATCACGATCCTGAGCCGCACCGGCACGCCCGCGCAGGCGCGCAGCAGCATCGGCAGATCCTTCACCGCGCGCATCCCGGCGAGCGTGCCGACCACGACCTCGCCGCGCGCGCGCTTGAAGCCGGGGATCGCCTTCGGATCAGGCGCCGCCGCATAGAGCGCCGTCGCGATGCCGTTGGGGATGCGGTGCAGCTTCGCCGCCGGCTGCTTCCAATATTTGCGCGCGATGCGCTCGAGCAGGTCGGACGGCACGACCAGCGCGTGCGCCGCGCCCAGCGCGATCCGGCGATACATGTTGCGCTCGATCTTGAGGTGGTTCGCCTCGTCGGCATTGAACCCGTCCTCGTGATGGATGAGCGGCGGCAGATCCCTGGGGTAGACGCGCCGCGCCATCGCGCCGTCGATCGCGCCCCAATTGTAGCTCAGCACCAGATCGAACCGCCGCATGTAGCGCGCCAGCGCCTCGTAGCGTGCAGCCGAGGGCCGCCCTGTTAGCGACGGCGGATCCTGCGCGATCTCGTATTTGACGCCCGGCGCAATCGCGTCGCGCGCCGACAGCGCCTCGGGCACGCCGGAGACGATCGTGTGCCGCGCGGTATCGCCGAACGCGTTCATCAGCCGCACGGCGCGCGCTTCCTTGCCGCCGAGGTCGAAGCTCGAATGGAGGTGGAGGATGTTCACCGGCATGTCGGAGCGCGCGCTTAGCGGGATTCGGCCGCCGCGTCATCTCTCATGCCGCGGTCTTGCCGAACTCCTGGCGCGTGACCGGGTGGCTCGACGACAATCCGCCGTCGACCGCAATCGCCTGCCCGTTGACATAGCTTGCCCCGTCCGAGGCAAGAAACAGCGCGACGCGGCCGATTTCCTCGGGTTCTCCGCCGCGGCGCAGCGGGTTGAGGCGGCCGATCCGGTCCTCCTTGCCGTGCTCGCGAGCATAATCGTAGGCGCGCTTGGTCATGCCGGTCTCGATCAGCCCGGGGCAGATCGCGTTGACGCGTACGCCAGAGCCCGAAAGCTGCTGCGCGGCCGTCTGGACGAGGCTGATCACCCCCGCCTTCGACGCCGAATAGGGTGGCCCGCCCGCGCCCGAGCGCAGCCCGGCGACGCTCGCGGTGCAGACGATCGCACCACCGGCGCGCTCGACGATCCGGGGCGCTGCATGCTTGATCGCGAGGAAGGGGCCGATCAGGTTCACCCGCAACACCTCGGTCCAGAGGTCGACCGAACAATCGAAGATTCCGGGAATGCCGCCCGAAATCCCGGCATTGGCGTAGATCACGTCGAGCCCGCCGAACGCCTCGCACGCCAGCGCCACGGTGCGCGCGACATCGCCTTCGTCGCCCGCATCCATGCGGATCGCGCGCGCGATGCCGCCGGCTTTGGCGATCATATCCGCGGTCTCGTCGGCGCCCTCGGTTCGATCGGCGACGACCACCTGCCCACCCTCGGCCGCGAACAGCCGCGCCGTCGCCCGCCCGATCCCCGAGCCCGCGCCGGTGACGATGATCGATTTTCCGGTGAACCGCATTTGCACCTCCGTCACCCCAGCGAACGCTGGGGTCTCATGCGGCGAAAGACCCCAGCCTGCGCTGGGGTGACGGCTGCTATTCCGCCCCCGCCTTCACCGCGAAATCCCAGCTCGCCCGCGCCAACCGATAGACCTGCGCCGCCGATTTCTCCGCCTGCGCGCTCGAGGCGGTGCCGTCGACGATCCGCTTCTTGATCCCCTGAACAATGCCCGTCAGCCGAAACAGATTGTAGGCGAAATACCAGTCCAGATCGGGCACCCCGCCGCGCCCGGTCGCGGCGCAATAACGCGCGGTCATCTCCTCGATCGTGGGGATGCCCGTCTCGGGCCCGGTGCATCCCTTCACGCCGGAACGCCCCTCGGGTTCGGTCACCCAGCTCATCAGGAAATAGGAGAAATCAGCGAGCGGATCGCCGAGCGTCGACAATTCCCAATCGAGGACTGCGATCACGCGCGGCTCGGATGCCGCGAAGATCATGTTGTCGATACGATAGTCGCCATGGACGATCGACGTGCGCGTCTGCGGCGGGATCGTCCGGGGCAGCCAGTCGATCAGCCGCTCGACCTCGGGCATGTGTTCGGTCTCGCTGGCGCGATACTGCCTGGTCCAGCGCGCGACCTGGCGCTCGAAATAATTGCCCGGCTTGCCGTAATCGCCGAGCCCCGCCGCTTCGAAATCGACGTTGTGCAACGCCGCGAGCGTGTCCCCCATGGCGTGGTAGATGGCGGTGCGCTCGGCGGGCGTGGCATCGGGCAACGTGCCGTCCCACAAATTGCGTCCGTCGGCATAGCCCATCACATAGAACACCGCGCCGAGCACGCGTTCGTCGGTGCATAGCCCGTATGGCCGCGCGACCGGAAAGCCCGTGGGGTGCAATCCCGCGATCAACCGATATTCGCGATCGACCGCATGCGCCGACGGCAACAGCGGCCCGAACGGCTTGCGGCGGAGGACATAGCTGCCCGAGGGGCTATCGATCCGATAGGTCGGGTTGGATTGGCCCCCTGCGAACTTCGCGTAGGTGAGCGGCCCGCGAAAACCGGCGACGTTCGCTTCCATCCACGCCGTCAGCGCGGCTTGATCGAGCCGATCCTTTTCGGGGACGGCGATCGTGGCGATGTCGCCGGTCATGCATTTACACCTTCCCCGGCGAAGGCCGGGGTCCAGTATCGAGCCGATCGTAACTGGACCCCGGCCTTCGCCGGGGAAGAGTCAAGAAATACCCGCCGGCTCAAAACACCACCACCGATCGCGTGGCATCGCCCTTGCGCAGCGCATCGAAGGCGTGGTTGATCTTCTCCAACGGCACCCGCTCGGCAATGATCGTGTCGAGATCGAGCAGCCCGCGCAGGTAGAAATCGACCAGCCGCGGAATCTCCACCGGAAACCGGTTCGCGCCCATCAGCGCGCCTTGCAGGCGCTTGCCCGAGAGCAGGTCCATCGCCGAAAGCCCCACCTTCTCGGCAAGCGGCATCATGCCGAGGATCGTCGCCGTGCCCCCGCGCCGCAGCACCTTGACCGCGGTCGCCGCCGATTGCGGCCGTCCGACCGCCTCGATCGCGTGATGCACCCCGCCGCGGGTGATCTCGACCACCTCGTCGGCCGCGGTTTCGGACGATGCATCGACGACGTGCGTCGCCCCCAATTTTTCGGCGAGCACACGCTTCTCCGGCACCGGATCGACCGCGACGATCCGCCCCGCGCCCGCGATCTTCGCGGCGTTGATCGCCGCCAGCCCGACTCCACCGCAACCGACCACGCACACGCTCTCGCCCGGCGTCACGTCGGTGGCGTTGAACACCGCGCCCGCGCCCGTCGTCACCGCGCAGCCGATGATCGCCGCGCGGTCGAGCGGCATTGCCGGGTCGATCGCGACGCAGGCGTGCTCATGGACGAGCATCATCTCGGCATAGGCCGACAGGTTGAGCATCTGATGCACCGTCTCGCCGCCCATCGTCAGCCGCGGCGGCGCATCCCTGGCGCGTTTGGTGTCGGGCGCGATGCACAGCGACATGCGGCCCGTCACGCAGAACTCGCAATGCCCGCAGAATGCCGACAGGCAGGTGACGACGTGATCGCCCGGCTTCACCGTCGCCACCTCGCTCCCGACCGCCTCGACCACACCCGCCGCCTCGTGCCCGGGAATCGTCGGCAGCGGATGCGGATAGGCGCCGTCGACGAAATGCAGGTCGGACCGGCACACGCCCACGGCGGCGGTGCGGATCAGCACCTCGTGCGGGCCGGGCTTGGCGACTTGCACTTCCTCGATTCTGAGAGGCGTGTTGGCCTCAAACAGGACGGCTGCTTTCAAGGTGTCACTCCAACATCCGTTCGCCCTGAGCTTGTCGAAGGGCTGTTCTTTCTACCCGCGTTCGGAAAGAACGGTGCTTCGACAAGCTCAGCACGAACGGGTTTGGGCTCTTACCGCCGCACCCGCTCCTTCGCCGCCGCCACCTCGGGCAGTTCGGCATATTTCCCGAACTCGTGCCGCGCGATCGCGCGGTTGTGAACCTCGTCCGGCCCGTCGGCGAAGCGCAAGGTCCGCATCGCCGCCCAGGCGTGCGCGAGGCCGAAATCCTGACTCACCCCGCCGCCCCCATGCGCCTGGATCGCGTCGTCGAGGATCGCGAGCGCCATGGTCGGCGCCGCCACCTTGATCATCGCGATCTCCTGGCTCGCCGCCTTGTTGCCGGCCTTGTCCATCATGTCGGCGGCCTTGAGGCAGAGCAGTCGCGTCATCTCGATGTCGATCCGCGCGCGGGCGATGCGCTGTTCCCACACCGAATGGTCGGCGATGCGCTTGCCGAAGGCGACGCGCGTCAGCAGCCGCGTCGCCATCGCCTCGATCGCGGTTTCGGCGACCCCGATCGTGCGCATGCAATGGTGGATGCGACCGGGCCCGAGCCGCCCCTGCGCGATCTCGAACCCCCGCCCCTCGCCGAGCAGCATATTCTCCGCGGGCACGCGCACGTCCTCGAGCACCACCTCGCCATGCCCGTGCGGCGCATGATCGTAGCCATAGACCGACAGCATCCGCTCGATCGTCACGCCGGGCGTCTCCATATCGAGGATCAGCATCGATTGCTGGGTGTGCCGGCTCGCTTCCGGGTCGGTCTTGCCCATCAGGATCGCGACCTTGCAGCGCGGATCGCCGACACCCGACGACCACCACTTCCGCCCGTTGACGACATAATGATCGCCGTCCCTGACCATGCTCGTCTGGATATTGGTCGCGTCGGACGAGGCCACCGCCGGTTCGGTCATCAGGAAGGCAGAGCGAATCTCCCCGTTCATCAGCGGCCGCAGCCACCGCTCCTTCTGCGCCCGCGTGCCGTAGCGATGGAGCACCTCCATATTGCCCGTGTCCGGCGCCGAGCAGTTGAAACACTCGCTCGCCCAGCCGATCTTCCCCATCTCCTCGGCGCATAACGCATATTCGAGATTGGTGAGCTGCTCGCCCTCGAAGGCGAAGCTGTCATCGACCGGCGGCGCGCCCGAATGCGGCGGCATGAAGAAATTCCACAACCCCGCCGTCCTGGCCCTGGCCTTGACCTCCTCGATGACGGGAATGACCTTCCAACGCTCGCCTTCATGCGCCTGCGCGTCATATTCGGCCTGGCGCGGCCGAATTTCCGACTCGATGAAGCCGCGCACGCGATCCCGCCAGTGCGTCTCGCGATCGGTGAGCGTGAAATCCATACCGAAATCCCTTTCCGTGCCACGCCCGATCCGGCTTAGACCATACCCGATATTCGGTAAAGCACCTGAGCCGCCCGCCGGAACGACATTTAGAATTCGAGCAACCTGATATCACAGACGTGCAAAAAGCTACTGTTCCTTCGAAACGAAGCTGGTAATCTGGCACGATGCACGGGGCGCAACCAGCATCACAGAGCGACGGAGGCGGTACCAGGCGGTTCCGTGCCAAGCGCGATGCGATCCTCGCCGCCGCCGCCGAGACGATCAACGAACAAAGCGCGAAGGGCATGACCTTCGCCGACGTCGCGCGCCGCGTCGGGCTCAACACCACCAGCGTCACTTATTATTTCAAGCGCAAGGACGATCTCGCCGCCGCGTGCTTCGATCATACGCTCGCCACGCTCAAGGCGATGCTCGACGAGGCGCTGAAGGCGCCGACCCCCGAGGCTCGCGTCGCGCGCTATCTCGCGATCAACATGGAACGCTTCGCCCGGATCGAGCGCGGCGAGGAAACCGCGGTCGCCGTACTCTCGGACCTGCGCGCGATGGAGGAGCCCTATCGCGCGCCCCTCCTCGCCGGCTGGCAGGACGTGTTCCGCAAGACGCGCAGCCTGTGGGGAAATCACGACGACAAGGCGCGGCACGATCTCTACGGCGCGCGGGCCCACGTCCTGCTCGAGAACACCTTCTGGCTTCCCGTCTGGCTCGTCCGCTACGATCTCGACCAATATGACCGGGTTGAAGAACGCCTGATGGAGGTGTTCGCGCACGGCATCGCCGCCAGGGGCGAGCAATGGGCGCCGGACCTGGTCGCGCTCGAGCATGACGAGGCCGAGCCCGGCCGCGAGCAGTTCCTGCGCGCGGCGACGCGGCTCATCAACGAGCTCGGCTATCGCGGCGCCTCGGTGCAGCGGATCGCGAGCGAGTTGAACGTCACCAAGGGCAGCTTCTACCATCATCTCGACGCCAAGGACGATCTCGTCATCGCCTGCTACAAGCGCAGCTTCGACACGATCGCCGAGACGCAGCGGCTCGCCGACGCGCATGGCGGCGCCTATTGGCATCGCCTCTCGAGCATCATCGCCACCTTGCTCGACGTCCAGTTCTCGGAACGCGGGCCGCTGCTGCGTACCACGGCGCTCCACGGCCTGCCGCCCAAGGTGCGCCAGGCAATGGTCGATCGGTCGAACCGCATCGCGCGGCGCTATGCCGGCACGATCTCGGACGGCGTCGCGGGCGGATCGATCCGTGCGGTCGATCCGCTGATCGCCGCACAGACGCTGATGGCGCTCCAGAACGCCGCGTTCGACATGCGCAAATGGGCAAGCACCATGCCGCGCGACCGCGCCGTCGCGATGTACGCCTCGACCCTCGCCTTCGGCCTGTTCGACGATCGCGTGATCGCGGATTGAGATCATGATGTTCCTCCCCTTCACGGGGGGATGAGGGACGAAAGCTCCGCTACCTCTCCCCCAAGCAAGCATGGATTGTGGCGCGGTCCCGCAGCAGCCAGATGTGCCGCCATGGTCAGTCTTCTCGATCCCGGCGCGCGCGGGCGCGTCATTCTCGTCGGTGCCGGCCCGGGCGACCCCGGCCTGCTCACCGTGCGCGCCGTCGATGCGCTCCGCTCGGCCGACGTCGTCGTCCATGACGGGCTGATCGATCCGCGCGTGCTCGATCTGGCGCCGGCTTCGGCGCACCGCATCTCGGTCGCCAAGAAGCGCGCGCGCCACACGCTGTCGCAGGACGCGATCAACACGCTGATCGTCGCGCATGTGAAGGTCGGCTCGATCGTCGTGCGGCTGAAGGGCGGCGATCCCTTCATCTTCGGCCGCGGCGGCGAAGAAGTCGAGGCGGTGCGCGCGGCGGGCCTGCCCGTCGAGGTCATCCCCGGCGTCTCGGCGGCGCTCGGCTGCGCGGCGGAGGCGATGCTGCCCCTCACCCACCGCGACCACAGCTCGGCGGTCAGCTTCGTCGCCGGCCAGTGCAAGGGCCTCACCGATCAGGACTGGTCGGGGCTCGCCGGCCAGGGCCGCACGCTCGTCATCTACATGGGCGTCGCCACCGCCGCCGATATCGCCGACAAATTGATGGCCGACGGCGTCGCGCCCGACATGCCCGTCGCGGTGCTCGAAAAGGGCACGCTCGCCGGCCATCGCGCGATCAGGACGCTGCTCGCCGATCTCGGCGCGATGGTCACGCGCGAGGCCGTGCAGAGCCCCGCGATCATCGTCGTCGGCGAGGTCGTCGAGCTCAGCGACGCCAAAGACAAGCTCGCCCGCTGGGCGCGAATCGCGGAGAGCGTGGCGTGAAGCTTCTCACCGGCAACGACCTCAAAACCGGCGCGGTGACGTGGTGGACCGGCCGCGGCTGGTCGATCCACATCGAGGATGCCGCCGATGTCGGCGACGAGGGCGACGCCATCGCACTCGCCGAGGAGGGCGCGCGCCGCGTCAACGGCCCCGTCGTCATCGACGCCGAACAAACACCCGAGGGCCCGCGCCCCGCCCACATCAAGCACCGCATCCGCGCGCTCGGCCCCACCGTGCGCCCCGATCTCACGCTCAAGCCCGCCGATCCTAACCTCGGGAGCTGGGTGATATGAGCACTCGTCGTCACCCCGGCGAAAGCCGGGGTCTCTCTCCATCGGCCCTGCAATCGCGGCACGAGATCCCAGCTTTCGCTGGGATGACGGAGTAATCCATGTACCGTTACGACCAATACGACCAGCAGATCGTCGACGCGCGCGTCGAGGAGTTTCGCGATCAGGTGAAGCGCCGCATCGCGGGGCACATGACCGAGGACCAGTTCAAGCCGCTGCGGCTGAAGAACGGCCTCTATCTCCAGCTCCACGCCTATATGCTGCGCATCGCCATCCCCTATGGCACGCTGAGCTCGGCGCAATTGCGCATGCTCGCGCATGTCGCGCGCACCTATGATCGCGGCTACGGCCATTTCACCACGCGCCAGAACATCCAGTATCACTGGATCAAGCTGGAGCAGGTGCCCGACATCCTCGCCGATCTGGCGACGGTGCAGCTCCACGGCATCCAGACCTCGGGCGAGAGCATCCGCAACATCTCGGCGGACCAATATGCCGGCGCCGCCGATGACGAGATCGCCGATCCGCGCCCCTGGGCCGAGCTGTTGCGTCAGGTCACGACCTTCCATCCCGAATTCAGCTACCTGCCGCGCAAGTTCAAGTTCGCGCTGACGGCGGCGCCGGGCGATCGCGCCGCGATCCGCTGGCACGACGTCGGCTTGCGGTTGGTGCGCAACGAGGCGGGCGAAGACGGGTTCGAAATCTATGCCGGCGGCGGCATGGGGCGCACGCCCTTCATCGCCGAGCTGATCCGGCCCTTCTGCCCGGCGGACAAGCTCTTCAGCTATTGCCAGGCGATCCTGCGCGTGTGGAACCGCCACGCTCGACGCGACAACATCCACAAGCAGAGGATGAAGATCCTCGTCCACGACCTCGGCGTCGAGGAATTCACGCGGCAGGTGGAGGAGGAATATGCGCACATCGCGACGCTCGGCACCGATCCGCCGCGCGCCGAGTTCGACCGCATCGCCGCCTATTTCACGCCGCCGCCCTTCGAGACGGGGCTCCCCGACGAGATCGACCGCTCGGACCCCGATTTCGCGCTTTGGGTCGATCGCCAGGTCGCCGGGCACAAGGCGCCGGGGTATGCCATCGCCAATATCAGCCTGAAGGCGATCGGCGGCATCGGCGGCGACATCACCGCCGAGCAGATGGACGTGGTCGCCGATCTCGCCGAGCGCTACAGCTTCGACGAGCTGCGCGTCACGCACGCGCAGAACCTCGTCCTGCCGCATGTGCGCAAGGCCGATCTCTACGCCATCTGGCAGGCGCTGGTCGCGGCGGGGCTGGCGGACGTCAACCTCGACCTCGTCACCGACATCATCGCTTGCCCCGGCCTCGATTATTGCAGCCTCGCCAACGCGCGATCGATTCCGGTCGCGCAGAAGATCGCGCAGCGCTTCGCCGATCTCGACCGGCAGCAGGATCTGGGCGAGCTCAAGATCAAGATCTCGGGCTGCATCAACGCCTGCGGGCACCACCATGCGGGGCATATCGGCATCCTCGGCGTCGATCGGAAAGGCACCGAGAACTACCAGCTCCTGCTCGGCGGCTCGGGCGCGGAGGACACCACGCTCGCCAAGATCACCGGCCCCGGTTTCGACGAGGACGGTGTGGTCGACGCGGTCGAAAAGGCGATCGAGACCTATCGCACCCTGCGCACGCCCGAGGAGCGCTTCCTCGACACTTACCGTCGTGTCGGCATGGAGCCGTTCAAGGAGGCGATCTATGGGTAAGCCCGTCACCCCAGCAAAGGCTTGGGTCCATCTCTGCCGCGATAATGATCGACGGACTTCCCGATCGACACAGACATGGATGCCAGCCTTCGCTGGCATGACGGAGGTGGCGCATGGCTGAACCGCTCCGTTTCCGCACCGACATCTCCGCCGACGAGCCGGCGGTGTCGCTCGATTCGTTCCTGGATCAGGACGATTCCGCCTCGGTCCGCATCGAGGCCGGCGACGACGTGCGCCGCCTCCTCCCCGTCCTCGATCGCGTCCGGCTGGTCGAGATCGACTTCCCGCGTTTCCGCGACGGGCGCGGCTATTCGTCGGCGCGGATCCTGCGCGAATCGGGCTATACCGGCGAGATCAAGGCGACCGGCGACGTTCTGGTCGACGAACTGCTCTTCATGCGCCGCTGCGGCTTCGACAGCTTCGCGCCCGATGCCCCGCTCGATCCAGAGACGGTCGAGAAGCTGCTCACCATCTACCCTTATGTCTACCAGCACGCCGCCGACGATGCGGTGCCGGTGTGGAAACTGCGCCATGGCTAGCCGCGTGCGCGACGTGATCGATACGGGCCCGCGGTTCACGCAGGCCGACGCGATCCGTCTCAACAACCGCTTCCGCGGGCACGACACGCGTGAGATGCTCACCGGCGCGATCGGCGAGGGTCTGGTCGGCCGCGCCGCGATCGTCTCGTCCTTCGGCGCCGAATCGGCGGTGCTGCTCCACCTGGTGACGCGCGTCGCGCCCGACCTGCCGGTGCTCTTCCTCGATACCGACAAGCATTTCGACGAGACGCTCGCCTATCGCGACCTGCTTGCGGATCGCCTCGGCCTCAACCTCGTCAACCTGACGCCCGACCCGATCGAAATCGCCGCGCGCGACGAAACCGGGCTGCGCTGGTCCTACGACCCCGACGGCTGCTGCGAAATCCGCAAGGTCAAGCCGCTCGCCCGGGCGCTCGCGGACTTCGACGCCAGCTTCACCGGCCGCAAGGGGTTCCAGTCTGCGACCCGCGCCGGCCTGCCGCGCTTCGAGATCGACACCAGTGACGCCGAAGGCCGCCTCAAGATCAACCCGCTCGCAAACTGGTCGCCGCAGGACATCGCCGCCTATTTCGCCGAGCACGATCTGCCGGCCCACCCGCTCGTCGCCGACGGCTATCCGTCGATCGGCTGCGCGCCGTGCACCAGCAAGGTGCAGCCGGGCGAAGACCCGCGCGCGGGCCGCTGGCGCGGCTGGGAAAAGGTCGAATGCGGGATCCACGTGCCGGACAAGCCGGGCGAGGAGCCGTTTTTGTGAGTTTCCTCTCCCCTTGGGGGAGAGGATAATGGAGCTTGCCGGCGGAGCCGGTTAGCGAAGTTGGTGAGGGTCTGTCACGACGATCTCGCGCCCTCCCCCTTCCGCGCCCCCGGCGCTCCCCCAAGGGGAGAGGGAGGTTAGGGCGGCATGCGTTAAATTAGCATCACCCCTTCTTCCGTTCGTGCTGAGCTTGTCGAAGCACCGTTTCTTTCCTTTCTGCATCGCAAAGAAAGAACAGCCCTTCGACAAGCTCAGGGCGAACGGGGATGGATGATGCCGATTTACGGCTCGCTGCTCTAATAACTCGCCGAATTCCGGTAATCGCTCACCGCGAGATCGCTGAACCGCGTCACCTCGGGCTCGAACTTGAGCGTCACCTTGCCGGTCGCGCCGTGGCGCTGCTTGGCGACGATCAGCTCAGCGAGCCCGTAGACACGCTCCATGTCGGTCGCCCACTTCGCGTGATCCTCGAAGATCTTGGCGTCGTCGCCCTCGGTCGGGCGCTTGGGCTCCTTGGCCGCGACGTAATAATCCTCGCGATAGACGAACAGCACCATGTCCGCGTCCTGCTCGATCGAGCCCGATTCGCGCAGGTCGGAGAGCTGCGGGCGCTTGTCCTCGCGCTGCTCGACCGCGCGGCTGAGCTGCGACAGCGCCAGCACCGGCACGTTCAGATCCTTCGCCAACGTCTTCAATCCGCGGCTGATCTCGGAGATTTCCTGCACGCGATTGTCGCTGTTGCTGCGCCCCGACCCGGACAGCAGCTGAAGGTAATCGACCACCACCAGCCCGATCTCGTGATTGTGCCGTCGCTGCAATCGCCGCATCCGCGTGTGGAGCGCGCTGATCGACAGACCCGCGGTGTCATCGATGAACAGCGGCAACTGCTCAAGCTGCGCCGCCGCCGCCGCGAGCTGGCCGAACTCGGCGCGGCTGATCTTGCCCATGCGCAGCGCCTCGGAGCTGATCCGCGATTGCTCCGCCAGGATACGCGTCGCGAGCTGGTCCGCCGACATTTCGAGGCTGAAGAAGGCGACCTTGGCGCCCACCGATTTCTCAGGGGAAATCCCGTCCTCCATGTCGCGCATCCATCGCCGGGCGGCGTTGAACGCGATGTTGGTGGCGAGCGAAGTCTTGCCCATGCCCGGCCGTCCAGCGAGGATCAGCAGGTCCGATCGGTGGAGGCCGCCGATCTTGCCGTTCACCGAATCGAGCCCGGTCGTAATGCCCGAGACGTTGCCGCCCGAATCGAGCGCGCGCTCGGCCATCTTGACCGCGAGCGTGGTCGCCTGCGCGAAGGTCTTGACCGCGTTGGCGCTGCCACCGTCGGCCGCGACCTTGAACAATTCCTCCTCGGCCGCCTCGATCTGCGCGCGCGGATTGACTTCCTCCGACGTATCGAGCGCGCGATCGACCAGCGTCCGCCCCACCGAGACCAGCGCCCGCAGCATCGCGAGATCGTAGATCTGCTGCGCGAACTGCTTGGCGCCGATCAACCCCGCGCCCGATCCGGTGAGCTGCGCGAGATAGGCCGGCCCGCCCAGCTCCTTCATCCCCTCGTCGGCCTCGAACATCGGCCTGAGCGTCACCGGGGTCGCCAGCATGTCGTTGGCGCGCAGCGTGCGAATCGCGCCGAAGACGCGGCCGTGCACGGGCTCGAAGAAATGCTCCTCGTCGATCCGGTCGAGCACGTCGTCGGCGACGCGGTTGTCGATCATCATCGCGCCCAGCAGCGCCGCCTCGGCCTCGACGTTCTGCGGCAAGGCGGTGCCTTCGGCGGCGGGCGCCGGGTGAGCGAGAGCGATGGTGGCCATGCCCTCCTTCTACCCCGATCGGTGGAGCGCTCAAGCCGGGACGTGGCGACGATGCTGTGGATAATGTGGAACCGATTGATTCCCTTCGCCCGCGCGCCGATAGGCGAGGGAATGGCCGACCCGCGGATCATCGACATCCAGCTCGACGAGCGCACCATCCTGTGGCGCAGCGCGGACATCGAGCAGGAGCGCCGGATCGCGATCTACGACCTGCTCGAAGGCAATCACTTCGCGCCGCAAAAGCCGCACGACGACGGTTATGCCGGCCCCTACCGCCTGACGCTCGCGGTCGAGGAAGGCCGCCTTGCGCTGCGCATCGACCGCGAGGACGGCCGCCATCTCGAAACCCACATCCTCGCGCTCGGCCGCTTCAAGCGCCCGATCCGCGACTATTTCGCGATCTGCGATTCCTATTACCAGGCGATCCGCGCCGCGACGCCGCAGCAGATCGAGACGGTGGACATGGCGCGCCGCGCGATCCACAATCAGGCCGCCGAGTTGCTCCAGGAGCGGCTCGACGGCAAGATCGAGGTCGATTTCGATACCGCGCGGCGGCTGTTCACGCTGCTGTGCGTGCTGCACATCAGGGGGTAGATGCGCGTGCTCAGGGGGCGAGCCGGGGTTGCCGGCGTGATTCTGGTCGTGCTGGCGATCGGCGCGATCATATTGTGGACCAGGGCGGTCCACTGGCGCCCCGATCCTGCGACATTCCCGATCCAGGGCCTCCACGTCTCGGCCGCGCAAGGCGAGATCGCCTGGAACACCGTCGCCGCGCACGAGGCCGATTTCGCCTATATCCGTGCGACCGACGGCGCGACGCGCGATCCGCGCTTCGCCATCAACTGGAAGGGCGCCGCCGAAGCCGGGCTGCGCCGCGGCGCGATCCATAGCTGGTCGTTCTGCACCCCGGCGCGCGTGCAGGCCAACGCCTTCGTCACCACCGTGCCACGGAGCCGGGACGCGTTGCCCGCCGTGCTCGATCTCGACTTTTCGGAGGAATGCGCGACCCGCCCCGATCGCGCGCAGGCGATCGCCGGGATCGAGACCTTCCTTCGCATCGCCGAAACGCATACAGGCGAGCCGATGCTGCTCAAGATTTCCAAGGCGGTCGCCAAGGCCTACCAGCCAGCTCGCTCGTTCGCGCGGCCGATCTGGAGCGCGCGGCTTTTCTTCGCGCCCGATTACGCGGCCCGGCCGTGGCGCGTCTGGCAGGCCTCCGACATCCGCCGCATCGACGGCGTTGACGGCCCGGTCGCCTGGGACGTGGTCGCGCCATGAGCGACACCGCCGCACTGATCGCCGCCGCCCGCGCCGCGGCCGCAAACGCCCACGCCCCCTATTCGCGCTTCGCGGTCGGCGCGGCGCTGCGGCTCGCCGACGGCAGCATCGTCACCGGCGCCAATTTCGAGAATGCGAGCTACGGCCTGTCGCTCTGCGCCGAAACCGTCGCGCTGGCGACCGCCAACGCGCAGGGGACGTTCGCCGACGTGGTCGAGATCGGCATCGTCGGCGGCGCAATTCGCGGCGACGGCGCGATCGGGAAAGACCCCGTCCGCCCCTGCGGCCGCTGCCGCCAGATCCTCAACGAAGCCGCGCAGATGGGCGGTCGCGACCTGCTCGTCCATTGCGCCGGCATGACCGGCGACGCGATCGAGACGCACAAGCTGTCGGACCTGCTCCCTTACGCCTTCGGCCCCGCCGACCTCGGGATCGGTCCGCGCTGAGCCCCGCGCTCCTGCGCAAGCAGGAGCACGCACTCCCCTACCGCAACCGCACCCAGGTCGGCGCATGGTCGCTCGCTTTCTCGCGGCCGCGATACTCCTTGTCGACTCCGGCATCGACCAGCCGGTCCGCCGCCTGCGGGCTCAGCAGCAGATGATCGATCCGGAACCCCGCGTCGCGCTGCCACGCGCCCGCCTGATAATCCCAGAAGGTCCACACCCCGCCATTGGGATGCCGCGTCCTCAACGCATCGGTCCACCCCTGCGCCGCCAGCGCGCGATAGCCGGCACGGGCTTCCGGCTGCATCAGCGCATCGTCAGCCATCGCGCTCACCGAATAGGTGTCGTCGTCATTGGGGATGACGTTGTAATCGCCCGCCAGCACCGCCGGCCGCTCGTCGGCGAGCAGCGCCAGCGCGCGCTCACGCAGCCGATCGATCCATTTGAGCTTGTAGTCGAACTTGGGCCCCGGCTGCGGATTGCCGTTGGGCAGATAGATCGACGCCACCGTCAGCCCCTCGACCTCGACCTCCAGATAGCGGCTGTGCGCATCCTCCGGATCGCCCGCCAGCCCGCGCTGGCGCTCGACCGGATCGGCGCCCTTCGCCAGCACCGCGACCCCGTTGAACCCCTTCTGCCCGTGCCATACGGCGCCGTAGCCCGCCTCGCGGATGTCGGCTTCGGGGAAGGTCTCGTCGCTCGACTTGAGCTCCTGGAGACACACGATATCGGGCTGCTGCTCGGCGAGATATTCGAGCAGCCGCGGCAGCCGCGCCTTGATGCCGTTGACGTTGTAGGTGACGAGCTTCAAGGCTTTTGTCCGGTTGGCGGCACCGGCCCGCTCCCCCACCCGTGGGGGGAGCGGGCTGGTGCGGTGATCAAAAAACTCACACCGCGAAGCTGGTGCCGCAGCCGCAGCCGCTGGCCGCGTTGGGATTATCGACACGGAACGCCGCGCCGCCCAGCGAATCGACGAAATCGACCGAGCAGCCGCGCACCAGATCGAGGCTCATCGAATCGACCACGAGCGCCACGCCATCGGTCTCGACGCGGACGTCATCGTCCTCGATCGTCTCCGCGAGCCCGAAACGATACTGGAACCCCGAGCACCCGCCGCCCTCGACCGAGAGCCGCAGGATAGCGGGCTTGCCCTGCCGCTCGGCGATCGCGGCGACCCGCGCCGCGGCGGCGGGCGTCAACGCAATGTCGGAAACCATCGTCATGCCCGCGAGATAGGATGCCGCGCACGCGCCGACAACCGATCTTGGAACTCATTTGAGAGCGCCTTCGGTGCATTACGGCGCCAGCCAGCATCGGGGGAGCGGGCTGGTGCCGTTTCTGAAATCGCGCTTCGCGATTTCTCAAAAAGCGTCTCTTAGTCCTCGACCTCGGGTCCGCCGGCAACCGCCGGAATCGTCTGCACCGAGCCGTCCTGCAACGCCGTCAGATAATCGGCGGTCTGGAGGAAGGGCATTGGGTTGACCGCGCGACCGTCGATGCGGACCTCGTAATGCAGGTGGCTTCCCGTCGAGCGCCCGGTCGAGCCCATCAGCGCGACGACCTGTCCGCGCTTCACGCGCTGGTTCGGCTGAACGAGAATCTTGGAAAGATGCCCGTAGCGCGTCTCGATCCCCTTGCCGTGATCGATCTCGACCAGATTGCCGTAGCCGCCCGCGCGCCCCGCGCGCTCGACGACGCCGTCGGCGGTCGCGAAGATCGGCGTGCCGACCGGACCGGGAATGTCGACGCCCGCGTGCATCGCCGCGCTGCCGCGGAACGGGTCGCTGCGCACCCCGAAATAGCTGGAGAAATGCAGATCCGCGCTGATCGGGTGGACCGACGGGATCGAGATCACGCTGCGCTCGAGCGAATCGAGCTTCTTCCACGTCATGAACAGCGAGCGGAACTGCGCGTCAGAGCGCGCCTCGACGGTCGCCGCCTTGCCGTCCACCGGCTCGTACGGGCCGCCCATGCCCTCGGCCTGGGCCTTGGGGGCGAACCGCCGCGGATCAATGCCCATCTTGCGCAGCTTGGCGGTCGTCGTCTTGTAGCGCAGCTCGGCGACTTTCTGCGCCTGCGCCGCGAATGCCGCCTGGCGCTTCTCGATCCGGCCGAGCGATGCCTGAAGCTCGGGCGTCAGCGCCGCGAGTTCGTCGTTGCTCGCCATCGCGGCCTCGATCTCCTCGGGGCTGGACCGGCCCGCGAGCACCGCCGCGATCAGTTCCTGCCGCTGCTCGACCTTGCCGACATGCACCTTCGCCGCCGTCTTCACCTCCGCCAGTTCGGCCTTGAGCGCCGCCACCTTCGCTTCAGGCGAGGTCTGATCGCCCAGCCCGGCGGCCGACACCGCAGACATGCCCGCCTGCGCCACGCCATAGGCCGAAAAGCCCATCGTCACGGCAAGCACCGTGGCGAGCGCCGCCTGCGTCTTGCCGCCGATGCTGAACCGGCGCAGGTCGCGCCCGTCGTGGAGGATGAAATCGCGGGTGGTGAAGAAAGACCGGAACCTGTTGCGCCAGCCTGCGTTTGACGAAGTCGAAATCGTGTTCATTATTCCCCGGCGCCCGTTTTTGCGGCTGCGCTGAGATGCACCCGCTCCCGTGTTCCGACCGGATTCCCCGCCCTGCCGTGAACGGGGCGAGTAGTGAGCGATAGCGCTATAAATCTGCAATAGGCTGATAATATTCCCGCGTCAGACCGGCAGCACCGCGCGCCGAGTCGTTGAACGGCGGCTTCAGCGACCCTCGGAAATGCCGAGTCACAAGCATTTGCCAATGCGTTTCGGGAACGAATCGATTTGTCGCGCACCCCGATTCGAACCATCGCGTGCCCGCCGCCACATGCCGGATCTCGTCGCGCACGATGCGTTCCAGGATGCGCGCGCTCGTCTCGTCACCGGCCGCGCGGAACCGCGCGACCGTGGCCGGCGTGACGTCGAGCCCGCGCGCCTCGAGCACCATCGGCACCACCGCCAGCCGCGCGAGCGGATCGTGCGCGGTCTCGCGCGCCGCTTCCCACAAGCCGTCGTGCGCCGGCAGCGCGCCGTAGCGGCTGCCGAGCGCCCGCAACCGCCGGTCGAGCAGCGCGAAGTGCATCGCCTCGTCCGCACCCACGCCGATCCAGTCGTCGACGAACGCGCGCGGAAAGCCCGCACCGAACCGCCCCGCCATGTCGAACGCGAGGTCGATCGCGACGAACTCGATATGCGCCAGCGCGTGGAGCAGCGCGATCCGCCCGCGTTCGGAGCCGCCGCGCCCGCGCTTGGGCATCCGGTTGGGCGGCAGCAATTCGGGCTCGGCCGGCCGCGCCGGCGCGTCGGGCATGGCCGCATCGAAGCGATGATCGAGCTGCCCCCGCCGCCACGCCCGCGCCGTTTCGCGCGCGATCCGCACCTTCGCCGCCGGCTCGGCCGTCAGCAGCACCGCGCGCGCAGCATCGGCGATCGAGCGCGTCATGTCCCGAGCGCGCGCACCGCCTCGATCACCTCGTCGACATGGCCCGGCACGCGCACCTTGCGCCACGCGCGCACCAGCTTGCCCTCGGCGTCGAACAGGAAGGTAGATCGGTCGATCCCCATATAGTTCCGCCCGTACATCGACTTCTCGATCCACGTCCCGAACGCTGCGAGCGCCACGCCCTCCTCGTCCGACGCCAGCGGCACCGTCAGGCCGTATTTTTCAATGAACTTCCGATGCCTTGCCGGACTATCCTTCGATACGCCGAGAAGCACCGCACCGGCCTCCCTGAACGCATCCAGCCGCGCGCTGAATTCCTGTGCCTCGCGCGTGCAGCCCGTCGTGTCGTCCTTGGGATAGAAATAGAGGACGAAGGGCGCGCCGATGAAATTGCGCAGCCTGAGCGGCCCGCCGTCGGGCAAGGTCAGCGTGACGTCGGGGATCGGATCGCCTTGTTCGAGCGCCATCACCTGTCTCCCATGATCACCTGCCAACACGAACGCACCTCCTGCCGCGTCGTCTCCAGCGTCGCAACCACAGCGTCCCACGTGTCGAGCCGCATCGTGCGCGCGATCAGTGCGCGTGTCGCGGGTGCGGGCGGCTGCGCGTCGGGCGACAGCAGCCGCGTCGTCACCAGCAGCCGCGACAGGAAATCATGCGCGTCGCGCATCGCCGGCGGCAGCAGCCCGGCCGCCGCCAGCGCGTCGATCGCGCGGCCCAGATGCGGGTCGAAGCCGGTGCGATGTACGAGCTGCCGGACATGCACCGCGAATTCCAGATCGACCAGCCCGCCGGGCAGCAATTTGGCGTCGAGCGGCCCCGCGGGCGGCTTGTGCGCGGCCATCTCGTCGCGCATCGCGCGCGCGTCGGCGACCACGTCGCGCGCCGGCCGGTCGCCCGCCAGCACGTCGGCGACCACCGCCATCACCGCCGCGCGCGCCTCTTCCGATCCGAACACCGGCCGCACCCGCGTCAACGCCATATGCTCCCAGGTCCACGCGCTCTCGCGCTGATAGCGCGCGAAGCCGTCGAGCGAGACGGTGAGCGGCCCCTGATTGCCCGAGGGCCGCAGCCGCGTGTCGATTTCGTAGAGCGGTCCCGCTGCGGTCGGCACCGACAGCGCACCCGACACCCGCTGCGCCAGGCGGTTGTAGTAGAGCACCGCGCCCAGCGGCTTCTCCCCGTCCGATTCGGCCGCATAATCGCCGGTGAAGACGTAGATCAGGTCGAGGTCCGAGGCGTGCGTCAGCGCCGCGCCGCCCAGCCGGCCGAGCGCAAGGATGACGAGTTCGCTGTCGGGCACGCGCCCGTGGCGGGCGACGAATTCGTCGACCGTCGCCGCCGCCCCTGCCGCGATCGCCGCCTCGGCGACGCGCGCATAGCCCGCCGACACGTCGAGCGGATCGCTCGCGCCGGCCACGATCTGCGTGCCGAGCGCGAAGCGGCGTTCGCCCACCACGCGGCGGATGCGGTCGAGCACCGCCTGATAATCGTCCCCTGCTTCGCCCGCGGCCATCTCCGCGACCAGCGTCGCCACATCGGGGACGGGATCGAGCGCGGAGGCGTCGAGCAGCCCGTCGAACAATTCGGGCCGCCGCCCCAACGCCTCGGCGAGCGGCGGCGCGTGGCACAGGATTGCGCCCAGCAGCCGCGCCAGCGCCGGCTGTGCCTGGAGCAGGCGGAAGAAATTGATCGCGCTGGACAGCCGCGACAGGATCGCGTCGAGCCGCGCCAGCGCTGCATTGGGGTCGGGCGCCTCGCTCAGTGCGGCCACCAGCGCCCCGAGCACGTCCTCCAGCGCCGCGCGTGCCGCCGGGCTGCGCAACGCCGGATAGGTGCCCGCCCGCCAGCGCTCGATCCGCGTCGCCGCCTCGGCCGGATCGGCGTAGCCCAGCGCGCCGAGCCGCTCCGTCACCCGTTCCGAATCGCGCGAAAGCGCGCCGCCGTCATCGGGTTCGAGCGTGTCGTAGATGCGCGCGGTCGCCTCGACATGCGGGCGCAGCAGATCGAGCAGCGCGCCGCTTTCCGCCAGCCCGTGCAGCCGGGCTACGCGATCGAGCGCTTCGCCCGTGGGCAGGCTGTGGGTCTGGCGGTCGTCGATCATCTGCACGCGATGCTCGATCGTGCGGAACAGCGTGTAGGCATCGCTCAGCGCCGCCGCGTTCCCGGTGTCGATCCAGCCCGCCGCCGCGAGTGCCGCAAGCGCGTCGCGCGTCGCCGGCACGCGCAGCGCGGGATCGCGCCCGCCGTGGATCAACTGATGAATTTGCGCGAAGAACTCGCATTCGCGGATGCCGCCGCGCCCGCGCTTGAGGTCGAAGCCCGGGCCGAAGGCCTGGCCCTGCGCGTGATGGTCGCGGATGCGGTGCGAGATGCCCATGATCTCGCCGATCGCCCCGAAATCGAGCGCGCGCCGCCACACGAACGGGCGCACGCCTTCGAGGAAGCGCTCGCCCAGCGCGACGTCGCCGGCGCATGCGCGCGCGCGGATGAAGGCGGCGCGCTCCCACGCCAGCGCCTGCGATTCGTAATAGCCGAGCGCCGCCTCGATCGGCAGCACGATCGGCGTCACCTCGGGCGAGGGCCGGAGCCTGAGGTCGACGCGCAGCACATAGCCGTCGGCATCGCGCGCCTGGAGCAGTTCGACCACGCGGCGGCCGATCCGCACCGCGGCCTCGCCCGGGTCTTCGCGCGGCTTGCGCGGCAGCGTCTCGGGGTCGAACAGCAGGATCGGGTCGATGTCCGACGAATAATTGAGCTCGCGGCTGCCCTGCTTGCCCAGCGCGATCGCGGCGAAGCCTGCGGGGTCGGCATCGGGCGTGCGCTCGGCGATCGCGGTGCGGATCGCCTCGTCGAGCGCGCGATCGGCGAAGTCGGTGAGCGCCCCCGTCACGTCGGTGAGATCGAGGAGTCCCGCCAGATCGCCGATCGCGACGAGCAAGGCGATGCGGCGCCGGGCAAGCCGCAGCCGCGTCCCCATCGGCGCGTCCCCTTCGTCGGGCTGCGCCGCCCCCAGTCCCGGCCAGGCGCCCGCCTCCAACTGCGCGGCAAGCGCCGGCTCGCGGTCGAGCAACATCGAAAGAAAGGGGGCTTCGTCGCGCGCCCGGCCAACCGCGGCGATGATCGACGCCGATGTATTCATGCCACACTCAATGCCATCATGGCAGATTTCCTAATGTAACAAAGAAACCAATGGCGGTTTTGACCGTTTTGTTCGCCATGACCAGGATGTCTGCCCTCAATCGCAAGTCCGCCGTGCGCTCGGGCTATGCCGTGCAGCGGCCGCGTGCCGCCGACGGCGTGGGCAATGCGCTGCGCCGCGCGTTCGGCGCCGAGGCGGATACGCTTCCGGCAGACATGCGCGCGCTGCTGGGCGCGCTCGAAGGCGGCAAGCGGCCGGCCTGACCGCTCGTCAGCCGCGATCGCGGCTGAGGTCGTCGACCTCCCCCATGATCGTATCGAGCGCGGTTTTTCCGCTGGTCTCCTGATCGCGGCGCGACGACAGCGTGCCCTCGCTCATGATCGTCTCGAGCGCGACGCGCCCGCGTGCGACGCGGCTCTTGATCGTGCCCACCGCAACGCCGCAGATCTCCGCCGCTTCCTCATAAGCGAAGCCGCCCGCGCCGACCAGGATCAGCGCCTCGCGCTGCGGCTGGGGCAGATGCATCAGCGCGCGCTGCATGTCGCCCAGCTCGACATGCCGGTCCTGGCTCGCGGGCGCGGCGAGGATGCGGTCGGCGACCAGATCGTCCCACTCGCCCTTGAAGCGCGCGCGGCGCATCTGCGAGAGGTAGAGGTTGCGCAGGATGATGAAGGTCCAGGCGCGCATGTTGGTGCCCGCCTGGAAGCGCTTGCGCGCCGCCCAGGCCTTCATCAGCGTTTCCTGCACCAGATCGTCGGCGACGTCGCGATTGCCAGACAGCGACCGCCCGAACGCGCGCAGGTGCGGGATCACCAGCGCGAGCTGATCCTTGAACTCGGGGTCTGACAGCGCAACGTGCTCGCCTTCCCCCGGTTTCGGCTCGCGCTTGTCGGAATCAGTCATCAAGGTCCGTTCGTTGCGGCGCGCCGTCACTGGCCCGGCGGCGAAAATAGGATGATGCCGCGGCGAATGCCAGCGACGCATGATGGGCGGGATAGGCGGTCAGGCGAGCACGATCCAGGCGTAGATCACGATCAGCAGCACCAGCGAGATGCCTAGGATGTATCGCGTCATGTGCGGCGTGGCGCCGGCACGTGCCTCCTCGCCATCGACATGGATTTCTTTGTTCTCGTCAGCCATGCGCCATCAACGCCCCAAACTCGTTTAGGCTCCGTATCAGTTCGCCGGTACGGTCGCCTGATCGAAGAATAGCGCCTGGCTGATCGCGGCCTTGACGGTCGAGCGCTGGAACGGCTTGGTGATGAGGAAGGTCGGTTCGGGCCGCTCGCCGGTCAGCAGGCGCTCGGGGAAGGCGGTGATGAAGATCACCGGCACCGAGAATTCGCCGAGGATGTCCTTGACGGCATCGATCCCCGAACTGTCGTCGGCGAGCTGGATGTCGGCGAGCACCAACCCCGGGCGATCTTCCATCGCCAGCGCGACTGCCTCGTCGCGCGTCACCGCGACCCCGGTGACGTCGTGGCCCAGATCGCGGACGATCGTCTCGATGTCCATCGCGATGATCGGCTCGTCCTCGATGATCAACACGCGCGCGCGCGTCTGCTGCTCGATCTCGGCGAGCGCCTCGCCCACCAGGTTCTCGACCTCGTCCGGCTCGACCTCGATCAGATATGCGGCGTCCTCGGGGGTGAACCCTTCCATCGCCGTCAGCAGCAGCGCCTGGCGCGAGAGCGGCGTCATCCGCGCCAGCCGCGCGCGCGCCACCGCCTCCGCGGTGTCGCCCTCGCCGGGGCCGGCCGCTGCCTCGTCGCCGTTGGCCGAGCCCCAGATCGCCTGGAAGGTGCGGTAGAGGCCTAGCCGCGGATCGACGTCGCGCGGAAACTGCTCGGGCGCGGCCACGATCGCTTCCAGCGTCGCGCGGACATATTTGTCACCCTGGGCCTGGCTGCCCGTGAGGGCACGGCCGTAGCGCCGCAGAAAGGGGAGATGCGGAGCGAGTTGCTGTCCGAGCGACATGATGTGCGGAATCTCCTAGCAAAAGCATTGCCTTTGTGGGAGTGACCTCCCCCCATTGCAATCGGTTTCGACGCGCGGTTTACGGTTGAGTTACAAAACCCGCGCCACGAGCGGGAACCAACGAGACCATTTTTGGTTTCAAGAGTTCTCTACATGCAGTGTCATGGCGGCAGCGTTGGGCCGTCATCGTTTCATGGTACCAGTGAATCGGCCGGCCTGCGCCGGCAGCCTGAGGGGGATGACGTTGGGTTCGGACCGTAGCGCGCCGAAGAAGAAGCCGGAGAGGCCGGCATCGAAAGCCAGGGTGCAGACAAAGAAGCAGGATATGGGTTCGGCGTTGCGGTCGATCTATCAGCGGACGGTGGACGAGAGCATTCCCTCCGAGATGCTCGACCTGCTGGGCAAGCTGGGATAACGCTTGGGCTGATGCGCGCTTCGAGAGACGGGCGCGAGCGCTTCGCCGTCGCGTCGCGACTCGCCAGGCTGCCGACGGGTGCCAAGCTCTTCCTGATCCTGAGCGCGGCCTTGTTGCCGCTCGCGCTGATCGCCGTCTTCGCCACGCTGCAGACCAACCGCACCGCCGACGAGGAAGCGCGCGCGCAATTGCGCGTCGCCGTCGCCGAAAGCTCGCGCGCGCTCGGTATCGAGTTGATCGGCGACATGACCGCGCTGCGCGTCGCCTTGAACGCGCTCGACGTCGATCCGGGCGACGCGCCGAGTTGCGCGCGCGTCCAGGGCGTGTTCGCGCAGCAGCTCGCGGCCGGCGGGCGCTTCATGATCGCCGATCGGCTGGGGCGCGTGCTGTGCGGCACCAATCTCGGCCAGGATCTCGTCACCGATGCGCCCGCCGCCGCGGGGCCGATCGCCGCGCGCATCATTCCCGATCGCGGCGTCGTGTTGTCGATGACGGGCACCAGCGGGGTGACGACCGCCAGCGCCTATTTCCCGATCGGGATGCTGGCGTCGATCGGCCGTCCGACGGGGTTCACCCCGCCTTATTCGGCGACACTCGAACGCGGCGACGCAGCGCTCGAGCTTCAGCCGCTCGCCAATCGCGGGCCGCTCGACCGGCGCACCCGGATGCGCGCGCCGATCGGGATCGGCGACCTCTTCCTCGAAATGGCCGTGCGCAACGCGCCGATCTCCTCGCCGCTGCTGATCGCGATGCTGCTGCCCATCCTGATGTGGGTCGCCGCCGCCGGGATCACCTGGCTCGTCGTCGACCGGCTGATGGTCCTGCCGCTGCGGCGGATGCGCGCGACCGTCTCGGCCTATCGGCCCGGCGAGGAGATCGACATCGCCGAAATCCGCTCGATCCCCTCGCAGGAGATTCGCGAGCTCGGCGACACCTTTCGCACGCTGAGCCGCACGGTGGCGCTGCACGAGGCCGATCTCGCCGAAGGTTTGATCCGCCAGACCAGGCTCACGCGCGAGGTGCATCATCGCGTCAAGAACAACCTCCAGGTCATTTCCAGCCTGATCAATTTCCACGCGCGCGGCGCGCGATCGGCCGACGTCGAGACGGCCTATGCCTCGATCCAGCGCCGCGTCGACGCGCTCGCGGTCGTCCATCGCAACCATTTCGCCGAGCTCGAGGAAAATCGCGGGCTCAACCTGCGCTCGGTGGTGGGCGAACTGTCGTCGAACATCCGCGCGACCGCCCCCGACGAATCGGCGCGCATGGCGATCACGCTCGATATCGAGCCTTTCCTGATCAACCAGGACGTCGCGATCGCGGTGGCCTTCATCATCACCGAGATCGTCGAACTGGCGATGCTCTGCGTCCCCGACGCGCAAATCCGCATTTCGGCGCGTCCCGACGACGACGGCACGCGCGCGATCCTGCGCGTCAGCTCACCCGCGCTGATCTCCTGCGATGCGCTCCACGTCGCGCTAGAAGAACGCTACAGCCGCGTGCTCGAAGGGCTGTCGCGCCAGCTCCGCTCGCAGCTCCACCACGAGGACATGAGCGGCGCGTTCGAAATCTCGATCGCGGTGATGGGCCGCGACTAGAATTTGTTTCAGCGAAGCTGAAACCGTAGCGGCGCCGCCCTCCAGCGCCATTCCAACGATGCTGCGCATCGCCGGAACCTTGGGCGCTTCCGCCCACTCCCCCACCCGACCACCCACGGCAGTATTCTATGGGTGGCCGGGTGGGGGAGTGGGCCGGTGCCGTACCAGCGAAGCTGAAAACGAGTCCCCCGCCCCGAACGATGCGGAAAAAATTTTCGCGTCGCGTGGAACCCGGGGTCCGGATGCACGTTCTGCACTTCGGATAGTGACTATATGCCCCCCCGCTCTCGCTATCCAAGTCAATGGGCCCGGACATGCACCCCTCCCCCCGGTGGCATGTCCGGGCCCGAATTGCATGGGCGCCCGACCCACGCCATCGAGAGCGCAAATTCCGTTCGCATGATGGAACGATTCCGGTCGCCTCGCGCTTTTTGCTATCGTAAGGGCGTCGAGGCCCTTTGGTCAGGAGAGACTGATATGCGTAAGATTGTTGGGCTCGCGTTTTTGGCCACCGCGTTTCTGGTGAGTGCCTGCAACACCATCGAAGGCATGGGCAAGGACGTATCCTCGGCGGGCGACACCGTCGCCGGCACCGCCAACGACGCGAAGTAGGCCCGTCTTCTCGAGTCGGGTTCAGCGATGCTGAACCCGATGGCGGCACCGGCCCGCTCCCCCGCCCCTCCTCCCAGTCAGCATAATGTCTTGGGAGGAGGGGCGGGGGAGCGGGCCGGTGCCGCGTCCGCGTGAGCGGATCAAAAAATCAGGCCGCCGACTCGGCTTCCTCTTCGCGCTTGCGCCGGCACTCGGTGAACCAGATTCCGATCAACCCGAGCTCGTAGAGCCCGCACAGCGGCACCGCGAGCAGCAGTTGCGACCCCACGTCGGGCGGCGTCAGCACCGCCGACACCGCGAAGGCGCCCACGATCGCGTAGCGCCGCGCGCTCACCAATTGCTTGCGCGTCACGATCCCGGCGCGCTCGAGCAGCATCAGCAGCACCGGCAGCAGGAAGGCGAGCCCGAACGCGAACAGGAACTGCATGATGAACGACAGGTAATTGCCCACCGCCGGCAGTGCCTCGCGCTGGACGCCGCCGACATCGCCCTGGAAGCTCAGCAGGAAATGCAGCGCGATCGGCACCGCGATGAAATAGGCGAGCGCCGCGCCGGCGATGAACAGCACCGGCGTCGCCAGCAGGAACGGCAGCAGCGCGCGCTTTTCCTTGCGGTAGAGGCCGGGCGCCACGAACTGCCACAATTGGTTGGCGATCACCGGGAACGACACCATCATCGCTGCGAAGAAGCCTACCTTCACCTGGACGAAGAAGGCCTCGAAAATCTGGGTGTAGATCACCTTGCCCTGCCCCGCCTTGAGCAGCGGCTGGAGCAGGAAGCCGAAAATCGCCTCGGAAAAGTAGAAGCAGACGCCGAACGTCACGACCAGTGCCGCGATGCAATAGAGCAGCCGCCGGCGCAGCTCGATCAGATGATCGAGCAGCGGCGCGCGAGTGTCTTCCAGTTCGTCCTCGTCGCTCATGAGGCGGCCTTGTCGGCGGGCGGCGGCGTGTCGGCGTCGGGCTCGGCCGGCCGCACCGCGGGCTTTTCCACCATCACCGGTTCGTCCGCGTCAAGCGCCTCGGCACCGCTCGCGGCATCGTCGGGCGAGTCCTCGCTCGTCTCGGGAGCAGGCAGCGCGGCGGTTTCGGAAGTGGGATGCTCGCGCATGATGCGCTCATTCTCTTCCTTCCAGCGCTTCTCCATCTCCTCGAGCTCAGCCTCGCGCACCATCGCGTCGAAACCGGCGCGGAACTGGCGCGCGACTCCGCGCGCGCGGCCGACCCAATAGCCGACGAAACGCATCGCCTTCGGCAGATCCTTGGGACCGATCACGACGATCGCGATGAACGCGACCAGCAGCAATTCGGTCGGCGCGACGTCGAACATTCAGCGAAGCCTGACTAGCCCGCGCGCGGACGATCGCGCGGGCGGAAGGGATCAGCGATCTTCGTGCAGCTTTTCGGCGTCACGGTCGATGGCGGGATCGGCAGCCTTCTTGGCGGCGATTCGATCGCGCTCGCGGCGCGGCTCGTCGTCGTCCTCGGCCATGCCCTTCTTGAAATTCTTCACGCCCTTGGCGACATCGCCCATCAGGCTCGAAAACCGGCCACCGCCCAACAGCAGGATCGCGACGACCGCGAGCACCAGCAGATGGATCGGGCTGAAACTACCCATGATTCGTCTCCTAAACTCGGGTCTATCTAGGGTCCAGGCCCACAAACAGCAACGGCCGGGATTACCCGCAGGAGGCCGCTGGCAAGGAGCGTAGCGCAGACGCGTAGCCGACGCTACGCGCAAGCAAGCGACGCAGTCCAGCGGCCTCCTGCGGGCAACCGCGCAGCGGCGGGCGAATTTTGGCACAAGGGCATCGTCGCTCGTCGGTCACGATGTCTCGGCATCGCACCCTCCTCACTCCTCGCCTTGCACCAAAATTCGCTCCGTCACGGCCATTGCTGTTTATGGGTCTGGACCCTCAGCATCCTCGGCCTCGGGCGCTACCTCGGCTTGCTCAAAAGCGAGATCGACCGGATCGAGCAGCCCGGCGGCGCGCAAATCGTCGATTCCCGGCAGGTCGCGGCGGCTCGCGAGCCCGAAATGGCTCAGGAACTCGGCCGTCGTCGCGTACGTGAGCGGGCGCCCGGGCACCTCGCGGCGCCCCGCGGGGCGAATCCAGCCCGCCTCCATCAGCACGTCGAGCGTGCCTTTCGAGATCTGCACCCCGCGAATCGATTCGATCTCGGCGCGCGTCACCGGCTCGTGATAGGCGATGATCGCCAGCGTCTCGATGCCGGCGCGCGAGAGCTTGCGCGCCTCCTCGCGGTCACGGCGCAGCACGTGCGCCATGTCGCCCGCGGTCTGGAAATGCCAGCGCTCGCCCCGGCGCACCAGCTCGATCCCGCGCCCGGCATAATCGGCTTCCAGCGTCGCGAGCGCGCCGCGCACGTCGACGCCCTCACCGACATGCGCGCGGATCGCGTCGATCGTCAGCGGCGCGTCGGCCGCGAACAGCACCGCCTCGACCGCGCGGACGCCGTCGTCGGGCGGCCTCACGCGCGCGCCCTGACGTAGAGCGGCGCGAACGCCTGCTTCTGCCGCAAGTCCACCTTGCCGCGCCGCGCCAGCTCGAGCGCCGCGAGGAAGCTCGACGCCAGCGCCGACTTGCGGAACACGCCGGTCGCGCCCTCGGGCAGGAAGCTCTCGATCGTCGCCCAGTCGATCCGCTGCCCCACCAGCCGCGACACGCGCTCGATCGCCGCCTCCAGCGTCATCACCGGGCGATCGGCGACGATGTGCATCACCGGCCGCGTGCGCGCGCTCACCCGGCCATAGGCGGCGATCAGGTCGTAGATTTCCGCCTGCCACACCGATTTGCGCACCGTACGCAGCCCCTCGGGCGCGGTGCGCGCGAACACGTCGCGCCCCATCCGGTCCCGCGCTATCAGCCGCGCGCCCGCCTCGCGCATCGCCTGCAGCCGTTCGAGCCGCAATTGCAGGCGCAGCGCCAGTTCCTCGGGGCTCGGCTCCTGCTCGGGATCGCGCGGCAGCAGCAGCGCCGATTTGAGGAAGGCGAGCCAGGCCGCCATGACGAGATAATCGGCGGCGAGCTCGAGCTTGATCCGCTTCGCCTGCTCGATGAAGTTGAGATATTGCTGGACGAGCTGCAGGATCGAGATCTGCCTGAGATCGACCTTCTGCGCCCGCGCCAGCGCGAGAAGCAGATCGAGCGGGCCTTCCCAGCCATCGATATCGATCGTCAGCGTCTCGTCGTCCATCCACGAACCTTAGGCGAGCGCGAGCAGCGCGTCACGTTGCGCGATCAGCGCGTCGAGATCGTCCACCCCCGGCCCGCGCGTCGCCATCGCCGCGTCGAGCCGCGCGCGCGACCGATCGGAGATTTCGCCCAGCCGCCCGGCAATCTCGACCATCTCATCCATCCGCGCCCAGCAATCGAGTGCTACGTCACATCCGGCCGCCACAGCCGCCGCCGCCTTCTCGCCCGCGGTGCCGCTCAGTGCCTTCATATCGATGTCGTCGGTCATCAGCAGGCCGTCGAAGCCGATCCGTCCGCGGATCACCTCCTCGATCACCACCGGGCTCAGCGTCGCCGGCCGTTCGGCGTCCCAGGCCTTGTAGACGACGTGGCTGGTCATCGCCATCGGCGCCCGGGAAAGTGCGCGGAACGGTGCGAGATCGATCTCCAGTGCCGCGTCGTCCGCCTCGACCACGGGGAGCTCGTAATGGCTGTCCACCTTCGCGCGCCCGTGCCCCGGCATGTGCTTGACGACGCCGATCACACCGCCGTCGCGCAGCCCCTCCAGCGTCGCCCGCCCCATCGCTGCGACGCGCATCGGCTCGTGTCCCAATGTCCGGCTCGCGATCGCCTCGGTGGTGTCGGCATGCGCGACGTCGAGCAGCGGCAGGCAATCGACGGTGATCCCCACCTCCGCCAGCGTCGCGGCGATCGCCCGCGCGTTGGCCCGCGCCGCCTCGATCGCCGAAACCGGCGCGATCTCGTAGAGCCTGTCGAATGCCGGCCCCGCCGGAAAGGCCGGCCATTCGGGCGGCTGCATCCGCGCTACGCGCCCGCCCTCCTGGTCGATCAGAATCGCCAGGTCGTCGCGCCCCGCCAGGTCGCGCAGGCCGTCGGTCAGCGCGCGCAGCTGCGCCCGGTTCTCGACGTTGCGCTTGAACAGGATGTAGCCGGCGGGCTCGGCCTCGCGGAAGAAGGCGCGCTCGTCGTCGGTGAGGCTCGGCCCCGAAAGGCCGAAGATGACGGGTTTCATCCCCGCTGGCTAATCAGTCCCTCGGGATGAAACAAGGCTCGCCCGCGACCTTCAGCTTGCCGCACACCGATTTGGCCTGATCGGCGCTGCCGGCGTTGACGCGCAGGCGATAGACGGTGTTGCCGTTGACCTCCGCCTTCTCGATCGACTGGCCGAGCGCCGCGACATAGGAGAAGCGCTTGGAAAGCCGCGTCCATGCCGTCTTGGCCTGCGCCTGAGTCGGGAACGAGCCGAGCTGGACGAGCGCGCTGCCAGCGCCGCCGCTCGCCGTGGTCCGCGGCGCCGTCACCGGTGCCTTGGCCTCCAGCTTGCCCCCCGATTGCGGCACCGCGATCGTGTTGCCGGCGCGCGTCGCGGGTTGCGTCTTGCCCGGCGGATTGGCCGTCACCGGCGCCTCGGGCACGGCGCTCAGATCGAGCGACCCGTCGCCGGCCGCGGCGCCCTCGCTGGTCGCGAGCGCCTGCGAATTCTCGCCGTCGAGCTTCATCCCGCCCGGTTCCTCGGGCTTGACCTTGTAGTCGCCTTCCTGTGCGCGGATCAGATCGCCATTGCCCGCAGGCCCCGCCGGCCGGTTCTGGAACCAGTAGACCGCGTAGACGACCGCAGCGATCAGCGCGAGGCCGAGGATCACCAGCGCCGCGATGCGCAGCACCGACGGGCCTTCCTCATAATCCTCGTCCACGGTTTCCAGCCAGGGCAGCCGGTCTTCGTCCCCCAGGTCGCCGTTCGTGGCCATCAGTTCATCTCCCGGACCGCCTCCACCCCCATGATGGCGAGGCCGTTCCTGATAATCTGCCCGATCGCATCGGCCAAGAAAAGACGCGCGCACGTCAACGCAGGATCGTCTGCGATCAGGAACCGCCGCTCGGGCGCATCGTTGCCGACGTTCCACAATGCATGAAACAGTGCCGCCAAGTCATAGAGATAAAAAGCGATCCTGTGCGGCTCGCGCGCCGCAGCGGCGGTCTCGACGACGCGCGGAAATTGCGCAGCGAGCTTCACCAGCGCCAGCTCCTGCGTATCGAGATGGGACAGATCGGCACCCGGGCACGCGATCCCCGCCTCCTCGGCGCGCCGATGCAGCGACGCGATCCGGGCGTGGGCGTAATTGACGTAGAAGACCGGATTGTCCTTCGACGCTTCGACCACCTTGGCGAAGTCGAAATCCATCTGGGCGTCGGCCTTGCGCGTCAGCATCGTGAAGCGCACCACGTCCTTGCCTACTTCGTTCACGACATCGGCAAGCGTCACGAAGTTACCGGCCCGCTTGGACATTTTCACCGGCTCGCCGCCGCGCAGCAGCCGCACCATCTGGACGAGCTTGACGTCGAAGCGCGTCCGCCCGCCGGTCAGCGCCTGCACCGCCGCCTGGATGCGCTTCACCGTCCCGGCATGGTCCGCGCCCCAGATGTCGATCAGCGCATCCGCGCGCTCGGCCTTCTGGTAATGATAGGCGAGGTCGGCGCCGAAATAGGTCCATTGCCCGTTCGACTTGCGGATCGGCCGATCCTGGTCGTCGCCGAACTCGGTCGAGCGGAACAGCGGTAGCTCGACCGGCTCCCAATCCTCGGGCGTTTCGCCCTTGGGCGCGTCGAGCACGCCGTCATAGACCAAGCCGCGCGCGCGCAATTCGGCCTCCGCCGCCGCGGGCTTGCCCGCCGCCTGCAACTCGGCTTCGGAGGCGAAAACACTGTGATGGATGCCGAGCAGCGCGAGGTCCGCCTTGATGATCGCCATCATCGCCGCAACCGCGCGCGTGCGGAACAGCGCCAGCCATTCGCTCTCGGGCTTACCTGCGAATGTATCGCCGAATTCGTGCGCAAGCTCTTGTCCTACAGGCACAAGATAGTCGCCCGGATACAGGCCTTCGGGGATCTCACCCACGTCCTCGCCCAGCGCCTCGCGGTAGCGCAGATGCACCGAGCGGGCGAGCACGTCGACCTGCCCGCCAGCATCGTTGACATAATATTCGCGGATCACCTTCTGCCCCGCGAACTCGAGCAGATTGGCGAGCGCGTCGCCCACCACCGCGCCCCGGCAATGCCCCATGTGCATCGGCCCGGTCGGGTTGGCGGACACATATTCGACGTTCACCGTCATCGGCGCCGCGCTCGCGATCCGGCCGTAATCGTCGCCCGCATCGAGGATCGCCGACAGCTCGGCACGCCACGTGTCGTCGGTCAGCCGCAGGTTGATGAAGCCCGGCCCCGCGATTTCGACCGACGCCACCTCGTCCAGTTTGCCGAGCTCGGCCGCGAGCACCTCGGCCAGCGTGCGCGGGTTGGTGCCCGCGGGCTTGGCGAGCACCATCGCCGCATTGGTCGCGAGATCGCCGTGCGCGGGATCGCGCGGCGGCTCCACGGTCACCGCGCGTCGCTCCAGCCCCGCCGGCAACGTGCCTTGCGAGACGAGCGAATCCAGCGCCGCATCGAGATGCGCGGCGAAGCGCGTATAGAGTGTCATGGTCCATCCAGCGTCGGGAAAACGCCGCGGGCCTTAACCCAAGCGGCGCGGATGCACAAATCAGGTGCGCACCAGCCCCTCGATCGCCGCGGTGCGCTTCGCGCCCGGGAACAAGGCTGCCATCGTTCGATCGGGCGCAACGCCGAAATGCGAAGAAACCGCGCCGCCGATGAAGGCGTCGAGCCCGGTCGTCGGCTTGAGATCGCGGCCGTCGTAGAGCTGCGCCTGCGCCAACCCCGGCCAATCGGCCATCACGCGCCCGCCCTTCACTGCCCCGCCCAGCAGCATCGCGACCGATGCCGTGCCGTGGTCGGTGCCGCGCGTGCCGTTGATCGCAACGGTGCGGCCGAATTCGGTCGCTACCAGCACCATCGTGTCGTTCCACAGCGGCCCGAGCCCCTTCTGGAGCGCGGCGATCATCGCATCGAGCGCCTTGAGCTGCCCGCCGATCCGATTGCGCTGAGCGGCATGCGTATCCCAACCACCCGTCTCGATCATCGCGATCCGCGCTCCGTCGGCCGGCTGAAGCAGTTTGGCGGCCAGCGCCCCCGTCGCCGCTGCGTCGCGCCCGTGTTTTGCAGTTATATCGCTGGTGAGCGCGCGTGTTGCCATCGCCTCGCTCCACAGCGAATGCAGTTGTGCATCGCCCCGATAAAGCATGTCGACCCGAGCCAGCAGGTCGCCCGAGGTCTCCGGAAGGTTGGACGGCGCGTAAGACGCGACATCGTGCTTGCCGCGCAGCGCCATCGGCACCGCCGCAGCGACCGCAATGGCCCGCGCCTCCTCGGTGGGCACGACGCCGAGAAGGCGATTGAGCCAGCCGTCCTTTGTCTGATAGGCGCCGGCACCGCCGGTCTCGAGCACGTTCTGCCCGTCGAAATGCGAGCGATCACGATACGGCGAGGCGATCGCATGGGCAAACAGCGCCTGCCCCCGTTTGTGCAACCCCCCGATCGCGGTCAGCCGAGGATGGAGCGCGAACATGCTGTCAAGCTTGGGCGCATCCGCAAAATCCTCCGCAAGCTCGCCGCGAGCTTTAACAAAGCCGGGGTCGCCGACCGGCGCGACGGTGCTCAATCCATCGGCTGCGCCGCGTTGGATGATGAACACGAATCGCCGGTTCGTTGCGGCACGGGCAAAGGAGAGACGCGGCGCAAAGGCGGCCAAGCCTGCCAGGGAACCACCAGCGACGAGAAGGGCGCGACGGTCGATCATCATCTATCTCCGCATCATCTCGGGCGCGACCAGCAACAGCGCGAGCGCCTGTTCCGGGCTTTCGGCACGTGCCAGCACCTGCGTCGTCGACTCGGCAACCGAGCCGGGAAACAATCGCGGCGCCAGCACGCGGGCATCCTCGTCCGCATCCGCTCGACGACGCGTCATACGGGCGGCTGCCTGAACGCGCCGAAAAACAGCATCGGGGCCAGCCCACGCTCCTGCAACATCGTCGAATCCAGCCGGCGACCCGGGTCGCCAAACCGTCTGTCCGAGCTGCTGGATAAGGCCCGCGGACGAGCGTGCGGGCATATCGCGCGTGCCTATCGCCCGTAGCGCCGAAAGCGTCCATTCCCACGGAGACTTGAACTTGGTCGCCCTCGATGTCCACGCCTCCGGTGCATCGATCAGCGCTCGATAGACGGTCGGGAGGTCGCCTCCGCTCTTTCGAAAGGCGGTTTCGAGCTTCGCGACCAGGGACGGCGGCGGCGAATCCGCTACGAAGTGCCGCGCCAGCTTGGTTGCGATGTGTTTTGCGGTCATCGGGTGGACCGCAAGGTCGTCGAGCACGGCTTGCGCCTGGGCCTCGCCCTGTTGCGGGTAGCGCTTGCCCATGATCGTCCGAACACCGGGCTCATGGACGGCGACCGAGAATCCGAAGTCTCCGGCTTTGGCGTTGCCGCCGGCGCGCGCGGCAGCAGGCCTGCTCAATACCGTCCAGCCAGTCAATGCACGCGCAAACTCGGTCACGTCGGCTTGGGTATAACCGGTGCGCACGCCTAGCGTATGGAGTTCCATCACTTCACGACCGAGATTCTCGTTCAGCCCCTCGGGTCCCTTGACGCCACCTCGCGCCACTACCGCGCGGCTGTTGGGACCCACCGATTGGGATTGATCGAGAAAATACAGCATCGCTGGATGCCGCTCGACCGCGTTGAGCAAATCCGAAAATCGACCGAGCACATGCGGCCGGATTGCCTCCGTCTCATAGGCGGCGGCTAGCGCGGTGACAGGCAGCTTTTCTGCGGAGATGGCAAAATGGTTGGACCAGAAATGCACCAGCCGTTCGACGAAGGGTGTCGAAGACATGAGCGCCGTGTTGAGCCGGGCACCGATGCCCTCGAAATAAAAATCTCGCGGATCGCGAACCTTCTGGCGGACGGTTTGCCGGATTTTGCGTTTTGCAGCACCCGCTTTGCCGGCCGCCTTCGCCTCGGCCTGAGCTTCGAGTCGCTCTTGACGCAGGGCCACGTTGTACTTCTGCACCGCCGCGAAGACGGCATTATGATCGGGCAAGGCGGCAAGCGCCGCCGGTTTGGGGTCGAAGCGGTCGAGCTGGTCCATCAACCACCGGCGGGCATTGGTCGGAGTCGGCTCATCCCCTCGGGCGCCCAGCCCGAAACGGTTCAACGCGATACTGAGGTCGGTCACGATCGCCTCCTAAATCTCCACTGCACAATATAGGGTCGACTTGTCGCAAAACTTTGTCAGGCGCAGCGCCTGTCCTCCGTGCCGCACGGTTCGCCGTTCAGAACCCCTCGGGCAGATCGATCGGTCCCGCGACCTCGCGATATCGGGCGATTGCGTAGCGATCGGTCATTCCCGCGATGAAATCCGCGATCTGGCGGCTGCGCCAAGGTTCCCGCGGGTCGATCGCCTCGTGCCAGCCGGGCGCCATCAGGCCAGGATCGGCACGATACGCCGCGAACAGCCCGGCAACCACGCCCCGCGCCGCCTCGGCCGCCGCGAGCTGGCGGGGATGGTGATAGAGGTTGGCATACATGAAACGCTTGAGATCGCGCTCGTCGTCGCGCATTTCCTCCGAGAAGCCGGCAAGCGTCGTCCCCGCCGCACGCACGTCCGCCACGGTCTCGACTCCCGCGGCAGCGACGCGGCGACGCGTTTCCTCGATCACGTCGTTGACCATCGTGCCGATCTGCGAGCGGACGAGTTCATGCAGCAGCCGAGCCTGCTCGATCTGCGGGTAGCGCGCACGCACCTGCGCCCAGCCGCGCGCAACGAACGGCACGTCGAGCAGTTGATCGAGCGTGAGCAGCCCTGCGCGCAGCCCGTCGTCGATGTCGTGATTGTCGTAAGCGATGTCGTCGGCGATCGCCGCGACCTGGGCCTCGAGCGACGCATGAGAAGCAAGGTCGAGCGGAACGGCGGCATCGGCCTCGGCGAGCGCCCAGCCGGGCGCGCGCACCGGGCCGTTGTGCTTGGCGAGCCCCTCCAGCGTCTCCCAGGTCAGGTTGAGCCCGTTCCAGAGCGGATAGGGCCGTTCGATCGTCATCAGCGTGCGCAGCGTATGGCCGTTGTGATCGAACCCGCCCTCGCTCGCCATCGCTGCCTGCAGGGCATCTTCGCCGGCATGGCCGAAGGGCGGGTGCCCGATATCGTGCGCCAGGCACAAGGCCTCGGTCAGATCCTCGTTCAGTCCCAGCGCGCGCGCGATCGTGCGGCCAATCTGCGCGACTTCGAGGCTGTGCGTCAGCCGCACGCGGAAATGATCGCCGTCGGGGGCGATGAAGACCTGCGTCTTGTGCCGCAACCTGCGGAAGCTGATCGAATGGATGATCCTGTCACGGTCGCGCTGAAAGGCGTCGCGCGGCCCGCGTGTCCCTTTTTGTTCCGCATGAAGGCGGCCCCGGCTGGCGCCGGGATGCGAAGCCCAGGGCGCCAATGTTCCCGTCATCCGCGCCGCCGGCTCATTTGCCCGACAATCTCGTTACTTTCTGCCCGTCCTTGCTGGTGAACGGGAAGGCCGAAACCCCCGCGCCCGCGAGCTTGTTGACGAAGGCCTGCGCCTCGGCGGTCGATTTGAACGGGCCGGCCAGCACGCGATTGGTGGCGTTGAGCGGCGTCCACCAGCCCTGCTTCCCCTTCATCAGCGCGGGCGCCTTGTCGACGACGCGGGCAAAGGCGCGCGCGAGGTTGCTCTCGTTCGCGCCGCCCGCGACCTGCACCCAGACGCGCGACGGTTCGGCCTTGGCTTTCTTCGCTTCGGCCGCCTTCTTCGCCGCCGCGGCCTTTTCCGCCTTCGCCTTCTTGTCCGCTGCCGCCTTTTCCTCGGCGGCCTTCTTCGCCGCCGCCTTGCGGTCGGCCTCGGCCTTGGCGTCGCGTTCGGCCTTGCGTTTCGCGGCTTCCTTCACGGCGGCGAGGCGATCGGCTTCGGCCTTGGCGGCAGCAGCATCGAGTGCCGCCTGCGCCTGGGTGACGGCGTTCGCCTCGGTGCCGACCGCCGTCATCGCAGCGGCGGGGGTAGAAGCGGACGCTGCCGTCCTATCCGGTTGGACCGCGACACCAAGCTCGGACTCGGGCACCGTGACGTTGGCGATGATCCGCGCGAGGATCGAATCCTCGCTGCCCACCGCGGACGGCGCGGCGCTGGTCGATCCTGTGCTGGGCGTGAGAACCGGTCCGGCGGGTGTCGCCGGGCGCGGTGCGGTCTCCGGCGCGGTGCTCGGAGTGTTCGCGAGCGGCTTCGTGGCCATCGGCGCTTCGGCCGGTCGCGCGCCGTTGCCGGCCATGCGAATCGGCGCTGGCGTCGTGGCCACGCGCTGCGCCCGGTCGTCGGTTGCCGGCACCGATGTCGTCGGCAGCGCAGTGCGTCCTGGCGCTAACGGCTTTGGCTTTGGACCGCGCTCGTCGGCAGCGGATCGTTCGCGCCGGGCGGGCTGTGGCGTCGGGCGGGTCATCACCGGCGCGGCCGATGCCAATCGTGTCGGTCTCGATTCGCCCGGAAGCGGCGGCAGCGCCGGCACCAGCTTCGCATCGGCGAGGCGGGCGGGCGTCGGCTGCAGCTCGCCGAAATGGATGGCGAAGGCGCGATCGACCGCGGACAGCCCCGCCAGCCGCGCGAAAAAGGGTTTCAACCCCTCGGAAACCGGGCCGGGCATCATCGCGTTGGCGATTTTTTCGGCCTCGTCAGCTTCGTCGTTCATTGCGAGGATGAAGGCGCGGTCGCGCCAGGCCGCGCGATCCTGCTTGCGCAGCAGCGGATCGAGCGCCGCCATCGCCGCGTCCTTCTGCCCGGAAATCCCGAGCGACAGCGCGTAACGCCGCACGGTTTCGTCGGTCCGGTCGTGGTCGAGCGCCAGCTTGTAATCGCGCTGCGCATAGGCCTGCGCGCCGATGAGGTCATAGGCCAACCCGCGCTCGGCCGCGAACTTTTCGACGTCGTAGCCGTCGCGTTCGGCCTCGGCGAACAGCCGCAGCGCCTCGCCCGGACGTTCCATCCGCACCAGCGTCGCGGCCATCCCCGCCTTCATGCGCGCATTACCGGGCTCGATCTTCTCGGCGCGGGAGAACAGCACCGCCGCCGCGGTCGGATCGCCCAACAACAGCGTCAGCTCGCCGGCGCGGATCAGCGCCTTCACGTCCTTCGGATTCTTGGCGAGCGCCCGCATCTGCTCGGCAAGCTCGTCGGCGTCGGGCGTGGGCGGCGCGATCGTCGCGAGCCCGGTCGCGGTGCGCCCCGCCGGATGCGTCGTCTGCGCAACTGCAGGCACCGCGCGCGCCGCCGACAATCCCGCCAGCACGACGACCCCGGAAACGAAAAGCGAAAGCCTCATCAAATCCCAGCTAGGCGGCGGCTTGGTGAATACGCACTGACCCGCGCCCGCCGCCGCGACGAAGCGAGCCGCGCCGGCGGCGGACCGGCGCGGGACGCTTACTGATTGTTCTGGCGATGCAGGAAGCGCGGGATGTCGAGCGCATCCTTGTCGTCGGACGCCTTCTCGTCGCGATTGCCCCGGCTGACGCTCGACATGCGCTCGAACAGCGTCCCGCCCAGCTTGACCTTGGGCGCGGCAGCGCCTCCTGCGCCGCCCTGGTCGACGACCGGGCTACTGCTTTCGCTCGCGCTCGCCACGCTTTCGCCCGCGGCGGAACCGGCGGAAAGCCAACGACGGCGATTGGGCCGTTCGGCCGGCGCTTCCTCGGCGTCGTCGATGGGCTTCGGCGTTTCGGGGACGATCGTGTCGCTGCCGAGCACCAGTTCGTCCTCGTCGGCCGCAGTGACCTCTTCCGCTTCGGGCGCGGCCGCAGCTTCGGCAACCGGCTCCTCGGCGTCGGGCGCAGCCTCGATCGCCTCCGCGCTTTCCTCGGCAACGATCGGCGCTTCCTCCTCGACCGGCGCCGCAGGCTCTTCGGCGACGGGTTCGGGCTGCGGCGCGGGCGTCGCCTTGCGCGGCGCCGCGAACGAGAAGACGCGCGCCGTCTCGGCCGCAGGCTGCTGCGCGGCGGCATCGGCGTCGATGCCGGTCGCGACGACCGAGACGCGGATCTTGCCTTCGAGATCGGGATTGAACGCCGAGCCCCAGATGATGTTGGCGTCGGGATCGACCAACTCGCGGATATGGTTCGCCGCCTCGTCGACCTCGAGCAGGCGCATGTCCTCGCCGCCGGTGATCGAGATGATCACGCCCTTGGCGCCCTGCATCGACACGCCGTCGAGCAGCGGGTTGGCGATCGCCTTCTGCGCGGCCTCGAGCGCGCGGGCGTCGCCGTCGGCCTCGCCGGTGCCCATCATCGCCTTGCCCATCTCCTGCATCACCGACCGGACGTCGGCGAAGTCGAGGTTGATGAGGCCGGGCATGACCATCAGGTCGGTGATGCCGCGCACGCCCTGCTGCAGCACCTCGTCCGCCATCTGGAACGCTTCCTTGAAGGTCGTGTTCGCGTTGGCGATCAGGAACAGATTCTGGTTGGGGATGACGATCAGCGTATCGACGAACTTCTGCAGCTCCTCGATGCCCGCATCCGCCGACTTCGCCCGGCGGCTACCCTCGAACGAGAAGGGCTTGGTGACGACGCCCACCGTCAGGATGCCCATGTCGCGCGCCGCCTTGGCGATGACGGGCGCCGCGCCGGTGCCGGTGCCGCCGCCCATGCCGGCCGCGATGAAGCACATGTGTGCGCCTTCGAGCATCTTGGTGACGTCGTCGATCGTCTCTTCGGCCGCCGCACGCCCGATCTCGGGCCGCGAGCCCGCGCCCAGCCCCTGCGTGATCTTGGCGCCGAGCTGGATCTTGCTCGACGCGCTCGACTGCTTGAGCGCCTGCGCGTCGGTGTTCGCGACGAGGAAGTCCACCCCCTGGACCTCGGCGCGCATCATGTTCGCGATCGCGTTGCCGCCCGCGCCGCCCACGCCGATCACCGCGATCCGCGGGGTCAGTTCGTCGGCCTCAGGAGTGAGGAATTCGATGCTCATCGGTGTTCTCCGCCCTTCCCCGGTTACGCTGGGGATTCAACATGCCCGACGCCTTTTGCACTATGCGTTTCGGCGACTCTAGTGAAAACAGGGGCGGGCCGACATAAACTGTTAATAATTCGCTTTGACCGCAGCCATCAAACGTCTCACCGCGCCCATCCCGCGCGGCTTGTGGATCATCTGGTCCGTCGGCGCCGCCGATCGCAGGTCGATCGGGTCGCTCGCCGCGAAAAACGCGAGTCCCGCCAGAGTCGAAAAGGCGGGCCCCGAATGCGCGTCGGGCAGCGCCGTCAGCCCGCGCGGGCGGCCGACCCGCACCGCGCGGCCGAGCGCCTGCTGCACGTAATCGGCGATTCCCTTCAGCTCGGCGCCCCCGCCGGTGAGCACCACCTGCCGCCCCACCGGCCCCTCGAAGCCCAACGACTTGAGCGCCTTCTGGATCTCGTTGGTCAGGTGTTCGAGTCGCTGGCGGATCACCGCGATCAGCTGCGCGCGGGTGATTCGCGATCCCTCGCCTTCGTCTTCGGCTGAGATCGGCGCGACGTCGATCATGTCGTGATTGTCGCGCGGGCTCATGTTCGCCGAGCCGTAGAAGCATTTCATCCGCTCGGCCTGCGTGCGCCGCGTGCCGAAGGCGGAGGCGATGTCGTCGGTGATGTCGGCCGCGCCGATCGGAATCGACTGGAGCCCCACCAGCATCCCGCCGGCGAACAGCGAGACGTTGGTGATCCCCGCGCCGAGCTCGACCAGCGCGACGCCCAGCTCGCGCTCTTCGTCCGAAAGGCACGCGAGACCGGTCGCCAGCGGCGCCGCGATGATCGATTTCACCTCCAGATGCGCCGAGCGCACGCACAGATCGAGGTTGCGCACCGGCGATCCGTCGGCCGCGACGACATGGATGTGGACGCCCAGCCGGTCGGCATGGAGCCCGAGCGGCTTCTTGACGCCGGTGAGCCCGTCGAGCGTGTAGAGCGTCGGCTGCGCGTGGAGCACCATGCGCCCGCCCGGATCGATCGAGTCGCGCCCGGCATGAAGCAATTCGTCGATATCGGCTTGTTCGATCCGGTGCCCGCCCAGCTCGACCTCGACCGAGGCGACGTCGGAGACGAGCCCGCCCGCCGAGAAGCTCACCCAGACGTTCTCGATATTGGTGCCCGCGATCCGCTCGGCCTGTTCGACCGCCTCGCGCACCGCGATCTCGGTCGCGGCCATGTCGGCGATATAGCCGCGCTTGACGCCGCGGCTTTCGCGCTGCCCCGTGCCGAGCACGATCAGTTCGCCGCCATCGGCCTTCTGCGCGATCATCGCCGACACCTTGGACGAGCCGATGTCGAGCGCGGTGATCAGATCTTCGGGCGCTGCCTTCGCCATTCGTCTTTCCCCCTCGACACTTACCCGTTTTCACCCGTGCCCGCCGCATCCGACGCGATCGGGCTGGGCGACGCCGCGGGCGCGACGTCATGCCGTACCACTTCACCCGGCTTGCGCGCGACCAGTTTCGTCGGGTCGCGCATGTCGAAGCGCAGGAATCCCTTGCCGAGCAGCCGATCGGCGCCGTCGAGCTCGGCGAACTTGACCAGCGCGCGCTGCGCGCCCTGTTCGGGCAGCGCCAGCGTCTCGCCGGTATCGAACAACAGGTTCCAGCGCCGGTTGCCGATCCAGGTCGCCGCGCGGATGCGGGGGCGAAGCGCGGGCGCGGCGTCGATCAGCGCCTGATAGGCCGGCGCCTGCGCGGCCGCGCCTTCGCCGACGAGCAGCGGCAGCGCCGGAAGCGCGTCCGCCGACACCGGCTCGAGCAGGACGCCCTTCGCGTCGATCAGCGTGAGTTGGCCGTTATCCTGCCAGACCGCGGCGGGGCTGCGCTCGTCGATCTGGACGAGCAACGTATCGGGCAGCCGGCGCGAGACGTGCGCGTCCTCGATCCAGCCGTAGCGCAGCAGCTTCTGGCGCACCTCTTCGAGATCGACGAGCGGCATCGCGCGCGATTGCTGGTCGAGCGCGACCGCATAGACCGTCATCTTGTCCATGCGCTTGAGCCCCGTCACCTCGACCTGCTCGACGCGGAAGCCCGCCCGGCCCGCGCCCTCGGCGATCGCGGTGCCGACCATGCCCGGAATCCCGATCCAGGTCGCGGCGACGATCAAGAGCACGCTGGCGGCAAGCACGATCGTCCAGGTCACCGCGCGGCGCAGCGTCTCTTCGCTGATCTGGAGCCATTCGAGGAGCCGATCGCCGAACGAGCGCCGCGGCGGCTTCTGCTTGCGCCGGGGCGCGCCGCGCCGCGGCGGCGATCCGCGTTTGAGCGTCCGGCTCATCGCGCCGCCTCCGCCATCGCCTCATCGACGATGCGCTGGACGAGTTCGGGATAGGAGATGCCGAGATGCCGCGCCTGCTCGGGCACGAGGCTGAGCGGGGTCATCCCCGGCTGGGTATTGACTTCGAGCAGGAACAGCCCGTCCTCGCCCTGGCTGTCGTCCCAGCGAAAATCGGCCCGCGAGCAGCCCTTGCAGCCGAGCAACCGGTGCGCATCGCGCGCGATCCGCTTGCACGCCTCGGCGATCGCATCGGGAATGTCGGCGGGGAAGATGTGGTCGGTCAGCCCGTCGGTATATTTGGCGTCGTAATCGTAGAAACCGCTCTTGGGCCGGAGCTCGGTGACGCCCAGCGCCTGATCGCCCAGCACCGCGGTCGTCAACTCGCGCCCGCGGATGAAGGGCTCGGCGAGCAGTTCGTCGAATTCCTGCCACGGCCCCCGCACGTCGCGGCCGATCGGGTTGCCGTAATTGCCGTCCTGGGTGACAATCGCGACGCCCACCGACGAGCCTTCGTTGACGGGCTTGAGCACATAGGGGCGCGCCAGCGGATCGGCGTCGTACAGGTCCGCGCTCTTCACGATCCGCCCGCCGGGCATCGGAATGCCGTGCGGCACCAGCGCCTGCTTGGTGAGCTGCTTGTCGATCGCGACCACCGAGGTCGCGAGCCCCGAATGGGTGTAGGTGAGCCCCATCAGGTCGAGCATCCCCTGCACCGAGCCGTCCTCGCCGGGGGTGCCGTGGAGGGCGTTGAACACGACGTCGGGCCTGGCCTCGGCGAGCCGTGCGGCGACATCGCGGTCCATGTCGATCCGCGTGACGCGATGGCCCAGGCTTTCGAGCGCGTCGGCCACGCCCGTGCCCGACATCAGCGACACCGCGCGCTCCGCCGACCAGCCGCCCATGAGGACCGCGATGTGGAGGGGCTCGATCTCAACCATGCACATAGCCGTCACCCCAGCGCAGGCTGGGGTCCATGTCTTTCACGGTGGGCCCGGTCATCGGACACGCATACGGCACTTCAGACTGCGCCTTCGCACCGGAAATTGGCAGCGATGGATGCCAGCCTTCGCTGGCATGACGGATGCTCATGCCACCACCCCCACCCGCTGGATTTCCCATTCGAGACTGATTCCCGACTCCGCCTTCACGCGCTCGCGCACCTCCTCGCCCAGCGCCTCGATCTCCGCGCTCGACGCAGCCCCGAGGTTGAGCAGGAAGTTGCAATGCTTCTCGCTCACCTGCGCGTCGCCGCGCCGGAGGCCCCGACAACCGGCGGTGTCGATCAGCCGCCACGCCTTGTCGCCCGGCGGATTCTTGAAGGTCGAGCCCCCGGTGCGGCTGCGCAGTGGCTGCGAGGCCTCGCGCTCGGCGGCGATGCGGTCCATCTCGGCGGCGATCGTCGCCTTATCGCCCGGCGCGCCCGCGAACACCGCCTCGACGACGATCGCGCCCGCGGGCAGATCCGAATGCCGATAGGTGTAGCCCAGCTGCGCGGTCGGCCATGTCTCGACTGCGCCGTCGCGCGTCACCACGGTCGCCTCGACCAGGATGTCGCTGGTGTCGCGGCCGTAGGCGCCGGCGTTCATCCGCACCGCGCCGCCGACGGTGCCGGGAATGCCGCGCAGGAATTCGAGGCCCGCGATCCCTGCATCGCGCGCGGCGCTGGCGACGGTGATCCCCATCGCGCCTGCGCCAGCGCGCACGCGATTGCCGGGTTCGACCGCGACCTTCGCCATCGCCTTGGGCAGCCGCACCACCACGCCCGGAACGCCGCCGTCGCGCACGATCAGGTTCGATCCGACACCGACCGGAAGCACCGGCATGTCGGGATCGAGCCCGGCCATGAAGCTCGCGAGATCGCGCACGTCCTCGGGTCGCACGAGCCATTCGGCGGGGCCGCCGGTGCGGAACCAGATGAACTCGGCGAGGCTGCCCTGATGCTCGGCCGAACCTCGTAACGGCGGGAGGGCGTAGCAGACCGTCATGCCGGCACCCGCACGGCGGCGACCGCATCGGCAAGCCCCGCCGCCCATTTGGTGATGTCGCCCGCGCCCAGGCAGACCACCAGATCACCCGGCTGCACCGTGCGCGCGAGCGCCTGCGCGAGCGCCTCCATGTCCGCCACCGTCGCCGCCGAACGATGCCCGCGCCGCCGGAGTCCATCCGCCAGCGCCTGCGCATCGATCCCCTCGATCGGCGCCTCGCCGGCGGGGTAGACCGGCGTCACCAGCACCATGTCGGCGTCGTTGAACGCGGTCTGGAATTCGCCCATCAGATCGCGCAGGCGGGTGTAGCGATGCGGCTGGACCACCGCGATCACGCGATTCTTCGCGCCCTCGCGCGCCGCCGACAGCACCGCGCGGATCTCCACCGGATGGTGCCCGTAATCGTCGATCACGGTCGCGCTGCCGCCGTCGAGCGCCACCTCGCCCACCTTGGTGAAGCGCCGCTTGACGCCACCGAAACCCGCGAACCCCTGCTGGATCGTCGCATCGTCGATCCCGAGCTCGAGCGCGACGCCGATCGCAGCGAGCGCGTTCTGCACATTGTGCCGGCCGGGCATCGGCAGCTCGATGCCGTCGATCGTGCGCACCTCGCCGTCGCGGTTGCGCACCGCCACGTCGAAGCGGTTGGCGCCGCCCGCCGGCGTCACGTTGATCCCGCGTATATCGGCCTGCGCGGCGAAGCCGTAGGTCACGATCCGACGGTCGCGGATGCGCGGCACGATGCCCTGTACCTCCGGATGATCGAGGCACAGCAGCGCCGCGCCGTAGAAGGGCACGTTCTCGACGAACTCGACATAGGCCCGCTTCACCGCGTCGAAATCGCCATAATGGTCGAGATGCTCGGGATCGATGTTGGTGACGACCGCGATCGTGCCGTCCAGGCGCAGGAAGCTGCCGTCGCTCTCGTCGGCCTCGACCACCATCCAGTCGCTCGCGCCCAGCCGCGCGTTGGAGCCGTAGCTGTTGATGATCCCGCCGTTGATCACCGTGGGATCGACCCCGCCCTTGTCGAGCAGCGCTGCGATCATCGACGTGGTCGTCGTCTTGCCGTGCGTGCCGGCGACCGCGACGGTCGATTTGAGCCTCATCAGCTCGGCCAGCATTTCGGCGCGCCGCACCACGGGGATGCGCCGTTCGAGCGCCGCCTCCACCTCGGGATTGCCGCGCTTGACCGCCGTCGAGACCACGACCACCGCGGCGCCGTCCACATTTTCCGGCTTGTGCCCGATCTCGACCGGAATGCCGTGATCGCGCAGCCCCTGGACGACATAGCCCTCGGCCACGTCCGATCCCTGCACGCTATAGCCGAGATTGTGCATCACCTCGGCGATGCCGGACATGCCGATCCCGCCGATGCCGACGAAATGGATCGTGCCGATATCGGTCGCGACCCCTTTCATCGGATACCTCCGATGAAAGGGGTCGCTTGTCCTGAGCTTGTCGAAGGGCCCTTCATGCGTAGGCCGGCTTTCCGTCGTCGCCGGTCGGCAACGGCACGCCGATCTCCGCCCCGCGCGGCGGCGCGCCCAGTTCTTCGACCAGATCGGCGAGGTCGCGCGCCGCATCGGGCCGCCCGCACCATTTGGCGCGCGCGGCCGCGTTGACGAGCGCCGCCGGATCGAGCCCGAGCTTCTGCATCTGCTTGGCAAGCTCCACGGGCGTGAACTGATCCTGCCGGATCGTTCGTGCGCCGCCAGCACGCGTGATCTCCTGGGCGTTCGCGGTCTGGTGGTCGTCGGTCGCGGACGGCAACGGCACCAGGATCGCCGGCCGCCCCGCCGCGGTCAGCTCGGCGATCGTCGAGGCGCCCGCGCGCGCGATGACGAGGTGCGCCCAGGCGAGCTGCTCGGGCATGTCGGGTAGGTAGGTCGCGAGCTCGGCCGCGATTCCCAACTCGGCATATTTGGCGCGCGCCGCGTCGATATCCTCGATCCGCGCCTGATGCGTCACCTGAAGACGACGGCGAAACGCGACCGGCAACATCGAAAGGCCGTCGGGAACCACCTGGCTCAGCACGCTCGCGCCCTGGCTGCCGCCAGTGACGAGGATGCGGAAGATGCCATCCTCCTCGAGCACGGGATAGGGCCGATCGCGCAGCGCGAGCACCGCTTCGCGCACCGGATTGCCGACGAGCCGCATCTTGGCGGCAAATCGGGGGCCGAGCCGCTCGACCTCCTCATAGGAGGTCGCGATCGCATCCACCTTGCGCGCCACCAACCGATTGACCCGCCCGAGCACCGCATTCTGCTCATGGATCACCGTGGGAATGCCCGCCTTGAACGCCGCGAGCAACGCCGGCAGCGCCGGATAGCCGCCGAAGCCGATCACCGCCTCCGGCCTGAAGGTGCGGTAGAGCTCGATCGCCATCGCGCGTCCGGCGAGGATGTTGCGTCCCGCTTTGAGCCATCCGAGCGGCCCGCCCGCCAGCCGTCCGGCCGGCAGCACATGCGTCTGCACGCCTTCGAACAGGCCTGGGAAGCGCACCCCGCGCTCGTCGCTCACCAGCGCAACGCGGTGGCCGCGGCGGCCGAGTTCGGCCGCGAGCGCGGCGGCGGGAACCATGTGGCCGCCGGTACCTCCGGCGGCGAGAACGAAATGGCGTTCGCGTGTCATGCCCTGTTCCATCGCACGCTATAGGGCGAGCGCGTCAAGAACGGATTGCGCCGGGTGAACGCGAGCAGCAGCCCCATGCCGATCGACAGCGCGATCATCGACGATCCGCCATAGCTGATGAACGGCAAAGTCATGCCCTTGGAAGGCGCCATGCCGGTGTTGACGAGCATGTTGATCATCGCCTGCGTGCCGAACTGGATCGCGAGGCCGGCGGCGGCGAACAGGCGGAACTCGTCCTGTTCGTCGAGCAGCTTGACGAACACCCGCGCCACCAGCGCCACGAACAGCAATGCGACGATCGCGCAGCTGATCAGCCCGAATTCCTCGCCGATCACCGAAAAGATGTAATCGGTATGCGCCTCGGGCAGGCGGAACTTCATGATCCCCCCGCCCGGCCCGGTGCCGAACAGCCCGCCGCCCGTCAGCGTCGCGTGCGCCATGTCGGTCTGGTAGTGATCGATCATCTGGTTGGGGTCGGCGCTGGGAAACAGGAACGCGTCGATCCTGAGCCGCGCAGTATCGTAGAACATATAGGCCGCCATCAGCCCCACGGGCACGCACCCGATCAGCGCCGCCAGCGTCCGCGTCGGCGTGCCCGCGATCATCAGCAGTGCCATCCACACCGCGCCGAAGATGATGGTCTGCCCGAAATCGGGCTCGAGCATCAGCAGCGCGCCGATCCCGCCGGTGAGCAGCAGCGTCAGCGGCAGCACCGGCAGATCCTTCTCCCGCGCGCGCAGCGACAGCAGCCAGGCGATGGTGACGATGAAGAAGGGCTTCAAGAATTCGGACGGCTGGAACTGCCCGATCCCGACCGAGAACCAGCGCCGCGCGCCGTTCACCTCGGCGCCGATGAAGGGCACCGCCATCAGCAGCGCGACGCACACCGCGCAGCCGACCAGCGACAGCCGCTTGGCGGTCTGCACCGGCATCATCGAGACCACGAACATGATCGGCAGCGAGATCGCGACCCAGGCGAGCTGGCGCCAGAAATAGTAAAGCGGCGCGATATGGTGCTTGTCGCCCGAATAGCGCACCGCGCTCGCGGGCGAGGCGGCGGCGACCGCGATCAGCCCGATCGCGATCAGGCACAATGCGATCAGCAACAACACACGGTCGATGTCCCAGAACCACATCGCGAGCGGGGTCGCGTCGCCGCGCCCGGCGCGCGGCTTCATCCGCGTCCACAGCCCGGTATGCGATGCGCGCACGTCGGTCATGCCAGCCCCTCCACCGCCTTCACGAACGCGTCCCCGCGCGCCTCATAGTCGCGAAATTGATCGAACGACGCGCAGGCCGGCGACAGCAGCACCGTGTCGCCCGCCGTCGCGCGATCATGCGCCGCCCTGACCGCGACGTCGAGCGTCCCGCTTTCGTCCACCTTCATATGCGGCCGCAATATCGCCGCGAAGCGCGACCCCGCCTCGCCGATCGTATAGGCATGCGCGACGCGATCGAAATACGGCGCGCACGCATCGAGATCGTCCGACTTGGCGAGCCCGCCCAGGATCCAGTGGATGCGATCGAACGCCGCGAGCGCGGGCGCCACCGATTCCGGGTTGGTCGCCTTGCTGTCGTCGACATAGGCTACGCCTGCCACCTCACCGACACGCTGCATCCGATGCGGCAGACCGGTGAAGGTCTTCAACGCCTCGCTGATGACCTCTTCGGCAAGGCCGAGCGCTTCGCAAGTGAGGATGGCCGAAATCGCGTTCTGCGCATTATGTGGGCCTTGAAGGGCGGGCCAATCCTTCTGCGTACTGAGATGGTCGCGAGACGCAGTCTGACCATGCAGATCGAAAGCACCCCATAGATCGTACGGATCATCCACGTTGTCGTCGTAATTGGACCAGAACTCGCAGGGGTGGGTTTCGAAAAGGATTCTGTAGAGTCCGCGGCCGTATTCCGTGTGCCAATTGAGCACCCCGATATGAGGAGGACTCATCATCTTGAACAAGCGCAGTTTCGATGCGCGGTATCCGGAAAAATTTCCGTATCTGTCGAGATGATCGGGGGTGATGTTGAGCAGCACCGCCACGTCACAATCGAGCGTCTGCGTCAGGTCGATCTGGTAGCTCGACAATTCGAGCACGTAGACGCCGCCTTCGGGGAGCGGTTCCTGCCCCAGGATCGGCAGCCCGATATTGCCGCCCATCAGGCTGGGGACACCTGCGGTTTGCAGGATATGATGCACGAGGGCGGTCGTGGTCGACTTGCCGTTGGTGCCGGTGATGCCGACCACCTTGTGCGGCGGCAACTCGGCACGCGCCTGGGCGAACAGCTCGATGTCGCCGATGATCGGTACCCCCGCAGCGCGCGCCTTCGCCACCAGCGGGTGCTTGTTGAGGGGGACACCGGGGGACACGATCAGCGCGTCGAACGAGGCGAGATCGAGCGTCTCCAGATCGGCGATACGCAAAAGCCCCGCCCCTTCAAGGGAGGGGTTGGGGGGGGTGGGGAAGTTCGGCAAGCGCTTCGTCTGCGGCTCTGCCCCACCCCACCCCACCCCCCGAAGGGGAGGGGCTATAAAGACGTTACGCCTTTCCTCGTCGCTGTCCCACGCCACTACCTCGGCGCCGCTCGCCAGCAGCGCGCGCACCGTCGCCGCGCCCGACCTTGCCAGCCCGAGCACCGCATAGCGTCTGCCGCGCCAGGCCGGGTTGACGATCACCGCAGCTTCAACGTCGACAGGCCAGCGAGCGCCAGCACCAGCGCGATGATCCAGAAGCGGATCACGACCGTGGGCTCGCTCCAGCCGAGCTGCTCGAAATGGTGGTGGATCGGCGCCATCTTGAACACGCGCTTGCCGGTACGCTTGAAGAAGAACACCTGGATGATGACGCTCAACGCCTCGACCACGAACAGCCCGCCGATGATCGCGAGCACGATCTCGTGGTGCGCCGTCACCGCAATCGCGCCGAGCGCGCCGCCCAGCGCCAGGCTGCCGGTATCGCCCATGAAGACCGCCGCCGGCGGCGCGTTGAACCACAGGAACGCAAGCCCGCCGCCCACCATCGCGCCGCAGAAGATCGCGAGCTCGCCCGCGCCCGTCACGTGCGGAATACCGAGGTAATCGGCGAACTTCACGTTGCCGACCAGATAGACGATGATCATGAATGCGACCGAGGCGATGATCACCGGCATCGTCGCGAGGCCGTCGAGCCCGTCGGTCAGGTTCACGGCATTGCCGAACGACACGATCACGAACGCGGCGAACGCTACGTAGAACCAGCCGAGATCGATCGAGAGCCCCGTGACGAAGGGCAGATAGAGATGCGTGCCGTTCTGGAGCACGATCAGATAGCTCGCGAGGCCCGCGATCACGAACTCGCCGAGCAGCCGCATCCGGCCCGAAACGCCCGCGGTGCTCGCTTTGCGCACCTTGTCGTAATCGTCGAGGAAACCGATCGCGCCGAAACCCAGGGTCACGCACAGGCACGCCCAGACATAGGGGTTCTTGAGATCCATCCACAGCAGGATCGAGCATGTCATGCTGGTCAGGATCATCAGCCCGCCCATCGTCGGCGTGCCGCGCTTGGCGAGGTGCGATTGCGGGCCATCGTCGCGGATCGGCTGGCCCTTGCCCTGGCGTACCCGCAGCCAGCCGATGAACCGGGGGCCGATGATCAGGCCGATGAAGAGCGCAGTCGCCACCGCGCCGCCCGAACGGAAGCTCAGATAGCGGATGAGGTTGAGAACGCCCGGGAACCCGAGATATTCGGCGATCAGATACAGCATTATGATTTCCCGCTCGCGAGCGCGGCAACCACGCTTGCGAGCCCCACCCCGTTCGACCCCTTGATGAGCACCGTGTCGCCCGGCGCCAGCATTGTCGTCAGCCGGTCGCGCGCGGTCGCGGCGTCGGCGACATGGACGAATTCGATGCGCCCCTCAAGCGCCTTCGCGAGCGGGGCGATCGCTTCGCCGACGAGCAACACCGCCTGAGCGCCCGAGGCCAGGATCGGCTCGGCGAGATCGGCGTGATAGGCGTCGCTCTTGTCGCCCAACTCGCGCATTTCGCCGAGCACCGCGATCTTGCGCGCGGCGGGTTCGGCCTCGAGCACCGCCAGCGTCGCACGCATCGACGATGGGTTGGCGTTGTAGCTCTCGTCGATCACCAGCACCTCGCCGCCCGCGACCCTGGCCATGAAGCGCGCACCGCGCCCCGGCAGCCCGCCGAGCTCGGCAAGCGCGAGCCCGGCCAGCGCGAGATCGCCGTCCGCCGCCCGCACCGCGGCGAGCACGGCGAGGCTGTTCGACACCCAATGCGCGCCGGGTTGCGACAAGGTGTAGCTCAGTTCCTCCTCGCCCAGTCGCGCGGTGACGAAGGTGCCGCCGGTCGCGGTGCGCATCGTCTCGACGGCATGGACATCCGCCTCGCGGTCAAGCCCGAAGGTCACGATCCGCGTCGTATAGGGCGCCGCCGCCGCGGCGAGCCGCTCGCGATGCGGACTGTCATGAGGAATGATCGCGGTGCCGCCGGGCGCGAGGCCCTGGAAGATCTCGCCCTTGGCGTCGGCAATCGCGGCTTCGTCGGGGAAGAATTCGGTGTGCGCGGGCGCGATCGCGGTGACGATCGCGATGTGCGGGCGCACGAGGCGGGTCAGCGCGGCCAACTCGCCGGGATGGTTCATGCCCATCTCGAACACGCCATAGCGCGTCGCGGCCGGCATCCGCGCAAGGCTGAGCGGTACGCCGGTATGGTTGTTGTAGCTCTTCAGCGAACGGTGCGCCGCGCCGGAATCGATCCGGTCGAGTGCGGCGAACAGCGCCTCCTTGGTCCCCGTCTTGCCGACCGATCCGGTGACGCCGATGATCGTCGCCTCGGTGCGCGCGCGCGCCGCGCGGCCGAGATCGTCGAGCGCGGCCGTCGTATCCTCGACGAGGACATGCGGGTGCGGGGTCGCTACGCTGACCACCGCACCCGCTGCTCCCCGCTCGGAAGCCTGATCCAGAAACCTGTGTCCGTCGGTCGTCTCGCCCGCGAGCGCGATGAACAGGTCGCCCACACCCACCTCGCGCGAATCGAAGGTGACGCCCGTTGCCGTGAAGGCCGCCGAGGCGGTGCCGCCTGTCGCAGCAGCGATGTCGGCGGAGGTCCAAAGCGTCATCACAGCCCCTCCCCTTCAGGGGAGGGGTAGGGGGTGGGGCCTATCCACAACCGATACGCCTGCGGCACCGCCCCACCCCAACCCCTCCCCTGAAGGGGAGGGGCTATGAGAAACGCGCCCCTCACCGCGCCGCCTCGCGCGCGACCGTCACGTCGTCGAACGGCAACACGAGGTCGCCCACGATCTGCCCCTGCTCGTGCCCCTTGCCCGCGAGCAGCACGATGTCGTCCGACCCCGCCCGCCGGATCGCCTCGGCGATGGCCTCGCGGCGGCCGTCGATCTCGATCGCGCCGGGCGCGCCCTTCATCACGTCTGCGCGAATCGCCGCCGGGTCCTCGGTGCGCGGATTGTCGTCGGTGACGATCACCACATCCGCGTTGGCGGCCGCGACCTGCCCCATCGGCTCGCGCTTGCCGACGTCACGGTCGCCACCCGCGCCGAAAACGAGGATCAGCCGCCCGCTGGTATGCGGCTTGAGCGCGGCGATCGCCGCCTCGAGCGCGTCTGCGGTATGTGCGTAATCGACATAGACCGGCGCCCCGGCGCGCGTGATCACCGCGCGCTCGAGCCGCCCGCGCACCGGTTGCAGGCGCGGCAGATTGGCCAGCGTCGTCGCGACATCGCCTCCGGTCGCGATCACCAGCCCCGCCGCCGTCAGCGCGTTCGCCGCCTGATACGCGCCGATCAGCGGCAGATTGACCTTGTGCTCGCGCCCCTCGACCTCGATCACCAGCCCCTGGCCGAGCAAGGTTGGCGCGCGCGAAACGAGCCGCAGCGTCTCGCCATGCGCGCCGACGCTGATGATGCGGTTGCGTCGCTCGCGCGCCAGATCGATCACGCGCGCGGCATTGGGATCGTCGACCCACACCACGGCAGTACCGTCGGGATCGAGCACCTCGGCGAATAGCCGCAGCTTGGCGGTGAAATATTCCGCCATGTCCTTGTGATAATCGAGATGGTCGCGGCTGAGATTGGTGAACGCCGCCGCGCGCACGGGCAACCCCTCGGTGCGATATTGCGACAAGCCGTGGCTCGACGCCTCGAAGGCGAGGTGCGTCACGCCCTCACGCGCGAGCCCCGCGACGTTCGACAGGAAGGTGACGATGTCGGGCGTGGTCAGCCCGGTCGAGACGCTATCGTCGGCGGTGGTGACGCCGAGCGTCCCGATCGACGCCGCGTGATGCCCCGCCATCCGCCAGAGCTGCCGCGTCATCTCGACGGTCGAGGTCTTGCCGTTGGTGCCGGTGACGGCAACCGTCGTCTCCGGAAACGGCGCGAAGAATTGCGCGGCGAGCCGGGCGAACAGCGCGCGCGGGTTGGCGTCGGCAAGGTGCGCCGCGCCCTCCACCTGCGCCTCGGGCCGCGCGACCACCGCGATCGCGCCTGCCGCGATCGCCGCCGGGATGAAGTCCTCGCCGTTGACGCGCGTGCCCTGGAACGCCCCGAACACCGTGCCCGGCGCCACCTTACGGTGGTCGATCGCGAAGCCGGTGACGGCGGCGGTCTCGCCCGCGCCCGTGAGCGCGCCCAGCCTCACTGCCCCGCCGCCGCTTTTTCGGCGGGCGATTGCCACAGCAGCGGCAACAGCTCGGAAACGTCGATGTCCTTGGTCATGTCGGGGATCACGCCGAGCTGCGGCCCGATGCGCTGGATGACGCGCGCAACCGCAGGCGCCGCGTTCCAGGCCGCAGTGGTGCGGCCATAGGTTTCGGGGAGGCCGTGCGGCGCGACCAGCGTCGCCACGACCACGTAGCGCGGATTGTCCATCGGGAAGGCCGCGGCGAAGGTCGAGACGTTGCGGTGGCGCGAATAGCCGCCCGCATCCGCCATCTCGGCGGTCCCGGTCTTGGCGCCGACGCGGAAGCCCGGCGCGTCGCCCTTGCGCCCCGTCCCCTTCATCACGATCAGCCGCAGCAGCTGGCGCATCCGGTCCGACGTCGATTGCTTGAACACGCGCCGCCCCTTGACCGCCTCGCCCTCCGGCACCTTGAGCAGGGTCGCCGGGCGCAGGATGCCGCCGTTCACCAGCGCGGCATATGCATCCGCCAGCTGCAACGGGGCGATGGCGATGCCATGGCCATAAGCGGTCGTCATCACCGTGGTGCGCGCCCAATATTTGGGCCAGATCGGCGTGCCCTTCTCCTTGAGTTCGATCGCCGGCTTCTCGTCGAAGTCGAGCCGGTGGAAAAGCGCCTGCATCCGCGCCGCGCCCATCTCGTCGGCGATCCGCGCGGTCGCGATGTTGGACGAATAGATCAGCGTTTCCGGGATGTTGAGCCAGCGGAACTGCTCGTCACCCGGATCGTCGTGGATGGTATAGCGGCCGACCTTGATCGGCTTGGTCGCATCGAACCGCTTGGACATCGACGTCTCGACGCCCATATCGATCGCACCGGCGATGGCGATCGGCTTGAAGGTCGATCCCAGTTCGAACACGCTCTGCGTCACGTTGTTGCGCAGCTGGTCCTCGGTCGCACCGGCGATGTTGTTCGGGTTGTAGGTGGGCAGCGACACCATCGCGAGCACTTCGCCCGTATGCACGTCGAGCACGACGCCGGCACCCGCAAGCGCGCTGAACTTGGTCACCGCGGTGCCGAGCTCGCTTTCCATCGCCGCCTGGACGCGCGCATCGAGCGACAGCGCCACCGGCTGTCCGCGCAGCGCCGGATCGAGCAGGCGCTCGTCGAGCGCGCGCTCCATGCCGCGCCCGCCATGCCCCGAAAACTCGAGATACCCCAAGGCATGCGCCGCCATGGTCGATTGCGGATAGAGCCGCTCGGGCTCGCGATCGAACACGATCGCCGGCTCGCCCAGCGCATTCACCTGCTCGACCAGATCGGGCATCGCACGACGCTGGATGTAGGTGAAGTTCACGTCGCGGTGGAGCAGGCGCGAGAAATAGGCCGCGTCATGTTCGGGGATCAGATCGGCGAGCGCGCGCGCGAGCTGGTCGCGGTCGCCGATGATCTTGTTCGGATGCACCCCGATCGACCAGGCGTCGATCGTCCGCGCCAGCGGCTCGCCGTTGCGATCGACGATGTCCGCGCGCAGCGGCACCAGCGCCGCGGCGGCGTCGCGACTCGTCGCCGGTTCCGTAAAGGCCGCAAGATAGGCCAGTCGCACCACGATCAGCAGCGCGCCCGCCATGAACAGCATCAGCAGCATCACCAGCCGCTGATGCGACGTCACGACCAGCGCGTGGCGCTGGCCGGTCAGCCGCCGTTGCGGCAGCGGCCGGGCGAGCAGGACGCTCAATGCAGCCTGCGTTCGGCGCGCGCGCCCGCCATGATGTCGCCGAGCGTCGAATCGCTCAGCAGCTTGCGATCGAGCATCGCCATCGCCTCGGCCTTGGCGCGCGCGGGCTGCGGCGTCGCCTTGGGCTTGGCCGCGGCCGGATGCGGCACCGAGACCTTGGCGAGTCGAACCGGCCTGGCGTCGTCGGCCTTGGCGCGTGCCACCGCGGCGGGGGCAACCGCGACCGGCGCACTCGCCGCCATCACGATCGGTGCAGGCGCCTTGGTGGCCGGCGCGGGCGGTGTCGGTTCGACCAGCGGCGCGGCGGTCGGGATCACGAGCTGCGCCGTCTGCACCTCGGCGCCCGCGGGCCCGTTGAAGTCGAGCGACGCAAGCTGCGCCTCGCTGGAAATGAACTGTGCGGAGGTCGGCGCCGACAGCGCGAGCACCTCGCCGTTCCAGCGTTCGAGCCGGGCGAGGTTCGAGCGCGCCGAAAATTCGGTCTGGAGCGAGCGGATGTCGCGATGCGCCTGCGCGATCGCATGGTTCATGTCGTCGAGCTTCTGCCGCTCGGTCGCGACCTGCAGCGAGATCAGATAGAAGCCGAGCGCGCCGATCACGCACGCCAGGAACCATCCCATCCCCTTGAGCCGATGGGTTGCGGTCATGCTGCTTCTCCCGTCCAGGCGGCGTTCGCGGTCCGCCGTGCCGTTCGCAATGTCGCCGAGCGCGCGCGAGGATTGCGCGCGATCTCGTCGTCGCCGGGGCGCACCGCGCGCCCGACCGCTTCGAAGCTGGGAGCCGCAGGGACTCGCGCCTGCGGCAAATGGCGCGAGCCGCCCGGCGCCGCGCCGCTGCGGATGCGCAGGAAGCGCTTCACCAGCCGATCCTCGAGACTGTGGAAGGTGACGACCGCGAGCCGCCCGCCGGGCTTGAGCACGCGCTCGGCCGCCGCAAGCCCGTCCGCCAGCTCGCCCAGTTCGCGGTTGAGATGGATGCGGATCGCCTGGAAGGTGCGCGTCGCCGGATCCTTCTTGTCATGCGGCTTGTGGCCGAGCGCCTTGCGCACCACAGCGGCAAGCTCGGCGGTCCGCTCAATCGGGCGCGCGGCGACGATCGCGCGCGCGACGCGGCGCGACTGGCGCTCCTCGCCATAGAGATAGAGCACGTCGGCGATCTCCGCCTCGTCGGCGGTATTGACGAAATCGGCCGCGGTCGGCCCGTCCCGGCTCATCCGCATGTCGAGCGGCCCGTCGGCCTGGAACGAGAAGCCGCGATCGGCGCGATCGAGCTGCATCGAGGAGACGCCGATATCCATCGTCACGCCGTCGACCGGCGCAAGGCCACGCGCCCCGATCTCGCTGTCCAACGCCGAAAAAGGCGCTTCGATCAAAATCAACCGGCCGCCGTTCTCATCAACCAGCGTCCGCCCCTCGGCGATCGCATCGGGGTCGCGGTCGAACGCGATCACCGTCGCCCCCTCGGCCACCATCGCCCGCGAATAGCCGCCCGCGCCGAAGGTCGCGTCGACATGGCGCTCGCCTGGCACGATGGCGAGCGCGTCGATCACCGCGTCGAGCAGCACGGGGATGTGCGGGGACGGCGCGGTCACAGCTCGATCCCCTTCTCGGCCATGAAGAAGCGGGCGGCGCGCTTCTGCACGTCGGTCGCGGTCGGGCATTCGATCAGCGTCTTGGGGTTCCAGATCTCGAAGAAATCCATCACCCCCCAGAAGAAGGCGAAATTGGCGATGCCCGCCTCGAACCGGGGAAAGGGCGGCAGGATGAAGCGGCCGCTGCCGTCGAACGGCACCGCCTCGGCCGCGCCCGAGCCGCGCCGCTTGATGTTGTAATCGACCTCGCCCTCGGCGTCGGTATGGGCCAGCTCGCGCGCGGTGAGCCGCTCCTTGAGCTCGGTCACATAGGCGAGATCGTAACCGATCAGGCAGCTTTCCTTGGGATGCGTCGAGATGATGACGCGGCGGACGTCCTTGCCGTTGGCATCGGCCGGGGTGTTGGCTTCGATCGTGGCGCGCAGGGCAGCCGGGATGGCGACGCGTCCCTTGTCGTCCACCTGCGCCAGCCCGTAGCCCTGATAATTTCCCCGATCCAACACGCCTACCTCGACCAGCGGCGACGGCGCGTCCTGCTTTTGAAACCCAGCCTTCGCCGCGCATCGGCGTCAGCCTGGGGGCAAGATGGCCTGTCCCTCTGTTGGAAATGGCATATCAGGGGAGGATTGGGGTGCCAAGGGGATTATTGGGGATTTCACGGTTACACGGCGGTAAATTCGCGGAGAATGAGGCATAGAAGCCACTCCGAGCAGGTTTGTTCGTGGATCGTTCCGCATCGTTGGAAAGCAGCGCCTTTGCAAAGGTCCTGGAACCGACCTCCCTCACTGTCATGCCGGACTCGTTTCGGCATCCACCGTGACGCAAAATCAAAGATTTGTGGGATGCATTCACCGGTCGACTCCGGAACAAGTCCGGAGTGACGGGTATTTTACAAAGGCTCGGGCAGCGGCGATTCGCGCCGGGCGCCGCGACGCAGGGGTCGCTCGATCAGCGCGGAGGCTGGGTGGATTGCGGCGCGGGCGCGGCGGTGTTCGCCGGGGGCGCCGTCGTCGTGCTGGGCGCCACGCCAAGCTCGGCGAGCGGCTCGCTCGGAGCCGCTTCGGCAGCCTCAGCCTCGTTGGTCAGCGCGAGATTCGCGACCAGATCGGCTTGTATGGTATCGGCCGCGTCGCCCGACGATTCCTTGCTCGCTGAGCTGAAGATGACGCTCGCCAGCCCGATGAGCAGCAGCACGAGCGCCAATCCGGTCATGGCGACCTTCACGCGCTGCACCGTCTGGCCTGAATCGTCGGTCGTCTTCATGCCGAAGCGACGTGTAACCATGGCCGGGGCGGTTGTCGATCCGTGCGGGCGCTTACGCCGGCGAGCGCGTCAGCGCGCGGCGAGCCATTCGGGAACGGGCAACCCCTTCGCCTCCAGCCATTCGCGGTTGTAGAGCGTCGAAAGATAGCGGAACCCCGTGTCGCACAGGATCGTCGCGATCCGCTTGCCCGGCCCCAGCTCTTTCGCGAGCCGCACGGCGCCGGCGACGTTGATCCCCGACGACAGGCCCAGGCACAGCCCTTCCTCGGCGAGCAGGCGACGGACCCAGTCGAGCCCTTCCTCGTCGGAAATGCGGAATTGCGTGTCGATCGGCGCGCCTTCGAGGTTGGCGGTGATCCGCCCCTGCCCGATCCCTTCGGCGACCGAATTCCCCTCCGACTTCAACTCGCCATGCGCATAATATTCATAGAGCGCCGCGCCATAGGGATCGCTGAGCGCGATCGTCACGCCCTCGTCCTTGGCCTTGAGCCCCAGCCCCACGCCCGCGAGCGTGCCGCCGGTGCCCACCGCGCAGGTGAAGCCGTCGACGCGCCCCTCCATCTGCGTCCAGATCTCTTCGGCGGTGCCCTGGATGTGCGCGCGGCGGTTGGCGATGTTGTCGAACTGGTTGGCCCAGATCGCGTTCTCGGTCTCCTCGGCGATCCGGCGCGAGGTGTGAACGAAATGGCCCGGGTTGGAATAAGGCGCGGCGGGCACGAGCACGAGCTCGGCGCCGAGCGCCCTCAGCGTGTCCATCTTCTCGCGGCTTTGCGTCTCAGGCATGACGATGATCGTCTTGTAGCCCTTGGCGTTGCCCACCAGCGCGAGCCCGATGCCGGTATTGCCCGCGGTGCCCTCGACGATCGTGCCGCCGGGCGCGAGTTGGCCCTTCGCCTCGGCATCCTCGACGATGAACAGCGCCGCGCGGTCCTTCACCGACGCGCCGGGGTTCGCGAATTCGCATTTGCCGTAGATGTCGCAGCCGCTCGCTTCGCTCGGCCCCTCGAGCCGGACGAGCGGGGTATTGCCGATGAGCGCGAGCGTGTCGGAAGTCGTGTGCATGAGGCAGAGATAAGCGCCAGTCCCCGTTCTCGACAACCAATCATCGCTTGGCCGCGTTCAAGCCGGACCCGCAGCCGCTGCCTCGTGTCGGCTCGACCTTCATACGCCCTGCCAGCTACAAGGGCCTTCGGCCGGCGCCGGCCGCAACGGAGACGCGCGCTTGATCCATCTTTCGGTCGCCATCGCGCGGTTCATCGAAACCCTGCTCTGGGCGCTGCTGCGCGCGGGGCTCTCGCTTGCCGGTCTCGCCGTGCTCGCGATCGCGCTGACGGCGCTCGGCACCATCCTCATCCGGCGCGCGATGCGGCGGTCGCGCAAGCCGTAAGCCGAACGCTACGTCAACCGCAGGTTTCCGAGGTGATACCATATCACAAAGTCCCTTGACGAAACCGACGGCGTGCGCGAAGCACCGCCCCGCTATGAAGACCCTCTCCCTCACCGCCGCGGCGGCCGCGATGCTCGTGCTCGCCGGTTGCCAGCAAAAGGCCGAAACCGTCGATACCACCGCTCCCGATCCCATGGCGGACGCGCTTGCCAACGCCCCCGCCGTCGAGCTGCCGCCGGCAGTCAAGGCATCGGTCGCGTTCCGCTGCAAGGACAACAGCCTCGCTTACGTGGACTTCTTCTCGGGCGACAAGCAGGCCAATCTGCGGACCGAAAAGAACGGCCCGATGATTCACCTGACCGCCGAGAATGCGGGCGATCCGCTGACGGCCGAGGGCGGCTACAAGCTGACCGGCAACCAGAGCAACATCACGCTCACCACGCCCACGGGCACGCAAACCTGCAAGCACTGACAACGCTCCAGACGATCGAGCGCAAGAGGGGTCGGCATCGCGCCGGCCCCTTTTTGCATCGGGCGGCTACCCTGCTGGCGCCGGACGTGGCACAGTCGCGCCACCGATGACTGCGTTCGCGATCGCCTGACGATGGAGATGCTCGATCCGCATCTGGTGCTCGGCGCCTATGCGGCCGGCGTGTTCCCGATGGCGGACAGCCGCGATGCCGACACCGTCTTCTGGGTCGAGCCGCGCCAGCGCGCGATCCTGCCGCTCGACGGCTTCCGCGTCTCGCGATCGCTGCGCAAGACGATCGCGTCGGACCGTTTCCGCGTCACCGCCGACACGGCGTTCGCCGACGTGCTCGCGCTCTGCGCCGAATCGGTCGCGAACCGCCCCGATACCTGGATCAGTCGCCCGATCGAGCGCGTCTTCGCCGAGCTTCATCGCATGGGGTTCGCGCATTCGATCGAATGCTGGTCGGGCGACCGGCTGATCGGCGGCCTCTACGGCCTCGCGCTCGGCCGGGCCTTTTTCGGCGAAAGCATGGTGAGCCGCGCCACCGATGCCTCGAAGGTCGCGCTCGCCTGGCTGGTGGCGCGACTGAAGCGCGGCGGCTTTACCCTGCTCGATTGCCAGTTCCAGACCGATCACCTCGCCTCACTCGGTGCGATCGAGATAGCGCGCGAGGATTATCTTGCGTTGCTGACCGCCGCGCTGGGCGAGCTGGCGGGGGCCGCCGGCGCGGCAGGCGCGGGCGCCGCCGCGGGCAACGCGGCCACCGCAGCATTCGCCGCAGCGGTTTCATCCCCGTCGCTGCCCGATTTCGGCGCGCTCGACGCGCTCGGCGGGCCCGATCCCAACGACCCGGCCGAGACCGTGTCGGGCCCGGTCTCCGGCCGCGACATCTTGCAGCTCTTGGTCCACACATCGTAGATCGGATGCTGGACGACGTTGAGCGCCGGCCGCTCCTTGAACAGCCAGCCCGAGAATACGCGCCGCCAGCTCTGATCGGTCTGTCGCACGTCGAGCTGGACGAAGGCGCCGGTCAGCTGCTGCTGCTCCCACGGCGCGGTTTCCTCGCATGCGCGCAGCCGCACGATCGCGTCGCCCACCCGCACCGCCTGGCCAGGCTTGAGCGTGACATCGCGGCTCTCGCCGTTGCGCTTGTTGAGCAGCCCCAGCACCGCGACCCGCTGCGCCATCGGCGTCGCACCGGCTTCGTCGATATTGGCCTGGGGCACGTCGATCGTGACGACGTTCGATGCCGCCTCGCTGCCCTCTTCGACCGCCGGGGTCGATGCGGGCGCGGGCGTCGCGCCGGGCGCGCGCATCGCCTCGATTCCCTGCCAGGCACCCACACCGAGCGCGGCCACGAGCGCCGCCCCGCCGAGGAGCCGCAGGCGCGACATCATTCGGGAATCCAGGCTTCGTAATCCCCCGTCGCCGCAGCGCGGCGCCCGCCCTTTTCGAGCGCGCCCGGCGGACGATAAGCGAGCGCGGTGCCCGTCAAATTGGGGGTCGCGGGCTTTTCCCAGCGGCGCACCGGCAGCAGCGCGCGATCGGGCACGTCGTCGATCTGATGGTGCAGCCACGAGAACCAGTCGGGCGGCACCCGGCTGGCGTCGTTGGCGCCCTTGTAGATCACCCAGCGGCGCGGCAGGCCGTTCACGTCCTTGCCGCCTTCGTAGTAGACGTTCCCCAGCTCGTCCTCGCCGGCCCTGCTTTTGCCGCGCAGGCCCATCCACGTGCCGAAGGTGGAGCCTTCCCACCAGGTGAAGGTCGATTTGAGCAATCCCATGCCCGAGCGCTTAGCCCGTGGCGCGGGCCCGGGCAACACTCGTTCGCCGGGCCGTGCGTGCCGACGCCGGGCGGTGGCTCACTTCTCCGCGCCGGGCCAGCTCACCTTGTCGTCCTCGCCGATCCCCAGTTCGGCCGTGCGTCCGCCGCGAAGCTCCAGCACCGCGCTCACGGGCTCGCCCGAAGTGATCGGCGTGGTCGAATAGGGCGTGGTGTTCTCGGCGATCCGCGCGATCGTATGGTCGGGGCGGATGTAGATGATGTCGAGCGCGCTCGGCGTGTTCTTCATCCAGAAGCTCGCCTCGCGCGGCGGCCCGCCATCAGCCGGATAGGGCCAGAACAGCATCCCGCCGTCCTTGGGAATGTCGGTGCGGAACATCAGGCCGCGCTCCTGCTCGGCCGGCGTCTTGGCGATCTCGACCTCGAAGCGGTGCGCGCCGGTGGCAGCACTGGTGATCGTCACCGGCATCGTCTTCGCCGCGGTTGCCTCGTTGGCGGCGCTCGCGGCGGCGTTGCCGCCGGTGCAGGCGGCGGGAATCGTGAGGATCGCGGCGGCGAGCGCCGCCTGGATGCGCGGGTTCATCGTTTCAGCCTTCCCTTTCGACGGCGACCGCGAGCGGTCCCTTGTCCGCGTCCACAACGCGGGCGCGGAGCAACTGATCCGGCTCGACGTCGAGAATATCAGCGCGGCGCAAGGTTTCGATATGGACGAAGATATCCGACGATTCGCCGTCGCGCACCAGAAATCCATAGCCTTTCAGCCGGTTGAACCATTTCACCCTGACGGGCTCGAACGGCCCCGCCAGATGCGCGAGCGCCTCGAGATCGCCGTGCCCTGCCCCGCCGCGCGCCCTCGGCGCGGGCTCGACCGCATTGCTGAGGTCGATCGACACGATCTCGCGCGCCTGCAAGCCGCGGTCGCGCTGGACGGCGATGCATTCCACCCGCGCGCCTTCGGGAAGGCTGCGGCGGCCGTGGGGCTGGAGAACCGTGAAGTGGATCAGGATGTCGCCCACAGGCTCATCCGCGACCAGGAAGCCGAATCCCCGCGTCACGTCGAACCATTTGAGCGTGCCGCTATAGACGCGCTCGTCCGCCTCCTGTTCGGCGGTCTTCCTTGTCTGATCCGGCGCGCGCGGCACCGGCTGCGGACTGACACTCATCACGAACTTCCCCCAACCGGGCTCCTCTATCACAGGAAATCGCCGAGTCGAAAAGGTTGCGATGCCGTTTACGATCGCATCGTTTCGAGCTCGTCACATTCCTCGCCGGGCGCCATGTCGACGATCCGGCGCGCGATCGCGAAATCGTGGCCCGCGCGAATCATCGCCGCGAGCTGCTTCTCGCGCAGCGCACGATCGGGCCGCGAGGCGCCGAAAGGCCCGATTCGCCGTCGCCGCGCGAAGGCGAGCGCCGCGTCCATGGCGCCCGATTCGACGATCGGCGCCGCCGCTTCGGCGTCTTCCTGTGCGACGCCCGCGACGCGAAGCGCGGCCGAAACGCGCCGCCCGCCCAGGCCCCGCCGCGTCATCGAGCGCGCGCGGGCTTCGGCAAAGGCGCGATCGTCGACATAGCCGAGCGCCGCCATGCGGTCCGCCACCTCCTCGGGATCGGCCGCGGCGCCCTCCCAGCCCCGCTCGCGCACCTTGCGCGCCAGATACGCCGCAAGCTTCGCCCGTGTGGTCGCGAATCGCTCGACATAGCGCAGCGCGAGCCGGTCGAGCGCGGCCGCGTCGAGCGGCTTCGGAGGGCGTCGCGAACCGGGCATTGCGCCATCATTGTGCCACAGTCGCAACGGAATTTGAACGTCAGCGCGGGGCAGAGCGATCGTGGGCCGCGGCGTGCGGTCGACTTTTCGAGACACTGCGCGACGAGAGGGGCGCGAAGAATGATGGCCAACGAACTCGAGCGGATCCACGCTGCCGATGCGGCGGCGCCGGTCGCGACTCCGACCGAGGACAGCCTTGCGCGGCGGTGGGCGGACTTCGTGACGCTGGGTGAAGCGCTCGATTATGCCGCGACCGGCGCGCGGGGCTTCAACTTCCACGATCCGCGCGGGGCGCTGGCGCGCGCCTATTCGTTCGCCGAGCTGCGCCGCGACGCGCTCGACTGCGCCTATCGCCTGATCGCGCGCGGGATCGCGCCGGGGGATCGAATCGCGCTCGTGGCGGAAACCAGCCCCGAATTCGCCGCGCTGTTCTTCGGCGCCGTCTATGCCGGCGCATGGCCGGTGCCGCTGCCGCTGCCCACCTCGTTCGGCGGCAAGGATTCCTATGTCGAGCAGTTGCGCGTCCAGCTCGCGAGCTGCGATCCCCGTCTGCTGATCTTCCCGCCCGAGCTTGCGGAAATGGCGACCGACGCGGCTCGCCTCGTCGATGTCGAGGGGGTGGATTGGGACAGCCTCGCCGCCGGCCCGGCGCCCGAAACGACATTGCCGCAAGCAGCCAGCGACGACATCGCCTATCTGCAATATTCGAGCGGCTCGACCCGCTTCCCGCACGGCGTGATCATCACGCACCGCGCGTTGCTCAACAATCTCGCCGCGCACGCGAACGGCATGCAGCTCACCGATACCGATCGCTGCGTGTCGTGGCTGCCCTGGTATCACGACATGGGGCTGGTCGGCTGCTTCCTGTCGCCGGTCGCCAACCAGGTGTCGGTCGATTACCTCAAGACCGAGGATTTCGCCCGGCGTCCGCTCGCCTGGCTCGACCTGATCACGCGCACGACGCGCGCAGGCCACAGCACAATCAGCTATTCGCCCACCTTCGGCTACGACATCTGCGCGCGGCGCATGTCGAGCCAGACCAAGGCCTCCGATCGCTTCGATCTGTCGGGCTGGCGCCTGGCCGGCAACGGCGCGGACATGATCCGCCCCGACGTGATGCAGAGCTTCGTCGACGCCTTCGCCGATGCGGGCTTCCAGGCTTCCGCCTTCCTGCCGAGCTATGGCCTCGCCGAGGCGACGCTCGCGGTGTCGATCATGCCGCCGGGCGAAGGCATCCGCGTCGAGCTGGTCGAGGAAACCCAGCTTTCGGGCGTCGAGGCGGGCCAGGATCGGCCGCAGCGCTTCCGCGCGATCGTCAATTGCGGCAAGCCGGTCAAGGACATGACAGTCGAGGTCCGCGAGGAGGACGGCACCCCGCTTCCCGAGGGCGCGATCGGCAAGATCTGGTGTACGGGCCCGTCGCTGATGAGCGGCTATTTCCGCGATCAGGAAGCGACCGACGCCTGCATGGCCGACGGCTGGCTCGACACCGGCGACATGGGCTATATGTCGAACGGCTACGTCTACATCGTCGGCCGCGCCAAGGACATGATCATCGTCAACGGCCGCAACCATTGGCCGCAGGACATCGAATGGGCGGTCGAGCAGCTCCCCGGCTTCAAGGCCGGCGACATCGCCGCCTTCGCGATCACCACGCCGGGCGGCGAGGAAACCCCGGCGGTGCTGGTCCAGTGCCGCACTTCGGACGATGCCGAACGCCAGCGCCTGCGCGACGAGATCCGCGAGCGCGTCCGTTCGGTCACCGGCATGAACTGCGTGATCGAGCTCGTGCCGCCGCGCACGCTGCCGCGCACCAGCTCGGGCAAGCTGAGCCGCACCAAGGCGCGCAACCTCTACCTCGCCGGCGAGATCAAGCCTTACGCGATCGCGGCGTAAGCACGCGCCCCACGAAAGCCGGTGGTTCCTTGCGAGGACGTCGGCCCTCGCGAAAGGGCCGATGTATCATGCCCGTTGAATCTGCGTGTGTGCGGCGGTTCGAGCAGCATGCGTTAAATCGGCATCACCCCTTCTTCCGTTCGTGCTGAGCTTGTCGAAGCACCGCTCTTTCTTTTCTGCATCGCAAAGAAAGAACAGCCCTTCGACAAGCTCAGGGCGAACGGGGATGGATGATGCCGATTTAACGCATGCCGCTCTAGCCGCCGGCTGACCGCTGATAGTGACGGCGCGCCTTTGCCTTGTTGCCGCAATCGCGCATGCTGCACCAGCGGCGCGGCCGACCGCGCGAGCGATCGACGAAGAGCCAGCCGCAGCCCGGCCCCTGGCATTCCCGCACCTTCTCGAGATCATTCGACAGGAGCAATTCGGCGGCATCGTCGAGAACGGCAAATAGCGATCGATGAAGCGCGCCGGCGTCAGGCGCCCAGCCCCAGACGATGCGTTCATCCTGTTGCCGCAGCCGTCGCGCGCTGGTCATCTTTCGAAGATCTCGTCCAAACGCCCGAAGCGTCGCCTCATCGACGGCTTGCCCGTGCGCGGGAAACCGGAACAGATCATGCAGCCGCTCCCGGATCGCACGCGCCTCCTCGAGATCGGCCTCTACCAGCCCTGCCGCGGGCAATCCGAACGTGGTGAGCCAGCATTGAAGATCGGGCAGGGCCGCCAACAGGTCGCGCCGTTTGTCGGGGTTGCCGCGGTTGGCGACCGTGTTCACGAAATCCAGCGCGAGATTCCCGCCGATGGCGTCGAAAGGCGTCGGATCGCTCATGCGTCAGATGTGACTCCTTGCGCCAATGCCTAATTCACTATAACCCTATTATGACAAATATAGGGGTTATTGATGCGCTTTGCGACTGCCGTGATCGGAATGGTGCTCGCGCTCGTCGCGATGCCACCCGCCAACGCGCATGTCGAGGTCGCGCTGTCACGCGCGGAAGCACCGCTGAACGGCCCCTGGGCGTTCCGGCTCGGCGACGATCCCCGCTGGGCCTCTCCGCAATTCGACGATCGCGACTGGGAACGCGTCGATCTCACGCCCGCACCCGGCGCACATGACGGCGATGTCGGCCTGCCCGGCTACGTTCCAGGCTGGACGGCGCGCGGACATGGCGGGCGCTGGGGCCACGCCTGGTATCGGCTTCACCTCCGCTGGAGCGGGCCGGCGGGCCCGCCTCCCATGCTTCTCGGGCCGACCCTCGTGGACGATGCTTACGAGATTTATTGGAACGGCAGGCGGATCGGCAGCATCGGCGACTTCACCGCCGCGCCCCCGCGCCTCTATGGCGTGCGTCCGCAAATCTTCCGGTTGGGCGGTTCCGGAGCGGCCGGAGAGGGCGTCCTCGCCATCCACGTCTATCTGTCGGAGACGTCGGCCGGCTATCCCGAAGCGGGCGGCATTCATGTCGCGCCGATCCTGGCCGAGCCGGCGGCCGGAGACGCGCGCTATCTGGCGCAATGGTGGAAGACCTTCTGGGGCTATGTCGTCGACCTGATCGAGCCGGTGGCGCTGCTGGGCCTGGCGCTCTTCGCGCTGGCGCTGCGGCGATTTGCCCCCGACGACCGGTTCCTGCCCTGGGCTGCCGGCACCGTTGCCGCGATCGCGGCGTCGCGGATCAATCAGCCGTTGTTCTACTGGACCGCCGCAGAGAGCCTGCAGACGTTGATCGTCGCGCGGTACGTCGTTCTCAATCCGCTGGCGATCGTATCATGGGTCATCGCCTGCCGGCGTCTGGGGGAGCGCTCCGATCGCCGGGTCGATGCCGCGGCCTGGCTGTTCGGCGCGCTGGCCGGTGTCGCCGCGCTTCCGGGCATCGATGCCCAACTGCTTCAGTCGCTCGCCCGGGGAGCACTCCTGGCGATCTTCTGCTGGTCCGTCTTGTGCGTTGCCCGCGCCACTCGCCTGCGCCTCCTGGCCTTGGCGACGATGCTCGTCATGGCTGTCGCGTTGTTCGCCGAGGAACTTTCGGCGATCGGGGTTCCCGGCATATGGTTCCCGTTCGGCGTGGGCGTATCGCGCACGCAATTTGCCCTGGCTGCGGCGATCCCGCTTCTCGGCATATTCCTGTACCTGCGTGCTTCGCTTGGAAGACCGGACAAGCCGTCGACACCCGTCTCGCCGCCCTAACCTTCCGCTAACCTGAAGCCGCTATCCCCGCGGGCGTGAGCAACCAGACCTCAGAATTCGCGACGCCACGGATCAACACCCGCGCCTTGCTCGGGCTCTACGATCCGGAGGATTCGACCGATTGGGGCCCGATTCGCGCCGCGCAGCTCAACGCCGGCGCGCAGCTCGCCTTGTTCCTGCTCGGCGTCAACGTCGTCAGCGCGGCGCTGGTCACCCTGCTCTGCCGGCCGCTCGCGCCGGGCTGGCTGCTCGCCGGATGGGCCGGGCTGCTGACAGTGGTGAGCACGGTCGTGGCGTTGCGACGGCTCGCCCCACGCCACCGCAAAGCGACAATTGCGAGCGTCCGCGATGTTCGCGATACGATGCTCGACGGCATCAGCCTCGCAGCCGTGTGGTCTGTCATCCCGTTCGCGATCGGGCCGCAAGCCACGATCGGCGCGGCACTGGGCCTCTGGATCGTGATCTCGCTCCTGATGACCGCCCTGGCGGTCGCCCTCGCCGGGTTGCCGCTCGCGACGCTCTCGTTCCTCGGTTTCCTCGGCGGCGCCGTCACCGCGATGCTCGCGATCGTCGGCGGGCCGCTGCTGGCGATCGGCGCCGCGCTCTTCACCATTTTGTTGATGCTGGGCTGCTTCACGCGGGGCCGCGCGCTCGTCGTGATCCGCGCAAGCGAGATCGCGCTCGCCGAGCGTGACGAGACGGTGCGGCTGCTGCTGCGCGATTTCGAGGATCAGGGCGCCGACTGGTTGTGGGAAATCGATGCGGCGCGGCGTGTCGTCCGCGCCAGCCCCCGCTTTTGCCATGCGGTCGGGCTCGATCCCATCAAGATCAACGGCATGTCGTTCCTCCAGATCCTGGCGGGCCCGACCTGGGAGCAAGGCAATTTCTCGGCCGGCCTGCGCAGCCTTTCGGACAAGCTCAAGCAGCGCGAAGCGTTTCGCGATCTGCTGTTGCCCGTCGAGGTGCGCGGCGAGCAGCGCTGGTGGGAAATGACGGCGAGCCCGCGCATCGACGAGGAAGGCCGCTTTTGCGGCTTTCGCGGCGTCGGTTCCGACGTCACCGAGCAACGCGCGTCGGCCGACCGCATCAATCGCATGGCGCGGTTCGACACGCTCACCGGCTTGCCCAACCGCCTCCACATCAACGAGACGCTCGCCAAGGCCATGGCGGAGGCCGAGAAATGGGGCGCGCGCTGCGCCTTCATGATGATCGACCTCGATCGCTTCAAGGCCGTCAACGACACGCTCGGCCATCCGGTCGGCGATCGGTTGCTGCGGCGCGTGTCGGAGCGGCTCGGCCAATTGATGAGCGCCAACGAGACGTGCGGTCGGCTCGGCGGCGACGAGTTCGCGGTCGTGGTCCGCGACGCGGGCGACACCGACCGCATCGAAAAGCTCGCACTGGCCATCATCGACACCTTGTCGCGGCCCTACGACATCGATCAGAACACGCTCTATATCGGTGCGTCGGTGGGGGTCGCGATCGGCCCGCGCGACGGGCGGACGGCGGAAATGCTGATCCGTTCGGCCGATCTCGCGCTCTATCGCACGAAGGACGGGGGCGGCGCAGGCTTCCACATCTACGAGCCGCAGCTCCACCTCCAGGCCGAGGAGCGGCGCCAGCTCGAAATGGCGTTGCGCAGCGCGCTTCCGAACGGCGAGCTGCACCTCCAATACCAGCCGGTGGTGGAAGCGACGACCGGGTCGCTGGCCGGCTTCGAGGCGCTGCTGCGCTGGACCCACCCCGAGCTCGGCACCGTGCCGCCCGACAAATTCGTCCCGCTTGCGGAAGAAGCCCGCCTGATCGCGCCGATCGGCGAATGGGTGCTGCGCACTGCCTGTGAGGAAGCCGCGGCCTGGCCCTCGGATGTGCGCGTGGCGGTCAACGTCTCCGCGGAGCAGCTCCACAATCCCCAGTTCGCCGCCATGGTCGCGCAGGCGCTGGCGCAAAGCGCGCTTGCTCCCGAACGGCTCGAGCTGGAGGTGACCGAGAGCGTCTTCCTCCATGAGGGCACGTGCGCGACCGCGGTGCTCGAACGATTGCTCGATCTCGGCGTGCGGCTCAGCCTCGACGATTTCGGCACGGGCTATTCGTCGCTCGCCTATCTGTCGCGAACGCGGTTTTCGACGATCAAGATCGATCGCACCTTCGTTCAGGGCGCGTCGAGGGGCAAGAAGGAGGCGATCGCGATCATCCGCGCGGTGGTCGCGCTGGCGCAGAGCCTCGGCATGGCGACCACCGCGGAGGGTGTCGAGACCGCCGAGGAGCACGAGATGATCCAGGGCCTGGGGTGCACCAAGGTCCAAGGCTATTATTTCGGCCGCCCGCTTCCGGTCGAGGAGGCGCGCGCGATCGCGTGCCGCCCCTTCGACGATTCGGCCAACGCCGCCGCCTGAACGCCGCGACGTATTGCCCCCGCAAAAAAGGGGGGCTAGGGGGGCGGGGCGTAGGGGCGTAGCTCAGCTGGTTAGAGCGTCGGTCTCCAAAACCGAAGGCCCTCGGTTCGAATCCGAGCGCCCCTGCCATTCCCGATTTTCCCCCGCCGCCGAGCCTTGCCTTTCCCGCGCGCCGGCGCTATCTCGCGGCCACTTTTTCCGACATCGCGGGACGGGGCACCGGTTGACCATCACCGGGCAACGGGCCATGTCCCGCTTTCGGTTTTTCGAGTGGAAGAGCGCACGTGGCGAAGACGAGTCCGATCGAATTCATCCGGCAGGTCCAGGCCGAGACCCGCAAGGTGGTGTGGCCCAGCCGCCGGCAGACGGTGATGACCGCGGTGATGGTGCTGATCATGACCTCGCTCTTGGCGCTGTTCTTCCTGGGCGTCGATTCGATCTTCGACGCGATCGTCAAGGCGCTGCTCTCGCTCGCCGCCTGACGCGTACACAAGGACAAGGGACGAAGGACATTAAAATGTCGCGCTGGTACATCATTCACGCCTATTCGGGCTTCGAGGGCAAGGTCCGCGATGCGATCATGGCCGAGGCCACCCGCATGGGGCTGGAGCAGCTCGTCGAGCAGATCGAGGTGCCGACCGAGACCGTGACCGAGGCGCGCCGCGGCAAGAAGGTGCAGGTCGAGCGCAAGTTCATGCCCGGCTACGTGCTCGCCAAGCTGAACATGACCGACGACGTCTATCACCTCGTCAAGAACACACCCAAGGTGACGGGCTTCCTGGGATCGAGCGGCAAGCCGCAGCCGATCAGCGACAAGGAAGCCGCGCGGATGCTCAATTCGAAGGAAGAGGCCGCCGCCGCGCCCAAGACGCAGATCAAGGTCGATTACGAGATCGGCGACGCGGTGAAGGTGCTCGAAGGCCCCTTCGCGAGCTTCAACGGCGTGGTCGAGGAGCTCGATTTCGACAAGGCGAAGGTGAAGGTGAGCGTGAGCATCTTCGGCCGCGCGACCCCGGTGGAACTGGACTTCGAGCAGGTCGAGCGCTCCAAATAACGCGCAGCATTATTTGGGCGCGTAGGGCGAAGCCCACGCGCGCACGCGCTCGACCGGCCAGCGGGTCGGCGGAACGCCGAACCCGTCCGACGACGCGGGATTCACTCCCGCGTCGGGCGTAGCTGGTTTGCGCCCTCACCCCGGCGTCCGCGTGGCAATCTCGATTGCTGCCTTGCTGCCGTTCGTTAAGACGCGCGAGCGTTTGAGTCACAACGAAATATCTGCGCTTTGGGGTTTCAGCTATTAAGGCTGGATAGTCTCCATTGCCGGACCTGCGGCGGTGGCGCGCCACATCTATGAGGTCGCAATAGGCTTATAGCCCGCCAGTTCCGCGAGAGCTGGCGATCCTTCGTGTCGGCGAGCGTCGAGCGCCGTCGCGGCGTTGCTTGGCGGTAATGAATGGTGCGGCGACGCTCGTGTTCCTCGAAGCCGACCGGCGGCCCAATCCTCAATCGAATATACTGTGTCATAGATCGCGCGCGTCGTCTCGCGCAGAGCCCCATCGTCACGAATTGCTTGACCGGCGAAATGAACCTGATAGAACATAACACGAACATTATTCAAGGTGGTGACTGTCCGCCTGCGACGAACGGGAGCTAAGTCATGGTCAGATTAGCAATGCCGGCCTTGATCATGCCGGAATGTCATGCAATCGACGCGGCTACGACAATCGTAACGCCGCCAGTTCGGTCGATGAGGGGTTGAGATCGTGCGCAGCGTAGAGCTTTTCACGGGATGCGGCGGCCTCGGCCTCGGCCTGGCCCGCGCGGGCTTTCATCATGACCTGATGGTCGAGTGGAACGAGGACGCCGTCGCGACCGTGGTCCATAACCGCGAGAAGGGCGTCGAGCACGTAGAGAACTGGCCGATCGTGAGCCGCGACGTTCGGGAGATCGACTGGACGCAGTATGCGGGCGTCGACCTCGTCGCGGGCGGTCCGCCGTGCCAGCCATTCAGCATCGGCGGCAAGCATCGTGGTGACGATGATCACCGCGATATGTGGCCGCAAGCGATACGCTCAGTGCGCGAGATACGACCGCGCGGCTTCCTGTTCGAGAATGTCCGAGGCCTGACTCGCCAGAAGTTCGCGGGATATTTGCAGTCGATCGTCGACGGCCTGACCAAGCCGGCCGTCGATCTGCGATACGAGGTTCGCGTGATCAGCGTGAACGCGGCCGACTATGGCGCCGCACAGAAGCGTCATCGCGTCATTATCGCTGGTGTCCGCTCCGACGTGCTGACCAAGCCCGTCCCGATGCTCGAGCCGACTCATTCACGCGAGCGCATGCTATGGGAGCAGTTCGTCACCGGCTCTTACTGGAACGAGTACAGTCTTCCCCCGCAGAAGGAGCCGACGGACTACCTCGACATGGGGACGGTGAAGAAGCTGCGCGCCCTCGGGGTGGAGCCAACCGGCAAGCGCTGGGTGACCGTGCGTGACAAATTGTGCGGCTTGGGTGAACCGACAGGCGTGGACAATCACGTCTTCCAGCCGGGCGCAAAGGTCTACAAAGGACACACCGGCAGCCCGCTCGATCAACCGGCCAAGGCGCTCAAGGCTGGCGATCATGGCGTCCCTGGCGGCGAGAACATGATGGTGCTGCCCGACGGCGGCGTCCGCTACTTCACTGTGCGCGAGGCGGCTAGGCTGCAGGGTCTGCCGGACAATTACGCATTCCCGCGCAGCTGGACCGAGAGCATGCGCCAGCTCGGTAATGCCGTTCCTGCCGAACTAGCGGAAGCCGTCGGACGCTGGATGGCTAACATCTTGACCGCGGAGGGCGATCGCCTGCCAATAGCGGCGTGACCGAATCGCAGACCAACTCCGCCACCGTTATCGATGCCGAGCCGAAAGGCTACGTCGAATACGAGATTGACATCGAACGCGTTTTGCGCGGCGACCTACCCCGGATCGTTGATGGCATTGATCCGGCGCCGCTGACGGCAGCGTCGGTCAACGCGATACCGGAAGGAGCGAAGGGAGCATACGTCCTGCTCTTGGATGGTTATCCAGTCTATGCAGGTAAAACCGACACCCGGCACGGGTTTCGCGACCGGCTCAACCGTCATGCGTATTCGATTCAGAATCGCAAAAACTTAGACCCGGACACGATCAGCTTCAAGGCGATCCGCATACTTGTCTTCTCTAACTTCGACGTAGAGGCGATACTGATCGATGAGATGCGTAAGGCAGATAAAGCCGCGCTAAGCTGGAATTACAGCGGGTTCGGGTCGAACGACCCGGGCCATCGGCGCGAGGGACAGCAACCGGCTGAATTCGACGTACAGTATCCCGTCAACATTGACCGGCCGCTCCATCTCGTGAGGCCGGGGCAGTATCAGCTTCTGCCGTTGCTCGTCCGCTTGAAAGATCACTTACCATTCAATCTGCGATACGAGACCGATCTGAAGCCCGGCACTAACGACAAATATGTTGATTATCGGAAAGGCCACGTCGATCAACGCGAGGCTGGTTCAGTAGTTGTAGACGATGCTGACACAACGCGAACGCTGCTACTAAAGATTATGATGGCGCTTCCGCCTGGCTGGCGAACCACAGTCTTTCCTGGCCGCGTAATCCTCTACAAGGACGGCACGAACTACCGATACGCGCTGGAGAGCTTCACAGCTTGAAGAAGCCGAAGGCGCCGCTGTCACGCTCAGAGGTGATGTCGCGGGTAAGGGGGCGCGACACGAAGCCGGAGATGCGCCTAAGGCGCGCCCTGCATGCTGCGGGGGTGCGATATCGCCTTCAGGCCCGTGAGCTGCCTGGTCGGCCGGACATCGTCTTCAGGCGCGCTCGCCTAGCGATCTTCGTACACGGTTGCTTCTGGCATCGTCACCGAGGGTGTGAGCACGCGCGCATGCCGAAGAGTAGAATCGAGTTCTGGGAGGCTAAGTTCGCGGCAAACGTCAAGCGGGATACCCGGCAGGTCGACGAGCTCGAGGCCGCCGGCTGGACGGTGATGACGCTGTGGGAGTGCGAGACGCGCGACCAAGCCTCGATCGACAGATTCGTCTACGACGTCGTCAGTCTCGTGAACCATCGTTAACGGTTTGCACTTGGCGCACCATTCGCTCGGAGAAAAAACATAGATCCGGGCGCAACCAGTGATTGCAACCGCCCAAGTGACCGGCAACACCTTTATTCCGCGATTTCGAGAAGAGGGGAACGCATTAGGGCTCGAACCTAGGACCCGCTGATTAAAAGTCAGCGCTATCGTCAGCTTTGATCGGTTGCTCAAGCGGCCATTGACTACCGGCCCAAGTTCAGCCGCCCCTCCCCTCCCAATCCTTCAACCGCCATCCGCCGAACAGCGCCGCCTTGCCGATGCCGTCGCCGCCCTCTCCGCTCTCCCCCTCCCCGTCAGCCTCGCCCCTCCGCGCCTCGCTCCACCCCATCACCTGGTCGAGCGCGGGGAGCGGCGGGGGATCGGGCTCGAAGGGGGACGGCCAGCCGCGCTCGCGCCGCGCGGCTTCGGCCACGGCGAAGGCCTCGCGATCGCGCTGGAGGCGGGCCTCGTGGATCGCGCCGAGGCGGACCGACCACGCCTCGCTCGATTCGCCGCGGCGGCGCTTGATGTAATCGGGCTCGCTCCACAGGCGCGCCTCCTTCTGGTGGAGATAGAGGAGCTGGAGCGCCTCGGCCGCCGTCATGCGCGGGATCGGCGGGGGATCGTTGTGGCGCCAGTCGTCGTCCTCATACGCATCGGGCGGGAAGCCTTCGAGGAGCGCGGCCTCGAGCCGGTCGTAGCCCATCTGGAGCGCGAGGCGCCATTCGCGGGCGAAGCCGGGGTTGCGGCGGCGGTGGGCGTAGAAGGCGCCGTGGGTGAAGCCGGCCGCGGCGGCGCTCAGGCGGATGTTGGCGGTGGCGCTGAGCGCGGCGAGGAAGGCTTGCTCGGCCGCGCGGGTGAGGCGGCGGCGGCCGCCGGGGCGGCGGAGCTGGAGGCGGCCGGAGGGGGTGCGATGGAGGGTTTCGCGGAGGGAGGGTTGTGGGGTGGGCCCCCTCCACCACTCGCCTTCGGCGAGCGGTTCCCCTCCCCGTTCCGGGGAGGAATTGAGAGTCGCGTGCGCCAAGGCCAAGGCGGCGTCCCATTGGGTGGCGAAATCGGGGTGGTTGGCGCGGCGGCGGGTGAATTTGGCGCGGTGGGCGCCGACCGCTCGGGCGGCCTCGCGGGCGTTGCCGGTGCGGGCGAGCGCGGCGAGGAAGGCGCGGTTCTCCAGACGCTGGGCGCGGGTGAGCTTGCGGGGCATCGTTCCCGGTTTGTTTCGGAATTTCTCCAACATTGCAAACGCGCGCGGGCGCGGGTGTTGCCGCGGCGCGGCGGATGCGCTATGGGCGCGCGCTTCCAACGCATCGGCAATGGAAAACCCTGCGGGAGCCGCGGATCGCATCCGGGGCGTTCGGACCGCTAGACTTGAGGACAGCACGCGCCGGTGTTCCGGCCGCGTGCCAACAAGAGAGTGACATGGCAAAGAAGATTACCGGCTATATCAAGCTGCAGGTGCCGGCCGGCACCGCCAACCCCTCGCCGCCGATCGGCCCTGCTTTGGGCCAGCGCGGCGTGAACATCATGGAATTCTGCAAGGCGTTCAACGCGGCGACCGGCGACCTCGAAAAGGGCGCGCCGATCCCGACGGTGATCACCGTCTATGCGGATCGCAGCTTCTCGTTCACCACCAAGACGCCGCCGGCGACCTTCCTGATCAAGAAGGCGGCGAACCTCAAGTCGGGCTCGAAGGAGCCGGGCAAGGTCTCCGCGGGCAAGATCAAGCGGTCGGCGCTGGCGCAGATCGCCGAGACCAAGATGAAGGACCTGAACGCCAACGACATCGAGGCGGCGACCCGCATCATCGAAGGCAGCGCCCGCGCGATGGGCCTCGACGTGGTGGAGGGCTGAGATCATGGCGAAGCTGACCAAGAAGCAGAAGGCCTGGACGGTCGACGGCGACAAGCTCCACGGCGTGGACGAGGCGATCAAGCTCGCCAAGGACAACGCCACCGCGAAGTTCGACGAGACGATCGAGGTCGCGCTCAACCTGGGCGTCGATCCGCGGCATGCCGACCAGATGGTGCGCGGCGTCGTCACGCTCCCCAAGGGCACCGGCAAGACGGTGCGCGTGGGCGTGTTCGCCAAGGGCGCCAAGGCTGACGAAGCCAAGGCGGCGGGCGCGGACGTCGTCGGCGCCGAAGACTTGATGGAGATCATCCAGGGCGGCACGATCGATTTCGACCGCTGCATCGCGACCCCGGACATGATGGGCGTCGTCGGGCGCTTGGGTAAGGTGCTGGGCCCCAAGGGGCTGATGCCGAACCCGAAGCTGGGCACGGTGACGATGGACGTCGCGGCGGCCGTGAAGGCGGCCAAGGGCGGCCAGGTGGAGTATCGCGTCGAGAAGGCGGGCATCATCCACTCGGGCATCGGCAAGGCGAGCTTCGCGGCCGCCGATCTGCGCGCGAATTTCGACGCGCTGGTCGACGCGGTGGTGAAGGCCAAGCCGTCGGGCGCCAAGGGCAAGTACGTCAAGAAGGTGGCGATCAGCTCCTCGATGGGCCCGGGCATCAAGATCGACACGGCGGAGGTCGCGGGGGCGTAAGCCGGAGCGAGGCGCGTAGCGCAAGCTACGCGCCGGTGCGCCCAGGCGCACGCAAACGGCCGGCCGGCGCGGCATCGCCGCGTCCGACGGCACGGGATTTACTCCCGTGCCGGCCGCAACGGAATGAGGGGCCGGGGGGCGCGTTTCTCCCGGCCCTTCTTTTTGGTGCGATCTGCTAATGCGAATGGGTTGCATTAGCGACATGAGCGGTTATGAGGGCGCGATCGTCAACGCCCACAAAAGGATCGCCCGTGTCGCTCACCCTCGCCTTCTGCCTCGCCGCCGTCGCCGCTGCCCCGGGGGCGGCCGATCCGACGAGCGAGGCCGATGACCCGCAGGCGCGGCCGGAGATCCTCGTCACCGGAGAGCGCGACGCGGACGATTTCGGCGCGAAGGTCACGAGCGCGGCGACGCGGCTGTCGCTGAGCCAGCGCGAGACGCCGCAATCGGTGAGCATCATCACCCGCGCGCAGATCGACGCGTTCAACCTCGACGACGTCAATCAGGTGCTCGCGACCACCACCGGCATCAACGTCCAGCAGGTCGAGACCGATCGCACCTATTATTCGGCACGCGGGTTCGACATCACCAATTTCCAGATCGACGGCATCGGGCTGCCCTTCGCCTATGGCCTGCAGAACGGCGCGCTCGATACCGTGACCTACGACCGGATCGAGGTACTGCGCGGGGCGAACGGGCTGCTGTCGTCGACCGGTAATCCGTCGGCGACGATCAACTTCGTCCACAAGCGGCCGACGCGCGGCCTGAACGCCTCGGCGAGCGCGCTCTACGGCTCGTTCGACCAGGTGCGCGTCGACGGCGACGTCTCGGTGCCGCTGACCAGCGACGGCAGCATCCGCGCGCGCGGGGTGGGGGCGTATCTCGACGCCGATTCCTATCTGGACCGCTACCACACCAAAAGATCGGTGCTCTACGGCATCATCGAGGCGGACCTGACGCCGACGACGCTGGTGAGCGCGGGCTATCAGCGGCAGGACAACCGCACCGCAGGCAGCCTGTGGGGCGCGTTGCCGCTGTTCTACACCGACGGCACGCCCACCGATTACGCGCGATCGACCAGCACGGGCATCGACTGGTCGCATTGGAACATCAAGGACCAGCAGATCTTCGGCGACGTGACGCAGCAATTGGGCGGCGGCTGGATCGCCAGGGTCTCCGCGCTGCGCCATGCGATCGACGAGAAGGATCGGCTGTTCTACGTCTACGGCACGCCCGACCGCGAGACCGGCGACGGGCTGTTCAGCTTCCCCGGCGCGTTCAAGGGGCCGACGCGCGACCTGACGCTCGACGCCTATGTCAGCGGGCCGGTGACGCTGTTCGGCCGCGCGCACGACCTGGTGGTCGGGGTAAACCGTGGCGCCGCTCGGGTGCAGCAATATTCGAGCTATCCGCCGGGCGACGTGCCCTTGCCCGGCGACAGCGCATTCGACGGCAGCTATCCCCTGCCCGACTTCCCCGACTTCACGCTCAGCGCCGACATGCACCAAAGACGCGAATCGGCCTATGCGCTGGTGCGGCTCAACCCCGCCGACGGGCTGAAGCTGATGCTGGGCGGCAACGTCACCCACGCGAAAAGCGAGGGCTATTCCTATGGCGTGGCGAGCAATTTTTCCAAAACCAAGGCGCTGCCCTTCGTCGGCGCGACCGCCGACCTGACGCCACACCTCACCGCCTATGCGAGCTTCGCGACGATCTTCAACCCGCAGACCGAGACCGACGTCGCGCACCGCGTGCTGCCGCCGATCGAGGGCGACAATCTGGAAGCCGGCATCAAGGGCGCGTGGCACGACGGCAAGCTCAACGCCAGCGTCTCGATCTTCCGCGCGCGGCAGAAGAACACCGCCGAGGCCGCGGGATTCGATCCGGGGACGGGGCAGACCTATTACACCACGATCGACGCGACCTCGGAAGGCATCGAGGCCGATCTGGGCGGCGAGGTGCTGCCCGGATTGCAGGCGACCGCGGGCTATACGCTGCTGCGGATCGAGAGCCCCGAGGGCGATCCGGTGCGCACCTATGTGCCGCG
>DATLJH010000019.1:0-88707 GCA_035538935.1 Sphingomonas sp.
GCCAGGCAGCGCTCGACTTTGGCGCGAACGAATTCGTCGACCTCGACAACGACGCTCTGGAGGATGTCGGCGTCGTCGACCTGGTGTTCGATGTCATCGGCGGCGACATCCAGAAGCGCTCCGCGGCGCTGGTGCGGCCCGGAGGCGCGCTGGTGACGATCGTCGGACCGGCCGAGGCGCGGCCTGCCATGGGGCTCGCGGTCGATTTCGTCGTCGAATCCGATCGCGCCCAGTTGAGCGAGATCGTCCAGCGAGTGCGCGACGGCCGGCTGCGGACGAACATCGGCTTCGTCGCCCCACTCGACGAGGCTGTTGCCGCCTTCAATCCCACCACGCGGCGCGCAGGCAAGACGATCATCCGCGTTCGTCCGTGAGAACTCTCCGGGATCGGGGATGTTTCAGTCCTCGCCCCGCAACACCTGCGCCTGCATGATCGCGGATCCGGTCTGGGATTTCTATCTCTTCTGGTTCCCGAAATATCTTACCGGCGCGCGCGAGATGAGCCCCCTGGCGGTCGCGCGGCCCTGGACGGTCTATCTCGCGTTCGATTTCGGTAGTATCGGCGGCGGCATCGATCTTCACCGACGGTTTCGACATCGAAGCCAGTTATCGGCTCAGCCATCCGTTCGGCTCGTCGGGAAATCTGACGCTGCGCGGCCTTGCCACCAACGTGCGCAACTTCATCACCAAGACCGGCCTGCCCGGCACGATTCCGGTGCAGCAGGCCGGCGTCAATTCGAGCTCTACTCCCGACTGGAAACTGCTCGCGATGGAGACGTGGGAGACCGACCATTACAGCCTGACGTTGCAGCAGCGCTGGTTCAGCGATGGCGTGTTCGGCCACCAGTACATCGTCTGCGGCGACGGGGATTGCCCGGTTTCGACCGTCAACAATCCGACGGTCGACTATAACCACATGGACGGCGCCTTCTATTTCGACGTTTCAGGCTCGTACCACCTGACCGACAAGGTCAGCGCCTATTTCAAGGTCAACAACCTATTCGACCGTGACCCAACCCCGTCGCCGCAGACCAATACCGGCGTGGATATCAACCCGTCGCTCTACGACGTGCTCGGCCGGATGTATCGCGTCGGCGTGCGGTACAACTTCTGAGCGAGACGCGAGGTCGGTGATGCACATGCGTCACCGATCAGCAACAACGTGGCGTCGTCCTCGCTGATCGTCTTGACGAGGAAGCCCAGCGCGTCGAGCCGGCCGCGCACCAGGCGCTCAGTCGGCAGCGAGACGTCGACCGCGACCGTCACTGGCGTGTCGGGCGCGCGGCCGGCGGCAATCAGCGCGCCGGCGATGTTCGGCGCTGCGGCGCGGCCCATGTAGATCGCCAGGGTCGTGTCGGGCCGTGCCAGCGCTGTCCAGTCGAGGTCGAGCGATTGACCGGCACGCGCGTGCGCAGTCAGGAAGGTGAGCTGTCGAGCGTTGCCGCGCAGCGTGAGTGCGACAAGGCCGCTCGCCGCCGCCGCGCTCGCCGCAGTGATGCCAGGGCAGATGCGCACCGGCACGCCATGCGTCGCGCAAGCCGCTAGCTCCTCCGCCGAGCGGCCGAAGATCGAGGGGTCTCCGCCCTTGAGTCGCACCACGCGCTTGCCTGCACGAGCCGCGGCGACGATCAGCGCATCGATCGTGCGCTGGTCCCTCGAGTGGCGACCAGCGCGCTTGCCTACGCTGATGCGTTCCGCCGTTGCGGCGAGCGCGAGTACGCCAGGACCAATCAACGCATCGTGGAAGACCGTGTCTGCGCGCGCCAGCAGTCGTTCGGCCTTGCGAGTGAGGAGATCGGGGTCGCCGGGGCCGGCACCGACCAGCCAGACCATGCCCGGGGCGAAATCGTCACCCATTGGCGGTTTCCTTGTTTTCGGCGAGAATCCGGGCAAGCGCCGGACGACACGAGCCGCAATTGGTACCGGCCTTCAGCGCCGTGCCGATCGCGGCGACATCGGCTGGACACTGGTCGCGGATCGTTGCCAGGATCGTCCTCAGGCCGACGTTGAAGCAGGTGCAGACGATCGGACCGCGATCGGGTTGGTTGTCCGGCGCGCGACCCGCGAGCACCTGCGGGCCGTGTTCGGCCCCGAGCTGCGCGATCAGCCAGTCGCGGCCGGGCAATTCACCGGCTCGCGTCACGAACAACACGGCCGTCAGCCGGCCTTTGTCGAGCATTGCGATGCGCCGTGTGCCGCGGGCGGGATCGATCGCTTCGATCCGCTCGCCCTTCGGAAGCGTCTTTTCGAGCGTCGCCGGATCGCCATCGCCTGCGAGTTCGAACAAGGCTCCGCCAGGCACTGTCACGCGTGTCGCCCACAAGCAATCGGGCAGAGCTGCCGCTCCCTGTACAATGAGGAAACCGCGCCATTCGACCGCGACGGCGGCAACCCGCGCCGGCGTCATCTTGAAGCCGGGCTGGCCCGATAGCGGATCGGTTGTCGCACGGGCGAGCAGGCCGGTGCGGCCGCCCGTCGATTGCTGGTCGGTCCAGTGGATCGGTACGAACAACTCGCCTTCGCGTCGGGCCTCGCTGACGCTCACCCGAAACAAACTGTCGCCCTGCGGCGTGACGACGCGCGCCAATCCGCCGTCGATAAGACCGAACCCTTCGGCGTCGGCCGGATGAACTTCGACCAGCGGCTCCTCACGGTGGCGCGCGAGCTTTGGGCTGAGGCCGGTGCGCGTCATCGTGTGCCATTGGTCGCGATAGCGCCCGGTGTTGAGCGTCAGCGACCAGCGCGGCAGCGGTTGCTCCGCTGGCCGCTGCGCGACCGCGACCAGCCGCGCTTTGCCATCGGGCGTCGGGAAGTAGGCGTCGGTGAATGGCGCCTCGGCCCAGCGAAACGGGGCCATCGCATCGTATGCGGCATTGCCGATCGCCGTCCGACCCTTGAGATCGAGCAACCGCCGGCCATGGTTGCGATAGGTCGTGAGCCGAGCGTGCTCGCGCCAGATGTCGGCGGGGCGGTCATAAGCGAAGGCGGTGCGCCAGCCCATCCGCCGCGCGACCTCGCTGACGATCCACCAATCGGGCCGCGCCTCGCCGGGCAGCGGCAGGAAGGCGCGCTGCCGGCTCACCGTTCGCTCGGAATTTGTGACGGTGCCGCTCTTCTCGCCCCAGGCGGCGGCGGGCAGACGAACATGCGCGAATCGGCTGGTGTCGGTTTCGGCAATCACGTCGGAAACGACGACGAACGGGCAATCCGCCAGCGCGGCGCGAACGCTGCCGGCATCCGGCAGCGATACCGCCGGGTTGGTCGCCATCACCCATAGCGCCTTGATCCGCCCCGTGCCGACCGCTCGAAACAGGTCGACCGTCTTGAGGCCCGGCTTCGTCGCCATATTGGGCGCCGCCCAGAAGCGGCCGATATCGGCAATATCCTCGATATCGAAACCGCGATGCGCGGCCAGCGTCGAGGCGAGCCCGCCGACCTCGCGTCCGCCCATCGCGTTGGGCTGACCGGTGATCGAGAAGGGCGTCGCGCCCGGCTTGCCGATACGGCCGGTGGCGAGATGAACGTTGATGATGGCGTTGACCTGATCGGTGCCTGCGATCGACTGATTGATCCCCTGGCTGAACAGGGTGACGGTGCGTGGGCTGGCGGCGAACAGATCGTAGAAGCGCTTGATCTCGGCGGGCGGCAGGTCGCAAGTGTGGGCGACGCTCCACAAATCATGACCGTCATCGAGTGCCTCCCAGAAGCCTTCTGACACGGCGACATGATCGGCGAGAAAAGCGGCGTCGAGCACGCGCTCGCGTCGGCAATGCGCCAGCAAGCCGTTCATCAGCGCCACGTCGGTGCCGGGCTTGAGCGCGAGATGGCAATCGGCTTGTTCGGCGGTTTCGGTGCGGCGCGGGTCGATCACCACCAGCTTCGCGCCCGCCTCGCAGCGCGCGCGGATGCGCTGATAGACGATCGGGTGGCACCATGCCGTGTTGGAGCCGACCAGCACGATCAGGTCGGCGGCGTCGAGATCGTCGTAGCTGCCCGCGACGACATCCTCGCCGAACGCGCGGATGTGGCCGGCGACCGCGCTCGACATGCACAGCCGTGAATTGGTGTCGATATTGGCCGAGCCGATGAATCCCTTCATCAGCTTGTTGGCGACGTAATAATCCTCGGTCAGCAATTGGCCCGAGACATAGAAGGCGACGCTGTTCGGCCCGTGCCGCGCGATCGTCTCGCGGAAACGGCGGGCGACGAGGTCGAGCGCCTTGTCCCAGCTCGCGCGGCGCTTGCCGATCATCGGGTGGAGCAGGCGGCCCTCCAGCCCGATCGTCTCGCCGAGATGCGTGCCTTTGGAGCACAGCCGGCCGCGATTGGCGGGATGATCGGGATCACCGGCGATCGTTGTCATTCGCCCGCCGGTCGGCGTGGCAAGCACGCCACAGCCCACCCCGCAATAGGCGCAGGTGGTGCGGATCGTGGTCACAAGCCACTCCCCTTCAGGGGAGGGGTCGGGAGTGGGGAAGTTCGGCAAGCGCCTCCTCTGTGGCTCTGCCTCACCCCAACCCCTCCCCTGAAGGGGAGGGGCTTTAAGTTCCTCCTCACGCCGCCGCCTTCAACGTGCTGGCGCGGCAGATCAGCACGCGGCCGCCGCTCACCCTGACCGGCACGACCGGCGTGCAGCCCTTGTCCGCACCCTGCGCCTCGCCGGTCGCCAGTGCGATCCGCCAATTGTGGAGCGGGCAGGCCACCGCGTTGCCGTGGACGATGCCCTGGCTCAGCCGGCCATGCTTGTGCGGGCAGCGGTCGGCGAGCGCGAAGACACGGTTGTCGCCGGTGCGGAACACCGCGACATCGTCGCCGCCCGCGACCTGTATCGTTCGGCTGCCACGCGGCGGGATTTCGTCGAGCCAGCCGATATCGAGCCAATCGCCGATCATGCCATTTCCTTCTGCGGGGTGAAGCGCGCCATCGGCGCGTGATGGTTGCGGTCGTGCCCGGCGGCGCGGTCGGCCCACGGATCGTCCTGGCTGAAGCGCTGCGAGAACAGGAAACGTTCGGCCAGCGCCGCGCGACCCTCGGCATCGTCGACGATCCGCGTCTTGATGGCATCGAGCCCGACGCGCTCGGTCCACGGCGCGGTGCGCTCGAGATAGCGCGCCTCTTCGCGATAGAGCTGGATGAAAGCGGCGCAATATTCCATTGCCTCCTGCTCGGTCGCGACCTTGCAGAGCAGGTCGGTGGCGCGAACCTTCATCCCGCCGTTGCCGCCGACGTGCAGCTCGTAACCCGACTCGACGCAGACCACGCCGAAATCCTTGATCGTCGCCTCGGCGCAGTTGCGCGGGCAGCCAGACACGGCGATCTTGAACTTGTGGGGCATCCAGGAGCCCCAGCTCATCCGTTCCAGCTTGACGCCGAGCCCGGTCGAATCCTGCGTACCGAAGCGGCACCATTCGCTCCCCACGCACGTCTTCACCGTGCGCAGCGCCTTGCCATAGGCATGGCCCGAGACCATGCCGGCGGCGTTGAGATCGGCCCATACGGCGGGCAGATCCTCCTTCCTGATTCCGAAGATGTCGAGCCGCTGACCACCGGTCACCTTGACCATCGGCGCGTTGTATTTCTCCACCACGTCGGCGATCGCGCGCAATTCCTTTGGCGAGGTGATGCCGCCCCACATCCGCGGCACCACCGAATAGGTGCCGTCCTTCTGGATGTTGGCGTGGAGGCGCTCGTTGACGAAGCGGCTCTGCTGGTCGTCCTCGTATTCGCCCGGCCAGGCACACAACAGATAGTAATTGAGCGCGGGCCGGCACGACGAACAGCCGTCGGGCGTCGTCCAGTGCAGCTTCTGCATCACCTCGGGGATTGACCTCAGCCCCTGCGCGACGATCTCGCGGCGAACGTCGTCATGGCCGAAACTGGTGCAGCCGCAGATGGTTTTGGTCGCGCGCTCGCCGGCATAATCGTCGCCCAGCGTCACCGCGAGCAGGCTCTCGACCATCCCGGTGCACGACCCGCACGAGGCAGAGGCCTTGCAGGTCGCGCGCACGGCGTCGAGCGTCGCATTGCCGGCCTCGATGCAGGCGACGACCTGGCCTTTGGAAACGCCGTTGCAGCCGCAGATCTCGGCATCGGCCGAGAGCGCCGCAACGGCCGCCTTAGGGTCCGCGCGCCTACCCCCCGAGGCGAAGACCTGGCCGTAGATCAGCACGTCGCGAATATCGGCGACGTCCTCCTGCCTCTTGAGCAAATCGAAATACCAACCGCCGTCGGCGGTATCGCCGTAGAGCACCGCGCCGACGACACGGTCCTCGCGGAGCACGACGCGCTTGTAGATGCCGCGCGCGGCGTCGCGCAGGACAATGTCTTCGCAAGCCTCGCCGCCGGAAAAATCGCCCGCCGAAAAGACGTTGAGGCCGGCGACCTTGAGCTTGGTCGAGGCGACCGATCCGCGATAGCCCGTGTGCTTCTCGACCAGCCCGTCGGCGAGCGCGCGGCACATGTCCCATAACGGCGCGACGAGGCCATAGACCTGCCCGTCATGTTCGACGCACTCGCCGACCGCGAGCACGTCCGGGTCAGACGTCACCATGTGATCGTCGACGTGAATGCCACGCCCGACCGCGAGGCCCGAGGCGCGCGCCAGCGCCACCGACGGGCGGATGCCGACCGCCATGACGACGAGGCTTGCGGGAATGTCGCGGCCGTCCTTGAGCCGCACGCCTTCCACCTTGCCGCCCCCGTAGATTTCGGCGGTGTCCGCGCCGGTCAGGATGGCCTGTCCGCGCGCCTCCAGCGCCTGCTTGAGTAGCCAGCCCGCCGCCTCGTCGAGCTGGCGCTCCATCAGCGTCGGCATCAGGTGCAGCACCGTCACCTTCATGCCGCGCAATGTCAGGCCGTGCGCTGCCTCCAGTCCGAGCAGCCCGCCACCGATCACCACCGCGTCGCCACCCTGCGCGGCCGCTGCCAGCATCGCGTCGACATCGCTCATGTCGCGGAAGCTGATGACGCCCGGCAGGTCGTGCCCCGGCACCGGGATGATGAACGGATCGGAGCCGGTGGCGATCAGCAGTTTGTCGTAGACGACCGTCCGTCCCGCCTTCGAGGTCACCGTCTTCGCCGTCCGGTCGATCGCGACGATGGGATCGCCCGCGATCAGGTCGATCTGGTTGTCGGCATACCAGTCGTGATCGTTGATGACGATCTCGTCGAAACTCTTCTCGCCGGCCAGCACCGGCGAGAGCATGATGCGGTTGTAGTTCACGTGCGGCTCGGCGCCGAAGATGGTAACGCGATGCCGACCCGCATCGCGCGCCAGCAATTCCTCGACCGCGCGGCATCCGGCCATGCCGTTGCCGATCACCACCAGATGCGCGCGCGCGGCATCCGGCTCGATCGTGTCAGCAGGATCGGGCGACTGGTATTCGTGAAAGTCCATGCGTTGCGCTCCAGAAACGAAAAAGGCCGCCATCCGGACCCCGCGCGAAGCGGAGCCTGGATGGCGGCCTTGCCATCATATGCGCTTTGGCGATCCGACACTGGATCGCCGCGGCTATGTCGAGCGGGCAGCATTGCCCTGTTGCGATGCACAATAGTCGAAAGCGGTGCCCTGCTCAAGCGCTTTCGAATCATCAAAGCTGCGCGCCGGTATCCCAGCTTGTCCGCCAGCGGCGCTTGACCGCTGCCAGTCCGGTCCCTGCCAGCGCCGCCAACCCGGCGAAGATCAGGAATCCCGGCGAGAAGCTGCCGGTGAGCTGCCGCGCAACGCCGAGCGACGAGGCGAGGTAGAAGCCGCCGACGCCGCCTGCCATGCCGACCAGCCCGGTCATCACCCCGATCTCCGCCCGGAAGCGTTGCGGCACGAGCTGGAATACCGACCCGTTGCCGATGCCCAATGCCAACATCGCGACGACGAACAGCGCGAGCGCGGTTGTCATACTCGATGCGATGCCGATCCCGGCAAGCGTGATCGTGGCGACGGCGAACACGACCGACAGCACTTTGATGCCGCCGATCCGATCGGCGACGGCGCCGCCCAGCGGTCGCACGAGCGAGCCGACGAACACGCAGGCGGCGGTGCAATAGCCGGCGACCACGGGGCTCAGCGAAAACCGGTCGGTGAAATAGATCGGTAGCGACGCTGCCAGCCCGACGAAGCCGCCGAACGTCACTGCGTAGAAGCCCATCAGCCACCAGGCGTCGGTCGATTTCAGGGGAACGAAATAGTCGGCAAGTTCTCGGGGCGCCGGTCGGCCGGGCGCGTCTTTCGCCATCAGCATATAGACCACGAAGATGATCGCGAGCGGGATGCAGACGAGCCCCAGCACGCTGGTCCAGCCGAACCGTTGGGCGAGCGTCGGGGCGAACAGGGCAGTGAGCACGGTGCCCGAATTGCCCATGCCGGCGAGCCCCATCGCCTTGCCCTGATGCTCGGGCGGATACCAGCGGCTGGCGAGCGGCAGGGCGATCGCGAAGCTCGCGCCGGCAAAACCAAGGGCAACGCCGAGAAGCAGCGTGCCGGTAAAGCTGCGCACGCCAAGCAGCCAGGCCGAAAGCAACCCGACGATGACGATGATCTGGCTGATCGCGCCCGCACCCTTCGGCCCGATGCGATCGACCAGCAAACCATTGGCGACGCGCAGCAGGGCGCCGGCGAGCGTCGGCGTCGCCACCATCAACCCCTTCTGCGCCGGATCGAGGCCGAGCGTCGCGGCGATCTGCGGTGCCAGCGGTCCCAGGATCACCCAGACCATGAAGGCGGCATCGAAATAGAGCAACGCAGCGATCAACGTCGGCCAGTGGCCGGCCTTCCAGAAACTGGACGGCACCTGTCCGTCTGCCGATGCCTGCGCGGTGCGATGCCCGAATATCGTGGCCATGATGCTTTCCCGATCTGCAAAAAAGGCACGAAAAAAGCCGCTCGCCGGACGTTCGCATATGCGAAATCCAGTCAGCGGCTCTGCTGCTTGTTAGAGTGGGCGCCTGCTACCCGTCCTTGGGAAAGGCGCCTGATCATGCGCGCGTCATTGCGCGTCGGCGTGGATCATTCGGCGAAACCGTCTCATGTTGCAATACGGAAAATGTGAGTCCGCATCGTAACGCCCAGATCATCGGCGCACGGCGAACCCATGGACATAGGCCGCGACCTGCTCGGGATCGAAGATGCGGCCGTCGAAGAAGCGATCAGGCCCTAGCGTCAATGCGCCGCGATGGGTGCCGACGCCGGTCGGGTTGAAGACCGCGCCTTCCAGCTTCATGCTCGCGCCGGGCATGGCGACGTCGCTGCCGCCGAGCGCGCGGCGATAGATATCGGGACGGAAGACTCCGGCGGCGGCGCGCTCGGCCTCGCGGTTTGGCGCCACCTGCCGCCAGCGCGCCAGTTGCGAGTAGATCCACAGCGCCTGGCTGCGCCACGGAAAGGCGGTCGCCTCGCGATCGAACAGGAGAAAATCGGGCATCTCCATCGGCGCTGCGCCCTGCTGAGGGATCACCAGGCCCTGCAGACCGCGCGCGATGAGTTCCGCCGGCTGGTCGACATACTCGGGCTGCGCGAGCAATGTTGCCAGCTCGGCGCGATTGGCGGGTGTGTCGCTCCAGCGCGCCGCCGCCGTCAACGCGACGAGCAAGCGATCGACCGCGTTCGCATTCTCCTCCATCCACTCGTTACGGAAGGCGAGCACCTTTTCCACGCCGCGCTGCCAGATGCGCGCGCCGAGCGCTACCGCCTCCACCAGCCCCTGCTCGATCGCGGCGGCGGGCCAAGGGGCGCCGGCGATGAAGCCGTCGATCTCGCCCAGCTGGCTCGCCTCGACCATCAGCGACGGCGGTAGCACGCGCAACACGACATCGCGGTCGGGATCGATGCCCGCGCTCGCAAGCCAGTAGCGCAGTGTGAGCGCGTGGCTGGAGAAGCGATGCACTACGCCGATGATCGGTTTGCGGCGGTGAAGCCCGATCGCCGCGGCGAAATCGTGCGCGGTGGCGAGCGGATCGGCGAGGCGCCGGGGCAGGTCCGGCTCCAGCGCGGCGGCAAAGTCGGCCGCCATCACCAGCATGTTGCCGTTGAGGTTGAGCTTGAACGGCGCGGCCAGCGCGGCCGGCTGCTGGCTCAGCCCAAGCGTCACCGCGACCGCGAGCGGCGCTAGCATATGTGCGGCCTGCACCTGGCCATGGATCAGCCGGTCGCGCAGCGTGGCCCAACTCGTCGTGCGGACCAGATCGAGATCGATACCCTCGGCCTCGGCGAAACCCTTCTCGCGCGCCGCGACCAGCACCGCGCTGTCGGTCAGCGGCAGGAAGGCCGCGCGGATCGTGGTCATGGCTGTCCTCCCAGCAGCGTGCTCGCAGTGATCAGCGCCTCGGCCACTTCGACGATGCGGCGTCCCTGGTTCATCGCCGTCGAACGCAGCAAGGCGTAGGCGTCGGGCTCGGCCATGCCGCGGCTGGCCATCAGGATTGCCTTGGCCTTGTCGATCGTCTTGCGGTCGGCAAGCGCCGTGCGGGCCTCGTCGAGCTCGGCCTGCATTCGCGCGAACGCATTGAAGCGGCGCACGGCCAGCTCGAGGATCGGCTTCACCCGCTCCTTGCGCAAGCCGTCGACGACATAGGCCGAGACGCCGGCGTCGATCGCCGCACCGATCATCGCCTCGTCGGACTGGTCGACGAACATTGCGATCGGCCGGGCCAACGCGCGGCTCACGAACAGCATTTCCTCCAGCACGTCCCGGCTCGGGCTGCCGAGATCCATCAAGACGACGTCGGGCGCCATTCGCTCGATCTGTGTCACGAAGGCGCCGCGTGTCGGCACGACGTGAATATCGTAATAGCCAGCCTCGCGCAGGCCCTCCTCGAGCACCGAAGCGCGCAATCCGCTATCGTCGACGATGACAATCCGCACCGACCATCCTTCCGATCCGGCTCATGATGGTCGGTCATGCTGCGCTGCGTCAATTTTATTCTGAAGCGGGGCTATGGGCCGCCTTAGGTGGAGAGTGCCCCTTCGGCTTTGCGGCGCGCGCAGGCGTCTTCGCTGAGCTCGGGAGAGTGCGGGCATGGATGCAGCGCGTGGCCGTGAAAGCGAGCTGGCGTCGATCGTTATCTGATCAGGGAAAGCCATGCGGATTGGACAATTGGTAGGACAAAATACACGTATAGGCCTTACTGAAAGGTTGACTTATGTGGTCTAGACAATATCGTCCCTCCTCACAGAATATGGTCAAGGGGAGGGATCGATGGTGAAGCGTGCCGATCACCGGCGCCGGTTGACGTCCAAATCTAGGCTGATCTCGCGGCTGCTGGCGGGCGTCACATTGAGCGCTGTTGCGTTGCCCGGCGCCGCACTGGCGCAAGATCAGCAACCGACGGCCAATGTCGCGGACGAAGCGCCCGGCGATGCGATCGTCGTCACCGGGATCCGCGGATCGCTGCAGAGCGCGCTCAATGAAAAGCGCAACGCGGACAGCCTGGTCGAGGTCATCAACGCGGAAGACATCGGCAAGCTGCCCGATCAGAACCTCGCCGAAGTCCTCGAAAACGTCCCCGGCATCCAGATCACCCGAGAGGCAGGCGTCGGCACGGGCGTTCAGATTCGCGGCACCAACGCCAATCGCACCGAGATCAACGGCGTCGCGACGGTGGGATCGGGATCCGGCCGCGGCGGCATCAGCTTCGAAGACATCAATCCGGCCATCATCGCGTCGGTGGAGGTCATCAAGGCGCCCGAAGCGAGCACCATCGAAGGGTCGGTCGGCGGCACCATCAACCTGCGCACGATCCGCCCGCTGGAGCTCAGGGAGCCGCTGTTGGCGGCGCGGGTTCAGGGTGAATATAGCGAGCTGGCGGAGAGCGTGGAGCCGAGGATTTCCGCCAGCGTCGGGAACAAATGGTCCACAGGGATCGGCGAAATCGGCGTCATCGTGAGCGGGAGCTATACGAAACAGGAAGCGACGTCGTTCCGCCCCCGCGTCGACCGCGACGGCGGCCTTGTGGAGAATGTAGATGCGACCGTCGTCAGGAGCGGTGTCGCCCAAGATCTCGCCGACCGACCGGCCGCCCAATCGTTCGATTTCGTCGGCATCCAGTTCCTCAACCAGGAGCTCGAGGACTTCAAGTACAGGACCGTCAATCTGGCCGGCACGCTGGAATGGAAGCCGAGCGACAACCTGAAATTCTATTTCGATACGGTCTATAACGACCAGAAACGCCGGCAGACCAGTTCACGCGTGCAGGCTTCGGGCGTCAGCGAACTGCTCGACTATAGTGTTCCCAACTCGTTCCAGACGGTCGATTTCGGTTCACTGGACGGCGTGGACCTGGGAAGCATCCAGGTTGCGGAAACGGGCGTCATCGACGTCAATCTGGCCGCCGACGCCAATGACGCGAACCTGCGCTTTTCGAGCGACACGGGCGCCCGTCTCACGAAGAGCGAGATCTACCGGCTGGGCACGGAGTTCGAATCCGGCCGTTTTTCGGCGCGAGTCGAGGCGTCGCGCTCGATTTCGAACACCCACAACCCCAATCTCAGCACGACGCTGAACTTCATCAATCCCCATACGCCCACGGATTCGGGCAACGACAATGCCGTGCCCTTTGCCTATGACCTTTCCGGCGGGTCGCTGGCGTTCGGCATCGCGTCGAGCTCGATCTATGCACCCACCGCCGCCGAGCTGCTCGATCCTGCCAACGTGGTGCTCCAGGCGGTGAATGTCGGCGACGACAAAACCCGGAACAAGGAGGATGCATTCCGCCTCGACATGTCGCTCGACGTGAATGATCTGACCCATTTCTTCACGACATTCGACATCGGCTACCGGTACAACAAGACATCGAGCAGGTTCGACGACATCGGGGTAAACCTTTCGCTGAACAAGATGGCGGACAGCCCGAACGGAACCATGTTTTCGGACCTGCTTGTTCCCGGGCCGACCAACTTCAATCGAGCCGATGGCAGGGCGCTGTATTTCCGCGACTTCCTCCTGATCGACCCCAACCGCTCGTTCAGCGATCAGGCGGGGACGCTGGCGATATTGCAGCAGGCGCTGATCGACAACGGCGGGTCGAAGCTGCTGGACGATCCGAGCGAGAATGCGAGCGGCTTCTTCTCGATCAACGAAACGACCAACGCCGTCTATGGACAGGCCAATTTCGAGGCCGGCCCGATCCGGGGCAATGTCGGCTTGCGCTGGCTCGATACGCAGCTCGATTCGACCGGTAACTCGATCGCGTCCGGCGTCGTGACGCAGACCAGCGCGAAAGGCGGATACAGCAAGCTGCTGCCGCGCGTGAACCTAGCGGCGGACCTGACCCGCGGCGTGCTGCTTCGCGCGAGCTACAGTCAGGATATCAATCGCCCGTCCTTCGATCTGCTGAACACGTCGGTCTCGTTCGGGACCAGCGAGAATGCGGCCGTTTCCATCGGAAATCCGAATCTGGCCCCGGAAACGGTGACGTCGTACGACGTGTCGCTCGACTGGTATTTCGCCCCGTCCTCGGTCATCAGCGTCGCCTTCTTCCACAAGAAGCGCAACGATCTGTTCGTGACGCAGCTGGAGGACGCGCCGCTCGACGCGAACGGCTATCGCGATCTGACCGCACCGTGCGAAGGCGGCGGGATCTTCAATCCCATCGCTTTCCGGAATCTTCTCGCGCCGCCGAACACGGGTGGGCAAGGCCTGTGCGTTCCGATCCAGACGACGATCAACGATACCGCGAGCACGACGCAGACCGGCGTCGAGGTTGCGTTCCAATATGATCTTTCGCAGTTCGAAAGCAGTCTCGGCTTCGCATCGGGCTTCGGCATCCTGGCCAATTACACCTATCAAAAGTTCGGTGGAGGCGAGGCGACCAACACCTCCGCCACGCGCGGCACCGACATCTTCAATGCGATCAACGGTATCTACAACGACGCGGATTTCGTGCCCGTAACGGCGGTGCAGGGCCTGCTCGACTTCTCGAAGCATGCCTACAACGTCACGCTCTATTACGAGAAATACGGCCTTTCGGCGCGGGCGCGCTATACGTGGCGCAGCGCGTTCCGCACGCTGGACACCGCCGGCGGCGCCTCGCTCGCCAGCACGTTCGGGTTCCCCGTCGTCACCGCGGCGCGAGGACAGCTCAATGGTAGCATCAATTACGATGTCACCGATTGGCTGAACATCGGCATCGAAGGTGTGAATCTCACCAAATCCAAGATTTCGCAATATTGCGTGAACGATGGCGCCCTGCTGTGTTTCCAGGGGCTGCCGGATCGCAGGTTGACGTTCGGCGCATCCGTCAAATTCTAGGGTCCGTCCTTATTGGAACGCGGATCGTGATCGCGCGTGAAGCTTTCAACCGAAACTTCGGCGCTGTTGGGCGACGGCGCGGCTGGAAATTTGCGCGAACACCGATTAGGAAATTGGTATAGAAATTCAGACGGAAATCGCGGGGCTTAGCGTGCAAATCGGCTCGAAGAGACTCTTTCAATCGGTGGCCGAACAGATCGCCGCGTTGATCGAAGAGGGCGCCTATCCGCCGGGAACCCGGCTGCCGGGCGAACGTGAATTGGCAGAGAAGCTTGGCGTCAGCCGCGTGACGATCAGAGAAGCTGAAATCGCGCTCCAGGCGCTCGGACGGCTCGAGATCAAGACGGGTTCGGGTGTCTACGTCAGCGAACGGCAGTCAGGCGGCAGCGGCGCCCTGCCGAAAGCCAGCGCGTTCGAAGTGACCGAGGCGCGGATGCTGATCGAATCCGAGTCGGCCGCGCTCGCAGCGCACAACATCACCGATGAAGCCATCGCGCGGCTCGCCGAATTGATCGAACAGATGCGCCTGGGCGACGAAGAGGCGGCGAACGACGCGGACGAGCATTTCCACCTGACGATCGCCGAAGCATCTAACAACGTCGCGATGGTGCATATGGTGAAATCGCTGTGGCGGATGCGCGAACAACTGCCTGACGTGAAGGCCACCTACGAGGCGGTTTGCATGCACGATGCCGATTCGCGGACCGAGGAACATCGCGCGGTTTTCGAAGCGCTTAAGGCGCGAGACCCTGCTCGCGCAAGAGCGGCGATGCGTGGTCATTTCCGCCGCCTGATCGTGTCGATGCTCGAGGCGACTGAAAAGCGCGAGCTCGCGGAGTTGAAGCAGAAGGCCACTGCCAGCCGGGAACGGTTCCTGACGGCCGCGAATATAGGATAGCCGATCGGCGCGACAAAATACCGCCTCCATCAAACCAGGTTGATCGGCAGGCCTTTTTCAATTTCCGGTAGAAAATCGCGATTGGCGCGTGTGCTCAATCGGTTCGACAGCGTTCCTCTTTGGCTGCCGATTCATTCCTCAAGCGATTGAAATCGCTGGTGACCCCTACGGGACTCGAACCCGTGTTTTCGCCGTGAGAGGGCGACGTCCTAGACCGCTAGACGAAGGGGCCGTGTATTGGCGAGAGCGGGCGCTTACGGGGCTCGGCGGCGGCCGTCAAGGGCCGTGATGGCCTTCGACGCCCGCCACATTACCGAGCCATCAGGCAGCCGCCTTCTTGCGTTCCGCCATCTCGCGGTTGAGCATCTCTGCGAGCAAGAACGCGAGCTCGAGGCTCTGGCCGGCATTGAGACGCGGGTCGCAATGCGTGTGATAGCGGTCGGCGAGGCTCTGCTCGGTCACCGCCACCGCGCCGCCGGTGCATTCGGTGACGTTCTGCCCCGTCATCTCGGCATGGATGCCGCCCGCGATCGAGCCCTCGGCGCGATGCACTGCGAAGAAGCCGCGTACCTCGGCGAGAATTCGGTCGAAGGGGCGCGTCTTGTATCCGTTCGCTGCCTTGACCACATTGCCGTGCATCGGATCGCAGCTCCACACCACTGGATGCCCTTCGCGCAGCACCGCGCGCACGAGCGGGGGCAGGCCGGCCTCGATCTTGTCGTGGCCGTAGCGCGTGATCAGCGTCATCCGTCCGGGCACGCGTGCCGGGTTGAGCGTATCGAGCAGCCGCAGCAGCGTATCCGGCTCGAGGCTGGGGCCGCATTTCACGCCGATCGGGTTGCCGATGCCGCGCAGGAACTCGACATGCGCCGACCCTTCGAAGCGCGTCCGGTCGCCGATCCACAGGAAATGCGCGGACGTATCGTACCAGTCGCCCGTCAGGCTGTCCTGCCGGGTCAGCGCCTGTTCGTAGGGCAGCAGCAGCGCCTCGTGGCTGGTGTAGAATTGTGTCTGCGAGAGCTGGGGCACGCTGTCGGCGTTGATCCCGCATGCTTCCATGAATTCGAGCGCGTCGCCGATGCGGTCCGCGGTCTCGGCATATTTCTTCGCCCAGGGGCTGCGGCCCATGAAATCGTGCGTCCAGCGATGGACCTGGTGGAGGTTCGCATAGCCGCCCTGTGCGAAGGCGCGCAGCAGGTTCAGCGTCGCTGCCGATTGCGCATAGGCACGCAACATCCGCTGCGGGTCGGGGATGCGCGCTTCGGGCGTGAAGGCGATATCGTTGACGTTGTCGCCGCGGTAGCTGGGCAGTTCGACCCCGTCGATCGTCTCGGTCGGCGCCGAGCGCGGCTTGGCGAACTGGCCCGCCATGCGCCCCACCTTCACCACCGGCAGCTTGGAGGCATAAGTGAGCACCACCGCCATCTGAAGAATGACGCGGAAGGTGTCGCGGATGTTGTTGGGGTGGAATTCGGCGAAGCTTTCGGCGCAGTCGCCGCCCTGGAGCAGGAACGCTTCCCCGTTCGCCACGCGCGCCAGATCGGCCGTCAGGTTGCGCGCCTCGCCCGCGAAGACGAGCGGCGGAAAGCTGACGAGCTGATCGGTCGCGGCGTCGAGCGCTGCGGCATCGGGATAATCGGGAAGCTGGCGGGCCTCGGCCGCGGTCCAGCTATGGGGGGCCCATTTGGCGGCCATGCTCTTCCTCACATCAACAACGAGGGCGTCCATGCGGGAAAATAGCATGGCGGGCAATCAAGGAAAATTGCTGAGCGTGATCGAGCGGGTTTGCGCGGAGATCAGTAACCAGCGCCGAGATCGACGACATTCTCCATCGGCCGTTCCTCGCGAAAAGCGGCGAGGTTGCGCACGAACAGCTCGGCGCCACGGCGGAACATCGACATCTGGCTGCGGCCCGCGAGGTGCATCGAGTGAATGACGTTGGGCGCACTCCACAGCGGATCGTCGGGCGGGAGCGGCTCGGGGTCGGTCGGATCGAGGAAGGCGCCGGCGATACGCCGTTTCTCGATCGCCTCGATCAGCGCGGCATTGTCGATCATGTCGCCGCGCGCGATGTTGATCAGCCACGCGCCCGGCTTCATCGCCGCGAGTTCATCTGCGCCGATCATCGCCCTGGTCTCGCCGGTCGAGGGTGCCGCGAGGACCACCCAGTCGAACGCGCCCAACCGGCCGCGCCATTGGTCGGGGGACAGTGTGCGGTCGCGGCCCGATCGCGTCGCGCCGACTACTTCGACGCCGAACGCCGTCAGCCGGTCGCCGATCATCCGTCCGATCGTGCCGTAACCGATCACCAGCGCGCGGCTGCCGGAGAGCTCGACGCGGCCGGGGGCGTCGAGCGTCCACTGGTGCCGGTCGGCGAGACGGACCACTTCATCGAACCGCTTGGCGGCGACGAGCACGCCCATGACGGCGTAATCGGCGACCGTCTCGGCGTTGAGCCCCATGCCGTTGGTGACGATCGTGCCGCGCTCGCGGAGCAGGTCGAGCGGCAGCGCGTCGAGCCCGGCACGGATCGTCGACAGCCATTTGAGTCGTGCCGCCTGCGCGATGATGTCGGCGGTATCTTCGGACCGTTGGGTGTCCGCCCAGGCGATGTCGGCATCCACGGCCATCGCGGCGGCCTCGTCCGCGCTCGTGAACCAGCAGAGCTCCAGATCGTGCGGCATCCGCGCCTCGACCAAGGGCCGTGCGAGCGCGGGGAGGACGACCTTCATGTCGGGCGGCGGCCGTAGCGTTCGGCGAATTCCTCCTCGGGCATGACGAGGTAGCGGATCGTGTCGATCAGCGCCCACAGCCCGGTGACGACGAGGCCGACCACGGTGAGGCTCAGGACCAGCATCACCACGCCCGATCCGGTTCGCCCGAGATAGAAGCGATGGACGCCGAGCACGCCGAACAGAAACGCGAGAATGGCGGCGATATATTTGTTGCGTCCGCCCGCATCGGGGGGCGTCGCGAGGTGCGCGGGCACCGTTCCCGGCTGGCGATAGATGCGCCGTGCGGCGCGCCCCTCCGCCTCGAAATCGATCAACGCGCCGACCGCCGGCCCGATCTGGTCGCTCCAGTCGCGCGGGCGGAACGTGTAGCGTTGCCCGTCTTCCCCCGAAATCTGGCCTTCGCCGCTGTCGCGATCGACGCCAAGCACCTGTCCGCGCATCCCTGTCCCTCCTCCTGAGCGACTTATATCGACAACACACCGGCCGGTTGCAAGAGACCGTTACAACGCAAGCTTCCAGTCCCAACCCAGCGGATCGCCGTCCATCACCTCGACGCCGGCCGCCGTCAACGCATCGCGGATCGTGTCGGACCGAGTGAAGTCCTTTGCGGCGCGGGCCTCGTGGCGTTCAGTGAGGCGTTGGGCGATGTCCTCGGGGGCGATCGTCGCGGTCTTGGGCCGCACGCGCAGCGCCTCGCGGGTGAGGCTCGCAAGATCGAGCCCCAGCACCGCGTCGAAATCGGCGAGCGCGGCGAGGCGCTCGGCGGGCGCCAGTTTCTTGTCGGCGAGCATCTCGTCGAGCACGGGAAGCGCCCTGGGCGTGTTGAGATCGTCCGACACCGCCTGGTCGAGCCGCTCGCGATAGCCGAGCGCGCGCTCGGCCGAGGGCGCCTGCGGATCGGCCGTTGCGCGGTCGCGCAGCGTCGCGACGGTCATCACCAGCCGCTTGAGCCGCGTCACCGCCGCGGCGAGCGTCTCGCCCGAAAATTCGAGCTCGCTGCGATAATGCGCCTGCAGGCACATCAGGCGGTAGGCGAGGGGAGGCACGCCCTTGTCGATCAGGCTCTGGAGCGTGGTGAAACCGCCGGAAGATTTGGACATCTTTCCAGAGCGCTCGACCAGGAAGTTGTTATGCATCCACCAATTGGCGCCGGTCTCCGCACAGTCGCAATGCGCCTGGTTCTGCGCGATCTCGTTGGGGTGGTGGATCTCGCGATGGTCGATGCCACCGGTGTGGATGTCGAACTGCGCGCCCAGATATTTCTTGCTCATCACCGAGCATTCGAGGTGCCAGCCCGGCGCGCCGCGGCCCCAGGGCGAATCCCATTCCATCTGGCGGTTCTCATGCGTGCCCGACTTGCGCCAGATCGCGAAATCCTGCGGGTGGCGCTTGCCCGCGACCGGATCGATCCGTCCCTCGCGCTCGTCATCCTGCGTGCGCGCCAGCCGGCCGTAATCGGGCACGGTCGAGACGTCGAAATAGAGGCCGCTGTCGAGCTCGTAGCAATGCCGGGGCGCGATCGCCTCCGCGAACGCGATCATATCGTCGATATGGTCGGTCGCGACCGACCAGCGGCTGGGTTCGCGGATATTGAGATCGGCGAGGTTCTGCTTGAAGGCGGCGGTATAGTGCGCCGCGATGTCCCAGATGCTCGTGGCCGCGGCACGCGCGGCGGCTTCCATCTTGTCGTCGCCGGCATCGGCGTCCGAGGTCAGATGGCCGACATCGGTGATGTTGATGACATGGGTGAGGGGGTGCCCCTTCCACGTCAGCACGCGGCTCAACGTGTCGGTGAAGACATAGGCCCGCAGATTGCCGATATGCGCGTAATTGTACACGGTCGGCCCGCACGAATAGACGCGCACGTTCGCTGGATCGATCGGCGCGAACCGTTCGATCCGACGGGTGAGGCTGTTGTAGAGGTCGAGCGGGGCGCCGGTCATGCTCGACGACATAGCCGAGCCGCACGCCTGCGCAACCGGGAACCACCACCTGCCCCAATTCGCTTGATAAACCGCCGCGCCGCTGGTAGGGCGCCCGGCACACGGCGCGGGCCTGCTCGCGACGACCATCATCCTATTGATCGGAGACTGACGGGTTTATGCAGATCATCGTTCGCGACAACAACGTCGACCAGGCGCTGCGGGCGCTCAAGAAGAAGCTGCAGCGTGAGGGCGTCTATCGCGAGATGAAGCTGCGCCGTCATTACGAGAAGCCCAGCGAAAAGCGCGCGCGCGAGCGTGCCGCCGCCGTCCGCCGCGCCCGCAAGCTGGAGCGCAAGCGGATGGAGCGCGACGGCGTCCGCTGAGCCGTCGCTTCCGGCGGGACGCGTGATCCCGCCGCTCTCGTTCTGATCGTGCCAGCCGCAAGGGCCTGCTCATGTCCGTAACCGCCGTTCCCCTGCAGCCCACGCCCAAGCGCATCCTGGTGATGCTGTGGCTGGGGATCGTCGCGGCGATCGTGGCTGCGGCCGGGCTGGCCTGGGCCGCGCCGACCAATCCGGTCAGCGGCTTCCTGGCGACGAACGCGCATGAGGACGGCGTGGTGCAGACCGCGTCGGGCCTGCAATACAAGGTGCTCGAGCCCGGCAAGGGCGCCGCGCCGACCGATGCGGACGTCGCGCTCGTCAATTACGACGGCACGCTCGTGGACGGCACGCGCTTCGATCAGTCGCAGCAGCCGATGCCGTTTCCGTTGGGCGAGCAGGCAGCGATTCCCGGTTTCGAGGAAGCGCTCAAGCTGATGCCCAAGGGCGCGAAGTACCGCGTCTGGATCAAGCCCGAACTGGGTTACGGCGCCGATGAGAAGAAGGATCAGACGGGCAAGGTCGTGATCCCGGCCAACTCGATTCTCGTCTTCGATATCGACATGCTCGATTTCCTGCCCAAGGAAGTCATCCGCCAGATGCAGATGCAGCAGATGATGCAGGGCGGCGGCGCGGGCGCTCCGCCGCCGGGCGCCGAATAGCGTTTCAGCGCGACGGTCAGAGCATCGAGCGTCAAACCTGACCCGTTCGCTTCGAGCGAAGTCGAGAAGTGCGTTCAAGACATTGCGCACCGTTTCTCGACTGCGCTCGAAACGAACGGAGGCGGGTGATCCTGATGTTGAGCACGACGCTCTGGGCGGCTCCGTGGGCCCCGGAACAAGTCCGGGGTGACGGGTCTAGAGCAGCGAGCCGTAAATCGGCATCATCCATCCCCGTTCGCCCTGAGCTTGTCGAAGGGCTGTTCTTTCTTTGCGATGCAGAAAACAAAGAACGGTGCTTCGACAAGCTCAGCACGAACGGAAGAAGGGGTGATGCCGATTTAACGCATGCCGCTCTAAATGGTGACGGCCACGCCGACGAAGCGCAGCGACTCGGCGACATGGGTGCGCCAGTAATCCCAATCGTGAGCGCCGGGATGTTCCGCATAATCGTGCGCGATTCCGGCATCGTCCAACGCTTCGTGCAGCCGCCGGTTCTGCGCGAGATACGGGTCGTCGACACCGCAATCGACGTGGATCGGCGGCAGCGCATCGGCCGGCGCTGTCCGCAACGCCGCGAGCGCCGAGCGGTCGATCGCGGCATCGCTCCAATCCGTCTGGCTCTCCTCGATCAGCGGTGCGAGATCGGCCGCCTCGACCGCGGCCGAATGCGCCGCGACCGCCGCAAAGCGCGACGGATATTTGCCCGCCAGCCGCAGCGCCGCGAACCCGCCCATGCTGAGCCCGATGATCGCGATCGGCGAGGCTGGCCCGCATGCGGGGCAGGCGAAGCGCATCGCCGCCGGCACCTCCTCGACGATCCAGCGCTCGAAATCACAGGCACGGTGCGGGACATAGCCCGAGCCGTCGCCCCATAATCCGTCGGAGGGCATCGCCAGCACCAGCGGCGGGATCGCGCCGTCGTCGATCAGCCGCTGCGCCGTCAGATGCGCGCCGCCCTTGAGCGCCCAGGCCCAGTGCGATCCGTAGACGCCGTGGAGCAGCATCACGACCGGCACGTCCGCGAGGCCGGCAACCGCGTCGGGCACGAACAGGGTGATGTCCGCGCGCGCGCCGAGCGCCGGGCTCTTCACCGTCATGAAGCGCAGCTCGGCGGGGTCGATACCGGGATCGGAAAGCTCGACGGTGCGAAAATCGGTCATGGAATAATGAACACGCCTTTGCCGCTGCGGCCATTCAGCATGTTGTCGAACGCCTCCGCGGCGCGGTCCAGCGGGTATTGGTGGGTGATCAGCGCGTCGATCTCGATCGCGCCGTTCTCGACCCAGTCGAACAGGCGGGGAAAGTCGCGCTCGGGCACGCAGCCGCCGTAAAGCGGGGTCAGGTAGCGCTTGTTCCAGAAGAAGTCGGTCATCGGCACCGCGACGTCGCCGTGCGCGCCGCTGACCTGCACCGCGTTGCCGCCGTTGCGCGCGAGCAGCAGCGGCAGGAAGGCGAGGGCGGCGATGCCGGTGGCCTCGAAGGCGTGATCGACGCCGCGCCCGCCCGTCATCGCGCGAACCTGCTCGACCAGCGCCGCGTGGCGCGGATCGTCGGTCGCCGCCTGCACCACGTCGGTCGCCCCGAACGCGCGGGCGCGCTCGAGCGGGCCGTCGCGCGTGTCGATCGCGATGATCCGCCCGGCCCGCGCCAGCCGCGCGCCCTGGATGACGTTGAGCCCGACGCCGCCGCAGCCGACCACCGCGACGCTCTCGCCGGGCTGCACGTCGGCGATGTTGAGCACCGAGCCCACGCCCGTCATCACCGCGCAGCCCAGGATGCACGCGCGCTCGGCCGCCAGCGCGGCGGGACGCGGCGTCACCGCCTCGGCGCGGACGAGGGCGTAGCGGGAGAAGGTGCCGAGATGGAACGAGCGCTCGATCGGTTGCCCGCGCCACCGCGTGCCGCCGGGATGCGCGCGGCTGGTGCCGAGCGCGGCGGGGTCGTTTTCGTGCGTGCGCTCGCACAAGGTGGGCCGGTCGCGGCCGCACTGGAAGCAATGCCCGCAGGGAATCGCCCAATTGAGCACGACCGGCTGGCCCGACGCGACATGATCCACGCCGTCGCCGACCGATTCGACCACGCCCGCGCCCTCGTGCCCCATCACCAGCGGCCCCGGCCAGTGCAGCGAGGCATGGTCGGTGTGGCACAACCCCGCGGCGGTCACGCGCACGCGCACCTCGCCGGGGGCGGGCGGCTCGACCGCGATCTCCTCGAGCGAGAATCCGCCCTTGCCGTCGGCGATCAGCGCCGGGCCGGTCAGCGTCTCCATCAACGCGGGCCGAGCACGGCGGAGCGATAGGGCGCGAGCACGATCTCGCCATCGGTGGTCGGCGACGTGCCCAGCAGATCGCGCGCGGCGACGCCCTCGGGACGATAGCGCGCCTCGGCATCAGTCAGGTTGCTGACGATCAGATAGCGCCGGTCGCCCTGCGCGCGCTCGACCACCAAGATCCCCGGCGCGCTTTCCAGCACGCGCTGGCTGCCTTCCTCGAACGCCGGCGTGCCATGCCGCAGCGCCAGCACCTTGCGATAGAGCGACAGCAGCGAGCCGGGATCGCGATCCTCCTCCTCGACCGAAATGCCGTCATCCTTGCGGTTGAACCGCTCGGTCCAGTAGCTTTTCGCGCTGTGATACCAATTGGCGTGCGGCGCCCCCACGGGATCGGCCTTCCACTCGAACGCCTCGCGCGTGCCGATGTCCTTCTCGTCGGTCTGGTATTCGGGTCGCTGGGCGCCCCGCATCCCCAGTTCCTCGCCGTAATAGATCAGCGGCGTGCCTTTCAGCAGCATCGTCAACACGGCGGCGGTGCGCAGCTTTTCGGGGGTGATCCCGGGCTCGGACGCGAGCCGGTTGGTGTCGTGATTGGCCGCGAAGACGAGCTGGTGCTTGCCCGCCGGCGTCGCCGTTGCGGTGCCCGCGATCGCTTCGGCGATCTTGTCGCGATCGAACGCGCGGATCGCGCCCATCAGCGGAAAGGCGAAGACGTAATCGACGTCGCCTTTGGTCAGATAGTCGGTGCCGTAGCCCCAGTCCGACTGCTCGGCGATGAAGGTCGCCTTGGGGTTGGTCGCGCGTACCTTGGCGAAGATCGGCTTCCAGAAATCGTCGAACAACCCCGTCAGGATGTGCTTGTCGTCGAGATCGTCCATCATGTGGTCGAGCCGGAAGCCGTCGACCCCATCGCTGAAATCGCCGTCGCCATTGGGATCGACCCAGCTCAGGAAGAACTTCTCGAAATAGGTCTTGAGCGCGGGCGACTTCATGTTGACGGTGGTGATCCCGGTCTCGCCGTCGGGAAAGCGCGGCGCGATGGTGATGCCGAACGGCCCTTCCTCGGGCTTGGTGTTGCCCGGGCCGTGCCAGATCAGGAAGTCGCTATAGGGCGAGGCGGGGTTGCCCAGCGCCGATTTGTACCAAGGGTGGCCGTAGGCGACGTACTGGATCTCCTGATCGAGATAGATCTTCATGCCCCGCTTGTGGATTTCGGAAACCAGCCGGTGATAATCGGCCATCGTCCCGAATTCGGGATCGACGCTCTCGAAATCGTCCGCGAAATAATTGTGATAGAATTCGGATGGATAGAGCGGCGTCAGCAGGATCGAAGTGACACCCAACTGGTTCAGATAATCGAGGCTGTCGGTGATGCCCCGAAGGTCGCCCTCGCCGTCGCCGTTGCTGTCGCGCATCGACCGCGTGAAGATCTGGTAGAAGACCTCCTGCTCCGGATCGGCGGGCGTCGCCGCGACCGTGGTGTTCGCTTGCGACGTGGCGGTGCCGTCGCACCCGCCGAGCACGATCGCCAGCGCGGCGCCGAGCGCCCCGAACGCGCGCCTCACGCCGCGAACCGCGTGACGTCGGGGGTCCGCACCCACGCGATCGGCGCGGGATTGCCTTCCATCGTGGGCAGCACCTGCGCGACGCGCGCGCGCAGTTCGGGCGTCCAGTCGAGCGGCGTCAGCGGGCGCTCCGGCGTCACGATATCGTCGTTGCGCATATAGCCCATCATGGCGCGCGCCTGCATGCCGGGCGACATCGTGTTCCAGTGCGGCATGTACCAGAGCGTCAGTAGCGGCCGTTCCTTGGCGGTTGAATTACCGTAAGCGCTGTGGATCAGCCGCGCGTCACCGACCAGCACGTCGCCCGCTTTGACCGGCACCGCCACCTCGTCGGGGTGTGCCGCAAAGGCGGGATTGTCGGGGTTGAGGAAGCCCTGCAACTCGGCCGAATGCGCGGCCTCCAGATGATGGAGCGGGTGATCGTGGCGGTGCGAGCCGGGGATCACGCGCAGGCAGCCGTTCTCGGGCGTGGTATCGGTCAGGTAGATCATCGCGAACCATTGCTGCGGCCGCGCCTCGTAGCTCTCGGCCTCGGTCCAGCCCCACCAATCCTGGTGCCAGAACAGCGGCGGGCCGCCCGCGGGCTTGGAGATCAGGAAGCCACCCGTCCAGCGCGGATCGCTCGCGCCTAGGCCGCGCAGCGTGTCGATCAGGCCTTTGTGTCCGATGATGTCGGCGAATTCGGGGCTGTCGCTCAGATGACACAGCGAGCCGTTGGATTTGACCTTCTCGCGCGCCTCGGCGCTCTCGCGGAACAGCCGGGCGTGCGCGCGCAACAGCAGCGTGTCGACGAATTGCGGATCGAGCAGGCCGGGGATGCGGACGAAGCCGTCGCGGTCCAGCGCATCGGCGGGCGAAAGCGCGGGCTCAGCCGCGCGGGCGATGGTCGTCGTCATAACCCACTCCTAAAATGTGTCCGGGCCGCGCCTGTTCTCGCAGGGATGCAGCGCACCGGATCGAAAACGAGTCTATGCTAGCGAGGCGGGCGGCGCAGCTATTCTTGCTGTTCCACACGGCATCATAAACTATCGTGTATTTGCTCTCTCCGGCCGATTGCTCCGACGAAGAGCCAAAGCATTGCCGACAAAGCGAGGCAGCAGGCGCCGACGAGGAATATCGCTCCCTTGTCGTTCGTTCCGTTCGCCCACGCGCCCAATGCGAAGCTGGCGACGAGCTGCGGCAGCACCACCGCGAGGTTGAACAGGCCCATGAACAGCCCGATCCGCGCGGGCTCGACGCGCTCGCTCATGATCGCGAAGGGCAGGCTGACGATTGCGCCCCAGCCGATCCCCGCGACCGCCATCAGCGCGAACAGCACTGCCGGGCTGTGCCCGACGCTCCAGATGGCCGCGAACGCGATCGCCATCAGGCCGAGCGATGCCGCGTGAACGTGGACGCGGCGGAACCGCGTCGCGAGCGGCGCCAGCAGCAGCGCCGGCGCGAGCGCCGCGACGCCGTTGAGCACCAGATAGGCGAGCGCGGTGACGCGGCCCAATTCCGTATCGTCGAGCCACGGCATCCGGTGCTGGATGAATGAGACGAGGTAGATGAACAGCGATTGCACCCCGATCCAGCTCATCGCGTGCGCCGCGATGATGCGCCGGAAAGGCTGGCGGGTAACGAGCGCGTGGGCGATCAGGAGCGCGGTGGCGCCCGCGCAAAGCAATTCGGGCAGGCCGCGCACGGGCGTTGCGCCTGTCAGCCGCGCGCCCATCGCGTAGATGTCATAGACGAGCACCGCGGCCAGCGGCGACAGCAGCCCGATCGTGCGCAGGTTTGCGCCCGGTTCGGCCTCGCGCGGCGGCGGCAGGTCGCGCGGCTCCTCGATCAGCAGGATCGGCACCACCGACAGCAAAAGGATGACCGCGACCGCCGCATAGATCAGCGCGTCGTTCCCGAACAGCGCGCCGATCGCATAAGCGAGCACGCCGAAACTGCCCGAGATCGTCTGCATCCAGCCATAGCCGCGCGAGCGCTCCGGCCCCTCGGGCGTCACGTCGGCGATCAGCGCGCGCGTGGGGTTGAAGCTGAGGTTGATCGCCAGATCGAGCGCGAGCGACACCGTCACCGCCACGCCGATCACGCTGTCGAAGCCGAGCGCGTGGGAGATGCCGCCGATCGCGGGCAGCGCCAGGATCATCAGCGCGGCGACGATCCCGCCGACCAGGATGAAGACGCGCCGCCGCCCGTTCCATATCCACACCCGATCGCTGACGATCCCCACCGCGACCTGCCCGACGATCCCCGCCAGCGGCCCCGCCGCCCACACCAGGCCGATCTCCTCGATGTCGAGGTGATAGCGCGTCGCCAGGATCCAGCTCAGCACCGAGATCTGGACGGAGAGCGCGAATCCCATCGCGGTCGCGGGCAGCGTGATCAGCGCGAAGAAGCCGCGCGTCCGCCGGCGCTGGATGTCGAGCATGCCTCTCCCCTCGTCCGCCGCCGACGAAAGCCCAGGTACGGGCTTGCGCGCAACGGGAAAAACTATCATGGATTTGTCCTATGGCGCTGCGCCCGATCTGCGAGCCGGTCGACCTGCCGCTCGGCGCCTCGGTGCTGGCGGAGCGGGTCGAGCATCGGCACGATTCACCCGAACTGGGGCGACTGCTGCATTTCCACGACGTCAGCGAGGTGGTGATCTTCGACGCCGTTCGGGGCGCGTTCCTCGCCGATGGCCATCGCCATCCGGTCAGCGGCGGCACTGTCGTATTCGCGCCGTCGATGCGGCATCACGATTACGAGCTGGCGTCGGGCGCCAAATCGTGGACCTTGGTGCAGGTCGACCCGTACATCGTCGAGCATCTGGCGCTCCAGCCCGATCACGCGCGGCTGGCACGGCCCTTCTGCGCGCGGCCCGACGCGGACCAGTGGCGACGGATCGGGATGCTCGCCGATTGGCTGCGTGAGGTCACCGTGACCGATCCGCGCGATCCGCTGGTGATCCGAATTGTCGAGCTTTTGCTGCTCGCGATCGCCGTGGCGCCGGAGGTGGAGGCGACCGATGCCGGCGAGGACGTGGCGCATGTCGAGCGGCTGCTGCCGGCGGTCGAGCAGTTGCGGCGCGATCCGAAAGCGCCGGTCGCACTCGAGGATGCGGCGGCGATGTGCAATCTCTCGCCCGCCTATTTCTCGCGCCGCTTCAAGCGCGTGTTCGGGATGAACTTCACCGATTACACGCGCACCTATCGGCTGCACCTCGCGGCACGACGGATCCTGACGACGGGCGCTCCGGTATCGGATATCGCTTATGGGCTGGGATTCGCGAGCCCGTCGCATTTTACGGCGCGGTTCCACGAACGCTTCGGCATGACGCCGCGCGAATATCGCCGCAGCGGACGCCGCCATGGGAATGGATAGGGTATGCGTCGCCGCGCACGAGGCGGCATTTTTTCACCGCTTCCCCGGCGAAGGCCGGGGCCCAGTTACGGAACAGAAGTTGATATGCGCTGCGGCTCGTTACATCGGCCATCCCAACTGGACCCCGGCCTTCGCCGGGGAGACGAAGTAAGTGGACTGTAGTAGTGAATATGCGATTCCGCCGCTGGTGGCCCGCAGTTCGCTATAGCAAGATTGGGCGGGCGCACGCCGGCGCTCAGGGGAGGATCAATGACCAAGACTAAGCCGCTGCTCGGCTTCTGGGGGCTGTGGAACATCTCGTTCGGATTTTTCGGAATCCAGGTCGGCTTCGCGCTGCAGGGCGCCAATGTCAGCCGGATCTTCCAGACGCTGGGTGCGCCGGTGGACGATCTCGCCATCCTGTGGATCGCGGGGCCGGTGACGGGGTTGCTCGTCCAGCCGTTGATCGGCCATTTCAGCGATCGCACCTGGGGGCGGCTCGGGCGGCGGCGGCCCTATTTCCTGGTGGGCGCGATCCTCTCCACGCTGGCGCTGGTGGCGATGCCCAATGCCGGCGTACTGTGGATGGCGGCGGGGCTGCTGTGGGTGCTCGACGCGTCGATCAACGTCTCGATGGAGCCGTTCCGCGCCTTCGTCGGCGATATGCTCGGCGAGCGCCAGCGCACGCGCGGTTACGCCTTCCAGACGATCTTCATCGGCGCGGGTGCCGTGGTGGCGTCGCTGGCGCCGTGGTTCCTGACCCGCGTCGTCGGGCTCTCGAATGTCGCGGGCCCCGGCGAGATACCCGTCACGGTGCGCTATGCCTTCTATCTCGGCGCGGCGATGCTGCTCGCGACGGTGCTGTGGACCGTGTTCACCAGCCGCGAATATTCGCCCGAGCAAATGGCCGAATTCGGCGAGAACGTCACGCCGCAACCGCCGCACGCCGATGCTGCGCCGGGTCTGGGACAGGGGGCGGCATGGGCGTTCGCGGGCGCGGTCGTCGTCGCGGCGGTCGCGCTGCTGGGGCTCGATAAACCGCTCTACATCCTCGGCTTCGGCATGGCGGCGTTCGGCCTCGCGCAGATGTTCAACCGCTGGCGGTTGCGCTCGGGCGGCGATCGGCCGCTCAACCACATCCTGTCCGATCTCAACGCCATGCCGCGGACGATGCGGCGGCTCGCGGTGATCCAGTTCCTCTCCTGGTTCGCGATGTTCATCCTGTTCATCTACGCGACGCCGGTGGTCGCGGCGTATCAGTTCGGCGCGACCGATCCTGCCACCAGGGCCTATAATGACGGCGCCGACTGGGTGGGCGTGCTGTTCGGCGTCTATAACGGCGTCGCTGCGCTCTGGGCGTTCGCCATTCCCGCGATCGCCGCGCGGATCGGGGCACCGCGACTCCACGCGATCAATCTCGTCGCCGGCGGGCTGGGTTTCGCCTCGGTCGCGTTGGTCCGCGATCCGCACCTGCTGCTGGTGTCGATGATCGGCGTCGGCATGGCCTGGGCCTCGATCCTGACGGTGCCTTATGCGATCCTGTGCGGCAGTCTGCCGCCCGCCAAGCTCGGCGTCTACATGGGGCTGTTCAACATCTTCATCGTGCTGCCGCAGCTCGTCGTCTCGACGGTCATGGGCAGCCTCGCGCACCACCTCTATCCGCACGCGCAGGGCACCGCGTTCGTGATCGCGGGCGGCTTCATGGCCGCCGCCGCGGCCGCCTCGCTCCGCCTCGATCGGGCGCCGACCAAAAAGGAGCGCACGCCCGTTCCGGTTTAGAGCTGATTGCTCGTCCGGCGCACCAACCTCCGTTCGCTTCGAGCGACGTCGAGAAGCGTCGAGGTGAAGGGTGCGACACGTTTCTCGACTTCGCTCGAAACGAGCGGGTCGTTTTGATCACAACCGCTCTAGCGCGCAGTCAGCAGGAAGCCGAGCGGCTGATCGAGCCGGGCGCGCCACGATTGCTCGTTGTGCGCGGCGCCCGGAAACACCTTGCTCATCCAGTCGCGCCCGCGCACCCAGCCGCGCGCGACGACGGCGCGGTCGACCTGTTCCTGCAACGGCGCATAGAGCCGGTCGAGCGTCTGGTCGCCATGGTCGAACCAGATCCGGTGCGTGCCCGCGGGCGGTAGAGTCTCGCGAATATAGCCCGTGAACGCGGCCCCGATCGCCTCGACGTCAGTTTCGGGCAGCATCTCCCCGTCGGGCGGCAGGAACAGCGCCCAGTGCGAGGACAGGCATCCGGCCGCGCCGAACACGGCCGGATATTCGGCGAGTGCGTAGAGCGAGATCAGTCCGCCCATGCTCGATCCCATGATCGTGGTGTGCTCGGGCCCGCGCGCCGTGGCGTAGCGGGCGTCGATATAGGGTTTGAGCTCGGTGACGATGAATTTGAGGTAAGCGTCGGAGAGCGGCGTTCCCCCGTAGAGCTTCTCGACGCGTTGCCGCTGGTCGTCGGGAAGCCGCGCGAACACCTTGGCGGGCATATATTCGCGCAGCCGCTTCGGCGTGTTCCAGATGCCGACCACGATCGTGTGCCGGATTCGCCCCTCGCGGCCGAGCCGCGTCACCGCTTCGTCGACGCCCCATTCCTTGCCGCCATAGGCGCCGCGGTCGCGGAACAGGTTCTGCCCGTCGTGCATGTAGAGCACGTCATAGGGCCCCTTGTGCGGGTCGTAATCGGCGGGCAGCCAGATCGTGACCGGCCGTGCAGCGACCTCGTGCGAGGGGAAGGAGGCGATCTGCACCAGCGTGCCGGGGTCGGCGGGCGTCTGCGCCGTCGCCTGGCCGCAACACATTGAGATTGCGGCAACCAAAAACAGCATGATCGTGCGCAGCATGGCCGTGACTCCCGAAAGGAATGCGGTAAACAGGCGTATGAAATTTCTTGCAAGCATCGCATGATGACCGGCCGAACGATCACCCGGCTCGAGGATCTCGCGCGACTGGCGGGGGTCTCCACCGCGACCGTCAGCCGGGCGCTCAACGACAGCGCCGCCGTCAACGCCGCCACCAAGCGCCGTATCTGGAAGCTCGCGCGCGAGCATAATTATCCCTTCCGCCGCTCGATGCCCTCGGGCCCGATCGGCGCCGAGGCCACGATCGCGGTCGTCATCACCCGGCCGCAGGGGAGGGCGGATCGCCTGTCCGATCCCTTCATCCTCGAGCTCGTCGGTGGCATCGGCGACGCGGCGCGCGAGCGCGGGTGCGACTTTCTCGTCAGCCACGTCGCGCCCGCGACCTATGACGATTTGTCGGCGCTGATGACCACAAACCGTGCGGACGGCGTCATCTTCCTGGGGCAGAGCTCGCTTTTCCCCGAATTCAACCGGCTGGCGCAGGAGGAGAGCCGCTTCGTCGTCTGGGGCGCGCAATTGCCCGAGCAGCGCTATTGCTCGGTGGGCAGCGACAACCTGCGCGGCGGCCGGCGCGCGACGGCGCATCTGGCGCGGCTGGGCCGGCGGCGGATCGCTTTCCTCGGCGACATCGAGGCGCCCGAGGTCGTCCAGCGTTATCAGGGCTATCTGCGCGCGCTCGAGGAAGCGGGGCTGCCGATCGATCCGGCGCTCGTCGTGCCCGCGCATTTCGAGGTCGAGTTCGCCGAGGCCGCGGTCGACACGCTGATCGCGCGCCAGATCGATTTCGACGGCATCGTCGCGGCGTCGGACATGATCGCGCTCGGCGCAATCCGCTCGCTGCTCCACACCGGCCGCAGCGTGCCGGGCGACGTCTCGGTCGTCGGCTATGACGACGTCCAGTTCGCCCGCTACAATCATCCCGCGCTGACCACGATCGCGCAGGACACCGCCAAGGCGGGTCGCCTGCTGGTGTCGAAGCTCCTCAATTCGGGACTCGACGAGGAGATGCGTTCCGAACGCGTGCCGACCGACCTGATCGTGCGCGAATCGTGCGGCGGCTGAGCCGTCACCGCCGGGCGATATAGCCGCCGAGCGCGGGAATCGCGGCAAGTGGCGGCGCACCCTCCGGCCAATCGGACTCGGTCGCGGCGATCATCCGCCACTCCTTGTTCTCCGGCGTCCAGTCGCAAGCGGCATCCCCCAGGTTGAACACGCATAGCAGGTGCTCGCCCGCCGCCTCGCGCTCGAACGCAAGCAGCGGCTCGGGCGCGTCGAGGAAGCGCAGCGTGCCCGTCCGCAGTGCCTCGTGCGCGCGGCGCAGCGCGATCATCCGCCGCGTGAACGCCAGCGTCGATTCCGGGTCGCGCTCCTGGATATCGACCGCAAGCGCTTCATGTCCTGGATCGAGCGGCAGCCACAGGCAGTCGGGCGACGGTGCGGCGGAGAACCCCGCATTGATCGCGCCACTGACCCAAGGCATCGGGGTGCGCGCGCCGTCGCGGCCGAGGATCGCCGGCCAGTTGAGGATGGCGTCGGGATCCTGGAGCCGCTCGAACGGCACCGCCGCGGTCGGCAACCCCAGCTCCTCGCCGTAATAGAGGAAGGCGTTGCCGCGCAGTGCGAGCAGCAGCATCAGCGTCATCCGCGCCAGCCGCCGCGGATCGCGCCCGCGCGCCCAGCGCGAGAGGTGGCGCGGCGCGTCATGGTTCGAAAACGCCCAGCTCGGCCAGCCCTCGTCCTCGCCGCCCGACCAAGTCGAGAGCGCGCGGCGCACGGTCGCAGGCTCGAGCGCGTCCGCGTAGAGGAAGATGAAGCCGTATGCGGTGTGGAGCAGCGCATCGCCGTGCGTGAACGCCTTCATCTCGCGTTCGGCCTCGGGTCCGCCGATCTCGGCGACCGTGAAACGCGCGTCGTAACGATCGAGCAGCGCGCGCAACCGCGCCAGGAATCGCGGGATGTCGGTGTGCGACTGGTTGTAGACGTGCCGTTGATAATCGAATGAGCGCGTGCGCGGGCCGCTGTCGGTCGCAGGCGGATTGTCGCGCAATTCGGGATCGTGCATCGCGAAGTTGATCGCATCGAGCCGGAAGCCGTCGACGCCGCGGTCGAGCCAGAAGCGCGCGACATCGAGCAGCGCATCCTGCACCGCGGGATTATGGACGTTGAGATCGGGCTGGCTGCCGAGGAAATTGTGCAGATAATATTGGCTGCGGCGGCTGTCATAGGTCCAGGCTGAGCCGCCGAATACCGATTGCCAGTTGTTGGGCGGGGTACCGTCGGGCTTCGGATCGGCCCAGACGTACCAATCGGCTTTGGCATTGGTGCGATCGGCGCGGCCTTCGGCGAACCAGGCGTGCTGGTCCGACGTGTGCGAGTAGACCTGGTCGACGATCACCTTGAGGCCGAGATCGTGGGCGCGCGCGACGAGCGCGTCGAAATCGGCGAGCGTGCCGAAGATCGGATCGACATCGCGATAATCGGCGACGTCGTAGCCGAAATCCTTCATCGGCGAGGTGAAGAAGGGCGACAGCCAGATGGCATCCACCCCAAGGCTCGCGACATGATCGAGATGTGCGGTGATTCCGGGTAGATCACCGATGCCGTCGCCGTTCGAATCGGCGAAGCTGCGCGGATAGATCTGGTAGATCACCGCGCCGCGCCACCAGGGGGATGCCTCCTCGGATGCGACTCGCCCGTGTTCGATGTCGTCGATCGTCGTCACACCCCCTCCATTATTTGCGCACCCGCTGCGATTCAGTCGGCATCGCTGTGCCGCCCGAGGCGCTTGCTGTAACGGTTCGTGCATGGATTGCAAACATTTACATCGGTGATCGACAACACAGACCGATCCGGCTCTTTGTGTGATGCCATAGTTATATACGTTAAAACAACAAGATAATGAATTAGTTCTAGACCTTTGGCGAGGAGGTTTGCCGGCCTTCAACGCCGAGGGCATATTCTAGCTTGCAAAGTTGGACATATTTTTGCAGTCTTTTTCAATCGCGCCGAGCGGCAAATCAGACGTCGGCCGATCGGGGCTTCCACGCCCCGCAAGAATGCCGTGCGAAGGGCGCGGCGGGACAAGGGAGGGGGAATGTGATGAGGATGATCCGTCCGGCGAAACTGTCGCTGATGGCCAGCTGCGCGAGCGCTGCATTGCTGCTGGGCCTCGCATCGCCCGCACAAGCGCAGGCGACCGACGATGCCGCCGGCACGCCCGCGAACGATCAAACGGCGGCCGACGATGCGCAGCCGGGCGACGAGATCATCGTCCAGGGCTTTCGCGCCAGCGTGCTCAACTCGATCCAGGTCAAGCGCGACGCGCCGATCATCGTCGACGTCGTCTCGGCCGAAGACATCGCCGGGCTGCCCGACGTTTCGATCGCGGAGGCGATCGCCCGATTGCCGGGCGTCACCTCACAGCGCGGCGGCGGGCAGGCGAGCGCGATCAACATCCGCGGGCTCAACCAGGACCTCGTGTCGGCGTCGCTCAACGGGCGCGAGCAGGTCGCGACCAGCGGCCTGCGCACGATCGAGTTCGATCAATATCCGTCCGAGCTGCTCTATCAGGCCGCCGTCTACAAATCGCCGATGGCCTCGCTGATCGAAGGCGGCATCGCGGGCAAGGTCGAGCTCAAGACTGCGCGACCGCTCGACATGACCGAGAATTTTCAGGGCTCGCTCAACATCCGCGGCAGCTACAACGATCGCGCGAGCCAGCAGCCCGACGCGCACGAATTCGGCTATCGCGTCTCGGGCTCGATCAAGGCCAAGCTGCTCGACGACAAGCTGGGCATTGCGCTCGGCTATGCGCGGCTCGTCCAGCCCAACGTGGCGACGCGGCTCAGCGCCTATGATTACGTGCTGACCGGCACCAACGGCGGCAGCAACGCGATGGATCTCGACGGCAACGGGGTTCAGGACGCGATCAGCTACGGGCTCGAGCTCAACCAGTTCGGCGGCACCGAGACGCGCGATGGCGCGCTGGGCGTCATCCAGTTCGAGCCGAATCCCGGCACGCGCTTCCTGATCGACGGCTATTGGTCGCGCTTCAATTCGGATGTGCGTCGCCGCGGCGTGCGCTTTGCCGGCGCACAGAACGGCAACACCGATCTCGGCACGCTCACCGATCCGATCGTGGTCAACGACGCGATCGTCGGCGGCCATTGGGAAAGCGGTAACGGCGTCGATTTCGAGTCGGTCAACCAGGACGAGAGCGACCGCGACAAGCTCTATACGATCGGCGGCAACTTCCAGCAGGATTTCGGCGATGCGGTGACGCTCAGCCTCGACGCCAGCTATTCGACCGCGAACAGCTATTTCGAGAATTCGGGTATCAACGTGAACGCCTATGTCCCGGACGGGGCCGGCGGTTACGTCCGCGCGAACACGATCCCCGGCGCGCTCCAGTTCGATTACGAGCTGCACGGGCTCGATGTGCCCGATCTGAACTTCGGCTGGGATTTCACCGATCCCGAGCTGAACCGCTTCCAGGGCTTCTACATCGTTCCCCAGGAAGACAACGACCGGATGTGGGCCTATGCGGGCGACCTCACCTGGCGCGTCGACGGCAGCTTCGTGAAGTCGATCCAGGTCGGCGCACGCTATTCGACACGGCGTGCGGACCGCACCGTCACGACGTTCAACCTGTTCGGAATCGCCGCGCCCGTGACGCTGCCCGATGGCACGTACGAGCTGGCGGGCTTCAAGGGCGACTATGCCGATCGCGGCTGGCCCGATTTCCTCTCGGTCGACATCAACGGGATTCTCGATCAGTTCGTCGGCCCTGACCGCGAGCCGCGGCAGGATTATCCTTTCCTGGATTTCACTTACGATCAAAGCTTCACGATCCGCGAAAAGGTGTGGGCGGGCTATGGCCAGCTCAATTTCGACACCATCGCGGGCGGGCTCAATTTTTCGGGCAATCTCGGCCTTCGCGTCGTTCATACCGACCAGAGTTCGACCTCATCATTGATGATTCCCAACTCGCCGACGCGTGAACGCTATATTTCGACCTTCGGTGACAAATACTGGACAATCCTGCCCTCGGCGAACTTCATCCTCGATCTGTCACAGCACGATCGGTTGCGGATGAGCTTCTCACGGCAGATGTCGCGTGCGCGCTTTTTCGATTTACGCAACTCGATCGCCTTCGGGCTCACCGATATCGGCGGCGGGCAATATCAGCCGCGCGGCAGCGGCGGCAATCCGATGCTGCGCCCGTATCTCGCGAAGCAGTTCGATTTCGGCTACGAGCATTATTTCGGCACGACCGGACTGTTTCAGGCGGGCGTGTTCTACAAATGGCTCGAAAGCTTCATCAGCGGCGGCACGATCTACGACTTCGATTACCGTGCCGCCGGGCTCACCTATCCGCCGCTGCCGACCGACGCGCCGCCGGGGGCGACCGAGCTTGATACCGGTTGGCTCGCCGCGCCGATCAACGGCAAGGGCGGCGACGTTTACGGCCTCGAGGTGCAGTTCACCAAGACCTTCCCGTCGCTTCCGGCGCCGTTCGACGGCCTCGGCGTCATCCTCAACTACGCCTATACCGAGAGCAGCCTCCAGGTGGAGAGCCCGGATTCGGGCCGCATCTTCAAGCTGCCGTTGATCGGGCTGTCGAAGCATGTCTTCAACCCGACGCTCTTCTACGAAAAGGGCGGCTTCGCCGGTCGCGTGGGTGTGCGGTATCGCTCGGGCTATGTCGCGTCGCATTTCGGCTTCGGCGAGAAGGTGACGGGCAACGCGCCCGAAACCGTGGTGGATGCGCAGCTTTCCTATGCCTTCCCCAAGAGCAGCGCGCTTGATGGGCTGACGCTCTATCTCCAGGGCAACAACCTCACCGACGCGCCGACGCGCGCCTATTGGGGGCAGGAAGCGCAGACCAACCTGCTCCAGCAGTTCGGGCGGGTCTTCTACGCGGGCGCGACGATCAAGTTCTAGCCAACCCCACTGGCCGCCGTGCTGCCCCAGCACGGCGGCCGCTTTGTTCGTGGCGCGATGCAGGCGAACGGGTGCAAAGAAGGATAGCGACGGGAGAGGGCGGTTGAATCGTCTCGGTCAACACGAAGGCATGGATCGCCGGGCGCTGATGCGCCGGGCGATGATACTCGTCGCCGGGGCGGCGATGCCGATGCCGGTGCTGGCGATGCCTGTGGGCGACGGGAATTTCTTCTCCCCAGCGCAGCTCGATGTGCTGGCGGCCTATGCCGATACGTTGATTCCCGAAACCGATACGCCCGGCGCGATGGGCGCGGGCGTGCCGCTTGCGGTGGATGCGATGATGCGCGACTGGGCCTCGGCGGAGACGCGCAAGGCGTTCGTGTCCGCGCTCGACGGCCTCGAGGCGGCGGCCCGCGGAGCCGGAGGACGATCGCTCGCGGCACTGCCGCCGTCGCAGCGGTTCGCGGTGGTGAAAGCGTTCGATGCCGCGCGGATCGGCGAATTGAAGACTGCCGCCGATGCCTCGGACGCGCCGCTCGCCCGGCCTTATGGCCGGCTCAAGGAACTCGTGATGATCACTTATTATCTCTCCGAGCCCGGCGCGACGCAGGAACTGCGCTACGAACTCATCCCCGGCGAATGGAATGCCGAGATGCCGCTCGGCAAGGATCAGCGGGCCTGGGCGGTATGAGCTTCGACGCGATCGTCGTCGGCTCGGGCATGAGCGGGGGCTGGGCCGCCAAGGAGCTCGCCGAGCGGGGCCTGAAGGTGCTCGTGATCGAGCGCGGCCGCCATGTCGAGCACGGCGCCGACTATACCGACATGCAGAACCCCTGGGAGGACAAGAACTGGGGCCGCGTCAACGAGGACGAGGTCAAGCGCGACTATTTCGTCCAGAGCCGCTGCTACGCCTTCAACACCACCACCCAGCATTGGTGGGTCAACGATCGCGACAACCCCTACACCACGCCCGAGGATCGCCCGTTCGGCTGGATTCGCGGCTATCATCTGGGCGGCCGCTCGCTGATGTGGGGGCGCCAGACCTATCGCATGGGCGAGATGGATTTCGCCGCCAACGCGACCGACGGCCACGGCGTGGATTGGCCGATCCGCTACGCCGATCTCGCGCCATGGTACGATCATGTCGAAATCTTCGCGGGCATTTCGGGCAAGGCCGAAGGGTTCGCACAGGTGCCCGACGGGAAGTTCCTGCCGCCGATGCCGCTCACCGCGGTCGAGAAGGACTTCAAGGCCAGGCTCGAAGCGGCCTATCCGACGCGCCGCGTCACCAACGGGCGTTGTGCGCACCTGACGCAACCGACCGAGGCGCAGCAGGCACTCGGCCGCACGCAATGCCAGTACCGTTCGATGTGCGAGCGCGGCTGCTCGTTCGGCGCCTATTTCTCCAGCCTCAGCGCGACGCTGCCGGCGGCGCAGGCGACCGGCAACGTCACTATCCTGACCGATGCGATCGTCGAAAGCGTGCTCTATGATCCCAAGACCGGCCGCGCGACCGGCGTGCGGGTGATCGATCAGAACACCAAGGCGGGCAGCACCCACGAGGCACGGATCGTCTTCCTCAACGCCTCGACGATCGGCACCGCGCAGATCCTGCTCAATTCGACCTCGGAAAGCTTTCCCAACGGGCTCGCCAACCGTTCGGACGCGGTCGGCCGCTATCTGGTCGATCATATGAGCGGGCTTGGCGCGATGGGCACCTATCCCGGCTTCGAGGACAGCTATTATCACGGCCGTCGGCCCAACGGCTTCTACATCCCGCGCTACCGCAACTTCGCCGAGCCGGGCGATGGCTATGTCCGCGGCTTCGCTTATCAGGGCGGCAGCTATCGCAATTCATGGCGGCGCGGCGTGGGCGAGGCGGGAGTCGGCGCCGATCTGAAGGCGGAGTTGCGGCGGCCGGGAAGCTGGACGATGTGGCTCGCGGGCTTCGGCGAGATGCTGCCTCGGCCGGACAACCGCGTGACACTCGGCAAGGACAGGGACAAATGGGGTATCCCTATCGTCCATATCGATTGCACGCTGGGCGACAACGACCACAAGATGATGAAGCAGGTCAACGCAGACGCGCGCGCGATGCTCGAAATGGCGGGCTGCACCGACATCCTCACCTTCCCGGGCGACCGCAATATCGGGCTCGGCATCCACGAAATGGGCACCGCGCGCATGGGCCGCGACCCCGCGACCTCGGTGCTGAATGGCTTTAATCAGGCGCATGACGTGCCAAATTTATTCATTACTGACGGGGCGTGCATGGCGTCGTCGGGCTGCCAGAACCCGTCGATCACCTACATGGCGCTCACCGCGCGCGCCGCACACCACGCGGTTGAGTTCCTGCGCGACGGCACGATCTGAAGACGCGTCAGGCGTCGACTGTCGAGAAATAGGCGTAGTTCGCGCGCACCGCATTGAGTCGAGTGAGCTTCCTCCGCGGATGATAGCGGCACCTGCTTAAAGCGCGAAATTTGAGCATTGCCTCTAGCTTGCAGCCTGGTTGCGACCCGGCCTGTCCCGATCGCTTGACACGTTTCCACAAAGCCGAAAGACTGCGTTTCAGTGCTTGGGGGTCCGACATTAGTGCCCGAAAAAAGTAATTATTCTCAGGACATGTGGTCGGCAACTTGCCGTGACCATGAAGGCGCCCCTGCTGCATCCAGGCTGGCCCGGCCAACACGCATCGGGCCTTGGGGAGATGAGACATGCGACTCAATGATATGAGCGGTTTCCGGCAGAATGCGGCCGGCGACGCACAAGACGGCGTGACGCTTGCCGACAACAGCGAGTTTCGGTTCCACGTGGTGGACGGCATCGACAGGCATTTGCGGCTGGATGCTTCGGCCGACCCTTATGCCGGCGAAACCGCGGGAAACGGCAAGGAGATCTGGACCCCGGAGCATGCTGCCGAAAACCTCAATCGCACCGGCGCGAACTGGCACGTCGACAATGGCGGCGTGGCCGAGGATGGGGTGCTCACCTACGGCTTCTGGCAAGATCTCGATCAGCTCCAGAGCAGCTATTACGTCACGCCGGACGGATCGGTCGCGTTCAACGAGGCGTATTACGGTGAGGACTTCTCGGCGTTCAACGCCGATCAGATCGCTGCCACCGAAAAGGCGCTCCAATCCTGGGATGATCTGATCGACGTCCGTTTCGAGCGCGTCGACGATGCGGCCGAGGCGGATCTCGCCTATGGCAACACCGATACGGGGCCGGCGTCGCAGGCCTATGCCTATCTGCCGTACGGCGACGCCACTTATGGCGTGTACGACGACGCCTACGGGTTCGAGGACGCCTACAAGCTGGGCGGCGACGTGTGGGTGAACAACACGCTGCCGAGCAATTTCGCGCCGCTCGATTACGGCTCGTACGGCGAATTCACGCTGATTCACGAATCGGGCCACGCGCTGGGGCTCAGCCATGCCGGCGACTATAACGCCAGCGACGATGACGACGGCGACGGCGTGCCTGACCCGATCACCTATGAGAGCGACGCCTATTTCTTCCAGGATTCGCATCAATATACGGTGATGAGCTACTTCACCGAAGACGTCACCGGCGCGAGCTGGGTCGATTGGCAGAAGGTCGTCTTCGCCAATGCGATGACGCCGATGGTGCACGACATCCTGGCCGTGCAGGACATGTACGGCGCGGACATGACCACCCGCACCGGCAACACCACCTACGGCTTCAATTCCAATGCCGGTCGGGACTATTTCGATTTCGACCTGACCCCGTCGCCGATCGTCACGATCTGGGATGCGGGCGGCCATGACACGCTCGATTTTTCGGGCTTCGGCACCGACGAGATCATCAATCTCAACCAGGGCGGGTTCAGCAGTGCGAGCGAAGGAGCGACGCTCGACTATCTGAAATCGGTCGGGTTCCTGCCGGATAGCTACACCCAGGCGCAGCTCGACGCGCTGTTCGCGTCGTACGGCAGCGGCCCGCAAGGGCAGATGCACGACAATATCGCCATCGCCTATGGCGCGATCATCGAGGATGCGGTGGCGGGTTCGGGCAACGACCTGCTGATCGCCAACGAGGTTGCGAACGATCTCACCGGCGGCGCAGGCATCGACACGGTGAGCTATCGCGATTCGCATTCGGGAGTTGTCGCATCGCTGTCGAACGATCGCGGTACGGGCGGCGACGCCGCGGGCGATCGCTATCATGGCATCGAACAGCTCGAAGGCAGCAACTTCGCCGACAAGCTGACGGGCGGCAATGGCAGCGACACGCTGATCGGCCTCGACGGCAACGATATGCTGAACGGCGGCAACGGCAACGATGCGCTCTACGGCGGCGGCGGTGACGACAGGCTCGACGGAAGCAACGGCAAGGACATGCTCGACGGCGGCGCCGGGAACGACACGCTCATCGGCGGGAACGACAAGGACACGCTTCTTGGAGGCGACGGGAACGACGTTCTCGACGGCGGCAATCAGGAAGACACGCTGTCGGGCGGCGCGGGCAACGACACGCTTCGCGGCGGCAACCAGGACGACACGCTGCTGGGCGGTGACGGGAACGACATGCTCGACGGCGGCAACGGCAACGACGTCCTGAACGGGGGCGCCGGCGCCGACACGCTCGACGGCGGGAACGGTCGCGACGTGTTCGCCTTTTCCGATCTGGGCAACACCGACGTGATCGCCGATTTCCGGCACGGGCAGGATCACATCGATCTCACCGGCATCGATGCGGTGGCCGGCAACGAGGGCCACGATGCGTTCAGCTGGATCGGCGATGCGGCGTTCGGCGGTACTGCCGGCGAGCTCCGCACCTACACCGAGGGCCGTGAGGTCTTCCTCGCCGGCGATGTGGACGGCGACGCAACGGCCGACTTCGTGATCGACGTCGGCCGGCACGTGGACCTGGCGCAGGCTGATCTCGTCCTCGGCTGAGCGGGAAGAGGGGCGCCCTCCGGCTTTGCCGGGTGGCGCCCTTGCCTCGATCGGTCGTCCGTGTCGGCGGCCTGGCCATGAAAAGAACCAGTTGCAGGCGCGTCCGCAAATTCTACCTTGGGAGAAGGCGGCCCCAGGCGTAGAGGGCGCGCATCGAAGGTTTGCAGGAACAATACATGGCCACCGCCGTCCATCAGGTGACGCCCGAAGAGGCGAACGCGCATCCCCCAGCCGAATCCGTCGTCGTGCGGTTCGCGGGCGATTCCGGGGACGGGATGCAGCTGACGGGCGGCCAGTTCACGCTTTCGACCGCGCTCGCGGGCAACGATCTCGCGACCTTCCCCGATTTTCCCGCCGAAATCCGCGCGCCGCAGGGCACCTTGTTCGGCGTTTCGGCCTTCCAGATCAATTTCGGTTCGGCCTCGATCGACACCGCAGGCGATGCGCCCGACGTGCTCGTCGCGATGAACCCCGCAGCGCTCAAGACCAATGTCGAGGCGCTGAAGCCCGGCGGCCTGATCATCGCCGACGAAGGCGAGTTCTCCGATCGCAATCTCGCCAAGGCGAAATACGAGGCGAACCCACTCGAGGATGACAGCCTCGCGAAATGGACGCTGATGAAGCTCAACATTTCGCAGCTCACGCTCGACGCGGTGAAGCCGTTCGGGCTGGGCAACAAGGAAGCGCTGCGCTGCAAGAACATGTGGACGCTGGGGCTCGCGCTCTGGATGTTCGATCGCGAGCGGCAGCCCATCGTCGACTGGCTCAAGACCAAGTTCGCCAAGGCGCCCGAGCTGGCGGAGGCGAACATCGCCGCATTGAACGCGGGCCATGCCTATGGCGAGACCGCGGAGCTGGGCGGGCAGGTGGGGCAGATGAACGTGCCCGCCGCCCCGGTTGCGCCGGGCCTGTATCGTACCGTCACCGGCGCGGAATCGATCGCGTTCGGGCTGGTCGCGGGCGCGCAGCTCGCGAGCGTGCCGATGTTCTTCGGCGGCTATCCGATCACGCCGGCTTCGGCGATCCTGCATCACCTGTCGCGGCTCAAGGAGTTCGGGGTCACCACCTTCCAGGCGGAGGATGAGATCGCCGCGGTCGCCGCCTCGATCGGCGCCTCCTATGCGGGGCAGTTGGGCGTCACCTCGTCGTCGGGGCCTGGCATCGCGCTCAAGATGGAGGCGATCGGGCTCGCGATCATGACCGAGCTGCCGCTCGTCATCGTCAATTCGCAGCGCGGCGGCCCCTCGACCGGCCTTCCCACCAAGACCGAGCAATCGGACCTATACCAGGCAGTTTACGGTAGAAACGGCGATGCGCCGATGCCGGTGATTGCCGCGCGTTCGCCCGCCGACGCGTTCGATTGTGCGATCGAGGCATGCCGGATCGCGACCGAGTATATGACGCCGGTGATGCTGCTGACCGACGGCTATATCGCCAATGCAGCCGAGCCGTGGAAGGTGCCCGACATGAGCACCTACGCGCCGTTCCCGGTCGCGTTTCTCGAGCAGGCGCCGGAGGGCGGGTTCCTGCCCTATGGCCGCGACGAGAAGCTGGCGCGGCCGTGGGTCAAGCCCGGCACGCCCGGCCTCCTTCACCGGATCGGCGGGATCGAGAAGAAGACCGGCACCGGCAATATCGACTATGCGCCGGCGAACCACCAGCAGATGACCGACCTGCGCCGCGACAAGGTCGCGGGCGTCCGGGTGCCGGACCAGCAGGTCGATCTCGGCGATCCCACGGGCGACCTCGCGGTGGTCGGCTGGGGATCGACCTTCGGGCCGATCCATCAGGCGGTGCGCCGGGCACGCAAGAACGGGCTTTCGGTCAGCCATATCCATTTGCGCCATATCTGGCCGCTGCCGAAGAATCTTGGCGCGTTGCTCAAGGGTTACAAGAACATCCTCGTGCCCGAGATGAACACCGGCCAGCTCAAGACGGTGCTGCGCGATCAGTTCCTCGTCGACGCCAAGCCGCTCAACAAGGTGTCGGGCCAGCCCTTCCGCATCGTCGAGATCGAGGCGGCGATCACGGCCTTTTTCGACGACATTCCCGGCAATGAGGGCGGCGAACTGCCGGCCGACGCCACTCAGTTGCCCGGCCCCACCTCGGGATATGACGACGGCCGTCTGCGCGACGCGACCGCGTCCCGGTCCGAATGAACGCCAGGACACGATCATGAACGAACTGACCCCCATCAAGACCACGATCAAGGACTGGGAATCGGACCAGGAGGTCCGCTGGTGCCCGGGCTGCGGCGATTATGCGATCCTCAAGGCGGTGCAGCGCACGCTGCCCGAGATCGGCGCCGATCCGGCCAAGACCGTGTTCGTCAGCGGCATCGGCTGCTCGTCGCGTTTCCCTTATTACATGGAGACGTACGGCTTCCACACGATCCACGGCCGCGCGCCGGCGGTGGCGACGGGAGTGAAGCTCGCCAATCCCGAGCTCGACGTGTGGATCATCACCGGCGACGGCGACGCGCTGTCGATCGGCGGCAACCACACGATGCACCTGCTGCGGCGCAACCTCGATTGCCAGGTGCTGCTGTTCAACAACGAGATCTACGGGCTGACCAAGGGTCAATATTCGCCCACCAGCCGCGTCGGCACGCGCAGCCCCTCGACGCCGTTCGGCTCGCTCGACCGGCCGGCGCGGCCGTGCGCTTTTGCACTGGGATCGGGCGCGCGGTTCGTGGCGCGCGGGATCGACGTTCACAAGAACCTGCCCAAGGTGCTGAAGGCGGCGCACGCGCACAAGGGCACGGGGTTCATCGAGATTTTCCAGAACTGCATCGTTTACAATGACGACGTGTTCGCGCCTTTCACCGCCAAGCCCAACGCGGCGGCGAATCAGCTCTGGGTCGAGCACGGCGAGCCGTTGCTGTTCGACGGCGGCACCAAGGGCCTGGCGATGGACCCCGACAAGCTGGTGCTCAAGGTGATCGAGGTCGCCGACGGCGATTGGGAAGGCGCGGGCGTGATCGTCCACGACCAGACCAACCGCGGGCTGGCGCACATGCTGGTCGAGATGCCGGCGGAAGGTTTCCCGGTCGCGCTCGGGGTGATTTTCGACAATCCCGCGCCGACCTTCGACAGCGCCGTCGTCGAGCAGAACCGCGCGGCGAGCGAAGGCAAGGTCGGCGATCTGCAGAAGCTGCTCGCCAAGAGCCAGACCTGGCAGGTGGACAAGGCGCCGCACGCGCTCTGAGCGCTGGCGCGAGGGTAACTGCGATCGGACCGAGGCTACCCGTTTCCCGTGAGAGCGCGGGTCCAGAGTCGAGAGAACATTGCCTGTGGCTCCTGGGCTCCCAGGACGGCAGTTGACGTAGCGCCGGCACGGGTGTGGGGTTGTAGGACAGCGAAGAACAAAGGGGGGTCACGTGAGGCGTGGCGGCGCGAAGTAAGACGTTCGTGCGGAGACGTCGACAGAATAACTTTTCGTCACCCCAGCGCAGGCTGGGGTCTATCTCTGGCTGTGGTGCCGATCGCGAGAGACATGGACTCCAGCCTGCGCTGGGGTGACGATTTTCTTTACGCCTTCGCGTGTGACGATCAGCCGTCGATCCGTTCGATATGGCCGGTATCGAAGCCGGTCGTCACGAGGTCGGCGATGCGTTCGCCCACGATGTCGGGGGATTTGAGCGTCGCGGGGTCTTCGCCCGGGAAGGCGCGCTCGCGCATTTTCGTGCGGGTGGCGCCGGGATCGACGATCGCGGTGCGGACCTTGCTGATGTTCTCGACCTCGTCGCCATAAGCGGCGACCAGATTCTCGAACGCGGCCTTGGATGCGCCGTACATGCCCCAAAAGGCGCGGGGAGTGCGCGCGACCGAGGAGGTGAGGGCGATCACGCTGGCGCGATCGGCCTTGCGCAGCATCGGATCGAACGCGCCGAGCAGCGCCGCCTGCGCGCTGACGTTGAGGGTGAGCACCTGCGCCAGCTCGCGCATGTCGAAGGCGGGGACCGCCGCCAGCGAGCCGAGCGTCGCGGCGTTGAGCACCAGCACGTCGAGCGCCTGCCAGCGATCAGCGAGCGCAGTTGCGAGGCGGGCGATGCTGTCGTTCTCGGTGAGGTCGAGCGGGGCGATCGTCGCGCTGCCGCCGGCGGTGAAGATATCCTCTTCGATCGCTTCGAGATCGGCGGCGGTGCGCGCGGTGATGACGACGTGCGCGCCCTTCGCCGCAAGCGCTTTGGCGGTGGCGGCGCCGATCCCGCGGCTGGCGCCGGTGACGAGCGCGAGGCGCCCGGAAAGAGGCTTGTCGGTCATAAGGTTGAACGCCTCAGTTCACGCGTTCTGCGAGCAACGCGAACTGATCGACCTCGACCGCGTCGTCCTGATCGGTGAGCGTCGTCGGATAGTCGCCGGTGAAGCAGGCATCGCAATGCGAGGGGCGGATGTCGGCGCGATGCGTTTCGCCCAGCGCCTTGTAGAGCCCGTCGATCGAGACGAAGGCGAGGCTGTCCGCCTGGATGTATCTGGTCATCTCGCCCAGATCCATCTTGGCGGCGAGCAGCTTGGCGCGCTCGGGCGTGTCGACGCCGTAGAAGCACGAATGCCGCGTCGGCGGGCTGGCGATGCGCATGTGGACCTCGGCCGCGCCCGCCTCGCGCATCATCTGCACGATCTTCAAGGAGGTGGTGCCGCGCACGATCGAATCGTCGATGAGGACGACGCGTTTGCCCTGGATCAGCGCGCGGTTGGCGTTGTGCTTCAGCTTGACGCCGAGGTGGCGGACCTTGTCGCCCGGCTGGATGAAGGTGCGGCCGACATAATGCGAGCGGATGATGCCGAGCTCGAACGGGATGCCCGATTCCTGCGCATAGCCGATCGCGGCGGGAACGCCCGAATCGGGGACGGGAATGACGAGATCGGCCTCGACCGGCGCCTCGATCGCGAGCTGCGCGCCGATCGCCTTGCGCACCGAATAGACCGAGCGATCGTCGGCGATCGAATCGGGCCGCGAGAAATAGACATATTCGAAGATGCACGGCCGCGCGGGCTGCGTGCCGAACGGGTGCAGCGAGCGGAGGTTGCCGCCCTGGACGACGATCAGCTCGCCGGGCTCGACCGCGCGCTCGAAGGTGGCGCCGACCACGTCGAGCGCGACGGTTTCGGAGGCGAAGATCACCGCATCGCCCAATTTCCCCATCACCAGCGGGCGAATGCCGAGCGGATCGCGGCAAGCGATCATGCCCTCGGGCGTCATGCAGATCAGCGAATAGGCGCCCTCGACGCGCTTCAGCGCATCGATGAACTTGTCGAGCAGCGTCCGGTAGCTCGAGGTCGCGACGAGATGGATGATCGTCTCGGTGTCGCTGGTCGACTGGAAGATCGAGCCGGTGCGCACCAGATCGCGCCGCAGCCGCATCGCGTTCGAGATGTTGCCGTTGTGTGCGATCGCGAAGCCGCCGGTGGCGAGATCGGCATAGAGCGGCTGGACGTTCCTGAGCGCGGTCTCGCCCGTAGTCGAATAGCGGACATGGCCGACCGCGACGTTGCCCGGAAGCGCGCGGATCACTTCGTCCTTGTCGAAATTGCCCGCGACATGGCCCATCGCGCGATGCGTGTGGAAATGCGCGCCGTCGAAGCTGGTGATGCCCGCGGCTTCCTGCCCGCGGTGCTGCAGCGCGTGCAGCCCCAGCGCGACGAGCGCGGCCGCCGAATCGGCAGCGCCCGAAACCCCGAAAACGCCGCATTCTTCACGCAGCTTGTCGTCGTCGAACGGATTGGTGGTCAGCATCGCGGCCCTGGGGGTTGCTCGATGTGCCGGCATATAGGGGCTGGTCGCGCGTTTGTCGCCCTTTGTCTCGACAATGTCATCATTCGGCGAACCATCGGGCCGCTCGACCGTTGAATCCGCGACGCCAGAGGAGGTAATCATGGCCAAGGAGCACGGCTCGCAGATCAAGGACGACGACACCTACGAAGCGCTGCGCGACGAAGGTGCGTCCAAGGAGAAAGCGGCGCGAATCGCCAACGCCAAAGCGGGCGGCTCGCTCGATCATCGCGGCACCGACCTCGAGGACCGCACCAGGGAACAGCTTTACGACGAGGCCAAGGAGATCGGCATCGAATGCCGGTCGGAGATGACCAAGAAAGAGCTGATCGACGCGATTCGGGATCATTGATCGCGTAAAAACGTCCGTGGACGCCCCGGGGCTCTAACCGATGATGCAGCCCCGTGGACGCGAATGCGGCTGGATTGAACGGCCCGACCCTTTAGATGGCCGAACTGGCTGGATCCCCTTTGCGAAACCCCTTCATCCATGTGGTGGCGGTCGTGCTCCTTTGTGATGCTCGCGACTCCGGTTAGAGTGACCTCCTGGGAAAGGATGGGACGCACAAGGCCGGGAGCGAGGATTGCCGACGTCCCGGCTCAAAGGAGGTTCAGATGGCTGAAGACTGGGCTGCGAACGTCAAGAAATATGTGCCTGATGCCGACGACGCTCTTATCGCGGGTATCGTGCGCTATTGCGGGATCGCGTTGCAGAGGCGCGATTCCTCCCTCGTATCCTTCACCGACCCGGCTGAGACGGGAAGAGTGCGGGAGAACTTCCTCAAGAAAAAGCTCGGGCTGACCCAGCCGGACGCCGAACTCGATACCGCGATAGCCGGCGTTGGAGAGCGAATGAAGGGCGAGAATTTCAAGAATCGCGTCACGGTCTATTATCTGCTCGCCGACCATTTTGGCCTTCTCCATCTTTTCGACAAGAGCGGGAAAGCTGGCACCGCGACGAAGGCGAGCGCGTCGACACCGGAGACGCGCGAAGGGGCGGTCGGGGCTGCCGGTGCGGCGGCGCTCGGCGTGGCCGGTGCGGGCGCCGCAGGTGCCGCCTCGCTGTTCGAAACGGGTGGAGGTGCCACTTCCTCGGCGGCAACTCCCTCGACACCGGCTCGCGAGCCGGCAACGCCGCCTGCCGGTGATCGGACCGCCGCGATCGGATCGCCATCGCTTGCCGACGACGATGACGAAAGCAGGGGCTCGATGCGTTGGTTGCTGTGGTTGCTGCTGGCTCTGATCGTCCTGGCGCTGCTCTGGTGGTTGTTCCACCGTGCAGACGAGGCAACACCGGCAGCGCCGACGACGCAGACCGAGGTTGCCGCGCCTGCCGCGACGACCCCGCTTGCCGACGGCACGGTCGATCTCGCCGCCGCTCCGCCGGAAGGCAGCGCAACGATCCCGACCGGCGCAGGCGTCACGACGGAAATGCGCGACGGCAAGCCGGTGGTGAAGGTCTATTTCGATACCGGCAAGACCGATGTCGTCGATACGTTCGGTGCGACCGCCGGTGGGCTCAAGACATGGCTCGCAAGCCATGCGGGCAGCTCGCTGGGGGTCTCGGGGTTCAACGACAAGACCGGCGATGCGGCCGCCAATGCCGTGCTCTCGAAACAGCGCGCCGAGGCGGTGAAAGCGGCGCTGGTCACAGCCGGCATCGCCGATTCGTCGATCGAACTGGTCAAGCCGACCGATACGACCGACACGACGACCAACGATGCCGGCGCGCGCCGCGTGGAGGTCTTCGTTCGTTGATCATTGCCGTGAAAGGCGCGGACGAATCGATCTGATTTGCCCGCGCCTCGCAAATTGCGACCCGTAGGCGCGGCTCGCGACCTTCACGTCGCTGTCGCTTTTCGGCGAAGAGCGTTAAGCAGACGTCATGGCTGACCACCGCGACACCGGGCTGACGCTCGATCCCAAATTCGACGACAATGGCTTGATCACCGCGGTCTGCACCGATCGCGCGTCGGGCGAGGTGCTGATGCTGGCGCACATGGACGCCGAGGCGCTCGCGGCGACAGTCGCGACGGGGGAGGCGCATTTCTGGTCGCGCAGCCGCAAGCGGCTGTGGAAGAAGGGCGAAAGCTCCGGGAACGTGCTGCGCGTCCGCGACATCCGCATCGATTGCGACCAGGATGCGGTGTGGCTGATCTGCGAGCCCGCCGGGCCGGCGTGCCATACCGGGCGGCGGAGCTGTTTCTACCGGCGGGTGACGGGCGAGCAACTCGCGCCGGTGGAATGAGGGCCGCGGCGCTTCTGGCGCTCGCGCTGCTGGCGGGCTGTTCGGATCGTACGGACGAAGCGAGCGTGACGAATGCCGGGGCGGGAAGCGACCTCGAGGCGGCGGCGATCGCGGCAGGTGTGATTCCCGATCCGGCGAGCACCGATCCGACCGGGCTCTACGCGCGCGATGCAGGGCGGGTCTGCGTGTCGCCGGCGCCGCAGGATTTCGCCATCGGTGTGGATCTCGATTACGGCGACGGCCAGCGGTGCAGCGCATCGGGCGTCGCGCGGCGGGAAGGGGAGTTGCTGCGCGTCACATTGGCGGGGCAGGGCGACTGCGCCTTCGCCGCGCGGTTCGAGGGCGACCGGATCGTGCTGCCGGGGACGCTGCCCGACGGCTGCCGCAGCTATTGCACCGGCCGCGCCTCGCTGGCGGGGATGGAGGCCGAGCGGTTGAGCGATTCCGCCGCCGAGGCGCGTGCGATGCGCGATGCGCGCGGGCGGTTGTTGTGCGGGAGATAGGGCGGCGGATGCTTGATTGACGTTTACGTAAACGCCCGTTAGCCTCGCGCCATGTCCAGCATCGCCGCCTATGCGCCGATCGCGCCGCGATCCGATCGGGCGCATTTCTCGATCTCGGACCTTTCGGCCGAGTTCGACGTCACGCCGCGCGCGCTGCGGTTCTACGAGGACGAGGGGCTGATTGCGCCCGAGCGGCGGGGCACGCAGCGTATTTACTCGCATCGTGATCGCGCGCGGCTCGCCTGGATATTGCGCGGCAAGCGCGTCGGCTTCAGCCTCGCGGAGATTCGCGAGATGATCGATCTCTACGATGTGGGCGACGGCCGGCGGGTGCAGCGCGACGTGACGGTCGCCAAATGCCGCGCGCGGATCGCGACGCTCGCGGCGCAGAAGCACGATATCGACGCGGCGATCGAGGAATTGAGCGACTTCATCGGATTGATCGAGGCGACGCGCGCCCAGCAGGAGGATTGACGACAATGCCCCAATATACCCCGCCGGTGCGCGACACGCGGTTCATCCTCGAGCAGGTCGTGGGGCTGGCCGGCCACGCCAATTTGCCGGGCTTCGCCAACGCGACGCCCGATGTGGTCGACGCGGTGCTCGACGAGGGCGGCAAGTTCGTCGCCGAAGTGCTTTTCCCGCTCAATCAGCCGGGCGATGCGCAAGGCTGCACGCGCCACGACGACGGCAGCGTGACGACGCCCGACGGCTTCAAGGCCGCCTACGACCAGTTCGTGACATCGGGCTGGGGCACGCTCTCGGCGCCCGAACAGTTCGGCGGGCAGGCGATGCCGCACGTCGTTTCGACCGCGTTCCAGGAATATATGATCTCCGCCAACATGGCCTTCGCCATGTATCCGGGGCTGACCCACGGCGCGATCGCGGCGCTGATCGCCAAGGGCTCGCCCGAGCAGCAGGCCAAATATCTCCCCAATCTCGTGTCGGGCAAGTGGAGCGGCACGATGAACCTGACCGAGCCGCAATGCGGGACCGATCTGGGCCTGATCCGCACCAAGGCGGAGCCGCAGGCGGACGGCAGCTACGCGATCACGGGAACCAAGATTTTCATCTCGGCGGGCGAGCATGACCTGACCGAGAACATCATCCACCTCGTGCTGGCGAAGACGCCCGGCGCGCCGGACAGCTCGAAGGGCATCTCGCTGTTCGTGGTGCCCAAGGTGCTGGTCGGGGACGATGGCGCGCTGGGCGAGCGCAACGCTGTCACCTGCGGCTCGATCGAGCACAAGATGGGCATCCACGCCAATTCGACCTGCGTGATGAACTATGACGGCGCCAGGGGATGGCTGGTCGGCGAGGAGATGAAGGGGCTCGCCGCGATGTTCATCATGATGAACGCGGCGCGACTCGGCGTGGGATTGCAGGGGCTGGGCGTGGCCGAGGTCGCCTACCAGAACGCCGTCCAATATGCCCAGGACCGGCGGCAGGGCCGCGCGCTCACCGGGCCCGCCGAGCCGGACGAGAAGGCCGATCCGCTGTTCGTCCATCCGGACGTGCGGCGGATGCTGATGGACGCCAAGGCGGTGATCGAGGGGCTGCGCGCCTTGTGCCTGTGGACCGCGCTGCTGGTCGATCTGGAGCACGGCGCCGCAAGCGAGGAGGAGCGGCAGGCGGCCGCCGATCTGGTCGGGCTGTTGACGCCGGTGATCAAGGGCTACGGCACCGACAAGGGCTATGAGATCGCGACCGATGCGCAGCAGGTGTTCGGCGGGCACGGTTACATCGTCGAATCGGGGATGGAGCAATTTGTCCGCGATGCGCGGATCGCGATGATCTACGAAGGCACCAACGGCGTGCAGGCGATGGATCTGGTCGGCCGCAAGCTGGCGCAGAACGGCGGTCGCGCGATCCAGGCGTTCTTCAAGCTGGTGGGTGACGAAGCCGCCGCGGCGAAGGGCGACGAGACGCTCGCCGGCATCGCCGAGAAGCTGGAAAAGGCGCTGGGGCAGCTCCAGGCGGCGACGATGTGGTTCATGCAGAACGGGATGCAGAACCCCAACCAGGTCGGCGCGGGCGCGCATCCGTACATGCACCTGACGGGGATCGTGGCGCTGGGGCTGATGTGGCTGCGCATGGCCAAGGCGGCGACCGAGGCGCTGGCGGCCGACGCCGAGGACAAGGCGTTCCTCGAGGCCAAGCTCGTCACCGCGCGCTATTTCGCCGATCGCCTGATGCCCGAGGCCGGCGCGCTGCGCCGCGAGATCGAGGGCGGCAGCGAGGCGATGATGGCGCTGGCGCCGGAGATGTTCGCGCGGGGGTGATCACCTGATCCGTTCGCATCGAGCGTCGTCGAGAAGCGCTGGGTCGCTCGATACTGTTTCTCGACTGCGCTCGAAACGAACGGAAATAAAGGTCGACGAGCGCTATCGCCCCTGCGGCAGCGCGACCGGGGGCACCACGATCTTGGGTGGTTCGTCCTTGCGACGCACGCCCGCGAGCGGGGTGGGGGTCGGCTTGGCCGGCGCGCCCGCCATCGGGATCGGCGCGGTGTCCGGCCCCAGGTCGCGCAGGAAGATGTCTTCCACCTTCTTCGGGGTGGTGGGGACGAGCACCTGCACCTTCATGCACTGGTTGGGCTGGGGGCGCTCGAACTCGCCGCAATTCCATAGCGGCTTGTCATAGCCGTTGGCCGTGTCGCGCAAATAGCTGAACGACATCGCGGCGACCTGCTGCGGAGTGAGCGGCAGCTTCTTCGCCGCGGCGGCGGGATCGGTCCACGCCATGAACTTGCAATAGGGCCGCGCCCCGCATGTGCGGGCTGCAAGCGCGGGGTAGGTGGCCGGGGCGATGCTCTTGTCGAGCGTGACGAGGAAGCTGTCCGGATCGGCCGCGGTCGCGCTGGGCAGCACGGCATTGTCGAGCAGCGCCGCGTCGACCGTGCCGGGGGCGCCCATTGCCAGCCCCACGGCAGTGCGGTGCGCGTCGGACAAGGCGGCGAGCTGGGCGATCGCCGGTTCATCGCTCTGCACATTGCGGTTGAAGGCGGGCGGGGTGCCCCACCAGCCCGTCCAGCGGAAGAACAGGTGGCTGCCCACCGCTGCGATCTTGTCGAGGCTCGAGCTCCAATAGGGCACGACCCAGTCGGTGTGATAGTGCGTGGCATAGCCCACCGTCGCGTCGACATGGCCGTCGAGCGCCATCCTCGCCACGTCGCGCGCGCGATCCCACGCGGCGTCGGAGAAGCGCCGCGCGAGCGCGCCGTCGCAGGTGAAGGTGAACTGGCAGCCGGTCGATCGCTCCGATCCCTGGAACACGACCCCGCATACCGTCTTGGGAAAGGCGGGATGGCGGACGCGGTTGAGCACGACCTGCGCCACCGCCTGCTCGCCTTTGGCGTCATCTCCGGCTTCGTAGAGCACCGCCGCCGCGAGGCAATCGAGTGCGCGCGCCCGCTCGGCGTCGGTATCGGCCTTCGGCAGATGGAAGGGCCTCGCGGCAGGGATCGGATCGGTCGAGAAGGGAATCGCGGCATTGACCAGCCGGGCGTCGTCGGGGGTAAGGCTGACATAGGCGACCGGCTCGACCGGCGGCACCTCGGCGGGGGGCACGACGCGCTGGTGCTTGTGGAGCTTCTTGGCGATCCGGGTCGGCGTCGGCGCGGTCAGCACGATCGTGGTGGGCAGCGCGACCGCGAGCAGCGCGACCAGCGCGAGCAACGCGGCGAGCGCGGGATGCGCGCGCACGAACCCGGGCGCAGTGCCCGCTGATGGCAATTCGCTCGTCATCGGCGTGCGGCTTTAACCGCTCAGCGTTCGGGCAGGAAGTCCGGCACCGACAGATAGCGCTCGCCGGTATCGTAGTTGAAGCCGAGGATGCGGCTGCCCGCAGGTAGATCGGGGAGCTTCTGCTTGATCGCGGCGAGCGTCGCGCCCGAGGAGATGCCGATCAGCATGCCTTCCTCGCGCGCGGCGCGCAGCGCCATCGCCTTGGCGTCGTCGCCTTCGACCTGGATGGTGCCGTCGAGCACCTGGGTGTGGAGGTTCGCCGGAATGAAGCCCGCCGCGAGGCCCTGGATCGGATGCGGGCCGGGCTTGCCGCCGGAAATCACCGCCGACTGGGTCGGCTCGACCGCATAGACCTTGAGATCGGGCCAGTGCCGCTTGAGCGTCTCGGCGACGCCGGTGATGTGGCCGCCGGTGCCGACGCCGGTGATGATTACGTCGATCGGCGTATCGCGAAAATCCTCCAGAATCTCGCGCGCGGTGTTCTGTGCGTGGACCTCGACATTGGCCGGGTTCTCGAATTGCTGCGGCATCCAGCCGCCTTCGGTCGTCTCGACCAACTCGATCGCGCGCTCGATCGCGCCCTTCATGCCCATTTCCCGGGGCGTCAGATCGAAGGTCGCGCCGTAAGCGAGCATCAGCCGGCGGCGCTCGAGCGACATGCTCTCGGGCATGACGAGGATGAGCTTGTAGCCCTTGACCGCCGCGACCATCGCGAGGCCGACGCCGGTGTTGCCGCTGGTGGGCTCGATGATCGTGCCGCCGGGCTTGAGGCTGCCGTCCTTTTCCGCGGCCTCGACCATCGACAGCGCGATCCGGTCCTTGATCGAGCCGCCGGGGTTCGCGCGTTCGGACTTGATCCATACTTCCGCGCCGGGGAACAGCTTCTGCACACGGATATGCGGCGTGTTGCCGATCGTCTCCAGGATCGTGTCGGCTTTCATGGCTGGGTCACTCCCTTTTCCGGTCCGAGATCGACGATGTCGGGCGGATCGAAGGTCTTTGCAAGCTTGAGCTCAGGAAAGAGTCGCGACCAGACCAGCGTGATCGCGATCGCCCCAACGGCGCCGAGCGCGACCGCGCCGACGGGGCCGAGTAGCGACGCCATCAGCCCGGTCTCCGCCTCGCCGAGCTCGTTGGAGGCGGAAATGGTGAGCTGCGACACCGCGCCGACGCGGCCGCGCATCTCGTCCGGCGTGTGGAGCTGGATCAGCGACTGGCGGACATAGACCGAGACCATGTCCGCGCCGCCCGCGACGATCAGCGCGGCGAGGCTGAGTGGGAACCAGGTCGACAGGCCGAAGGTGAGGATCGCGCCCGCGAAGATCAGCACCGCCACGAGCATCTTGACGCCGACATTGGATTTCATGGGCCGGATCGAGAACCAGACCGAGCCGATCGCGGCGCCGATCCCCATGCCGGCGGCGAGCACGCCGAGCCCGGTCGCGCCGACATGGAGGATGTCGCGGGCATAGACCGGGAGCAGCGCGGTCGCGCCGGCGAGCAGCACCACGAACAGGTCGAGCGTGATCGCGGCGAGCACCAACCGGTTGTTGCGGACATAGGTGAAGCCGTCGGCGATGCGCTGGAGCGGGTGGCGATGCTTCTGCACCGGCGGCTGCGGCACCTTGCCGATCAGGAAGATCATGCCGAGCGCGAAGGCGAGCATCGCGGAAATCGCGCCATAGGCGATGTCGGGATGGATGGCGTAGAGCACGCCGCCGACGCTGGGGCCGGCGATCGTGCCGGTCTGCCAGGCGATCGAACTGACCGCGATCGCGGTCGGCAGGCTCTCGCGCGGGACCAGGTTGGGTGCGAGCGCCGAATAGGCCGGCCCCGAAAAGGCGCGCGCGACGCCGACGAAGCCGGCAGCGAGGAACAGGAAGGGCAAGCTCAGGTCGCCCGCGGCCGTGAGCAGTCCCAGCATCGCGGCGTTGAGCGTGAGCAGCGCCGTCGTGCCGCGCACGATCCAGCGGCGATCGAAGGTGTCGGCGACGAGGCCGACGACCGGCGTCAGCAGGAACAAGGGCACGAACTGGACGAGGCCGATCATGCCCAGCAGGAAAGCCGATTCCTTGATACTGTGCGTTTCGCGGGCGAGTTCGTAGACCTGCCAGCCGATGACGATGCTCTGTGCGCTGATCGCGATCGTGCCCGAAAAGCGCGACAGCCAGTAGGCACGGAAGTTGGCGATACGTAAGGGATGGACGGGCGCGGACATGCGCGAGCGCTTTAGATGCCTCCTCGCGACCGCTGCAAGTAAACGATCGCATGGGGGCGGCGTGGCTCAGCTTTTCAGCGGCGGGTGGCGCGGATCGGCGCAAGATGCCAAAAAGCGTCGCAACGAATCGGGGAGCTGGTGAATGCGCAAAGGGTTGCTCGCGGGAATCGCGCTGGCGGTGGTGGCGGTGACGGGGGCGTGCTCGCCGAGCGGCGGCGACGGCAATCTGACGATCGTCGACAAGCAGGCGGGCGATCCCAAATGGTCGCCCTTCGTCGATGATTTCATCGCCGGCTGGTTCCGGCTCGATCCCGCGTTCGCGGTCTATCAGGGCAAGCACGAGTTCGACGGGCAGCTTCCCGACTGGAGCGAGGAGGGCCTCTCGAAGCAGAAGAGCTTTCTCCACAAGGCTATTGAAAACGCCCAGCATTTCACCCCGGAGACGCTGAGCCCGCAGCAGCAGTTCGAGCGCGACTATCTGATCCAGGTCGCCAAGGGGAAATTGTTCTGGCTGGAGGACGCCGACAGCCCGCACACCAACCCGGCTTATTATGTCGGCGGCGGGCTCGACCCCAACGTCTATATCGCGCGCAATTACGCCGACAAACCGACGCGGATGAAGGCGATGATCGCCTTTTTCGGCCGCGTGCCGGCGGCGGCCGAGGCGATTCGGGCGAACCTGAAGACGCCGCTGCCCGAAAGCTTCATCGATTACGGCGTCGCGGGCTTCAACGGCTTCGGCGATTTCTACGCCAGCGACGCCAAGCAGGCGTTCGCCGATGTCGACGACGCCGGGCTGCAACAGCAATTCGCCGATGCCGCGGCCAAGGCGGCCAAGGCGATGCACGATCTGGGCGCGTGGCTCGAAAGCCAGAAGGCGAGCGCGACGACCGATTTCGCGCTGGGGCCCGAGCGCTTCTCGAAGATGCTGAGCGCGACCGAGGGGGTGACCATCCCGCTCGATCAGCTCGAGGCGATCGGCCGCGCCGATCTGGCGAAGAACCAGGCCGCGCTGAAGGCGGCGTGCGCGCAATATGCGCCGGGCGCGACGATCGTCGCGTGCACCGAGAAGATGCAGGCCGACAAGCCGCCCGAAGGGCCGGTCGCCGCCGCGCGCAAGCAGATTCCAGAACTGCGGGCGTTCGTCGTCGCGCACGACCTCGTCAGCATTCCGGGCACCGAGGAAGCCAAGGTCGAGGAGAGCCCGCCCTACAATCGGCAGAACTCCGCCTATATCGATCCGCCGGGGCCGTTCGATAAGGGCATTCCGTCGGTCTATTACATCTCGCCGCCCGATCCGTCGTGGCCCAAGGACGTGCAGCAGGGCTTCATCCCCGCCAAGGACGACCTGTTGTTCACCACGATCCACGAAGTGATGCCGGGGCATTTCGTGCAGTTCCTGCACGCCAACCGCTCGCCGTCGATCTTCGGGCAGTTGTTCGTGGGCTATGCCTATGCCGAGGGCTGGGCGCATTATACCGAGCAGATGATGTGGGATGCCGGCTATTCGAACGGCGACCCCGAAGTGCATATCGGCCAGCTTTCCAACGCGCTGCTGCGCGATTGCCGCTTCCTGTCGGCGATCGGGCTCCACACCAAGGGGATGACGCAGGAACAGTCGCGCAAGATGTTCGTCGACGAATGCTATCAGGACGAGGGCAATGCCCGCCAGCAGGCGGCGCGCGGCACCTATGATCCCGCCTATCTCAACTACACGCTGGGCAAGTTGATGATCATGCGGCTGCGCGACGACTGGACCGCGAGCCGAGGCGGCAGGAAGGCGTGGAAGGCGTTCCACGACCAGTTCCTGAGCTATGGCGGTCCGCCGATCCCGCTGGTGCGCGAGGCGATGATGGACGAGCCCGAGCCGCGCGCGCTGTTTCCGGGTCAATAGAGCATCGCTGCTACCCCGGCGAAAGCGGGCGGAATTCCGCGGCCCGACCGGCTGAGCCGATATCTGCCGATGCGCTGAATTGGCTCGTTGAAGAAGCGCTTGACTCTTGATTGAACGTTCAATCAAATAGTTGCCATGCAGGCGCGCCGACTCACCCGCGACAGGATCGTCGAGGCAGCGATGGAGCTGTTCTGGCTCAAGGGCTATGGGTCGACGTCGATCGCCGACATCCTCAGCCGTACCCAGATCAACAGCGGCAGCCTGTACCATTTCTTTCCCGGCAAGCAGGATGTGCTGCTGGCGGTGTTGGACCGGTATCACCAGGATATCGGGCCGATGCTGCTGGAGCCGGCCTGGAGCGGCGTGGATGATCCGATAGAGCGCGTGTTCGCGCTCCTCGCGCGCTACCGGGGTCTCATCGTCGAAACGCGCTGCAGCTATGGCTGCCCGATCGGTAGCATCGCGCTCGAACTGCACGAGCCGGACGAAGCGGTGCGCCGCCTTCTCGCCGGGAACTTCACTGGCTGGATCGATGCGGTCGAAGCCTGTCTAGTCACGCCGGGCAGCCGCCTCCCCGCAGGCACCGATGTACGCGCGCTCGCCGAATTCGTGCTGGTGGTGATGGAGGGCGCGGTGATGCTGGCGCGCACCTATCGCGACATCGCGCATTTCGACCGCGCGGTGGCGCAGTTGCGGGCGCATTTCGACGCGCTGGAGGACGTGGCATGCGCGACCTGAGCGTTGCGCTCCTGCTGCTTGCGGCATCGCCGGCTGCCGCGCAGCAGGTCGACGTGATCCTGACCGCCGAAACCGATGGCACGCGCACGCTTGCGCACGAGGTCATCATCCCGGCCCCATTGGAGGAGGTCTGGGATGCCGTCGCCACCATCGAGGGCTGGCGGACATGGGCCGTCCCGCTGGCGCGGGAGGTGCCGGGCTCCCCGGACCGCTTCGAGACCAGCTACGACTCCGCAGCCGCGCCCGGTGCGGCCTCTACGATCGAACAAAAATGGATCGAACGGGCGCCACCGTATCGCGTCACGTTCAAAACGGCGCGCACGCCCGACGGCTTTCCCCATGCCGATGCCTATCTCCGCGTTATGAGCAGTTTCCTCCTCACGCCGGCAGGCGCCACGGCAACCCGGGTGCGCCTTACCGGAAGCGGCTATCCCGCGGGGCCGGAAGGGGACGCGTTGATCGCCTTCTTCCGCGAGGGAAACCGGACGTCGCTTGAGCAACTCCACCGGCGCTTCACGGCGGGGCCGATCGACTGGACCGATCGGCGCTCGCAGGCGGGCGCAAAATGACAGTACGGCAGCAAGTCGGGCGGTCGGTCACCGAAGGGTGATCTTGGGTATCGGCTATACCGGTCGGCGCTAGGCGTCGAGGCGGCGGAGGGCGGCGTTCCAGCGGGCGAGGTTGGCGCGTGCGTCCTGAACGAAAGGCGAGCGGCGGACCGCGCCCAGGAACAGGTCGGCGATCAGTCGCCCCGGCTGGCGCAGCGGGCGGCGGAACTGGATCGAGAGCAGCACCCGCGTGCCCCGGGTGTCGTTCCACACCTCGTGCCGGCAGGTGTCGTCGAACACCAGGGTCTCGCCCTCGGCCCAGCGGACGACGCGGTCGCCGAGGCGCATGCGGACGTCGCCGTCGCGCGGCACGATCAGGCCAAGATGGCAGGTGATCAGCCCCTTGGTGACACCGCGATGCGCAGGGATGTGCGCGCCCGGAGTGAGGATCGAGAAGAAGGCGCTGTTGAGGCCGGGAACGCGCGCGACGAGCGCCGCCGTCCGGGGGCAGCGCGCGAGATTCTCCTCGATCGGGTAGCCATAGCCATGGAGGAAGAACGACCGCCATCCGGCCGGATCGGCGATCGCGCGATGATCGGGCGAGATCGCGGCGAGCGGCGGCGACGCCTCGCCCGCAAGCGCCACCGCGCGCGCCTCGTCGCGGATGGCGCGCCAATCGGTGCGCAGCGCCGCGGTCCAGGGAAAGTCGCGGACGTCGAGCACGGGATCGTTCGGCACCAGCGACGAGATGGCGATGATCCGGTCGAACAAGCGGCGCAGGCGCTTGCCGACGCGGACGAGCAGTGGTCGGCGCGGCATCGCCATGCGGCCGTCGGGCGCGCGGGCGGGGGTGTGGATGACCCCGAAATCGGGCAGCCCGTGGCGAGCGTTTTCAGATGCGTCGCCCGATTTGCGCCACAGTGTCGCGTTGGCGGCCTTGGTCTCGACGTGCACGCTCACTCTCTCGTCAACACCCCGGGGATGCACCCTGTTCGGGCCGCGTCGGCGCGGCTTCTGCTGAGCGTCCTACGTGTGCTGTTGGTCCAAATGATGGCGGATACCCGGCGCGCATTCGTCCGTGACCGCTTGGCGTCGACGGCCGGTTCGGGGTAGATGGGGCCGATGTTCGCTTTCCCCCGCGCGTTGCGCCTCCCGTTTCTCCTCGCCCTGCTGGTCGCCGCGCCGAGCGCGCTCGACGCGCAAACCAAGACGCTCGCGCCGCGCGAGACGGCGGCCACCTCCGACATTTTCCAGCAGCCGGGATGGCTCTACGAAGGCAGCGACATCAAACCCGATCCCGACTGGTATTTCGGGACGCTGCCCAACGGTCTTCGTTATGCCGTGCGTCGTAATTCGGTGCCGCCGGGGCAGGTCGCGATCCGGGTGCGGATCGATGCCGGATCGCTCGCCGAGCGCGAGACCGAGCGCGGATTCGCGCATTTCATCGAGCATCTGTCGTTCCGCGGATCGAAAGGCGTGCCCGACGGCGAGGCGCGGCGCATCTGGCAGCGGCTGGGCGCGACCTTCGGATCGGACACCAACGCCCAGACCACGCCGACGCAGACGGTCTATCAGCTCGATCTGCCGTCCGCGACCGAGGCGTCGGTGGGCGAGAGCCTGCGCCTGCTCGCAGGCATGATGGAGGCGCCCAATCTCGACAAGACCGCACTCGATTCCGAACGGCCGGTGGTGCTTGCCGAGCAGCGCGAGCAGCCGGGGCCGCAGGTCAAGTTCAGCGACCTGATCCGCGAGACCTTCTTCGCCGGCCAGCCGCTCGCCGACCGTTCGCCGATCGGCAACATCAAGACGCTGGAGGCGGCGACGCCCGAGAGCGTGCAGGCGTTCCACGACCGCTGGTATCGGCCGACCCGCACCGTCGTGGTGCTGGTCGGCGACATCGATCCGGTGCTCGCAGGAAAGCTGATCGCGCAGCATTTCGGCGGGTGGAAGGGCGTCGGCCCCGATCCCGCCGATCCCGATTTCGGCACGCCCGACAAGACGCAGCCGGCGGGCGGCGCGCTTGCCGAGCCCGGCCTGCCGCCGCTGGTGGCGATGGCGACGATCCGGCCGTGGCATTTCAACCAGGACACGGTGATCTTCAACCAGAAGCGCATGATCGACATGCTCGCGGCGCGGATCATCAACCGGCGGCTGGAGACGCGCGCGCGCGCCGGGGGCAGCTACATCCAGGCGCAGGTCGATCTGGAGGACGTGTCGCGATCGGTGAACGCGACCTTCGTCAACATCATGCCGATCGGCGATGACTGGGAAGCGGCGGTGCGCGACGTGCGCGCGGTGATCGCCGACGCGATGGCCAACCCGCCCGACCAGGCGGAGATCGACCGCGCGGTCTCCGAATTCGACGCGGTGATGAAGAGCGGCGTCGACACCGCCGCGGCCGAGCAGGGGACCGACCTTGCGGACACGATGGTCGGCGCGCTCGACATTCGCGAGACCACGACCTCGGCCGCGACGAGCTATGCGATCCTGACGGGCGCCGAGGACAAGAAGATGTTCACGCCCGCCTCGGTGCTCGCTTCGACGCGTAAGATCTTCGACGGCATCCAGCGCGCGGTCGTCACCACGCGCACCGCCGATCCCAACGCCGCCGCCAAGCTCGCCGCGGTGATGAAGGAGGACGTGTCGGGCCTGGCGGGCAAGCGCAAGGCGCTCGCTGCGACCGCGTTTTCGCAGCTGCCGCCGCTGGGCGCGCCGGGCAAGGTCGTCAGCCGCGCGGCGATCGCCGGGCTCGACATGGAGCAGGTGGTGTTCGCCAACGGCGCGCGGCTGATGCTCTTCCCCAACAATGCCGAGGCCAATCGCGTCTATGTCAACGTCCGCTTCGGCCGTGGCTACAATGCGCTGCCCGCTGACAAGCAGACGCCGGCCTGGGCGGCCGACCTGGCGCTGGTTTCCAGCGGGATCGGCAAGCTGGGGCAGGACGATCTCGACGCGCTGACCGCGGGGCGGCGGATCGGCATGGATTTCAGCATCGACGACGATGCGTTCCTGCTTTCGGCGATGACCTCGCCGCAGGATCTCGCGGACCAGCTCAAGCTGATCGCCGACAAGCTGGCGGCGCCGGGCTGGGATCCCAACCCGGTGACGCGCGCGCGCGCGGTGATGCTCGCGGGCTACCCGAGCCTCGGCGGATCGCCCGCCGGCGTGCTCGCGCGCGACCTCGAAGGGCTCCTCCACGACGGCGATCCGCGCTGGGACACGCCCGATCCGAAGACGATCTCGGCGCTGACGCCCGAGACATTCCGCGCCTTGTGGGAGCCGCTGCTGCGGCAGGGCCCGATCGAGGTGCAGGTGTTCGGCGACATTCCCGCCGACGACGCGATCAAGGCGGTCGCGGCGACGATCGGCGCGCTGAAGCCGCGCACGACATCGACGGCGACGGCCGCGCCGATCGGCTTCCCCGATCATGTCGCGAGCCCGGTGGTGCGCGCGCATAGCGGGCCGGAGAACCAGGCGGCGGCGGTGATCGCCTGGCCGACGGGCGGCGGGCTCGACCGGATCGGCGATTCGCGCGCGCTCGAGGTGCTCGCCGCCGTGATGAGCGACCGCATGATCGACCAGCTCCGGTCGCAGGCGGGCATCAGCTACAGCCCGCAGGTGGTGAGCGACTGGCCCAAGGGGCTGGCGTCGGGCGGACGGCTGATCGCAGTGGGGCAGGTGCCGCCCGACAAGACCGGCTTCTTCTTCACGCTCGCGCGCAAGATCGCCGCCGATCTGGTCGCGCACCCGATCACCGACGACGAGTTGCAGCGCGTCGTGACGCCGCTGACGCAATATGTGCTGCGCGCCTCGACCGGCAACCAGTTCTGGATGCAGCAACTGGGCGGCGCCACGACCGATCCGCGCCGCATCGCCGCCGCGCGCGCGATCGTCGGCGACCTCAAGGCCGTGACGCCGGCGACGCTGCAGACGATCGCGGCCCGGTATCTGCGCCCCGACAAGGACTGGACGATGGAAGTGGTGCCCGAGAAGGTGGCGGCGCGACTGAACGGCACCGGGACGGCCGCCGCCGGGCAGGATTGATCCATCATATAAAGAAATCTTTATATCCCACTTGACGGCGAGGGCGCGGCGCGCGATGAGGGCGGCGTCGAGGTTCTCCGGCCGGGTTCGCCCGCGCCGGGGCTAAGACGGGAAGCCGGTGCGCCCCGTTCAGGGCAAGGCCGGCGCTGCCCCCGCAACTGTAAGCGGCGAGCGGCGGTCCATCCGTGTCACTGGGGCAAGCCCCGGGAAGACGGGCCGTCCGCATTGACCCGCGAGCCAGGAGACCTGCCTCCGACGCGATAACGTCCACCGGCGGGGTGCCCGGTCTGGTCGCTTGCGCGGTCCACGGCCGGGGTTTCCCGCGTTGATGCGCGCTCGTGTCCTGGCCTCGCGCGCCGCCCCATCTTCGGGGTTGAAGACCATGACCGTCACTGTCGCCACGCTCGGCTTTCCACGCATCGGCCCGCGCCGCGAACTGAAAGTCGCGCTCGAGAAATTCTGGTCGGGGAAGATCGACCGGGACGCGCTCCTCACCGCTGCCGCGGGCTTGCGCACCGCCGCCTGGGCGCGGCAGCACGCGCTGGGCGCCGATTGGCTGCCGTGCGGCGATTTCTCGCTCTACGATCACATGCTCGACATGAGCGCGATGCTGGGTGCGATCCCGGCGCGCTACGGCGCCGCGCCCGGCGAGGCCGATCTCGCCACCTATTTCGCGATGGCGCGGGGCACGACCGGCGCGGAGCACGGCTGCGGCCACGCGCATGCCAGCCTGACGGCGTGCGAAATGACCAAATGGTTCGACACCAATTATCATTACATCGTGCCCGAGCTGGCGGCGGGGCAGAAGCTGGCGCTCGGCCGCCTGTCGGTGCTCGACGCCTATCGCGAGGCGAAGGCGCAGGGGTTCGAGACGCGCCCGGTGATCGTGGGGCCCGTCACCTGGCTCAGCCTCGCCAAGGGGCATGATGTCGATCCGTTCGATTTCCTCGATGAGGTGCTGGGGCTCTATGCGGTGATCCTGCGCCATCTCGGCGAGGCGGGGGCCGAATGGGTGCAGATCGACGAGCCAATCCTCGTCACCGATCTCGACGACCGCCGGCGCAAGGCGCTGACGCGCGCTTATGCGAAGCTTGCGCGATCGGGGCCGAAGCTGATGCTGACGACCTATTTCGGCGCGCTCGACGACAATCTGTCGCTCGCCGCGGCGCTGCCGGTCGCGGGGCTGCACGTCGATCTGGTGCGCGGGGTCGGTCAGCTCGATGCCGTGCTGGAGTCGGCGCCCAAATCGCTGCTGCTGTCGCTCGGCGTGGTCGATGGCCGCAATGTCTGGCGTACCGATCTCGACGCGATTCTCGATCGGATCGCGCCGGTCGCTGCGACGCGCGACCTGATCCTCGCGCCGTCCTGCTCGCTGCTCCACGTGCCGGTCGATCTCGCGCTCGAGACGAAGCTCGACGAGGAGGTGACGCAATGGCTCGCCTTCGCGGTGCAGAAGATCGAGGAGCTGGCGCTACTCAAACGCGCGCTCAACGAGGGGCGCGACAGCGTGGCGGGCGCGCTGGCGGAGGTGGCGAAAGCGGCTGCCGCGCGCAAGACCTCGCCGCGCATCCACGATCCGGCCGTCGCCGCGCGGATCGCTGCCGTGACGCCGGCGATGCGCGAGCGGGGCAGCCGGGCGACGCGCGACCGCGCCCAGGCCGAGGCGCTCGGCCTGCCGGCCTTCCCGACGACGACGATCGGCTCGTTTCCGCAGACCGGCGAGGTGCGCCAGGCGCGCGCCGCCCACAATCGCGGCGCGCTGGATGCGGGCGCTTATGAGGCCTTCCTGCGCGAGGAGACCGAACGCGCGATCCGCTGGCAGGAGGCGGTGGGGCTCGACATGCTGGTGCATGGTGAGTTCGAGCGCAACGACATGGTGCAATATTTCGGCGAGCGGCTGGCGGGCTTCGCGTTCACGATCAACGGCTGGGTGCAGAGCTACGGCTCGCGCTGCGTGCGGCCGCCGATCCTCTACGGCGACGTCTCCCGGCCCCAGTCGATGACGGTCGATTGGTGGCGATACGCGCAGGGCCTCACCGACAAGCCGGTCAAGGGGATGCTGACCGGCCCCGTCACCATCCTCAACTGGAGCTTCGTACGCGACGATCAGCCGTGCGAGGCGAGCTGCCGCCAGATCGCGCTCGCGATTCGCGACGAGGTGGCCGATCTGGAGAAGGCCGGCGCGAAGGCGATCCAGATCGACGAAGCGGCGCTGCGCGAGGGGCTGCCGCTCCGGCGACGCGACTGGCAGCAGTATCTCGACTGGGCGGTCGACTGCTTCCGGCTCTGCGCGGCAGGCGTGGGGGACGCGACGCAGATCCACACGCACATGTGCTATTCGGAGTTCAACCAGATCCTGCCCGCGATCGGGGCGATGGACGCCGATGTCATCTCCATCGAGACCGCGCGGTCGCAGATGGAATTGCTCGAAGGCTTCGCGCGCTATCGCTATCCGGCGGCGATCGGGCCGGGGGTGTACGACATCCACGCGCCGCGCGTGCCCAGCGAGGCGGAAATGGTCACGTTGATGCGGCTCGCGCAGCGGCACCTGCGGCCGGATCAGCTGTGGGTGAACCCCGATTGCGGGCTCAAGACGCGCAACTGGCAGGAAGTGCGGCCGGCGATCGAGGCGATGGTCTCGGCCGCGCGAACGCTGCGCGCTGGCGGCTGACGCCTGCGTCAGCCGCGATAGAGCGCGTCCAGCCGCTCGCCATAGACTTGCTTCAGGATATGGCGCCGGATCTTCATCGAGGGCGTGAGCTGCTCGTTCTCGATCGAAAAGGGTTCGTCGGCGACGATGAAGCGGCGGACGCGCTCGATTTGCGACAAGTCCCTGTTGACGCGCTCGACCGCGGCGCCGAGCGCGGCGCGATACTCATGGTCGTGCGCGAGCTTCGCGAAATTGCAGGGGTCGCCGCTTCGGGCGCACCATTCGGCGGTCCATTCGGGATCGGGCACCAGCACCGCGACCATATAGGGCTTGCGGTCGCCCGCGATCATCGCCTGCATGATCTCGGGCTGGAGGGTGAGCATGCCCTCGACCTTCTGGGGCGCGACATTGTCGCCCTTGTCGTTGATGATCAGGTCTTTCTTGCGATCGGTGATCCTGATCCGGCCCTTCGCATCGATCTCGCCGATGTCGCCGGTGTGGAGCCAGCCGTCCTTCAGCACGCGCGCGGTCTCGGCCTCGTTGCGCCAATAGCCGTGCATGACGAGCTCGCCGCGGACGAGGATTTCGCCGTCCTCGGCGATCCTGACCTCGGTATCGGCGAGCGGCGGGCCGACCGTATCCATGCGCAGCCCCGCCGAGGGGCGGTTGCACGAGATGACGGGCGCCGCCTCGGTCTGGCCGTAGCCCTGGAGGAAGGTGAGGCCGAGCGACTGGAAGAAGATGCCGATTTCCGGGTTGAGCGGCGCGCCGCCCGACACCATCGCCTTCATCCTGCCGCCGAAGCGTTTGGAAATCTTGGGTTTGAGCGTGCGCGACAGCAGCAGCTTGGTCGGCAGATCGGTGAGGCGCGATCGGCCTTCGTAATCGCGCGCGCCGACCGCCTGCGCGCGGTCGAGCAGCCAGGCGGGCATCCTGCCCTGCTTCTCGATCGCTTTCGCGATGCGCGTGCGCAGCACCTCGAACAGCCGCGGCACCACGACCATGATTGTCGGGCGCACTTCCTCGATGTTCGAGGCGAGCTTTTCCAGCCCCTCGGCATAGTAGATCTGCGCGCCGAGCCCGATCGGGAAATGCTGGCCGCCGGTGTGCTCATAGGCGTGGGAGAGCGGCAGGAACGAGAGGAACACCTCGTTGTCCCAGCCGAAATCCTCGGCGATCACGCGCGCGCAGCCGTTGACATTGTGCAGGATCGCGCCGTGATGCTGCATCACGCCGCGCGGGGCGCCGCCGGTGCCGCTGGTGTAGATGATGCAGGCGAGATCCTCGCGCGCGAAATCGGCCTGGACGGCGGCGGTGTCGGGATCGGTCGGATGCGCGGTGATCAGATCGTGCCACAAATGCGCGCTATAGGCGCCCGATTGCGCGGCGCGCAGATCCTCCAGCCCGATCACGATCCGCGCGTGCGACGAGCGGATGACCGCGGGCAGCAGCGTCTTCGCGAGCTTGGCGTTGGAGACGATCACCGCCGCAGCACCCGAATTCTCGATGATATGGGTGTGATCGCGCTCGGTATTGGTGGTGTAGGTCGGCACCGTGACGCAGCCCGCGGCCATGATCGCGATGTCGCTGATGCACCATTCGGGGCGGTTTTCGGAGACGAGCATCACGCGGTCGCCGCGTTGGAGCCCCAGCGCCTTCAACGCGGTTGCGAGGCTCGCCGCCTGGCGCGCGGCCTCGGCCCAGCTCGTCGCCACCCAGCGCCCGCTTTCCTTGCGCCACAGGAAGGGCTTGTCGCCAAGTTCGCGAGCGCGCGTGAAGAACATCGTGACGAGGTTCGGAAAATGCTCGAGCGTGCGCATCGTCTCTCCCGAGGCCGGCCGATACCGCCTTTGCCGGAGAGCCTAGCGCGCTTCGCTATACTGGCAAGACGCTATGTCGCGCCGGTTCCCACCGCATCCACAACGCACGCGAAGCCGTCGCGTTGCAGCCGCTCGGCAAGGCCGCGCGCGATGCGGGCGGGCAGGCCGGGGCCTTCGTAGACGAGCGCCGAATAGAGCTGGACGAGGCACGCGCCCGCGCGAATCCGGGCATAGGCCTCGTCCGCATCGCCGATCCCGCCCGCCGAGATCAGCGGCAGCGCGCCGCCGGTCGCCGTGCGGAAATCGGCGAGGCGCGCGCGCGCCAGCGGTGCCAGCGGCGCTCCCGAAAGGCCGCCTGTCTCATTTCGGTCCGACGCGCGGAGATCGGGGCGCGAGATCGTGGTGTTCGCGACGATCAGCGCGTCGATGCGGTGGGTGATTGCGGCTCGCGCGATCGAGTCGATCGTGGCGGGATCGAGATCGGGGGCGACCTTGAGAAACAGCGGCGTTTCCCCGCGCGCCTCGTGCGCCGCCGCGAGCAACTCGTCGAGCGCCGCGCCATGCTGAAGGTCACGAAGCCCCGGCGTATTGGGCGAAGAGATGTTGATCGTCACGTAATCGGCGACGGGTGCCGCGCGCGACACGGCCGTACGGTAATCGCCGATGCGATCGGTCGAGTCCTTGTTGGCGCCGACGTTGATCCCCAGCACGCCGCGGCGCTTCGCCCGGGCGACGCGGGCGAGCGCGGCGTCGATCCCGCCGTTGTTGAACCCCATGCGGTTGATCACCGCGCGGTCTTCGGTGAGGCGGAACAGGCGGGGACGGGGATTGCCCGGCTGCGCCAGTGGGGTGAGCGTGCCGATCTCCACCGCGCCGAAGCCGAGCGCGAACAGCCCGTCGATCGCGCGCCCGTCCTTGTCGAGCCCGGCGGCGAGGCCGATTGGAGTCGCGAATCGCAGCCCCGCCACCTCGGTCGCCAGCGCCGGGATGGCGGCGCGCGTACCGAACGGCGCGCCGATCGCGCCCCAACCCGCGAGCGCATCGATCGCCAACCCGTGAGCACGTTCGGGATCGAGCGCAAACAGCGCGTGCGAAAGCTTGGTGGTCATGGCGTGCCCATGGCACCGGCCTTGATATGCGTCAAAGCGGGCGCGTCGGATTTTTCCAATACAATGATATTCATATCGGCCATGAACGGCCTGCGACCCGAAGAATTCTCGTTTCGGGAATTCTCACCTGACCGGCCCGGCGGTTTGCACCGACCGGGCCGCTTTTCTTTGCGGCCGATTCGGCCTAAACTCGGGCACTTGGCCGGGTGAGAATGGGTCGTGCCTGACATCGAACTGGAATATGCCGTCCCGTCGGCCGAAGCCGCCGACATTGTGACGTTGTTCTATCGCTTCCGTGCGGACGTTCCGCGATTCGAGGATACCGAGCGCGCCGACCACGCGCAGCTGCGCTTTCGCTTGTCCGCGGGCGGGACGACCTATCGGATGCCCGACGGCAGCATCCAGCACGCGGCGCCGATCCACATCATCGGGCCGACCACGGGCGCGATGAAGGTGTCGGTCGACGGTCCCGTCCACGCCTTCGGCTGCGGCATCACGCCGGCGGGCTGGGGGGCGCTGCTCGGAGTGGACGCGTCGGGGATGATCAACCGCGTCGTCGATGCGCACGAGGTATTCGGGCATAGCTTGCTGCGCCAGGCCGAAAATGCGCTCGCGACGGCGCCGGATATCGCCGCGATGGCCGCGATCGGCGAGGCGCTGCTGTGCGATCTGGCGCGCCGCCGCGACAGCGAGGTGCTCGCCTTCGTGCGTCATGTCGATGCCTGGCTCGCCGACAGCGTGTCGCCGCGGATCGAGGATCTGGTGGCGGTGACCGGGCTGTCGCGCCGGCAGGTCGAGCGCAAGTGCAATGCGCTCTACGGCGCGCCGCCCAAGCTGCTGGCGCGCAAATATCGCGCGCTGCGCGCGGCGGTGGCGCTGGTTTCCGACGACGCGTCGCTCGACGACGTGCTCGAACGCGGATTCTACGACCAGTCGCACCTGATCCGTGAGATCAAGCAGTTCACCGGCCTCACGCCGCGCCAGATCAAGGCCGAGCCCTCGGTGCTCGCGCGGCTGACCTTCGCGCAGCGGCACGCGCTGGGCGGACGCGTCAACCCGCTGATCAGCGACACCTGAGCTGCGAGTGATTCGCAAGGAAATCCGCGGTTGACGTAGCGGCTCTGCGCTCCCATCTGCCAATCGGAACGAATCAGTCCGATTAGACCGCGTGCTTCCAGGAAAAGTGGGAAGCGGTTTCCCGCCCGGGAAGCACGCCAACAAGGATGTCATGCGCCTCTCGAGCCTCGCCGATTACGCGATCGTGATCCTCAGCGCCGCCGCACGTCATTGTGGCGCACGCGGGCGGCTGAACGCGACCCGGCTCGCCGAGGAAACGGGCGTGCCGCTGCCCACGGTGCAGAAGCTGGTGAGCCGGCTGTCAGCCGCGGGCCTGATCGAGACGCTGCGCGGCACCGGCGGCGGCCTGCGGCTCGCGCGTCCGCCAGCGGCGATCAACCTCGCCGACATCATCGAGGCGGTGGAGGGGCCGATCGCGATGACGACGTGTCTCGAACCGGGCGGCCACGATTGCTGCCTCGAAGACAATTGCCGCGTGAAGCCGCATTGGGGCGTCGTCAACGGCGCGGTGCGGGGCGCGTTGGCGGGGGTGTCGCTCGCGAGTCTTTCCACCGACCTCCCATTTTTGGGCGGCCATGCGTCGCCCGCTTCCGACATTCCCTCCCCTAGTCCTTCCCGCAGGCGGGAGGGGAACAGGATGCACGCATAATGGCTACCCGTAACGCCGAGGCGCTCGCCGCCGCCAACAAGAAGTACGAATGGGGCTTTGCGACCGAGCTCGAACAAGAGTTCGCGCCCAAGGGGCTGAGCGAGGACACGATCCGTTTCATCTCGGCGAAGAAGGGCGAGCCCGAATGGATGCTCGACTGGCGGCTGAAGGCGTATCGCGCGTGGCTCGAGATGGAGGAGGTGACCTGGGCCAAGCTCACCATCCCGCCGATCGATTTCCAGGACGCTTATTATTACGCCGAGCCCAAGAAGAAGCCGACGCTCAAGTCGCTCGACGAGCTCGATCCCGAGATCCTGCGCACCTACGAGAAGCTCGGCATCCCGATCGAGGAGCAGAAGGTGCTCGCGGGCGTCGAGGGCGCGCGCAAGGTTGCGGTCGATGCGGTGTTCGACAGCGTGTCGGTGGCGACCACGTTCCGCAAGGAGCTGGCGGCGGCGGGCGTGATTTTCCTCTCGATCTCCGAGGCGATCCGCGAGCATCCCGAGCTGGTGAAGAAATGGCTCGGCAAGGTCGTGCCGCAGCGCGACAATTATTTCGCCTGCCTCAACAGCGCGGTCTTTTCCGACGGCACCTTCGTCTACGTGCCCGAGGGCGTGCGCTGCCCGATGGAGCTCAGCACCTATTTCCGCATCAACGCCGAGAATACCGGGCAGTTCGAGCGCACGTTGATCGTCGCCGACAAGGGCGCGTACGTCAGCTATCTCGAAGGCTGCACCGCCCCGATGCGCGACGAGAACCAGCTCCACGCCGCGGTGGTGGAACTGGTCGCGCTCGATGATGCCGAAATAAAGTATTCCACCGTCCAGAACTGGTATCCCGGCGACGAGCAGGGGAAGGGCGGCATCTACAATTTCGTCACCAAGCGCGCGCTCTGCCAGGGCAGGAACTCCAAGGTGAGCTGGACGCAGGTCGAGACCGGCAGCGCGATCACCTGGAAATATCCGAGCTGCGTGCTCTCGGGCGACGGATCGGTGGGCGAATTCTATTCGGTCGCGGTCACCAACAATTTCCAGCAGGCCGATACCGGGACTAAGATGATCCATATCGGCAAGAACACGCGCTCGACGATCGTGTCGAAGGGGATCAGCGCGGGGCGAAGCGACAATACGTACCGCGGGCTGGTGCGGGTGAATGCTGGTGCGGAGAATGTGCGCAACTTCACGCAATGCGACAGCCTGCTGCTCGGCGACCAGTGCGGCGCGCATACGGTGCCCTATATCGAGGTGCGCAATCCCAGCGCGCAGATCGAGCATGAGGCGACCACCTCCAAGATCAGCGACGACCAGATGTTCTACGCGATGAGCCGCGGACTGGATCAGGAGGCCGCGGTGGCGCTGATCGTCAACGGGTTCGCGAAAGAGGTGCTCCAGCAACTCCCGATGGAGTTTGCGGTAGAGGCACAGAAGCTGCTGGGGATCAGCCTCGAAGGGTCCGTCGGATGACCCTGACGCCGACCGATGACGCAAGGCGCCTGAACACCCCTCCCCTTCAGGGGAGGGGCAGGGGGTGGGGCCTTAGCGCCGAGCGCCTCGCCGAATTGCACAAACGCGCCGCCGAAATGCGCCGCAACCCGACCGAGCCGGAAAGACGCCTTTGGCGCATGCTCTCGAACGGCCAACTCGACGGCTACAAGTTCCGCCGCCAATCGGTCATCGGCTGGTTCATCGCTGACTTCCTCTGCCCGCAACGGGCGCTGATCGTCGAAGTCGACGGTGACACGCACGATGCGGCCAAGGATCGCTTGCACGACGATGTGCTGGCCGAACGCGGTTTCCGCGTGCGGCGCGTCACCAACACGGACGTTATGGGCAACATCGAAGGCGTTCACGAGACGATCCGGCGCGCGCTGCAAGAAACGTCGCCGCGTTGGCCGAAGCCCCACCCCAACCCCTCCCCTGAAGGGGAGGGGCTTGAGAAGGATGAGGCACGGAGGCTGCTGGGGATCAGCCTTGAGGGGAGCGTGGGGTGATTACATTTTGGGGAGCTGTTGGCATTGCCGTTGGCCTTTGGTTCGCAACGGGATGGTATCTAAATGAGCGGCTGAAACGAGTTCACGAGAAACTTGACCTAGTACTCGATAACTTCAACGGTCTTCGAGAATATCTCTACGAGATCGATCCTCAATTTGATGAAGAGCGCGATCTGATGACGGAGCTTTGGGCATCTGTCGAGAACGACAATATGTCTTTCGCAGGTATGCATCACATGGACCTAACGAAAGAAAAAGAAAAGCAAGGTTTTAGAACGCTCCACACAACATTTTTGGATGGAGGGCACCGTGCTCCGAATCGATAACCTCCACGCCGAAATCGACGGCAAGGAAATCCTCAAAGGCCTCAACCTCGAGGTGAACGCGGGCGAGGTGCACGCGATCATGGGGCCGAACGGCGCGGGCAAGTCGACGCTCGGCTATGTGCTCGGCGGGCGGCCCGGCTATGAGGTGACGGGGGGCAGCGTGCGCTTCATGCCCACCGTCACCCCGGCCTTGAGCCGGGGTCAGGCTTCTTCTTCGTCTGATGCGGGGCAAGGCAGCCCAACCCCGGGTCAAGCCCGGGGTGACGAAGAGTGGGTAGATTTGTTGAAGCTCGACCCCCACGAGCGCGCCGCCGCCGGTCTGTTTCTCGGTTTTCAATATCCGGTCGAGATCCCCGGCGTCTCCAACGTCCAGTTCCTGCGCGAAGCACTCAACGCGCAGCGCAAGGCGCGGGGCGAAGACCCACTCTCCGGCGGCGAGTTCCTCAAGCTCGCCCGCGCGCAGGCGGACTTGCTCGGGATGGATCAGGAGATGCTCAAGCGTCCGGTCAACGTCGGCTTCTCGGGCGGCGAGAAGAAGCGCAACGAGATGGTGCAGATGGGCATCATCGCGCCCCGCTTCGCAATCCTCGACGAGACCGACAGCGGCCTCGACATCGACGCGCTGCGCACCGTCGGCGAGGGGATCAACCGCATCATGCGCGCGCCCGACAAGGCGGTGCTGCTGATCACGCATTACGAGCGGCTGCTGGAGATCGTCGCGCCTGATTTTGTCCATGTGCTCGCCGACGGGCGGATCGTCCGCTCGGGCGGGATCGAGCTGGCGCGGCAGCTCGAGGCCGAAGGCTATGCGCAGGTGGCGGCGTGAGGAGCGCAACGCAAATCCTCCCCCGGCGGGGGAGGGGGGCCACGCGCAGCGTGGTGGAGGGGTATCCACCCCTCGATAGCGCGATACCCCTCCGTCGCGCTGGCGCGCGCCACCTCCCCTTGCAGGGGAGGATTGGATGACGCTCCTCGAACTCCCCTCGCGCCACGACGAGGCGTGGCGCTGGTCGCGGCTCGATGCGTTGCCGGAGCTGGCGCGTGGGCCGCGCGGGCACGGGGGCGATGCTGCACCGCATTTCATCGGGCTGGATGGGCTGCGACTGGTGTTCGTCGACGGCGTCCTCGACGAGGGTACGAGCGACCTCGGCCGCGTGGCGATCGAAGCACTCGATCTCGCGACCGATCATCCGCTCGGGCGGCAGGCGACAGGAACTGGCTGGGCGCTGACGCTCGGCGCCGATCAGGCTAGCGACCCGATCGAGATCGTCCATGTCGCGACCGGCGGCGCCAATCATGTCCCTGCGCGCATCACGCTCGGCGAGGATGCGGTGGCGTCGGTGGTCGAAACCTATGTCGGCGAGGGCTGGTCGAACCGGCTGACGCAGATCGAGCTGGCGCGCTCGGCGCGGCTGATGCGGTCGGTGCGGATGCTGCAGGGCTCGGGCTTCGTCTCGCTGCGCGACGAGGCGCTGGTGGGCGAGGGCGCGAGCCTCGTTTCGGTGTTCCTCGGCGCCGGCGGCATGGATTGCCGCATCGACGGTGCGATCACCTGCCACGGCGCCGCGGCCTATGCCGAAATGGGCGGCGCGCTGCTGACGCAGGACCGGCAGCATCAGGAATGCGCGGTGTCGCTGCGCCACGACGCGCTCGACGGGCAGAGCCGGCAGGTGTGGCGCGCGGTCGCCAAGGACAGATCGACGGCGAGCCTCGCCGCGCGGGTCGAGGTGGCGCGCGGCGCGCAGAAGACCGACGGAGAGCAGAGCCTGCGCGGGCTGCTGCTCGATCGCGCGGCGACGGTGAATCTGAAGCCCGAACTTGAGATTTTCGCGGACGATGTGAAGTGCGCGCACGGGGCGACGGTGGGCGAACTCGATCAACGCGCGCTCTTCTATCTGGCGAGCCGGGGCATCACGCCGGCACGGGCCAAGGCGCTGCTGACGCGGGCGTTCGTGGCCGATGCGCTCGATCGGATCGGGGATGAAACGGTGCGCGAGGCGTTCTCGGCGGATGCGAATTGGTGGTTGGAGTCGGCGTTGTGAGTGAGGATAATCCAATCCTCCCCGAGCTTGCTCGGGGAGGGGGACCATCGCGCAGCGATGGTGGAGGGGCCGGCGTAGCCGGTGCTGCGCACCGCCCCTCCACCACCGGCTTCGCCGGCGGTCCCCCTCCCCGTTCCGGGGAGGATTTGCCGTTGGACGTGCTTGCCGATTTTCCGGCGATTCCCGAGGGCTGGGCATATCTCGACAGCGCCGCGACCGCGCAGAAGCCGCGCGCCGTGGTCGATGCGATCACGCGGGCTTATGGCGAGACCTACGCCACCGTGCATCGCGGCGTGTATCAGCGGTCGGCGGACATGACATTGGCCTATGAGGCCGCCCGCAGGCGGGTCGCGGCCTTCACCGGGGCGCCGTCCGCCGACGAGGTGGTGTTCGTGCGCGGGGCGACCGAGGGGATCAACCTCGTCGCGCAATGCTGGGCGGGGACGCAGCTCGAGGCGGGCGACCGTATCCTGCTTTCGACGCTCGAGCATCATTCGAACATCGTGCCGTGGCAGATGACGGCCGAGCGCGTCGGCGCGGCGATCGACGTGGTGCCGCTCACCGCCGACGGGCGGATCGATCTCGACGCGATGGAGCGGATGCTGACGCCGGCGCACAAGCTCGTCGCGCTGGCGCACGTCTCGAACGTGCTCGGGTCGGTGCTCGATGCGAAGCGCGCGGCGGAACTGGCGCACGGCGTCGGCGCGAAGCTGCTGCTCGACGGCTGTCAGGCGGTGCCGCGGATGCCGGTGAACGTCGCCGAGCTGGGGTGCGACTTCTACGTGTTTTCGGGGCACAAGCTCTATGGGCCGACCGGAATCGGTGTGCTGTGGGGCAGGGCAGAGCTGCTTGACGCGATGCCGCCATATCAGGGTGGCGGATCGATGATCGATCGCGTGACCTTCGCCAGGACGACCTACGCGCCGCCGCCGGGGCGGTTCGAGGCGGGAACGCCGCATATCGTCGGCGTGGTCGGGCTGCACGCGGCGATCGATTACGTCGAGAGCATCGGGCTGGAGCGCATCCATGCGCACGAGACGGCGCTGGTGCGCGAGACGCGGGAAGCGCTGGCGGGGCTCAACAGCGTGCGCGTGTTCGGGCCGGACGATTCGGCGGGGATCGTCAGCTTCGCGGTCGAGGGGGTGCATCCGCACGACGTCGCCACCATATTGGACGAAGGACAGGTCGCGATCCGCGCGGGGCATCATTGCGCGCAGCCGTTGATGGACGCGCTCGGCGTGCCGGCGACGGCGCGGGCGAGCTTCGGCGTGTATAACGGGCCCGCGGACGTGGCGGCGCTGGTCAAGGGAATCGAGCGAGTGACGAGGATCTTCGGGTGAGCATTGAAAGCATCGGGGAACGGAAAATCACGGTCGAGGAAGTCGATGCGGTCGAGGCACCGCCCAGGGCGCGCGTCGAGGATGTCCGCGAGACCTTCGAGCGCAAGCGCGACTATCTCGAAGGCTTCCTGGCGCAGAAGCCCGAGCCGGTGTCGGGCGGCGAGCCGGGCGGGGCGCTGTACGAAGCGGTGATCGAGGCGCTGAAGGACATCTACGATCCCGAGATTCCGGTGAACATCTACGATCTCGGCCTGATCTACGGCGTCGAGGTGACCGGGGACGGGCAAGCTGCGATCACGATGACGCTGACGACGCCGCATTGTCCCGTCGCGGAATCGATGCCCGGCGAGGTGGAACTCCGCGTCGGATCGGTGCCGGGGATTTCGATCGCCGACGTCAACCTGGTCTGGGATCCGCCGTGGGATCCGTCCAAGATGAGCGACGACGCGAAGCTCGAACTGGGAATGCTGTGAGCCCGCCGGGCCGCAAGAGGAGCTGGAACGATTGCCGCCGAGGGGTTTGGGGAAAGCAATGTCGCCCCAGCTCCTCCGCCTTGGGGGCATGGAGAAGACGATGACGGATGTGAAAACCCGTAAGCGCCCCGCCGCACTGTTTCTGACGCCCGGTGCCGAGGCGCGGATCGCGGCGCTGATGGCCAATGCGCCCGAGGGCGCGATTGGCGTCAAGCTCTCGACGCCGCGGCGCGGCTGCTCGGGGCTCGCCTATTCGGTCGATTACGTGACCGAGGCGAACCCGATGGACGAGCGGATCGATACCGAGGGCGGAACCTTGTTCGTCGATGGCGGATCGATCCTCTATCTGATCGGCTCGACCATGGATTGGGTCGAGGACGATTTCGTCTCGGGCTTCGTGTTCACCAATCCCAATGCCAAGGGCACCTGCGGGTGCGGCGAGAGCTTCATGGTGTAATCTCAACGTTATGCCAGCGCAGGCTGGCATCCATGTCTGTTCCGATTGAGCGCTGCGTTGCGTCTTCTTGTGGATAGACATGGACCCCAGCCTTCGCTGGGGTGACGATCAGGCGCGTTTCCTCAGTAACGCCGTGCGCAGGCATTCGCAGACCACCTCGTCGCGCTGGTTGAGCATTCGATGCTTCCAGGTAACGAGGCCCGCGGTCGGGCGCGATTTGCTCTCGCGCATCTCGACGACCTCGCTGGTGGCACGGAGCGTGTCCCCCAAAAAGACAGGTTTGGGCATCACCAGCTTGTCGTAGCCGAGGTTCGCCACCAGCGTGCCCATCGTCGTTTCGGCGACGGTGATCCCCACCATCAGGCTGAAGGTGAAGGTGCCGTTGACGAGAATCTGCCCGAACTCGCTCGCCTTCGCCGCTTCCGCGTCGAGGTGGAGCGGCTGCGGGTTGTGGGTGAGGGCGGAGAAGAGCAGGTTGTCGGTCTCCGTCACCGTGCGGCGCAGCGGGTGCTCGATCGTCTCGCCGACCTGCCATTCGTCGTAATATTTGCCGGGCATCAATCCTCCAGCAGCAGCTTGAAGCCGAGATGGCTCTGCGCGAAGCCGAGCCGGTCGTAGAAACGGTGCGCGGCCGTGCGCGCGTTGTTCGAGGTGAGTTGGACGACGTGGCAGCCGCGCCCGCGGGCCGCATCGACCGCCCAGCGCATCATCGCCTCGCCGGTGCGCTGGCCGCGTGCGCTTTCGTCGACGCGCACCGCCTCGATCGTCGCGCGCCAGCCGCCGTGGAAGAGCAGGCCGGGCGTGTAGCTCAACTGGAAGGTGCCCACGACGCGGCCGTCCTGCTCGGCGACGAGGAGGCGCTGATGGGGATCGACATGGATCGCCTCGAACGCGCTCGTGTAGCGCGGATCGAGCGGCGGGCCGGGATGGTCGTCCTCGCCGCCCATCTGGTCCTGTGCGAGCAGGCGGACGATCTCGGGGAGATCGGCGGCGGTGGCATCGCGGATGGCGAGGGCGGTCATGCGGACCTCCGTTCGCTTCGAGCGTCGTCGAGAAGCGTTGCGCTTCCCAACCGTGTCTCGACTTCGCTCGACACGAACGGTTTTAGAGTGCGCGTCATTCGGCGGCCTCGACGCGGACCAGCATCGCGCCTTCGCTCACCTGCGCGCCTTCGGCGGCGGCGAGCTCGGCGATGGTGCCGTCGAAGGGGGCGGTGAGCGTGTGCTCCATCTTCATCGCCTCGAGCGTGACGAGCTTCTGGCCCTTGGCGACGGTATCGCCGGCTGCGATCGAAACCGCGATGATGCGCCCCGGCATGGGGGAGAGGATCGTACCGTCGGCGGCGGTGCTAGCTGCCGCTGTCCCGGTTCGCGCTTCGTTGAGCATGAAGGTGTTCCCGGCTTCGCTGACGAGATAACCTTCGGGTTCCACAGTGACAAACAGCGCGTCGCCCACGCCGATTTCCTCGAAAGGCACGTCGTAGGTGCCCCGCCCGTCAGTAAGTCGGATCGTTGTCGGCGCAGTGTCGGCGTTCAGGCGAAAGCCTCGCAACCAACTCCAGGCGCCGGGAGGGCGGCTGAGATATGTATCGCGGAGATGTTCGGGCTTTCCTCCCATAGCGCGGTCGATTGCAACTATCGCTACAGATTGGAGCGCAAGCTCAGTGGGCTCTGCGTCCGGAAGCAGATTGTCGAGCTCCCGAGCGATCAGCCCGGTATCCACTTGGCCGCTCTCGAAGGCTGGCTCACTTAGGAGATTGCCCAGAAACTGGGCGTTGCACTTCACCGGCCAACATCTGACATCTTCGCAAATTCGCGTCAGCCCTTGGATTGCCTCGGTTCTTGTCGAGCCATGAACCACCAGCTTTGCGATCATCGGATCGTAGAACGGAGAAACCGTATCGCCCTGCTGAACGCCGGTTTCGATCCGTGAATTATAGTGTCTCGACCACGCCGAAATCTGGAAGTGCGTGAGGGGCCCGGTTGAAGGAAGAAAGCCTCCGGCGACATCCTCCGCATAAAGCCGTGCCTCGACCGCCCAGCCGTTGATCTCCAATTCGTCCTGCCGCTTGGGCAGCGGCTCACCACTCGCCACCCTCAGCTGCCATTCGACCAGATCCTGCCCGGTGATCTCCTCGGTGACCGGGTGCTCGACCTGGAGGCGCGTGTTCATTTCCATGAACCAGATGCGATCGGCGCGTAGCCCAGCGCTTGCGTCGGCGATGAATTCGATCGTGCCGGCGCCCTCGTAATCGACCGCCTTTGCGGCGCGGACGGCGGCGGCGCAGACGGCTTCGCGGGTGGCCTCGTCCATGCCGGGGGCAGGGGCTTCTTCGATCACCTTCTGGTGGCGGCGCTGAAGCGAGCAATCGCGCTCGAACAGGTGGACGACGTTGCCGTGGCTGTCGCCGAACACCTGCACCTCGATATGGCGCGGGGAGAGGATGTATTTCTCGATCAGCACGCGGTCGTCGCCGAACGAGGAGGCGGCCTCGCGCTTGCACGATTGGAGCGCGTCGGCGAACTCCGCGGTCGCATCGACGCGGCGCATGCCCTTGCCGCCGCCGCCCGCGACCGCCTTGATGAGCACGGGATAGCCGATCGCGTCGGCCTCGGCCTTGAGGTGCTCGGGTGCCTGGTCGTCGCCGAGATAGCCCGGCGTGGTGGGCACGCCCGCCTCCTGCATCAGCTTCTTAGCGGCATCCTTGAGGCCCATCGCGCGGATGCTCTGCGGCTTGGGCCCGACCCAGATCAGGCCGGCGTCGATCACGGCCTGGGCGAAATCGGCGTTCTCCGAGAGGAAGCCGTAGCCGGGGTGGATCGCCTCGGCGCCAGTTTGCTTCGCGGCGGCGATGATCTTGTCGCCGACGAGGTAGCTTTCGCGCGCAGGCGAGGGGCCGATGTGGACCGCCTCGTCGGCCTGGCGGACGTGGAGCGCGGCGGCGTCGGCATCGGAATAGACCGCGATCGTGCGGATTCCCATGCGCCGCGCGGTGCGGATGACGCGGCAGGCGATCTCGCCGCGATTGGCGATGAGGAGCGATTTCAGCATGGGTCCGCCGGGGTGAAGTGGAGAAAGTGGAGAGCGTCGCGCGGTTTTGTCCGCTTCGCCGCAATCGCCCGGAAAGAGTGGCGATGGCGAGGGCGCGCGATGCTCATGGGGCGACCATAATACAGATCGGGGCTTGTAGGACAGCGCGCGTCATGCGACCTCGCAACCGGTGGTGCGCTGCGACCAGGTGACGTTGAGCACCTTCCACTGGTTGTTCTCGCGGATCAGGTCGAAATGATCGACGCCGCAATGGTGCGGCTTGCCGTCGAGGAAGAAGGTGTAGCGGCCCCAGACCATCGCGATGTTGCCGTCGATCTCGACCGCGGGGGCGCCGATGAAGCGCTCCTCGAACTTTTCCGGGCCCGGCTTGATGCCGGCGGTGAAGTCGTCCCAGCTCAGGTGGCGAACGGCGCTGGTGCCATCGGGCTTTTCGATCGCGACGGTAGCGCCGCCCTCAGGCCGCAGCTCGGCGCGGATGGCGGCGGCATCGTGCGCTGCGAGGCCGGCGAACATGCGCTCGATCGGCGCGAGCACGGCGGCGGTATCCGCGTCGGGCGGGGGCAGCGCGGTGCCCTTCACGATCGGCGCGACCGGGGTGATTTGCAGGAGGATGGGGAGAAGGAAGGGGAGCATGGTGGCGTTTCCTACAATTCCTCCCCGGAACGGGGAGGGGGACCGCCGGCCGCAGGCCGGTGGTGGAGGGGGCCCCGCTCACGGCAGGCGTGAACGACGGCGGTGAGGACGGAGTCGAGATCGTCTAAGATTGCGGATGCGGGAATGCGGAGCGTGACGAAGCCGCATCGGCTCAGTCGTCGGTCCCGAGCCGCGTCGCGCTGCGGGCGATCGCCTCGGTTGTGTGCTTCCCCATCCACCTCGATCGCAAGTCGGGCCTCCAGACAGGTGAAGTCGAGCTTGTAGCCGGCCTGCGGGGTCTGGCGGCGGAATTTGAAGCCGCCCGGGCGCTTTCTCAATTGCTGCCAGAGGAGGACTTCGGGGAGCGACATCTGGCGGCGTAGGGCTCGGGCTTGCTTTACATCCTTGATGGGTGCGCGGAGGATTGGGGGTGGGCCCCCTCCACCACGACGCTGCGCGTCGCGGTCCCCCTCCCCGTTCCGGGGAGGAATTTGACCGCCTTTCCCGATCACATCCGGAACACGCCGAATCTCGGCGTTTCGGGGATGGGGGCGTTGAGGGTGGCGGCGAGGGACAGCCCCAGGACATCGCGGGTTTGCGCCGGATCGATGATGCCGTCGTCCCACAGGCGGGCGGTGGCGTGCCAGGGGTTGCCCTGCGCTTCGTAATCGTCGCGGATCGGTTGCTTGAAGGCCTCGGCTTGTTCGGGCGTCCAGCTCTCGGCGTCGCGGTGGACGGTGGCGAGCACGCTCGCGGCCTGTTCGCCGCCCATGACCGAGATGCGGCTGTTGGGCCAGGTGAAGAGGAAACACGGGGAATAGGCGCGGCCGCACATGCCGTAATTACCCGCGCCGAAGCTGCCGCCGATCAGCACGGTGATCTTGGGGACGCTCGCGGTGGCGACCGCCGTCACCAGCTTTGCGCCATGTTTCGCAATGCCTTCCGCCTCATACTTGCCACCAACCATGAAACCGGAGATGTTCTGGAGGAACAGCAATGGAATGCGGCGCTGGCAGGCGAGCTCGATGAAATGCGCGCCCTTGAGCGCCGATTCCGAGAACAGTACGCCGTTGTTGGCGAGAATCGCGACGGGCATGCCCCAGATGTGCGCGAAGCCGCATACCAAAGACGTGCCGTAAAGCGCTTTGAATTCGGCGAATTCGCTGGCGTCGACGAGGCGGGCGATCACTTCGTGGACGTCGTAGGGCGCGCGGACGTCGTCAGGGATGATCCCGTACAGGTCTTCGGCGGGGTATTTGGGCAGGCGGGGATCGCGTAGGTCGAGCTGGGCGCCTGCGTTCGTGGGCGCGCAGGTGCTGAGGATGTCGCGGACGATCGTCAGCGCGTGCTCGTCATTCTCGGCGACGTGATCGACCACGCCCGACTTGCGGCCGTGGGTTTCGGCACCGCCCAGTTCCTCGGCGGAGATGATTTCGCCGGTGGCGGCCTTAACCAGCGGCGGCCCGGCGAGGAAGATCGTGCCCTGGTTGCGGACGATGACGCTCTCGTCGCTCATGGCGGGCACATAGGCGCCGCCCGCGGTGCAGCTTCCCATGACGCAGGCGATCTGCGGGATGCCGAGCGCCGACATGTTGGCCTGGTTGAAGAAGATGCGGCCGAAATGGTCGCGGTCGGGGAAGACTTCTGCCTGATGCGGCAGGTTGGCGCCGCCGCTGTCGACCAGATAGATGCAGGGCAGGCGGTTCTGCTCGGCGATCTCCTGCGCGCGCAGATGCTTCTTGACCGTCATTGGGTAATAGGTGCCGCCCTTCACGGTGGCGTCGTTGCATACGATCATGCATTGGCGCCCCGAAACGCGGCCGATGCCCGCGATCATGCCGGCGCCGGGCACCTCGCCTTCGTACATGTCGCACGCGGCGAGCTGGCCGATCTCGAGAAAGGGCGAGCCGGGATCGAGCAGGCGCTCGACGCGGTCGCGCGGCAGGAGCTTGCCGCGGGCGAGGTGGCGCTCGCGGGCCTTGTCGCTACCGCCCCGCGCCGCCTTGGCGACGTCGGCGCGCAGGCGCTCGACGAGCGCGCGGTTGTGGGCGGTATTGGCACGGAAAGCCTCGCTCTCGGGCGAGAGCTTGGTGTCGAGCACGGGCGCGCTCATCGATGATCCTCTCTCATTACAGCCCTGCTAGACAAGCCGAGGGACGAAGGGAAGCCGCTGGCGTTCGGGCGGCGCGCGGTGTAGTCCCTTGGCCATACACCATTCCCGGGAAAGAGATGCCATGACGCGACGCCTGTTGCTTGCCGCCCTCCTCGTCACCACCGCCGCGGCGTGCAGCCAGGGCGACCAGCAAAACGACATCGCCGCGGTCGCCGCCGCCGGCACCAAGATCGGGATCGACACCACGGGGATGGACACCTCGGTCAAGCCCGGCGACGATTTCGACGAATATGCCAACGGCGGCTGGCGCGCCAAGACCGAGATTCCGGCCGATCGATCGAGCACCGGCGTGTTCCTGGAGGTGTTCAACAAGGCCGAGGCAAACAATCGCGCGATCATCGATGCCGCGGTGAAGGCCGAGGCCGCGCCGGGGACCGACCAGCGCCGGATCGCCGATTTCTACAATGCTTATGCGAACACCCGGGCGATCGAGCAGCGCGGGCTGGCGCCGATCCAGGGCGAATTGCAGGCGATCGCGGCGCTCAAGGACAAGACGCAGCTCGCGACGATGCTGGGCGCGAACCTGCTCGCCGACGAAGACCCGATCAACGCGACGAGCCTGGGCACCGAGAATCTGTTCGGGCTGTTCGTGACGCAGGCGCTGACGCAGCCCGACAAGACGGTGCCGTACCTGCTTCAGGGCGGCCTGGGGCTGCCCGATCGCGATTATTACCTGTCCTCGACGCCCGAGATGCAGCAGATTCGCGTGGCGTATAAGAGCTATGTCGCGCAGCTCCTCCAGCTCGCCGGCGTCAGCGACGCGCAGGCGCGTGCGGCGCGGGTGTTCGACCTCGAGACCAAGCTCGCCAAGGCGCATGCGGACCTCGAGACCACGAGCCAGATGTCCAAGGGACACGATCCCTGGACCAGAGCGGATTTCGCGAAGAAGGCGCCGGGGCTCGACTGGGAGGCGTTCTGGACGGCGGCGGAGCTGCCGAACCAGCAGGACTTCATCGTCTGGCAGCCCAAGGCGGTGACGGGCGAGGCGGCGCTGGTGGCGAGCGAGCCGTTGCAGGCGTGGCAGGATTGGTTGACCTTCCACCGCATCAACACGGTGGCGAGCGTGCTGCCCAAGCAGATCGACGACGCGCATTTCGGCTTCTACGGCACCACGCTGTCGGGCACCCCGCAGCAGCGCAGCCGCGACAAGCGCGCGATCGCCGCGGTCAACAACGCGCTGGGCGACGCGGTGGGCAAGCTCTATGCCGAGCAATATTTCCCGGCCTCGTCCAAGGCCGACATCCAGCACATGGTGCAGGGCATTCTGAAGGCGTTCGACACGCGCGTCGCCAGCCTCGACTGGATGGCGCCCGCGACCAAGGCCGAGGCGCGCAAGAAGATCGAGACGCTCAAGGTCGGCGTCGGCTATCCCGAGACGTGGCGCGACTATTCGGGGTTGCAGATCCGCGCCGACGATCCCGTCGGCAATGCGCGGCGCGCGGCCAAGGCCGAATATCACCACCAGATCGCCAAGATCGGCAAGCCCGTCGATCGCGGCGAATGGTGGATGACGCCGCAGACGGTGAACGCGGTCAACCTGCCGCTGCAGAACGCGCTCAACTTCCCGGCCGCGATCCTGCAGGCGCCCTTCTACGATCCCAAGGCCGATCCGGCGGCGAATTACGGATCGATCGGCGCGGTGATCGGGCATGAGATCAGCCACAGCTTCGACAATAACGGCGCCGAGTTCGATTCGACCGGCAAGCTGCGCAACTGGTGGACGCCCGAGGATCTGGCGCACTTCAAGCAGGCCGGGCAGGCGCTGGCGGACCAGTATAGCGCGTACGAGCCGCTGCCGGGGCTGCATTTGAACGGCGAACTGGTGCTGGGCGAGAACATCGCCGACGTCGCGGGGCTGACGGCGGCGCTGGAGGCGTATCACGCGTCGCTGGGCGGCAAGCCCGCGCCGGTGATCGCCGGGATGACGGGCGACCAGCGCTTCTTCCTCGCGTTCGCGCAGAGCTGGCGCACCAAGACGCGCGACAAGGCGCTGCGCCAGCAGATTGCCACCGACGGCCACGCGCCGGGCCGCTATCGCGCGCTGACGGTGCGCAACCTCGACGACTGGTACAAGGCGTTCGACGTGCAGGCGGGGCAGAAGCTGTACCTGGCGCCCGACAAGCGCGTGCATGTGTGGTGAGGTAGGGGCACTTCCATTTCCGTCATGCCGGACTTGTTCCGGCATCCACCGCGCGGCAGAATCGACAGGTTGCGGTTAAGTGGCTCCGTGGACCCCGGAACAAGTCCGGGGTGACGCGTTGCTTTGTGGGAATGAACCTGACGCTAGATCGAGGATGCGATCCACGCCGATCGCCTGAAGGAAGGCCGTGTCGTGGCTGACGACGAGGAGCGCGCCGTCATAGGCGCGGAGCGCGTCCTCCAGGATTTCGATCGATTCCATGTCGAGATGGTTGGTCGGTTCGTCGAGGATCAGGAGCCACGGCGCGCGCTCGCCGGCGAAGGCGGCGGCGAGTGCGGCGCGCAGGCGTTCGCCGCCCGAAAGCGTGCCGACGAGGCGCAGCGCGTCGCGGTTGCGGAAGGCGAATCGGGCCGCGGCGGCGTGCGCGGCATTGTCGTCGAGCGTGGGATCGAGGCGGCGCAGGTTGGCGAGGATGCTCGCCTGCGGGTCGAGGCGGTCGGCATGCTGGTCGAGCATCGCGATCCGGCCCTCGGCGCGTGACACGCTGCCGTCGGCGGGCGCGATCAGCCCCGCCGCGAGCCGCAGCAGCGTGGTCTTGCCTGCGCCGTTGGGGCCGGCGATCGCGACGCGTTCGGGGCCGGTGATCTCAAGCGACCACGGGCCGAGCGTGCGATCGCCGAGCGTGATCGATGCGGCCGCCATCGACAGCAAGGTGGTGTTGGCAGGGAGGCCAGTAGGCGGCAGCGTCATCGTCAGCGGGGTCAGCACCTCGACCTTCGCGCGCGCGACCGCCGCCTGCGCTGCGGCCTCGTCGATCAACCGTTCGGAAACGCGGCGCGACCGGGCGCCGGTATTCTCCGCGCGCTCGGCGCGGGCACCGAGAAGGATTTTGGGTTCCGAGCCCCTGGCCGCAACAGCGCGGCCGGCCTTGTCGCGGCGGTCCTTCGCCTCGCGCTGATGCTGCGCCGCGCGCCGGGCCTGGTCGAGCGCGTTGGCGGTGCGGTCCAGCTCGGCGGCGGCCTGCGTACGTTCGGCATCGCGCGCAGCGGCGAAGGCCGACCAGCCGCCGCCGACGATGCGGATGCCGATCGGCGACAATTCGACGATGCGGTCCATGCTGTCGAGCAGTGCGCGGTCATGGCTCGCGACGAGCACGCCGCCGCGCCAATTGCGCACCAGATCGCCGATTGCGCTGCGGCCGGCGGCGTCGAGATTGTTGGTCGGCTCGTCGAGCAGGAGCAGGTCGGGCGCTGCGATCAACAGCCGCGCGATGCCGACGCGCGTGCGCTCGCCGCCCGACAGCGTGCCGATGCGGCGGTCGAGCGGCAGGCCGGGCAGGCCAACCTGTGCGAGCGCGACCTCGATGCGGGATTGCAGTTCCCAATCGGCGCGATCGAAATCCTCGGCGCTGCCGTTCCCGGCTAGGACGCGATCGAGGATCGCGAGCGCATCGGCGACGCCGAGCGCCTGCGCGACGACGAGATCGGGCGCCCAATCCTGCGCAAGCATCCCGATCGTGCCGCTCCGCTGGACGGTGCCGGCATGCGGCGCGGCCTCGCCCGCGGCGATGCGCAACAGTGTCGATTTGCCCGATCCGTTGCGGCCGACCAGCCCGACGCGCTCGGCGCCGATCGACAGCGAAAGACCGGAGAAAAGCGGCGAGCCGTCAGGCGTTGCGGCGGCGAGGGAATCGAAGGTGAGAAAGGCGGACATGGGGCACCGTGACGTCGAGGGAAACCGAAAGGATTGCGGTCTTCGACTGCTGGTTCACGGTGATGATCCTTCTCTTGGTGCGGAGTAAGGTAGGAAAGACTGACCGCGGCAGCAACTACCTCGTCAACCCGGCCTCCGAGCCGGGATCCCGCCGTCTTTCCCACCAAAGAAGAGAAGCGGGGCCCCGGATCAAATCCGGGGTGACGGAGGTGTGATCTACGCCCCGATCAGCTCCCGCCCGATCAGGTAGCGCCTGATTTCGTTGGTGCCCGCGCCGATGTCGTAGAGCTTGGCGTCGCGCAGGAAGCGTTCGACGGGCCATTCTTTCGTGTAGCCCGCGCCGCCGAGGGCCTGGATCGCTTCGAGGGCGGTCTTCACGGCGTTTTCGCTCGCCAGCAGGATCGCGCCGGCCGCGTCGAAGCGGGTGGTCTTGCCGGCATCGCAGGCTCGGGCGACGGCGTAGACGTAGGCGCGCGCCGAATTGAGCGCGACGTACATGTCGGCGACCTTGGCCTGGATGAGCTGGAAGCTGCCGATCGGCGTGCCGAACTGCTTGCGGTCGCGGACATAGGGCAGCACCACGTCGAGGCACGCCTGCATGATGCCGAGCGGCCCGGCGGCGAGCACCGCGCGCTCGTAATCGAGACCGCTCATCAACACCTTCACGCCGCCGTTAAGCGGGCCCATCACGTTTTCGGCCGGAACCTCGCAATCCTCGAACACCAGCTCGGCGGTGTCGGAGCCGCGCATGCCCATCTTGTCGAGCTTCTTCGAGACGCTGAAGCCCTTGAAATCCTTCTCGATCAGGAAGGCGGTGATGCCCTTCGGCCCGGCATCGGGCTCGGTCTTGGCGTAGACGACGAGCGTATCCGCCTCGGGCGCGTTGGTGATCCAGAATTTGGTGCCGTTGAGCACGTAGCGGTCGTTGCCGCGCGCCTCGGCCTTGAGCTTCATCGAGACCACGTCCGAGCCCGCGCCCGCCTCCGACATGGCGAGGCTGCCGACATGCTCACCCGAGATCAACTTGGGCAGATATCTGGCCTTCTGCTCATCGTTGCCCCAGCGGCGGATCTGGTTGACGCAGAGGTTGGAGTGCGCGCCGTAGGAGAGGCCGATCGAGGCCGAGGCGCGGCTCACTTCCTCCATCGCGACGACATGCTCGAGATAGCCGAGGCCGAGGCCGCCATATTCTTCCTCGACCGTGATGCCGTGCAGCCCGAGCGCGCCCATTTCGGGCCAGAGCGAGCGATCGAACTTGTTGTGCTCGTCGATTCCCGCGGCTTTGGGGGCGATTCGGTCGGCGGCGAAACGGCGGGTCGTCTCGCGGATCATGTCGGCGGTTTCGCCCAGCCCGAAATCGAGCGCGGTATCCATGAAAACTCTCCCAAACTTCTGTAATCGTTGAAAAACCCCACAAAGGTTGCGGAGTCGCCTCATATCCCTACGCTATGGGGCAACCGCCCGGCGTTCATCAAGCGCCGGGCTCGATTTGTTTTTGACCGGGGGCATGATGGCCGATTTATTCCGCAAGAAGGTGATCGCGGTGGGTGGGGAGCAGCCGGGGGAGCATCGGCTGGCGCGGACGTTGTCGTGGCCGCATCTGGTGGCGCTGGG
>DATLJH010000020.1:0-534311 GCA_035538935.1 Sphingomonas sp.
CCCGGTCTATGCGGTGACGGTGTCGCCCGACGGGCAGGGGACGTTCACGGGCAAGCGCTTCACCGCGGTGACGGGCGAGCGGCGCTTCTCGGTGTCGCGCGATGCCTACGATCGGTTCTCCGAGAGCCTTGCGCCTTACCGACCCGAGAGCGGCGAGGTGCGTTACGAGATGGGATCGGACAATTGCGGCATGGCACCCACCGACCAGCCGAGCGCCGACGTCACCTGGACGGATGCGGCGGGTGCGAGCCGGAAGCTGCATTTCTATTACGGCTGCGCGCGCAAGAATCCCGACCTGGCCGGCGCGCTGCGGGCGGCGCCGGAGATGCTGCCGATCGGCGAGATGATCGGGAAGCGGTGAGCGCGACGTCACCCCGGACTTGTTCCGGGGGCCACCGTTCCGCAAATCAGCCGACCGCCGGATGTACGGCGCGGTGGATGCCGGGACGAGCCCGGCATGACGGATGGTGCAAGGGGCACGACTTCCGTCAGCGCCGGAGACACCCTAGATGAGCGGCATGTCGGTTTCGCCCATCACCGAATTGAACGAGCGCGCGCGAGACGTTTTCCGCACCGTGGTCGAATCGTATCTCGATTCGGGCGCGCCGGTGGGCTCGCGCACGATCTCGCGGATGTCGGGGCTCAACCTGTCGCCGGCGTCGATCCGCAACGTGATGCAGGATCTGGAGGAACTGGGGCTGCTCGCGGCGCCGCATACCAGCGCGGGTCGGATGCCGACCGACACGGGCCTCAGGCTCTTCGTCGACGGGATGATGCAGGCGCTCGAACCGTCGGCTGAGGAGCGCGCGGCGATCGCGGCGCGGATCGACCGCCACGGCGGCCCGATCGAGGAAGCGCTGGCGGCGACGACGGCGGCGCTCTCCGGGCTGTCGGCGTGCGCCGGCCTCGTGTTCGTGCCCAAGCGCGAACTGGTGGTGCGCCAGATCGCGTTCGTGCCGCTGTCGCCAGAACAGGCGATGGCGGTGATCGTCAGCGAGGACGGCTCGGTCGAGAACCGCGTCGTCGACCTGCCGCCCGGCGTCGGCCCGTCGGCGCTGGTGCAGGCGGGCAATTACATGAGCGCGATGCTTTCCGGGCTGACGCTCGGCGAGGCGCGCGCGGCGGTGGAACGCGAGATCGCGGCGGGCCACGCCGCGCTCGACGATGCGGCGCGCGCGCTGATCGAACAAGGCCTCGCGATGTGGAGCGAGGACGGCGACCGGCGGCCTGTTCTCATCGTGCGCGGGCAGGGGCGGCTGATCGATGCCGCCGCTGCGGCCGATCTCGAGCGCGTGCGCGACCTGCTCGACGATCTGGAGGGCAAGCAGGAGATCGCGCGGCTGCTCGACAGCGCGCGCGAAGGCGACGCCACGCGGATTTTCATCGGGGCCGAAAACAAGCTTTTCGCGTTGTCCGGCTCGTCGGTGATCGCCAAGCCGTTCCACGGTGCCGATGGGCGCGTGGTCGGCGTGGTCGGAGTGATTGGTCCCACGCGGTTGAACTATGCGCGGGTTGTGCCAATGGTGGATTTCACCGCGGCGACGCTCGCAAGGTTGATGACGTGAGAAACGGCGCCGGCCCGCTCCCCCACCCGGCCACCCATAGGATACTGGCGTTGGGTGGCCGGGTGGAGGAGCGGACCGGCACCGCAACAAACGAAGAGTAAAACATGATCGAAGAAGAAAAGACCCAGGCGGCCGAAGCCGAGGATCTGCGCGAGGAAACCGCCGGGGAAGCGCCCGAGGTGGCCGAGCATGATCGCGTCGCCGAGCTCGAACAAGCGCTCGCCGAGGCGAAGCAGGCCGCGCTCTACGCGCAGGCCGAGGTGCAGAACGTGCGCCGTCGCGCCGAAAAGGAAGCCGCCGACGCGCGCGCTTATGCCGCGACCGGGTTCGCGCGCGACATCCTGTCGGTGTCGGACAATCTGATGCGCGGGCTGGCGGCGATTCCCGAAGAATTGCGCGCCGACGACAGGATGAAGGGCCTGATCGCCGGGATCGAGGCGACCGCGCGCGAGCTCGAGTCGGTGTTCCAGCGTCACGGCATCAGCAAGATCACCGCGGTGGGCGAGACGCTCGATCCCAATCGGCATCAGGCGATGCTCGAAATTCCCAGCACCGATGCCGCGCCGGGGACGATCGTGCAGGAGATGCAGACCGGCTACATGATCCGCGACCGCCTGCTGCGGCCGGCGCTGGTGGGAGTGGCGAAGAAGGCGGATTAGGCTTCCGTTTCGCCCTCACCCTTCCCACACCGCTGCGCGGTGCGGGCCCCTTCCCTCTCCCTTGAGGGAGGGAGGGAGGGAGCGTTCCCGCGACAGCGGGGGCGCGGAAGGGTGAGGGTGGCGCGCGGGCTTATTACCTCACAGCATCTGCCGCTCGGTCTCGTTGCGGTGTTTTTTCAGATATTTCATGAAGGGCGTGCCGCCGGTGCCGACATTGGGATCGTTGCCCGCGCTCGTCGGGGCCTGGTTGGCGATGTAGGTCGCGGCGAAGCGCAGGTGCATCGTGCGAAATTCGGCGACCGCCTGGATCGCGGTGTTGAACGCGTCCTTCAAGCCGCTGCCGGTGTTGCGGGCGAAGGCACGAAGCGTGCTGGCCGCCGCCAGATCCTCGATGAAGGCGCGGTGGCGCGGCAGGCGGTAGCGGTGGAGGTCTTCGAGGAAGGCGCGCAGCTCGTCGCGCTCGTGGGTGACGCCGAACAGCGCGTCCATCGCTGGCACGATCGAGCTTTGCGAACCCGTCTGCCCGCGCATCGCGATCGGACGCTCGGCGAAGCGGCCGACGCCTTCGTAGACCATGCCTTCGGGGATCGCCGGATTGTCCTGCCAGCCGTTCAAATAAGGGCGGATGCGGTTGAAATAGAAGACCGGATCGCAGCGCTCGGTCATCCGATCGAAGATGGCGCAGATTGCGCGCCAGACCATCGCGAGATCGTGGAGCATCGCTTCCGCCGCCATCGCGTCGCGCGCCTCGGCCGCGCGTGCGATGTCCACCGCGAGATCGAGCGCGGGGCCGGCAGCCGCCTCGATCGCGACATGGGTGAGGACGAAGCCCGCCTCGTCGCGGCCGCCCGCGAAATGCTGGTGCATCGCGAGGTTTTCGAACACGATCGGCCCGGCCTTGTCGATGCGCACCCAATTGTCGAGCACGTAGCCCGCATAATTCATCACCGGCGGCACTCCGAGCGCGTCGGCGATGCCGACGAAGGGGACCGCGAGATTGGCGGGCAGGCGGTGGGAGGGATCGGCCTCGCCCCAGACATAGGCCTGGGTCAGGAACGAATAGCGCACCATCGCGGCGATCAGCTCGGCCTCGCCGGCGCCGGCGAGGAAGCGCTGCATGTCGGGCGTCGGCAGCTTGTCGAGCCAGTGGCGCACGCGGCCGGTGGTGAGCAGATCGGGCAGCCATCCGCCCGCCGCCTCGATCTCGACGAAATCGGGCGGCAGCGCGACCTCGTCGATTTCGTGGAGCGAGAGGAAACCGCGATCGGCGGAAAGGCCGTAATGCGCAAGGTCGTGAAGCGTGGTGTCGTTCGCATGAAGAACGTCTGTCATGCGGTCGCTCTATCGTGTCCGCGCGGTCGCTGCCAAGGCTTGTGCGCGGGCTGCGTCAGGCCGATTCGGGCGTGCGGCGGGCTGCGTTCCATTCGGCGGCGACCGAGGGATCGGCGTCTTCGGCGCGCGTGGCGGCCTCGGCGCGACAGCGCGCGGGATCGAGTCGCGCCAGCGCCCATATTGCCGTGCCGCGCACCACGGCGGCGGGATCGTCGAGCAGGCGCGCCACCGGCTCGACCAGCGCGGAATCGCCGCTGTTGCCCGCCGCGATCAGCGCGTTGCGCACCATGCGATCGCGGCCGATGCGCTTGATCGGCGAGCCCGAGAAGATCTGGCGGAAGCCCGGATCGTCGAGCGCGAGCAGATCGGCGAGGCGCGGCGCGGTCAGCTCGGCGCGCGGCGCGAAGGCGAGGTTGGCGCGGCCGGCCTCGGCGAACTTGTTCCACGGGCACACCGCGAGGCAATCGTCGCAGCCATAGATGCGGTTGCCGATATTCTCCCGGAATTCGTGCGGGATCGGGCCCTTGAGTTCGATCGTGAGGTAGGAGATGCAGCGCCGCGCGTCGAGCTGGTAGGGGGCGGGGAAGGCGTCGGTGGGGCAGGCGCGCTGGCAGGCGTCGCACGAGCCGCAGGTTTCCCGCCCCGGTGCGTCGGGCGCGAGATTGAGCGTGGTGTAGATCGCGCCGAGGAACAGCCAGCTCCCGTGATCGCGGCTGACGAGGTTGGTGTGCTTGCCCTGCCAGCCGAGCCCGGCGGCGGCAGCGAGCGGCTTTTCCATCACGGGCGCGGTATCGACGAAAACCTTGAGGTCGGTTTCGGGCGCTTCGGCCACCATCCAGCGGGCGAGCGCCTTGAGCTTGCGCTTGATCAGGTCGTGATAATCGGCGCCCTGCGCATAGACCGAGATGCGGCCGCGATTCCGGGCATCGGCGAGCGCGAGCGGATCGCCGGCGGGGGCGTAGCTCATGCCGAGCGCGATCACGCTGCGCACCTCGGGCCACAGCCCTTGCGGCGCGGCGCGATGATGCGCGCGCTCCTCCATCCAGATCATGTCGCCGTGGCGGCCTTCGCCCAGCCATTGGCGCAGCCGTTCGCCCGCCGCCGGCGCGGCATCGGCACGCGCGATCCCGCACGCGGCGAAGCCTTCGGCCTCGGCTTGCGCTTTCAGACGGGACTCGAATGGCTTGTGTTCGGCCATGGCGAGCCGCTAGCACGGTGCGAACATGAAAAGCAGCCCGTTCGTCGCCGAACGGGCCGATCGGGGGTCGCATGACGGAAGAGCTGGCGCTGAGCGCCACCGGGCTCGTCAAGAAATTCGGCGGGCGGCGGGTGGTCGACGGCGTCGACATCGCGGTGCCCAAGGGCGTGATCTATGGCGTGCTCGGCCCCAACGGCGCGGGCAAGACCACGACCTTGCGGATGCTGCTCGGGATCATCGAGCCCGACGGCGGGCAGCGTACCTTGCTCGGCTTCGATCGGCCGCGGCAGGCGAGCGATCGCGTGGGCTATCTGCCCGAGGAGCGCGGGCTCTATCCGGCGATGAAAGCGGCCGAGGCGGTGGCCTTCATGGGCGCGCTCAGGGGGCTCGACTGGCGGACGGGGCGCAAGCGGGCGCGCGAGATGCTGGCGGATGCCGGGATGGCCGACGCTGCCGACGAGAAGATCCGCAAGCTCTCCAAGGGCATGGCGCAACTCGTGCAATTGCTGGGATCGGTGATGCATCGGCCCGAATTGCTGGTGCTCGACGAGCCGTTTTCGGGGCTCGACCCGGTCAATCAGGAGAAGCTCGAGAAGCTGATCCTCGCCGAGCGCGATCGCGGGGCGACGATCCTGTTCTCGACGCACGTCATGGCGCACGCCGAGCGATTGTGCGACCGGCTGACGATCATCGCGCACGGCAAGAGGCAGTTCGAGGGAACGGTCGCCGACGCGCGCGGGATGCTGCCGCTCCAGGTTCATTACGTGCCGCACCATCCGGGCGCGGGGCTGCGCGCGCTGCTGCCCGGCGATGCCGAGGCGGAAGGCGACGGCTGGCGCTTCACGATGCCGGGCGAAGGGATCGAGACGTTGCTTTCAAGGCTGATCGAGGCGGGACACGGCATTTCGGGATTGTCGATCGAGCGGCCGAGCCTGCACGACGCCTTCGTGCGCATCGTCGGCCGCGACGCGCTGGAGGACGCGGCATGAAGCGCTCGGTTCGCCAAACGCTGACGATCGCGCGGCGCGATTTCATCGCGACCGTGTTCACGCCCACCTTCCTCATCTTCCTGCTCGCGCCGCTGATCATGGCCTCGTTCGGCGCGATCGGCGGGCTGGGCGCGGCGACCATGGCCGACAGCTCGGCAGACCGCAGCCGCATCGTCGCGATCGTGCCGGCCGATCGGGCGGCGGCGGTGGCGACGGTGGATGCGACGCTGCGCACCGTGTTTCGCCAACCCGAGGCGCCGCCCGAACTGCGGATCGACACACCCGCGGCCGACCCGGCGGCGCAGGCGCGCGCGCTGTTCGATGCGCGCGACGTGGAGGCGTCGGCGGTGCTCTACGGCCCGCTCGACCGTCCGACGATCCTCTACGGCGCGCAGGGCGAGCGCACCGCCGATTACATGGCCGAGCTCGCCGAACAGGCGCTGCGGGCCGAAAGGACGGGCGGCGCGACGCTGAGCCACGCGACCAAGACGCAGATGACGCGCGAGACGACCTCGGTTTCGGGGCAGCACCAGGCAGCATTCTTCACCGTGTTCGCGATCTTCCTGCTGACGGTGCTGCTCGCCGGGCAGGCGGTGGGGACGATGGCCGAGGAGCGGTCGAACAAGGTGATCGAGGTGCTCGCCGCCGCGGTGCCGCTCGAATCGGTGTTCCTCGGCAAGCTGATCGGGATGTTCGGGGTGGCGATGGTGTTCATCGCCTTCTGGGGCACGATCGCGGCGCAGATCGGCACCGTGCTGCCGGCGGAGATCGTGCAGGCCTTCCGCGACGTGGGCCCCGCGGTGGGATTCCCGATCTTCGTGCCGCTGTTCTTCGCCTATTTCACGATGGCCTATATGCTGCTGGGCGCGGTGTTCCTCGGCGTGGGCGCGCAGGCTTCCACGATCCGCGAAATCCAGATGCTGTCGCTGCCGATCACGATCCTGCAGGTGGCGATGTTCGGCTGGGCCTCGGCGGCGGCGTCGAACCCCGACAGCTGGGTCGCGCGGGCGGCGGAGATCTTCCCGCTTTCCTCGCCCTTCGCGATGGCCGCGCATGCCGCGAACGCGCCCGAGCTGTGGCCGCACGCGCTGGCGCTGGCGTGGCAGCTCCTCTGGGTGTCGATCGTGATCTGGCTGAGCGCGGGCTGGTTCCGGCGCGGCGTGCTGCAATCGGGTGGGGGCAAGCGCGGCTGGAAGACGCTGTTCCAGCGCGCCTGAGCGTATCGCTGATGGTGTGTCGTTCCCTGGAGTTGGCTGCCATCGCCCGGGAACGTCATCCTGACGGAAGTCAGCATCCATTCGCGCTTCGGTAACACATGCGAACGGAGCACCGAATGGATGCTGACTTTCGTCAGCATGACGGAGTTCGTCGCTGAACCGCACCGCGGCTATTGACATTAATGTCAGTTAGCGTTGTGCTGCGTTCCTGATCCGCTTGCGCGGACGCGGCACCGGCCCTCTCCTCCGCCCCGCCTCCCATTCAGGATAATGTTTTGGGAGGCGGGGTGGGGGAGAGGGCCGGTGCCGAACCCCGGAATGCCGGTTTACCGACATTCCGGCAAAAGGAGAGGCAGGATGGCGACCTTGGTGGAGGAACAGCGCACGGCGGTCGATCCGCTCGACGTGAGCCGGGCCGAATTGTATCGCGACGACACCTGGCACGAGCCCTTCCGCACGCTGCGCGCCACGTCGCCGGTCCATTACACGCCGGCGTCGGAGTTCGGCCCCTATTGGTCGATCTCGACCTACAAGCCGATCGTCCATGTCGAATCGCTGCCCGAGATCTTCTCGTCCGAGGCGGGCGGGATCACGCTCGCCGATTTCCTGCCCGAATCGGACGTCAAGATGCCGATGTTCATCGCGCGCGACCGCCCGGTGCATACCGCGCAGCGGCGCACGGTGGCGCCCGCCTTCACGCCCTCCGAGATGGTGCGGATGGCCGACGACATCCGCCGGCGCACCGCGGAGGTGCTCGACGCGTTGCCGGTGGGCGAAGGGTTCGACTGGGTCGACACGGTCTCGATCGAGCTGACGACGCAGATGCTCGCGATCCTGTTCGACTTTCCGTGGGAGGACCGGCGCAAGCTCACCTTCTGGTCCGACTGGGCGGGCGATATCGAGCTCGTCAAGAACGAGGAACTGCGCCAGCAGCGGCTGCAGCATATGTTCGAATGCGGGGCGTATTTCCAGAACCTGTGGAACCAGAAGGTCGGCAAGGAACCGACGCCCGACCTGATCTCGATGATGGTCCATTCGGACGCGATGAGCCACATGGATCAATACGAATTCATCGGGAACCTGATCCTGCTGATCGTCGGGGGCAACGACACGACGCGCAACTCGATGTCGGCTTATGCCTATGGTCTCGACCGGTTTCCCGACGAGCGCGCGAAGCTGGAGGCCGATCCGTCGCTGATTCCCAACGCCACGCAGGAGATCGTCCGCTGGCAGACCCCGCTCGCGCATATGCGCCGTACCGCGACGCAGGATTACGAGCTCGAAGGGCAGACGATCCGCGAGGGCGACAAGCTGGCGCTCTGGTATGTCTCGGCCAATCGCGACGAGACGATGTTCGAGGATGCCGACAAGATCATCGTCGATCGTCCCAATGCACGGCGGCACCTGGCGTTCGGGCACGGCATCCACCGCTGCGTCGGCGCGCGGCTGGCCGAATTGCAGATCAACATCCTGATTGAGGAAATGGCGAAGCGGCGGCTGCGCGTCAACGTGACCGGCGCGCCGACGCGGGTTTCGGCGTGCTTCGTTCATGGCTACAGGAAGCTGCCGGTGGAGTTGAGCCGGTATTGACCGTCATGCCGGACTTGTTCCGGCATCCGCCGTGCAACAAGCGAGGACGCGGCTGGTGGAGGAGCGGACCCCGGAACAAGTCCGGGGTGACGGGCATCCTGAAATGTCGCGCGTGCGCTCCTATATCGGCCCCAGCAATCGGAGGCCGCCATGCAGACTCGCCGCACCTTTCTGACCATGACAGGCCTCGGGGCGCTGGGCGCGGGGCTTGCTGCGTGCGGCAGCCGCGCGGTTGCGGCCGGGGCGTATCCGGTGAGCAAATCCGACGCGGAGTGGAAGCGGCAGCTTGGCAGCCAGGCCTATGCGGTGCTGCGCCATGAGGCGACCGAGCGGCCGTTTTCGAGCCCCTTGAACGACGAGCATCGCGCGGGGCTGTTCGCGTGCAAGGGGTGCGGGCAGCACCTCTATTCGTCGAAAACCAAGTTCGAGAGCGGCACCGGCTGGCCGAGCTTCTGGGCGCCGCTGCCGCATGCGATCGGCACCAAGACCGACCACAAGCTGCTGCTCGCACGCACCGAGGTGCATTGCGCGCGCTGCGGCGGGCATCTGGGGCACGTGTTCGACGACGGGCCCAAGCCGACCGGCAAGCGCTATTGCATGAACGGCGTGGCGATGACGTTCCGGCCGAAGGCCGCGTAGGGGTTCGTCGCTACGTCGTCATGCCGGCTTGTTCCGGCATCCACCGTGCAACAAGCAATGATTTCGCGGGTGGAGGAGTGGGCCCCGGAACAAGTCCGGGGTGACGGAGATGATCGCCGGGTTCCCGCTCTCGCGAGAGCGTCTCAGAACTTCTGGATCGCCGCCAGCGCGACGAGGTTCGCGGACTTGGCGTCCTGTCTGGCGATCGTCACCGGCGCGTCGAGCGTGTCGTCGCCGGCATCGGCGGCGGGGACGTGATCGGCGTAGATGAAGCCCTTGGTCGGATAGACGCTGGTGCCGAGATCGCCGATCGGGCCGTACCAGACCTTGACCTCGCTCCAGTCGTTGTTGGGCGAGACGTCGATCGCCCGGACGTTGGTTTCGACGCGGCCGGGGCGCGACCAATTGGCGTGGGTGAGCAGGATCTCGCGGTCGCTGACGATCTTCGAGACCATCGCGACATGGCCGAGCCGCATCTTGCCGTGGGACGCGAAGGCGAGGACCGCGCCTTCCTTGGGCGCGTGCCCGCGCTCGTAGCGGCCCTTGGCCTTGCCCCACCAGGTGTTGGCATTGCCGTGGATGTCGATGCCGGAAATCTTGCGGGCGTAGGTGACGCACTGCCAGAATTGCGCGAAGGCGGGGGTGGCGGTCATCAGGCTGCAGGCGGCGACGAGCGCGACGCGCGCAGCGAATTTTCCGACCTTCATGCGACCCCCCGCGTGCCCCGATTTCGTTTTGTGGAGCTTGCTAAGCAGGTCGCGGCAGGGGCGGAAACCCCTCTGTTAACCCCCCGGGAACCTTTTCCGACGAATCGTGTTGCCGCACCGACGACCGGAGCCGAGACGCATCATTTTGCGGTCTCGCGCCCCTTCCAGCCCACGATCTTGTCGACCGTTCCCACCGTCAGCGGGTGATAGCCGGGCCGCGCCTGGGCATAGATTCGCTGCGCCGCAGCAGGCCCCCAGCCGGGCTGGTCCATCAGCTCCTGGAACAGCGGCGCCACGAACTTGCGGCGGCCCTGGCTGGTGAGGAAATCCGCCGCCGAGGTCTCGGCCTGCGGATAATGGGTGGCGATCGCGAGTTCGAGCCAGGCGAAGCGGATCTCGCTGTTGCCGGTGGTCGACCAGTGGAACGCGGCGTCGAGCTTGGCGAGCTTGGCGTTGTCGATGCTGCGCGGCAACTGGTTGATGAAGCGCAGCATTTCCTGCGTGGAGACGTTGCGCGGCGCGGCGGCGATGTCGCCCGATTTGGCGAATGCCGCCGCGGCCTTGTCGATAGGCACGAACGCGGTTGATTTCACATGCACCGCATTGGCGGGGATGCCGGGCTGGTAGACCCATCGATCGAGACCGATCTTCTGCGCGGTCGGCTCGTCGCCTTTGAACAGATTGGCGCGCAGATCGGCGAGGAACCCCGCGCTGGTCTGCGGCTGGAAGGCGTGGCGATCGAAATAGGCCTTCAGATACGCGTCCCATTTCTCGCGGCCGACCGCGCGTTCGATCGTGCGCAGGAAGGTCGCGCCCTTGTCATAGGCGATCTGGCCGGTCGCGGTGTCCGGGTCCATGTCGGGCGTGAGGTTGAGGTGGAGCTGGGTGAGCTTGGACTCAGGCCCGCCGGCGTCCTTCACCGCCTCTTCGAGGTCGGTCCACAGCAGGTCCGCTTCCATCGCCGCGCGCTCGGGCCCGTAGACCTTCTCGATGATGCGGTTCTCGGCATAGGTGGTGAAACCCTCGTTGAGCCAGAAATCGTCCCACGTCGCGTTGGTGACGAGGTTGCCCGACCAGCTGTGCGCGAGCTCGTGCGCGATCACGCTGACGAGGCTCTTGTCGCCGGCGATGATGGTGGGCGTGGCGAAGGTGAGGGTAGGGTTCTCCATGCCGCCGTAGGGGAAGCTCGGCGGCAGCACGAGCACGTCGTAGCGGCCCCAGCGATACGGGCCGTACAGGTCTTCGGCCGCATCCATGAACTTGCCGAGATCGGCGAATTCGGCCGCGGCCTTTTCGACCATACCCGGCTCGGACCACACGCCCATCGTGTCGGTGATCGCCTCGAAGCGCAGGTCGCCGATCGCGAGCGCGATCAGATAGGGCGCGACGGGCTTGTCCATCTTGAAGCTGAAGGTGCGGCGGCTGCCGGGCGCGATCTCGCCCAAAGTCGATTGCGACGCGCCGCTCATCACTGCGGTCAGCCCCTCGGGCACGGTGATCCTGGCATCCCAGGTCTGGCGGATGCCGGGCGAATCCTGCGTCGGGATCCAGGTGCGGTTGAGGATCGCTTCTCCTTGCGTGAACAGATACGGCTTCTTTTTGCCCAAGGTCTGTTCGGGCGCCATCCATTGCACCGCCTTGGCGTCGGGCGCGGTCTCGTAGGTGATGACGATCCGCTGCGCGCCGTCGAGCTGGATCGTGAGCGGCGCGCCATGGACCGGATCGCGCGCGCCGACCTGATAGGACAGCGTCTTGCCCTGGGCGTCGGTGATCGACTTGAGGACGAGCCCGTTGTCGTCGAGCACGATCTTCTGCGCATCCTTCGCCGCGGCGATGTCGAGCGTCGCGGTGCCCGACAGCACGTGGCGGTCGAAATCGGCGGCGAGATCGAGCGCGACGTGCGTCACCCGCGCCTCGAGCGGGTTGGCGTAGCTGTTGACGTCCTTACCCTCGGGCGTCGCGAGGATCGCGGGCGCAGCCGTGGCCGCGGCGGTCTGGTTCGCGGTGTCGGCAGGGCCGCACGCGGCGAGCGCGGCGGTGGCGGAAAGCAGGGCGAAGGCAAGCAGCCGCATCATCATCTCACTATGGGCAATCGAGGAAGCACACAGCCTAGGCCGGATCGCGCATGCGATCAAAGGCGCCGTTTCGCTCGCGTTATTGGGCGCCCAGCCACGCCTTGCGGAACGCCTTTTGGGCGACCGTCAACGGTTCGCCGATCGCTTCGTTGGCGACGACTTCGAGGCTAGGGTCCGCCACGGCCTTGATCGTCGCACGTTTCTCGCCGGTGCGGTTGCGGTAGACGAGCGTGACGTCCTGCCCCGGCTTGAGTGCGCCGGTTGCCGCCGTCCACGCATCCGCGCTCGCGAGCGGCTGGCCGTCGAGGCTCACCAGTATGTCGCCCTTGTCGACACCCGCCTTGTAGAGCGGGCTGTCGGGCAGCGGAATCTGGTTCAGCGTCAGCGCGTCGTCGTCCATCGCGACCCGGCTTGCGCCGAGCCAGCCCTGTTGCGGGTGCGCCGCGCGGAGCGTCAGCCCCGCAGGCGCGAGCAGCGGGGCGAAATCGGGAAGCGCGCTGCCGCGGATCGAGGCGTCGAAGAACGCTTTCGCGAACGCCGCGTCCTTGGTCAGCTCGGCGAGGCCGGCCTGCAAATCCTCGGGCGTGTAGGGCTTCACCGGCGCATAGTCCGCCTGTGCGGTGCCGTTGCGCGTCCACATGTGGCGCATATAGGCATCGAGGCTCGATCCGTAGCGCTCGCGCAGCGTGAGATCGAGCGCGAGGCCGATGATCGCGCCATAGGGATAATAAGAGGTGAAGATGTTGCCGTTGGTCTGGTCGATCGCGGTCGCGGCGTCGACGAAGGGCGCGCGCAGGCTCATCTCCTGCGGCGAGCCGTAGTGGCGGCCGGGCGCGTTGACGATGTAGTTGAGCGTGCCGCCCAGCGTCTTGAGATAATCGTCGAGGCTGCTCTCGCCCGCGCGGTGGATGAGAAGCGGCCCGTAATATTGGGTGAAGCCCTCGGCGAACCACAAAGAGCGCGTCGAATTGGCGTGCGTGAAGTCGAACGGTTCGAGCCCGTCGGGACGCAGCCGCTCGACGTTCCAGGCGTGGACGAATTCGTGGCTCAGCGTGTCGATCTGGCCGAAATTTGCGGCCTTCAACGAGCGCGGCTGGCTGATCATCGTCGAGTTGCGATGCTCCATGCCGTCGCCATGGATCTGCGGCATGTAGTCGGCGATGAAGGTATAGGTGCCGAAATCGAGCGGGGGCGGGCCGCCGAAGACCTTCATGTGCTGCGCGGTGACGGCCTTGGCCATCGCGGCGAAGCGATCGACGTCGGCGGCGCTGTCTTCGCTGTGGATCGCGAGGCGGAAGGTATAGGCCTTGCCGTCCGGTCCCGGCACCTTCCATTCGCGCAGTTTGAAGTCGGCGAGCTCGGTCGGGCTGTCCATGAAATACTGGAAATTGGGCGCCCAGAAGGTGTTCGCCGCGCCCGTCGCCGCCGGCATCTGGGTCGCGACCTTCCAGTCGGCGCGCAGCGGGTGATAGGTCACGCGGATCGGCCGGTCGCCATAGCCCACCGCCCACATGAAGGTCGCGGGCATGTTGAGGTGCGCATGCGTCAGGTCGATCTGCGCGTAGGTGCCGTCGCCATGGTCGCCGTAGAGCGTGTAGCTGAGCGTCACACTGCCGTCGTGATCGGCGACCGTCCAGCTATAGGGATCGCGGCGGATGATCGGCACCGCCTTGCCCGCCCCGTCGACCGCCGAGACCGAATAGACGTTCTTGGCGAATTCGTGGATCGCGTAGCGGCCGGGCGACGAGCGCGCCATGCGGAAGGTCACCGCGCCGGGCTTCAGGTCGCGATAGGTGACGGCGATCCGCGCCTCGTGGTGCGCCGCATTGTCGAAGCGGACGTCGTAGCTGACGGGCGCGTTCGGCCCCGGATCGCCGGCTTGCGCATGCGCCTGTGTCGCTGCCGCCAGCGCGAGCGCCGCGCCGCCAAGGATGTGCCGCTTCATATGTCTCCCCGTTCTGTCTTGGCGCCGTCATAGGCGCGCATCACACCCAGGGTCCAGCGTGGCGCGGCGGCCGCTTTACCAGACGATAAATACGATTTATTGTCCCGAGCTTGTAACGACCGGCGACCATGAGCGGCGGCGACCTAACAGGGAGTGGGACCATGCCGAACCGTCACGATCCATCGATGTTCACGCGCCGCCGGCTGCTCAAGGGAAGCGCGCAGGCGGCCGCCGTGGCGGCGGCGACCGCGCTGATGCCGCCCAATGTGCAGAAGCTGCTCGCGGCGGGCGTCAAGCGCGCGCCGCAGCTCCACGACATCAAGCACGTCGTGCTGCTGATGCAGGAGAACCGCTCGTTCGATCACTATTTCGGCACGCTGCCCGGCGTGCGCGGGTTCGGCGATCCGGACGCGCTGACGCTCTCGACCGGCAGGAACGTGTTCCACCAGCCCGATCCCGCGAGCCCCGACGGCTATTTGCTGCCCTTCCACCTCGACAGCTTCACCACCGCGGCGCAGGCGATCCCTTCGACCAGCCACGCCTGGTCGGTGCAGCATCAGGCGTGGAACGGCGGCAAGATGGACCAGTGGCTGCCCGCGCACCGCACCGCCGACGGCGTCAACGGCCCCTATACGATGGGCTATTACCGACGCGAGGACATCCCCTTCCACTTCGCGCTGGCCGAGGCCTTCACCGTCTGCGACGCCTATCATTGCTCGGTGATGGGCCCGACGCGCCCCAACCGGCTCTACTGGATGACCGGGATGATCGATCCCGAGGGCGCGCACGGCGGCCCGATCACCGCCAACCCGCAGATGACGCCGGGCTCGCTTTCCTGGACGACCTATCCCGAGCGGCTCGAGGAAGCGGGCGTGAGCTGGAAGGTCTATCAGCACGCGACCCAGGGCTTCGCGTTCAACATGCTGCGCGGCTTCCGCCAATATGCCAATGCTGCGCCGACATCGGCTTTGTATCAGAAAGGCATGCAGATCGTTTCGGACGGCCAGTTCGAATATGACGCGATCAACGACCGGCTGCCCGCGGTCTCGTGGCTGTGCCCGACCAACGAGGGTTCGGAACATCCCAAATATTCGCCCGCGGCCGGCGCCGAGTTCATCGCGAGCAAGCTCGATGCGATCGCGGCCAACCCCGACGTCTGGGCCAAGACCGCGTTCATCCTGTGCTATGACGAGAATGACGGGCTGTACGATCACGTGCCGCCCCCGGTGCCGCCCGCGGGCACGCCCGGCGAGTTCATCCAGGGCCTGCCGATCGGCGGGGGGTTCCGCGTGCCGTGCATCGTGATCTCGCCCTGGACTGCGGGCGGCTGGGTGTGCAGCGAGCCGTTCGACCACACCTCGATCCTGCGCTTCCTCGAGGCGTTCACCGGCGTGCGCGAGCCCAACATCACCGACTGGCGGCGCGAGACCTTCGGCGACATGACACGCGCCTTCCGCTTCGGCGACCGCCCTGCGCCCCCGCCGGGCCTGCCCGATACGAGCGGCGCGCTTCACCTCGCGCGCTATGCCGAGGCCAATCTTCCGCTGCCGCCGATCCCGACCACGGGGCAGAAGGCGCCCAAGCAGGAGAAGGGGAAGCTGAAAAGGGTGGATTGATGGCGCGGCGGTCGTCCGGTTTGCGGACGCCGCCGATTGCCTGCATGGTCGGCGCGCTTTCGGTTCGCGAGAGGGGGCGGGCATGCAGGACACTTTGTTGTGGCGATGGCTGTTTTCGGCCGCACGGCTGACGATCGCGGCGCTGTGCGTACTGGCGGCGATGGCGGTGATACGCTGGCTGGTCGTCGCGCACGGGCCGGGGTTCGATCTGAGGCCGCTCACCACGCCCGATCTGATCTCGATCGCGGCGGCCGCGATCGCGCTGGCCGCGTTCCTGATCGCCTTCTGGTTCAACCGCGGCGCGCGGGCGGACGGGGCGCGGATCGAAAAATCCAATGCCTATCTCAACCTCGAGATCGCATCGAGCGAGGTGTTCAAATACGAGGCGGAGATGGAGGCGCGTCTTCACCCCTATCGCACCGTTTATGCCGATCCCGCAGACCGCGCGGCGCTGGCCGCGATGGCGGATGCCAAGATCGCCTACAATCTCTATTTCCAGACGCTCAACCTGTTCGAAATCTGCGCCCGCTTTCGCCGCCAGGGCATCATCGAGTCTCAGGTCTTCGCCAGTTGGGTCGCGTGGTTCTACGATACGCTCGACGATTGGTATTTCCGCGAGATGTGGGAGGATTTCCGCTGCAACTATACCGATGACGTGCGGGATATCTTCGACCTTGGCAGCGCGATCTTCGCCGCCCATGGAGAAAGCGCGCCCGCCCGTGCGGCGGACGAGGAAGAACGCGACCGCGCCCGCAAGCAGGCCTTTTACGAGGCCGTGGCCGGCCACATGCAATGCACGGAGATCGGACGATGGCTGAGCAAGACGAGCGAACGGGCGATCGAGGCGCCGGCGCTGCGCGGCCCGCTGATGCGCACGCTGATCTCCGTTGGGATCGCAGCCCCGCCACCGCCGAAGCGGTTGCCCGCTTCTTCGCCCGCACCATCGGCGGGGACGCGCGATACATTAGCCACGGCGAAATCCAGGGCGGGCTGAGCGACGACGGCGTCACCTGGCGCAGCGACCTGGAAAGCCGGTTCGTCGAGGATCTGCGCGATCCGGGCGACGAAACCGGCTTACTCGTGGCGCGGGCGGCCGACGACACGCTGGTGGGCGCCGCGATCGTCGAATGGACCGTTACCCGCCGCACGCGCTTCGCGACGCTGGCCGACCTCTCGATCGAGCCCGCGCAGCGATCCTCCGGGCTGGGCGCGCGGATGGTGGCGGAAATCGAACGCGAAGCCCGCCGCCGCGGCATGCAGTGGATCTTCCTCGAGAGCGGCAAGGACAACCATCGCGCCCATGCCTTTTTCGAACGGCACGCTTTCCATGAAATCTCGCACGTCTTCGGGAAAGCGCTGACCTGAACGTCGGCTGGGTCGTTCAGGCGCTCACGATCCCGCGTGCGGCGCTCCCTCCACCTCCGCGCTCGCGGCCATGCGTGCCAGCCGCGCCTCGTGTTCGGCGCGGCCGAAGGGGAAGCGGGTGAAGAGGAACGCCGCCGCCAGCCCGAGCACGACATAGGCGCCGGCGTAGATCAGCGTCAGCCGGTCGAGCGTCGGCACCGGCACCTGCCCGGGATGCGCGCCCTGCGGGAAGTGCGCGACCTGCAGCATCACGCCCGCGAGGAAGATGCCGATCCCCGAGGTGCATTTCTGGACGAAGAACGATCCGGCGAAGAACACGCCCTCGCTGCGGCGCCCGGTCCGTGCCTCCGATTCCTCGACCACGTCGGCCATCATCGACGCGCCGAGGATGAAGGCCGAGACGCTGCACGCGGTGTGGACGACGATCAGCGCGAGCAGCAGCGGCACCAGCGCAGGCGAGCCCACTTCGGGAAAGGCGTGTGCGAGCCGCAGCCAATAGGGTAATGTCAGGAATACCACGTTCGCCGCGACCAGCCACACCGCGGCCCTGGGCTTGCTCGTCCGCCGCCCGATCAAAGGTGCGAGCACGAAGGCGCAGATCACGCCCGCGAACAGCGCGATCGGAAACAGCGCGAAGGTGGCGCCCGAAAATTGCCAGACGAAGCTGTAGAGATAGTTGGAGAGCGCATAGCCCACGCCCTGATTGGTGTAGACGCACATGCCCGCCAGGATCAGCACCACGAACGCGCGGTTCTTCATCGTCTGCGCGAGCTCGCGGAAATGGCCGGTGAAGCTCTGGCGCTCGATCGCCGGGCGCGGCAGGCGCTTGATCTCGCGGTGCGTGCCGATCGCGGAGAACAGGATCGCGACCACCATCAACGCGGCGGCGACCAGCGCCATCTGGTGATAGCCGCCCGCGCGCAACAGGCCGTTGGGATAGCCTGGGCGCGGGGTGAGGAACACCTGATAGGCGAGCAGCAGCATGACGAGCCCGCCCGCCCAGCCGAGCAGATAGCGCCACGCGGTGATCCGCGTGCGCTCGTCGTAATCCGAGGTCAGCTCGGGAGTGAGCGCCTGCGACGGCACTTCGTAGCAAGAGACCGCCGAGCGCACGATCACCGCCGTCACGAACAGCCACGCGTACGTCGCGCCATCGGACATTTCCGGCGGGTTCCACAGCAGCAGCCAGCCGATCGCGATCGGCAATGCGGCAGCGTACATCCACGGATGCCGCCGCCCCCAGCGGCTGCGCGTGCGATCCGACAGCGCGCCCACCGCCGGATCGATCAGCGCGTCGAGGATCAGCGCGCACATGATGATGAAGCCGACCGTGCTCGGCGCGACGCCGACGACCTGGTTGTAGAAGAGCAAAAGGAACGTGCCGAAGCCCGAATCCTTGATGCCGTAGGCGGCGGCACCGACAGCATAGGCGAAAGTGGTCGAATTGCTGACCCGGCGCGGGGCGGGGGTCGCGGCGGCGGCGCTCATTTGGCGAAGGCTTCGAGCGCGGCGAACAGCGACGGCGTCTCGGGATCCCAGCTGTGGCGCGGGCCGATTGTCAGGCCGCCGTCGACCAGGATCGAGGTGCCGGTGACGAACGAGGCGTCCTCGCTGGCGAGGAAGGCGATCGCCGCGGCGATGTCTTCGGGCAGGCCGGTGCGCTGGATCGGCTGCGCCTTGGCGGCGCCGGCGGCGATCATCGCGTTCGCCTGGGCCTGCGCTTCGCCCGCGATGCCGAGCGAGGCGGTGAAGATGTTGGTGGCGATGAAGCCGGGCACCACCGCGTTGACGCGGATGCCTTGCCGGGCGAGGTCCGCGGCCGCCATTTTGGTCAGGTGGAGCACGCCGGCCTTGGCGGTCGAATAGGCGGTGGGCGCATAACCGCTGCCGAGTGCCGACACGCTCGACACGTTGACGATCGCGCCGCCGCCGCGCGCCTGCATCAGCGGCGTGGCGTGGCGGATGCCCATCGCGACCGAGCGCAGCAGCAGCGCCAGCGTGCGGTCCCAATCCTCGGCCGAGATCGTGTCGATGGGATCGCGCGCGCCGCCCGCGCCGGCATTGTTGACAAGGATGTCGAGCCCGCCCGCCGTGTGCGCCGCCTCGACGAGCACGGCGATCTCCTCGTCTTTCGTGACATCGGTACGCTGGAAGGTGATGCGGCCGTTCGATGCGTCGGCGAGCGCCATGCCGCCCGCCTCGTCGATGTCGCCAATCAGCACCTCGGCGCCTTCGGTTACTAGGCGAAGCGCAGTAGAGCGCCCGATTCCCGAAGCGCCGCCGGTCACCACCGCGCGCTTGCCCGCAAAGCGCATTGGCCTCTCCTTGGTTGTTTTGTGTGCAGCATAAGGGCGTCGCGAAGGGGGTCAATCGTTCAATTTGAAGATCGGGTAGGGTATTGGGCTTGCCCCGCGCGTGCCGAATCCCCTACCGTCACCCCGAACTTGTTCCGGGGTCCACCGATCCGCGATCCAATCGGCGGCGGCGCTTGCGGAACGGTGGATGCCGGAACAAGTCCGGCATGACGCTGGAGAGATGTGTGCCGCTCGACCCCGAAACCTTCGACGCGCTGATCGGCACCGTCCGCCGCTTCGTCGCCGAGCGGCTGCGGCCGCTCGAAGCGCAGGTCGAGGCAGCGGACGCGGTGCCCGAGGCCATCGTGCAGGAGATGCGCGCGCTCGGCCTGTTCGGGCTGTCGATCGACGAACGCTACGGCGGGCTGGGGCTGACGATGGCCGAGGAGGCACGCGTCGCGATCGAGTTCGGCCGCACCACGCCCGCCTTCCGCTCGGCGTTCGGCACCAATGTCGGGATCGGCAGCCAGGGGCTCGTGATGGCGGGCACCGAGGAGCAGAAGGCGGCGTGGTTGCCGCGGATCGCGAGCGGCGAGATCGTCACCAGCTTCGCCCTGACCGAGCCCGAGATCGGGAGCGATTCGGGGGCGGTGAAGACGCGCGCGGTGCGCGAGCCCGGATCGGGGTCCGGGCCATGCGGCGACGTCTATCGCTTGTCAGGCACCAAGCGCTTCATCACCAATGCCGACAAGGCGCAGCTCTTCACGGTGATGGCGCGCACCGGCGACGCACCGGGCGCGCGCGGCGTTTCGGCCTTTCTGGTGCCGCGCGACCTGCCGGGCGTCTCGATCGGCGCGCCGGAGAAGAAGATGGGGCAGAAGGGCGCGCGGGTTTGCGACGTGATCCTCGACGACGTGCCCGTGCCCGCCGCCAACCGGCTGGGCGCGGAAGGCGAGGGGTTCAGGATCGCGATGCGCGTGCTCGACCGCGGGCGGCTGCACATCGCCGCGGTGTGCGTCGGGGTCGCCGAGCGTCTGATCGCCGATTGCGTCGCCTATGCCTCGACACGCCAGCAATTCGGCAAGCCCATCGCCGAGCATCAGTTGATCCAGGCGATGATCGCCGATTCGAAGACCGAGGCGCTCGCCGCCCGGGCGCTGGTGCTGGAAACGGCGGCTGCCAAGGATGCGGGGGCGGATGTCGTGCTCGAATCGGCGGCGGCGAAATATTATGCGAGCGAGATGGTCGGCCGCGTCGCCGATCGCGCGGTGCAGGTGTTCGGGGGCGCGGGCTATGTCGCCGATCACGGCATCGAACGGCTCTATCGCGATGTCCGGCTGTTCCGCATCTACGAAGGCACCAGCCAGATCCAGCAGCTCGTCATCGCGCGGGAAACGATGAAGCGGGGCGGGTAATTCCCCTCCCGCAAGCGGGAGGGGAGAGCGCAGGAGAAGATGATGATCGACACCACCAACCTGTTCCGTCTCGACGGCCGCGTCGCGCTGGTCACCGGGGGAAGCCGCGGGATCGGACGGATGATCGCGGCGGGATTCCTGGCGCAAGGGGCGAGGGTCTACATCTCCTCGCGCAAGGCGGATGCGTGCGTCGAAGCCGCGAAGGAGCTCGGCGAGAATTGCATCGCGCTGCCGCAGGACGTGTCGACCGTCGCCGGCTGCAAGGCGCTGGCCGACCAGCTCGGCGAGCGCGAGGCGACGCTCGACATCCTCGTCAACAATGCCGGCGCCGCCTGGGGCGAGCCGTTCGACACCTTTCCGGAAAAGGGCTGGGACAAGGTGATGGACCTCAACGTCAAATCGCCCTTCTTCCTGACCCAGGCGCTCCACGGTCTGCTCAAGGCCGCGGCGAGCGCGGAGCGGCCCGCCAAGGTGATCAACATCACCTCGATCGACGGGCAGCGGCTCAATCCGTGGGAGACGTACAGCTACCAGGCCTCGAAGGCGGCGCTGATCCACCTGACGCGGCGGATGGCGGCGCGGCTGGTGGCGGACGCGATCCATGTCAGCTCGATCGCCCCCGGCGCGTTCGCGAGCGAGATGAACCGCGCCGCGCGCGATCACGGCGACGAGGTCGCCCGCCGCATCCCCGCGCGGCGCATCGGCACGGCGGAGGACATGGCGGGCGCCGCGATCTACCTCGCCAGCCGCGCCGGCGATTATGTCGTGGGCGAGACGATCACCGTCGACGGCGGGCTGGTGAACGCGGCGCCGGGGACATCGATCGACGCGTAGCGGTCGCTTGTTATTTCGTCATGCCAGCGAAAGCTGGCATCTCCTGCAACAAAGAGACCCCAGCTTTCGCTGGGGTGACGGCTGATACGAAGGACTCCCTGCGCTACCGCGCGATTCCCCCCGCGGCGAGCACGGCCAGGGTCACCAGCTCGCTCGCGCTCGAGGTCATCGGGGCGATCTGGACGGGTTTCTCCATACCGATCAGCATCGGGCCGATCATGCTGTCGCCGCCCAGCTCGCGCAGCAGCTTCGCCGAGATATTGGCCGATTGCAGCCCGGGCATGATCAGCACGTTGGCAGGCCCCGAAAGGCGCGCGAACGGATAATTGGCGAGCTGGCGCGGGTTCAGGGCAACGTCGGGCGCCATTTCGCCTTCGAACTCGAAGCCGACTTGGCGCTCCTCGAGCACGTGCACTGCCTGGCGCAGGCTTTCGAGCCACTTGCCCTCGGGATTGCCGAAGGTCGAGTAGCTGAGGAACGCGACGCGCGGCTCGTGGCCCATGCGGCGCGCGACCTGCGCGGTCTGCTCGGCGATGTCGGCGAGCTCGGTCGCGCTGGGACGCTCGTTCACCGTGGTGTCGGCGATGAACACGGTGTGGCTTTGCCCCACCAGGATGTGGATGCCGAACGGCGTGCGGCCGGGCGCGGGATCGATCACGCGGCGCAGCTCGCGCGTCGTCTGCGCGTAGGTGCGGGTGACGCCGGTGATCATCGCGTCGGCCTCGCCCAATTGGAGCAGCAGGCTGCCGAAGATGTTGCGATCCTGGTTGACCATCCGCTCGCAGTCGCGGCGCAGATAGCCGCGGCGCTGGAGCCGATCGTAGAGGAAATCGACCATCTTCGGCACCAGCGGCGAATGCCGGCTGTTGTGCAGCTCGAAGCTCTTGGGATCGTCGACGCCCAGCGCCGCCAGTCGCTCGTACACGTCGTCGCGGCCGACCAGCACCGGGGTGCCGTAGCCGCCGTCGCGAAAGGCGATCGCGGCGCGCAGCACCACCTCTTCCTCGGCCTCGGCGAAGACGACGCGTTTGGGCTCGGCGCGCGCGCCTTCATAGGCGAGGCTGAGCACCGCCGTGGTCGGGTTGAGGCGTCCCCGCAACTTCTGGCGATACGCCTCCATGTCCTCGATCGGCTTGGTCGCGACCCCCGAGTCCATCGCCGCCTTGGCGACGGCGGCGGGAATCTCCTCGATCAGCCGCGGATCGAACGGCGCGGGGATGATGTAATCGGGGCCGAAGCTGTGCCGCGTCCCGTAAGCGGTCGCGACCTCCTCGGGCACCTGCTGGCGCGCGAGGCGGGCGAGCGCCTCGGCCGCGGCGACCTTCATCGCGTCGTTGATCCCCGTCGCGCGCACGTCGAGCGCGCCGCGGAAGATGAAGGGGAAGCCAAGCACGTTGTTGACCTGATTCGGATAGTCCGACCGCCCGGTGGCGATGATCGCGTCGGGCCGCGCTTCCTTGGCGAGCGGCGGCGAGATTTCGGGATCGGGGTTCGCCATCGCGAAGATGATCGGGTTGGGCGCCATCGTCTTCAACAGCTCGGGTGGCAGCGAATTGGCCGAGGCAAGCCCGAAGAACACGTCCGCGCCGTCGAGCGCTTGCGCCAGTGTGCGCTTGTCCGTCGCGACGGCGTGCGCGGACTTCCACTGGTTCATGTCGGCGTCGCGGCCCTGGTAGATCACCCCGCTCTTGTCGAGCATCAGGAGGTGGTCGTTGGGCAGGCCCATCGCCTTGATGAGCTCGGCGCAGGCGATCGCCGCCGCGCCGGCGCCCAGCATCACGCAGCGCGTATTTTTGATGTCGCGCCCCGTCAGGTGAAGCGCGTTGATCAACCCTGCAGCGGCGATGATCGCGGTGCCGTGCTGGTCGTCATGGAAGACGGGGATGCTCATGCGTTCCCGAAGCGTCTGCTCGATGATGAAGCATTCGGGGCTCTTGATGTCTTCGAGGTTGATGCCGCCGAAGCTCGGCTCGAGCAGTTCGACCGCGGAAATGATCTTGTCGACGTCCTCGGTGTTGAGCTCGAGGTCGATCGCGTCGACGTCGGCGAAGCGCTTGAACAGCACCGCCTTGCCTTCCATCACCGGCTTGGAGGCGAGCGCACCGAGATTGCCGAGGCCCAGGATCGCCGTGCCGTTGGAGATCACCGCGACCAGATTGCCCTTGGCGGTGTAATCGTAGGCCGTCGCCGGATCTTCGGCGATCGCGCGTACCGGCACCGCGACGCCCGGCGAATAAGCGAGCGCGAGATCGCGCTGGGTCGCCATCGGCTTGGATGCGATGATCTCGATCTTGCCGGGGCGGCCGTCCGAATGGAACAGCAGCGCCTCGCGCTCGGAAAACTGGACGTTCGACTCGTCGGCCATTTACTTCCTTCCCTGTGGGCGCGCGCGCCCGTTCTCCCACCCCGGTCTTTACGCAGCGATTCTCGCCGCGTCACCCCGGCTGTGCGGCGATCATGCGCGCGTAGAAATCGCGATAGGCCAGCGCGCGCGCCGGCGCCGATTGCGCCCGATCGCGCGCCTGGCGCAGCATCGCGCGGCGGCGATCGGCGGGCATCGCCTGCGCGGCGGGATCGCCGCGTGCCGGCATCACGCCGAGCCCCAGCAGCAGCGCGCGCCGCAGGTCCGGATCGGCGATCTCCTCCTCGAAATGCGGCAGGTGCCCGCGGCCCGCGAACTGGCCAAGCGTGATCGCGAGGCTTTCCGGCGGCACGACGCCGTCGAGCGCCTGCCAGAAGGCGCCGGTGCGGCGGTTGCTCGCGAGATAATGCGCGGCGGTAAAATCGCGCGCGCGCGCGTGCTCGTCGGTTGTGCGGCGATTGAATTCGGCGATCAGCGTCGGCGGCATCGTGCGATCGGGAAGCAGGTCGATCGCGCGCAGAATCGCGTTGTGCGCGAGCGCGAGGTCGATCCCCGCGAGCGGATCGAGCGTGACGGCGGCATTGCCGATCGCGAGCGTATTGGCGATCCAACCGAGCGGACGATGGCCGGGCCGGATCGCGAGGCGCGCGCGGGGGCGGGCGTTTGCCTCGGTTTCGAGCACGCGCGCGGCGTCGTCGTCGCCGGTCAGTGCCGAGGCGTAGGCGAGGCCGATGTCGGTCTGCACGCGGCCGGGGGCGAGCCACCACCAGCCGCACTCGGTCGCGTGGCGCTCGTCGACAAGGCCCAGCGCGGGCGGCTGCGGCTCGGCGATCAGCAGCCGGTCGCACGGCAGTGTGGCGCCCCAATCCTCGAACGCGTCATCGAGCGTCGAGAGAAGCGGCGCGGCCGGGCCGCCGGCATCGACGAACAGGTCCGCCGCGACACGGCGACCGTCGGCGAGGAGTAGCGCGGCTACACCGCCGTCATCGCGTCGTTCGACCGTGCTGAGCGCACCCGCCACCGTCTCGACACGGAGGTGGCCCGCAAGCCCCGCGAGCTGCGCGGTATAAGCGGCGGGATCGAGCCGCAGCGCAAGATCGATATCGGCGAGCGGCGAGGCGGGGTCGTCGTCGGGTGGCGCCATCCGCCCGGCGATGGCGAGTGCGGCAGCCGGGGAATAGGCATGGAAGGGCGTCGTATCGCCCTCGCGGCGCGCGATCAGCCAATGCTGGTGGAAATCCGCCTGATCGCGCGGGCCGTGCGCGCCGAAGCACAGCAGCCAGCCGCTGCCGTCGGCGGACCAGCCGGTGAACGCGGTGCCGAGCCGATGCGTCGCGCCCGCGTGCCGCATCAGCCCGGCTTCGTCGAGCCCGATCCTCTCATGGAAGCGCGCGGCGTCGGGCAGTGTCGCCAGCGCGCGGTCGGCGAGCCGCGCCGGATCGGGCGGGGTCGCGATCAGCGTCACGTGCGTCGCGGGCAGCGCGTGGGCGAAGGCGCACGCCGCCGACAGGCCGACGATGCCGCCGCCGAGGATCGCGATGCTGCGGATCGCCTCGTCGCTCATGCGGGCGCCCCCGCGTGGTGCGCGGCGAGCTGCGCGCGATGGCCGGGCACGCGCGCGGCGGCGGCGCCGATCGCCTGTTCGAGCCCCGCCAGCGCGCGATCGAGCTGCGCCGCGTCGGCGAGGTCGGCGCGCTGGTCCCAGCGTTCGGGCACGATGCCCTGGCCCAGATAGACCGCGACCCAGCTCGGTTCGAGAAACAGCCCCTTGGTGTAGCTGGCGACGCGGCCCGAGGCGCGGAACATCGCGATCTTCTCGTGCAGGCTGTCGGGGACGCGCATCGTGCGGACGTGGTTCCAGAAGGGCGAATCGTCGCGCGTCGTGGCGTGGTAATGGAGGATCAGGAAATCGCGGATGCGGTCGTGCTCGAGGTCGATCACGCGGTTGAATTCGTCGCGGTCGGCGTCGGTCGCGCGGCCGTGCTCGGGAAACAACTCGATCAGCCCGGTGATCGCCGCCTGCGCGAGATAGAGGCTGGTCGATTCGAGCGGTTCGAGGAACCCCGAGGCGAGCCCGATGCCGATCACGTTGCCCACCCAGCTCCGCGCCCGCCGTCCCGCGCGAAAGCGCAGCACGCGCGGGTCCGCGATCGGCGTGCCCTCGACCGCGCCGAGGATCGCCGCGGCGGCATCGTCGTCGGAAAGGTGCGCGCTCGAATAGACATAGCCGTTGCCGACGCGGTGCTGGAGCGGGATGCGCCAGCGCCAGCCGAAGGGCATCGCGATCGCGCGCGTCAGCGGCTCGATCTCGCCTTCGGGCGATTGGCAGGGCAGCGCGCAGGCGCGGTCGCACGGCAGCCAGTGCGACCAATCCTCCCACGCCGCGACCATCGTGCTGCCGAGCAACAGGCTGCGGAAGCCCGAGCAATCGACGAACAGGTCGCCTTCGATCCGCTCGCCCGATTCGAGCACCAGCGCGGCGACGTCGCCGCTCTCGGGATGCTGCTCGACGTGGACCACCTTGCCCTCGGTGCGCCTTGCGCCGCGCGCGGTGGCGTAGGTGCGCAGATACGGGCCGAACAGGGTGGCGTCGAACTGATAGGCATAGCCATAGGCCGAGGTGATCGGATCGCCGTCGGGCGTGGGCCGCGCGAAGCGGCCGGCCTCGGCGAGCACGACCGGATAGGAATAGGCGCCGATCGGCCGCGCCCGGCCCGCGGCGTGCATCCGCCGCCAATAATGGTGGAAGCCCACGCCGGCGAACGCGCTGCCGAAGCCGCCGAAGGGGTGGAGGTAATAATCGCCGATCCGGCCGAAATTCTGGAATGCGATGCCCAGCTTGTAGGTCGCGTGCGTGGTGCGCATGAAGTCGGCTTCGTCGATGCCGAGCGTCTCGACGAAGGCGCGCAGATGCGGCAGCGTCGCCTCGCCGACGCCGACGATGCCGATCTCCGCCGATTCGATCAGCCGGACCTCGACCTGCGGCAGGAAGCGGACGAGCGCGGCCGCCGTCATCCACCCCGCGGTGCCGCCCCCCAATATCACGACCCGCGTCGCGCGCTCGGTCATTCGCGTCTCCCCTCGGCGCCCGTTGTGCGCCAGCGCGAGGGGCGAGCGCAAGCCGCGATGGTTGCGCTACCTCATATTGGTCAACCGGTGCGCCGCAGGCCTCGGGCGCCGCCGATGAGGCGTGAGAGGACGATCTCGTCGGCGCGCGCATAGCCGAGCCCGAGGTGATCGGGCCGCGCCGCGATGGCGTCGCCGATGCCGAGCGCGCCCGATCGCAGCGCGGCGCGCCCGATCCGACCCCACAGCCGCGCCGTCTCCCAGCGGATCAGCGCGAGATCGTCGCCGGTGGGGCCGCGTTCGGCGATGAAGGCGTCCTGCAGCGCCTTGATCGTCTGCCCGAGCGTCACCAGCGTCGCGCGGTCGGGCACCGGATCGCCCGCCATCACATGGCGCGCGAGCAGGTCCGCGACGCTGTCGGCCGCGTCGCCCAGCGCGGGGCGGTGCGCCTCGGCGAGCACGCGCGTCGCGCTCGCGATCATCGTGTCGTGATAGCGCTGCGAGGCGCCGCCTTCGTGGACGCGATAGAGCAGCAATTCCTCGTCGATCCGCGCGATCCGGCCCAGCCGGCTCATGCGATGGTAGAGATCGAAATCCTCGGCATAGAGAATCTCGGGCCGGGTGAAGGGATCGAGCGCGCGCGCGGCATCGGCGCGCAGCATCACCGACGACCAGACCAGCGGGTTGCGGATGCGCAGCAGCCATTCGATCAGCAGCGGCGTGGTGACGGGCTCGTGCGTCGAGGGCGCGGTGACGCCATCACACAAAGTGCCTGCGGCGCTCCCCACCAGCACGGCCTCGGGATGCGCGTCGAGCCAGGCGACCTGCCGCGCGAATCGATCGGGCAGGCAGAGGTCGTCCTGGTCGAGCGCGGCAATGTAGCGCCCGCGCGTCTCGGCGAACGCGCGGTTGCGCGTCTTGACTGGGCCCTGGTTCGCCTCGGCCGCGATCACGCGCACGCGGGGATCGGGCCAGGCGCGCAGGACGCGCAGCGTGTCGTCGGGCGAGCAATCGTCGACGACGATCGCTTCCCAGTCGACGAAGGTCTGCGCTTGCAGGCTCGCCAGCGTCTCGGGTAGCAATGCGGCGCCCTTGTACGCCGCCATGATCACGCTGACGGTGGGTACGCTCATGCCACGGCGCGTGCGCGCTCCCCCAGCACCTGATCGACGATCATCAGGCCGACGTCGTTCTGCCATTGCCACAGGCCGTTGGCCTGGCCGACGAAGCTCTTCTCGCCGCCCATTGGGCCCCAGGGCACGAAGCCCGCGGCGAGCCCGATGCCGAACGCGCCCGGCACCGGCTGGCCGTCGGCGCCGACGATGCGGCAATGCCGGTCCACCATCGCCGCGTCGTGGTGCGCGGCGAGATCGATCAGGTCGCCGTTCGCATCCCTTAGCGGCAGCGCGCGCGGGCGATAGCCCATCGCGGCGATCACCAGATCGGCATCGGCGAGATAGGTGCGCGCCTCGGCGTCATCGCCGGCGAGCCGGTGGAAGCGCACGCGCGGCTCGGGCGTGCGGCCGTCGACCTGCATCATCCGCAACACCAGCTCGCGCGCCTCGAGTCGGAAGCCCGCGAGGCGATAGACGAAGCCCGAGACGGGGCAGATGTCGTCGGCGTCGAAATCGGTGAAGCCCTCGGCGTGCGCGGCCTCGGGCGTCTGATAGAAAGGCCGCAAGGGGCGGCGGTGGAGTAGCGTGATCGCCTGCGGCCCCCAGGGAATCGCGGGCGTGCTCTTGAGTAGCAGGGCGATCGTCGCGATCGCGCTGGTCGAGCCGCCGATCACCACGACGCGCGGGTTCCGCCTGGTCGCGAGCAGATCGACGACGCGCTGATAGCCGCCGACGCCCAGCACCTCGTCGGACTGGATCAGGCGTTCGCCCGCCGTGGCGACGAGGGGCACGCCCGCCACCTCTTGCCGGGCAAGCCGGTCGAGCGGCTGGTGGCCGCCGGTGGCGATGGCGATGCGCTGCGCGCGCTGTTCGATCTCTACGCCGTCGGCCAGCCGCCGCAGCCGGACGGTCCACAAGCCATCGGTGGTCTGCTGCGCGTCGATCGCCTCATGGCCCGTCAGTAAGGTGCCGCCATGGCGTTCGACCAGCGTGCCGAGCCGGTCGCCCACGGCGCGGATCAACGGCCCCGCGACCGTCAGCGGCACGCCGAGCGCGCCCGAATAGCGTGCCACCGCGCGTGCCGAGGGATGATCGACTAACGCGGCGAGTTCGGGATGGACGTTGTCCTTGACCGCGGAGAGGAAGGTCTCCGCCGTGCTGTCCGAGTTGATGCCGTAGCGGCCCAGCCGCCCGCCGCCGAGCGCGGTGTCGCGCTCGACCATCACCAGCCCCGAGGCGGCGAGATCGGGCAGCAGCCCGCGCTTGGTCGCGGCGTCGAGCAAGGCCGTGCCCGCCGGCCCGCCGCCGATCACCAGCAGCGAGGCGATGGCGGGCGCCTTGGGTGCCGCCGCGACGGGCGCGGGGGCCGCGTGCAGGTCGCACACCCGCGCCAGCGTCGCCGCGATCGTGCGCGCATCGTCGGCGATCATCGCGTCGGTGACGGGAAGCGACAGCATCCGCCCTGCCACGTCGTCGGCGATCGGGGTCGGCTCGATCAGCGCGGTGTCGCGAAACCACGGCTGCTCGCCCAGATGCGGGCTGAAATACTGGCCGCAGCCCACGCCCGCGGCCGCCAGCCCCTCGACGATCGCGGCGCGCTTGTCGGTAAGCGCAGCGGGCAGCATCACCGGCATGAACTGGATCGCGCGCCGCGTGCCCAGCGGCGTCTGCAGCGTGAACCGATCGTCGAGCGTCGCGCGATAGGCCGTCTCCACCTCGGCGCGGCCGGCGCAGACCTGCTCGATCTCCTCCAGCTTGGCGCGCGCCATCACCGCCAGCACTTCGGGCAATTTGGCGTTGAGCCCGGGCATCGTCGCGCTGCGGTGTCCCTCGAATCCGAAATTGATCATCGCGCGCAGCCGGTCGACCAACCCTGCGTCGCCGCTGTGGATCAATCCGCCCTCGGCGACAGCAAAGGTCTTGGTTGCGTGCATCGAGAACACGGTGGCGAACGGCGCTTCGGCGCCGAAGCCCTTGCCTGCCGCATCGATCGTGCCCAGCGACGAGGCCGCGTCGATCACCACGCCGACATCGTAACGGCGCTGCAACCAGGCGTAACGATCGAGATCGATCGCATTGCCGAAGGTGGCATAGGGCACCAGCACCGCGATTCGCTCACCGTGCAGCGCGAGCAGGCGTTCCTCCTGCTCGGGGTCGATGCTCCACGTTGCGGGATCGATATCGGCGACGAGCGGCGTCAGCCCCGCCCATTGCGCGGCCTGCGCGGTCGCGGCGAAGGTCAGCGCGGGCATCAGCGCGAGCGCGCCCGGCTGCATCCGCGCCCCCGCGGCATCGCGGATCGCGACCATCAGCCCCAGCGTCGCATTGGCGACCGCGAGGCTCGCGCCCGTGCCGCCGAACAGCCGCTCGGTCACCTCTGCCTCGAAGCCGCGCACCTCGGGGCCGTTGTTCGAGAAGATGCCCGATTGCTCGATCCGGCGCAGCGATTCGAGATGCTCGCTGAGCTTGGGCGGGCGGGGGGCGATCAGGGGGTAATGAGTCATGTACGCGCGTGTCCGGCTTCCATCCTGCCGTCCGCTCTATCTCCCCATCGCCTAAGAAGCCGTTACGCCGCCATCGACGCGACCGCCGCCTTTTCCCGCCACTTGATCGGGCGGAAGATGATGCACAGCACCAGCGATTCGGTCGTGCGCGGCGCCGGCGCGATCAGCACGCCGTGCGGGTCGGCCTCGTAGAGGTCGGTGGCGACGGCGCGCATGCCTTCGGCGATAGTCGGGGCGACCGCGCCCGGCACCGGAATCGAGGCGTCGAGCTCCGAGAGCTTGTGGAAGGTCGCATCCTGCACCTGCACCCATTCGCACAGCGCGCCGAGCTGCACCGCGGCGGTGTATTTGCCCGCGCCGATCGGCACCTGGATACGGTAATAGCCCTCGGCGGTGGGATAGGCGTCGATCTCCATCACCGTCTGGTCGCGCGCATCGGCGAGGATCACGGGCACCTTGATCGCGCCGACGTCGAAATCCTTGCCGCGGATGTCGAGGCCGAAGCGGCTGGCGCTGAACAGGCACAGGTTGAGCGGCAGGCCGTGGCGCTGGATCTCGCCCGGCACGAACATCCGGCCGGTCTCGTTGACATAGGAAAGACCGCGACGGCGCAGCCCCTCGGTGGCTTCCTTGGTGTCGAGCAGCTTGATCATCTGGCTCGTGCCCAGATTGACGTCCTGGTCGAAGCGCTCGAACAGCGCGACCTCGGTCTCGATCGGCATGAACAGCAGTCGCGCGAGGATCGCCGCGCCCATCCGGCGTCGCGATTCGGCGTCGTCGGACCTGGGCCGGCGATGGAAGCCCGCCAGCGGCGCGCGCGCATAAGCGAGGCAGGCCTCCTGAATCTGGTCGCGCAGGCCGTTCTGCAACCCCTTGAATCCCGAATCCTCGCGGATCGGCGTGCCCTCGGGGGTGTAATCGACCGTGGACCCTTGCGCGATGTTGCACACCTGCTCGATCACCGCGACGCAGTTGGAAAGCGCGTGGACGGTGCGATATTCGTAATTGCGCGTGTCCATGAAACCGCGCTTGTCGAGCCCGCTCAGCGATTCCTCGCGCAGAAACATGTAGCGTCCGGCGACGGTCAGGTTCATGCGCTCTGCCAGCAGCGGCTGGAGCATGTTCTGGACGGTGCCGTTATAGCCGATGTCGACCAGCATGATGGCGTCGCCGGGCTCGACGTCGGCGGCGGCGAGATGCGCCATCAGCCGATCGGCGACCTTGGCCGAACGCTTCAGGATCTTGCCCGCCAGCGGCTGGCTCAGCACCGTCTTGTTGAAATGACGCTTGGTGTCGCGCCCGCGCACGTCCTTCAGCAGCGGCGCGACCTCCGACTGGAACAGCATCAATTGCTTCGCGACCACCTTCAGCGGGATCCACCCGACCTGCTCGACCACGAAGCGATCGAGCGTCGGCTTGTCGATCAGGCTGGCGCGCGCGGAGACGAAACGGCTGAGCTCGATCGGCCGCGCGCCCGCATCGGGATAGAGCGTCTCGAACACCCGAAGCGGCAGGTAGCCGTCGCGCATCATGAACAGCGGGCGGACGGGCTTGCCCAGCCGCGCCGACATCTCGTCGATCTCGGCCTTCAGCCACGTTGCGAAGCTGTGCATCACCGGCCCGATCACGTCGTGGCCGAAGGCGAAGACGGGATCGTCCTCGCTGCGCAGCGCGATCTGCGGGCGGTGCGGCTGATAGACGGGGCTGGTGAGGCGCGTTTGCGGATCGATGATCGTTCCGGCCGCCGCCTCGAGCCGCAGCCGCTGCATGGTATCCTCGTCGAACTGGCGGAAATGCGCGGTGACGACGCCCAGCTTGGACGGTTCGTCCTGATCGGCGGCGCGATTGTCGCCGACATGCAGGATCGTCTCCGGCGCGACGCCCAGCGCGGCGAGCACGTCCTCGAACAGGCCCTGCACCTTGGGACGGCCATATTCGGAGGACACGAAGATGCGGTTCACCATCGCCAGGATGTCGTCGCCGGCCGCCTCGGCGATCAGGCCGCGCAGCTGCGTCTCGGAAAGATAGGTGTCGCTCACGAGGATGATCGGCAGGCCGCGCGCCTTGGCGGCCTTCATCAGCGCGACGACGGGCGCGAACGGGTAGCAATGGTGCGCCTCGGCCGCGAGTTCCTTCGCCACCGCGTCAGCCACCTGCGCCTCGTCGGCGTAGCGATAGAGCCGCCGGTAGATGTCCTCGATCGAGACCTCGTGGCTCTTGTTGCGCAGAAAGGCGAGCCGCTGCGAGGCACCCTGCGCCCAGGTGCGCGGCTCGACGCCGCCGCCGGGAATGTCGAGCTCGGCGAAAATGTCCTTGGGCGCGTGGACGTTGCGCCACAACAGCGTGTCGAAGCAATCGAGCGAGAGCGTCTCGACGGTATCGGGCGCGCGATCGAGCAGTGTCGCGATCTCGTGCGCGCGAACGGAAATCTTCATGGCAGCCGGTCCCCCTTTGGCGGTTCCGGGATCAGCTATCCTCCGCGCGTGGTAACCAAAGCGTTAACCAAGCGCCCGGGGACGGAAGCTGTCGGCCTGCGCCTGCTTCCACCAATAGGCCAGCCGCTCGTCGCGGGCACCCTCGATCAGCTCGCCGGGTTCCACGAAGGGGTAGATGTCGGTCATCGCGCGCATCTCGGCGACGTTGACGCGCTGGCGCAGATGCGCGGGATCGAGCTGGTCGGGGCTGTCGAGCCCGGCGGCGACCACGATCTCGTGGAGCGCCTTCACCGTCGCCCGCTGATAGCGCGCCACGCGTTCGGCCTTGTCGGGGACCACCAGCCCGCGCTGGCGCGCCGGCGATTGCGTCGCGACGCCGGTGGGGCAGGTGTCGGTGTGGCAGCGCATCGATTGCACGCAACCCAGCGAGAACATGAAGGCGCGCGCCGCGTTGCACCAGTCGGCGCCGAGCGCGCAGTTCATCGCGATCGCCGCGCCGCTTGCGACCTTGCCCGAGGCGGCGAGCTTCACCTCGCCCTTCAGCCCCGCGCCCACCAGCGCGTTGCGCGCGAGGATCAGGCCTTCGCGCAAGGGCATGCCGACGCGATCCGACAGCTCGGTCGGTGCGGCGCCGGTGCCGCCCTCGGCACCGTCGATGACGATGAAATCGAGCCTGATGCCGGTCTCCAGCATCGCCTTCGTCACCGCGAACAGCTCGTGCGGATAGCCGACGCACAGCTTGATCCCCACCGGCTTGCCGCCCGAAAGCTCGCGCATCCTCGCGGCGAACTCGACCAGCTCGATCGGCGTGGAAAAGGCCGAATGGCCAGGCGGCGACAGGCAATCCTCGCCCTGCGGCACGCAGCGCGTCGCGGCGATCTCGGCAGTCACCTTGGCGCCGGGGAGCAGCCCGCCATGCCCGGGCTTGGCGCCCTGGCTCAGCTTGATCTCGGTCATCCTGACCTGCTCGATCCGGGCCTTGTCCGCGAACTGGTCTGGATCGAAGCGCCCCTCGGGCGACCGGCAGCCGAAATAGCCCGAGCCCAGCTCCCATACGAGATCGCCGCCGTGCTTGAGGTGATAGGGCGACAGCCCGCCCTCGCCGGTATCGTGGTAGAAGCCGCCGATCTTCGCGCCCTTGTTGAGCGCCTCGATCGCGTTGGCGCCGAGCGCGCCGAAGCTCATCGCCGAGATGTTGAGCCGCGCCGCGGCGTAGGGTTTGGCGCATTGGTCGTTGCCCACCTGCACCCGGTTGTCGGCCGGTGCGGCGGCATTGGGCGCAATCGAATGCGCCAGCCACTCGTACTCGCCCGAATAGACGTCGAGCTCGGTGCCGAAGGGGTGCGCATCCTCCTGCCCCTTGGCGCGCGCGTAGACCAACGCGCGCTCGTCATGGCTGAACGGGCGGCCGTCGAGATCGCTTTCGACGATGTACGAGCGCAGGAACGGCCGCAGCCACTCGAAGAACCAGCGGAAGCGCGCCGAGGCCGGGTAGGTGCGCCGGAGCGAATGGCGGTCCTGGAACAGATCGATCAGCGCGATCAGCAGCACCGGCAGCGCGACGACGAGAGCCCAGAGTGGCCAACGATATCCGCTGCCCGCCAGCGCCAATACCGCGAGCGTGAGCGCCAGCGACGCCCACAACAGCACGTTGCGCGACAGCGCGTGGTCGGTGAACAGACCCGCGCCGAGCCCCACGGACGGCCGCTCTCTCAAGCCGCTGCTCGCGACGTCGTTACGAAACTTCCCGTCACCCCGGACTTGTTCCGGGGTCCGCCGAGCGGCGACTCAATCGGTTGCGGTTCCCGCGGCACGGGGGACGCCGGAACAAGTCCGGCATGACGAAAGAGAGGCTGTGCAGGCTTCAACGCGCTCAACGCTCGACGCACATCGCGATCCCCATGCCGCCGCCGATGCACAAGGTCGCGAGCCCCTTCTTCGCGTCGCGCTTCTGCATCTCGTAGAGCAAGGTGATCAGCACGCGCGCGCCCGACGCCCCGATCGGGTGGCCGATCGCGATCGCGCCGCCATTGACGTTGATCTTGTCGGCATCCCAGCCCATTTCCTTGTTCACCGACAGCGCCTGTGCCGCGAATGCCTCGTTGGCTTCGATCAGTTCGAGATCGGCGACGGTCCAGCCTGCCTTTTCCAGCGCGCGCCGGCTCGCGGGCACCGGGCCGATTCCCATGATCGACGGATCGACGCCCGCCGATGCCCAGCTCTTGATCGTGGCGAGGATCGGGCTCCCGCGCTTCTCGGCTTCCTCGCGGCTCATCACCACCAGCGCCGCGGCGCCGTCGTTGAGGCCCGAGGCATTGGCGGCGGTGACGGTGCCGTCCTTCTTGAACGCCGGGCGCACCCCCGACACGCCGTCGATCGTCACGCCGCTGCGGATATATTCGTCGTCCTCGACGATCGTATCGTCCTTGCGGCCCTTGACCGTCACCGCCGCGATCTCGTCCTTGAAGCGGCCCGCCGCGCGCGCCTTCTCCGCCTTGTTCTGCGATCCGACCGAGAACTCATCCTGCTCGGCCCGCGTGATCTGATATTTCTCCGCCAGATTTTCGGCGGTGATCCCCATGTGATAGCCGTTGAAGACATCGGTCAGCCCGTCCTTGATCATCGTGTCGACCAAGCTGAGATCGCCCATTTTGGTGCCGCCGCGCAGGTTCTGCGCGTGCATCGAAAGCGACATGGATTCCTGCCCGCCCGCGACCACGATCCGCGCGTCGCCGGTCGCCACCGCCTGCGCCGCGAGCGCCACCGCGCGCAGGCCAGAGCCGCACACCTGGTTGACGCCCCAGGCGGGGGTTTCCTTGGGCACGCCGGCCGCCATCGAGGCCTGCCGCGCGGGATTCTGCCCCTGGCCGGCGGTGAGCACCTGGCCCAGAATGACCTCGGACACGTCATCGCCCGACACCCCCGCCTGCGCCAGCGCCGCCTCGATCGCGACCCGGCCGAGCTCGTGCGCGGGCACGCTGGCAAAGGCGCCGAGGAAGCTGCCGACAGGGGTGCGTTTGGCGGCGGTGATGACGATGTCCGACATGAGAGTCTCCGATTGGGGTTCGTCTTTCCCTTTACGGCGCGGGCGCGCGGATTGGTAGGCTCAAGCGGGCGCCGGATAGGTGACGCGGTCGCCCGCCACCCGCGCGCCGGGGGTCAGCGTCGCGGGCTCGATCCGGTCGCCCATGATGTGGAACACCTCTTCGCCGCGCGCGATCAGGTGGTCCGCCACGATGCGGCGGTGGCACCGCCACCACACCGCCTCGGCGCACATCATCGCCGTTCGCCGTTCGCGGCCCAACGCGATCAGGTCGTCGAGCCCCGCACGGAAGTCGTCGCCCAGCGCGTAATCGGCGTAATTGTGGAAGCTCGCATTGCGCCACAGCGCATTGGTCTCGGGCGGCACCGTCTTCGATCGCCCACGCAGGCCGCCCAGCGCCGGCAGCAGCGCATAGCCGATCTGGAAGCCGGCGAGGTTGTCGGGCAGCGAATCGGCGTTGAACTGCGGGTTGGTGCGCGAGCGCGGCACGGTGCGGATGTCGGCGACCAGGCCGACCTCAGCCTTCTGCAACGCGTCGGCGAACGCAACGATCGTCAGCGTCGAATGGCCGATCGTAAAGAAGGGCAGCGCCACGCTCGCGTCAGTCGATCCGGGTCAACGCACCGCCCTTGTGCGCGGCGATATGGTCGGTCTTGTCGCTCTCGATCTCATACTGCGGATCGTCGGGCGAGGCGCGGTGGCGATGGCCCTTGTAGTCGAAATCGCTCGTGTGGACCTTGCGGATCGTGCCGCTGACGTGGCCCGCTTCCGAATTCCAGCGAACATGGTCGCCGACCTTGAAATCGTGGCTCATGATGCCTCCTTCCGCCCCGATCAACGGCTCCCGCTCACCCCCGGTTCCGCACCTCGGCCAGCCAGCGATCGAGCGGTTCCCAGAGCTGCGCCTGCGCCCGTCCGCCGACGATCATCCCGACGTGCCCCGCGCCGAGATCGCGGCGGTCGGGCAGGTCGGCGGCACTCGCGGCGGGCACGATGCGGTCGGTCAGCGAGACGATGTCGATCGCCGGGCAGGCGAGCGCGGCGGGATCGATCGGCTTGCCCGCGACTCGCCATTGCCCGCGCCCCGGCACGTCGTGCGCGAAGAAATCGAACAATTCGGCGCCCGCGGCATGGGTCAGCGGCGCGCCGGCATTGGCCCAATCCTCCAACTCGACGAACGCGCGCGCCGCCTCGCTCTCGGGGGCGAGGGTGCCGAACCGCTCGTATTTGGCGATTGTGCGCCCCGGATCGAGCCGCCAGAACCCCGCTTGCAGCACTTCCATCGGCACCAGTCCGAGCCGCGTGCAAGCGGGCTCGGCCTGCGCCCACAAGTCGGCGATCCCGGCGCGCGCACGATCCGAAAAGCCCGAAAAGCGCCACGGCGCCGCGATCAGTGCCAGCCCCGCCACCGGCATCGCGCACGCCGCCGCCAGCGCCATCGTCCCGCCCAGGCAATAGCCCGCGAGCACCGGCGGCGCCTCCAGCCGCGCGAGCAGCGGCAGCAGCAGCCGCTCGACATGGCCCGTCACGTCCATGTCGCGTTCGTCGGGCGACGGCGCACCCCAGTCGACCAGCAGCACGCGGTGCCCCCGCGCCGCCAGCCAGGCGAGCAGCGACCGCTCCCCGAGATCGAGCACGAAGGGAGGGTTGATCAGCGACGGCACGAACACCACCGAGCGCCCGCGCCCGCCATAATCGCGCAGGCAGGCGCGGCCCTCGCGATGCAGCGCGGCAGGCGGCGCCCATGCTGCGCGCCGCGGCGCTTGCTGGAACGCGCGCAGCCCCGCCAGCGCGGCGGCGCGGCGTTCTGGCGATGCTGCGGTTTCGCTGCGCAGCATATCGAGGAAAAGCGGTAGTGGACGCGGCCCGTGTTGCGGTGCAGTATCAAACGATGGTAGACCGGGCCGAGTCACGTGGGGGTGTCCTTTGACGAAGAAGCGGAACAGCGACGACACGGTGATTATCAAGAAGTACGCCAACCGGCGGCTCTACAACACCGAGACGTCCTCCTACATCACGCTCGAGCATCTCGCAGCGATGACGCGCGAAGGCCGCGACTTCAAGGTCGTCGACGCCAAGACCGACGCCGACATCACGCACAACGTGCTCACCCAGATCATCATGGAGGAAGAGGCGCGGGGGCAGACGATGCTGCCGGTCAACTTCCTGCGTCAGCTGATCGCGATGTACGGCGATTCGATGCAGGCGATGGTCCCGGGCTATCTCGACGCCTCGATGGACAGCTTCCGCCGCAACCAGGAGCAGTTCAAGTCGGCGGTCGAAGGCGCGTTCGCCAATTCGCCCTTCGCCGAGATCGCCAAGCGCAACATGCAGATGTTCGAGGCCGCGACCGAGGCGTTCAAGGCCGGCACGCCTGCGCCGGCCGCGGCCGAGGCGAGCAAGGACGACGAGATCGCCGCGCTCAAGGCGGAAATGGCGCGGCTCCAGGACAAGATCGAGAAGCTCGCGAAGTAAACCGATGACGACGCGCGACTGGTGTTTCGCCGCGGCCGGGCTGTCGGTCGCGCTCGCGATCGGCGCGGGGCTGGCCGACCGCCGTCGCGCGCGCCGCGCCGACGTCGATCGCGTCGGCATCGTCTATTGGCCTACCATCCAGGTCATCGCCCTGATCGCCGCCGCGATCCTCGCGAGCATGGGGTTCAATTCGTAATCCGTCATGCCAGCGAAAGCCGGCATCTCTTCGTTACTGGGAGACCCCAGCTTTCGCTGGGGTGACGGTGCGTTAATAAAAGCTCGCCAGCGTCAATTGCCGCGTGCCGCCGTTGCATAGGCCCAGCGCGACGGTGCGCCCCGGCTGGCCCACCGACCAGCTCGCCATCGCGCTGTGTCGGTAATCGGGAGGAATGGCGTCGCCGTCGACGCTGCAGATCGTCTCGCCGCCGCGCCAGCCCGTGTCCGCCGCGGGCGAGCCGCGCATCACATGGACCACGTCGAGCCGGCGCCCGTTGGCGCGCACCAGCAGGCCGCTGGTCGATTTGAGCGGCGGCGCGTCGGCCCGGCTGCCGGGCGCCAGCACCATCCGTCCTGCGGCGGGATCGAGCAGCACGCGGTAGCGCTGCAGGAAGCTCGCGCCGATCCGCCCCGCCGCGCCCACCTCCTGCGAGAAGCCGCCGCCGCGCTCGACGCGCACCTCGACCTGCGAGGCGGTGAGCCCGCCCAATTGCATTGTCGGCATGACGGCGAGATCGGTGATGACCGGTCCGCCCAGCCCGAATGCCACCGCGGTCGTGGTCGCCGCGGGGCGCGACGTGATTGTGTTCCACACCGGCGCCGAGAAAGTGACCGACGATCCGTCGCCGGTGTCGACGATCATCGGCTTGATCCGCCGCCCGCCGAGCACGATTTCGGTTTGGTAGACCTGAAGTGTGGCGGAGATCGACAGCGGCGCCGTCAGCCCGCGAAAGGGCAGCCGCCCCGACTTGAGCAGGCGGAAACGGTGCGCGTCGTAATCGAGGTCGAGCGCGTAGCGGCCGATCAGGTCACGGCCGACCAGCAGATCCACCGGTGTCGATTCGCCGGTGGCAACCGCGGGCAGGTCGACCACCGCGATCCGCCCGCCGGTGCGCGTCACCCCGCCCAGCGACAGCCGGCGCGTCGCTGCCCAGGCGAGCGGCACGCTGCCGCCGATCGCATCGGCCTCGCCGTGCTCGACGATGGTCTCGCCGGTCGCCGCGGCGTAGCGGCGCGACATCACCGACCAGGATACGCCGGTATCGAGGATCGCGGTCGCGGGATGGCCGTCCACCGTCATGGTGAAGCGGATCTGGTTGCCCTCGGTCAGGTCGAACGGCACCCAGCGCGATTCGCTGTCGGGCGCGAGGATGCTGACCGGCGGCATCGTCCTGAGCGGCGGTTCGGCCGCGCCCGGAAGCGCGAGCAACATCAGCGGGGCGACAAGGCGACGCATCGGCCGGTCGATACTATGGAACGCTTCGGCGTTCTAGCTTGTTGCGGCACCGGCCCGCTCCCCCACCCGAACACCCATAGGATAATCGCATTGGGTGGTCGGGTGGGGGAGGAGTAGGCCGGTGCCGCCACGATGCGCCTTGGGCGCATCCTCAAATCAAAGCGTCGCTTCGAGATACGCCTGATCGAACCCGAACTGCCGCGCCTTTTCCAGCGTGTAGGGCCGCAAGCCCATCGACTGATACTCGCCGACGATCTTCCCGTCGGCGCTTTCGTCATGATATTCGAACTTGAACAATTCCTGCGTCACGATCACCGGGCCTTCCATGCCGATCACCTCGGTGACGTTGGTGACGCGGCGGCTGCCGTCGCGCAGGCGCTTCACCTGGACGATGAGGTCGACCGAATCGGCGATCTGGCGGCTGATCGCCTCCTTGGGCACCTTGATGTCGCTCATCATCACCATGTTCTCCATCCGCGCCAGGCATTCGCGCGGCGAGTTGGAGTGGAGCGTCGCCATCGAGCCGTCGTGGCCCGTATTCATCGCCGAGAGCAGGTCGAAGCACTCGGAGCCGCGAATCTCGCCCAGGATGATGCGGTCGGGGCGCATACGCAGCGCGTTCTTGACGAGGTCGCGGATCGTGATCTCGCCCTGGCCTTCGAGGTTGGCCGGGCGCGTCTCCAGCGGCAGCCAGTGCGGCTGTTGCAGCCGCAATTCCGCCGCGTCCTCGATCGTCAGCACGCGCTCGCCGGGGTCGATCATCTTCGACAAGGCATTGAGCATCGTCGTCTTGCCCGAGCCCGTGCCGCCCGAAATCACGATGTTGAACCGGCACGCGCCCGCGATCTTCAAGGCGGTCGCCATCTTGTCGGACATCGATCCGAACTTGGCCATCATGTCGAGCGTGATCGGCTTGGCGGAGAACTTACGAATCGAGATCGCGGTGCCGCGCAAGGAGAGCGGCGGCACGATCACGTTGACGCGGGAACCGTCCTTCAGGCGCGCGTCGGCGAGCGGCGTGGTCTGATCGACGCGGCGGCCGACCGAGTTGCAGATGCGCTGCGCGATCTGGAACAGATGCTCCTCGTCGCGGAACTGGATCTGCGCGATCTCGAGCTTGCCCTTGCGTTCGATGAAGGTCTGGTCGGGCCCGTTGACCATGATGTCCGAAATGTCGGGATCGGCGAGCAATTCCTCGAGCGGCCCGAGGCCGAGCAATTCGTCGACCAGCACCTTTTCGAGCGCGAACTGTTCGCGCCGGTTGAGCGTCAGCTTCAATTCGGCGAGCACTTCGCCGATGATCGGGCGGAATTCCTCGGCGAGCTCGTCCTTGTTGAGCGTCGCCGCCGCCTCGGGATCGACGCGTTCGAGCAGGCGCGGCAGTACCTGTTCCTTGATGCGGTGGACCGACGCCTCGAATCCCTCGGCGCGGCTGCTGCCGGCCTCGCCCGAGGCGGCCTGGCGCTCGGCGAGCCGGGTCAGCGCGTCGGGCTGCGCTGGCGCGCTCTGGCCCGGCACGTCCGTCGACGCGCTCGAATCGACCGGCGTGTCCGGCAGCGGCAGCGGCGGAAACTGCTCGCCGCCCTGCGACTCGGCAGGCTTCGGCGCGCCGCCGCCATGCATCGGCCGCGCGACTCCGAAAGCGGCGCGCCCGCCCGTCAGCCCATTGCGTCGTCCGAAAGCGCTCATCTGTTGCCAACCCTCGCCAAAGTCATGCCGGGGACGACTAGAGCCGAAGGTTTGACATTTGCCTAACCACGTGCGCGCGCACCCTCTGGAGGCGCTGCGCAAATCCCGCTACGTGCCGGGGCGATGTCCGCACCCACTCCGATGATGGCGCAATATCTCGCGCTCAAGGCCGAGGCGCAGGATTGCATGCTGTTCTACCGGATGGGCGACTTCTTCGAATTGTTCTTCGATGATGCCAGGGTCGCGAGCGCGTGCCTCGATATCGCGCTCACCGCGCGCGGCGAGCATGGCGGCGAGAAGATCCCGATGTGCGGCGTGCCCGCGCATTCGGCCGAAGGCTATCTCGCGCGGCTGATCAAGGCCGGCCACCGCGTCGCCATCGCCGATCAGACCGAGACGCCCGCCGAGGCGAAGAAGCGCGGTGGCTCCAAGGCGCTGGTCGCGCGCGGCATCGTCCGCGTCGTCACCGCGGGCACGCTGACCGAGGAAGCGCTGCTCGATTCGCGCAGCGCGAACTGGTGCGCCGCGATCGGCGAGGCGGCGGGCGGCGCCGCTATTGCCGCCGCCGACATCTCGACGGGGCGCTTCGAGATCATCGAATCGAGCGTCGCCGGCCTCGCCGCCGATCTCGCCCGCCTGTCGCCCGCCGAGACGATCGCCGCCGAGGGCGGCGACGCGCCCGCCACCGTCGACCGCCCCAGGGCCGAGTTCGACAGCGCGCGCGGCGAAGCGCGATTGAAGGAGTTGTTCGGCGTCGCGACGCTCGACGGCTTCGGCGCCTTTTCGCGCGCCGCGCTCGCCGCGGCCGGCGGGCTTGTCCATTATCTCGACCATACCGCACGCGGATCGCTGCCCTTCCTCCGCCCGCCGCGCCTCGTTCGCACCGCCGAGACGATGGCGATCGACGCCGCGACGCGCGAGAGCCTCGAACTCACCCTCACCACCGCCGGGCAGCGCAAGGGTAGCCTGCTCGACGCGGTCGATCGCACCGTCACCGGCGCGGGCGCGCGGCTGCTGGGGCAGGACATCGCCGCCCCGCTGATGGATCGCGCCGCGATCGACGACCGGCTCGATCTGGTGTCGCTGTTCCACGACGACGCGCCCCTGCGCGAGACGCTGCGCGCCGCATTGCGCGCCTTGCCCGATATCGGCCGCGCGATCGGCCGGATCGCGGCGGGGCGGGGGAGCCCGCGCGATCTCGGCCAACTCCGCGACGGGCTCGACGGTGCCTGGCGGTTGGGCGAGCGCCTCGACCGCATCGCCCCCGCACCGGCCTTGCTCGCGCGCCTCGCCCCGCAACTACGTGGCCATGGCGCGCTGATCGACCTCTACGCGCGTGCCCTCGTCCCCACGCCGCCGATCGATGCGGGCGACGGCGGCTATATCGCCGAAGGCTATGACGCCGCGCTCGACGATCTGCGCGCGACCGGCGCGGGCGGCAGGCGGGCGATCGCGGGCCTCGAAGCCGAATACCGGAGCAAAACGGGCATTCAGGCGCTCAAGGTCCGCCACAACAACGTGCTCGGCTACCACATCGAGGTGCCCGCCCGGCACGCCGACGCGCTGATGAAGCCGGACAGCGGCTTCACCCATCGCCAGACGCTCGCGGGCGTCGTCCGCTTCAACGCGCCCGATCTGCACGAGGCGGCGATGAAGGTCGGGCAGGCGGGCGCACACGCGCTCGCTGCCGAGGCCGCGCACCTCGAAGACCTGATCGAAACCGCGCTTCAGGCGCGCGAGGCCATCGCCGCCACCGCCGATGCGCTCGCCCGGCTCGACGTCGCCGCGAGTCTTGCCGAACGCGCGGTCGAAGGCGGCTGGACGCGCCCCGATCTGGTCGATCACCCCTGCTTCGACGTCGAGGCCGGCCGCCACCCCGTGGTCGAAGCCGCGCTCGCCGCCACCGGCGAGCGCTTCGTCGCCAACGATTGTCGCCTCTCGGAAGACTCGCGGCTGTGGCTCGTCACCGGCCCCAACATGGGCGGCAAATCGACCTTCCTGCGCCAGAACGCGCTGATCGCCGTGCTCGCGCAGGCGGGCAGCTACGTTCCGGCCGCCCGCGCCCGCCTCGGCCTGGTCGATCGCCTGTTCAGCCGCGTCGGCGCGTCGGACAATCTCGCACGCGGCCGCTCGACCTTCATGGTCGAGATGGTCGAGACCGCCGCGATCCTCGCCCAGGCCACGCCGCAGTCGTTCGTCATCCTCGACGAAGTCGGCCGCGGCACCTCGACCTATGACGGCCTCGCCATCGCCTGGGCGGTGGTCGAGGCGATCCACGAGGACAATCGCTGCCGCTGCCTGTTCGCGACGCACTATCACGAGCTGACGCGCCTGGCCGAGCGCTGCGACGCGCTGTCGCTCCACAATGTCCGCGCGCGCGAATGGAAGGGCGATCTCGTCCTTCTCCACGAAGTTGCCGACGGCCCCGCCGATCGCAGCTACGGCCTCGCCGTCGCCCGCCTCGCCGGGATGCCGCCCGCCACCGTCGCGCGCGCCAAGGCGGTGCTCGACAAGCTCGAAGCGGGCAGGGCGAAGACGGGCGGGCTCGCGGCGGGCCTCGACGATCTCCCGCTCTTCGCCGCCGCGGTCGAGGCCGAGGAGGAGCAATGCGACACGCTGCGCGACGACCTCGCGGCGCTCGATATCGATGCGATGACCCCGCGCGACGCCCTCGACGCGCTCTACCGCCTGCAGGCGCTGGCGCGGGAATAGTGGTTCTGTACCTGCGGGGAACGCCCCTGCCTTCCCGTTCGCCCTGAGCTTGTCGAAGGGCCGTTCTTCCTTCTTCGTGCCGCTGAAGAAGAGCGGTGCTTCGACAAGCTCAGCACGAACGGAAAGGATAGGATAGTCTGCCCTGGCTCACCCGTATCGCATGATCGCCGCGCGGGCGAGCCGCCGGTCCTCGAGCGAATAATAGAGCCAGATCGCGCCATCGCGCACGATCACCGAGGCGGCGAAGGCGATGTCGGTCGCGGTGCGGTCGTCCACCGGCGGCGGCACGATCAGCGGCTCGATCCCGCGGTCGACCACGCGGCGGCAGTCGCGGTCGAACGCCACCCAGCCGATCCGCCAGCGCGCGTCGCGCGTTGCGCCGTTGTAGAACATCACCGGCGCGTTGGGGTCGTTCAGCAGCATCGGCCCCGTCGAGAGGTGCCAATTGTCCCACGAATTGGGGCGCGGCAGGAAGGGCGTCGGCTGCTCGTCCCACGGCCCCGCCACGCCCGACCCGATCGCTAGCCCCACGCGCGAGGCATTCTCTACCGCATATTCGTACCACAGCCGCCACTCGCCGTCGGCGGTGCGCCCGACCGTTGCCTCCTTGGTGTTGCCCATCGTCTTGGACGAGGCGAGTGCGACGCCCTTCTTCTCCAGCGCGTCGATGCTGGGCCCGGCCGCGTAGAGCATCGAGCCGGTGGCGAAATCGGCATGGACGCCGGTATAATAGACGACATAGCCGTCCTCCATGCGCAGCACGGTGGGATCTTCGACGCCGCCGATGTCGATCTCGGCCGGTCCCGGCGCGATCGCCGGCCTATCCTCCATCTCGAAGGTGCAGCCGTCGTCGCTCCAGCCCGCCCAGATCACGCCGGTATCGCTGCGGTCGCTCGTCTGGGTCGGCACCGCGCGCACCATGATGCCCAGCCGCCCGGTATGCTCCTGCCACACATAGGGGCTCATGAGGTCGCGTTCGGCGAGCGCGGGCGGCCCGTGCAGCGTCACCGGCTCGAGCGCGTCCACCGCGAAATTGATGCCGGTGCGCTTCATGCGCCTTGCCCCAGCAGCAGCGAGAGCCCGCCGTCGATCGTGAACGACGCGCCGGTGACATAGGCCGCCTCGTCCGAGGCGAGCCAGCGCGCCATCGCCGCCACTTCCTCGGGCCTGCCGGCGCGTTGCATCGGGATGTTCTTCTCCAGGCTCGCGCGATAGGAATCGTCGTCCAGCGCGCGCTGGTTCATCGGGGTCAGGATCATGCCGGGCCGGATGGCGTTGACGCGAATGCCGCGCGCCGCCTCCTCGATCGCGAGCGTCTGCACCAATTTGGTGAGCCCGCCTTTCGCCGCGCAATAATCGGCGCCGCCCGCGCGCACCACTTCGGCATGGATCGACGAGATGTGGATCAGCGCCGCGGGATCGGTCGAGTCGCCGCGCCTCTTGAGAAAGCGCCGCGAGACCAGGAAGGCGCCGGTCAGGTCGGTCGCGATCATCGCTCGCCAGCGGTCGGCGGTCATCTCGCGCACGGGGATGCCCGCCATGTTGACCCCGGCCGAATTGACCGCGACCGCTGCCGGCCCGAACGCCTCTTCCACCGCGGCGAAGGCGGCCTCGACCGATTGCTCGTCGTCGACCGCGCATTGCACCGCCTTGGCCCGCCCGCCCGCGGCGGTGACGGCTTCGACGGTCGTTCGCGCCTTGTCCTCGTCCCGGTAATAGAAGACGGCGACGTCGTCGCCCGCCGCCCCGAACGCGGCCGCGCAGGCCGCCCCGATTCCCGATTCCGCGCCGGTCACCACGACGCACCGTGCCTTGCTCATCGTTTCTCCTTCGTAATGGCAACGCACGGAGGCGGGTCACGGTTGCGCTGTCCTACAATAACCAAATAGGTTATATACGGCCGCCTGAGGAGGTGACACGATGATTGATGATCTGATCGAGGCGGTGATCGAGCGCGAGGGCGGCTTTGTCGACGATCCCGCCGATCGCGGCGACGCGACGCGCTGGGGCATCACCGAAAGGGTGGCGCGGCAGCACGGCTATGCCGGCGCCATGCGCGCCTTCCCGCGCGCCGAGGCGGCGGCGATCTACCGGCGGCTCTATTGGCTGCGCCCGCGTTTCGATGCGGTTGCCGAGCGTGCGCCGGCGCTCGCGGCGGAATTGTTCGATACCGGCGTCAACATGGGGACGGCGGTCGCGGCCGGGTTCCTCCAGCGTGCGCTCAACGCGCTCAATCGCGGCGCGCGCGATTATCCCGACATCGGCCGTGACGGCGCGATCGGGCCGAAGACGCTCGCCGCGCTCGACGGCTTCCTCGCGCGACGCGGGGCAGCGGGCGAGGCGGTGCTCGTCAAGGCCGTCGAGGCGCTCCAGGGCGCGCGCTACCTGCACCTTGCCGAGGCCCGCCCCGCAAACGAGACATTCCTCTACGGCTGGCTTGCGAACCGGATCGGTTCGTAGCGCGCGACACTCTCCACTTTCTCCACTTCACCCCCAACCATAGGAACGACCATGAGTATTTTGGACGGCATCATCGGCCCGATCGCAGGGCTCATCGACAAGATCATCCCAGACCCCAAAGCGCGCGACGAGGCTAAGCTCAAGCTGATCGAGCTGCAGGGCGCGCAGCAGCTCGAAGGCGTCAAGGCGCAGCTCTCGGCGATCCTGGCCGAAGCGCAATCGGCCGATCCGTGGACCAGCCGCGCGCGCCCGAGCTTCCTCTACGTCATGTACGCGCTCTTGCTGTGGTCGATCCCGATGGGGCTGATCGCGGCGGTGCAGCCCGGCATGGCCAGAGCGATCGCCGAGGGCATGAACGCCTATCTCGCCGGCATCCCGGAGCCGCTCTACGCGCTCTTCGGCACCGGCTATCTCGGCTACACCGCCGCGCGCCAATGGGGCAAGGCGAAGGGCATCGACAAATAAGGCGCGTGCTCCTTTTCGCGGGAAAAGCAGGCGGATGGCCCGTCTGGAAACCCTCGTCATCGCGAGGCGCGCGAGCGCCGTGCCGATCCGGCAACGCTACGGCTGGATTGCCGCGCCCCTCCGGGGCTCGCAATGACGATCCTTCTTGAAGGACGCGCGTGGAATCACTGCGCCAGCGCGGCGAGCTTGCCCGCGTCCACCGCGGCCACTGCCTGCTTCAACGTGTCGATCGAGGGCGCGTCGCCCTCGGCCGACACCGCGAAGCGGCTGGCGATCACGGTCGAATAGCTCCCGCTCTTGTCCGCGCTGTCCCACTTCTCGCTCACGGCATTGCCGTTCTCGATCGTGCTCTTTTCATAGCCGGTCTCGGTCTGGCGGTTGGACTGGCCCGACAGCGCGCCGCCCATCGTCGCCAGCGCGCCCAGTGCGCCGGCATCGGTGATCGAGAGCGTGAAGGTCTGGTCGCCGGCCGTGTAGATCGCCTCGGCATTGCTGCCGCCGATCCCGCCCGCCGCGCCGCCCCGGCTCGATATTTCGGTGCGCGTCCAGCCGGCGAGGCTCGCGGGCAGCATCGCCTGCAGTGCGTCGGGCGCCACCGGCTTGATCTCGCCCGATTGCATCTTCTTGCTCGTCTCCTCCATCTTCTTGGCGGCGGCGTCGAGCTTGCCCAGATCGATGCTCCCGCCGCCGGGGGTGGAGATCGTCCCCCCGGTCTCGCCCAGTGTCGGCACCGCGGGCGGAATAATGCGCGAGGTGATCGTGGAGGTAACCTTGTTGACGACGATGAACAGCACGACCGCCGCGACGATCGTCGCCAGCGCGTAGCCCATCGCCTTGGCGGGCGGCGCCTTCATCAGGATCGGCAGCCCGAGATAGAGCAGGTAGAGGCTGTAGAGCCCCAGCAGCACGCCGATCAGCGTGAGGCTCGGCACGATCTGGAGGATGCCCGCGACCCACGCCGCGGTCGCCGAATAGGCCGCGACCTTGGTCGCCCGGACGGGGTTCTTGGTCGCCTCGAAGGTGGGGGCGAGCGCGTCGATGATCCAGGCGAGCAGCCACACGCCGACGAACGCCATGATATAGGCGACGACGGCGCTGGTGATCGCGCTGCCGACGCTCGGGCGATAATGGAAGCCCAGCGCGCCGTAGCCGAAGACGAGCGCGCCGATCAGCCCCGCGACCGGCCCGATCGCGGCGAGCGGCGCCACCCAGCCCTTGTAGATCGCGCCCGTGGTCGTCGCCTCGGCATCGATCGCCGGCCATTCTGTCTTGGGCTGCAGCAGGATGCGCTTGATGCGGCCGCCCATCCCCGCGGGCTGCCGGCTGCCGGTCCCGTGTTCGCCGTCGAATTGCGTTGCCATGTCGTGTTCTCTCCCCTGTTCCGTCCGGGCGCCGGCACCATGCGCCGTGCGGGGCGCATGTGGATTGGATCGACACGACATCGCCGCGTCGATTGCGGCACGCGGTACGCTCGCCCATATAGCACCCCATGAACGCACGCGAAACGAAATGGCACGGCACCACGATCGTGTCGGTCCGCAAGGGCGGCAAGGTGGTGATCGCCGGCGACGGCCAGGTCTCGATGGGGCAGACGGTGATGAAGCCCAACGCCCGCAAGGTCCGCCCTTTGGGCGACGGCAAGGTGATCGCGGGCTTCGCCGGCGCCACCGCCGACGCCTTCACCCTGCTCGAACGGCTCGAGGCCAAGCTCGAACGCCATCAGGGCCATCTGATGCGCGCCTCGGTCGAGCTCGCCAAGGATTGGCGGACGGACAAATATCTGCGCAACCTCGAAGCGCTGATGATCGTCGCCGACAAGGACGTGACCCTGATCCTGACGGGCAATGGCGACGTGCTCGAACCCGAGGCCGGGATCGCCGCGATCGGATCGGGCGGCAATTACGCGCTCGCCGCCGCCCGCGCGCTCGCCGAATACGAACCCGACGCCGAAACGCTCGCCCGCCGCGCCATGAAGATCGCCGCCGAGATCTGCGTCTACACCAACGAGAACCTGACGGTGGAGACGCTCGATAGCGATGCGTGAGGGCGGTTTCCTGCAGCATGCCACCCCGGCGCAGGCCGGGGCCCAGTTGGGAAAGCGGAGGTAATGGAGCGAACCGCCCGATCCGCGGCCGTCTCCCACCTGGACCCTGGCCTGCGCCGGGGCGGTTGTGCTTGGGACAGGCGCACCCTCCTCGCCGCAACCGGCGCGCTCGCGCTTCCCGGCTGTGCCGCCACGGTCGCGCGTCCGCTGGCGTCGCGCCCCGCCTGTCTGCCGCGCGTGAAGGTGTCGCGCGACCGGCTGATCCGCGAACTGGTGGGCCTGCGCCCCTACCGCCCCTCGGGCTTCGTCGTGCGCGCCGAGCCGCTCGGCCCCAAGCGCCTCGTTCACAATTACGGCCATGGCGGCGCGGGCATCACCTTGAGCTGGGGCACGTCGCGCCTCGCGACCAACCTGGGGTTGCAGGGCCATGCCGGTCCCGTCGCGGTGATCGGCGCGGGCGTGGTCGGGCTCACCACCGCGCGACTGGCGCAGGAGGCGGGCTTTCCCGTCACCATCTACACCGCGAAGCTGCCGCCCGAGACCACCTCGAACATCGCCGGCGGCCAATGGTATCCTTCGCTGCTCTACGACGGCGATGCGATCACGCCGGCCTTCGAGGCGCAGCTCACCGCCGCCGCGTCCTACGCCTATCAGCGCTACCAGATCATGATCGGCGATGAGTACGGCGTGCGCTGGATGACCAATTATCAGCTCTCCTCCTCGCCCCCGAGTGCGAGCCGGACCGACCGGCTGCTCGCCGGCATGCTACCCGAATCGAAGCCGCTCCCGCCGGGCGCCTACGGCTTCTCCAGCTCCTATGTCAGCCAGTTCACCGGCATGATGATCGAGCCGCCGCGTCTGCTGCGTGCGCTGCTGCGCGACATCCGCCTCGCCGGCGGCCGCATCGTCGTCCGCGATTTCCATGCGCCGTCGGAGTTGCTCGATCTTCCCGAAGCGCTGGTCTTCAACTGCACCGGCCTCGGCGCCAACCAGCTCTTCGGCGATACCGAGCTCCAGCCGCTGCGCGGCCAGCTCGCGGTGCTGCTGCCCCAGCCCGAGGTCGACTACGCGCTCGAAACCAGCCGCGGCATGTACATGTTCTCCCGCAGCGACGGGATCATCCTCGGCGGCACCGCCGATCCCGGCAATTGGTCGACCGAGGTCGATCCCGCGACCACCGACGCGTTGCTCAGCCTCCATGCGGACATTGCCGGCTCGATCCGCTGCGGTTGATCCGCTTCGCAGCACTCCCGATATGACGATTAACTCACCCTTCTGAGACGAGAATGAACGACAAGCTCACCCCCAAGACCATCGTCGCCGCGCTCGACGAGCACATCATCGGCCAGCAGGACGCCAAGCGCGCGGTCGCCGTCGCGCTGCGCAACCGCTGGCGCCGGCAGCAGCTCGATGCCGATCTGCGCGACGAGGTGACGCCCAAGAACATCCTGATGATCGGCCCCACCGGCTGCGGCAAGACCGAGATTTCGCGGCGGCTGGCCAAGCTTGCCGACGCACCCTTCGTCAAGGTCGAGGCGACCAAGTTCACGGAAGTTGGTTACGTCGGCCGCGACGTCGAGCAGATCGCACGCGATCTCGTCGAGGAAGCGATCCGGCTGGAGAAGGAACGCCGCCGCGCCGCGGTGAAGGACAAGGCCGAGGAAGCGGCGGTCAACCGCCTGCTCGACGCGCTGACCGGCAAGGACGCCTCCACCGCGACGCGCGAGGCCTTCCGCCAGCGCTTCTTCGACGGGCACCTGAGCGACAAGGAGATCGAGCTCGAGCTCGAGGCCCAGCCGCAGATGCCCTTCGAAATCCCCGGCGGCGGTTCGGTCGGCATGATCAACCTGTCCGACATGATGGGCAAGGCGTTCGGCGGCGGCGCACCCAAGAAGCGCCGCAAGCTCACCGTCGCGGCCGCCTGGGAGAAGCTGGTCGAGGAAGAGGCCGACGCCCGGCTCGACCAGGACGAGGTCAGCCGTGTCGCGCTGGCGGACGCGGAGGAGAACGGCATCGTCTTCCTGGACGAGATCGACAAGATCGCGGTCAGCGACGTGCGCGGCGGCTCGGTCAGCCGCGAGGGTGTCCAGCGCGACCTGCTACCGCTGATCGAGGGCACCACGGTTTCGACCAAATACGGCCCGATGAAGACCGACCACATCCTCTTCATCGCGAGCGGCGCCTTCCACGTCGCCAAGCCGAGCGACCTGCTTCCCGAGCTTCAGGGGCGTCTGCCGATCCGGGTCGAATTGTCGGCGCTCACCGAGGACGATTTCGTCGCGATCCTCTCCGACACCAAGGCCTCGCTGCCCCAGCAATACAAGGCGCTGATCGGCACCGAAGGCGTGACGATCACCTTCGCCGAGGACGGCATCAAGGCGGTCGCGCGCATCGCCGCGGAGGTCAACGGCCAGGTCGAGAATATCGGCGCGCGCCGCTTGCAGACGGTGATGGAGAAACTGCTCGAGGACGTCAGCTTCGACGCCGAAAACCGCTCGGGCGAAACGCTGACGATCGACGCCGCCTATGTCGAACAGCAGCTCGCGACGATCGCCCGCAACACCGATCTCAGCCGCTTCGTGCTGTAGCGCTCCTGCTTTCGCAGGAGCGCAACGGTGGACGTCCTACTTCTTCGCCCGCTTGTATTCGGTGAAGTTGCCCAGCCGGCAATAGGCCGAGGGGATGTTCGCCCCCGGCTCGATCGTGCGGAACAGGTCGTTCCGGCACAATTGGCCGCCCTTGATCTCGACGATCACCGTCTGGCCTTCGCGCAGCGACGGGCAACTGCTGATCAGGTCGTTGCGCCAGATCCGCCCGCCGCCCTCGCGATAGAGCAAGGTGGAATTGCCGATGATCTGCGGCCCGCTCACATTGCGCGGCTGGACGCAGTCGCTGGTCTTGCCGGTCGCGGCGAAGCCGTCGAGCGCCTGGGCGAGATCCTTCTCGCCCTCGGCGCGGACCTGCTCTTCATACTGCCCGTTGGCGCAGCCGGCGAGCGCCGCCGCGGCGATCAGGATCGGGAAAAAGGTGCGCATGGCCGACCTCATTTCTTGTAGGGGATGAAATCCCCGAGCCCGCACGATCCGCTCGGCATCCGCGATCCGGGCGAGACGGTCTTGATGATGTCGCCGCGGCACAATTGCGACGTCGGCGTCCTCGTGACGATGATGTCGCCCCGGCTCAGCCCGAAGCAGCCGTCGGAGACGTTGTTGCGATATTTCTCGCGCGGCGAATATTCGTAGATGATCGCGCCCGCGAACTTGTGGACGTTGTGCACGCGCGTCTGGTCGATGCAGGTGACGGGCTCGCCGGCGGTGAGGCCCTTCAGCGTGTCGGCGATCTCGGTTTCGGCCTTGGCGCGGCGGTCGGCCTCGGCGGCCTGGTTCTGCGCGCTGGCGCATCCGCCGAGCAGCGCGAGTGCGATCAGGGACAGGCGAGACATGGCACTTCCTTTCACCCCTTCGACAATTCCTCTTCTACAAGACGGAGTCAGCCGCGAAAACCGTCCTTCGCCTCGCGACGGGTCTTGAGCTGCGCCGCCGAGGATGCGCGCAGGAAGGGATTGGTCTCTTTTTCCGCGCCGATCGTGGTGGGCACGGTCGGCTCGCCGCGCGCGCGCGCCGCATCGACGCGCTTCATCCGTTCGACGATCGAAACGTTGTCCGGTTCCGCCGCCAGCGCATATCGCCCGTTCGACTGCGTATATTCGTGCGCGCAATAGACGATCGTGTCGTCGGGAAGCGTCTTGAAGCGCTGCATGTTGGCGAACATCTGTGCGGCGTCGCCTTCGAACAGGCGCCCGCATCCCATCGCGAACAGCGTATCGCCGACGAAGACGATATGGTCGTCCGCGAAATTGAAGCTGATGTGCCCGGCGGTGTGCGCGGGCGTTTCCATCACCGTCGCGACATGACCGCCGATCCTGACGGTGTCGCCCTCGGCGAGGCCGTGATCGAGCGTCGGAATCTTCGCCGCCTCGGCCGCCGGGCCGTAGACCTCGGCGCCGGTCGCGTCCTTGATCGCCTGGTTGCCGCCGGTGTGATCGGGGTGCCAGTGCGTGTTCCAGATCGCGCCGATCGTCCAGCCGCGCGCCGCTGCCGCCTTCAGCACGGGTTCGGCCTCGGCGGGATCGACCACGATCGTCGCGCCGCTGTCGGGATCGTGGACCAGCCAGATGTAATTGTCGCTAAGCGCCGGAATGCGGACGATCTCGAGCGCGCTCATCTCACCATGTCCCCGTATTGGGCATCGACGCCCAGGGCTCGGCCGGCGCCAACGGATCGCCCGCCTGGAGCAGCTCGATCGAGATGCCGTCGGGCGTCCTGACGAACGCCATGTTGCCGTCACGCGGTGGCCGGTTGATCGTGACGCCATTGTCCATCAGCCGCTGGCAAGTTTCGTAGATATGGTCGACGCGATAGGCGAGGTGCCCGAAATTGCGCCCGCCCGAATAGGTTTCGGGCGCGCTGCCGTCCTCGGGCGGCCAGTTCCAGGTCAGTTCGACCTCGGCGTTGGCGCGTTCGCCGGGCGCGTTCATGTCGTCGGGCGTCGCGAGGAAGATCAGCGTGAAGCGCCCCTTCTCGCTTTCGGCGCGGCGCACTTCCTTCAGTCCCAACAGCTCGAAGAAGCGGATCGTCGCGTCGGGATCGCTGACGCGGATCATGGTGTGGAGATAGTTCATCGGCGAAAGCTCCCGGTCTGGTGTCGTCGCCGAGATAGGAAGGCATGGCGGCGACGCCACCCCACCGCCGTCATGCCAGCGGAGGCTGGCATCTCTTCATGGGTGAGAGACCCCAGCTTTCGCTCGGGTGACGAGAGGGTCAACCTTCCGGCGTCGGCCCGAACTGCTGCAGCGCTTCGCCAGCCGCGCGGCCCGCCGCCGAGTCGGGCGCGAGCCGCACCGCCTCGCGCCACGCCGCCTTGGCCGCCGCCTCGTCGCCGGTCGCCGCGGCGATGTTGCCTGCCTCGCGCTGCACATTGGCGTCGTCGGGCGAGCGGGCGAGCGCCTCGCCGATGTCCGTTTTCGCGCGTGCCCAGTCGTTCATCCGCCGCGCCAGCGTCGCCGAGAGCAGCCAGGCGAGCGGATCGTCCGACGCATCCTGCAGCGCGGCGTCGATATCGGCACGCGCGCCCGCCAGCGCGCCGGCCGCGACCAGCGCGCGGGCGCGGTCGAGATGCGCCTCGCCCCGCTGCAGGCCCGAAAGCGTGCCGCTCGCGATCGCGGCGTCGAGCGCACGCTGCGCCCGCACCGCCTCGCCCGCCGCGAGCCAGGCATTGCCCGCCTGCGCCCAATAGCTGCCGGCATCGGGATCGTGCGCGAGCTGGGCGTCCTGCGCCGCGCCCTCGAACTCGTCGGCGGCGCCCGCCCAGCGCTGCTGGTTGGAAAGGGCGATCCCCAGGCATTGACGCGCCGCCGGGCCGCCGCCCCCGGCCTTCCAGCGCGCCGCCTCGGTCTCGCCGCTCGCGGGGTTCTTGCGCGCGGTCTCCAGGCAATGGTGATAGCGCTCGGTCGGGGAGACCGGCGGACCCGCGACGGCTTGCGTGGCGGCGGCGATGACGAGCAGAAGCATCAGGCGGCGATCACATCCTCGACCGCCCTCAGGATGAGCGCGATGTCCTTGTCGCGCGACAGGCGGTGTTCGCCGTCCTTGATCATCCACGTCTGCACGTCGGCTGAACGCAGCCGCTTGGCGAGCCTGAGCGCGATCTCGAACGGCACGTCGGCGTCGGCCTGGCCGTGGATCAGGCGCACCGGCACATCGATGGCGATTTCGTCGTGCATCAGCCGGTTGGCCTCGCCCGACGACCAGAAGGCGCGCGTGGTGAGCGTCGGCTGGTCCGAATAAGGCGAGGGCTGTTCGAGGCGGCCCGCGTTCAGGATCGTCATCTTCTCGTCCATCGTATAGCCCCAGTCGGTGAAGTCGGGCGCGGCGGCGATGCCGACCAGCCCTTTCACCCGATCGGGCCGCGCGAGGGCTGCGAGCAGCATGATCCATCCGCCCATCGACGATCCCGCCAGCACCACGGGGCCGCTCACCGCCTGGTCGATCATCGCCAGCGTATCGTCGCGCCACCCGGCGAGCGTCTGCTCGGCGAAATCGCCCTCGCTCTGTCCGCAGCCGGCATAATCGAAGCGCAGATAGGCCTGGCCGCGCGCCTTCGCCCATGCTTCGAGCGCCAGCGCCTTGCTGCCCGTCATGTCGGACGCATAGCCAGGCAGGAAGATCACCGTCGGGCCGGTGCCCTCGGTCAGATGATAAGCGAGGGCGGGGCGGGGATCGGTATCGGCCATAGGGGCGGTCTAGGCGGTGATGCGCGGAGAGGAAAGGCGGAGGCCCTTTCTCCCGTTCGCCCTGAGCTTGTCGAAGGGCCGTTCTGCCGCATCGCGAGGGTCTGGGCTACCCTCACCCTTCCGCGCGCCCCGCTGTCGCGGGGCCGCTCCCTCCCTCTCCCAATGGGAGAGGGAAGGGGCCCGCGAGCCGCAGGCGAGTGGGAAGGGTGAGGGTGAACCAACCTCGGCTATTTCACCCCTAGAAACGCCCCCACCGCCTCGGCGAACGCCGCCGGCTGGTCGAGCATCACGAAGTGCGCGCTATCGGCGACCGGTACGAAGGTCACGTTCGGCGCCTTGGCATATTCCGCCCGATAGAAGGCGTCGGCGCGTTCCTTGGGGAGTTGCGCCGAATAGGGATAGACAAGCGTGATCGGCGTTGCGATTCCCGCCATGTCGGGGCGCAGGTCGGTCGTCATGTCCTCGTACATCGCCTGGGCGGAGACGCGCGCGTCCGCCTCGTCGATCCACGCCGCCACCTTCTCCTGCGCGGCGGGCGTCAGCGCCATCGTCGCCGCAGTCGCCTTGGCCGCCGGATTGGGCTTGCCATAGGCCGCCGCCATCTGGTCGCGCATCGCCTTGGCTTGCGGCTCCACCTGCGCCACGGTCGCGCCGGGCAGGAAGATGTCGCCGATATAGGGCAGCGAATCGACCACCATCAGCCTGCCGACGTCGCCCGGATGCGCCTTGGCCAACATCAGGCCGACGAGCCCGCCCATCGAATGGCCGATCACTGCCGGGCGCGCGATCTTCTCCTTCGCGATGAAGACGTCGAGATCGGCAACGATGCCGTCGAGCACGCCGGGTTGGAGGTTCTTGCCCGGTGCGTCGCCGCCGAAGCCGTTGACCTGCACCGTATAGACGCGATGCGTCCTGGCGAGGTCGGGCGCCACGCCGTTATAAACCGCGCGCGGGCTCGACAGGCCGGGGATCAGGATGACCGGCGACCCGCTGCCGGTCGCCTGGATCGAGATATGGTCCATCTGCGTGACGTTCTCGGCCGCCGCTGCGGCGGGCGCGGCATGGCCGGGGGTCGGCTGGAGGATGACGAGCGGCGCGGCGGCCGAGACGAGCAGGCGAAGCACGAAACGCGGAATCATTGGTCTATCTCCTTGGCAGGGTTGATGAAAATCTCTTCGATCGCGATGCCGAACAGGTCGGCGATCTTGAAGGCGAGGGGGAGCGAGGGGTCGTAGCGGCCGGTCTCGATCGCGTTGACGCTCTGACGCGAAACCTCGAGCCGCTCGGCCAGATCCTGCTGGCTCCAGTCGCGCTCGGCGCGCAGCACCTTGAGACGGTTCTTCATGCCGCCTCCCGCGCGAACCGCTCGCGCAGGCTCATCGCGCACTGCGCGAGGCCCCAACTGGCGCACCAGACGATGAAGGCCCAATAAGCGGGCACGTGCGGCACGACGCCGCCCTCCTCCAGAAAGCCCCAGGCGCTTGCGATCGACAGCATGATCGCAAGCCCCACCATCATGGCGGTGACGGCGCGCTGGCGCACATATTCGTCGGTTTCCTCGACGAGATAGAGGCCCATCACCCCGATGACGGCGATGATCGGCAACGCAGGCAGGACCGCGAGCACGACCAGCGCGGGCCCGGTCGGATTCCACGCATTGATCGCCCAGTTCGCCCCGGCGAGTGCGACGACATAGGCCGCCATCGTCGGAAAGAAGCGCCGCAGATAGCGGCGCCCGGCCTGTGAGTGCTTGTTCATGTAAAGCTCCCTTTCGAATCAGTAAAGGTAGCTTTACAGACAAGCGTGCTTTACGTCAAGCGTGCTTTACAGATGCGCAAAGCACCGCGTTTCCACGGCGTCTTCGATTCCCGATGTTCGTGGGGTGGGGCCGTCGATCCGGCGATTCAGTCGCCGCGCATCCGGCGTTGGTGGTGGCGCGTCCGACGGGCGATGCCGATCAGCATGAGCACGATGCCGAGCCCCAATGCGGCGATGGGGAGCCAATGGGGAACGGTCAGCCAGCCCGCGCTGCGCATCCACAGCAGGGCGACACCGATCATCGCGAGGAAGATGCCCCAATAACGCTCGGCGCGCGCGACCCCCAACAGCTCGCGGCGATAGGCGCGGCGCTGGGCGGGGTCGTTCAGATCGGGCGCGGGCATGTCAGCCGTTCCACTCCTCGGCGAGCAGCCCCCAAATGACGCTGTCGCGTATCCCGATATGGGTCTTCCACTCGCCCCTGAGTAGCCCCTCGCGCCGAAATCCCAGCCGTTCGAGCAGCGCGTTCGAGGCGGCGTTCTCGGGATCGGTGTCGGCGAACACCCGGCGCTGCCCTTCGGCGAAAAGCTGGGTGATCACCGCCGATACCGCCTCGCGTGCGATGCCGCTGCCCCAATGGTCGCGCGCGAGGATGTAGCCGATCTCGGTGACGCCGCCCTGCCGCTTCTCGCCCGCCGCGACCCAGCCGATCGCCGTATCCTCGCCAGCCAGCGTGATCGCCCAGCAGCGCCAGCCTTCCATGTCGGTGCGCGGTGCGAAATAATCGCGGACCTCCTCCACGTTCGCGAAGGGTGCGCGCGACCACCAGGTCATCAACGCGGCGTCGGACAAGGTCGGGAACATCGCCTCGGCATCGTCGACGGTCAGCCGCCGCAACCGCAGCCGCTCGGTCGCGAGCGGCACCGCCTCGGTCACAGCACCAGCGCGTCGACCAGCGCGCGCACCTTCTGCTGGCGCCATTGCGGCAGCGGCGCGACCAGCCAATAGCCCAGCGTCGAGGGTCTGGGCTCGCCCACCATCGCGACACGCCCCGCGGCGATGTCGCGCGCGGCGAGCAGTTCGGGCACGGTCGCGCGGCCCAGCCCTTGCGCGGCGGCATCGATCGCGAGCCCGGCGTCGCCGACCTGCACCCGCGCATGCGCGTCCTCGGCGGCGCAGCCCGGCCAGGCGATCGCGACATCCGCGCCGCCGCCGGGCCGTTCGATCGTCACCATGCCTTCGGATTCGATCGCCTCGCCTTCATGCTCGCCGGGGCCCGTGCCCCAGCGGATCGCGAGATCGAGATTGGCCTCGGTGAAATCGACATCGTCATCGGCGGTGACGAGCACGAAGCGCTGCCCGTCATCCTGCGCGATCTCGGCGAGCCGCGGCATCAGCCATTTGACGATCACCGCGCGCGGCGCCGCGATCGTCAGCGACTTGGACGATTGCCCGGCCTGCATCGCGCGCACCGCTTCCTCGAATTGCAGGAAGCCCTGGCGCAGCGCATCGAGCCCGGCCTCACCCTCGGGCGTCAGCTCCAACCCGCGCGTGGTGCGGCGGAACAGCACGACCCCCAGCGTGTCCTCCAGCGCGCGCACCTGCTGCCCGACTGCGGCGGGCGTCACCGCCAGCTCGTCCGCGGCGCGCGTGAACGACAAATGCCGCGCCGCCGCATCGAGCACGCGCAGGCCGTTCAGGGGAAGATGGGTGCGCTTCATGTCCAATCCGTCATGCCAGCGAAAGCTGGCATCTCTTGGATCAAGCGAGAGTCGAGCGGATTACCTCCACTTCGAGCGATCCCAGCTTGCGCTGGGATGACGGGTATAATCATCCTCATCCCGTCACCGCCGGCGCAACCAGTGCGAATTTGGGGATCTCGACGTCGAAGCTCGACCCGTCCTCGGCGGCCATGTGGTAAGTGCCCTGCATGATCCCGGTGGGCGTCGCGAGCGGGCAGCCCGAAACGTAATCGAAGCTGCCGCCGGGCTCGATCATCGGCTGCTCGCCGACCACGCCTTCGCCCTCGACCGCATGGCGTGCGCCGCGGCCGTCCGTGATGACCCAATGGCGCGTCAGCAATTGCACCGTCTGGTCGCCCTCGTTCTCGATCCGCACGTGATACGCCCAGAACCAGCGTCCGCGTCCCGGCTCGGATTGCTCGGGAAGATAGCTCACCGAAACGCGCACGACGATCCCGCGCGTCTCGGCGACGTTGGGGAACAGCGCCCTCACAGCCCCACCGTGCCGAGCGCCCGGTCGAGATCGTCGATCAGGTCGCGCGGATCCTCGAGCCCGACATTGAGCCGGAGCATGCCCTCGCTCACCCCCATGTCCTCGCGCACCTCGGCGCTGACGCCGGCGTGCGTGGTCGAGGCGGGGTGCGTCATCAGCGAGCGCGCGTCGCCGATGTTGTTCGAGATGTCGATCAGTTCGAGCGCGTCGAGCAGCCCGTGCGCCTGCGTCCGGTCCTCGACCTCGAACGCGAAGATCGGCCCTGCTGCGTCCATCTGCTGCATCGCCAGCGCGTGCTGCGGATGGCTCGGCAGGCCGGGATGGAGCACGCGCGGCACGCGAGCCTCGAGGAAACGCGCGACCTCGATCGCGCTTTCGCTCTGGCGGTGTGCGCGCAGGTCGAGCGTCTCCAGCCCCTTGAGCACCACCCAGGCGTTGAACGCGGAAAGTGTCGGTCCGGTATTGCGCGTGAAGGCGAGCAGCGTTTCTTCGATGAACTCGCGCCGGCCCGCCACCGCGCCTGCCAGCACGCGGCCCTGGCCGTCCATCAATTTGGTCGCCGAATAGGCGACGACGTCGGCGCCGAACTCGAGCGGGCGCTGGAGTACGGGCGTCGCGAAGGCATTGTCCACCACCGAGGTGACGCCGTTGTCGCGCGCGATCCCGCACACCGCTGCCAGATCGACCACGTCCATCGTCGGGTTGGCGGGGGTCTCGAAGAAGAAGACCTTGGTGTTGGGCCGGAGCGCGTCCGCGAACGCCTGCGGGTTGCGCGCATCGACCGTCGTGGTCTCGACGCCGAAGCGCGGCAGCAACGTATCGACCAGCCAGCGGCACGATCCGAACGCCGCGCGGCCCGCGACGACGTGGTCGCCCTGGCTCAGCTGGCAGAGCAGCGCCGCCGTCATCGCCGCCATGCCCGACGCCATCGTCCGGCACGCCTCGGCGCCTTCGAGCAGCGCGATCCGCTCTTCGAGCATCTGCACCGTGGGGTTCTGGAGGCGCGAATAGGTCATGCCGACCTGTTCGCCCGCGAAGCGCGCCGCAGCGTCGCCCGCGCAATCATAGGCATAGCCGGAGGTCAGGAAGATCGCCTCGGAGGTCTCGCCCCAGTCGGAGCGCGCGGTGCCGCCGCGCACCGCCTGGGTGGCGGGGCGCCATGTCGTGGTGATCTCGCGGTTCTGGCCGGTGCGCTTCTTCATGAGGCTCGCTTTGCAAGCCGCGCCCCCCGCCCGTCAACGCCCTTTGCGTTGGGTGCGCCCAAGTCTTCCTGCACCTCGGGCACCGCGCTAAGCCGATCGCCGATGATCGCCACGCCGTCTCGTCCCCGCCCGATCCTGGTCGCGGCGCTGCTGGGCCTCCTCGCCGAGGCGCTCTTTCTGTTCCGCGTCGAGGTGCCGCATGGGCTCGTGTTCGACGAGGTGCATTACGTGCCCGCCGCCCGGACGATGCTGGCGCTGCTGCAGCCGGTGAACACCGAACATCCGCTGCTCGGCAAGGCGATCATCGCCGCCGGAATCGCGCTGTTCGGCGACAATAGCTTGGGTTGGCGGTTCTTCTCGACCGTGGCCGGTGCGGCGACGGTGACGGCCCTTTTCGCGATCGTCTGGCAGTTGATCGGCCGGCTGCGCCCTGCGGTGCTGACGGCGGTCTTCGCCACACTCAGCGTCACCCTGTTCGTCCAGTCGAGGATCGCGATGCTCGACGGGTTCATGGCGGCGTTCCTGCTCGCGGGCATCGCGGTGCTGCTGGCCTCGATGCGTGCGTCGGGTTGGCGGGCACTGACGGGCGTGGCGCTGGGCGGTGCGCTGCTGGGGCTCGCGATCGGCTGCAAATGGGCGGCGGTGCCGTTCCTAGGTTACGCAGGGCTGGCGATCCTCGTCATCCGCCGGCGCGATGTGCATCGGCGGCACTGGCTCGGCGTCGCGACGCCGTGGCTGCTGCTGGCCCTGGGGCTGGCGGCGGTGGCGGTCTATCTGCTCACGTTCCTCCCGGCCTTCTTCTACGCGCGCGATCCGTTGACGCTTGCCACGCTGCTGCCGTTCCAGCGCACCATGTATGCCGAGCAGACGCAGGTGCTGCCCGCGCACACCTACCAATCGGGCTGGTGGAGCTGGCCGCTGATGCTGCGGCCGATCTGGTATTTCTACGAGCCCGCCGATGGCGCGATGCGCGGCATTCTGATGATCGGCAACCCCGCGATCCTCTGGGGCGGGCTGGTGGGCGTGGGGGCGTGCCTGTGGGCGGCGGCGCGCGACCGCTCGGCGCGGATGGCCGCGATTCCCGTGCTCTGGATCGGCGCCTATCTGCCGTGGATCGTCATCCCCAAGTCGCTCGGCTTCTTTTATTATTATTTCGTGCCGAGCCTCTTCCTCTGCCCCGCGCTCGCCGTCGTGCTCGATCGTTACGTGCCGAAGCGAGGACAGGCAGTCTTCCTCACTCTTACGGCCGCACTGTTCGCCTATTTCTACCCGATCGCCGCCGCGATGCCGCTCGACGGACCCGACGCGTTTCGTCATTGGACGTGGTTCGCGAGCTGGATCTAGAATCGTCGGTCCGGACGTTGGTTGCGAAGTGGAGAAAGTGGAGAGCGTCGCGGGATTTTGCCCGGGATGCAACCGCGACGCGCCGGGATGGCGGCCGGGACGCGACAGCGACGCGACACCAACGCGACAGCGAGGCGACACGGACGCACCACCGATGCGCCCGACGGGCGCCGCCGGCGCGACGGCGGCGCGCCCCGATCGCGACACTTTCGGTATCGGGCAGACGGTATGGGAGCAGTCCTGTTCCATCGCGCAGATTAGAACATAAAACGAACATGTAGGACAGGGATTTCAGCGTCAGCCCAGGATGTGCATCCACATCGGTGCGCCTGCGAGGCTCGGCGAGCCGGCGAGCTTGTCGAGCGCCTGGGCGATGCTGCGTTCGGGCCCCTCGTGCGTGACGATGGCGACGATGACGCTACCGTCGGGCATCGCGCCGCGCTGGATCAGGCTTTCGATCGAGACGCCCGCATCGCGCATCGCGGCGGCGATCTCGGCGAGCACGCCCACCTTGTCGGCGACCGCGAAGCGCAGATAGGCGCGCCCGCGTCGGTCGCCCGTTTCGGCCTCGCCTTCGTCGGCAAGCGCGGCGGCGGGCATGGCGAAGGCGGGGCCGAACTCGCCGCGCGCGATGTCGATCAGATCGGCGACCACGGCCGACGCCGTGGGGCCATCGCCCGCGCCCGCGCCTTCGAAGAACAGCCGGCCAACGAAATTGCCCTCGGCGACGACCGCGTTGAGCGAGCCCGCGACATGCGCGAGCGGGTGGTCGAGCGGCACGAGGTGCGGGTGGACGCGCTGGAACAGCCCCGATCCGTTCGCCTCCGCGACCCCGACGAGGCGGATGCGATAGCCGAGCGACGCGGCCTCGGCGATGTCGGCGGCGATGACCTCGCGGATGCCGGTGATCGCGACCTGATCGAAGGCAGGGCGGCTGCCGAAGGCGAGGCTGGCGAGGATCGCGAGCTTGTGCGCGGCATCGACGCCGTCGATGTCGAAGCTCGGATCGGCCTCGGCATAGCCCAGCGCCTGCGCCTCGGCGAGCACGTCGGCGAAGTCGCGGCCTTCGCTCTCCATCTTGGAGAGGATGAAATTACAGGTGCCGTTGAGCACGCCGTAGACGCGCCCGATCTCGTTGGCCGCCGCGCCCTCGCGCAGCCCCTTGATCACTGGGATGCCGCCCGCCACCGCGGCTTCGAACTTGAGCGCGGCGTCCGCCGCCTCGGCGGCGTGCGCGAGCTCGAGCCCATGATGCGCGATCATCGCCTTGTTGGCGGTGACGAAATGGCGGCCCGCATCGAGTGTCTCGCGCGCGAGCGTGAGCGCGGGGCCGTCCGATCCGCCGATCAGCTCGACCACCACGTCGGCGCGCTCGTGCCGGGCCAGCTCGCCGGCGTCGTCGACCCAGTCGAAGCGCGCAATGTCGACGCCGCGATCCTTGGCGCGGTCGCGCGCCGTCACCGCGACCACCTCGATCGGCCGACCCGCGCGCCGCGCGATCAGCGCGCCGTTGGCGTCGAGCAGCTTGATCACGCCGGCACCGACCGTGCCCAGGCCGGCGATCGCAACGCGCAACGGTTCGGTCATGCAAGTCCCTCTTCAACGGTCATGCTGAACGCGATTCAGCATCCATGGCGCCGCAAGCGCCGGGACCGGCTCTCTAGCGGCACGATGGACCCTGAAACAAGTTCAGGGTGACGGTAGGATTTCTTGGGTGCGGCCTATTTCTTCACCAGCCCGATCTCGACCAGCCGCTCGTGCAGATAATCGTGCGCGGTGATCGGCTCGGGATAGCGGTCGGGATTGTCGGCGCCGATGCAGCCCGGCAGCGTCTTGATCAGGAAATCGGGCGCGGGGTGCAGGAAGAAGGGCATCGAATAGCGCGAATGGCCGCGCCGCTCGGGCGGCGGGTTGACGACGCGGTGCGTGGTCGAGGGCAGGACGTGGTTGGTCAGCCGCTGCAGCATGTCGCCGACATTGACCACCATCGCGCCTTCGGGCGGCTTGATCGCCAGCCAGCGGCCGTCCTTGTCGAGCAGTTCGAGCCCCGCTTCCTCGGCGCCGAGCAGCAGCGTGATCAGGTTGATGTCCTCGTGCGCACCGGCGCGCACGCCCTCGGCATCCGCGGGAATCGGCGGATAATGGAGCAGGCGGAGCACCGAATTGCCATGCTTGACCGCGGAGTCGAACCAGTGCGGCTGTAGCCCCAGATGGCGCGCGATCGCGGAGAGCAATTTGTCGCCGGCGGTATCGAACGCCGCGAACAGCTCGAGGAACGTCTCGCGGAACCCTTCGGGCCGATCGGGCCAGACATTGGGTGCCATGTCCTTCGCGTATTTGTGCCCATCGGGCAGATCGCGGCCGACGTGCCAGAATTCCTTGAGATCGACGACGCTCGCGCCCTTGGCGATCTCGGTCTTGAAGGGCGTGTAGCCGCGCGCGCCGCCCCCGCCGGGAATGTGATAGCGGCGCTTCTCGTCGTCAGGCAGCCCGAACAGCGCTTCGGTCTGTTGCCAGGCGCGGTCGATCAGGCGCTGGTCGATGCCGTGATCGGCGACGATCGCGAAGCCGAAACGCTCGAACGAACCGCCGAAGGCCGCGGCGAAGCTATCGGGATCGCGCGCCTGATCGGCGAGGCTGAGCGTGGGAACCTGGGCGGCGGGGGTATCGAGCATCGTCGGTGCGTATCCGTTGCGAGTCTTAAAGTCGGAAACGCCCCGTATACGCGCCGGCTCCCGCCGCGAACAGGGTTCAGCCGCTGATCGTGATCTTGCCGGCGGCGTGGCCCGTCCCGGCCGGCGTCAGGTCGAGGCGGAAGGGTTTGCCGTCTTCGTTGGTGCCGACGAGGCTGTCGCCATCGGCGCGCAGCGTGAAATCGGCGGCGGTCAGCTTGTCGTTGAACCAGTCGCGCACCGTGGCGGGCGCGGCAGGGCTGTCGAAATCGACCGTCACCACGCCATTGTTGTCGCCATGCGCATCGACGCTCATGTTGCTGATCGTGCTGCCCGGATAGAGGTGGACGCCGTTCATGTCGAAATTGCTGGCGTCGAGATGAATCTTGGGCAGCTTGAGCGCGCCCGAAAAGCCCGGCACGTCGACCGATACCGTCCCGCTCGCGCCGTCGGCCTTCGCGGTCACGTTGCCGTCGCTGTCGGTGCTGTTGATCGAAATCGTCGTCCCGGCGCCGTCATTGGAGCCGCAGGCAGCGAGCGGCACGAGCGCGGCGAGGACGAGAAGCGGATACCGCATCGGGGCAACTCCTGTGTATTGTTTAAGCAATACACTAGGGCGGCTGCCGGCCGGCGTCAAGAATGGGGTGACGTGCGCGGGGCTTTGCGGCATGACGCAGCGCAACATGAGCACCCAGCCCGCCAGGATCGCGCCCGACGCGCCTCCGCTCGGTTTTCGCGAGTTCGTGGCGCTCGTCGCCGCGCTGATGGCGCTGACCGCGCTCGGCATCGATTCGATGCTGCCCGCGCTGCCGGCGATCGGGGCGGCGCTGGGCGTCGAGACCGCGAACGAGCGCCAGCTCGTCGTCACCGCTTTCCTGATCGGCTTCGGCGTGGCGCAGCTCGCGCACGGGCCGCTCGCCGACCGGTTCGGGCGCAAGCCCGTGCTCGGCGTCGCGCTCGCCGCCTATGTGATCGCCAATTTCGTCGCCGCTTTCTCGGCGAGCTTCGAGCTGCTGCTGGTCGCGCGCTTCATCGGCGGCACCGCGATCGCGGCGTCGCGCGTGGTGACGGTGGCGCTGGTGCGCGACTGCTATTCGGGCCGCGCGATGGCGCGGGTGATGAGCCTCGCCTTCATCGTCTTCATGGCCGCCCCGGTGCTCGCGCCGACGGTGGGGCAGACGATCCTGCTGTTCGGATCGTGGCGGCTGATCTTCGCGATGATCGGATCGATCTCGGCCCTGGTGCTGCTGTGGTTCTGGATGCGGATGCCCGAGACGCTGCACCCGATCGATCGCATGCCGCTGTCGTTCCGGCGGCTTGCGGGCGGCTGGCGGCTGACCGTCACCGATCGCTGGTCGCTGGGCTACACGCTCGCCTCGACCGCGCTGATGGGCGCGCTCTACGGCTTCATCAATTCGGTGCAGCAGATCATCTTCGACGTGTTCCACGCGCCCAGGCTGCTCGTCGTCGTGTTCGCGATCACCGCCTCGACGATGGCCGCCGCCAACTTCCTCAATTCGCGGATCGTGATGGCCGTGGGCACGCGGCGCATTTCGCATTCTGCCCTGACCGGATTGATCCTGCTTTCGGGGTTGCATCTGGTGATCGCGCTCGCGGGCTGGGAGACGCTCGTCACCTTCGCGATCATCCAGGCGCTGACGATGGGATGCTTCGGGCTTGCGACGTCGAACTTCTCGGCGATGGCGATGGAGAATATGGGCGCGATCGCCGGCACCGCCTCGAGCGTGCAGGGCTTCACCACCGTCACCTTCGGCGCGTTGATCGGCGCACTGATCGGCCAGGCATTCGACGGCACGACGGTGCCGCTCTTCACCGGCTTCTTCGTCGCCGGCCTGATTTCGCTGGCGATCGTCGCGCTGGTCGAACGCGGAAGGCTGTTCCGGCCCACCTGATCGTCGCTTCACCGCATGATTCGGGAACCCGTGCCCGACTTCCGCCGTTCGCGATTTTGGCAGGCCGCACGAAGCGGTCGGTGGAGACGGACGATGGGCGGTTATCAAGTTTCGGGGCATGGCCCGGGCGACGACGGCTATGACGAGGACGGCTATGACGAGAGCCAGCGCGCCGAGATCCTGGAAACGACGCGCGAAGGCCCGAGTGACGGCACCATCGTCGTCGATCTCGATCCCGATCTCGGCGATGACGACGACGTGGACGAGCAGGACGAACTCCTGATGGGGGATGACGAACTCGGCGAGGAAGACGAGGATGATCGCGAATCCGCGGAAGACATGGACGAGGACGACGTCCAGGACGAATTCGACGACGACACCGTCGACGAGGACGAGCTCGACGATGACGATGAGGACGCGCTCGAGCCTTGATCGCACAGGCCTTGATCGCACAGGGGAGGCTCGCATGACGTACGGCAATGTCGCCGCCCGGCCCGATCGATCGGGAAAATGGATCGCGCGGCGCGGATTGAGCATGGTCGCGCTGCCGCTGATGCTGGCGGGGTGCGGGGGTTCGGATCCCGGCAATGTGAGCAACGTCGGCGCGCCGCTCAACGCCATCGACATTAACGCGGCGGCGATCGAGGCGCAGGGCGACATCGATACCTATGCGGCGAATTCGCTCGAGAACCAGCCGACGCCGATGCCGAGCCCGGTGCCGACGCCCGCTCCGAGCCCCGTCGCCACGCCGCCCGCACCCGGCGAACCGGGCGGTTTGCCCGACGATCGCACGCCGGTGTCCGAAGCGCCCTTCACCCCCGAGAGCGCGCAGGGCGCGGCGAATGTCGTCCAGACCTATTACGCGCTGATCGAGCAAGGGAAATACCGCGAGGCGTGGCAGCTGTGGAGCGACGGCGGCAAGGCCTCGGGAACGACGGCCGACGCCTTCGCCGCGCGCTTCGACAAATATAAGGAATATCACGCCAATATCGGCGCGCCGGGGCGCGTCGATGCCGGCGCGGGGCAGCGCTATGTCGAGGTGCCGGTGCAGGTCTACGGCACGCTGAAGGACGGCGGCCGGCCTTTCAACGCGCGGGGATCGATCACGCTCCACCGCACCGCCGACATCCCCGGCGCGACGGCCGAGGACAAGAGCTGGCACATTTCCAAGAGCGACGTCAGCCCGCCGCGCTGAACCGGCGCGGCGCCGCGCGCGCGCCGCGTTCATCGTAGCGACAGAAACCGTGCCCTGGCGGCAACAGTCGCCAAAATCAGCGCATCGGCGCGTCATTGCACTGCAACATTGCCGGCCCCGGGCCGTTGATGCCTCGGCCGTGGGCGCCCCACCTTTGGCGCCGGCCGATGTAACACGTTCAGTATGAGGAATCCCACATGCGCAAGTTTCTCCGGGCGGCCGCGGGCGCGGCCGTGATCGTCGCTGCCCCCGCGTTCGCGCAGGACGCGGCGACCGACACCGCCGGTTCCACCGACACCTACGCCGCCGACACCGGCGCGACCGAGGCGTCGAACGACACGGCGGGCGGGTTCCGGATCGAGCCCTATGCCGGCATCATGGGCGGCTACGAACGGTTCGACGACGAAGTCACGCATTCGGGCATTCCGGTGCCGTCGGACAAGAATTACAAGGGCGGCCTGGCCGAGGTCGTGGCGGGCGTGAACGTGCCTGTCGGCCCCGTCTTCGCGGGCGTCGAAGGCAGCATCGCCAAGGGCTTTTCCGGCGACATCGATTGGGAATATGGCGCCGCCGGACGTTTCGGCGTGCGCGCGGGCGATACCGGGCTGTTCTACGGCAAGGTCGGCTATCGCTGGGTCAATTTCGATGCGCTCGGGCCGAACAGCAAGGATTATGGCGAGATGGTCTACGGCGTCGGCACCGAATTCGCGCCGGCGGGCGAGAAGATGAAGGACGTGCGCGTGCGGCTCGAGCTCGACACCTATGGCGACGCCCACAGCATCCGTCCGATGGGCGGCATCGTCGCCCAGTTCTGATCTCGGCGAATGCTTGCGAAGGGGCCGGCGGCGTGCGTCGCCGGCCCCTTTTTGCTAGAATCGTTTTCAGCTAAGCTGAATCGGCACCGGCCCACTCCCCCACCCGACCACCCATAGGATAATCGCATTGGGCGGTCGGGTGGGGGAGTGGGCGGAAGCGCCCAAGGTTCCGGCGATGCGCAGCATTGTTGGAATGGCGCAGGAGGGCGGTGCCGCTACCGTTTCAGCTTTGCTGAAACAGAGTCTACCCGCCGAGCGCGGCCGCTGCGCCGAGCAGTTCGAGGTCGTTGCGGTTGACCACAGCGATCGGCACGTCGGCGAGCTGGCGCCCGAACGCCTCCTTGTCGGTCATCCGCCGACGCAGCACCGGATCGGCGAGCTTGTGATGCAGCGCGCGGGCCATCGCGCCGGTCAGGAACACCCCGTCCCAGGCACCGAAGGCGAGGACGAGATCGCCGATCACCGATCCCAGCGCGCCGATGAAGGTGGCGAGCGCCGCCTGTGCCGCGGGATCGCGCGCGGCGTTGCGCGTGATCTCCTCGGGCGCCGGCGCGCTCGTGCCGCTCAGCGCTTCGTAAGCGGTGGCCAGGCCGGGGCCGCTCAGCAGCGCCTCGTTGCTCGCGGGGCGCGCCTTTTGGATGAGATGGGAGACGATCTGCGTTTCTTCCGGGGTCTGCGCGGCAAAGGCCATGTGCGCCGCCTCGCTTTGCACCGGCACGAATCGGTCGCCGGCGGTGACGAGCGCCGAGACGCCCAGTCCGGTCCCCGGGCCGATCAGCAGGAAGGTTCCACCCGGCCGCACGCGGCGGGCCGCGGGCCCCGGCAGCGACATGAAGGCGCTGTCGGGAAGCTGGGTCAGCGCGAGCGCGACCGCCGCACATTCGTTGAGCGCCCTGGGCCGTGCCCGCAGCACCGCTTCGACCCCGGAGAGCGAGATGTACCAGCGGCTTCCCGTCATGTTGACGACGTCGCCGCGCACCGCGCCAGCGATCGCGAGCACGCTCGGCAGCGTCTGATTCTCCAGCCCCATGTGCCGCAGATAGGCGACGAGCGCGCTGGTGAAGGTCGGGTGATCGGCGGTGTTGTAATGCTGCACGTCGCGCGGCACGAGGCCGTAAACCCCGCCGCTCAACCCAAAACGCACCGATTGGCGGCCGATATCGGCCACCAACCCTGTTTCGTCGGCCCCCATCCGGCCCCTCCTGTTGCGAGGCGGCCTGTGATCGACGGCTCTCGTGGCGGGACCGCTAACACGAGGAAGTTAACAACAAAATCCCCTTATTGTGTAGAAGATCGTGTCGGGGGTGCTTGGGCTCTCCACTGCACGCGTCAAAGAACCTCGAACAGCCCCGCCGCGCCCTGGCCCCCGCCGATGCACATCGTGACGACGACATATTTCACGCCGCGCCGCTTGCCCTCGATCAATGCGTGGCCGGTCATGCGCGCGCCCGACATGCCGTAGGGATGGCCGATCGAAATGGCGCCGCCGTCGACGTTGAGCAGGTCGTTGGGAATGCCGAGCTTGTCGCGGCAATAAAGCACCTGGACGGCGAACGCCTCGTTCAGCTCCCACAGGCCGATGTCGTCCATCTTGAGGCCGAACCTGTCGAGCAGCTTGGGGATCGCGAAGACCGGGCCGATGCCCATCTCGTCGGGCTTGGTGCCGGCGACCGCCATGCCGACATAGCGGCCGAGCGGCTGGAGACCGCGCTTCTCGGCGACCTTCTCCTCCATCAGCACGCTCGCGGCCGAGCCGTCCGAGAGCTGGCTGGCATTGCCGGCGGTGATCGTCTTGTCCGGCCCCAGCACCGGCGAGAGCGCGGCGAGCCCCTCGGCGCTGGTGTCGGGACGGTTGCCCTCGTCCTTGGCGAGCGTGACCTCCTTCTGGGTGACCTCCTTGGTTTCCTTGTTGGTGACGTTCATCGTCGCGGTGACGGGGACGATCTCGGCGTCGAACCGGCCCGCGGCCTGCGCGGCGGCGGTGCGTTGCTGCGACTGGAGGGCGTATTCGTCCATCGCCTCGCGGCTGATGTTGTAGCGCGCGGCGACGACCTCGGCGGTCTGGAGCATCGGCATGTAGATATCGTCGTGCATCGCGAGCAGCTCGGGGTCGGGTGCGACGCGCATCTGCGGGGTCTGGACGAGGCTGATCGATTCGACGCCGCCGCCGATGGTGATGTCCATGCGGTCGTCGACGATTTCCTTCGCCGCGGTGGCGATCGCCATCAGGCCCGAGGCGCACTGGCGATCGACCGACATGCCCGCGACCGTTACCGGCAAGCCAGCGCGCAGCAGCGAGGTGCGCGCGATGTTGGTCGCCTGATAGCCCTGCTGGAGCGCGGCGCCGAACACCACGTCGTCGACCTCCGCGCCCTCGATCCCGGCGCGCTGCACCGCGGCCTCGATCGATTTGGCGGCGAGCGTCGGCGAGGGCAGCGCGTTGAACGCGCCGCGATAGGCGCGGCCGATGGGCGTGCGGGCGGTGGAGACGATGACGGCGGAACGCATGGGCTTCCTTTCTTTCTTGAGCCCCTCCTCTTCCGGGGGAGGGGTTGGGGTGGGGCCTATCTTCCGGTGACCGCGCTTGCGGCACTGCCCCACCCCAACCCGAGGGGTCTTGTAGGTTAGACGAAAATCTGGCTGATCCATTCGGCGACCATCGCGGGCTTGTCTTCGCCTTCGATCTCGACGGTGAATTCGGTCGTTTGCTGCCACTGGCCGGGGCGCTTCTCGTCGAACGACAGCAAGGTGAAGCGCCCGCGCACGCGCTTGCCCGAGCGCACGGGCTGCAGGAACCGGACGCGGTTGCCTCCGTAATTCACCCCCATTTTCGTGCCCGCGATCCGGGGTGCGTCGGGCACTTTCGAGGCGAGCAGCGGCATCAGCGACAGGGTCAGGAATCCGTGCGCGATGGTGCCGCCGAACGGCGTCAGCTTGGCGCGCTCGGGATCGACGTGGATGAACTGGTGATCGCCGGTCGCGTCGGCGAAGGTGTCGATCATCTGTTGCGTCACCTCGACCCAGTCGGAGACGGTCTCGGTGCCGACGCGGCGGGCCATCTCCTGCGGCGAAATTTCCGACACGGCTTTCCTTTCGGGCTCACTTCGTCGTAGCGCGATTCCAGAGATAGTCTCCAAGCCCCTCACTGGGCAAGCATTGCCCAACCGGAAACACGAAAATGACCGTTGACGCTACGTCTGCCGCCCGTGAACGCATGGCGAAGCTGCATCGCGCGGCCGAACCCGACATTCTAAAACCGCTGATCCAGCGCGCCGACAGCGATTCGGCGACGCGCTACAAGATCATGGGCGAGGCGAGCGGGTTGCTCGCCGATCTGCGCGCCGCGCAGAACAAGGGCTGGGTCAACCAGTTCCTCCAGCAATATCAGCTCAACTCGTCCGAGGGCATCGCGCTCTTGAGCCTCGCCGAGGCCTTCCTGCGCGTGCCCGATCCCGAGACCGCCGATTTCCTGATCGCCGACAAATTGGGCGACGCCGATTGGCGTGCGCATACCGGCAAGTCGAACTCTCGGCTCGTCAATTCGGCGACCTGGGGGTTGGTTGTCGGCCGCGCGTTGGTGGGCGAGGGGCATTCGGGGCCGCTGCGGCGATTGATCTCTCGCGCGGGCGAACCGTTCGTCCGCCAGGCGGTCGGCGCGGCGATGCGGATGATGGGCGAGATCTTCGTGATGGGCCGCACTATCGACGAGGCGCTCAAGCGGATGAAGAAGCCCGAGCACGAGGGCTTCACCGCCAGCTTCGACATGCTGGGCGAGGCCGCGCGCACGCAGGAGGACGCCGAGCGCTATTTCGCGGCCTATAGCAGGGCGATCGACGCCGTCGGCCGTGTCGCCGGTGCGGGGCATTCGATCTCGGTCAAGCTCTCCGCGCTCCACCCGCGGTACGAGGTCGCGCAATACGATCGCTGCGTGCCCGCGCTCACCGAGATGCTCGAAGCGCTCGCGGTGCAGGCGGCGGGGCGCGGCATCGCGCTCACGGTCGATGCCGAGGAGCAGGATCGGCTCGACATGAGCCTCGACATCATCGGCAGCGTTGCGCGGCTGCCTGCGCTCGACGGCTGGGACGGCTTCGGCATGGCGGTGCAGGCCTATGGCAAGCGCGCCCGGCCGGTGATCGCCTGGGCCAACGCGCTCGACCGCGTGATGAACGTGCGGCTCGTCAAGGGCGCCTATTGGGACACCGAGATCAAGCGCGACCAGGTCGAAGGGCAGGCGAATTACACGCTCTATACCCGCAAGGCCGCGACCGACGTCTCGTATCTCGCTTGCGCGCGCGACATGCTCGACGCCGAGAACATCCGTCCGGCCTTCGCGAGCCACAATGCGCTGACCGTCGCGACGATCGTCGAATGGGCGGGCAACGCCCGCGACTTCGAGTTCCAGCGGCTCCACGGCATGGGCGACGGCCTTTACGAGCGGCTGGTGCACGAGCACGATTATCGCTGCCGGATCTATGCGCCGGTGGGCGGGCACAAGGATCTGCTCGCCTATCTCGTCCGCCGGCTGCTCGAAAACGGCGCCAATTCGAGCTTCGTCCACCAGCTCGCCGACGAGCACAAATCGGACGAAGACCTGCTCGCCGATCCGGTCGAGAAGGTGAAAGCGGTAGGCGGCACGCGCCATCCGTCGATCGTGCTGCCGCGCGATCTCTACCAGCCCGAGCGCATCAACAGCGCGGGGATCGACCTCACCGATCGCACGGTGCTGGACGCGGCCGAGAAAGCGGTGAACACGCCGCATCCGTTGATGGCCGAGGGCGCGATGGCGGCCTATGACGCGGTCAACGTGTCCGAGGCGATCGACCGCGCGCACGCCGCCTTTCCCGAATGGACCGCGCGCGAGGTCGACGAGCGGGCAGGAATGCTCGAACGGCTGGGCGACCTGCTCGAAGCGCATCGCGACGAACTGATGGCATTGTGCATCCAGGAGGCGTTCAAGACGATCCCCGATGCGCTCGCCGAAGTGCGCGAGGCGGTCGATTTCTGCCGCTATTATGCCGCGCGCGCACGCGCCGATCTGCAATCGGTCGAGCTGCCCGGGCCGACGGGCGAGCGCAACATGATGCATCTCGACGGCCGTGGCGTGTGGGCGACGATCGCGCCATGGAACTTCCCGCTCGCGATCTTCCTGGGGCAGACGGTGGCGGCACTCGTCACCGGCAACACCGTCGTCGCCAAGCCCGCGCCGCAGACGCCGCGGATCGCCGCGCGTGCGGTCGCGCTCGCGCACGAGGCGGGCGTGCCCGAGGACGTGCTGATCCTGGTGCCCGGTGGCCCCGAAGTGGGGGCGGCGATCACCGCGGACGTCCGCGTCCAGGGCGTCGCTTTCACCGGCTCGACCGGCACCGCGCGGCGGATCGCGCAATCGCTGCTCGCCGACGAGGAGCGCGCCATTCTGCCGTTGATCGCGGAGACCGGTGGGATCAACGCGATGATCGTCGATTCGACCGCTTTGCCCGAGCAGGTCGTGAAGGATGTCGTCGCCTCGGCGTTCCAGTCGGCCGGGCAGCGGTGCTCGGCGCTCAGGCTGCTGCTCATCCAGGAAGATGTCGCGCCCGGCATGATCGAGATGCTCAAGGGCGCGATGGATCTGTTGAAGGTGGGTGATCCGGGCGATCCCTCGACCGACGTCGGGCCGGTGATCGATCAGGCGGCGTACGACAAGCTGATGTCGTATCGCGACGCCGCGCACGACAAATGGCTCAAGACCGTGCCGGTGCCCGACGAAGGGCTGTTCGTGCCGCCGACGCTGATCGAGATCGACGCGATCGAGGAGCTGCGCCAGGAATGGTTCGGACCGCTGCTCCATTATACGACGTGGTCGGCGGGCAAGCTGATCGAGACGATCAGGCGCGTGAACGAGAAGGGCTTCGGCCTGACGATGGGGCTGCACAGCCGCATCGCGCGCGCCGCCGAGGTGACCGAGGCGCACGCCCATATCGGCAATCTCTACGTCAATCGCTCGATGATCGGCGCGGTGGTGGGCTCGCAGCCCTTCGGCGGCGAACGGCTGTCGGGCACCGGGCCGAAGGCGGGCGGGCCGCATTACCTGTTCCGCTTCGTCGCCGAGCGCGCAGTCTCGATCGACACCACGAGCGCGGGCGGCAACGCCAGCCTGCTCAGCCTCGACGAAGGGGGATTCTGAGCCTCAGCGGCGCTCGCGCTGCTGGCGCTTGCGGATCGCCTCGAGCATCGAATCGTCGATGATCCATCGGTGGTCGGCGACGACGATCGAGCGGACGGGGTTGCCGTCGGGGTCGCGTGACGGCTCGTAGCGATAGCGCTCGGTGACGAGGCGGCACGTCGTCTCGTCGAGCGCCTGGTTGCCGCTCGAACGCGTGATGCGACAATCGGAGACCCGCCCGTTGGGCAGCACGTAATATTCGATCGACACCAGCCCGCCCGTGCCCTCAGCACCGGCCGAGGCGGGATAGTCCCTGTTGCGGATGCGCCCGCCGATGTGGCGGGGCGGCGAATAGCCGCCCGCGCCGCCGCCATCGCCTTCGCCGCCGCTACCGGTGCCGTCGCCGGTCCCGCCCGCGCCGGTGCCGGGGCCGCGGATATCGGCATTGCCCTGGGTCGGATCCGGCCCCTCGAACGGCTTGACCGAGGTGACGACCACCGGCGGCACGGGGAGTTGAATGACCGGCGTGGGCGCGGCGACAGGCGTCGCGCGCGAGGTGATGTTGGGCGGTGCCGCCTTGCCCTCGGCCTTGGGGCTGCGTTTGGGCTCGACCTCGAGCTTTTCGGGCGGCGGTGGGGGAGGAAGCGGTGCGACGCCGAACACCTTGAGCGTCGAATCGATCACGTCGGGAAACTTCACGGCGAGCCCGGTGACGAAGGCATAGCCCATCAGCGCCACGATCGCGGTGGCGAGGCCCGCGGACGACAGCCGGGTACGCACACTTGGCTCGGCGACGGCCATGATGCGAATGTGGGCTCGCCGGCGTCGTCCGGCAAGCTTGCCGGCATCAGCCCTTCGACTTGCCGGGGTGCTCGTCGTCCTCGAGGTCGATCCGCTTGACCGGCTGAACCTCGGGATAAGGCATGATGATCGTGCCGTCGGGGGCTGCGGTGTAGGTTGTCTGTGTTGGATAGGGGATCGAGATGCCTTCGGCGGCGAAGCGTTTCATGATCGCCACCAGCAGGCGATCGCGCAGCGGATGCGCCACCGCCCAGTCGCGGCCCGGCACGTCCACCAGCAGCGTGAAATCGAGCGAGCTCGCGCCGAACGATTCGAACCCCGCGCGCGCCGCGGTGGCGCCCTCGGCCTCGACCAGTTCGGTGAGGATCGCGGGAACGCGCGCCAGCGTCTCTGGCGGCGTTTCGTAGGCGACGCCGATCGTGAACGGCAGGCGGATATGATCGCGCGCGGTGACGTTCAGGATTTCCTTGTCGAGCAGGTTCTTGTTGGCGATGATGCGAAGCTCGCCGGTATAGGCGCGGATGCGTGTCGATTTGAGGCCGATCTCCTCGATCGTTCCCGAGCTGTTGTCGAAGCTGATCTGGTCGCCCTTGCTGAACGGCCGGTCGAAGATGATCGCGAGCGCGGCGAACAGGTCGCCGAAAATGCCTTGTGCGGCGAGACCGATCGCGATGCCGCCGACGCCGAGGCCGGCGACCAGTCCCGTCACGTTGACGCCGAGATTGTCGAGCAGCACTACCAGCGCGATCGCGAAGACGACGACACTGACCAGCAGCCGGATCAGCCCCATCGCGTTGACGACCGCCTGCCCGCGATAATGCTCAGCCGAGGTGCGGTGCTCGATGAAGCCGAGGATCAGCTCGCGCGCCCAGATCGCGCCCTGGAACACCGCCGCCACGGTGAACAGGAAGCCGACGATCTGATCGAGCATCTGCGGCGTCTGCGCATAACCGTCCACCAGCCGCACTGCCACCATGACGATGAAGAACCCCGTGGTCTTCGACACCGCCTTGCCGATGATCGATACCCAGCTGCCCGTCGGCCGCTCGGGCTTGCACAGCTTCGCGCCCAGCCCGCGCAGCGCATAGAGCACGGCGACGATGATCGCGGCGACGCCGGCCGCGATCAGGATCTGGAACCAGTGTGCCTGCACCCAATCGGTGGTGTAGCTGACGAGTTCGCGCAGCTGGACGCGGATATCGGACGGCGGCGCGGTGGCGTTGTCGGCGATCATCACTTTCTCACTTCAAGGCTGCTTTGGGCGATCGGCGGCGTCTTGCGTCAGGAACGCGATCAAGCCGCGTTCGGCGCGCGATAGATACTTGGTCTTGCGCGGCAGGCGAAGCCCTTCGCGAAACGCCGCCTGGCCGTTCTTGGCGAGATCGATCAGGCGCGGGTGGACATAGGAATTGCGCGCGATCGCGGGCGTGTTTCCCAAGGCATCGGTCACCGGCTCCAGCATCGTCGCCAGGTTGATGTCGTGCTTCGCCGAGGCGAGTGCGGCGAAGGCGAGCACGCTCGCGCCCCAGGTGCGAAAATGCTTGGCGGTGAAATCCGCGCCCATCGCCTCGCGGATATAATCGTTGACGTCGGACGAGGTGACCGGATGCGCCTCGCCCTCACCGTCGAGCCAGGCGAAGAGATGCTGGCCGGGCAGGTCGTCGCATCGCTGCACGACGCGGATCAGCGAGCCGTCGGCAATGGCGAGACGACGCGTCTTCCCCGATTTTGCCTTGTATTCGAGCGTGAGGACGCGCCCGTCTACATCGGCATGACGCTTTCTGAGCGTAGTCGCGCCGTAGCTCTTGTTCGATTTGACGTAGCATTCGGCGCCGACGCGCACGAAACCGAGATCGAGCAGCCGCACCACTGCGGCGACGGCGCGCGCCTTGTCCATCTTGCGGTGGCGCAGATCCTGCGCGACCTGCTTTCTGAGCTTGGGCAGCCCGGCGCCGAATTCGACGCACAGTTCGTATTTCTCGGCCTCGCGCGCCTCGCGGAAATCGGGGTGATAGCGATATTGCTTGCGGCCCTTCTCGTCCCAGCCGACTGCCTGGATATGGCCGTTCGGGTTCGGGCAGAACCGGGCGTCGGTGTAGGCGGGCGGCAGGCCTATCGCGTTCAGACGGTCGATTTCATCGCGGTCGGTGATGCGCTTGCCCTTGGCGTCCCAATAGCCCCAGCCGTGGCGGACTTTCCGGCGCGCGATGCCGGGAGCGCTGTCATCGGAATAGACGATCCGGGCCAAGGGGCTCCTTTCATGCCTGGTTCGGCTTCTCCCAATGCGCGGTCGATCGCTTCGTTCCGGGAAACGCGTTGATCCATCGTTGTGCCGGGCGCTCGACGAGATGGTAGAGCGCGACCGAGGCGGCGAGCACGAGCAGCAGGTAGAGCGCGATCAGCACCGGCGGGATCGCGTCGGCATCGGACACCATCAGCAGCTTGAAGACGACGAACAGCAGGAAATGCGACAGATAGGTCGCATAGCTGATCTCGCCCAATTGGTGGAGCGGGCCCCATTCGAGCGGATTGAAACGGTGCCCGGCGGTGAGCGCGAGGAAGAGCAAAAGTGCAGCGAAGCCGGCTGGCACGGTGGCCAGCTCGGGCAGCCACCCCGCAGCCCATCCGCCGAGCAGCATGAAGGCGACGGCGGCACACCCGATCGCCGGCCATCGCGGTCGCTCGGCCCAGCGCAGCCAGAGCGCGCACAAGGCGGTGCCGGCGCTGAACTCGGTGAGGCAGCGCAGCACGCCGAAGGTCGAGATTTCCCAGCCGAGCCCGGGCGCGTCGGCGCGCGCCATGACCCCGGCGAGGATGGCGAGGAAGGCGGCGATCGCCGCGATCAGCGCGGGCGTCGGCACGCGGCGCCAGTCGATCGCGCGCGCGAGTAGTGGGAAGAGCAGATAGGCGGCGAATTCGGCGCTGATCGACCAGGCGGGGTCGTTCCACGCCAGTGCGTCGACGAGCCCCCAATCCTGCATCAGCAGCAGATGGAGCGGCAGCGCGGCGAAGGGAAATTCGGCCGGATCGTGCCGCCCCGTCGTCGCCAGCGCCAGCGCGAGCAAGGCGGCGCAGGCGAGCATGAACAGGTGCAGCGGATAGATGCGCGCGATCCGCCGCCGCCAGAAGGCGAGGGCGCTCGTGCCGCCGTCGCGTAGTCGCTCGCCATAGGTCATCCAGATGACGAAGCCGGAGAGCAGGAAGAAGAAATCGACGGCCAGATAGCCCTTCGCGAACACGTCCACCCATGCCTGCGGCTGTCCGGCGATCGACAGACGGATGTGGTAGAGCACCACCATCCACGCGGCGAGACCGCGCACGCTGGTGAGCGCACGGAGTTCGGGGCGCCCGCTCATGCCGCTGCCGGCCGCCGGCGCAGCGCGGGGCGCCACGTCGCCTCGCGGCGCTTGCGGGCAAGATAGGTGTCGAGCCCGATCTGCGCGCCGATCAGCATGTAGACGAAGGGCTGGAAGGCGATCGCGATGAACGCGGCGCCGAGCAGATAGATGATATGGCCGTGCTGGAGCGCGCTCGCGAGCGGCGCGATCCATGCTTCGTCGCCCTCGGCGCGCTTGTAGCGGCGGCGCAGCACCTCCATGCGGAAGATGCCGATCAGGTTGATCGACAGCCAGAGCGCGAGGCCGGGATAGCCCTGTTCGCCCAGCATCTCGAAATAGGCGCTGTGATAAGCGCGCGCCTTGTCCACCTCGAGCGTCTTGTCGACGGTCTGCTGCGGGCCCTGCCCTTCGATCTTCACGGTGTTGTAGCGGATGTGGTTCTGGCGATACGCCTCGAAGCCGCCGCCGAACGGGTTTTCCTTCGCGAAGTCGATCGTCCATTTCCACACCGCGAGCCGGGTCGAGGCCGATTCGTCGGCCTGATAGGTCTTGATCGTGCTCATCCGCTCGGTGAAGGTGCTCGGCAGCAGCGGCACCGCGGCAAGGCCGACGATGCCGAGTGCCGTCAGGTAGAGTACGCGGCGCTTGACGTCGCGCAGCGTCAGCAATGCGAGCAGCCCGATGCAGAGCAGCCCGGTGCGCGTCGAGGTGCCGATCGGGATCAGCAGGCACGCGAAGACGAGCGCGTAGCAGAACAGCTTCACCCGCCAATCGGGCGGGAAGATCGTACCGAACCGTGTGAACCACAGGATCGTCGGGATGATCGCGATCGCGACGGCGGAGATGGTGCTGCCTTCGTAGAGGCCGCTGTTGTTGGTCACCATCAGGTTCAATTCGCCATAGCCGCCGCCCGAGGCGAGCGTCTTGATCCCGCCGACGATGATGATCGTCGACGCGGCGACAATCATGAAGGCGAGCAGCGCCTCGATCCTGAGCCTGGTGCGCAGCGTCAGCGGCAGGAAGATCGCGAAGGCGAGCGCCTTCCACACCCAATCCCATTTTTCCAGCGCTTCCTTGGGAAAATCGGCACCGAGCGTGGTGATCCAGCAATAGATGAGCAGCAGCAGGATGAGGAACTGGCGCGGCGCGATGCGCACATGCTTCTTGTCGTCGGCGATGGCCCAGCCGGCGACCGCGAGCACGACCGCGATCAGCGAGATCGGCACGGCGTTGAGCATGTAGTAGCTCAGCCGTTGGGGCGAGACGACGTCGATATAGACGTACGTCAGCACGAACAGGAACGGCCGCCGGAACCCCGCCGCGATCAGCGCCGCGAGGAAGCCGACGAAGGCGAGATCATGCATCGCGGCGCCCCATGGGCCTGGGCGGTGCGTCTTCGCGGTCGAGATCGGGGCGCTTGAGCAGGCGCCAGACGATGAGAATCATCAATCCGTGCGACACGGCGAGCGCGAAATTGTCGATCATCGGCCGAAAGGTTCCTGCTAGCTGGCTTCTGCCTAGCGCGGCGGGGTTGACGCGGCGTTAAGGCTTGGTGGGCATGAAGGCGGGGATGCGCATCCTCCATGTCCTCGACCACGGGCTGCCCTTGCAGAGCGGCTATACCTTCCGCACCCGCGCGATCCTGAAGGCCGAGGAGGCCAAGGGGTGGGCGGTCGCGGCGGTCACGGGGCCGCGCCACGACGTGGCGCCGGCAGCACGCGAGCAGGTGGACGGGCTCGACTTCTTCCGCACGACACCGCCGCCCAGGGCGCCGAGCCCGATCGGCGAATGGCGCGAGATCGCGGCCTTCGCGGCGCGGATCGAGGCGGCGATAGAGGATTTCCGGCCCGATGTGCTTCATGCGCATTCGCCGGTGCTCGATGCGCTCGCGGCGCTGCGGGTAGCCCGGCGGCGGGGGCTGCCGGTGCTGTACGAGATTCGGGCGTTCTGGGAAGATGCGGCGGTGGGCAACGGCACCGGACGCGAGGGATCGCTGCGGTATCGGGTTACCAAGGCGCTGGAGACCTGGGCGGTGCGGCGCGCCGATGGGGTCGCGGTGATTTGCGAGGGGTTGCGCGACGATCTGATCGGGCGCGGGATCGATCCGGGCAAGATCATGGTCTCGCCCAACGGGGTGGACCTGACCTTGTTCGGCGCGCCGCTGCCGCACGAGGCCGCGCTGGCGGCGGAACTGGGGCTGGATGGCGCGGAGGTGATCGGGTTCATCGGCAGCTTCTACGATTATGAAGGGCTCGACGATCTGATCGCGGCGATGCCCGCTTTGGTCGCGGCGCGGCCGAAAGCGCGGTTGTTGCTGGTCGGCGGCGGGCCGAGGGAACAGGCGCTGCGGGCGCAGGCGGCGGCGTCGCCGGCGGCCGAGGCGATCCGCTTCGTGGGCCGCGTGCCGCATACCGAGGTCGATCGCTATTACAGCCTCGTCGACGTGCTGGCGTACCCCCGCAAGAAGATGCGGCTGACCGATCTGGTCACGCCATTGAAGCCGCTGGAGGCGATGGCGCAGGGCAAGCTGGTCGCGGCGTCGGACGTGGGCGGGCATCGCGAACTGATCCGCGACGGCGAGACGGGGACGCTGTTCGCGGCCGACTCGCCGTTGGCCATCGCCGATGCGCTGGCGGGGCTGCTCGCGCACCGTGAGGGGTGGGACGAACGCAAGGCGCGGGCCCGCGCGTTCGTCGAGCGCGAGCGTAACTGGTCGTCAAACATTTGCCGATACGAGCCGGTGTACCGAAGGCTCACAGAAGCCGCAGTCCCGAGTAGAACATGGTCGCATCGCTCCATCGCCAACGCCTGATCCTGCCGATCGCGCCGATCGCGTCGGGGACGTTCGGGCTCGCGACGGCGCTGTTCTTCGCGCTGGCGCCGATCGGCCTCATCGAAGGGCTGGCGACCGGCAGCGGGCTGGTGCGCGTGCTGCCGGTGGCGGCGCCGCCGCTCGGCATCACCGCGCGCATGGCGCTGATCCTGGCGGGCGGCGCGGGCGTCACCGCGTTGCTCTGGGCCGGGCTCTATCTTGCCGTGGGCACGCGCGCGCTGGCGCTGACCTTCGGCGGCGAGCGCGCAGAGGCGGACGCGGACGAGGTGCCCGTGCTGCGTCGCGCCGACGCACATCCCGACGCGCCCGCACGCCGGCCGATCTCGGCGGCGCGCGATCTGGGCGAGCCGGTCATCGATCTCGACCCGCCGGCGCGCGACCTTCCCGACGATCTCGACCTGCCGCTCGCGGCCTACGATCCAGGCGCGATCCTGCCGGTGCCTGCCGAGCCGGTGCGCCCGGTGGCGCCGCTCGCGCGGATCGAGCGGCCGCAGGTGATCGATCCGGGCGACCGGCTCGAGACCTTCGTGCTGAAGCCGGTGGCGCCGCGGGCGCGCCCCGAGGCGACGATCCATGCGCTGCTCGACCGGCTCGAACAAGGCGTGGCGCGCCGCGACCAGCCGCTGCCCGCGCTATGCGCCGCCGCGACCGGAAGCCGGGTGGACGACGCGCTGGGCGCGCTGCGCAGCCTTGCGGCGGTGCGCTAGCCAACCCCGATCAGCTTTACGCACTTCCCCGGCGAAGGCCGGGGTCCAGTATCGGGCCGGTCGCAACTGGGCCCCGGCCTTCGCCGGGGAAGTGTCCAAAAGAAGGACCGGCTCATTTGCTTTCTCGTTTGATCCGCTCACGCGTCCGAAGTGGACAAAGTGGACAGTCTCGCAGGGTAGGATGAGGCGGACGGCAAGGCCGAGAAGGCGTCATCGCTCCTCCACCGTCAGCGCCTGAATCTCGGCCTCGATCCGCTCCGACGACGCGCGCATCGCGACGATCGTGAGGTCGGCGACGAGGTGCCCCGGCAGCACGAACTCGCGCTCGGGCAGCGTGGTCAGCCAGTCGTCGAGCGCGGGGGTGAAGGGGCCGGCGAGAATCACCTTGTGCTGCGCGCCGGTGAAGGTAGCGCTCGCCCAGCGGGTCCAGTCCGACTCGACGATCGCACACGCCACGCCGTTGGCGGCCGCGGCAGCCATCAGCGCGCGGGTGAGCCGCGTTCCGGCATCGGGCCCGCGGCTCATCGGACGGCTCCATCGAGGGTTTCGAGTGCGGCTTCGATCCGCGCGACGGTGCGCGGCCCCGGCTCGCGGCCGCGGCGCAGATCATCCACCAACCGCGGGTCGTTGACCGCGATCCGACCGAACCGCGTGCGCGGCATGTCCGACCGCCGCAGGAAGTGCTCGACCTTGCCCAATATCGTCATCCCCAACCTCGTCCGACTCGAATGATGTTCTTTATCTGTTCCTGATTTTCCAACTTGTCTAGGAAAAATCCTACGGCTATGATGGCGGCATGGAACGGGCCGATCCGCGTGCCGCGCTGGCGCGGCTGGTGGCGCAGCATGGCGAAAGCTATGCGGCGCTGTCGCAGCGGCTCGGGCGCAACGCGGCCTATCTCCAGCAATATGTGACGCGCGGATCGCCGAGGGCATTGTCGGAGCACGACCGCGCGACGCTGGCGCGCTGGTTCCGCGTCGACGAAGCGGTGCTGGGGGGACCGGAACGCGCCGGCGGCGCGACCGTGGTGCCACGGCTCGACGTCGCCGCGTCGGCGGGGCCGGGTGGAATCGTCGATGGCGAGAAGGCGCTGGGCGGCACGGCGTTCGATCCGGCGCTGATCCGCGCGCTCGGCGTCGAGGCGGGGGCGTTGTCGCTGATCCGGGCGCGCGGCGACTCGATGGCGCCGACGATCGCCGATGGCGACGAGATCATGGTCGATACCAGCGACCGGCGGGTGACCTCGCGCGGGGGCATCTTCGTCGTGCGCGTCGAGGGCGCGCTGATGGTCAAGCGCGTGGCGCGCGACGGGCTGGGGCTGGCGATCCGCAGCGACAATCCGGCGTGGCCCGCGATCGAGGGCCAGGCGGCGCGGGAGGCGGAGGTTGTGGGTCGGGTGGTGTGGCTGGGGCGGACGTTACGGTAGGGCCGTTCGACATTCAGCCCTGACGGCCTGCAAATGGCGACTTTCCGAGCTTCCGGTGCTCACGTGCCATTAGCACGCTGCGCTCCGGGTCTCGAAACGTCACCATTTTCGGCTCGTCATCTTCTGAATGTCGAACGGCCCTAGTTCCGGCATTCGACATGCCCGAGCGCCAGCGAGCGTCCGTCATCGGCCTTCAAAGCAGCATCGGGGCATCGAGCCCCGACGCTGCTCACCCACCCCTTGCCCCTCTCTTGAAAGGGAGGGGGGAAGAGTCTTATCGCCGCCGGTCGATCAGCCAGACGGCGACGGCCATGGCGATGCCGGCGGCGAGGCCGACGAGGAAACCCTGGGTCGGCTGGCGTAGCGCGATGCCGCCGATGACGCCGATGATGACGCCGAGCGCGATCAGGACGCCGCCGGCGAGGGGGGTGCGGGAGGAAGGACGAGCCATGCGCTTCGCCCTGCCATGTCCCGTGGCGGCACGCCAGCGTTCCGTTGCGGGACGCGCGGGACGGCGATCGGGCGCATGGTGAACGCGTGTTGACCACCGCCTCGCGCGCCGGGCCGTAAAAGCGCGCGGGCTGGCACAATGCTTGTAGCCGCATCGCCGATCCCGCCCCTGGAGGTTCGATGCCGGTCTATCTCACCAGCCCCGCCGACGTGCATGACGCGGCCGATCTCGTCGATCGTTTCGGCGCGACCGCGGGCAGCGAGGCGGCGTTGCGTGCCGACCGGAGCCGGGCGCTCGGCAATGCGATCCATTTCTGCCGCTGGCGCCAGATCGAGCGGTTGATCGCGTTGATGCACGCCGACGAGGCGGTCGGCACGGTGCATTGAGGCAACGCCGCGCCGGAAGTTGCGCCGGCGCCTGCCAAAACCCTGTCGCTCGCCGCCGGGCCGGGCTAGGAAACGCCAATGACTTGCGGGTCCGGGCGACGCGGCGCGGTGTTGGGCGCCGCCTCCTTGTGCGTCGTCCTGGCGTTGCCGGCGCACGCCCAGAGCACGCCGCCCGCCGCTGAGGCCGCGCCCGAGGGGATTCCGCAGCAGACGCCGCTCGATCCCGACGCGCCGCTCGCGCCGCTTCCCGGGCTCGGCGTCGACTGGCCCGACCTGTCGGTCGCGCCCGAGGAAGTGACGACCGACACCGCGCAGACCAGCGAGATCACGAGCGAGACGCGCTACGCCTTCGCGATCGAGGGGCTCGACGCGGCGGCGACCCCGCTGCTGCGCCAGCGCTTCGACGAATTGTCGACGCTGAAGGCGCATGACGGCGATCCCGCCAACGCCGCGCAGCTCGACCGGCGCGCCAAGGAGGATGCCGAGCTGCTCACCACCTTGCTGCGCGGCGAGGGCTATTACGACGCGCAGGTGACGACCAGCGTCAGCCAGCGCGAGGGCCGGCCGCTCGTCACGCTGACCGCCGAGCCGGGGGCGCTCTACCATTTCGCGGGCGTGACGCTCGACGGCGTGCTGGCGGCGGGCGACAAGGCCGACAGCCTCACGCGCGCGTTCGGGGTGAAGGAGGGCGATCCGGTCGATGCCGACGCGATCGCGACCGGCACCGCGGGGCTGCGCACCGCGATCGGGCGCGAGGGCTTCCCGTTCGCAGTGGTGGACGAGCCCGATATCGTGGTCGATCACGAGACGCAGACGGCGACGCTCGATCTGTCGCTGACCCCCGGCGGGGCAAAGCGGTTCGGCGCAATCACCACCACCGACGACAGCATCTTCGGGGCGAAGCACGTCCAGGACATCGCGCGCTTCGACCCCGGCGATCCGTATGACGCCGCCGAAGAGGAGGATCTGCGCCGCGCGCTGATCCAGACCGGGCTGGTGTCCTCGGCGGACATCACGCCCGTGCAGGGGAGCACGCCCGAGACGGTCGATCTCGCGGTCAAGCTCGCACCCGCACCGCCGCGCACGATCGCGGGCGAGCTGGGCTACGGCACCGGCGAGGGCGTGCGCGCCGAGGTCGACTGGACGCACCGCAACTTCTTCCCGCCCGAAGGCGCGCTGACGCTGCGCGGCGTGCTGGGCACGCGCGAGCAGGTGGGCAACATCGTGCTGCGCCGCAACAATTTCCATGCGCGCGACCGCGTGCTGACCGCGCAGGTCGCGCTCGCGCACACCAAACGCAACGCCTATGACGCGCGCACCTTCTCGCTGTCGGGCACGCTCGAGCGGCAGAGCACGATCTTCTACCAGAAAGCCTGGACCTGGTCGGTGGGCGCCGAGCTGGTGGCGACCGACGAGCGCGACGTGATCCTGACGACCGGGGCGCCACGGCGGCGCACCTATTTCATCGGGGCGCTGCCGGGGACGCTGGGCTATGACGGGTCGGACGACCTGCTCAATCCGACGCGGGGCTTCCGGGTTTCGGGGCGGCTGTCGCCCGAATTGTCATTGTCGGGCAAGGCGTTCGGCTATGCGCGTACGCAGGTGGATGCGAGCGCGTACCAGCCCGTCAGCGACGGCGTGGTGCTGGCGGGTCGCGTGCGGCTGGGGACCATCGTGGGCGCGCCGCGCGACGCGATCGCGCCGTCGCGGCGCTTCTATGCGGGCGGCGGCGGATCGGTGCGCGGCTACGGCTATCAGGACATCGGGCCGCGCGATCCCAACAACGACCCGATCGGCGGGCGTAGCCTGACCGAATTCTCGATCGAGGCGCGGGTGAAGGCGTTCGGCAATTTCGGCGTGGTGCCGTTCCTCGACGCCGGCAACATCTACACCTCGCCGCTGCCCAAATTCTCGCACCTGCGCTTCGGCACGGGGCTGGGCGTGCGCTATTATTCGAGCTTCGGGCCGATCCGCGTCGATGTCGGCACGCCGATCAATCCGCAGAAAGGCGATCCGCGCATCGCCGTCTATGTCTCGCTGGGGCAGGCGTTTTGAGCGACGACGACCTTCCCGAGGACGAGGCGCCGGCCGCGCGGCCGCGACGGCGCTGGGTGCGCTGGGTGGCGGCGGCGTTCGCGGCGCTGCTGGTGCTGGTGGGCGCGGTCGTGTGGGTGCTCGATACCGATGTCGGGCATCGCCTGATCACCGACAAGGTCGCCCAATTGCGCCCCAAGAGCGGACTCCGCTTCACGATCGGGCGGATCGAGGGATCGATCTATACCAAGGCGACGCTGGTCGACGTTCGCGTCTACGATCCCGAGGGACTGGTGTTTGCAGCGCCCCGCGCCGAACTCGACTGGCGGCCGCTGGCGTGGTTTTCGAACCGGCTCGTCATCAACCGGCTGATCGTGCCCAGGGCGACGCTCGCCAAGCTGCCGCACACGCGGCCGTCGGGCGAGAACAAGCCGATCCTGCCGGGGTTCGACCTGCATATCGGCGAACTCAGGGTCGATCGGCTGGCGGTGGCGCCGCGCGTCACCGGCGTCGCGCGATCCGGGCGGATCGCGGCGCGCGCCGACATCGCCTCGGGACGCGCGCGGGTGAATTTGGCGGCGGTGATCGAGGGCAGCGACCGGCTCGTCATGCGAATCGACGCCGAGCCCGAGCGCGATCGCTTCGATCTCGACGTGCAGGCGACGGGGAGCAAGGACGGCGTGCTCGCGCGGCTGACCGGAATCCGGCATCCGTTGGCGCTGACGGTGGCGGGCGACGGGCGCTGGGCGATGTGGCGCGGGAGCGCGGTGGCGACCGCGAGCGACACGCGCGTGATCGACCTCGCGCTCACCAATCGCAGCGGGCATTACACGCTGACCGGCAGCCTCGCGCCGCACCTGATCACGCACGGCAAGCTCCAGCGGCTCACCGATCCGCGGGTCGAGGTGAACGGCGACGCGACCTATGCCAACCGCCGCGTCGAGGGCGCGCTGTCGCTGCGCTCGTCGGCGCTGACGGTGGACACGACCGGGGTGATCGACCTCGCCCGTAGCGCCTATCGCAACGTGCGCATCCGCGCGCGGCTGCTCAAGCCGCCGGCGCTGTTTCCGAACATGACCGCGCGCAACATGGAATTGCGCGCGATTCTTGACGGCGCGTTCGGCACCGCGAGCTTCGATTATCGCCTGACCGCCGACCGCTTCGCGTTCGACAATACCGGATTCGAGGGTGCGCGTGCGGCGGGGAAGGGGCATTTATCCAAGGCGCCGATCATGGTACCGGTGGCGTTCAGCGCGCAGCGGGTGACGGGGGTGGGGGATGTCGCCGGCGGCATCCTGCGCAACCTCTCGGTCTCGGGGGCGCTCAAGGTGACGAGCGCGTTCCTGACGGGGAACGACCTCAAGCTCGCATCGGACAAGCTCAACGGGCGGATCGACCTGCTGCTCGACCTCAAGACCGGGCGGTACGAGGTCAATCTGAACGGCGGGCTGCGGCGCTACCTGATTCCGGGGCTGGGCGTGGTTGACGTGACCTCGCGATTGCAGGCGGTGCCGGGGCCGGGCGGGCACGGCACGCGGCTGGTGGGGACGGGCACCGCGCAGATGGTGCGGCTCGACAACGCCTTCTTCGCGAGCCTGGCGGGCGGGCTGCCGAAGATCGTGACACGGCTCGAGCGCGGGCCCGATCTGGTGCTGCATTTCGACGGGCTGGTGCTGACCGCGCCCGACATCCGCATCACCGGCAACGGCATCAGGCGGCGCGACGGCACGTTCCATTTCGAGGGACGCGGGGTGCAGCGGACCTATGGGCCGTTCTCGATCGTGCTCGACGGGCAGATCGATCACCCGACGCTCGACCTGCGCTTCGACGCGCCGAACGACACGCTGGGGCTGAAGGACGTGACCGCGCATCTCGATCCGACCGATCAGGGATTTGCCTTCACCGCGAAGGGCGGGTCGCGGCTGGGGCTGTTCACCGCGAACGGCGCGATCCTGCTGCCGCGGGGCGGACAGGCGCGGATCCAGATCGCGACGCTCGACGTCAGCGGGACGCACGCCAAGGGCGCGCTCGACATCGTGACCGGCGGGTTCGCCGGCGCGCTCGACGTGGCGGGCGGCGGATTCACCGGTGCGCTGCGCTTCCGGCCCGAGGGCGGGAACCAGCGCATCGACGGGCACCTCGCCTTCGCGCGCGCGCGGCTCGATCAGGCGACGCTGCGGCGGGGCACGCTCGATTTCACGACATTGCTCGATCCCGCCGGCACCACGATCGAGGCGAGCGCGGCCGGAATCGGCTTGCGGCAGGGGCCGCTGACGATCGGGCGGTTCGCCGCGAAGGCGTCGCTCAAAGGAGGCACGGGCGAGGTGCGCGCGTCGATTTCAGGCTCGCGCGGGCGCACCTTCGCGATCCGGACGGTGACGCAGGTCGCGCCCGATCGCTACACGATCCGCGCCGAGGGCACGGTCGATCGGCGCGACCTCAAGCTGCTGACGCCCGCCGTGGTGACGCGCGAGGGCGACGGCTGGCGGCTGGCGAAGACGCAGCTGTCGTTCGCTGGCGGCGAGGCGGAGGTCGGCGGGCATTTCGGCGGCGGCGCGGTGGCGTTCGACGCGAAGCTCGCGCGGCTCCCGCTGTCGATCCTCGACATCGGCTTTCCGGGGCTGGGGCTGGGCGGCAGCGCCTCGGGGATGCTGAGCTATGCGACCAGCGGCGGTGCGCCGACGGGCAAGATCGACCTGACGGTGCGCGGGTTGAGCCGGTCGGGGCTCGTCCTCACCTCGCGGCCGGTCGATCTCGGCATTGCGGGCGTGCTCGAGGCCGACAAGGCCGCCGCGCGCGCGGTGGTGGCGAGCGGCGGGCGGACGATCGGGCGCGCGCAGATGCGGCTCGCGCCGCTGGCGAGCGGGGGGCTGGCCGATCGGCTGCTCAACGCGCCGCTGTTCGCGCAGCTTCGCTATTCGGGGCCTGCGGATACGCTGTGGCGGCTGACGGGGGTCGAATTGTTCGACCTTTCCGGCCCGGTTTCGATCGCCGCAGACGCCACCGGGCGGCTTGCCGATCCGCGCATTCGCGGTGTGGTCGATGCCAACGGCGCGCGGCTGGAGAGCGCGACCACGGGCACCGTCGTCACCAACGTGCGCGCGCACGGCGGCTTCAACGGATCGCGGCTGGTGTTGACCCAGTTCACGGGGACGGCGGGCAAGGGCAGCGTCTCGGGCTCGGGCGCGTTTGATTTCGCCGCCGCCAACGGCTTCGGGATCGACGTCAAGGTCGCCGCCGATCATGCGGTGCTGATCGACCGCGATGACATCGGCGCGACCGTCACCGGGCCGCTGCGCTTCGTTTCGGACGGATCGGGCGGCACGATCTCGGGCGACGTCGCGGTCAACGAAAGCCGCTACCGGCTCGGCCGCGCGACCGCGGCGACCGCGGTGCCGCAGCTCAACATCAAGGAGATCAACCTGCCCGGCGGGGGCGAGGAGGACGAGGCGCCGACGAAACCGTGGAAGCTCGATGTCCACGCCAAGATGAAGAACCGCCTGATGGTGACGGGGCTGGGGCTCGACAGCGAATGGTCGGCCGACCTCCAGATCGGCGGCGCACCCGACAATCCGGCGATCACCGGCCGCGCGGACCTGATCCGCGGCGATTACGAATTCGCCGGCCGCGAGTTCGAGCTCGATCGCGGGATCATCCGCTTCGCGGGCGAGGTGCCCGCCAACCCCGCGCTCGACATCGCCGCCAACGCCAGTGAGACCGGGCTCAACGCGACGATCCACGTCACCGGCAACGCGCAGAAGCCGGAGATCAGCTTCACCTCGATCCCCGCGCTGCCGCAGGACGAACTGCTGTCGCGGCTGCTGTTCGGCACGTCGATCACCAATCTGTCGGCGCCCGAGGCGCTCCAGCTCGCCGCCGCCGTGGCCGCGTTGCAGGACGGGGGCACGGGACTCAACCCGATCAACGCCTTCCGCAACGCGGTCGGGCTCGACCGGCTGCGCATCCTGCCCGCCGACCCGCAGACCGGGCAGGGCACGTCGATCGCCGCGGGCAAGTACATCACGCGGCGGCTGTTCGCCGAGATCATCACCGACGGACAGGGCTATTCGGCGACGCAGGTGGAGTTTCAGGTGACGCGCTGGCTGTCGCTGCTGTCGAGCATCTCGACCTTGGGGCGGCAGAGCGCCAACGTGCGGGTGTCGAAGGATTATTGAGGGTTTTCGTCATGCCGGACATGTTCCGGCATCCACTGTTCCGCAAGAGCAACGGCGGCTTGGTTTGCGGCGCGGTGGACCCCGGAACAAGTCCGGGGTGACGGAAGAAGCGCTATTGTTCCGCCGCCAACGTCGCCGCGCGGGAGATGAGGCCGACGAAGCGGCCTTCGGAGACGGCGGCGTCGGGGTTGTTCCAGGTGCCGCTGAGCACATACCAGCCGCCGCTCTTCGCCTGGAGCAGCAGCGTCAGATCGAGCACGCCGGGCTCCGATCCGCCCTTGAAGCCGACATAGGCCCACTGCGCCGCGGTGTCGGCGGGAATGCCGGGGTTGATGCCGAGGATGCGGCGCGCCTCGGCCGCGGGGCCGCTTTCGGTGTGGCGGCGGAGCCAATCCATCATCCGCGCGAGATCGGCGGGGCTGGCATACCATTCGATGGCGATGCGGTTGGGCTTGTTGTCCTGGAACAAGGCGGGCGGGATCGCGGAGATCGGCGCGGGATCGACCTTCTCGGCGAGCAATTTGCGGCGGCCCTTCTCGTCGAGCGTCAGCCATTGGTCGCCCAGCCTGCCGCCGTCGATCCCTTTCAATTTGAACATTTCCAGCGCCGACAGGAACGGGCGCATCCCCGACGGGTCCGCGATCCCGACCACGGGCAGCACCGCCTCGACCTTGTCGCGACCGAGCGTCGCGAGCAGCAGGTCGGCCGCGCTGTTGTCGCTGACCGAGATCATCTTGGTGGCGATGTCGCGGATCGTGGTGATCGTGCCCTTGGCCTTGTCGGCGTAGAACCCGCCGGGCAGCGCGCGTCCGTCGAGCGTGACGACATCGTCCCAATGCCGCTCGCCCCCCTCGATCTCGCGCACCAGCTCGGCGAGGATGACCAGCTTGAACGCCGAGCCGATCGCGAGCGGGCGATCCGCCTCGATCGCTGCGATCGGCGCGGCGTCGAGGGTGTCGATCCGGGTGAGGATGAAGCCGGTCTTGCCGGGCAGCGCGCGGATCGCGGCGGCGACCTCCGCAATGCTCTTCTCGCCCGTCTCGCTGCCGGTGAGGCGCAGGCCGGTGAAACGATGCGTGCCCTCGGGCTCAATCGCGAAGCGCAGCATCAGCGTGCCGTGCTGATAGGCGATGGTCGCTTCGGCAGCGGTCGCACCGAGCGGCGTCAGGCTCTCGACCTTCTCGGCGCGGCCCAGCATCTGCGTCATCTGCATGATCACGCCGCGCAGTTGTGCTTCGTTGACGTGCGCGAGGAAATCGGGGGTGAACCAGGCGGCCACGTTGCCGCCGCCGTTGAGCAGGGCGACGAGGTCGTCGGCGCGGGCTTGCAGCGAGTCCGCGGCGGCGGGCGCGGCCTGTTCCTGCGCGATCGCGGCGGGGCTCGCCAGCGCGGCGAGGAGCATCGCCGCGAGCGCCGCCTCACGCATCGATCGCCTCTTCGTCGAGCCGCGCGGCATTCTCCTGGATGAAGGCGAAGCGGTGGGCAGGGTTGTTGCCCATCAGCCGGTCGACCAGATCCTTCACGCCCGCGCGCTCCTCATATTCCTGCGGCAGCGTGATGCGGATCAGCGATCGCGTCGCCGCGTCCATCGTGGTTTCCTTGAGCTGGCCGGGGTTCATCTCGCCGAGGCCCTTGAAGCGCGCGACCTCGACGCGCTTGCCCTTGAACGGCCCCGCCTCGATCGCGGCGCGGTGCGCGTCATCGCGGGCGTAGAGGCTCTTGCCGCCCGCCGTCAGCCGATAGAGCGGTGGCTGCGCGAGATAGAGGTGCCCTTGGCGCACGATCTCGGGCATTTCCTGGAAGAAGAAGGTCATCAGCAGCGTCGCGATGTGCGCGCCGTCGACATCGGCGTCGGTCATGATGACGATGCGCTCGTAGCGCAGATTGTCGGGCACGCAATCCTTGCGCGTGCCGCAGCCGAGCGCCTGGATCAGGTCAGCGATCTCCTGATTGGCGAGGATCTTGGCGGCGGTGGCGCTGGCGACGTTCAATATCTTGCCGCGGATGGGGAGGATCGCCTGGGTCTTGCGGTCGCGGGCCTGCTTGGCTGAGCCGCCGGCGCTGTCGCCTTCGACGATGAAGATCTCGGTGCCGGCGGGATCGTCCGCCGAACAATCGGTGAGCTTGCCGGGCAGCCGCAGCTTGCGCGACGAAGTGGCGGTCTTGCGCTTGACTTCGCGCTCCTGTTTGCGGCGCAGGCGCTCGTCCATGCGTTCGAGCACGTAGCCGAGCAGCGCGCGGCCGCGATCCATATTGTCGGTGAGGAAATGGTCGACATGGTCGCGCACGGCCTTTTCGACGAGGCCGGTCGCTTCGGGCGAGGTCAGGCGGTCCTTGGTCTGGCTCTGGAATTGCGGATCGCGGATGAAGACCGAGAGCATCAGCTCCGATCCGGTCATCACGTCGTCGGCGGTGAGATCCTTGGCCTTCTTCTGGCCGACGAGTTCGCCGAAGGCGCGCAGCGCGCGCACCAGCGCGGCGCGCAGGCCCGCCTCGTGCGTGCCGCCGTCGGGGGTGGGGATGGTATTGCAATACCAGCTATAGCTGCCGTCCGAATACAGCGGCCAGGCGACCGCCCATTCGACGCGGCCCTGCTCGTCGGGAAACTCCTGGCTGCCGGCGAAGAAATCGGCGGTGGCGCAGGGGCGTTCGCCCAATTGCTCCTTGAGATGATCGGCGAGACCGCCGGGGAACTGGAACACCGCTTCGGCGGGGATGTCCTCGGAAATCAGCTCGGGCGCGCATTTCCAGCGGATTTCGACGCCCGCGAAGAGGTATGCCTTGGAGCGGGCGAGCTTGTAGAGGCGCGCGGGCTTGAACTGGAGATTGGGGCCGAAAATCTCGACATCGGGGACGAAGGTAACGCTGGTGCCGCGCCGGTTGGGCGTGGGCCCGAGCTTTTCGAGCGGGCCGAGCGTTACCCCACGCGAGAAGGATTGACGGTAGAGCTCGCGGTTGCGCGCGACCTCTACGACGGTCTCCGAGGACAGCGCATTGACGACGCTGACGCCGACGCCGTGCAGGCCGCCCGAGGTGTTGTACGCCTTGCCCGCGAACTTGCCGCCCGAATGGAGCATCGAGAGGATGACCTCGAGCGCCGATTTGCCGGGGAATTTGGGATGCGGATCGACCGGCATGCCGCGACCGTTGTCGATGATCGTCAGGCGGTTGCCCGGCTCCAGGATCACCTCGATCCGGGTGGCGTGGCCCGCGACCGCCTCGTCCATCGCATTGTCGAGCACCTCGGCGGCGAGATGGTGCAGCGCGCGCTCGTCGGTACCGCCGACATACATGCCAGGGCGGCGGCGGACGGGCTCGAGCCCTTCGAGCACCTCGATCGAGGACGCATCGTAGTCACCGGAGGATTTTGGCGGGGAAGCGAACAGGTCGTCGGACATGGCGCCCGCTATACGGGCGGGGGAGTCGGGCACGCAAGCGCGCGTCATCCTCTCCCGGCGGGAGAGGATACGCAGACTACGAGCTTGCTCGTTAGTCGCAGTTGGTGAGGGCGGCCTGGAACTATCTGGCGCGGTGACCCTCACCAACTCCGCCTAGCCTCCGCTTCGCTCCGACAAGGCTTCGTATCCTCTCCCGATGGGAGAGGAATTTACGCCACCAGCCTTGGGATACCGCATTTGGCGCCGGTGACGCGGACGTCGGCTTCGCCGTAATGCACGCCCGCCGCGCCGGTGACGACATTGACCAGCGTGTCGACGGCCGGCGCGAGCAGGTCGAGCTGGCCGCCCACCGCGCCGAGCAGCGGTCCCACCGGCAGGGGGAGCCCGGCGAGCACGGGCGTCAGCGTCACGTTCTGCGTGAGCGATTGTGCCACGCCGCCCACCGCGCTGCTGCTGGCGACCGATTTGGTGGCGCCGCTCGCGATGTCGGCTTCCTCGAAGCGCACCGATTGCCATTGTTCCGCGGCGCCGAGATCGATATCGGCGCGCGCTTCCACGTCGAGCAGCAGCGTATCGAGCACCTTGGCTGGATGGAGCGCGACGGGCGTGGTGAAATCGTCGAGCGCGGCCGGATCGATGCGCGCGATCGCGGCACGGCCGGGATTGGTGCGCGCGCCGAGCGTCACCGTGCGTTGGGACGGCACCGGGCAGTCGATCGCGTCGAGCCGCGCCTCGGCGCTCGCGAGCTCGACGTAGAGCGGCAGGCGGATGCTCGCGAGGCCGCCCAGGCCGGGGAGCGCCGCGGTGCCGGCGGTCGCCTCGACGTAGATGCGGGCCTGCGCGGTGCGGACGATCGGCGCGCCGGTGTCACCGATCGCGACCCAGGGCGATTGCTCCGCGGGCTCGCCGAGCGCGACCGTCACGCTCGTGCTCGCGAGCCCCGCGACCGAGGCGCCGAGATCGAGCCGGATGCGGCGCTCGGCGCTCGATCGTTCGAGCAGGGTCGAGATCAGCGACAGCGCGTTGATGCGCGCGAGTCCCTCGGGGCCGGCGCTGGCGCCGCCCATCGGGCCGAGGTCGATCAAGCGGTCGAGCGGCATCGCGGCGTCGCCGACCTGCGCCGCGAGCGTGCGCAATGCCTCGGCGGCCGCCGAATCGGGGGTCACGCTCGCCGCCGCGGCGAGAGCGTCGCCGACCGACACCTGCGTGCCGAGCAGTTCGTCGTAGCTGCCTGCCGACAGATGCGCCTGCGTGCGCAATGCATCGAGCCAGGCGAACAGATCGACATCGGCGCCGGCGAGCGCGCGATAATCGAGCAGTTTCAGCGAGACGGTCGAGCCGGTGAGCCCGGAGAGCAAGGCGTTGAGCACGCCGCCGTCGAGCGAGGCGAGGCGGCTGCCGATCGCGAAGCTCGCCATGCGCGCCTGCGCCGCGGTGGCGGAGCGCGCGATCCTGATCGCGCGGTGCCCGAAGATCGCGCCAAAAAAGGTGGGCGTATCAGCGGTGAGCGTTACCCGGGCGGCATCGGCGGGGGTGGTGTCGGCGGTGTAGCGGTCGCCCGGCGCGATGCTGGTGTCGGCGCGATAGCTGCCGGTGGACGTCGCGACCGTGACGGGAAGGTCGAAGTGCGACGCGGCGACCGCGCGTTCGGCGGCGGCTTGGGCGTGCGCGGGATCGGTCGCGGCGGCGAGCGCGGCGGCGTCCGCCACGCCTTGCAGCCGGCGCGTCGCGAGCGTGGCGCTGCCGATGTCGATCGCGAGCGCGGCGGCGCCGATCGCGACCGGCATCGCCAGCGCGACGATCACGCCGACCCCGGCGCGGCGGTTGCGGGCGAGGCTCTTCATGCGCCGGCTCCCGGCGTCAGCACCTCGGCGTTGCGCGCGATCCGGCTCGACGGCATCGGCACCAACGGAAAGCGGATGAGGCGCGCGCCCGCGTCGAGCGTGACGCGGACCGCGATCGTCGCGCCGTCCTCGCTGACCGCGACCTCCATCGCGCCTGCATCGACCTCGGGATTGGCCGCCGCGGCAGCATCGGCGGCGTGGATCGCGAGCTGGCGGCGCTCGGCCGGGGTCAGACCCGCGATCGTGGCGCGCGCGGCGTCGTTGGCGATCTGCTGCACGCTGTGCGCGATCAGGAAATACTGGCCGTAGCAGACCAGCCCGAGCAGCAAGGTGACGAGCAGCGGCAGCACCAGCGCCATCTCGACGATGACGGCGCCGCGCCGGTCGGCGATCAACGGTCGCTTGGTGTGATGCATGACGTGCCTCCAGAGGGCACATCATGGCGTCAGGCGTTTAGCGCGCCGCCAAAGCTCGCGACGACGCGATCACGTAATTTACGTCGGCCGGATCAGCGCGGGCGGGGGCCGCCGAAGGGGAGGGGGGGCGGCGGGCGGCGGTCGCGGCGCGGGAGCTGCGCCTGATAGGCGTGGCCGCAATGCGCCACGCAATAGGGGAAGCCGGGATTCACCGGATCGCCGCAGAAATGGAAATCGGGCTCGCCGGGATGGCCGATCGGCCATTTGCAGATGCGGTCGTTGAGGTCGAGCAGCGTCGTCTTGCCCGCAATCTCCGGGCTGGGGCGCGCGGGCACCAGCCGGCGCGGCGGCGCGGGCGTGGCGGGCGGCTGCTGCTCGCCCGGCGACTGGCGCACGAACCCGCCCGGACCGATCGACCGCAGCACGACGCGGTCTTCCTTCGGCGCGGCTGCGGCGGGGGCAGGCGGGTGCGCGGGTGCGGGGCTGGGCGCCGGCGTAGCGACGGGCGCGGGCCGGGGCGCCGGTTTCGCCTCGGCCGCCGGCTTGGGCGCGGGCTTCGGCGCTGCCTTGGGCGCCTCGTCGTCATTGGGCTTGACCGGCGACGGGCGCGATTGCAGCCCGAGGCGATGCGCCTTGCCGATGACGGCATTGCGGCTCACCCCGCCGAGCGCCTCGGCGATCTGGCTCGCGGTCATTCCCTTTTCCCACATCGTCTTGAGCGTATCGATGCGTTCGTCGGTCCAGGCCATGTCGGTCCTTCAAAATTCGTTGCCGGGTTGCGGGCGGCGGCGGCAGCGATTACGCGATCGCAGCATGAGCAGCCAGCCCCCTTTCGGCGAAATCCAGTCGGCGGTGGCGAACGCCCCCGGCGTCCCCGTCATCAGGAACGTCAATTGGGGCGGTCTTCGCACGCTCTATATCAAGGAGGTGCGGCGGTTCTTCAAGGTCCAGCTCCAGACGATCTGGGCGCCGGCGATCACGACGCTCCTTTATCTCATCATTTTCACCGTTGCCCTGGGCGGGCGGGGGCGCGCGCAGGTGATGGGCGTGCCCTTCGCCGATTTCATCGCGCCGGGGCTGATCGTCATGGGTATGCTCCAGAACGCCTTCGCCAATGCGAGCTTCTCGCTGCTCGTCGGCAAGATCCAGGGCACGATCGTCGATTACCTCCAGCCGCCGCTGTCGACGTCGGAATTGCTCGCGGGGATCGCCGCGGGCGCGGTGACGCGCGCCTTCTGCGTCGGCGGGGCGGTGTGGATCGCGATGGCGCTGTGGCCCGGCATCGACGTGACGCCGCGGCACGTGTGGGCGATCCTGTGGTTCGGCTTCCTCGGCGCGCTGTTCCTGTCGTTCCTCGGCGTGCTCACCTCGATCTGGGCGGAGAAGTTCGATCATGCCGCGGCGGTCACCAATTTCGTGGTCGCGCCGCTCGCGCTGCTCTCGGGCACGTTCTATTCGGTCGATCGCCTCGCGCCCGCCTTCCGCACGATCAGCCATCTCAACCCGTTCTTCTACATTATCTCGGGCTTTCGCTACGGCTTCCTGGGCGTCGCGGACTCGCCGATCGTGCTCGGCTCGGTGCTGGCGCTCGCGATCAACGTCGTGCTCGGCGTGCTGTGCTACGCGCTGCTCAGGCGCGGGTGGAAGCTCAAGAGTTAGCAATCTTCGTCATGCCGGACTTGTTCCGGCATCCACTCCTCCGCGCACGATAGCGTTCGAGGCGCGGCGGATCCCGGAACAAGTCCGGGGTGACGAGGGAGTTATGCAACGTCCCGCTTTCGCAGGAGCACTGTTCGGCGCGGTGTTGCGTCGGTTCGGCCGCAGTTCTAGAAGCGCGGGCAGGCAGTCCGCTGGGGCTGCCGTTTTGCTTTTGCCGACAGGAGACCCTTGCGATGACCATCACGCCGCTCATGCCCGTCTACCCGCGGTGCGACGTGCGGCCGGTGCGAGGCGAGGGGGTGTATCTGATCGGCGAGGACGGTCGCCGCTTCCTCGATTTCGCCAGCGGGATCGCCGTCAACGCGCTCGGCCACAGCCATCCGCATCTGATCGGCGCGATCCAGAAGCAGGCCGAGACGCTGATGCACGTCTCGAACATGTATGGCAGCCCGCAGGGCGAGCATCTGGCGCAGCGGCTGGTCGACAATACATTTGCCGACACGGTGTTCTTCACCAATTCGGGCGCCGAGGCGGTCGAGTGCGCGATCAAGACCGCGCGGCGCTATCATTATGCCGACGGCAACCCCGAGCGGCACGACCTCATCACCTTCAACATGGCGTTCCACGGGCGCACGCTGGGCACGATCTCGGCGACCAATTCGGCGAAGATGCGCGACGGCTTCGAGCCGCTGCTGCCCGGCTTCAAATATGCGGAGTTCAACGATCTCGACGGCGCGCTGGCGCTGATCGACGAGCATACCGCCGGCTTCCTGGTCGAGCCGATCCAGGGCGAGGGCGGCATCCGCCCGGCCACCGACGACTTCATGCACGGTCTCAAAAAGGCGTGCGACGAGCACGGGCTGCTGCTGGTGCTCGACGAGGTGCAGGCGGGCTATGGCCGCACCGGCAAGTTCTTCGCGCACGAGCTCTACGGCATTACTCCCGACATCATGGCGGTGGCCAAGGGGATCGGCGGGGGCTTCCCGCTCGGCGCGTGCCTCGCGACCGAGGAAGCCGCCAAGGGCATGGTGTTCGGCACGCACGGCTCGACCTATGGCGGCAACCCGCTGGCGATGGCCGCGGGCGAGGCGGTACTCGACGTCATGCTCGAACCCGGCTTCCTCGAGCATGTCGAGGCGATGGGCGAGCGGCTGCGCGCGAGCCTCGAACAGCTCATTCCCAATCACGATCACTTGTTCGAAAGCGTCCGCGGCAAGGGGCTGATGCAGGGGCTCAAGCTCAAGCACCCGAGCCGCGATTTCGTGGCGCATCTGCGCGACAACCACGGGCTGCTGACGGCCGCGGCGGGCGATAACACGGTGCGCCTGCTGCCGCCGCTGATCGTCGACGAGAGCCATATCGCCGAGGCGATCGAGCGGCTGTCGGACGGGGCGCGGACCTATGCGGTGCCGAGCGATGATTGAGGCGTGCCCATTCCTCCCCGGCACGGGAGCATCGGGTCGGATCGTCCCCCGGACGATCCTTGGCCATGCGGGGCATGGTCAACCCGATGCTGGGACCGCGCCCGAAGGGCGTGGTGGAGAGGCCGCCGTGAAACGGCGGCTGCGCCGCCGCCCCTCCACCAAGCCGCTGCGCGTCTTGGTCCCCCTCCCCTTGCAGGGGAGGATTTGGTGATGCGCCACTTCCTCGATCTTGCTTCGGCCGGCTCGGACGGCGTGGCCGCGATGCTGGCCGATGCGCTCGATCGCAAGGCGGCGCGCAAGGGCTGGCCCAAGGGCAAGGCCGATGCGGACGCCCCGCTCGCGGGGCGTGTGCTGGCAATGGTGTTCGAGAAGAACTCGACGCGCACGCGTGTCAGTTTCGACATGGCGATGCGGCAATTGGGCGGCTCGGCGCTGGTGCTCGACGCCGCGACCAGCCAGCTCGGGCGCGGCGAGACGGTGGCGGATACCGCGCGCGTGCTCTCGGGCTATTGCGACGCGATCATGGTGCGCACCGACGATCACGCCAAATTGCTGGAAATGGCGGAATACGCCTCGGTGCCGGTGATCAACGGGCTGACCGACGCGTCGCATCCGTGCCAGATCATGGCGGACCTGCTGACGATCATCGAGGCGGGCAAGCGGCTTCCCGGCCTGAAGGTGGCGTGGCTGGGGGACGGCAACAATGTGCTCGCCTCGATCATGGAAGCGGCCGGGCTGATGCAATTCGAGGTGGTTGCCGCCTGTCCGCAGGGCTATCAGCCGAGCGAGGCCGATCTCGCGCTGGGGCAGGGCCGTGCGCGCTGCGTCGGCACGGCGCGCGAGGCGATCGAGGGCGCGGACGTGATCGTCACCGATACGTGGATCTCGATGGGGCAGGATCACGCCGATACCAAGCTCGCGGCGATGATGCCGTTCCAGGTGACGGCCGACCTGATGGCGGGGGCGAAGGCGGATGCGGCCTTCCTCCACTGCCTGCCCGCGCATCGCGGCGAGGAAGTGACGGCGGACGTGATCGACGGACCGCAATCGCTGATCTGGCCCGAGGCGGAGAACCGGCTCCACGCGCAGAAATCGGTGCTACGCTGGTGTTTCGGGCAGATCGGTTGATCGCGGCGGAGGCGTTTCCTATTTAACGTTCTCGCCCCTATTCCCCGTTCGCCCTGAGCCTGTCGAAGGGCCGTTCTTCTTTGGCTGAAGAAGAAAGAGCGGGGCTTCGACAAGCTCAGCCCGAACGGTATTCCTGATGCGCGATTCCTTGTCCCCCGATCTCGATCGCGCGCTCGGTTTCGCGATTCCCGGCCGGCATGCGCGCGGGCGGCTGGTGCGGCTGGGGCCGGTGCTCGACGAAATATTGTCGGCGCACGCCTATCCGCCCGTGATCGAGGCGCTGCTGGCGCAGGCGCTGACGCTGGCCGCGCTGATCGGCTCGACGCTCAAGGATGCGGGCGGGCAGCTGACGATGCAGGCGCAGTCGGAAACCGGGCCGGTGCAATTGCTCGTGTGCGATTATCGCGGCGGCGAGGTGCGCGGCTATGTCCAGTTCGATGCCGAGCGGCTGGCCGAGATGCCCGCCGAACCGACGCTGTTCGCGCTGTTCGGCTCGGGCTATCTCGCGATCACCTTCGATCACGCGCTGACCGGCGAGCGCTATCAGGGGATCGTGCCGTTGGACGGCGATACGCTGGCGGATGCCGCGCAGCGCTATTTCGTGCAGTCGGAGCAGATCCCGACGCAGGTGCGCCTCGGCATGGAGCGCGACGCCGACGGCCGCCATCGCGCGGGCGGGCTGTTCCTCCAGCACCTGCCCGAGGGCGAGGAGGGGCGCGATCGCCTCCACACCCGGCTCGATCATCCCGAATGGGAGCATGTCGCAGCGCTTGCCGCAACGATGGGGGTGGACGAGCTCGCCGATCCCGACGTGCCGCTCGAGACGCTGGTGTGGCGCCTGTTCAACGAAGAGGACGAGGTTCGCGTGCTCGCCGAAACCCGCCTGTCGCGCGGCTGCCGCTGCACGCCCGACTATATCGCGCAGGTGCTCGCCAAGTTTCCGCCCGAGGAGCAGCGCGAGATGGCCGACGAAAACGGCGTGATCACCGTCGATTGCGCCTTCTGCGCGACGAGCTTTCCGGTCGAGGTCGCTGCTGCCTGACCGAATTTGGATTCAGCTTCGCTGAATCGGCACGGCACCGGCCAGCATCGGGTGAACGGTACCCCGCACCGTTCAGGTCATGCCGGGGGCATGACCGACCCGTTGCTCCCCCACCCCACCTCCCATGCAAATATAATGACTTGGGAGGCGGGGTGGGGGAGCGGGCCGGTGCCGCCCTCCACACAAGGCATCAGCCGTTAAGCGTGGGTTTACCCTGGCCGTGCTACGACGATGATCGTGTCATTCATGGGCACGCTTTTCTCCCTAGATGGTCCGCAAGGACTGGCCTGGGCCGCTCTTACCGGCGGCCCGTTTTTTGCCGGGATTGCGCTTTTCCCGTGCCGTCCGTAGCGAACGCGTCATGACAGACGATTCCCCCCTCGCCGTCGCGCTCGTCTCGGGCGGGCTCGATTCGATGGTTGCCGCGGCGCGCGCGAAGGAGGACGGCTTCCGCCTGCTCGCGCTTTCGATCGACTACAACCAGCGCCATCAGGTCGAGCTTGCCGCGGCGCGGCGGATTGCGAGCATGCTAGGGGCGGAGCGCCACGTCGTGCTGCCGCTCGATCTGTCGGCGTTCGGCGGATCGGCGCTGACGGCCGACATCGCCGTGCCCAAAAGCGGTGTGGGCGAGGGCATTCCCGTCACCTATGTGCCCGCGCGCAACACGATCTTCCTCAGCCTCGCGCTGGGCTGGGCCGAGGCGGCGGGCGCACGCGACCTCTATATCGGCATCAACGCGCTCGATTATTCGGGCTATCCCGATTGCCGGCCCGAGTTCGTGAGCGCGTTCGAGGCGATGGCTGCGCGCGCGACAAAGGCCGGCGTCGAGGGCGAGCGCTTCACGGTGCGCGCGCCGCTCCAGCATCTGAGCAAGGCCGATATCGTGCGCGAGGCGGCGCGGCTGGGGCTCGACGCGGGGCTGAGTTGGTCGTGCTACGATCCGGCGCCGGGCGGCGTGCATTGCGGGCTATGCGACAGCTGCCGGCTGCGCGCGAAGGGCTTTGCCGAGGCCGGGCTGCCCGATCCGACCGTCTACGCGACCGCGCCCTGATATGGCCTATGCCGTCAAGGAGATGTTTCTCACGCTCCAGGGCGAGGGCGTGCAGTGCGGCCGGCGCGCGGTGTTCGTGCGCTTCGCGGGATGCAATCTGTGGTCGGGGCGGGAGCAGGACCGGGCGAGCGCCGTCTGCCGCTTCTGCGACACCGATTTCGTCGGCACCGACGGCGCGGGCGGGGGGAAGTTCGCCGATACCGAGGTGCTGGCGGCTGCGGTCGAGGGATTTTGGGGTGAAGGCGGCGAGAACCGCTTCGTCGTGCTCACCGGCGGCGAGCCGATGCTGCAGGTCGACGACGCGCTGGTCGCGGCGCTGCACGCGCGCGGTTTCGCGATCGCGATCGAGACCAACGGCACGCTGGCCGTGCATCCGGCGATCGACTGGGTGTGCGTCAGCCCCAAGGCGGGTAGCGAGGTCGTCCAGCGCAACGGCGACGAATTGAAGCTGGTCTGGCCGCAGGACGGGATCGATCCCGTCGCGCTCGAAAGCTGGGATTTCCGCCATTTCCTGATCCAGCCCAAGGACGACCCGCAGGCCGCCGCGAACCGTGCGGCGGCGATCGCGCTCGTCATGGAACGCCCGCGGTGGCGGCTTTCGACCCAGACGCACAAGGTGCTCGGGTTGCGGTAGAAGCCTATCGCTGCGCCAGGGCTGCCGTGCCGCCGCCGGGGAGCGGATAGGCAGCGCCGCAGCGCTTGGTGTCCCAAACGTCCTTCCTGGTCCAGCAATCCTCGTCGAAGCGCGGCAGCAGCGGCGGGCCGACGAAGATCCGGCTGGGGAAGCGCTGCTCGCCCCAGGGGACGAGGCTGTTGTGGAGCTCGCGCATCCGGTTGAGCGCGACCTCGCCCATGGTCCCGCGCGGCGCGTAGAGCACGTCGCGGCCGATCGACGACATGGTCTGACAGAAGGTGTATTGCGCCGAAACCGTCGAGAAGCTCGAATAGATGACGGTGCTGAAATGATCCAGTGCCCCCTGGCCTTCGCGCTTCTTCTTGCCGTTTGTACGAACGAAATAGGCGAGCAACGTGTCGAGCGAGGCGGCCAGCTCTTCCTTGTGGTCCTTGAGCATCGCATTGTAGTTCGGCCGCGTCAGCAGCGTCGGCTCGAACTCGCATTGCAGCGCTGCGACGTTGAGCGCCGCGCGCAGCGTCCACACCATCTCCGCGCGCAGTTCCGCAGGGGTCGCGCCGGGCAGAGTCTGGCCGATGCCGGGCTCGGCGCCCGTCACGCGCGGGCCGCTCAGGTCGCGCGACTTGAAGAAGAACTGCGCCGATGCGGGCACAGCCGAAAAGAAGGTGATCGCCGCGGTCGCCGCGGCCAGTATTCGAAACACGCTCATGCCATCCTCGCCCCAGGCCGTGCTCATGAATCTAGAAGAATCCGCAGGTTTGCCCAAGCCCTTTCTGGCGCAGCTAGGAACAATCGACCGTTCCCGAGGTGCGTCGCGGCTTCTTACGCGGCCGAATCGAAAGGGCCGCCCGGTCGCCCGGACGGCCCCTGCGTATCGCACGGCGCCGCACGCGCGGCGGCCGGCGCGATCGCGATGATTACATCGCGTTGGCGGTGGTGTCGTTCGCCATCGCGTCGGCCGCGCCGGTGTCGTTCGCCAGCGCGGTATCGTTGGCGAGCATGGCGTCGTTGCCCATCGTGCCGTCGACCGCGGTCATGTTGTCGGTCATGGTGCCCATGTCGTCCATGGCGTTCATGTCGGTCACGAGAGTGTTGTCGGTGGTCGTCTCGGTCTTGTCGCCGCAGGCCGACACCGCGAGAGCGGCACCGGCGATCAGCGTACCGGTGACCAGCTTGGAAATGATTGCACGCATTTGTAGCTCCCTAATTGGTGGATTTGGACGGCCGTGGCGGCCCTATATACCCAAACCGGCGTGGACATTAGTCGGATATGGGGCGCCTCTCAAGCCTCGTTTTCTCCCGTGGTTCCGAGAGACCTGATGAACGCGTCGCTGTGCAACGCCAGAGCCGCGTCGAAAGTTGCAAAATCGGCGCTTTTGCCCAGTTCGGCGACGCTGGTGACCGGAAATTCGGGCAATCCGCACGGCACGATTCCGCCGAAATGTGCCAAATTCGGGGCGATATTCACCGAAAAGCCGTGCAGCGTCACCCATTTGCGCACGCGCACGCCGATCGCGCCGATCTTTGCTTCCGCACCGCCGTCGCGGGTCCAGATTCCAATGCGTTCGGGCACCGGAAAGGCATCGATCCCGATTCGGGACAAAGCCGCGATCACCCAGTTTTCCAGCGCGTGGACGTAGCAGCGCACGTCGCGCCCGCGTCCGGACAGATCGAGAACGACGTAGCCGATCCGCTGCCCGGGCCCGTGATAGGTGTATTTGCCGCCGCGCCCCGTCTTGTGGACCGGAAAGCGCGGATCGAGCAGATCGGCGGGGTTGGCGCTGGTGCCTGCGGTGTAGATCGGCGGGTGCTCGAGCAGCCAGATCAGCTCGGGCGCGGTGCCCGCGAGCACGGCCGCGGCGCGCGTCTCCATCTCGGCCACCGCCTCCTCATAAGGCACCGGCGCGTCGGAAACGCGCCATTCGATGTCGGTCGGTGGAGTCGTCGTCACGGCGCCGCTCTTGCCGCGCCGCCCGCGCGCGCGCAACCATTGGCAAGCAGGCGTCGGGTGCGTAGACCGGCAGCAGCATCAGTGGGGAGCATCGCAATGATCAAGATGGGGACGATCTGGGACCGCACCGTGGCGGTCATCGGCGACCGGACGGCCGCGCTGACGCCGATCGTGCTCGCGCTGATCTTCGTGCCGCTATGCATTCAGGGAATCTCCACCCCGGCGATGGAGGTGGCCGGCGAAGGCACGCGCGCCCTGCTCGCGCTGGTCTTGCTGGCGCTCTCGCTGCTGATGCTGTGGGGGCAGCTGTCGATCGTGGCGCTCGTGGTCGAGCCCGGATCGAGCGCGCGGGCCGCGGCCGGGCTCGGGGGACGGCGGCTGCTGCCCGATCTGGGCATCAGCATCGTCGTCGGCCTGATCTTCCTCGCGTTTGCCTTGCCCGTGATCGTCGCGGTTGCGGCCGCCGGTGGAGACTGGGTGGCGACCGGGCCGGGGCACTGGATGCTCGCCACGCCGCTGCCGGCGGGCATCAAGCTGTTCGTCGGGCTCTACATGCTGGTCTATGTCGTCTTCTTCATCTGGGCGGCGGCGCGGCTCGCCTTGCTCCATTCGGTGATCGTCGCCGAGCGCCGCGGCATCGCGGCGATCAAGCGCGCCTTCCAGCTCACGCGCGGGCTCGCGCTCAAGATCATCGGCGTGCTCATCCTCTTCCTGATCGTGTTCGCGGTGTGCAGCATGGCGGTGTCGGCCGTGCTCGGCTCGGTCTTCCAGCTACTGTTCGGCGGTGATGGTGCGATCACGCTGGCGACCGTGCTCACCGCAATCGCGAGTGCGGCGGTGACCACGGCATTCACCACGCTCGCTTCGGTGTTCGCCGCGGAGCTTTACCTCGCCGCCCGCGCGCTGCGCGACGCCCCCGTCGAGGCAGAATGACGCCCGATCTCGTCGGGGCCATGCGCGGGGCCTGGGCGCGGCTGCGCGCCGATATCGGGGTGCTGCTGCCGGTGGCGGGGCTGCTCCTGTTCCTGCCTCAGCTGGCGCTGCTCCTGCTGCTCGATGCGCCCGAGCCGCCGGCGGGCGGTGCCTCGGCCGCCTCGATCGACGCGCAGGCGCAGGTGATCGCCGAATGGCTGGTCAAGAACAGCGGCTGGTATCTCGGCGCCTATCTGTGCGCCTTCTACGGCGTGCTCGTGATCCTGTCGCTCTATCTCGATCGCCGTCGGCCCGATCTCAAGGGCGCGCTAGGGCATGCCTTGCGGCTGCTGCCGCGCTACCTGCTGTCGGTGGTGCTGGTCGGGCTGCCGGTGGTGTTCGGGATCGGCCTGCTGGGGCCGTTGATGGGCGGGGCGATGATCATTCTGCTCGTGCCCGCTTTCTACTGGATCGTGCGCACGATGCTGACGGGTGCCGCGATCGTCGCCGAACGGCCGCTGGGTGCGGCGCGTGCGGTGAAGCGCAGCATCGCGCTGACGCGGGGGCACGGGCTGGTGATCGCGGCGCTGGTGGCGCTCGTCACCTTCGCCGCCGAATTGGTGGCGCAGCTCTTTGTGGGGGCGGGCACGCTGATGAGCTCGGCGCATGCGGTCAATCCGATCGCGATGGCGCTGGTGGACGGACTCGCGGCGCTCGTCCAGTCGGGCGCGGCGCTGTTCCTCGTCTTGCTCCAGATCGAATTCTACAGACGCCTGTCGGCTAAATAGGGGATTTGCGGCGCGGCGTCGGCGGGCAGCACGCCCAGCGCGCGCGGATCGTCGAAGGTTTCGATCGTGCGGCGGACGGGGGTGAACCCGCTCGCGCGGTAGAAACCGAGCGCCGCGGGGTGATCGAGCGTGCAGGTGTTGACCCAGACGCGCGTCACGTCCTTGCGCCAGGCGAGCGTCAGCGCGTGCGCCATCAGCCAGCGGCCATGGCCCTGACCGGCAAGCTCGGGCACCAGCCCGACATAGGAAAGCTCGCATTGCCCGGCATGGCGGTGATCGAGCTCGAGCATTCCGACCTCGACGCCCTGGCGATCGACCGCGGCGAACACCGAAACTTCGGGGTCGCGGATGATCGCGGCGAGATCGGCCTCGTCCATCACCAGCCGCGAGAACCATAGCCAGGGCCCGCCGACTCGACGGAACAGGGCGCGATATTTGTCGGTCTGAGGATGGTCCCAGCGCACCAGCCGCAAGGGCGACTCGGGGATCGGCCGGAGCGGCGGCCGGGCGGTCATTTCCAGCGTGGTGACGATCGTCGCCAGCTGGTCGTCGCGGACCGGCGTCAGTCCCATGTGGGATTCCTCGTTACGGCACCAGCCCGCTCCCCCACCCGGCCACCCAGCGCCAGTATCCTATGGGTGGCCGGGTGGGGGAGCGGGCTGGTGCCGGTCATAAAATCATCAGTCCCACGTCGCTTCGGGCGGCAGGCTCATCAGAATCGCGTCGATATTGCCGCCGGTCTTGAGCCCGAACAGCGTGCCGCGATCGTAGACGAGGTTGAATTCGGCATAGCGCCCGCGCCAGGCGAGCTGGCGGGCCTTGTCGGCCTGGGTCCAGGGCGTATCCATGCGGCGGCGCACGATCTTCGGGAAGATGTCGAGAAAGGCGCGGGCGACATCCTGCGTGAAGGCGAAATTCGCGTCGAAATCGCCTTCGAGATGATCGTAGAAAATGCCGCCGACGCCGCGGTGCGCCTTGCGGTGGGGGATGTAGAAATACTCGTCCGCCCATTGCTTGAAGCGCGGATAGTGCGCCGGATCGTGCGCGTCGCACGCGGTCTTCAGCGCGGCGTGGAAATCGGCGGTGTCCTCTTCGTAGGGGATCGGGGGGTTGAGGTCCGCGCCGCCGCCGAACCAGCGCCTGGTCGTGACGAGGAAGCGCGTGTTCATGTGAACCGCGGGAACGTGCGGGTTCGCCATATGCGCGACCAGGCTGATGCCGGTGGCGAAGAAGCGCGGATCCTCGGCGGCGCCGTGGATCGACTTGGCGAACTCGCCCTCGAACGCACCGCCGACGGTCGAGACGTTGACGCCGACCTTCTCGAACACCTTGCCTTTCATCACCCCGCGCACCCCGCCGCCGCCGGGTTCGCCCGAGGGATCGGCGCGGTCCCAGGGGGTGTAGGCGAAGGTCGCGTCAGAGCCGGCTTCGGCTTCGATCGCCTCGAATTCGGCGCAGATCCGGTCACGAAGCGATTCGAACCAGGTGCGGGCGGCGGATTGCTGGGGATCGAGCGAGAGCATGCCGCCTCTATTCCGCCGGGGCCGGTGCGAGTCGAGGGCAATTCCGCCTTACGCGCGATCCGTGACCGCTGATGTCGAACAGGGGCTGGCAAAATCGGGCGCGGCATGGCAGGCTTAAAATCATATTTATAGGAGACAAAGGTGGGCTGGTTGAATCGTCGTCGTGCCGCGCTGCTCGCGCTGGGCGCACTCACTCTGGCTGGAAATGCACCGGACGGCAGGGCGGCGGCGGACACCTCGCCGACGGCGGTGACGACCGCGCAGAGCGAAAGCGAGATTCGCGCCGCGCTCAAATCGCGCGACCGGGCGATCCACGTGACGCGGGACTGGATCCGCGATCCCTTCATCGCGCTCGGCCCCGATGGCTATTATTACCTCACCGGCACCCGGCCCAACGTCGCCGACGGCGTGGTCGATCCGCGCAACAACGGCCTGAAGGGCCATTCGGTGGTCGGCCAGGAAGTACGCGTCTATCGCAGCCGCGACATGGCGAGTTGGGCGCCGTTCGGCACCGTCTACGACCAGAAGGACAATTACTGGTACGCCGCCGATCGCGCGACCTACGACAAGGCGCCGTTCAAGGCCTGGCGGCTGTGGGCGCCCGAACTTCATTGGGTCGACGGGCATTGGGTGATCGTGCACACGACGCCGAAACCGCTCACCGGCTTTTCCAACCTTGCGATTTCGCAGGGCCGCGAATTGAAGGGGCCGTGGCGCTCACCGATGGGCGAGGCGATGCGGTTGAAGCACGATCCGGCGCTGTTCGTCGATCGCGACGGGTCGAAATACCTGCTGTGGGGCGCCGACCGGATCGCGAAGATCAAGCCGGATTTCAGCGGCTTCGCATCGCCCGAGACAAGGATCAAGCCGGCGAACCGCAAGATGGGGCACGAGGGCACCTTCATGCTCCGCATCGGCGAGAAGTACGTCTATTTCGGCACCGGCTGGTCCGCCGACAAGCCGCGAACGGGCTCGTACAATCTCTATTACGCGGTCGGCGACAGCCCGTTCGGGCCGTTCGGCGACCGCCGTCTCGCCGGGCGGTTCCTCGGGCACGGCACCCTGTTCCAGGACAAGGACGGGCGTTGGTGGTGCACCGCCTTCTACAATGCCGACACGCCGGTCACGACGCGCGAGCAGGTCGCGAGCGGAAAGGAGCCGTCGACCAGCGTGACGATCAACGAGCAAGGCGTGACGATCGTGCCGATGGACGTGCAGGTGACGCACGACGGCGACGTAGTGGTGCGCGCGCTCGATCCGGCCTACGCCAAGGCCGGGCCCGAAGAAGTGCAGAAATTCTGAGGCGTCGCGCGCTGCGTCAGCGGGGCCAGCCGCGGGTCTGGCGCAGCGCTTCGCCGAGGACGATCGCGCCCGCCACCGCGACGTTGAGCGAGCGGAAGCCCGCGCGCATCGGAATCCGCACGCTGAGATCGGCGCGGTCGTGAACATGCGCCGGCACGCCCGCGCTCTCGCTGCCGAGCAGCAGCGTGTCGCCGGGCTCGAACTTTGCTTCGTCCAGTCGCACGCCGCCTTGGGTCGTCAGCAGCACGATGCGGCCCGCCTGCGCCTCGAAGGCACCCCAATCGGCGTGGCGCGTCACCTCGGCTTGTGCGGCATAATCCATTCCGGCGCGCGCAAGTGCCCGATCCGAAAAGGCGAATCCCATCGGCTCGATCAGATCGACGGCGACGCCGAGACACGCCGCGAGCCGCAGGATCGTGCCGACATTGCCAGCGATATCGGGTTGGTGGAGCGCCAATCGCATGGCTTCCCGCCTAGCCGCACGATCGTTACGGCGGCAAGAGTCCAGAAAAGCCATTGGCAAAGCTGCATCTCGGACGCTATCAGGCCGCCAACCTCCGTGGGGACGGAGCGTTCGGCGCGGCGTTCTGCCGGTTCGGCGCATCCGCTCGTCGCGGGTGCGGTGCATGGGGAATTCGAGTGCAAGGGCAAGTGAATGGCAAGTGCTGAAACCGCGGTTCCGCCGGGCGAATCGCCCGATCCCTATCTGGAAGAAACGCACGATCCCCGCCGTCGAGATTTCATCAACATCGCCGCCGTGTCCTTCGCGGGCGTCGGCGCGGCCGTGGTCGTGCTGCCGCTCGTCAACCAGATGAACCCGTCGGCCGACGTGCTCGCGCTGTCGACGACCGAGGTCGATCTCTCCAAGATCACCGAGGGCCAGGCGGTGACGACGAGCTTCCGGTCGCAGCCTCTGTTCGTGCGCTATCTCACCGCGAAGGAAATCGCCGAGGCCGATGCGGTGCCGATGTCGGACCTGCGCGATCCCGAGACGCTCGAGCAGCGGACCAAGGAAGGCCACAAGAACTGGCTGATCACGATCGGCGTCTGCACGCATCTTGGCTGCGTGCCGCTGGGCAACAAGGAAGGCGAGCCGCGCGGCGAATATGGCGGCTATTTCTGCCCCTGCCACGGCTCGCAATACGACACCGCGGCGCGTATCCGCAAAGGCCCGGCGCCGCGCAACCTGGCGGTGCCCGACTATGCATTCACGTCCGATACGATCGTAAAGGTGGGGTCGTAAGATGAGCTTTCCCTGGGCAAACCAGTATCAGCCGAAGAACCCGGTCATGCGCTGGGTGGACGAGCGGCTGCCGCTTCCCCGTCTCGCCTACAACGCGGTCGGCGCGGGCTATCCGGTGCCGCGCAACCTCAACTATTTCTGGAATTTCGGCGTTCTCGCCGGCGTCGCGCTGACGATCCAGATCGTCACCGGCATCGTGCTCGCGATGCACTATGCCGCGAACGCGGACATCGCCTTCGCCTCGGTCGAGCACATCATGCGCGACGTCAATGCGGGCTGGCTGCTGCGCTATGCGCACGCGACGGGCGCGTCGATGTTCTTCATCGTCGTCTACATCCACATCTTCCGCGGGCTTTATTACGGATCGTATAAGGCGCCGCGCGAGATGGTGTGGCTGCTCGGCGTCGTCATCTTCCTGCTGATGATGGCGACCGCGTTCATGGGCTATGTGCTTCCTTGGGGGCAGATGAGCTTCTGGGGCGCGCAGGTGATCACCGGCTTCTTCTCGGCGATTCCCGTGGTGGGCGAATCGGTGCGCGTGTGGTTGCTGGGCGGGTTCGCGCCGGGCGATGCCTCGCTCAACCGCTTCTTCTCGCTCCATTACCTGCTGCCGTTCGTGATCGCGGGCGTGATCATCCTCCACATCTGGGCGCTGCACATCCCGGGCTCGTCGAACCCGACCGGCGTCGAGGTGAAGGGCGAGCAGGACACGGTGCCGTTCCATCCCTATTACACCGCCAAGGACGGCGTCGGTGTCGGCGTGTTCCTGCTGGTGTTCGCGGTGATTCTGTTCTTCGCGCCCAATTATCTGGGACATGCGGACAATTACATCCCGGCGAACCCGCTCTCGACCCCGGCCGAGATCGTGCCCGAATGGTATTTCTGGCCGTTCTACGCGATTCTGCGCGCCTTCACGTTCAACTTCCTGTGGATCCCGGCCAAGCTGTGGGGCGTGCTGGCGATGTTCAGCTCGATCCTGCTGCTGTTCTTCCTGCCGTGGATCGACAGCTCGCCGGTGCGTTCGGGCAAGTATCGCCCCACCTTCCGCATCTTCTTCGGCATCCTGATCCTCGACATCCTGGTGCTGGGCTGGTGCGGCGGCTCGCCCGCGACACCGGGCTACGTCATCACCGGGCAGATCGCCGCGATCTACTATTTCGCGCACTTCCTGATCATCCTGCCGATCATCTCGCGCACCGAGCGGCCGCGGCCGCTGCCGAACTCGATCACCGAGGCCGTGCTCGCGAAGAAGGGCGGCACCGCGCCAACCGAAACCGCGCTGGCAGCCGAATAAGGGGCAACGAGAACAATGGTTCGTTTCTTTTCCTGGCTCGTCGGCGCAGGCTTCGTGGGTGCGCTGCTGTTCGCGCTGGTGAGCAGCGTCATCAGCGTCGTCGAGGAGCCGCCGCAGCCGACCGTCACCGAGGAATTCCACGAGCATCCCAAGCCGCTCGAGCTCGCCTCGGACGGGCCGTTCGGGAAGTTCGACAAGCAGCAGCTCCAGCGCGGCTTCCAGGTGTTCAAGGAAGTCTGCTCGGCGTGCCATTCGCTCGAGCTCGTGCATTTCCGCGATCTCGAGGGCATCGGCTACAACGAGGCCGAGGTGAAGGCGATCGCCGACCAGTGGGTGATCGAGCAGCCGACGGTCAATCCCGACACGGGCGAGGCCTCGACGCGCAAGAACCTGCCGTCCGATCCATTCCCCAAGCCCTTCGCCAATGACGTCGCCGCGCGCGCCGCGAACAACAACGCGCTGCCGCCCGACCTGTCGGACATGGTCAAGGCACGCGAGGGCGGGGCGCCGTACATCCACTCGATTCTGACCGGCTATCAGGATCCCAATCCCGAGATCGCCAAGAAATTCCCGGATTTCCAGGTGCTGCCCGGATTGCATTACAACCCGTATTTCGCGTCGCTCGCGATCGCGATGCCGCCGCCGCTGACCACCGACAATCAGGTCCAATATGTCGACGGCACCAAGGCGACGGTCGATCAGATGGCGACGGACGTGAGCGCGTTTCTCGTCTGGGCGGCGGAGCCCAAGCTCGAATCGCGCCACGCGGCGGGGTTCGCGGTGGTCGGTTTCCTCGTGATCTTCTGCTTCCTCACCTGGGGCGCCTACAAGAACGTCTGGCGCAACACGGAGCATTGAAAATGTTCCCCTCCCTTTCAGGGAGGGGATAGGGGTAGGTAGGCGGCGATCGAGGCTCGATGCCTCGGTCGCCGCTTCGCGTCGAGCGCCCCGCGTGCCGCGGCGCGCACCCACCCCCAGCCCCTCCCTGGAAGGGAGGGGAGCAGGATTGATATGAACGACGATCCCAAGGCGCGCATCCGGACGATCCCGGACTTTCCCAAGCCCGGGATCATGTTCCGCGACATCACCACGCTGTTGCTCGATCCCGAGGGATTGAAGACGACGGTCGATCGGATGGTCGCCGCGGCCGAGGGACCGGTCGACCTGGTCGCGGGGATCGAGGCGCGCGGCTTCCTGTTCGCGGCCGCGATCGCGGTGCCGCTCGGCGCGGGCGTGCTCCTCATCCGCAAGGACGGCAAGCTGCCCGGCGCGACCATCGCCGAGGATTACGCGCTCGAATACGGATCGGACCGGATCGCGATGCACGCCGACGCCTGCGCGCCCGGCGCGCGGGTGCTGCTGATCGACGACCTCATCGCCACCGGCGGCACCGCGCGCGCCGCTGTCCGCCTTCTCAGGAAGGCGGGCGCGATCGTTACCCAGGCGCAATTCGTGGTCGACCTGCCCGATCTCGGCGGCGCGGAGGCGTTGCGCGCGGACGGTATCGACGTCACCGCGTTGGTTTCGTTCTCGGGGCATTGACCGCGTCGACGCGTTGGCGCCATCTTCCGGAACTGCGCTGAAAGACCACGCGTTTTCTGCCCGTCGCGGTTCATGCCCGGGTCATCGTGCCCGTGCTATATCGACCCGCAACGGCAGTATTCCGCGTATCAGGAGAGTATCCATGTCCCTTTCCCGTCTCGGCATCGTCGGGCTCGTGCTCGCGGCCGGCCTCGGCCTCTCGGCCTGCGCTTCCGACGGCTATTACGGCGGCGCGTCGATCGGCTACGGCGGCTATTACGGCGACCCCTATTACGACGATTATTATGGCGGCTACGGCTATGGCTATGCGCCGTCCTATTACGGCTGGTACGGCGATTATTATTATCCGGGCACGGGCATCTACGTGTACGACCGCTATCGGCGCCCGCACCGCTGGAGCGACAGCCAGCGCCGCTATTGGAGCCGGCGCGGCGAGCATTATCGGCGCGAGCATCGCGACTGGCGCGGCGACCACAACGGCAATTGGGGCGGCTGGAACCGCGGCGACCGCGACCGCGGCGACCATGACTGGAACCGCGGGGGCAGGGGCTCGTCGGGCCGCTGGCACGGGCGCACGCCCCGCACCCAGACGCCGCATGCGCGCACGCCGCGCGTCTCTGGCCAGCGTGGAACGACCCCGTCGCGATCGTCGCGCCCCTCACACGGCCGGCGCGGCGACCGTCACCATCGCTGACGCCTGAGCGCCCCGGCGGCGTGAGGGATCAGAGCACCACGGTTTCGGGCTTGGTCTGCTCGATCGCGGCGAGGATCATCTTCTCCCACACCGCCGGGTCGCCCGCCTCGGCCATCGCCTGATCGGGCTCGCGCAGCGTGCGCAATACGGCGGCGGCATCGGGAAGATAATCCCTCCAGACGGCGTCGATCTCGCGCGCGGCGGATTCCTCGTCGCCTTCGCCATTGGCGCTGATGCGCTGGCCCGCGAGGACGCGGGCGATGCGTTCGGCGGCGGGTTGGGTGCTGATGTCCATGCGGGGCCTCCTCGGCGATCAACGTGCGAGCGTCGGCGAAGCTCCCGCATACGTATTCCGCAGGTGCGAACGCATCCTGTGCAATTGACGCTGCAGTGCAGCATCGCCACCTCGGCACGATGCACGGAACGCTTCCTCCGGCCGAGATCGCCACGCACCGGCACGTCGGCCTCACCCATCTTGCGCTCGCCATGGGCGGGTTCGCGATCGGCACGACCGAATTCGCGACGATGAGTCTGCTCCCCGATTTCGCGCCCGCGCTGGGGATCGACGCGCCGACGGCGGGGCATGTCATCAGCGCCTATGCGCTGGGCGTGGTCGTCGGTGCGCCGGCGATCGCGGTGCTTTCGGCTACCATGTCACGGCGCACCTTGCTGATCGCGCTGATGGCGGTGTTCGCGGTCGCCAACGCGCTGTCGGGGCTCGCGCCGACCTATGGGTGGATGCTGGTGTTCCGCTTCCTGAGCGGGCTGCCGCACGGCGCCTATTTCGGGATTGCGGCGCTGGTCGCGGCCTCGCTGGTGCCGCAAGGACAGCGGACGCGCGCGGTGGCGCGTGTGCTGCTGGGGCTGACCGCCGCGACGATCGCGGGCGTGCCGCTCGCCAACTGGCTGGGGCAGAGCCTCGGCTGGCGTTGGGGGTTCGGCATCGTCGCCGTGTTGGCGAGCCTGACGGCCGCAGCGGTGGCGCTGGTCGCGCCGCGCGACCGCCCGCGGCCGGGCGCTAGCCCGTTGCGCGAACTGGAGGCGCTCAAGCGCGGGCAGGTGTGGCTGACGCTCGGCATCGGCGCGATCGGGTTCGGCGGGATGTTCGCGGTCTACACCTATCTCGCCGACACGCTGCTCGACGTGACGGGCGTCGCGCCGGGCATGATCCCGATCGCGCTGATGGTGTTCGGCATCGGCATGACCGCGGGCAACCTGATCGCGCCGCGCTTCGCCGATCGCGCGCTGATGCCCACGGCGGCGGCGCTGCTGGTGTGGAGCGCCGCCGCGCTGGCGCTGTTCCCGCTGGCGGCGGGAAACTGGTGGACGATGCTGGCGGATGTCGCCGCGATCGGCATCGGTGGCGCGCTCGGCACCGTGCTGCAGACGCGGTTGATGGACGTCGCGGGCGATGCGCAGGCGCTCGCCGCCGCACTCAACCATTCGGCGTTCAACACCGCCAATGCGTTGGGGCCGTGGCTCGGCGGCATGGCGATTGCGGCGGGCTGGGGCTGGACCTCGACCGGGCTGGTCGGCGCCGGGCTCGCGCTCGGCGGGCTCGTGCTGGCCTCGGCCTCAACTGGCCGGCGCGCGCCGGGGCTCGCGCCGGCCTGATTGTGCAGAGAGCACCGAACGCGGCATCGAACCGTATTCGGTGCTGAGCCACCCTTTGCCCCTCCCTTTTCAGGGAGGGGGGTCTGGAAGACGTTGCTGCTTAGCGCTCCGCGGCGTGCGGGCGGCGTTGGCCGCGATGGCCGTTGCCGCGCGGGCGACGGCGGTCGCCGCTGGGCTGGCCATCGTTGCGCCGGCCCTCGGCATGCTGGCCGCCGTGATGCGGACGCTTGTCGCCGCCGCGATGGGGGCGGTTCGCGCCGTCATGCGCCGGGCGGCCCTCGCCGTGGTTGCGATGCGGCTTGCGTTGGCCGTCATGCGTGGCAGGGCGTGCCTCGCCGTTACGGTGCGGGCGGCGGTCGCCCTGCGCCTCGCGGCGGCCGTCGTGCCGCTGTTCGCCGTCCTGCCGGCGGCCGTCACCCTGACGATTGCCGCGCGGACGCCGCGCCTCGCCGGTGGGCATGGGTTTGTGCGTCGCGCGCGGGCGGCGGGGGCCGCGCTGGCGCTCCTCGCGCGGTGCGGGGTCGGCGCCGATCGCCTGCTTGCGCGTCATCTGGATTTCGATCGATTGCTGGACGAAATCGACCGGCAGCGGCTCGACCGTCACCTTCTGGCGGGTCAGTCGCTCGATATCGCGCAGATAGGCGCGCTCGTCGTCGGCGCAGAAGCTGACCGCGATGCCGCTGGCGCCCGCACGCGCGGTGCGGCCGATGCGGTGAACGTACTGCTCGGCGACGTTGGGCAGTTCGAAGTTGAAGACGTGGCTGACGCCCGACACGTCGATGCCGCGCGCGGCGATGTCGGTCGCGACCAGGATCGGCACCTGGCCGGACTTGAACGCGGCGAGCGCGCGCTCGCGCTGGGGCTGGCTCTTGTTGCCATGGATCGCGTGCGCGGCGATGCCGTTGCCGCCGAGCAGCTTCACCACGCGATCGGCGCCGTGCTTGGTGCGTGTGAAGATCAGCGCGCGATCGATCGCGGGATCGGCGAGCCGGATCGTGAGGAGTGCCTGCTTCTCGCGCTGGCCGACGAAGGTGACGTATTGATCGACGCGCTCGGCGGTGGTCGCCGCGGGCTTGATCGCGACGGTCGCGGGATCGGTCAGGAACTGGTCCGCGAGCGCGCGGATCGCCTTGGGCATGGTCGCCGAGAAGAACAACGACTGGCGCTGGCGCGGCAGCAAGGTCACAATCCGGCGCAGCGCGTGGATGAAGCCGAGATCGAGCATCTGGTCAGCTTCGTCGAGCACGAGGATTTCGAGCATCGAGAGGTTGACGTAGCGCTGGTCGACCAGATCGAGCAGGCGGCCCGGCGTGGCGACGAGCAGGTCGACGCCGCGGCTCATGTCCTGCCGATTGCGGCCGATGCTGGTGCCGCCGAACACGGTCGCGACCGAAAGCCGCGAGAACTTGCCGTAGCCGCGCGCATTCTCCGCGATCTGCGTCGCGAGCTCGCGCGTCGGGGTCAGGACGAGCATCCGGCAATGATAGGGAAGCGGGCGCTTGCCGGCGTCGGCGAGACGCTGGAGCGAGGGCAGCACGAAGGCCGCGGTCTTGCCGGTGCCGGTCTGCGCGATGCCGAGCAGGTCGCGGCCCTCGAGCAGCGTCGGGATCGCCTGCTGCTGGATCGGCGTGGGCTCTGAATAGCCCTTGGCCTCGAGCGCGCGAACGAGCGGTTCGGCGAGGCCGAGTTGCGAAAAGGTCATGGAAAACTTTCAATAACAGCCGGGCTCGCGCGCCGGGGGCGCACGAGGGGCGGGGGAAGAAATGACACCCCGCGTGATATGGGAAGCCCGAAAAAATCGACCGAGGCGGAGCCTGAACCCATAGGGTTCGATCACGCTGCATGACGCCTCGATGGCGGGCATGTGGATGCTGCAGCGCAAAAAGTCAAGCGCTGTCGCGGGATGTTACCGCATCGTGACGGTCGCGCTTGCCTCCGGATCGTCGCGCAGCCGGAGATACAGGCGGTCGCCTGCGGGCTTGCGGAGCTCGACCACGTTGCCGGTGAAGCCGTCGGGCACCGCGACCGCATCGCTGAAATCGGCGGTCGTCGCGACCGCGGCGAGCAGATAGAGGTCGCGCCCCGTCAAGCGGCAGGATTCGCCCTCGCATGCGAGCGCGTCGAGGCGCGGCAGGCGGACGAGCGTGGCGAGCGGGGTCCAGGCGCCGGCGACGTCGCCTTGGACGATGCGGAAGCGCAGCGGGCCGTAGGCGGACGCGCCCAGCGCCTGCGCCAGATCGGCCTTGACCACGCCCACCTGCGCATTCTGGACGACATAGCCCGCATCCGGCGCGACCTTTGCGGAGAGGCGGCCGTCGACGGTGGCGATCTCGATCGTCTCACGGCCGGTGAGGCGCGTGGCGGGCGCCGCGCGGAACGAGAAGGCGAGCGTCGCGCCGAGCGGCACCACGGCCTTGTCGGCGATGGCGATGGGAAGCTGGTGCTCGGCCGATGGTTGGGTCGCGGTGATTCCGATCAGCGCTGCTGCCGGGCGCGGCGGGGCGACGACCACCGGCAGCGGCCGGGTGCGTCCGTCGGCGAGCTTGACCGTCGCGGTCGCGCGATGCCCGGCGTCGAGTGCGGCGAGCGCCTTGGGGTCGGCGGCCGTCAGCGCCAGCCGGTCGCTGCCGTCGTCGCGCGTGATGCCGTCGGGCTTCAGCGCCAGCGTGCCGAGCGACACGCCCGTTACCCGATCGAGCCCGGTGCCGACGAGTTCGGCATTGTCATCGCCTGCGTGGAGCGTCAGGCGATCGAGGCGGAGCTGCTCGGTCGCGGTCGCGAGCGCGATCTTGGCCGGCGTACCGCCGCCCTTGGGATGGACGAGCAGGGTGAGCGCGTCGGGCGCGGCAGGGGGCACCGGCACCGTTACGGTCAGCCGATCGGCTCCTGCGGGTTTCCACGCCAGCGCCTGCCCATCGGCGAGCGTGATGCGATCGACGCAGGCAGGCGCGCCGCCCACCAGGTCGAGCGCATTGTCCCGCCCGACGGGCAGCACCGAGGCATCGCGCGAGGCTGTGGTCCATTTGGCGGTCTCGGGATTGGCGAGGCGGAACGTCGGGCCCTCGAACGGCGCGAAGCCCCAATCGCCGTGGAGCGTGCCCGTGATCGTATCGCCGAGGCCGTGCCAGGTGGAGACGGGCGCAGCGAGCACATAGCCGCCGCGCTCCGGATCGGCGGTGACCGGCAGATCGAGGCTGCCGCCGCTTTCGCGCACAACGCGCAACCGCATGTTCTGCGCGTAGCGCGTCGCATAGACGAGCGGCGCGCCCTCCACAGCTAGAACCGTCTTCGGCGCGGCGCAGAGCGCCGCCGGCGTCGCAGCGTGACGCAGCGGCGGCAGGCTCGGCGGCTCGACCGCAGGCAGCGCGACCACCATCACCGAGGTCGGCCGGCCGAAATTGGGCGCGGCGTTGAGCAGCAGGGTGACGCGATCGTCATCGATCCGCGACAGCGCCGGGATATATTGGAGCTGGGTCGACTGGAAGGCGCCGAATAGCCGCGCGATATCGCGCACCACGCCGATATAGGGGCTGTAATAGCCATAGCCGCCCTGGCGCGTCGAACTGATCTGATAGGCGAGATCGGTGGGTGCGCCCGCCAGCGTCTCGGCGAGCGCCGAGGTGTGCGTATCGGCGAGCAGCAGCGATTCGCGATCCTGCGTCAGGCATGCGGCCTGGAGATCGGTCGGCTGATCGAGGCATTCGGCGTTGAGCTTGATCGACAGACTGCGCGTCAGCACTGGCGAGATCGTGGCGATTCGCCCGGGCGCGGTGCTTTCGAGCCGGCGCATATGGCCGAGAAAGGTGTCGAGCCGAGCGCGGTCGAGCGAGGCCTGGTTGAGCTCCTGCGAGGCGCGCACGAAGGTGCCGGGGCGCTCGCGCACCGCCTCGACGATCGCGTCATAATCGCTGTTCTCCTCGGGCGCCAGGAACAGGACGAGGTGGCGCGCGCCTGCGGGCACGGTGAGCGAGAGCGGATCGCCGCCCTTTTTCCACGTCTTGGCCTTGAAGAACCAGTCTTTTGGTGGCGGATTGGTGGCGCCACGCAGGAATGCGGCGACCAGAAGCATCTTCGCGCCCTGCTGATTGGGCAATTCGAGCTTGATCGAGATGCGATCGCCCTCGGCGAGGTTGGGCACGCGCGCGATCGGCAGCGTCCGGCCGCCATGCGTCACCGCGACCTGCAGCCCGGGCCCGGTCAGATCGAACGGCGACGAGGCCGCGTGCGCGGGGCTCGCCACGGCGGCGATGCCGAGCAGAAGGGGGGCAGAGAGCAGACGCGACATCATCAGCAGGGGCCGGTTTCCCTAAAAAAAGCATGGCGTGGCGTGGGCGCATGTCAAAAATGGGGCGCAATCGGGGAGCTCACGGGGCGTCGACCGGCGCACGAACGCTTTCCAGACCGCAATCCCGCTTGCCGAACCGGTGCGCGCGCGCAATGGTTCCGTCACCCCCATGTCGAGCGCCGTTGCCACCCTTCTGATCAGCATCGGCGCAACCGCGGGCGTGCTCGTGCGCCCGTTCCGCTGGCCCGAGGCGGTGTGGGCGGTGGGCGGCGCGGCGCTGCTGGTGGGATGCGGGCTATTGCCGTGGCGCGACGCGGCGGCGGCGGTCGCGCGGGGCGGCGACGTCTATCTGTTCCTTGCGGGCATGATGCTGCTCTCCGAAGTCGCGCGCAAGGAAGGGCTGTTCGACTGGCTCGCGTGCCACGCTGTCGGCTGGGCGCGGGGATCGTCGGCGCGGCTGTTCGCGCTGATCTATGCGATCGGCGTGGTCGTAACGGCATTCCTGTCGAACGACGCGACCGCGGTGGTGATGACGCCTGCGGTCTATGCTGCCGCGAGGCGCGCCGACGTCGATCCGTTGCCCTCGCTCTTCGCCTGCGCGTTCGTCGCCAATGCCGCGAGCTTCGTGCTGCCGATCTCAAACCCCGCCAACCTCGTCCTCTATGGCGGGCACATGCCGACGCTGGGGGACTGGCTGGCGGCGTTCGCCTTGCCGTCGGTCGTCGCGATCGGCGCGACCTTTGCGATGCTGCGGTTCGTGGAGCGCGATCGGCTGCACGGCGCCTGCCGAACCGAGATCGCCGTGCCGCCGCTCGGCGGGGGCGGGCGGCTGGCGCTCGCGGCGATCGGCGCGACGGCGGTGCTGTTGCTCTGCACGTCGTTCGCCGATCGCGCGCTGGGGCCGCCGACCTTCGTCGCGGGGATCATCACGGCGGCGTTGGTGTTCCTCGGGCGCCCGCAGGACGCGCTGCCGGTGTTGCGACACGTCTCATGGAGCGTGCTGCTGCTCGTCGCGGGGCTGTTCGTGTTGGTGGCGGGGCTCGAGGCGATCGGGCTGGTCGATCACCTTGCCGCGTGGTTGCGCGACGTGCGTGATCCGCGCGAGACGGCGGCGCTGGCGGGCGGCGGACTTGCGATCGTGTCGAACCTCGTCAACAACCTGCCCGCCGGGCTGATCGCGAGCGCGACGGTCGCAGCTGCGCACCCGCCGCAGATCGTCACCGACGCGCTGTTGATCGGAGTCGATCTCGGCCCCAATCTTTCGATCACGGGCAGCCTCGCGACGATCCTGTGGCTCCAGGCGATCCGGCGCGAGGGCGAGGACGTGACGTTCGGGCGCTTCCTCAAGGTCGGCGTCGCGGTGATGCCGCCCGCACTGGTGCTGGCGATCGGCGCGCGGCTGGTGGTGGGGTGAGGATTCGTCATTGCGACCCCGGCCTTGGGCCGGGGGAAGCAATCCAGCGACAGTGGTGCATGCGCCGGATTGCCGCGGGCCTGCGGCCTTCGCAATGACAAGCGAAAGGTCGCCCCGGCTCAATTCCCGCTGATGAGGTCGCCGAGCGAGCCGAGCGCCGAGCCTTCGCCCCTATTCTGCCCGCCGCGGCTGCCGGCCGCCGCCAACATCCGCCCGGCGAGCCGCGCGAAGGGGAGCGACTGGATCCAGATCTTTCCCGGCCCGCGCAGCCGGGCGTAGAAGGCGCCCTCTCCGCCGAAGACCATGCTCTTGACCCCGCCGACGCGGACGAGGTCGAAATCGACGCTGGGCGTGAAGGCGGCGATGCAGCCGGTATCGACGTGCAGTTCCTCGCCCGCGGCGAGCGCGCCCTCGACGATCGCGCCGCCCATCTGCGCGAACACCCAGCCGTCGCCGTCGAGCCGCTGCATGATGAAGCCCTCGCCGCCGAACAGCCCGGTCATGATCCGCTGCTGGAAATGGATGCCGAGCTGCACGCCGCGCGCGGCACACAGGAAGGCGTCCTTCTGGCAGATCAGCGTGCCGCCGATATCGGAGAGCTTGAGCGGCACGATCGCGCCGGGGACGGGCGCGGCGAAGGCGACGCGCGCCTTGCCCGCGTGGCCGCGATGGGTGAAGACCGTGGTGAACAGGCTTTCGCCTGTGACGAGCCGCTTGCCCGCGCCGACCAGCTTGTCCATGAAGCCGCCGCCCTGCGGCCCTGCGCGGCCGTCGCCGAAGACGGTGGTCATCTCGATATCGGCGTGTTTCCACACCATCGACCCGGCTTCCGCGACCGCGCTCTCGCCGGGATCGAGCTCGATCTCGACGAATTGCAGCTCCTGGCCCTTGATCTCGAAATCGATGTCGTCGGCGATACCGGCGCTGCGGGTGTGGGACCAGGGGCTGGGGGCGGGCATGGGGGGCTCTCCTATGGAGTGTGTTGGGAGAGTATAGCGCTTCCAACCACATCCGTCATGCCGGACTTGTTCCGGCATCCGCCGTGCCTCGAAAGCAGCGGCCGCGGCTCCTGCGGCACAGCGGACCCCAGAACAAGTCCGGGGTGACGGAATGGAGAAAGGGCGCCCGGATCGCTCCGGACGCCCCTTCTCATCTCCGTCACGGCAAAGCCGCGCCGTCGGTCCTCGCTGGCGCGAGGCAGGTCGGCAGCGCGTATGCGCTTCGCGCATCGGCCGGGCGTCGCCGCCCTCAGACGCTGTAATACATGTCGTACTCCACCGGGCTCGGCGTGGTCTCGAAGCGGATCACGTCTTCCCACTTGAGGTCGGCGTAGGATTCGATCTGGTCCTTGGTGAAGACGTCGCCCTTGAGGAGGAAGTCGTGGTCCTCCTGAAGCGCGACCAGCGCCTCGCGCAAGGAACCGCACACCGTCGGCACGTTGACCAGTTCGGCCGGCGGCAGGTCGTAGAGGTTCTTGTCGATCGCCTCGCCGGGGTGGATCTTGTTCTGGATGCCGTCGAGCCCGGCCATCATGATCGCCGCGTAGCAGAGATAGGGGTTCGCCATCGCGTCGGGGAAGCGGAACTCGACGCGCTTGGCCTTGGCGCCCGTGCCATAGGGAATGCGGCACGAGGCCGAGCGGTTGCGGCTCGAATAAGCGAGCAGCACCGGCGCCTCGAAGCCCGGCACCAGCCGCTTGTAGCTGTTGGTGGTCGGGTTGGTGAACGCGTTGAGCGTACGCGCATGCTTGATGACGCCGCCGATGAAATAGAGGCAGGTGTCGCTGAGGCCGGCATAGCCGTTGCCCGCGAACAGCGGCTTGCCCTTTTCCCAGATCGAGAAGTGGGTGTGCATGCCCGATCCGTTGTCGTCCTTGATCGGCTTGGGCATGAAGGTCGCGGTCTTGCCGTAAGCGTGCGCGACCTGGTGGACGACATATTTGTAGATCTGCATGCGGTCGGCGGTCTGCGTCAGCGTGCCGAAGGTCAGGCCGAGCTCATGCTGGGCGGCGGCGACCTCGTGGTGATGCTTGTCGCAGGGCAGGCCCATCTCGATCATCGTCGAGACCATCTCGCCGCGGATGTCCACGGCGCTGTCGACCGGCGCGACCGGGAAATAGCCGCCCTTGGCGCGCGGGCGGTGCGCCATGTTGCCGCCTTCGTATTCGCGGCCCGAATTGCCGGGCAGCTCGATGTCGTCGATCTTGTAATAGCTGGTTGAGTAGCTGTTTTCGAAGCGCACGTCGTCGAACATGAAGAACTCGGCCTCGGGGCCGACATAGACGGTGTCACCGATGCCGGTGGTGCCCAGATACGCTTCGGCGCGCTTGGCGGTGGTGCGCGGATCGCGGGCATAGCCCTCGCCGGTCGCGGGTTCGACCACGTCGCAGAACATGATCAGCATCGGCGTCGCCGAGAAGGGATCGGTATAGACCGCGTCGAGATCGGGCATCAGGATCATGTCCGATTCGTTGATCGCCTTCCAGCCGGCGATCGACGAGCCGTCGAACATCAGGCCGTCGGTCAGTTCGTCCTCGCCGATCAGGCCTGCGACCATGGTGAGGTGCTGCCACTTGCCTTTGGGATCGGTGAAGCGGAGATCGACCCACTCGATTTCCTCGTCCTTGATCTTCTGCAGAATGTCCGCGGCCGTGTTCGCCATGATGTCGTCTTTCCTTCGTAATTCCCCTCCCGCGCGCGGGAGGGGTTAGGGGAGGGCACGTGAGAAGAGGAGAGCAACAGGCCCTCCCCCGACCCCTCCCGCCATGCGGGAGGGGAGAATTCTAGATCGCCTCCTCGTCGCGCTCGCCGGTGCGGATGCGCAGCGCGGTTTCGATCGTGGAGACGAAGATCTTGCCGTCGCCGATGCGGCCTGTCTGCGCAGCCGCGGCGATCGCCTCGACGACGCGGGGCGCGAGGCCGTCCTCGACGACGATCTCGAGCTTCACCTTGGGCAGGAAATCGACGACATATTCGGCGCCGCGATAGAGCTCGGTATGGCCCTTCTGCCGGCCGAAGCCCTTCGCCTCGGTCACGGTGATTCCCGATACGCCTACTTCGTGCAGCGCTTCCTTCACTTCATCGAGCTTGAACGGCTTGATGATCGCTTCGATCTTTTTCATGCGTGTTTCGACTCCCGCCCACGGCCAGCGTTTTCAATAACCGTGCCAGTCGCCCGACCGCAAGAACACGTGTCGTTGGGCGGCGCACCGCGCCATGGACTGCCCGATTCGTGCGCAATGACGCAAGCACTGCCCGAAAATCAGGCAGCAGGTGCATCCAGACCGGCGCAGTCGAGATTCCATCGATCCTGCACGCTTTCCTCATCTTCCGCTCATGCCGGCTATCACGGCTCATGCTAAGACCGAGCTCGTCATAGCTGGAGGAGCCGCACACATGACGGGATCGGAACGGACCGGCCGAGGCCGCACCTATCATGCGGGCGTTGCCGTCGCGATCGTCACGTCGTTCCTGACGGTGTGGACCACCATCGTTCGCGACGACGGCACCGGCATCGGTTTCTTCCTGCTGATCATGGCCGCGATGGTAGGCGCCTTCGCTGCCTGGTTCCGGCCGGCGGGCATGGTGCGCACCATGCTGGGCGTCGCGATCATGCAGGCGTTGCTCGGAATCGCCATCGCCACCGCGCCCTCGACCGCGCGCGTGGCGGACGGCCCGACGAGGACGTTGGTGTTCAACGGATTCTTCGTCGCCTTCTGGCTTGTTTCGGCGGCATGTTTCCGCGCCGCGGCAAAAGCGGATCGCGAGACGGTTACGGCGCATTGAGCCGTCCTCAAACTGGCCTCGAAACCCCGCTTGACTCTTAAATCTACATATGTTGTATTTCTGGCATGGCTAGAAAACGGCAACCGTCGAAGCAGATGCGTCTCCTCCTGGAGGCGCTGTCCGTGCAACGCCGGGAATGGCGACACGGCTATGACCTGATGAAAGAGACGGGCCTGTCCTCCGGCACGCTCTACCCCTTGCTGACGCGGATGACCGATCAGGGGCTCGTCGAAGCCGAGTGGCGCAAGCCGGCGCAGCCGGGGCGACCCGCGCGCCATGCCTATCGGTTGACCGCCGCCGGGTTCGCGCTCGCGCTGGAAAACCCCGGCAATCGCGGCGACGTCGCTTTCAAGGGCGCGCTCGCATGAAGACGGCGCTGTCCCGAGCCATCATGGCGCTGGCGGTTTGCTGCATGGACGAGAGCCGCCGCGAATGGGCGGCCGCAATGCAGGCGGAGTTCGACGCGGCGGTCCCGGAAGGCGAATCGCTGTCGTTCGCTTGCGGCTGCCTCGTCGCGGCATGGCGCGAGATGCTGACGCGCGAGCAGGGCCGCTACACGCTCACGAATTACGCGCTGGCGCTCGGCCTGATGGTTCCGATGGCCGCGGTTCAGATCGGCTCCGCGCTGTTCGGCCTGCCCTATCTGTACCCCGGGCGGGAGGGGCTGGCCGGCGCGCTGCTGGCGGGCGCCGAGCACGAAGCCCTTATCCGCGGCACCTATCAGACCGTCGTCACCCCGCTGGCGCTCCTGCTGTTGTTGTTGGGTGCGGGGCATCTGTGCATCGCCCAGGCGATGCTCGAACGCAATTGGGCGCGGGTTGCGCGGATCGGGATGCTCACGCTGGCGACGGCGGTGACGCTCGTTATCTTCATGACGGTGCTGTTCCTCGATTGCTCACAGGCGCTGTTGCAGGGCGGCGTACTGGCGATCGAGCTGGCCACCGTCGTGGGCGTGGCCCGGTGGCACGCCCAGCTCTTCCCCGCCGCCGTGATCGAACATCCCGGATAACCGATCCGGCTCCCCACGAACCGATACCACGAACATTTGCCTCACGCGCACGCACGCCGTGCCGCGGCGGCGACTCGCGCCACCGCGACGCAGACCCTCGACCAACTGGAGATGACCCATGACTAACACGCGTCCAGATCCCAAGGCGGCAATCCGGCATATCACCGCCGCCACCCTGATCGCGGGCCTTGCCCTCGCCCAATCGGGTTATGCTGCCGCCCATGATGCGGCAGCCGGCTCCCGATCCGAGCGCATCGTGCCGCCGGCAGTCGGGCAATCCCCCTTCCTCGGCGAATGGCAGCTCGATCTCTCAAGGATGCCCGCCACCTACGGCCCCGCCCCGAAAAGGGTGACCTTCACCTTCGACGACATCGGATCGGGGCAGTGGCGCACGACGATCGAGATCACGACGCCCGACGGCAGCGTCAGGCACACGGCGGCGAGCTACCGGCGCGACGGCAAGGCGGTGCAGCCCGAGGGCGACCGGGGAGAGGCCGACAGCGCCGCGTTCAGCTCGCCGGCCCCGAACGTGCTCGTCATGGGTCTGGCCAAGGACAAGGGCCTGGCGTCGGTCCGCGTCTACACGATCTCGGCGGACGGCAAGGAGATGACCGAATCCGCGGCCGACGTCGATGGGCAAGGCGCGCCGTTCGTGCGCACCTTCCACTTCAAGCGCATTCGCTGATTTGCTTGCGGTGAAGGGTTGCGGCTTTCAGGCGCGGCCCTTCGCCCGATCAGCCGTAAGGCGGCTTGTCGAACCCCTTGGGGCTGGTCGTGAAAATCTCGCAGCCGTCGTCGGTGATCCCGATCGAATGCTCGAACTGCGCCGAGAGCGAGCGGTCGCGGGTCACCGCGGTCCAGCCGTCGTCGAGGATCTTCACGTCGGGGCGGCCGATGTTGATCATCGGCTCGATCGTGAAGATCATGCCGGGCTTGAGCTCCGGCCCGGTGCCGGGGCGGCCGGCATGGACGACCTCGGGCGCGTCGTGGAACAGGCGGCCGACGCCGTGCCCGCAGAAATCGCGCACCACGCCGTAGCGGTGCGCCTCGGCGTGGCGCTGGATGGCGTGGCCGATGTCGCCCAGATGATTGCCGGGCTTCGCCTGCGCGATCCCGATCATCAGGCATTCGTAGGTGACGTCGACCAGCCGCTTCGCCTTGATCGGCACGTCGCCCACCAGATACATCCGGCTCGAATCGCCGTGCCAGCCGTCGAGCAGCGGGGTCACGTCGACATTGACGATGTCGCCCTTCTTGAGCGTCTTGGGCCCCGGGATGCCGTGGCACACGACATGGTTGATCGAGATGCAGCTCGAATGGGTGTAGCCGCGATAGCCGAGCGTCGCGGGCACGCCGCCGGCGCGGACGATATGCTCGCGGATCATGTCGTCGAGCGCCTGCGTCTCGACGCCGGGCACGACGTGCGGCACGATCAGGTCGAGCACCTCGGCGGCAAGTTGCCCCGCGCGGCGCATGCCTTCGAAGGCGTCCTGGCCATAAAGCTTGATCGCGCCGGTCCGCTCCATCGGAGCGTCGGCGGTGACGGTCACATAATCGGTCATGGCGCGCGATATAGCGGCGATGGCCGCGCTTTGCGAGGGGGCCGCGCTGGGCTATGCGAGCGGCGATGGCAGACGCGCGTATCTGGACCGCCGCCCTGGTGGTGATCGGCGACGAGATTCTCTCGGGTCGTACGCAGGACAGGAACGTCGCGCAGATCGCGACCTGGCTCAATGCGCAGGGCATCCGCTTGATCGAGGTGCGGATCGTGGGCGACCGGACCGAGGCGATCGTCGAGGCGGTCAACACGCTGCGCGCGCGCAACGACTATCTGTTCACCACCGGCGGGATCGGGCCGACGCACGACGACATCACCGTCGATGCGATCGCCGCGGCGCTGGGCGTGCCGGTCGTGCATCATCCCGACGCGGTGGCGATCCTCGAGCGCCATTATGCGCGGCGCGGCGAACAATTGACCGAGGCGCGCAAGCGCATGGCACGCGTGCCGCAAGGCGCCGCGCTGATCGAGAACCGCATGTCGGGCGCGCCCGGCATCCGCATCGGCAACGTCTTCGTGATGGCGGGCGTGCCGCACATCACCGCGGGCATGCTCGACGCGCTGACGGGCGCGCTGGAGGGCGGCGCACCGCTCGTCAGCCGCACGATCGGTTGCTGGGTCGCCGAAAGCGAGGTCGCGGACCTGCTGCGCGACCTCGAACGGGCGCATGAGGGCGTCGTCATCGGCAGCTACCCTTTCTTCCGCGAGGGCCGGGGCGGGGCGAACTTCGTCGTGCGCGCGACCGATCCGGCGCTGGTCGATCGGTGCGCGGCCGATCTGGTCGCGCGGCTGGAGGCGGCGGGCTATGCGGCCGTGGACGGCGGGATATGACACCGCGTTAACTTTGCGTTAGCTATCGTGCCTCTAGCGTCGGCGGGCACGAGGGCTCGCGGGGACAAGGGCATGGGGCTGGAAGCACCGATCGTCGATATAGCCGACAAGCGCCGTACGCCGCGACGGCGGGCCAATGCGCGCGTCGGTGTGCGCGCGTTGGGCAAGCAGCGGGTCGAAACGCGGCTGCTCGACATTTCGCGCTACGGCTTCCGCGTCGCCGTCGATCGACTGACGCCGGGAAGCTCGATCTGGCTCAAGCTCGCCGACAGCGAGCCGCAACTCGCGCGCGTGGTGTGGAGCGACAGCCATGCCTCGGGCTGCGTGTTCCTCGAACCGCTCGACCAGGTGATCTACCGCACCGCGTTGCGCACTACCGGAATCGCGACGACGATCATCGCCTGAAGCGTATCAGCCGCAATGTCGGGATGCCCCCGCCGCACGCACGTCGGCGAGCGTCGGATAGCCGTTGACCGCCATCAGCAGATCGGCCTCGGCGAGGATGCACTTGATGACGTGCGCTGCGCCCTCGGCGCCGTCGAGCGCGAGGCCGTAGACGTAGGGGCGCCCGATTCCCACGGCCCGTGCGCCGAGCGCGAGCGCTTTCACCACGTCGGACCCCGAGCGCACGCCCGAATCGAACAGGACGGGCACCGCGCCGGCCGCTTCCACGACGTCCGGCAGCATGTCGATCGCGGCGATCCCGCCGTTGGCCTGCCGTCCGCCATGGTTCGAGCAGAAGATCGCGTCCACGCCGGCATCGATTGCGCGGCGCGCATCGTCCGGGTGGCAGATGCCCTTGAGCACGATCGGCAGCGACGTGAGCGAGCGCAGCCACGCCATGTCGTCCCAGGTGAGCACGCGCCCGAAGGTTGCCGCCCAGGTCATCACCGCCGCCGCCGGATCGTCCTCGGGCGGCCTGGCGAGCATCGAGCGGAAGACCGGATCGCTGAAGTAATTGGCGAGCACGGCCCCACGCAATTGCGGGAAATTGCCGGCATTAAGGTCGCGCGGCCGCCAGCCGGTCACCCAGGTGTCGAGCGTGACGACAATCGCCTTGTATCCCGCCGCCTCGGCGCGGTGGGCGAGGCTTTCGGCGAGCCCTTCGTGCTTCGGCGTGTAGAGCTGGAAGAAGCCGGGCGTATCGCCCAGCGCCTCGGCTACGGTTTCGAGCGGATCGTTACCGAGCGTCGAAACCATCATCGGCACGCCGGTCACCGCCGAGGCTTGCGCGGCGGCGAGATCGCCATGGCCGTCGGCGGTGCAGATGCCGGTGACGCCGATCGGGCTCAGGAAGATCGGTGTGGGCAGCGTGAGCCCGAACAGGTCGATCGAGAGATCGCGTGCCCGCGTGTCGACCATCATCCGCGGCACCATGCCCCAGTCGGCGAAGGCGGCGACGTTGCGGCGCTGGGTCGCCTCGTCGCCGCAGCCGCCCTGGACGTAGTGGAGCACGTGCGGCGGCATCGCCGCCTCGGCGCGCGCCTCCAGCCCGGCGGCGTCGACGGGGAGCCTGGGCAGCACCCCGCGCAGGCCGGCGGCGTAGAGCTCGTTCTGATAGTCCCCGAAGGATGCCATCGGCCTCTCCTGCGCTCAGCATAGCGGGCAGGCGCGCGCCTGTCAGTCTTTCGGCAGCGTCCAGAGCGGGATCGGCGCGAAGTGCGTGGCGTTCAGCCGATCGCGAGACACTTTTCGGAGCGCGGAGAACGTTGCGACCTGCGCCTTGAGCTGCTTGACGACATCCGCGTGCTGCGCGGCGACGTCGGTCTTCTCGTACGGATCGGTCGCGAGATCGAAGAGCTGATCCCCCACCAGCTTCCATCGTCCCACGATCACCGATCCGGCGCGCGCGCGCAGCATGGCGGGATTTCCGGGAAAGCGGTTCCCGTATTTGGGCGGCGTGCGATAATCCTCGCCGACGAACAGCGTGCGCTCGCCCGCGGGCCGCTGGTCCGAGAGCAAGGCGGTTGACATGTCCTTGCCGTCCACCGCCCGCGAGGGCGTGGCGCCGGCGATATGCGCCAGCGTCGGCAGCAGATCGACATACGAGACCGGGCCGATGTCGGCATCGGGGCGCGGTTTCAATCCGGCAGGCCAGGATATCGCCGCGGCGACGCGCACGCCGCCTTCGTAATGCTGGGCCTTCCAGCCGCGCAGCGGGCCGTTGCTCGCCGCATTGTCCTTGCCGCCGGTCCGGCCCGGGCCGCCATTGTCGCTGGTGAAGAGGATCAGCGTGTTGTCGAGCTGGCCGGTCTGGCGTAGCGTGTCGAGCACGGCGCCGATATTCCGATCGAGCGCGTGGATCGCGGCGATCGCGGTCTGCCGATGCGTGTTGCCGCGCCCCTGCGCACCGTAACCGGCGCCTTCGCGCTTGCTCTCGCGCAGCGCGAAGCGTGGCTTGGACGGATCGAACCCGGCCCATGCGAGGTCCGCCGGCGGCGCCTGGAGCGGACCATGCGGCGCATTGAACGCCAGCCACATGAACCACGGGCTGCCGCCCGGCGACGGCGTGCGGATGATCCGCGTCGCCTCGGCGGCGAGCAGGTCGGTCGAATAGCCCTTGTCGGCGGAAGGGGCGTAGTCGCGGTGCCAATCGACCTGCCCTTCGCGCTTGTGCGTGAAATAGTCGATCGCGCCGTTGTAATGGCCGTAGAAGCTGGTGAAACCGAAGTTCATCGGGTGGAAGGCGCGCGAGCGATGGCCGAGATGCCATTTGCCGAGGAACGAGCGGCGGGCATAGCCCGCGCGCGCCAGCACGTCGGCGATCGTCTCCTCCTTCGGATCGAGGCCGAAATCGCTGCCCGGCGTCACGGTGTCGCCCATGATGCCGAAGCGGTTTGGATAGCGGCCGGTGAGCAGCCCCGCGCGCGAGGGCGAGCACAGCGCCGAGGTGTAGAAATGGTCCAGCACCACGCCGTTCCTGGCGATGCGGTCGATGTTCGGCGTGGCGAAGGCGGCGCCGTTGAAGCCGACGTCCTGATACCCCAGGTCGTCGGCGACGATGACGAGGATGTTGGGCTGGCGGGCGTGTGCCGGCTCCTGCTGCTGCGGCGCGCTTCCGGGCGGCGTGGGAGGCGCGCTGAGGACAGGGGAGCCGATCGCCGCGCACATCATCGCCGACGCGCCCAGCAGGATCGCACTCCGCCGCCGCAGACCCGGCGCGCGCCGACCCTGGTTCAAAAGCCTGCCCATTCGTTGCTGCACCATCATTCTCTCCTTCTATATCGTCGGCGGGCATGGCCGCGCCGATGCGTCCAGCATGTCTGCTTCGATGTCTTCCAGGGTCCGCCGCCCCGTTTCGGGCAGCAGGAAGGCCGCCCAGAGGAAGGCGAGCACGCCCATCACTGCGAAGCCGAAGAACATTGCCGCAGGCCCCTGCTGAAGCAGCACTGGAAACACCGCGCCGACGACGACGCTGGTGATCTCGGTGGCGAACACCGCCACGCCCATCGCGGTGCCGCGCAGGCGAAGAGGAAACATCTCGCCCAGCACGATCCAGACGATCCCGCCCCAGCTCAGCGCGAAGCATATCTGGAAGCCGATCAACCCGAGCAGCGCGACATAGCTCGCCGCGCCCGTCACCGTGCCCGACAGGAACACCGCCCCCAGCAGCGCCATACTGGCTGCCATGCCGAGCGCCCCCCACATCAGCGGCTTGCGTCGCCCGAACCGGTCCACGACGACCAGCGCCATCAGGATCGTCGTCGCCAGTCCGACCGCCGAGATGGCGAGGTTGGCGGCGACCGCGGTCCAATCGGTGAAGCCGACGCCCTTGAGCACGCTCGGCGCGTAATAGGTGACCGCATTGATGCCGATGAGCTGCTGGAACGCGCCGAGCCCGCAACCGACGAGCAGCAGGCGGCGCGTCGCGGGCACGGCGATCATCGCCGCCAGCGTCGCCTTGCCGGTTTCGCGGCGGTTGATGGCGCGGATCTGCTCGAGCTCGGGCTCGACATCGCCGCTGCGCAGCCGCGCCAGCACGCGGCGCGCCTCCTCGTCGCGCCCGCGCTTGACCAGCCAGCGCGGGCTTTCGGGCAGCCAGCGTGTCCCCACCAGCATGGCGAGCGCGGGGAGCAGGCCCAGGCCGAACATCCATCGCCACGCGCCGTAGGGCGCGAGCGCGAGCGCCACGATGCTCGACGCGAGCACGCCGATCATGATCATGATCTGGAACAGCCCGGTATGCGCGCCGCGCTCCTGCGCCGGGGCGATCTCGGAAATGTAGACCGGGATGATCGCGGTCGCGATGCCGACCGCGACGCCGAGCACCAGCCGCGAGGCGATGAGCATCGCAACATCGGGCGACAGCGCGGCCCCCACGATGCCCAGGCTGAAGATGAAGGCGGCGACGGCGATGATCCTGCGCCGTCCGATGCGGTCGGCCGCCGGCCCGGCGCCGAGCGCGCCGAACAGCGAACCGAGCAGTGCCGCGCTCACCACCCAGCCGGTGAGCGCCGGGCCCATGTGCAGGGCGGGGGCGGCGAACAGCAAGGCGCCGGCGACGACGCCGAGCTCGTAGCCGCGAATGCCGCCGCCGAGCGCGCCGATCGTGTAGCTCAGCCGGTCGACGCGCGCGGGAGCCGGCGCATCGTCCGTGATAGCGATGGTGGTTTCGATCGACATCTCGGCGCGCCGATCAATAGGGCGCCACGCGCGGCCCGAGCGGATCGACCGTCCAGGCCATCCGGTCGCACAGCCGCGTCAGCAACGCGTTCTTGATTTCCCGATGATCGGGGTCGTCCCACAGGTTGCGGGTCTCGGTGGCATCCGCCTCCAGATCGTAAAGCTCGCCGGTGCCGAGACTGTGGACGGCGACCAGCTTGTGGCGATCGGTGCGGATCATCGTCGCCTGCGCGGTGGGGTCGCGATGCCAGGGCATGGCGTTGTAATATTCCGAATAGACGTCCGCCCGCGGCGGCGCGTCGGCATCGGCATCGCGCAGCAACGGCCAGAGCGATGCGCCCTGCATGCCGGGGAAGCGATCGAGCCCGGCGGCGTCGAGCAGGGTCGGGGCGAGATCGGCGAGCTCGACCATTTCCGTCACTCGTCGCCCGCCGGGAATCGCGCCCGGCCACGAGACGATCAGCGGCACGCGCACCGCGGGCTCGTAGAAATACGGCCCCTTCAGATAGATGCCGTGATCGCCGAGCATCTCGCCGTGATCGGACATGAAGATGACGATCGTATCCTCGCGCTGCCCGGTGCGATCGAGCGCCTCAAGCATCCGCCCGACCTGCTGGTCGATCAGGTCGCACATCGCCCAATAAGCGGCGCGGACGAGGCGGTGATCCGCGTCGTCCATCTTGTCGTAAGCGAAGCCCGCATTGCCGCCATAGGCGCCGCGATGATCGATCCGCTGGAAGGCTGGCTTGTCGTCGAGCTCGCCCGGAACGTAGTTGGGGAGGGGGATCGCCTCGAGCCGGTCGAGATAGCGTTCGAGCAGCTCGGGCGGCGGATCGAACGGGTGGTGCGGGTCGAAGATGTTGACCGAGAACAGCCACGGCGTTGCGGCATCGGCGTGGGCGTCGATGAACTCGATCGCCTTTTGCGCGCACCAGGTGGTCTGGTGCAGCTCGGCGGGCATGCCGGCCTCGACATGATCCGACCCGCGGAACGGCGTGCGCGCATAGCGCTCGCCCCGGGCGCGCAGCCAGACGCCATATTCGTTGGTCGGCCAGTCCTGATCCGGGTGATGCGACCAATGGAACTCGGCATAGCCGTCGTCGATGCGGCGCTCGATCACCGGCGCCGCCGAGATGTGGCACGGCGAGAGGTGGAGTTTGCCCGAAAGCCCGCACGCATAGCCCGCATCGGCGAGCAGGCGAGAGATCAGCCGCTCGTCCGCGGGGATCGACTGGCCGTTCTGGCGGCATCGCGTGGTGCGCGGATAGCGGCCCGTGAGGAAGCTGGCGCGGCTCGGCGTGCAGACCGGGCTCTGGCAGAAGGCGCGCTCGAACAGCACGCCGCCCGCGGCGAGCCGATCGAGATGGGGCGTATCGACATGATCGTTACCGTAGCAGCCGAGCGTGTCCCACCGCTGCTGGTCGGTGCAGATCCACAGCACGTTCGGCCTGTCGCGTGGCCCGTCCATCCGCCCTCCCATGACGTCCGCGCCCCTTTGCGGGCGTTTATGGAGCAGACTTATAATATTTTTAAGCGGCCGACCAGCCCCGCCGAGCACCCGACGCCAGCACCGATCTTTGCTATGCTATCTTCGCCGCGCGTCGAAAAGAGGAGCAAAAACAGCCATTCGGTGCGCGTTGATTATCTTACTAATGCTAGTAATATGAGCGCGGAGGATCGGACCTTAAAGTCCGACCGAGGGAGGATGGCAGATGAACAGCAAGGCTCCGTGGTATTGCGCCGCTTCGGCGTTCGGCATGATCGCCCTGCAGGGTGCGGCGATGGCGCAGGAGGTGGACGGTCAGACGAGCGTGAGCGCGACATCCGATGCGGCTCAGGTTTCGGACGACGCCGGTATCGCAGCCGACCAATCGTCGCAGGGCAACGAAATCGTCGTCACCGGCATCCGGTCATCGCTCGAGCGTGCCGCCGAGGTGAAGCAGAATTCCGTCCAGGTCGTCGATTCGATCGTCGCGCAGGACATCAGCAAGTTTCCCGACCCGACGGTCGCCGCGTCGTTGCAGCGCGTGGCGGGTGTCCAAGTGTCCAACGACAATCACAATGAATTGTCGGGCGTCCGGATTCGCGGGCTGACGGACATCCTCACCACCGTCGACGGGCGCGAGGTCTTCACCACCACGGGCCGTAACTTCGATCTCCAGGATCTGCCCGCCGACGCGCTCTCGCGGGTCGACGTCTACAAATCCCAGACCGCCGATCTCATCGAAGGCGGCGTTGCCGGCGCGATCAACCTGAGGCTCAACAAGCCTTTCAATTTCAACGATCCGACCGTCGTCGTCACCGCGCGTGGCAATTACGGGTTGCAGAGCGAGGCGCTCAATCCGCAGATCGGCGCGCTCGCCACCGATCGCTGGGATACCGGGATCGGCGAGATCGGCGCGCTGGTGAGTGCCTCCTGGTCCGACGCGAATTCGCTGCGCATCAACAGCAATCTCACCGATCGGCGAAATTCGGCCGCAAACCCCCTCAAGACGCCGGGATATTTCATCCCGAACATCCTCCAGAACGCGACGCACGATTCGAACGTGAAGCGGCAACAGGTCAATGCCGCGCTCCAATGGCAGGCCTCGACCGCGCTCGAAGTTTATCTCGACGGCCTCTACACTCGCTTCAAAAGCCGCGACGTGGATTACGGATTCAACGTCCAGCCGTTCACGACCAACGTCACGGTGTCGGACATCCAGGCGAATTCGAACTGTTTCGACGTGCGATCCAAGGGCAACGGGCAAAACCCGAACCAGCAGATCGACCAGGACGGCAACAAGTCGCTGGAGGACAACAGCGAGGTCAACCTTTGCGACATCGACAGCGCGGTTTTCCATAACGTCGTCGCCAATCGCTCGACCGGCGTCCACACGGTGGATCAGAAGAACAAGCTGGTCGCGGGCGGCCTGCGTTACGACAATTCGGCTGGCACCAAGCTCAACCTCGACATCGGTTATCAAAGCTCGCGGAGCAGGGACAAGGACATCCGCACCGCGGTCGGCAACCGCATTCCCGAGTTGATGCTCGACACCGATGACGATGGCGGCGCGCGGCTCACCGTGCCCAACGACTATCTGATCGACCGGACGGGCGTGTCGTTCCGCAACCAGCTCATCCAGGATTTCGGCGACGCGCGCGGCAGCCTCTTCCAGGCCCGGCTCGACGGCGAGCAGGAGGTCGGCGGCTTGCTCTCGAGCTTCAAGGCGGGCCTGCGCTACGCCAAGCGCACGGCGACCTTCCACAACGTCCACATCAACACGCCGACCCCGTTCGGCAATATCGGCACGGGTAGTGAGGCCAAGGCGAAGCTCGTTTCCGACACCGAATTGTATCCCGATTTCATCGGCTTGTCCGACGTCCATCCGCGCATCAACGGCGGCGCGCGCTTCGTGGGCCCCAACGGCGCGTTCATGCTGACCGACGAAGGGCTGGATCGGCTCCGTGCCATCTACAATCTGCCCGCCGGCCAGCCCGATTACGATCCGCTTCGCCAGTTCGATGCGGATGAGACGACCTATGCCAGCTACGGCCAGGCGCATTACGATATCGATCTCGGCGGCGACGTGTCGCTGGACGGCGTGCTCGGCGTGCGCGTCACCAGGACCGATCGCACCGTCGATACGTTCGATGAAAACGGCGCACCGCTGCAGACGCACAAATCCGATACCGACATCCTCCCGAACGCCACCGCGCGCCTTCGCCTCCCCGGCGGGTTCCAGGCGCGCCTCGGCTATTCGAAGGCCATTCGCCGGCCCGAATTCGGATTGCTCAACCCGGCGATCACGCTCGTCATCGACGTGAACCCCGCCCAGCTCAGCACCGGATCGGCGGGCAACCCGGACCTGCTGCCGCAAAAGTCGGACAGCTTCGATGCCACGATCGAGCATTACTGGAACGGCGGCTTCGTCGCGATTGCCGGCTATTATCGCAAGATCACCAATCGCGTGATCACCGCGGGTGCGCAGGAGGAGATCGACGGCATCACCTATATCGTCCACCGTCCCCGTAACGTCGGCCGCGCGAAGCTCCAGGGCATCGAGGTCAGCGGCCAGAACTTCTTCGATTTTCTGCCCGGGGCGCTGAGCGGGCTCGGAGTGATGGGGTCGTTCACCTACGCCGATTCGGAAGTGCAGGGCGACGACAGCCTGGCCGGCGAGCCGCTGCAGGGCGTCTCCAAGTTCAACTACACCGCCGGCCTGCTCTACGAGAAATACGGGATCAGCGGGCGCGTCGTCTACACCTACCGGTCCAGATATTATTCGAACGACCTGTCGGGGCAGCCGCAGCTCCGCCGCTTCGATCCGGCGGTGACCGACGAGGTGCCGACGTTGCTCGAATATGTCCGCCCCGCCGGCCGCCTCGATTTCAGCGTCGGTTACGATCTCACCGACCGGCTGCGCTTCGACATCGGCGGGACCAACGTGCTGCGCAGCAGGACGCGTACCTACCGGGGCGAGAAGTTCTTCGTCGGCAATTATTTCTACGACGAGACGACCTACACGATGGGCGTGCGCTATCGTTTTTGAGCTGACCGCAGATGGCGCAGGATGCGAAGCGGGTGGCCGATCGCGTCGCCTGAACGCACCCTCTGCCGTCCTCGGCCATGCCGGAGATACGCGCCGATGCCCCTTCTCAGTCGAGGGTCACCCCGATCCGCAATCCGGCAACGACGTCCGGCGCGCCGCGGGAGAGGCCCGCGCTGCCGTACATTCCCAGCGACAGCGTGCGCGCGATGCCGGCGTTGATCCCAGCCGCCAGTGATTGCTGATCTCCGAGCGCCGGACTGATCGCCTGTGCATAAGCGTAGCCGAGATGCCCGCGCACTCGCCGGCCGAGCTGCATCGCCGCCCCGATCTGCCCTGACAGGCTGTCGTCGAGGCGATAGCCTTCGGGGCTGCCCGGCATGGTGTAGGCGATGTCGAGATAGGGCGTCACGCGCCCCAGCTGCTTGAACAGCTCGCCGCCGACGGCGATGTCTGTCTTGCCGGTGCCGATGCCGTTGGCGGCCGAAGCGGTAGGTAGCTTGACCTGCGCGGACAGGCTGACCCCCACGGGCAGCGTCGAGACGGTGTACGATCCCGTCAGCCGGAGGTCGCCGATGCCGCTGCGCGTGCGTCGTTCGGTGCTGGTGGTCGGCGGCACGATGATCGGGATGCCCAGGATGCCGCCCCCCGTCACGACGTTGGCGGGCGCGTCGAGGCGGACATAAGCCAGGCTGGCGGCCAGCGTCAGCTTGTCGTGACGGATCGTCAGCGTTGTCGGCACGGACAGCAGGTCGATATCTTCGTCCAACCCGTAATTGCCCTGCTGATATTCGATGCCCGTCCCGAGCTCGACCGTCGTGGCCGGCGCATCGGACGCGGTCTGGGCGAACGCCGGGGCGGGAAGCAGGCACAAAGCGGTCACGGGTGCGAACCGAAGGCGCATCGCAACTCTCCAGGATTATCGGAAAAAGGGCGAGGCGCGCGACCCGTGCGCCTCGCCAGGGGCAGGGTGCCTCAGCGGCTGGCGTTCGCCTGCTGCTTGGCGGCGCTATCGACCTCGCTCCTGGTCATGGCCGAGGTGAGCACGCTGCCCGAGCCGCTGAAATTGGCAGCGGGCAAGGTCGCAAGCCGGTCGCCCGCGGCGACCGTGATCGCCCGCACCGTGCCGTCGGCATCGGCCGCGACGTTCTGCACCGTGCCGATCGCGCGGCCGCGCGTGTCGGCGATGGTCATCCCGGGCGCGACGGCAACATTGCCCGAACCATTGGCCGCGCCCGAGCCGGCGAGCGCGAGCTGGCCGAGGCTGCCCTGCGCCGCAGCCGAGGCGCTGCCGGCGCCGGTGAACGCACCCGACGCGCCGGACACGGCGTTGCCGGCAGCGGAGCGGACGCCGCCAACCGCGTTGCCGGCGATGCTCCGTGCCGTGCCGACGGCCTGACGGGCGGTCGCGGTGGTCGAATCCACCACCGAACGGACGCCGTCCGTGCCGACCGCAGAGGCGCTCACCGATCCGCTGCCGTGTGCCGAGGCGCTGCTCGAACCATCGACGCCGGCCGATGTGCCGGCCGCGTTCAGGGCGCTGTCGACCGTGCTGTCGAGGTCGCCCGATCCGTCCACGCGCGCCGAGGCGCTGCCGCGGTCGGTGTCGATGCCGGGGGTGGCGCTGATCGATCCGGTGCCGCCAAGCGTGCCGCCCAAGGTGCCGCCGGCCGCGCCACCGAGCCCACCCACGGCACCACCGAGCTGCCCGACGGCGCCGCCAAGCAATTGGGCGGATGCGGGCGGGGCGAAGGCTAGAACGAGGGCGCCAGCGGCGGCGGAACATGCGAACTTGATCATTGCAGATCTCCTTTCCTGTCGGACGACGAGCCGCCTGCGCGGCTCTCGTTACGGGGAACGGAGGGCACTCGCCATTTCATCCCGGCGATGTGCAAAAATAATCAAGTAACTGATATAACATGTAAAAATTCACGGTCGCGTCGCGCAACTGCCGCAAACCAGGCCGCGCCCATAGTCGGAATCGGGGCCTTTCTCGCCCAGATCGACCGCCTCGCGATCGAGTGCGCGTCGCGCCTCGGCGTGATCGGCCGTCGTCAGCGCCGCAAGCCGTCCGGCGGCGAGGGCGGTCGCGAAGGAAGTGCCGCGCACCGGCGCCGCGCGCGATCCCGGCGTCGCCGCCAGCAGATCGGCGCCGGGTGCGGCGTAATCGAGGTGCAGCGCGCGCCCCGCCTCGACCAGCACCTTGTCATCCGCATCGACCCCGGTGATCGCCAGCACGCCCGGGTAGGAGGCCGGGTAGGCGGGTGGGGCGGCCGGGCCGTCATTGCCCACCGCAGCGACGACCGTGAGTCCTTTGTCCTCGGCGAGCGCGACGGCGCGCCCGAGCAGCGCATTCTTGGGGCCGACGAGGCTGATCGCCACGACCTTGACGCGGTTCTCGATCATCCAGCCGAGCGCGCGGGCAATGGCGAGCGCACCGCCTCCCGCAGGATCGCGGCCGTAGACGTCAGCCGCGAACAGATGCGCGCCCGGATCGGCGCCGCGCACCTTGCCCTCGCCGATCAGGAGCGAGGCCATCGCGGTGGCGTGCGGATCGGGCGCGGGAGCGCCGGCCGCGAAACCGTGCTGCGTGACGCGAGGGGGGATCAGCGGCGATGCCGCGACGCCGCCATCGATCATGCCGACAGGCGCTCGCGACGTAGCGGTGGGCGCGGCGGATGGCGTCGGCACGCCCGACACGGCAACCGCTGCCCGCTCACCGCTGCGGAAATGGATGTTGTCGGCGCTGATCCGATCACCGGCGATCCGGCGGGCTCGCTTGAGCGCTTTCTTCAGCGTCATGCCCTTGGGCGTCGCCAGCCGCACGGTACGGAGGCCGAGCCCGGGGATCGTGCCGTCGTCGATCACGGCGAATCCATCATCGGCCAGCCGGGCGATGTCGTCGGGCGCGGGCGACGTCAGCAACACTTCGCCGCGCACCGCCGGAAACCCCCTGTCGTCCGGGGCAACGGTCGCGCGGTTGTCGTGCAGGAAGGCGGTGAGGCGTTGCAGCCGGGTGCGATCGAGCACCCTGGCGGTGCGATCGACGAGCGTCGTCACGCGTTCGAGCGGCTGATCGAGCATATCGGTCGGCAACTGCGGCAAGTGCACGTTCGGCAGCGGCGGCAGCAATTGCGCCTGTGCGGCGACGCTCGCGAGCAATGCGATCGGTATCGATATGGCCAGGAGGCGTTTCATCGGGCATCCCTATCGCACAGAGACCGGCGGAGCGCACGATATGCGCGGCCGGGCAAATTTTTCCGTCTCATGCGGATGAAACGGGCGGGGTCGTCCGTTTCATCCAACAGAGCGGCCGAGGATGGACGAGGCTTGCGGTTCGAAGAGCAATTACTGGCGCTGGTGCCGCGGCTCCGGCGGTTCGCGATGAGTTTGTCGCGCAACGAGGCCGACGGCGACGATCTGTGCCAGGCGGCAATCGAGCGCGCGCTCCGATCGCGCGACAAATGGCAACCGGGGACGAGGCTGGACAGCTGGGCAATGACGGTAATGCGCAACATCTGGATCGACGAGGTGCGTGCCCGACGGCGCCGCGGCGAAACCTTCGTGCCTGCCAAGGCAGGCGACGATGTGGGCGATGCCGGCGACCGCCGGATCGAGGCCGCCGTCGAGCTGGGCCAGGTCGACCGCGCGCTGGCGACGCTGCCCGACGAGCAGCGCGAGGCGATCGCACTCGTGCTGGTCGAGGGCTTCGCCTACAAGGAGGCGGCCGATATCCTCGACATTCCGATCGGCACGCTGAGCTCGCGGCTGGTGCGTGGGCGCGAGGCGCTGATGCGGGCATTGGGGGAAGCGGCATGACGACGATCGATGCGGCGACGCGCATGGCCTATGTCGATGGCGAACTCGACGCGCTCGCGCGACGGCGGGTCGAGCAGGCGATGGCCGAGGATCCGGCGCTGGCCGAAGCAGTGGCGCGTGATCGCGCACTACGCGAGACGCTGAAGGCGCGGTTCGATCGTTATGCCGAGGCCGAGGTGCCCGATCGCTTCCGCGCATTGCTGGAGAGCAAGGTTGTGCCGCTCGCCGAGGCGCCGCGTCGCCCGAGGGTCGCGTGGAATGCGCGCCGCTGGATGCAGGGTGCGGCGATCGCGGCGACGCTGGTGCTGGGCCTCGTCATCGGCCGGCAGGTCGGTGACGTGGGGTCGGTGGCGACCAACGACGGTGTTCTGGTCGCGCGCGGGCGTCTTGCTTCGACGCTCGATACGCAACTGGCATCGACCCAGCCGAATGATCCCCCGTTTCGCATCGGCCTGACTTTTCGTGCCCGGGACGGCGGGATCTGCCGCACGTTCAGCAGAGAGCGACTGCAGGGCATTGCGTGTCGCGACGGCGATCGGTGGAACGTGGTGCGGACGGCCATGGGTGAGCAATCCGGCGCGTATCGTCAGGCCTCCTCCGGAGCGTTGATCGAAGATGCGCAAACGATGATGGCCGGTGCACCGTTCTCCGCGACCGAAGAAGCCGCGGCCAAAGCGAGGCACTGGCGGTGACGGACACGAAGCCGCCCATTGTTCGCTGCGCGGCCAGAGGCGCTCTCGTACCGAGAGAATTGACAAGTTGCTTTCCGATTGGATTAATTTGCAACGCTGCTCGCCATTTCTTCCGGCAGCAATTCTGTATCGATTTGCGCTTGCGCGACAGGTAGGTAGCGATTGCCAGCAACCGCGCCCGGCGCGAATAGAGCGTCGACGGCATCGAGCGTGTCTTCGTCGATCATTGCCGTTGCCGCTACGAGATTCTCGTCGAGATGTGCGATGCTGCGTGTGCCTGGAATCGGCACAATGAACGGTGAGCGCGACAGCACCCAGCGGAGCGAGAGCTGCGCGGGCGTGCGGCCGGCATCGACGGCGATCACGTTGAAGCGCGCAGCGAGCGCCAGATTGTGCGCAAAATTGGGGTTTTGGAAGCGTGGCATTCTCGCCCGGATGTCGCCGGCTAGGAAGTGATTGTCCGTGACCCCACCTGCCAGAAAACCGCGCCCCAGTGGAGAGAAGGCCACAAAGCCAACGCCGAGCGCGCGGCAGGCGTCGAGCACGGCGACCTCGGCGTTGCGGACCCAAGGGGAATATTCGGTCTGCATCGCTGCGATCGGGTGAACGGCGTGGGCGCGGCGCAGCGTAGCGGCGGACATCTCGCTGAGGCCGAGCGCGCCGATCTTGCCGGCCTCCTTCGCGCGGACCAGCGCGCCGACCGATTCCTCGATCGGAACGTCTCGGTCGAGCCGATGGAGGTAATAGAGATCGATATGATCGGTGCCGAGCCGCTGGAGCGCGGCGTCGAGCGTGCGTGCGATCGCCTGCGGAGAGCCGTCGAGCGTGCGCTTGCCGTCAACCATGTCGAGCACGCATTTGCTCGCCAGCGTGAATTCGCGCCGACGGTGCATTACCGCCTTGCCGAGTAGCCGCTCGTTGGCGCCGCCGCCGTAGAGCGCGGCGGTATCGAGCATCGTCACCCCGAGATCGAGCGCGCGGTTGAGCAACCGCGCGCCCTCTTCCTCCGACGGCGGCATATCATAGGCATGGCTGAGGTTCATGCAGCCGAGGCCGATCGCCGACACGGTGAACGGGCCGATCGCGCGGGTAGGAAGCGTCATGCTCAGAGCGGCAGTCCCACGTAATTCTCGGCGATGGCGGTCTGCATCGCGCGCGAATTCGCGATGTAATCGAGCTCGGCGACCTGCATCGCGCGCTCGAACGGACCGTCTTCGGGGAAACGGTGCATCAGCTTGGTCAGATACCAGCTGAACCGCTCCGATTTCCAGACCCGCGCAAGCGCCTTTTTTTGATAGCCGCCGAGCGCCGCCTGATCGCCGCGCGTGAAGAAGGCGATCATCGCGTCGGACAGATAGGCGACGTCGGATGCGGCGAGGTTGAGGCCCTTGGCGCCGGTCGGCGGCACGATGTGCGCGGCGTCGCCGGCGAGGAACAGGCTGCCGTGCTGCATCGGCTCGAACACGTAGGAGCGCAGCGGCGCGATCGACTTTTCGAGCGCGGGACCGCGCACGATGTGCGCCGCAGCCTCCGGGCCGAGGCGGCGGGCGAGCTCGTCCCACAGCCGGTCGTCGGACCAATCCTCGATCCGCTCGGTGAGCGGCACGTCGACATAATAGCGGCTGCGCGTCTGCGAGCGCATGCTGGCCAGCGCGAAGCCGCGTTCGGAATTGGCGTAGATCAGCTCGTGATGACACGGCGGCACGTCGGCGAGGATGCCGAGCCAACCGAACGGATAATGCCGCTCGAACTCGCGCACGTGCGCCTGTGGGATCGCGCGGCGCGACGGACCGTGGAAACCGTCGCATCCGGCGATCAGCCGGGCATCGATGCGGTGTTTCTCGCCGTTCTTGCGATAGGTGATCCGAGGCGCATCGCTGTCGATATCATGGAGCGTCACGTCCGATGCCTCGAACACGATCTCCAACCCGCGCGCCGGGGCGGCCTCGATCAGATCCTGCGTCACCTCGGTCTGACCGTAGACCACGACCTGACGACCGGTCAGTTCGGCGATGTCGATGCGGATCAGGCGTTCGCCGTCGGCGAGATTGAAGCCATCCTCGGGAATGCCTTCGCACTTGAGGCGCTCGTCGATGCCGAGCCGTTCGAGCAGGTCGGTCGTCGTGCGTTCGAGCACGCCGGCCCGGATACGGCCGAGGATGTGATCCTTCGTTTGCCGATCGACGATCACCGCATCGATACCGGCCTGGCGCAGCAGGTGGCCGAGCAGCAGCCCCGACGGCCCCGCGCCGATGATCGCGACGGTGGTCTTCATCGCGCGAGCTGCCGCTCGAGCTGGTCGAGCACGCGATAGCAGGGCAAGACCTGCGCGACCGAGCTGTTGGGTTCGCGGCCCTCGCGGATCGCGGCGATGAACTCGCGATCCTGCAGCTCGATGCCGTTCATCGACACATCAACCTTGGAGACGTCGACGGGCTCCTCGCGTCCTGTCACCAGATCGTCGTAGCGGGCGATCCAGGTGCCGTTGTCGCAGATGTAGCGGAAGAAGGTGCCGAGCGGCCCATCGTTGTTGAACGACAAGGATAGCGTGCAGATCGCCCCGCGCTCGCTCTTGAGCTGGATCGACATGTCCATCGCGATGCCCAGATCGGGATGGATCGGCCCTTGCAGCGCGTGGGCCTCGACGATCGGACCCGCCTGATAGGCGAACAGATCGACCGTGTGCGCGGCGTGGTGCCACAGCAGGTGATCGGTCCACGAGCGCGGCTCGCCCTTGGCGTTGATGTTGCTGCGGCGGAAAAAGTAGGTCTGGACGTCCATCTGCTGGATCGCGAGCTCGCCCGCGGCGATCTTCTTGTGCAGATATTGATGGCTCGGATTGAAGCGCCGCGTGTGACCGGCCATGCAGACGAGGCCGGTCTCCTGCTGTTTCGTGAGGACAGCTTCGGCATCGGCGAGGCCGTCAGCGAGCGGAATCTCCACCTCGACATGCTTGCCCGCGTTCATGCACTGGATCGCCTGGGCGGCATGCATCTGGGTCGGGGTGCAGAGGATGACGGCATCGACATCATCGCGCGCGAGGCTGTCGGCGAGATCGGTGGTGGCGTGGCCGATGCCATATTTCGCGGCGATCGCCTGCGTCGGTTCGATCAGGCGGCCGACGAGGCTCGTCACCTCGACGCCGTCGATCTTGCGAAGGCCGTCGAGGTGCTTTTCTCCGAAAGCGCCGGCACCGGCGAGCGCGATTTTCATGGCGTTACTCCATTCTCGTCATCCCAGCGAAAGCCGGGATCGTTCAGCCGTATGAGATGCCAGCATTCGCTGGCATGACGGCTAGGATTCGGGTTCGAGCACGACGTGCCCGACGGCGGTGTTGCTGGCGGGGACGTGATAATGGCGGTGCAACTCGCGGACCTTGGGGCCGAGCGCGCCGCGCATGATCAGCCACATGACAAGCTCGATCCCTTCGGAACCCGCTTCGCGCAGATACTCGATGTGCGGCATCGCGCGCAGCGCCTCGGGGTCGGTGGTCAACCGGTCGAGGAAGGCGGTGTCCCATTCGCGGTTGATGAGGCCGGCGCGCGCGCTCTGGAGCTGGTGGCTCATGCCGCCGGTGCCCCAGATCTGCACGTTGAGGTCTTCCTCGTAGCTCGCCACCGCGCGCGCAATCGCTTCGCCGAGCAGCCAGCAGCGGTTGCCGGTGGGCGGCGGATAGGTGACGACGTTGACCGCGATCGGGATGACCTTGACCGGCCACTCCGCGACCTGGCCGAAGATCAGCGACAACGGCACGGTGAGGCCGTGATCGACCGCCATCTCGTTGATGATGGTCATGTCGAATTCGTCGAGGATGCAGCTCTGCGCGATGTGCCAGGCGAGATCGGCATGGCCGGGCACCGGCGGAATCGGGCGCGGGCCCCAGCCTTCGTCGGCGATCGGAAATTTGTCGGCGCAACCGATCGCGAAGGTGGGGATCACCTTCATGTCGAATGCCGAGGCATGGTCGTTATAGACGAGGATGACGACGTCGGGCTTCTGCTCGGCCTCCCACGCCTTGGTCCAGTCGTACCCCGCGAACACGGGCTTCCAATAGTCCTCGCCCGTCTTGCCGAGGTCCATCGCGGCGCCCACCGCGGGGATGTGGCTGGTGGTGAGGCCGGCGGTGAGGCGTGCCATCAGCTTTTGTCCTTCTTCGAGCGCTGGCCGTCGGGCGAGCGACCGCCCGCGATCATCATCGCGGCATATTCCTCCTGGCTCATGCCGGTCATGGAACCGGCGGCGAACTGGAAGCTCTTGCCATCGGTCGAGAAGATCTTGGCGAGGAAATAGATGTTGCCACCTTCCTCCAGCATCGCGTTGTAATCGCGTGCGAGCACGGCTTTTTTTTGCGCATCGGTGAGCGGCCATTCGTCGAGATAGGCGGCTTCGCCGGCCTTGAAGCGCTCGCGATTCTCCGCCTTCATCAGGCTCATCGCGAACTGGTTGAGATGATAGCCCTGCCGCGCGCGCTTCGCGGTGAAGACGCGCGTGCCGGGGATGTCCTCGAACTCGGCGAGATAGGAATGGATGTCGCGGGGCGCGTTCACAGGCCGCGCTCCTTCAACTGCGCGTCGAGGCGGGGGAAGACGCGCCGGGCATTGCCCTCGAAGATGGCGCGGCGCTGCGTGTCCGAGATCGGCAGCGCGTCGACATAGCGCCTGGTGTCGTCGAAATAGTGGCCGGTCTCGGGGTCGATCCCGCGCACGGCCCCTACCATTTCCGAGCCGAACAGGATGTTTTTGGTCTCGATCACCTCGGCCAGCAGGTCGATGCCCGGTTGGTGGTAGACGCAGGTGTCGAAGAACACGTTGTTCATAAGGTGCCCGTCGAGGCTCGGCTGCTTGAGCATGTCGGCGAGCCCGCGATAGCGGCCCCAATGATAGGGCACCGCGCCGCCGCCGTGCGGGATGATGAAGCGCAGCGTCGGGAAATCCTTGAACAAATCCCCCTGGATCAACTGCATGAAGGCGATCGTGTCGGCGGCGATGTAGAAGGCGCCGGTGGCGTGCATCGTCGGGTTGCACGAGCCCGAGACGTGGATCATCGCCGGCACGTCGAGCTCGACCATCGCCTCGTAGAAGGGATACCAATAGCGGTCGGTGAGCGCGGGTGCGTTGAAGTGTCCGCCGCCGGGATCGGGGTTGAGGTTGCAGCCGATGAAGCCGAGTTCGGTGACGCAGCGGCGCAGTTCCTCGACCGAACCCGCCATGTCGGCGCCGGGCGATTGCGGCAGCATGCAGACGCCGGCGAAGACGTCGGGATAGAGATCGACGCAGCGCTTGATGAGATCGTTGTTGTGGCGTGTCCACACGCGTGAGACGCCCTCGTCGCCGATATGGTGCGCCATCGCCGAGGCGCGGGGCGAGAAGATCGTCATGTCGGCGCCGCGTTCGCGGATCAGGCGGATCTGGTTCGCTTCAAGCGACTCGCGGATTTCGTCGTCGGAGATCGCGGGGTAAGGCGCCGCCGCCGCGCCGGCCTGGAACGCCGCCTTTTGCGCGTCGCGCCAGTCGTTATGCGGCGCGGGTGCGGTCGTGTAATGGCCGTGGCAATCGATGATCATCGCGTCGTCATGCCAGCGAAGGCTGGCATCTCCCTGCTGCTGTCGCCAGCGACCCCGGCCTTCGCTGGGGTGACGGCTGAAATCTTGGCGGAAAGTCCTTCGGGCGGGGGGAGGCCGAGCGCGCCGATCGCGCGCTGGCGCTCGATCGTGCCGCGGGTCATCGCGCTGCCGGTGCCGAGCGCGTCGAGCGTCTTGGCGACCTCCTCCATCTCGGCGGCGCGGCGCAGGCCGTGGACCATCATGCGATCGAGATTGTAATCGGTTTTCGTGGCCCAGTCGGTGCCGGACCAGCTGGCGTTGAGTGAAGCGATCACTTCGTCGGTGACGCCGGCGGCATCGGCGGCGAGGATCATCTCGGTGGTGAGCGCCTCGAGCCCCTTGACCATGACCGAGCGGATCATCTTGATCGCCGAGGCGGCGCCGATGCGGTCGCCCACCGAGCCGACATGAGTGAAGCCGAGCGAGGTGAGCGCCGAGACCGCCTTGTCGGCGTGGGGCCCGCTCACGAGCAACGGCACGGCGAGTTTGGCGGGATCGACCGGCGCCATCACGGCGACATCGGCATAGCGCCCGCCTGCGGCGTCGATCGCGGCGGCGGCGGCGCGCTTGGTGTCGGGGGCGACGCTGTTCATGTCGAGCCAGAGCGCGCCTTCGGGCAGCCAGGGCGCATAAGCGGCGGCGGCGGCGAGCGCCTGATCGGCGGTGACGAGCGAGAGGACGAGATCGGCGGCGGCGAGCGCCTCGGCGGCGCTGTCGCGGCCGAGAACGCCGGTCCTCGCGTAATCGGCCTGCTTGGCCGCGCGTGTGGCGGGAGCGTCGGTCTTGACGTCATAGGCGGCGACGGTCGTGCCGGCGCCCAGGCCGGCGCTTGCGAAGGTCGATCCCGCCTCGCCGAATCCGATGATGGCAACCATGCTCTCCATGCGGGCCTGCCTAGAAGACTGTTATGGCATAGCGCCAATCCAAAGCGGCGCGGGGCTATTCGCTTTCCTGAAGTCCCAGTAATCGGCGCTCGGCGTTGAGGAGATCGAGGAAACGCGCCTGGAGCGGGGTGGGGCGCCAGTCGGCGCGGGTGGTGATGCCGATCAGCCGCCCCGGGAGCTCGGCGGGGCTGTCGATCGCCGCCAACATGCCGCTTTCGATTTCCAGTGCGACCTGATCGGGCGACAGCAGCGTCAGAAAATCGCCGTCGCGCAGCAGGCCGCGGATCACCATGACCGAGCCGCATTCGATCGGTGCCGGCGGCAGCGCGCGACCGTCGAACAGCGCCTGCCAGAGCGCGCGCAACGGTGTGCCGACGCGACCGATGACCCAGGGGTAACGCGCGAGATCGTCGCGCGTCGGTCGGGTCGGTCGATCGAGTGGATGGCCGGCGCGCGCGACCACCACCAGCTGATCGGAGAAGAGCGGGCGCTGGGTGAGATCGGCCGCGATCGTGCCGCGCAGCGCACCGATCGTCAGGTCGATCACGCCTTCGCGCAGCGGCTCGATCAACTCGCGGCGCGAGCCTTCGACGACGTCGATCGCGGCATCGGGCGCTTCGCGCATCAACTCGGCGATCGCGGCGGGGAGCAGCAGCGCACGGCAGAGCGGCATCGCGCCGATGACGAGCCGGCCGCTGCGCGTGCCGCGATCGGGGCGTGTCTCGGCGATGCCGGCCGCTATTTCGCCGGCGGCGAGGCGGATACCGCGCGCCAGCCGACGGCCCGCGGGCGTGATCGCGACGCCGCGTCCGCGCCGCTCGACCAGCGGTGTTCCACTCACCTGTTCGAGATCACGCACCGCGCGGTGCAGCGCGGGTTGCGACAGCCCGGTCGCCGTCGCCGCACCGACGAAGCTGCCCGCATCGGCGAGCGCGACGAAGGCGCGGGTCTGTGCCGCCGTCATCAGCAGATCGGGGCGTGCGAAGCCGCGGCCACCGCGCGCGATCGCACGGGCGGCTGCGGCGAGATGTGCGAGCGCGGCATCGGCGCGACCCGCAAGGCGGTCGCCCTCCGCAGTCGCGGTCATGCCGTCGGCGTGACGGTGGAACAAGGTGACGCCGAGCTGGCGTTCGAGCTTGGCGAGGCCTTGCGTCAACGCTGGCTGCGACAGGCTCACCGCGCGCGCGGCGGCGTTCATGCTGCGCTGCGCAGCGATCGCGGAGACGGCGCGCAGATGGCGCAGGTTGAGATCAAAGGGCGAGGGCGTCATGCACGCTGCTATAGCAAATTCTTATCGCGCGTGTGCAATTGTGAATTGCGAAGCGCGTGCCGTGTTGCCTACCGCTCGGGCGAGCAGAGGAAGAGGGTTCATGGCAAAGGTGGTTCGCAACATCGCGCGTGCCGAGGCGCAGGTCATCGACGGGCTGGCGGCGGCCGGCGTTGCCACGGTGCACGAGGCGCAGGGGCGGATCGGGTTGCTCGGATCCAGGCTGCGGCCGATCTATCCGGGAGCGCGGATCGCGGGCTCGGCGGTGACGATCTCGGCGCCGCCGGGCGACAATTGGATGGTGCATGTCGCGATCGAGCAGCTCCAGCCGGGCGACGTGCTCGTGCTGGCGCCGACATCCCCCTGCGAGGACGGCTATTTCGGCGACTTGCTGGCGACCTCTGCGATGGCGCGCGGCTGCCGCGGGTTGGTGATCGACGCCGGCGTGCGTGACGTCCGCGATCTGACCGCGATGGGTTTTCCGGTCTGGTCGAAGGCGATTTACGCGCAGGGGACGGTCAAGGCGACGCTGGGATCGGTCAACGTGCCGGTGGTGTGCGCGGGGGCGGGCATAGAGCCGGGCGACGTCATCGTCGCCGACGACGACGGCGTGTGTGTGGTCAAGCGCGCGGACGCCGCCGCGGTGCTCGAAAAGGCGCGGGCGCGTGAGGCCAATGAGGAGATGAAGCGCAAGCGGCTCGCCGCGGGCGAACTGGGACTCGATATCTACGACATGCGCGGCAAGCTGGAGGCGATGGGGCTCCGCCATGAATAGCGGAGCTCCCTGCATGTGGATGCGCGGGGGGACGTCCAAGGGGGCGTTCTTCCTTGCCGACGATCTGCCCGCCGATACTGCCGCGCGCGACGCCTTCCTGCTGCGGATCATGGGCTCGCCCGATCCGCGCCAGATCGACGGCATGGGCGGCGCCGATCCGCTGACATCGAAGGTGGCGGTGGTGTCGCGATCGGCGCGCGAAGGCGTCGATGTCGAGTATCTGTTCCTCCAGGTGTTCGTCGATCAGGCAATCGTCACCGACGCGCAGAATTGCGGCAACATGCTCGCCGGCGTCGGGCCGTTCGCGATCGAGCGCGGGCTGGTGACGGCCGAGGAAGAGGAGACGCGGGTGGCGATCTTCATGGCCAATACCGGCCAGATCGCCGTCGCGACCGTACAGACCCCGGGAGGCGAGGTGACCTATTCGGGCGATGCGCGGATCGACGGGGTGCCGGGCACCGCTGCGCCGATCCCGCTCGAATTTCGCGACACCGCCGGCTCATCATGCGGCGCGCTGCTGCCGACGGGCAATGCCGTTGACGTGATCGAAGGCGTCGCCTGCACGCTGATCGACAACGGGATGCCGTGCGTCGTGATAAAAGCGGCCGATGCCGGCGCGACCGGTTATGAGGATCGCGAGACGCTGGACAATGCCGCCGAGCTCAAGGCGCGGATCGAGGCGATCCGGCGCATCGCGGGGCCGATGATGAATCTGGGCGACGTGGCCGAGAAATCGGTGCCCAAGATGATGCTGGTTGCGCCGCCCAAACAGGGCGGTGCGGTGGCGGTGCGGAGCTTCATCCCGCATCGCGCGCACGCTTCGATCGGGGTGCTCGGCGCGGTCAGCGTGGCGACCGCGTGTCTCGTCGAAGGCTCGCCGGCGGCCGACGTCGCGGCGGTTCCCGAAGGCACACGCAAGACGCTGTCGGTCGAGCATCCTACCGGCGAGATGAGCTGCGTGCTCGAAACCGACGGTGGGGGTGCGGTGACGAGCGCCGCCTTGCTGCGCACCGCGCGCAAGCTGATGGACGGGGAGGTGTTCGCATGAGCCGCGATGCTGGAGGGCGGATCAGGAGCTGGACGCTCGATCCTTCACGCCCGCGCTACACCCCGCCCGCAGGCGCGATCGACGCGCATTGCCATGTGTTCGGGCCGGCGGACCGCTTTCCGTTCAGCGCCAAGGCCAAATATCTGCCGCAGGACGCCGGGCCGGAGAAGCTGTTCGCGCTGCGTGACCGGCTCGGCTTTTCGCGCAACGTGATCGTGCAGGCGAGCTGCCACGGCACCGACAATGCCGCCACGTTGAATGCGATCGCGGCATCGGGCGGCAAGGCGCGCGGTGTTGCGGTTGTCGATCCCGCGATTGGCGAGGCGGAGCTCGCGGCGCTGCACGAGGGCGGCATTCGCGGCGTGCGGTTCAATTTCCTCAAGCGGCTGGTGGACGACGCGCCGAAGGACAAGTTCCTCGATGTCGCGCGGCGGCTGCCCGCGGGCTGGCACGTCGTGGTCTATTTCGAGGCGGATATCCTCGAGGAACTGCGCCCCTTCCTCGATGCGATCCCGGCGCCGCTGGTGATCGACCACATGGGCCGGCCCGACGTGTCGCAGGGGCCGGACGGCGCCGACATGAAGGCGTTCCGCCGCCTGCTCGACAGCCGCGAGGACATTGCGTTCAAGGCGACTTGTCCCGACCGTCTCGATCCCGCCGGGCCGCCGTGGGACGATTTCGCGCGTGCGGTCGCGCCGCTGGTGGCGGACTATCCCGATCGCGCGCTGTGGGGCACCGATTGGCCCCACCCCAACATGCAAGATGCGATCCCCGACGACGGCGCGCTGGTCGACATGATCCCGCGCATCGCGCCTACCCCCGAGCTGCAAAGCAAGCTGCTGATCGACAATCCGATGCGGCTTTACTGGGGGGACTGACGCGCGCGCGTCAGATCGCGCCCCATACGTCGCGTGCCACGTCGATCACGAGCTGCAGCTTGGCGCGCTGCTGCGCCATCGAGACGTCGTTGCCGTGGACGGTGGACGAGAAGCCGCATTGCGGGCTGAGCGCGAGCTGATCGAGCGGCATCTGGCGGGCGGCTTCGTCGATGCGGCGCTTGACCGACTCCGCGGTTTCCAGCTCGCCCAGCTTGGTGGTGACGAGTCCGAGCACCACCGTCTTGCCGGCGGGCACGTGGCGCAGCGGCGCGAAATCGCCCGAGCGGGGATCGTCATATTCGAGGAAATAGCCATCGACCGCGAGCTCGTTGAACAGCACCTCGGCGACCGGCTCGTAGCCGCCCTCGGCGGCCCAGGACGAGCGGAAGTTACCGCGGCACAGATGGACGCACACAATCATGTCCGCCGGGCGATCGCGGATCGCCTCGTTGATGATGCGCGCGTAGAGCCGGGGCAACGCGTCGGGATCGAGCCCGCGCGCACGGGCGTTGGCGCGCTGCGTCTCGTCGCACAGATAGGCGAGGTTGGTGTCGTCGAGTTGGACATAGCGGCAGCCGGCATCGGCGAGGCTCGCCAGCTCGGCCCGATACGCGGCCGAGAGATCGGCGTAGAATTGGTCGAGATCGGGATAGGCGGTCGCATCGATCGCATCGCGGCCGCCGCGGAAGTGGAGCATGGTCGGCGAGGGGATCGAGACCTTCGGGAGCTTCGTCGTCACCGAGGCGAGAAACTCGAAATCCCGCCGCTGGATGTCGCGGGCATGCCGGACGGGGCCGGTGATCTTCATCACCGGGGGCGCGTATTCGAGCTCGGTGCCGCCGTGCTGGTGAAACTTGACCTGGGTGCCGCCGGCTTCCTCGACGCCGTCGAGCTGGAGCAGGAAATCGGTGTGGAAATAGGTGCGGCGGAATTCGCCGTCGGTGACGCCCTGGAAGCCCAGCTCCTCCTGCAGCGCGACCGCGCCGCGGATCGCGTCGTCTTCGACCGACCGCAGGGCGGCGGCGTCGATATCTCCCTTCCGAAACTGCTCGCGTGCGGCGAGCAGGGCAGGCGGGCGCAGCAGGCTGCCGACGTGATCGGCGCGGAAGGGGGGCTTGGGCACGCGCATTCTCCTAGCTCTTATGACTATTTTGTTTGTTGATATTACATAATTCAGCCGGCCCGACAACGAACCTCATCCGTCGAGCACCCTCCATCCGTCGCGCCATTGGGTGTGAAGTGCAGGGAGACCAGCCCTGACACCGATCGCATCGACATAGGCCGCGATTTCGGCGGCCCGAGCGCCCGTGGCGATTTCGGGGCGGCCGGGCGGAGCGACCCACACGGGCAGGAACGCCGTCTCGATCGTGCCGTCGCCGGCGACGCGGCAGCGGCCGATCATGCCGTTGACCGCCTCGGGATGGAACGGGGCGAGGCTGTAGGCGGGATCGGGCTCGAAGCCGAACATCGTCTTGCGGCGCGCGACCCATTCGGCGCGGGCAGGATGGTCTTGCGCCGGGCTGAGCGCATTGGTGACGACGACGCCGTTGCCGAGGCCGTGGAAGATCGGCTTGCCGCGGTGGAATTCGATGCCGCGCGCGATGTGGGCGTGGTGGCCGACGACGATGTCGGCGCCCGCGTCGATCGCGGCGTGGGCGACCGGGCGTTCGTAGGGCGCCAGCTCGGCGGGGCGGTGGGTGATGCCCTTGTGAAGCGCGACCACCACCACGTCCGCCTGCGCGCGGGTTTCGGTAATGAGGCGGGCCATTGCGGCGAGCGATGCCGGATCCGCCTCGACCAGATCGGCCTGCGGGCGCGAGGGGCCGCCGTCGGCCGCGCGCACCGCGACATAGGCGCAGCCGGCGCGGGTCGGCGTCGCCCAGGCGATTTCGGGGCCGACGCAGTTGAAGCTGAGGAGCGCGATGCGCTTGCCGGCGCTGGTGACGATCGCCGGCCGCTCGGCAGCCGCGAGGGTGAGATCGGCGCCGCAATGCGCGATGCCGAGGCGGTCGAGCTCGGCATTGGTGTCGGCGATGCCCTCGGCGCCGCGATCGGCGATGTGGTTGCCGGCCATCGAGACCATGCCGATGCCGGCACGGGCGAGCGCGGCGAGATGCGCTGGGTCTGCGCCGGGGGCGGGGACGTCGCCTTCGAGTTCGTCGCCGCGGTTCGTATGCGGGACTTCGAGATGACCGATTGCAAGCCCGGCAGCGCGCGTAACGGGGGCGATGCCGGCCATCCAGTGATCGGGATCGGGCACGTCGAGGATGATGTCGCCGAGGAAGACGAGGTCGAACGCGCTCATGCGACCACGCCTTCTTTGCGCAACGCCGCGATCGTGCCGGCGTCGAGGCCGAGATCGCCGAGCACCGCGTCGGTATCCCCGCCCAGCGTCGGGACGTGTGACGGCGCATGTGGTTCGGTCTCGAAGCCGGGACCGACGACGGCGAGGTCGCGATCCCAGCCTGGCAGCTCGACCGGGTGGAGCGTGCCGCGTGCCGCGAGGTGTGGATGGGTCGCGATCTGCCCGACCTCGCGCAGCATCGCCGCCGGCACGCGTTTTTCGGTGAGCCGTGCCTCCAACTCCTCCGCGCGCCAGTGGCCGAGCGTTTCGGTGAGCCAGGCGCGCACCGCGTCGTAATGTTCCACGCGTGCCTGGTGCGTGGCGAAGCGCGGATCGGCGATCATCTCGGGACGGCCGAGCACGGTGAGGAGCGCCTCGACCTGCGGCTGCTCGTTGGCGCCGAGGGCGATCCAGCCCTCGCCGGTGGGATAGAATTCGGAGGTCGCGACCAGGCGGAAGCCGCGATTGCCGGTGCCGCCGGGGGTTTGGCCGGTATAGGAATGGATCGAGACGGTGGTGTTGACCAGCTTGAGCGCGGCGTCGAGCATCGCGATGTCGAGGTGTGCGCCCTCGCCGGTCGCGTCGCGCGTGCGCAGCGCCGCCATCAGCGCGATCACCGCAAGATAGCCGGTGAAGCTGTCGATGATCGGCATCCCGATCTTGAGCGGTCCGGCCTCGGTCGCGTTGAGCAGCGCGATCCCCGACATCGCCTGCGCGATGTGATCGTAGGCGCCGTAATGCGCGAGCGGACCCTGCTGCCCGAAACCGGTGATCGAGACGACGATGAGGCGCGGGTGCTCGGCGCGCAGGTCTGCTGGATCGAGCCCGAGGCGCGCGAGGACGCCGGGGCGGAAATTCTCGACCAGGATGTCGGCGCGGGCGATGAGATCGCGGGCAATCCGCTGGCCTTCGAGCCGCTTGAGATCGAGTGCGATCGAGCGCTTGCCGGCGTTGATCGAGGCGAAGGGGACGCTGAGCATGGGTTCGCCGCCATGCTCGGTATAATGACGGAAGCCATCGCCGCGGCCGGGCGGCTCGATCTTGATCACCTCGGCGCCCATCTGCGCGAGCATGTTGGTGCAGGTCGGGCCCGAAATGGCGTGGCTGAGATCGACGACGCGCAGGCCTTCGAGCGGGGTCATGCCGCGTCTCCCCTGGTTGAGAACACGCCGGCCGCGTCGAGCCGGGCGATATCGGTGGCATCGAAGCCTAGTTCGGCGAGAATCTCGTTGCGGTCCGCACCGGGCAGGCCTGCAGGGCGATGCGGGCCGGGGTCGATGCCCGAGATGCGGAAGGGTGTGCCGATCTGTTCGGCCACGGCGTCGCCAGCGGGCAACGTGACATGCATTCCGCGTGCCTCGGCATGCGGGTGGCGGAGCGCCTCGGCGGGGGAAAGGATGGGCATCGCCTGGGTGTCGGCGGCCTCGAGCAGGGCGAGCCACTCGGCGCGGGGACGGGTGGCGAACAGCGCTTCCAGCTCGGCATGGATCGCCGGATGCGCGGCGAGATCGAACTGGCGCGCGGTGAGATCGGGGCGCTCGATCGCCGCGCAGAAGCGCGCCCAATAGCGCGGCTCCATATCGGTGGTGCAGAGATAGGCGCCGTCGGCGCAGCGCCAGACGCCGCCCTTGGGGTGCCAGCTTCCGTCGGGCGGGGTGATCTCGGCAGGATCGGCGGCGCGGCCGAGCGCGACCATCAGCAACGGCATCGCGGCGTCGATCATCGAGACATCGACATGGCTGCCGCGTCCCGTCCGCTCGCGCGCCTGGAGCGCGAGCAGGGTAGCCATCGTGGCGTGGGTGCCCGCCATCACATCGGCGACCTGAATGCCCGGCAGCGTAGGCACCGGCAAGCCGTTGAGGCGCGAGAGCACGCCGGCGGCGGCGAGCGCGGCGGGATCATGGCCGGCGCGGTTGGCGAGTGGGCCGGTTTGGCCTGCGAACGAGACCGAGGTGTAGATCAGGCGGGGGTTGATCGCGGAGGCGGCGTCGTAGCCCCACCCCATCTTCGCCATCGTGCCGGGGCGGTAATCCTCGATCAGCACGTCAGCGCGCTCGATCAGCGCGCGAAGCACGGGCTTCGCTTCCGGATGGCCCGGATCGATCGCGAGGCTACGCTTGTTGCGGGTATAGGTGGGGCGGGCGCGAGCCGCCTTGTCCGCGGGGCCGAACATCTTCTCGTGCTTGGCCAGTTCGCGCGGATGCTCGATGCGGATCACGTCGGCGCCCATGTCGCCCGCGATCCAGCCGAAATAGGCACCGGGCAGGTAGCGCGAGAAATCGAGTACGCGGCAGCCGTCGAGCGGTCTGGTCATCAGCTTTTCTCCGCACGCCGCGCCGCCATGCGCGCGGCGGGGCCTTCGATGAACGCGGTGACGCGATCGTCGAGCGCACCCGCATCGCCGGGGCCGAGCGCGTAATTGTCGACGCCAAGCTCGAGCACGGGAATGCCCGCGGCCGTCAATGCGCGGAGCACGAAGGGATCGGCGTCGGACAAGGCGACCGCGCCGTCGACCTGGTGCGTTTCGGCTTCATGGACGTGCCATGGTCCGGCCCAGCTCGGCATGCGCAATTCGTCGCCCATCGTCAGGAAACGGGCGGCGAGCGCACGCAGCGGATCGCGGTCGCGATCGAAGCGGCGGATATAGCCGTCTGCGGCGAGCGCGAGGTACATCGACCAGACGAACACCGCGCCGTGGCTTTCCTCCCATTTTTGATAGAAAGCGGTGTCGCTCCACAGACCGCGGCCGACCCACATCAGGCGGATGCGCTCGTCGGGCACCGCCGCTTGCCCCGCGGCGACGCGCTCGGCAACCTCGTCGTGGAAGGCGCGCGCGGCATCGCGCGCCCATGCGCTGCCGCGATGCCATTGCGGCACCATCGTCGCGGGCATCGAATCGACGATGCCGATCGGCGCGGGCACGGTGCGGGCGATCAGGTCGCGGGTGGCGCGGTAATACTCCTCCTGTTCGTCGACCAGCGCCATCACCGCGCGGAAGCGATCCTCGTCGAAGCGGCGGCCGGTCGCGGCCTCGATCCGGGCGATGACCTCGCGCAGCTCGGTGACGAGCAGGTCGATCCGCTGGGGTTCGAGCGCCTCGTCCCAGCGATCGGGCATCGCCTCCCACCAGCGGGTCTCGATCTCGTCGCGTGGATCGACGGTGCGCTCGTAGAGGAAGGGTTGCGCGCCCGACACATCCGCCATGGCCTCGAAGATGGCAGCCGTGGCGTCCGAGGAGGTGACGGCGTGGACGAAATCGGGGGTCGGCAGACCGCCCCACGGGGCCTGCTGCGCATCCGCGTCGAACGCGGCGGCGAGCGCCTGCGCGCTATAGGCCTCGACGTCGGCAGGATAATCGTGCGCGGCGAGCAGGCGTTTGTAGCGCCCGGCCTGCTGTTTGGCCGCGACGATCGAGGCCCACCATTGGTTGACCACGAAGGGGATGCCGAATGCGCGCAGGATTTCCTGCGGCGCGTTGGCGTTGACCACCGCGAACGGCGCGCCGGAGGCCGCCTCCTCGCGGATCGAGGCGAACCAGTCGCGCTGATAGGCGCCGAAGCTCGCGGCCGAGCGCAGCAGCTTGCGGCTGCGTTGCGGTGGGGTGGGGGAAGCGGCGCGTGGCGCAGGCGGTTCGCCTTCGGGAATCGCGTGGGTGTCGATCCGCAGGCTGCCCGCTGTACGCAGCGGCGCGAGCAGCCAGGGTGCGGCCTCGTCGCGATCGAGGACGAGGTGGAGGATCGCCTCCGCGCCCGCTGCGGTTGCATCGGCATGAGCGGTGCGAGCCGTTTCCGCCATCGACCGGGCGGGGAGCGGTGCGTGCAGCGGCGGCGCACTCGCGGCGTCGAGCGTCGCGGGCGGTTCGTGGGCGATCCTTGACAAGCCCCAATCGTGCGTCTCGCCGACGATCAGCGCGCCGTCGGCCTCGATCGCGGCATAGTGACGGTCGCTCTCGTGCGCGGTGCCGGCGATCCACAAACGCTTGCCCGATCGCTTGGGGAGCGCGGCGCGATCGGCGAGGATCGTGTCGAGATGGGCGCGCAGCGCACCGGGCGGCAGGATCGCTGTGGCGCTCACGATCCGGAGCATGTCGGTGCCCGAAAGCCGCGCCTCCTGACGGAGCGATTGGGCGTGGCGAATGCGGGTGCGGACGTGCGCTTCCTCGGCGGCCGCGGTCGCTAGGCCGGCATCGGTGACGCGGCGGCCGCCGAGGCTTTCGAGCCAGGCGCAGAGCTGATCGATGCGTTGGCGGTTGTAGCGCGCCGAGCTGTCGCGCGGCTGGTGGAGCAAGTCGAGCATCGCGAAGACGTGCGGCACGGGCTCGCCCAACCGGCGACGCTCGCGCAAGGCGGCGAAGAGCTGCGGCTGGTCGCTGTCGGCGCGCGTGATCAGGATCGGCGTGTCGGCGTGGACCGGGTCGAGCAACCATTCGAGCAAGGCATGGGCGCGCTTTCGTCCGGTTGCCGGGCCGATCACGGCGTCGGCGTGCGGCGTGAGGCGGTCGTTGGCGGGCGCGACGCGCACGGCTGCGAACCCGGCGGCGCGCAGCAACGTGAAGGGCGCGTCGCTGCCGATCGTGCGGATGACCTTGTGCCCGGCCGCCGCCAGCCCGGCGGCGACGGCATCAGGGTCGGCGAACGCGTCGGCGATCGCCTTCAGCGAGTCCGCGGCCCCCATCAGATCACGCCCTCGCGTGCCAACCGGGCGATTTCGGCATCGTCATAGCCGAGAAGGTCGCGATACACCGTCTCGTTATGCTCGCCGATCGTGACCGGCAGGACAGGATCGAAGCCGGTACGCGCGCCCGAAAAGCGGATCGGCACTCCCGCAGTGCGCAGATCGACCTGTGCAGGATGGGCAGGGTGGGCGATCGGCATCGTCTCGCCGCGTTCGACGACGCGCGGGTCGACCAGCGCGTCCTCGGGATGGCGCACGGGCGCGACGGGTACGCCCTCCGCCTGGAGCGCGGCCACCACCGCCGCGACCGGCAGCGTCGCCGACCAGGCGGTGATTTCCGCCTCGAGCGCGCGGGCGTTGGCGACCCGCGCGTCACGCGTGGCGTAGCGCGGATCGTCGCCCATCTCCGGCCGGCCCATCGCGCGAAACAGCCCCCGCGCCAGCTTTTCATGGACCGCGACGATGGCGACATAGCCGTCCGCGCATTCGAACACCCCGAAGGGCGAGAGCCGCTGAACGGTTAGCCCGGTGCGCGACGGCATCCCCGCGGCAGCGAGGGCCGACCAGTTCTCGATCGCGACGAACGAGGTGAGCGCGCCGAGCATCGACACATCGATATGCTGGCCCTGGCCGGTGCGGCGGCGCTGCTCGAGCGCGGCGAGGATGCCGATCACCGCGAAGACCGGCGCGAGCATGTCGGCGACGGGGATGCCCATCCGCACCGGGGGCGCATCGGGATCGCCGCTCGCATACATCGCCCCCGACAGCGCCTGGATGATGACGTCCATCGCCTTGCCGCCCTCGGGCTGGTCGGCGCCGAAGCCCGACAGCGAGCAATAGATGATGTCCGGCCGCGCGGCCTTCGCGACCTCGTAACCGACACCGAGCCGATCGGCGGTGCCGGCGGCGAAATTCTCGACCACGATATCGGCGGTGCGGCACAGATCCTCGAACACCCGGCGCGCGCCCGGCGCCTTGAGATTGAGCGAGACGCCCTGCTTGCCGCGCGCGCGGGAGAGATGCGAAATCGAGATGTCGTCGTCATGTGCGCGCTCGATCGTCACGCCGTCGCGGCCGACATAAGGACTGTTCTCACGGGCGAGATCGCCCCCGCGCGGATCCTCGACCTTGATCACCTCGGCGCCGAGCCCGGCGAGCAGCAGGGTCGCATAGGGGCCGGCGAGCGCGCGGGTGAGATCGATGACGCGTAGGCCGTCGAGGGGGCGGGGGGATTCGATCGAGGTCATTCGGCTTTCTTTTCGGAAAGGGCGGCAGTGGCGTCGCACGTCGGCGGTTTGCCCGGAGGCGTGGTGCGGATGAGGCGCTGCGCTTCGTGGAAGATGGGCTGGCCGTGGATGCCGAGCCGCCCGAGCGCGCGGGCGCTTGCTTCTGCATTGCGGTTGTAGAGCGCGTCGAACCGTGCCTGATCGGCGGGATCGAGCGTCGTGAAGCTGACGCCGTGGGTCTTGCCGAAGGCGAGTCCCGCAGCCTCGGCGGCGACGACCTGGTCGCGCAGCGCGGCTTCCCACACGCGCTCGCCGCGGGTGAGGATCGCGCGGAGATCGGGCGGCAGCGTTTCCCAGCGCGTTTCGTCCATCGCGCGGGCAGGGTAGGCGCCGCGGCTGACCCGGATCTGCGCGAAATGATGCGCGACCTCGGCGAAATGCAGGCTCTTCAAGGTGTCGGCGGGTGCGACCACGCCGTCGATCACGCCCTTGGCAAGCGCGGGATAGACGTCGCCCATCGGCATGTCGACCGGATCGACACCGAGCGCGCGCAGCACCTCGAGATTCTCCGATGGCGCGCGCAGGCGCAGGCCGCGCAGATCGGCGAGGCTGCGGATTGGGCGCTCGCGGGTCAGGATCGCGGGGAAGTTCCCGCCCTGCACCGCGAGGACGTGCAACCCGTCGAGTTCCTTGCGCAACTCGGGGAAGCGCGCGGCGAGGCATTTGTAGATCGCGACCTGCTCGTCGATCGAGCGCACGCCGCCGTAGAAGCCCGCCTGTGCGCGTTGCGCGTGCGCGCCGCCGAGCGCGTAGATCGGGGTGATGAGGCCGATATCGGCCACGCCGTGGCGAATCTCCTCCATGCTCTGGTCGCTGGAGAGCAGCGCGCCGCCCCAGAAGGGTTTGATGTCGAGGCGCCCGTGCGAGGCCTGTTCGACCCAGGCCATCCATTGCTGGTCGGCTCGGCTGAACGGGTGCCCCGGCGGATAGGGCGTGGCGTAGGTGAGCGTCGTCACGGCCGGATCGGGCTTCTGACACCCGGCGAGCGCGAGCGCGGCGAGCGCGGCGAGGCGGAGCAGGCGCCTCATCCGAGCACCGTCGGCAGCCACAGCGTGAGCGCCGGAAAGGCGATCAGCAGCGCGAGATGGGCGAAATCGGCCATCAGGAAGGGCACGATGCCGCGGAAGATGACGGGCAGCGGAATATCTTCGGCGATCCCCTGGATCACGTAGACGTTGAGGCCCAGCGGCGGGTGGACGAAGCCGATCTCCATCGTGCGCACCAGGAAGATACCGAACCAGATCGGGCTCAGCCCCAATTCGGCGACGATCGGCAGGAAGATCGGCGTCGTCAGCAGCATCAGCGCGAGCCCGTCGAGGAACGAGCCCAGCACCAACAGCACCAACGCCATCGCGATGATCGCCGCGGTCGGGCCGGCGTCGAGGCTGGTCACCCCGTGCGCGAGCCATCCGGCGAGCCCGGTGACGCTGATGAAGGTCGCGAACAGGATCGCGCCGATGATGACGAGATAGATCATCCCCGTCGTGCGCAGCGTCGCATCGAGCGCGCCGGCGATCGCCCGGCGGCTGAGCTTGCCGCGCCACCAGCATAGCCCGAACGCCGCGACCGAGCCGACCGATGCGGCCTCGGTGGGGGTGAACCAGCCGACGAACAGCCCGCCGATCACGAAGACGATCAGCCCGAACACGTCGATGACGCTCGCCAGCGCGGCGATGCGCGCGCGCCACGGAACGCGCGCGGTGCCAGGGCCGAGGGTGGGGTTGAGCCGGCACAGGATCGCGATCGCGACGACGTAGAACAGCGCCTGGGTGGCGCCCGGCGCGATCGCGGCGGCGAACAGCTTGCCGATCGATTGCTCGGCGATGATCCCGAACACGATCAATGCGCCCGATGGAGGGATGAGCGAGCCGAGCGTGCCGCCCGCCGCCAGCGCGCCGGTGGCGAAGGAGGGGGCGTAGCCGGCCTTGCGCATCTCGGGCAGCGCGACCGAGGTGACGGTCGCGACCGTTGCGAGGCTCGATCCGCTGATCGCGCCGAACCCCGCGCAGCCGCCGATCGACGCCATCGCCAGCCCGCCGCGGCGATGGCCGACGAAGCGCGCGGCGACGTCGAAGAAGTCGCGGCTCGCCCCCGCCGCGAAGCACAGATGGGCCATCAGCACGAACAGCGGGAGCACGCCCAGCTCGTAGCGGCTGATCGTCTCGAAGGTGACGACGCCCACCTTGATCAGCGCCGCCTCGGGCGAGATCAGGATCGAGAGACCGACGAGCGCGACGGCGAGCAGGCCGATGCCGATCGGGATGCCGAGCGCCAGTGCGCCGAGCAGTCCGACGATGCCGATCAGGCCGATCGCTTCGGGCGTGATCATGGCCGGGGTCCGCGAACGGCGCGGACCGCGAACAGCGCCGCGACGAGCAGTGCGCCCGCGATCCAGAAGGCACGCAGCCAGCGTAGCGGCAGGCCGAGCAGTTCGGTGACCTCGTGCCCGCCCCAAAGATCGCTCGCGAGCCAGGCCGAGCCGCCTGCGAGCACGACGAAGATCAGCGCCGACAGCGCGTTGGTCGCGCGCTCGAGCCGGTGCGCGGTCGTGGGGCGGAGCCGCTCGGTGAGAATGCGCACCTGCGCGTGGCCGTGGTCGAGCGTCGCGAGCAGCAGCGCCGCGGTTGCCGCGACGACGATGCACGCCTCGAATATCTCGATCGCGCCGAGCACGGTGAAACCAAGATGCCGGCCCGCGACGGCGAGCGCGTCGGTCGCCATCGCCAACAGCAACGCGGCCGCGCCGATGGCGAGTGCGGCGGACCGCAGCGGCCCGCGACGGCGAGCGCGCGCCTCCGCCACGGCATCTTCGCCGACATCGGCAGGCAATTTGCCCGCGATCGTCGGATCGGCGGGCGGCGGCTCAGCCATTGCCGGGCCCCCTTTTGCCGGGCGCCTGCCCTTGGCGCTTTGTTTGACGACATCGATCGACTAGGCGGGAATCATGACAGCTCGTCCCGATCCCGCCGGCATCGCCAACGACGACGAGATGCAGCTCGGCCGGCTCGGCGATTTCGTCGGTTTTCGCCTGCGCCGCATCCAGAACCAACTGTCGCGCGAGTTCGCGGCGGTGACCGCCGAGCACGAGTTGCGCGCCGGGTTGTTTTCGGCGCTGGCGATCGTTTCCGCCAACCCCGGCCTGTCGCAAGTCGCGCTGGCACGCGAGGTCGGACTCGACAAGTCGCTGACGGTCGCGGTGGTCGACGATCTCGAGGCGCGCGGACTCGCCGAGCGCCGTCGTTCGCCGACAGACCGGCGGCGACACGCGCTCTACGTCACCGCCGGGGGGGAGGCGCTGCTCGATACGCTGTTCGACCGGCTGGAAGCGGTGGAGCGCGATGTGCTCAACGCGCTGGGGCCACGGGATTTGCACGTACTCAACACCCTTCTCGATCGAATCTACAAGGCGGCCTTTCGTGGCTGATCGCGGCCGCCGGGGATACGCGCCCCCGATCAGGCGCGTATCCTTCGGACATTATTAGAAACGCTTGCGCACCGTGACCGCGATCTCGCGGCCGATGGGATTGGCCGCGGTGGCATCATAGCCGCCGCTGCCATTCACCGTCGGAGCGAAATTCACGTAGGGCGGGTCGGTGTCGAAAAGGTTGAGCACGTCGAGGCCCAGCGAGAAGCCGCCGTCGAGCAACCCCGAAGAAGCCGGATCGCCGATGTTGAAGGTCACACCGAGATCGACCGTGGTGTAGCTGTGCACCTTCTGGACGGCGCCGGCGGGAAGCGTGTTGTTGTCGTAACCCCCGACATGGTTCGCTCCGATTCGCGCGGTGATGTCGTCGAGGCTCCACGTCAGGAAGGCGCGACCCTTGAAGCGCAGCGGGTTGAAGATCGTGTTGAGCATGTTCTCCGGCTCGGCGCCGTTGCTCACCGCGACCTTGTAGCGCGTGATGTAGGTCGCGTTGGCGTTGAGGATGAAGGTGCCGGCCGTCGCCGTGTCGATCGTGTACGAGCCGATGACGTCGATCCCGCTCGTCAGCGATCGGCCCAGATTCTGGGTGCGCCCGTCCACGAACAGCGTCACGGGAGTGGGAAGCACGCCACGAACCGGCTTGCCTTCCGCCATCAGCTCAGCGACGCGATCGGCGGCCGCCTGCCCCCGCAGGATGACGCCGGTTCCGGCAAGCGCATCCTCCTTGGCGAGCACGCCCAAATCCGCGAGATAGGTGGTGACCTGCCCCGCATAATCGACGTTCCAATAGGTGAGGCTGAGGCGCGCGCCGTCGAACAGGTCGAGATCGACGCCGACCGACCAGGTCTCCGCGGTCTCCGGCGCGAGATCGGGATTGCCGCCCGACAGCGCGACGCCGCGGATGACGGCGCCGCCCTGGGTCGGATCCGAATAGGGTTGGACGTAGAGCGCCGAGCTATTGCCGTAGATCTGCGAAAACAGCGGCGCGCGGAACGACTGGCCGTAGCTGCCGCGGAGCACGACGCCCGTGACCGGCGACCAGTTGACGCCGAACTTGGGATTGGTGGTGCTGCCGACATCGCTGTAATCGTCGTAGCGGACGGCGGCGCTAAGCTCGAGCCGCTGGAGTCCGGGCTGCGCGTTCGCCGTGCCGAAGATGGGCACGAACAGTTCGGCATAGGCCGAATCGACCTGTCGGTCATAATCTCGGTAGGTGACCGGCGTATCCGGCGCGCCGCGGGCAAGGCCGAGGGAGACCTCGTTTTCGAGCCGCTCATAACCCGCCGCGAGCTTGACGCCGCCGCCGGGCAAGTGGAACAGCGTGCCGCTGATCGTCGCCTGCGCATCGGTGAGGCGCGTCAGCGTCGGCGCGAGCGAGATGTTGTCGTTGACGTCGACGAGCGTCGCGGCGCTGGTGCGGCTGAGGCCGTAGGGATCGAACGCGGTGGCCGGATCGCTGCTCGCGAGCGCGGCCGCCATCGCGGCGTTGTCGATCCCGTGATAGCTGTCGGATTCGTCGTGCCCGCGGCCGTAGCTGATCTGTCCGCTGATCTGCCAATCACCGAACGTCGCCCGCAGCCCGCCGGTCGCTTCCCAGGTGCGGGTATAACCTTCAGACACGTTGTTGCCGAGATCGGAGAGTTGGAGCTCGACCGTCTCCGGGCCGGTCGTGCCCGGCGGGCGGACGAAGAAGGCGTTGCTTTCGGGCACGACGAAGGTGCCGTCCTCGTAGCCGCCGAAGCGGCTGAACCGGCGCTTCGACCAATAGCCGTCGCCATAGAAATCGAGCCAGTCGGTGAGGTGTGCGGTCGCGGTCGCGTTGACGCTGTCGTAGCTCGTTTCCGGGAATAGATCCTGCCCGCGGAATCCCTCGCAGCGGTTGACGGTATCGGGGCGCAGGCTGCCAGCGGTCGCGGGCGTCACGCCGCCCTGCGGAATGGCGTAGCTCGCGCCGTCGACGACGAGGTTGCCCGGGCTACACAGCGTGGTGCGATAATCGGGGCCGCCGAACGGGCGTTGATCGGACGTGAAGAAATCGCGATCGTCGCCGCTCAGGTTGCTGCGGAAGACGTGCTCGTAGGCGATCATGACCTGGCCCCAGTCGCCGGTCTTGCCCGCGGCGACGCCGAGCTGTTCCTGATGGAAATTGTCGGCGAAGCCCGATCGGACCAGCGCTTCGACGCCGTCGAGATCGCGTCTGGGGATCAGGTTGACCACGCCGGCGACCGCATCCGAGCCGTAGACCGCCGACGCGCCGTCGGCGATGACCTCGACGCGCTCGAGGCCGAGCGTCGGAATGATCGACGGATCGACCGACCTGCTGTTGTCGATCGCGCGATGCCCATCGACCAACGTCAGCGTGGCATAGGGGCCGATGCCGCGGATATTGATCGCGTTGCCGTAGGTGATGTTGCTGCTGCCGCCCGATTGCCCGCGCGAATTCTCGGACGTGCCGAGATCGAAGACCTGCGGGATTTCCTTGATCAGGCGATCGGTCGTCACCGCGCCCGAGCTTTCGATCGCGGTGCGATCCACCGCGATCACGCTCGATCCGACCGGGGCTGCGCCGCGGATGCGGCTTCCGGTCACGACGATGTTGCCGCCGACCTGGGAGTCGGCGCCGATGGTGACCGGCCCCGCCGCGGCGGCACGCGGGGCCGTCGACTGACCTTCGGGTGCGCCTTGCTCGCTCGACGGCGTTTCGGCGGCTTGATCCTGGGCGTGGGCGGTCACCGCCCAGGCGAGCGCGACGACCGCGGTCCCCGCCTTCAGTCCGGCCGTGATCGGCCGCATATGATGGCCTTGCATAATCCCTCTCCTGCGCGCGTTAGGTCGCCGGTTTCTCGAAGCGCACCGGCGTAATGAACGGAATGTCGACCCGTGAGCCCGTCGTGCCGCCGAACACTGTCCAGTGGCGCGCCAGCTTTCCCTTGATCTCGGCGAGGTCGCGCTGACGCGGATCGGCGCCCGCGACCGTCACGCGCAGCCGATGGCCCGCGGCGACAGTGTAGGAGCGCGGCGACAGCGCGAAACGCAAGGTGACGGGCTTCCCCGCCGGCAGGGGCGAGACGTCCTTCTCCAGCCCCGAATGCCAGGGCAGGCCGAGATTGTCGTAGGGCGCGGTCGCGGGCGCGCGATGGCTCCCCGCGAGTCGGCCCATTGCGACCACGGTCGCTTTGCCCTTGGCGTCGACATCTTCGAGATAGGCAAACATGTTGGCCTGCGGTCCATCTGCCGCGGCCCGGATCGTAACGACCGGATAACCCTCGATCGTGGCCGGTGCGGCAAGCGGCGGGCTGGTGAAGGTGGGGCCGTGCGTGTCGGGCGAATCGGGCCAGAAGGAGAAATACTCGCCGGTCGAGACGTCATAATCGATGGGGAAAGTGAATGAGCCCTCGGCGGGGGCCGCGACCGCGAGCGCCGCATCCGCGCCTGCGGCCTTCGGCATCGCGAGGAACAGCGACAGACGCTCGGCATCGGCGCCGGGCAGCGCGTTCGAGCGGACCATCTCGCCGCCGGCACCCTGCTCTCGCCACCAGCTATATCTGGGCTCGCGGTCGATGCCGTTCTGGATGCCCTTCAGATAGCGGTCGAAGAAGCGCTTCTGGATTGCGGTGATGTCGAACTGCGGCGGCGGGACGCAATGGCTGCCCGGGCCGACGATCATCTTACCCGGTAGATTGGCGGCGGCACGGATGATCTGCTCGGTCGGCTCGTCGTTCCAATTGCCCCACAGATACCAGGCCAGGCCCGGCTTGCTGAGCGCTTCGAGATGGGTATAGGGCCCGACTTCTTCCCAGAAGCGGTTTCCCGTCAGCGGCGACACGCTGTCGCGATACGGCATGCCGTACCAGAGCGGCCCCATCGGCGTGTTCTTCGCGTGCTCGGCCACCGCCTGCTTGAGGAGCACGTCGCTGGCGTCGCCATCGACGGGCACGCTCGCCAGGTCGATTTCGGGCGGCTCGTCGGGCCGGGTGTTGAACTGCGCGGTGATGCCGCCGCGGCGGACGAAGGCATATTTGTCGAGATCGGTCGCAGCGGCGAACACCGCCTTGAGCGCGGGTGGCCGCGCGCCTGCGACCAACATCGCACTGCCGCCCAGATACGAGCAGCCGATGATCCCGACGTTGCCGGTCGTATAAGGTTGGTCCGCGAGCCATTGGACGATTTCGGCGCCGTCCTTCGCCTCGGTCTGGTCGAGAAAACCGCGCCGTGCCCCGAACGAGGCGCCCTTGCCGCGTACATCGGCAGTGGCGACGACATAGCCGTTATGGACCAGATCGCGCAGCCCGAACACCTTCGAATCGAGCAGCTCGACGATCTTGCCGTCCTTGTAATAGCGGGCGCGATACGGGGTGAAAGCGAACACAACCGGGTATTTCCCGTCGGTCGCCGTGCCATTTTCGGCCGGGCGATAGACATTTACGGCAAGCCGCACACCGTCGCGCATCGGTAGATAGAAGGACGTGCGCGCGACGAGCGGATCGACGGCTTCGCGCGCCTGGTGGTGCGCCCGGGCGAATAGCTGCGGTGGAATCGCAGTCGTCGCGATCAAGGCCAGGCCGGTCGCCATGCGCAGCAAGCGTCGGGGTTGCATTCGCACCTCCTCTCCCGAGTTCCGGCGGGTCTTGTGCTCGTCTCGGACTTGTATTGATTGAAAACAGTATAAACTAACAACTGTTATAATCAACAACAAAATTGGGAAGAGTGTCGAAAGCGGGAAGACGCGCTCAGCTCGGCATCACCCGGAGCGTGCCTTCCCGAGCCTCGATCCGCGTGTCGAACCCCTCGCTCGCGCTAACATCCGCCAGATAGTCGTGAACGTGCGCGAATTGCGGATCATCGGCGTTGACGATCCGCGGGGCGCTGTCGTCGCCGATCCAAGCGGGGCGGAATCGGACGTCGGCGATCGCGCCGTCGGCCACCCGCAGCTCTGCAATGCCGGTGATCCGCGTTTCCTCGGGAAGCATGTAGCTCGAGTCGAGCGACCAGCCGGGGTTGAGGCTCATCAGGTGACGGAAGGACTCGGTCTTCACGATGTCGGAATCCCAGATGTGCGGTTGTTCAATGGCGAAATTGCCGAGGCTGTAGAAAATCGGCTTGCCGCGATGGAACGCGATCCCCTTCATGATGTGCGGGTGGTGGCCGAGAATGGCGTCGGCGCCTGCATCGATCGCGGCGTGGGCGACCTCGATCTGATAGTCGGCGATCGAACCGCGCACCATGTGGATGCCCCAGTGGAGCGAGACGAGCACGACATTGGCCGCAGTGCGAGCGGTGCGGATCGCATCGAGCAGGCGCGCGAGATCGGTGACGTCGGCGCGGGTGCGGATGCGTGCGGGCGTGCCGGGCTGGTCGTGCTCGATCTGCTCGTAGAATGTGTAGGCGCGCAGCGGGGCGCAGCCCGCGCGGTCGGCGGTCGCAGCATAGCCTTCGGGGAGGATCGCGTTGGCGGCGACGAGCGCGATGCGTGTGTCATCGACGCGCGAAATCGCGGGGTTGTAGGCGGCGTCGCGGTTGGCGCCTGCGCCGGCGAGCGCGACCCCGGCCGCGCCCATGTGCGCGAGCGTGTCGTCGAACCCTTCATAGCCCCAGTCGAGGCAATGATTGCCTGCGAACGACATCGCGTCGAATCCCGTATGGGCGAGCACGGGGGCGAGCGCCGCCGGAGCGCGCATCGCCAGCCGCGCGTTGGGCACCATCGCGCCGCGATCGCTGACCACCGTCTCGAGCTGCCCGAAACTGTAGTCGGCTGCGCGGAGCGCCGGCGCGACATGGCGGAACATGCTCGCGAGATCGGCGCGTTTGGCGCCGACATCGCCGACCGCGCGGATCAGCAGCGCGTCACCCATGCAAAGGCGCCGCCGTACCCTGCCGTGCCCGGATCGCGAGCACGATTGCGGCGCCGGCCAGCAGGAAGCCCGCCAGCAGCAGCGTCGGCCCGCCGAAGCCGCCGGTCGCCTCGCGCGCGAGACCGACCACCCAGGGGACGATCAGCCCGCCCGAGCTGCCGACGATATTGATCGCCACCGCGCCGACGGCGAAGGTGGCGGGCGTAAACAAGGCGGTCGGCAGCGCCCAGAACGCGCCCTGCGCCGCGCCGAGGAAGAAGCCCGCGGCGGCGAGCGCGACAAGACCGAGCGGGCCCGCGCCCGCGCTCGCCGCGATCAGGATCGCCGCCACGGTCGCGAGCGCGGGGATCGCGATGTGCCAGAAGCGCTCCCCGGTCCGGTCCGAATGCGTGGCGTTGAGATAGATGCCGACGGCGTTGGCGGCCCAGGGCACCGCATTCGCCAGCCCGATTTCGAACGGCGAGAGGTCGGTGAGCTGCTTCAGCATCTGCGGCAGCCAGAAGATGATGCCGTAGGCGCCCGCGAGCAGGCAGAACCAGGTGAGCGCTGCCGCCCAGATGATCGGGCGGCGCAGCACTGCCCAATCATTGTGCGTGCGCGTTTCGGCGCGATTGGCGGCATGGGTGGCGAGCCAGTCCTTCTCCGCGCGAGTCAGCCAACGCGCGTCTTCAGGGCGATCGGGGAAATAGAAGAGCGCGGCGATGCCGAGTGCGAGCGTCGGCGCGGCCTCGGCGATGAACATCCAGCGCCAGTCGGCGATCCCCAGCGGCGGATCCACGCCGAGCAGCCAGCCCGACAGCGGCCCGCCGATGATGATCGAGACGGGGATCGCGAGCATCGGCATCGCGAAGGTCGTCGCGCGCTCGCGTTCGGTCGCGAACTGGCTGAGATAGAGGACGAGCCCGGGCGCCAGCCCGCCTTCCGCGAAGCCGAGGAGCACGCGCAGCGCGCAGAATTGCCAATAGCTGTCGATCGCCGCGAGCTCGCCGGCCGCGCAGCCCCACAGGATCGTGCAGGCGGCGAGCCAGCGCCGCGCCCCGATCCGCTGGAGCAACAGAACGCTCGGATACTGGCCGGCGAGGAAGCCCACGAACAGGATGCCCGCGCCGAACCCGTATTGGGCAGGGGAGAAGCCGAGATCGGCATTCATCGACAGCGCGGCGAAGCTCACGTTGACGCGGTCGATCGAGCTCAGCAGCATGAACAGGATCGTCGGAATGATCAGGCGGTTGCGAATCTTGGCCGCCATGGTTGCAGGATAATCCACGCCCGCTCTCTCCCTTTTCGATCTCGACAGGCGACCGCCCGTTCGCCATGACCGGCTTCCTACGAAAGCGCTTTCATAAGGGAATGATCGTGGAAATCGAGGGGCTGAGTGTGAAAATCGCGCGGCATGTAGCCGAACTGTCCGCCGACGCGGTGCCGCCGGGCGCGATCCACGCGGCCAAGCGCGCGCTGCTCGACGGCGTCGGGGTGATGCTGGGCGCGAGCGGCCTGAGCGCGGATGTGACCCCTTTCCTTGGTCTCGCGCGGGAATCGGCCGGCCCGGCGCCGGTGCTCGGATGCGGCTTTTCCAGCGCGCCAGCGCTCGCGGCGCTGGCAAACGGCGCGATGGCGCACGCGCTCGATTTCGAGGATGCGTTCGACGCCGCGCCCTGCCATCCCAACGCGTCGCTCCTTCCGGCCGCGTTGGCGATCGTCGCGGCCCGGCCCGAAACGAGCGGGCGCGAGCTGCTCGCCGCGATCGCGATCGGGTGCGATCTGGTTTGCCGGCTCGGCCTGTCGCTGCGCCGACCGATGGAAGAGGGCGGCTGGTATCCGCCGCCGATTCTGGGCGCGTTCGGCGCGGTTGCGGCGGCCGCGCGGTTGCGTCGGCTCGATGCGCGGCAGGTGCTCGATGCGTTTTCGCTGATGCTCTGCCAGGTGAGCACGCCGGGCGAGATCAAATATGACGAAGAGACGGTGATCCGCGCGATCCGCGAGGCATTTCCCGCGCAGGCCGCGGTGCAGGCGACGGCGCTTGCCGAGGCAGGGGTACGCGGATTCGATGCGCCGTTCGAGGGCGGCGGCGGTTTCTACCGCCTCTTCGCCGGCGGTGCGTTCGACGCAGCCGACCTGGTCGATGGCCTCGGAATGCATTTCTGGATCGAGCAACTCAGCTTCAAGCGCTGGCCCGCGTGCCGGGGGACGCACGCCTATATCGAGGCGATGCAACAATTACGCCGCGAGCACGGCATTGCGGCGGATGATGTGCGCGAGATCGTCACCACCGGCGGACCGGTGCAGCGGATGCTGGTGGAGCCAGCGGCGCGGAAGAGCGCGCCCGCAACGGCGATCGACGCCAAATTCTCGATCCCCTACACGATCGCGGCGGCGCTGCTCGACGACGAGGTCGGGCTCGAGAGTTTTTCGACGGCGGCGCTCGCGCGCGGCGAGGCGCAGCGCCTCGCGCGGTGCGTGCGGTTCGCCGAGCACCCCGATTGGGGCCGCGACCGCGCGGCATCTGGCCGGCTGGAGCTTCGACTCGGCAACGGAGAGACGCTTGCCGCCGAGATCGACGTGGCACTCGGCCATTACAGCCGGCCGCTCGACGATGCGATGCTGGACGACAAATTCGGTCGCTGCGCGATACATGCGGCCATTCCCCTCGATGCCGGTGCCGCCGAGGCGCTGGCGCGAACGATCTGGTCGCTCGACGACGCGTCGTCCTGCAACTCCTTGCTATGCCATCTTTGTTATAAGATATAATGAAAACGCTTGCAGATCGCGACTCGATTGCGATACATGCGCCGCCATGTCGCCGTCGAACGGCGCCTTGACGGGAGGGGAAAATGACCAAGCAGGCGAGCCGGGTTCGGGCCGGCGCGTGTGTATCCGCGATCGCGCTGGCAGTAACCGCCGGCGGTGCGGCGCACGCGCAGACCACGGCCGCCGGGACGGCGCAAGCGCCGCAATCCTCGACCGAGAGCCAGCCGAACCAGCTCGAGGATATCGTCGTCACCGCCGAACGCCGCGAGCAGAGCCTGCAGGATGTGCCGATCTCGGCGACGGTGTTCAACTCGGCCGATCTCGAGCGCAAGGGCGTGGCCGATGTCGCCGACATCCAGATGGTCGCGCCGTCGGTGGCGATCAACACCTACAACCGCTCGACCTTCATCAACATCCGCGGCGTCGGCATCGCGCAATCGGCGCCCACGTCGAACCCGGGTGTCGCCTTCTACCTGAACGGCGCGCTGATCCCGCACGAGCAGTTCATCGGGCAGAGCTTCTACGACATCGAATCGATCGAGGTGCTGCGCGGGCCTCAAGGCACGCTGACCGGGCAGAATTCCACCGGCGGCGCGGTCTATGTACGCACGCGCGCGCCCGATTTCGATGCGTTTTCGGGGTACGTCGATGCGACCTACGGCAATTACGACCATCTGAAGCTGATGGGCGCGCTGAACGCGCCCGTCAGCGACCAGTTCGCGATCCGCGTCGCGGGAATCCACGACGAGCGCGACAGTTTCACCAGGAATATCGGCCCGAGCCCGAGCGATCCGGGCAACAACGATCTGTGGGCCGGGCGCGTCTCGGTCGCGCTGCGGTCTCCCGGCGAGACGTTACGCGGCGCGTTCCATGTCGATTATTTCGACCAGAAGACCGACAACAATGCCGTCAAGCGCCGGGGCGACACGGTATCGACCGATCCCTTCGTGATCGAGGAGGACGCGCGCTCGTTCCAGAACCAGAAGGGCGGCAAGCTGTCCGGCGAGGTCAAGGTGGCGCTGACGCCCGGCATCGACCTGCGCACCCTCGTCGCCTATCAGAATCTCCACACGATCGACCAGACCGACGGCGATCGCACCGCGACCGCGCTGCCCGCCCCGGCGGGCAAGGGCCGTGTCAGCCGCGTCAGCACCGACATCGATACCTTCATGGGCGAGGTGAACCTGCTCTCGACCGGCAACGGGCCGCTCAACTGGGTGGTCGGTGCCTTCTATCTCGACGAGACGGTCGACGTGCTGTCGCTGCGCGATCAGGCGCATACCGACGATTTCTATTCATCCAACCGCAGTTTCAAGACGAGCGCGAACAACACCAGCAAGTCGTTGTTCGGACAGATCAACTGGTTCGCGGCGCCGCCGCTCGAACTCGTCGCAGGCGTGCGCTATTCGGACGACCGGCAGGTCTATAACCGCATCATCCCGGCAGGTCCGACGCCGCCGGGCGCCGATCTCGTCGGGGTGCAGCATTCGACCGAATGGACCGGCAAGCTCGCCGTCAATTATCATTTCGGCGACCATCTGTTCTACGTGTCGGCAGCCAAGGGCTACAAGCAGGGGGGCGTCAACCTGACGCTGGAAACCCCCAATTTCGGGCCCGAGACCAACCGCGTCTACGAGGCCGGGTTGAAGACGCAGTGGTTCGACAACCGGCTGCGCGTCAACGGCGACGTCTTCTATTCGCAATATCGCGATATCCAGCTTTCCAGCCTGCTCGGCGGGCTGCCGATCACGCAGAACGCCGCGCGCGGCAAGGCCTATGGCGCCGAGCTGGAAATCACCGGCGTGTTCGGGGGGCTGATGGTCAATGCCGGAGGCGGCTATCTACACGCGCGCTTCGATGGCGATTCGTGCATCACCGACACCAATGCGCCGGGTACCGACGCCGGGTGCGATACCGGGCTACGGCTGGTGCCCGACGGCCGCGTGCTGCCCTTCTCGCCCGAATGGACGATCAATGCGGGCGTGCAATATGAGATTCCACTGGGTTCGGACGGATCGAGCCTGACGCCGCGGCTGCAATGGGCGCGCCTGTCGAAGCAATATGCGACGCCGTTCCCGAGCTTCAACACGCTGGTGCCCAAGCGTGACGTGCTCGACGCGCGGCTGACGCTCGACCTCGATCAAGGCTATACGATCGAGGGGTTCGTCCAGAATTTGACCGACGAGCGCTACATCGCCTCACAGATCCAGGATTCGTCGAGCGCCGATGGCGGCATCATCTATGGGGCGCCGCGGACCTACGGTGTCCGGTTGGTCGCGAAGTTCTGACGGAGGCCGAACCGGCTGCGATGTCTCTTTCGCGCGTCCTCTTCCTTGGAGCCCTGGCGATGTTCGGGGCGGCGGCAGGAGCGCGCGCAGACCATGAGCCGCAACGCTGGTGGGCACCCGACAGCGGGCGCGTGTTTCCGGCGCGTGCCGATTATCGCGACTCCACGGGCACCTTGCGCGTGCTTCTCGAAGGCGGCCCGATGGAGACCGAGGGGCACCCGTTCTTCACCGCGATCGGCCCCGACGGGCGCGCCTGCGTCACCTGTCACCAGCCTGCCGACGGGATGAGCCTTTCGGCCGAGACCGCGCGCGGCCGCTGGACGGCGACCGGGGGCAAGGATCCGCTGTTCGCGGCCTATGACGGGTCGAATTGCCCGACCTTGCCGCAGGGGGATCGCGCGTCGCACTCGCTGCTGCTCGATCACGGGCTGATCCGCATCCAGCGCCACTGGCCGCCGCGCGATCTTTCGGGAAAGACGGTGACGCCCGACTTCGACATCGCGGTGGTGCGCGATCCGTGGGGCTGCAACCGCGGCGATTACGGGCCGGAGAAGGGCAGGATTTCGGTCTATCGCCGGCCGCGGCCGGTCGCGAACCTCAAATATCTGCTCGCGATCGGCTTTGCCTACGACCCCAAGCAAGGCATGCCGCTCGCGATCGATCCCGAAAGCGGCAAACCAATGTCGGGCAATCTGATGGCCGATGCGCGCGCCGGCACGCTCGACGTCCAGATGCGCGACGCCGCGGCGACGCATCTCGAGCTCACCAAGCACCTCACCCCCGCCCAGATGCGGCAGATCACCACGTTCGAGACGCGCCTGTTCGTCGCGCAGCAGCGCGATGTCGAGGGCGGACCGCTCGACGCGGGCGGCGCGGAGGGCGGGCCAGCCAAGCTCGAAACCTCCGAGCCGGGCCAATTGGGCAGCATCGGCAAGCCCGTGTGGAGCGAGTTCGCGGCGTGGGAAAAGCCCGAGCCAGGGCTGAGCAAGGCGCAGGCGGCGTATCGCGCTTCGGTCGCGCGCGGGGCCAAGGTGTTTCGCGAAAAGACCTTCCTGATCAGCGACAGTGCCGGGATCAACTCGCCGATGGGCTTCGGCAATCCGGTGCGCAACGCCTGCGTGTTCTGCCACAACATGACGCAGATGGGGAACGACGTTGCGCCGGGGCAGGTCGATCTCGGCACGACCAATATGCCGTTTGCCGATCCGATGCCGTATCTTCCGCTGTTCCGCATCACCTGCAAGGGGGCGCCGCATCCGCATTACGGACGCGTCATCTACACCAGCGATCCGGGCTATGCGCTGACCACCGGGCGATGCGCCGATGTCGGCAAGATCACGCTGCAATCGATGCGTGGGCTGGCGGCGCGCGCGCCTTATTTCTCCAACGGCAGCGCGAAGACGTTGCGCGACGTGGTCGACTTCTACGACCGGCGCTACGATATCGGCTATACCGAGCAGGAGAAGCGCGATCTCGTCAATCTGATGGGCGCGCTGTGAAGGCGTTGCTCGCCCTCGTGGCGGCGACGCAGGCGGCGGCGCCCGCAGCCGATCCGGTGCGGTTCGTGACCTGCCCGATCTATCGCGATACCGATGCGGGACGGAAATCGGGCTGCTGGCTCGCCGACGATCGGGCGACCGGCGTGCGCTACGACGTCAGCCGCGCGCCGTCCAAGCCGGACTGGAATTACGCGATCCTCATCGAAGGTCGCGTAGCCGATGGAGAGGCGGGCAATCCGTGCGGGGGCGTGGTGCTCGACCCGGTGCGGACCTCGATCCTGTCGAGCGAACGCTGCACGCGGCACATGCTGCCCGCCGAAGGCTTCCCCGGCCGTCGTTTCGTGCTGGGCAAGCGCGTGGTCAAGCCGGCATCGGTGGCACGCGCGACGCCGCCCGGGCCTTATCGGGACCGCACTTTCCGGCTGTTCTTCGATGTCGACCGCGATTTCCTGATCTACGAATATGACGATTACCTGCTCGATCAGGCGATCACATGGATTCGGGCGGCCAAGCCGCGCGCGATCGCCGTCACCGGCTATGCGGCGATGGATGCGCCCGATGCGTCGGGGCAGCGGATCAGCGAAGACCCGGGGATCGGCCGCGCGCGCGCCGAGCGGGTTACGGAGGCGCTCGCGCGGCTCGGCGTCGATCCGGCGATCATCACGACGCGCTGGTCAACCGAGCCGCAGCCGGTTGCCGATCCCGCCGCCGACGGGTTGGTCGAACCGTCGAAGCGTCGCGTCGACATCGCTGCGACGTTCTGACGGCGGTGCGCCGCCGCATCCTCATTCTCGGTACCGTCACCGCGCTGGGGTCGCTCGCGACGCACATGATCGTGCCCGTGCTGCCGGCGATCGCGGCTGATTACCGGGTGAGCGGCGGCGTCGCGCAATTCACGCTGACGATCTATCTGGTGGCGCTCGCGCTGGCGCAGGTGGTGAGCGGGCCGATCATCGATCGCTGGGGTAGGCGGCCGCTGCTGATCGCGGGCGGCGCGCTGTTCACCGGTGGATCGCTGCTCTGCTGGATCGCGCCGTGGATCGGATTGCTGCTCGCCGGCCGCGTGGTGCAAGCGGCGGGGGCAGCGTGCGGGCTCGTCGCCGGGCGCGCGATCGTGGGCGCGAACGCGCAAGCCGGCGGCGCACGTGACATGGCGCTGCTGACCGCGATCGTCATGCTCTCGCCGATCTTCGCGCCGGTGCTCGGCAGCCTCGTTGCGGTGACGGCGGGCTGGCAGGCGATCTTTGCTGCGCTGACGCTGATCGGCGGCGGCGCGACGCTGGCGACGGCGCGTTGGATCACCGACGGCTGGACGGCCACCGCGCGTCGCCCGGCACGGCTGATCGCCGGGTGGCGAGGCGTGTTCGCGGACGGCGCGTTCCGGCGGCATCTTGCGATCGGCACCGCGATCAGCGCGGGGCTTTACGCCTTTCTCGCTTCGGCGCCCTTCTTCCTGACGCATCGCTTTGGCGTCCCCGAAGCGCGGCTCGGGTTGATGTTCGGCGCGGTTGCCTGCGGTGCAGGCGGCGGCGCGCTGCTGTCGAGCGTGCTCGCGGCGCGCGTGTCCCCGGCGTGGCTGATCCGGCTCGGCGTGCTGCTGGCGCTCGTGGCGGCGGCGCTTCTCCTGTTGCTAGCGATCTCCGGCGCGGGCGCACCGCCGCTCGTCGCTGCAATGGCGGGTTATGCGATGGCCGGCGGCTTCGTCATGCCCAATGCGATGATGGCGGCGCTGGCGGGCGCGGAGGATCGCGTCGCGACCACGGTCAGCCTCTACGGCGCGGTGCAGATGGCCGGCAGCGGGCTTACGACGATGCTGGTCGGCGCGCTCGCGGGGGGCGATTTGACGATCACCGCGCTCGTCATCCTGGCTAGCGCGGCGACAGCGGTGCTTTTGCATTTGGCGCGATCGAGGATCGATGTAAGATATAACAATATCATCGAGGGGAGGGACGGATGACCCAGAGCGATCCGCGCGCGATTATCGAGCAGGCGCCGATGTCTCGATTCCAGTGGACGATCGTCTGGATCATGGTCGCGCTCAATGCGCTCGACGGGTTCGACGTGCTGTCCATCAGCTTCGCCGCGCCCGGCGTCGCGCGCGAATGGGGCGTGGATCGCGCCTCCCTGGGCGTCGTATTGTCGATGGAATTGATCGGTATGTCGCTGGGATCGATCACGCTGGGCGGGGTAGCCGACCGGCTCGGGCGACGGCGTACCGTGCTCGGCTGCTTGCCGGTGATGGCGATCGGCATGATCGGTGCCTCGCTCGCCGGAAGCGTGGTGGCGTTGTCGGTGTGGCGCGTCGTCACCGGGATCGGCATCGGTGGGATGCTCGCCGTCACCAACGCCGCGGTTGCCGAGGCGGCCAACGCCAAGCGCCGCAGCCTGTGCGTGGTGCTGATGGCGACGGGCTATCCGATCGGCGCGGTGATCGGCGGCGCGATCTCGGCCGAGCTGCTCAAATCCTTCGACTGGCCGATCGTGTTCCAGTTCGGTGCGCTGATGACCTTGTGCATGATCCCGATCGTATGGGCGTTCGCGCCGGAATCGATCGCGTTCGAGATGCAGCGCGGCGATGCGGGCCGGCTCGCGCGGATCAACGCGACCTTGCGCCGGATGGGGCATGATGCCGTGGCGGCGTTGCCCGCTCCGGCGATTCGACCGCGCCGGGCGCCGCTCGCCGAGCTGTTCACGCCCGATTACACACGCCGCACGATCCTGATGACGATCGCCTATTTCGCGCACATCACGACCTTCTATTACCTGCTCAAATGGATCCCGAAGATCGTGGTCGACATGGGCTTCGCGCCTTCGACCGCGGCGGGAGTGCTCGTTTGGGCGAATCTGGGCGGTGCGGCGGGATCGCTGCTGCTGGGCTTCCTTTCCACCCGCATTTCGGTGCGGCTGCTCACTATGGGCGTGATGGCGGTGTCGGTCGCGATGGTCGTGCTGTTCGGCCGTGGGCAAGCCGATCTAGCCGGGCTGTCGCTGATCTCGGCGGCGACGGGTTTCTTCACCAATGCCGGCATGGTCGGGCTCTATGCCCTGCTCGCGCGCTATTTCCCGACTGACCTGCGCGCGACCGCGACCGGGTTCGCGATCGGCGTGGGGCGGGGCGGATCGGCGCTGGCGCCGGCGCTCGCGGGCGTGCTGTTCGTCTCGGGGTTCGGGTTATGGGGCACGTCGGCGGTGATGGCGCTGGGGTCGCTGGTGGCGCTGGGCGCGCTCGCGCTGTTGCCGCGGATGCGGGATGCGTGATCTTGCCGTATCGCGCGATCGGCGTATTTGAGAAACAAACGAAGGAAAGGGGCCGATATTGGCGGATGAAGTCGAGCGCGAGGCGGATGTCGGCGTTCTTTCGGCACTTGTCGGTTATCATTTGCGCCGCGCGACCAACGTGGTCGCAGCGGATTTCGCGCGCTCGCTTTCCGAGACGGGCGTCCGCCAGGTGCTGTTCGGCGTGCTCTCGGTGGTCGAGCGCAATCCCGGCATCAATCAGGGGTCGGTCGGGCGCAGCCTTGGCATCCAGCGCGCCAACATGGTTGCGTTGGTGAACGAGTTGGTCGAGCGCGGGCTGGTCGATCGTCGCGTCTCGGCCGAGGATCGGCGGGCCTTCGCTTTGTCGCTGACCGACGAGGGCAAGTGCGCCTATGCCGATTGCCTCGCCCGTATCCGCGCGCATGAGGACAGCGTGCTGGGCGATCTCGATACGCGCGAGCGCAAGCGGTTGATCGCGCTGCTGTCGCGGATCGAGGCGAAGGAATCCTAAACCGTTTCGGCGCGCGCAGGGACGACGCGGCGCGACAGTCGGGGCGCGACCGACAGCAGCACCACGGCCGCGATCAGGATGCCGGCGCCGATCAACTCGGCGGTGCGCGGCGCGGGTAGGCCCCAGACCCAGGCGAGGATCAGCGCGCCGCCGACGCCCGCGATCAGGCTCGCCGCGCGCTCGAGCGGCACGCAATAGGCGTTCTCGCGCGGATCGAGCAGGATGACGATCGAGAAGACCGAGATGATCGTCAGCGTCAGCCCGATGAAGAACAGCCAGGGCAGCACGGGATCGGTCCAGATCGCGACGAAACCCCAGGTGAGCTCGGTCGTGGCGTCTCCGGTGATCCCCGTCGCCGAGATCGCCGCCAGCGCCGCGATCGAGAGCGGCAGCGCGATGATCTTCTCTTCGACGAAATACTGGCGGACCGAGGCGGTATTGCCCGTCTTGGAGACCTTGTTCATCACCGCGAGGCGGATGAAATAGCCGAACGTGTAGAGCACGATCGTCAGGATCGCGATTGGCGGCAGCTTGAGCCCGCCGCGCGCGCCGAGCGTGATCACCAATGCGAGCAGCACCATCGCGAGCGCGGTCCAGCTCCACCAGCGCACGCGTCGTCCGAACACGAAGTCGAGCAACGGCGCGATCACGAGGATGTCGCCGCGCATCAGCAATTGCATGAACGGGATGCTGACGTTGTGGATGGTGAACGACAGCGGCACGGTGAACAGGATCAGCGCGGTGCCGATGCCCGACAACAAGGTGTAGCGCGTCGGCACCGGCAGGCGGACGCCGGCCAGCTGCACGCCGTGTGCGTCGCGGTGCCAGCCCGCGAGCCAGATGAAGAGATAGGTCGTCACCATCGACACGATCAGCGAGGCGGGCAGCGTCTCCAGCCCGGTGAGCGGGCGGCCGAGCCCGGCGTGCGGCTGGCTGGTCACGAGCTTGGTGACGATGACGTTGGGCAGGTAGGAGAGCAGATAGAGGACGAGAACGCCCTCGATCGGAAAGGCGCGCAACCGGCTCATGCCGGCACCAGCTCGACCATGTCGTCGCCTGCGCGATAGCGGGCGTTGAGCCCGGCTTCTTCGGTCACTGCCGTCATATAGTCCACCACTGCGTCATGCTCGGCGCTCCCGCGTGCGGCAAGCCGCGGCACGGCGTCGCGGCCGATATGGAGCGGGAGAAACCCGGCGCGGACGAACCGCCCGCCTGCAATCTCCATCCGCGCGATCATCGACAGGCGCGAGGGCTTCGGGAAATTGTACAAGCTGTCGAAGTCGAGCTCCCATTCCTCGGCGAGCACGCGGATCTCGTTGAAGCTTTTGGAGGTTGCGTGCGCAGGGTCCATGCGCAGGTCGGTCGCGAAGTTGCAGAGCGAATAGAAGACCGGCTTGCCGTCGATCAGCTCGCAGCCCTTGAGGATGTGCGCGTGGCCGCCGAGGATCGCGTCGGCGCCGGCGGCGATCGTGGCGCGGGCGACGTCGCGCTGATAATCGGCGATCACCGCGCGGACGAAATGGATGCCCCAATGGTGCGAGACGATGACCACGTCGTGCGCGGCCTTCGCGGCGGCGATGTCCGCCTGCATCGCGGCGAGATCCTCGCTGTGCGGCCAGGTGTGGATGCGCGCGGGCGTGCCGGGCTGGTCGTGCTCGATCTGCTCGTAATGGGTAAAGGCCCGCATCGGCGCACAGCCGGGGTGGCGCTCGTCGGCCCAGTAATTCTGCGGCAGGATGCTCGAATAGGCGAGGATGGCGACGCGCGTGCCGTCGCCGAGCGTGATGCTGACGGGGCGGCGGGCTTCGGCGATGTCCGCACCGGCGCCGACGACCTTCAGCCCCGCACCTTCGAGATTGGCCTTGGTCTCGAAGAAAGCGTCGTTGCCCCAATCGAGCACATGATTGCCCGCCATCGAGATGATGTCGAAGCCGGCGCGGCCGAGCGCGGCAGCGCCCTCGGGCCGGGCGAGCACGGCATGGCGCGCCTGCGGCGCGCGCACGCCGCGCGCGGCGAAGCTGGTTTCGAGCTGGCCGAACGTGATGTCGGCGCTCCCGAGGAGATCGTGCGTGGCGACGAAGCTCTCGTCGTAATCATCGCGATCGGGGGCGAGGTCGCCGGTGGCCAGCAGGATATGCGTCATGCGGTTGCCGTGAAGGCGATCGGAGCGGAGAGGGCGCCGATTTCGGGGAAACGGGTCGGTGTCGGCTCGCCTGTCAGGACGAAGCCGGGCGCGGCGGCGAGCAGCTCTTCAATCGCTACTTCGAGCTCCAGCCGACCGAGCGAGGCGCCGAGACACATGTGCGTGCCGCGCCCGAAGGCGAGCGAGTCCTTCATGTTGGGTCGGTCGAGCCGGAAGGACTCGGGTTCATCGAACACCTCCTCGTCGCGATTGGCCGAGGCGTAGACGAGCGCGATCGGCTCGCGCGCGGGGATGGTGCGGCCGCGGATGCAGACGTCGTGCGTCGCGGTGCGCGCGAAGCCGCGATAGGGGGTGTAGAGCCGGAGGAACTCGTCGGTCGCTGCGGGAATGAGCGACGGATCGTCGCGGAGTTGGCGCTGAAGATCGGGGTGCCGCGCGAGATGTACCGTAATCGATCCGATCATCACGCTGGGCGCGATGATGCCGACCACCAGCACCTGGCGGATGGTGCCGACGATCAATTCCTCGGGAAGCGGTTCGCCGTCCACCCGTGCGGCGAGCAGCGCGCTCGCGGCATCCTCGTTGGCGGGAAGCGGCGCCCGCTTGCGCTCGGCAACGAGGTTGCGTGCCATCTCATAAAGATAGAGGCTGGTTTCCCTGGTCGCCTCCATGTCGTTGGACTGGACCGCGATATTGTAGCGCTTGCCGACCGCGGTGAGCTCCGCGACCGCTGCCGGCGGCAGGTTCATCCAGGTGGCGAACACGGCGATCGGCATATGCGCGCCGAAATCGGCGACCGTGTCGCCGCCGCCCGCCGCGACCATCGGCGCCAGCAGATCGTGCGAGATGGCGCGGATCACCGGGCGCAGCCGCTCGATGCGCCGCTCGGTGAACAGGGGCGCGAGCGCGCGGCGATAGGGGGTATGTTCGGGCGGATCGAGGTGCAGCGGCGGGCGACGACCGGTGAAGGCTACCTTGGGCACCACGTTCTGGACCGAGGTGGTGAACGTGGCCGAATCGCTTGCCGCCGCGGCGACGTCCGCGTGCTTCATCAGCGCCCAGAAGCCGCCCCACGCGTCGCTGTGCGCGACGGGGCATTCGGCGCGCAGGCGGTGGTAATCGGCATTCGCGCTTTCGAATGTCTCGGGCAGGAGGGGGTCGAAATCTTGTGGCATGAGGCTCGGTTACAAGCGAATGAAAGCGCTTGCAAGATAATTGGTCATGGCACAAAACTTTTTTGTGGTGCGCGCCGATCGGTCTTGACGCTGGCGCGAATATTGCTATGAGCAATAACAATAATGATGGAGGATGCGATGGCGGCTGAGGTCTCTCTCTCGATTGGCGGCAAGGCGAAGGCGGCGTCGCGGACGTTCGAGCGTCGCGATCCGGTGACGGGCGAAACAGCGACGGTTGCGGCGGCCGCCGGCCCTGGAGAGGCGCGCGCGGCGGCGGATGCGGCGGCGGCGGCATTCGGCGAGTGGTCGGCACGCGGACCGAACGCGCGGCGCGCGGCGTTGATGGCGGCCGCCGATGCGCTCGATGCGCGGGGCGATGCGTTCGTCGATGCGATGATGCGCGAGACCGGGGCGACCGAGGGCTGGGCGCGGTTCAACCTCATGCTCGCCTCGGGCATGGTGCGCGAGGCGGCGGCGCTGACGACGCAGATCGGCGGCGAGGTAATCCCCTCCGACAAGCCGGGCTGCATCGCGATGGCGCTGCGCGAGCCCACGGGCGTGGTGCTGGGGATCGCGCCGTGGAACGCGCCGATCATTCTCGGCGTGCGGGCGATCGCGGTGCCGCTCGCCTGCGGCAACACCGTGGTGTTCAAGGCGTCCGAGCAATGCCCGCGCACCCATGCGCTGATCGTCGAGGCGTTCGTCGAGGCGGGGCTCGGCGGCGGCATCGTCAACCTCGTCACCAACGCGCCTGAGGATGCGGGCGAGGTGGTAGGCGCGCTGATCGACCATCCGGCGGTGCGGCGGATCAACTTCACCGGCTCGACCGCGGTCGGCAAGATCATCGCGAGGCGTGCGGCCGAGCATCTGAAGCCGGTGCTGCTCGAGCTCGGTGGCAAAGCTCCCCTGATCGTGCTCGACGACGCCGATCTCGACGAGGCGGTCAAGGCCGCGGCGTTCGGCGCGTTCATGAACCAGGGCCAGATCTGCATGTCGACCGAGCGGATCATCGTCGTCGAGTCGGTGGCCGATGCGTTCGTCGCCATGTTCAAAGAGAAGGTCGGCAGCATGCTGGTGGGCGACCCGCGCGAGGGCAAGACGCCGCTGGGCGCCGTGATCGACCGCAAGACGGTGGAGCATGTCACCGCACTGGTTGCCGACGCGACCGCGCAAGGGGCCGAGCAGGTCAATGGCGGCGAGACGGACGGTGTCCTGATGCCCGCGCATGTGATCGATCGCGTGACGCCGGCGATGAAGCTGTTTCGCGACGAGAGCTTCGGGCCGGTGGTGGCGATCACGCGCGCGAAGGACGAGATCGAGGCGATCGCGCTCGCCAACGACACCGAGTACGGCCTGTCGGCAGCGGTGTTCACGCGCGATGCGGCGCGGGGCCTGCGCGTCGCACGGCAGATCAAATCGGGCATCTGTCACGTCAACGGGCCGACGGTGCATGACGAGGCGCAGATGCCGTTCGGCGGGGTCAAGGCGTCCGGCTACGGCCGGTTCGGCGGCAAGGCCGGCATCGACGCCTTCACCGACCTGCGCTGGATCACGCTCGAAACCCAGCCCGGGCATTACCCCATCTGAGAATCGCCGATGGCGACATTTTGCGATGTTTCGCGGCCCCGCGCCGCGCCCCGTTTGCCATGAAAGGATTGTATCGATGACCGAGCGTAGCGAGGCGGACACCGTCGCCTTCGACGTCGAAAACCGTATCGCGTGGGTGCGCTTCAACCGCCCCGAGAAGCGCAACGCGATGAGCCCCAAGCTCAACCGGCGGATGATGGAGGTGCTCGACGAGCTCGAGTTCCGCGACGATGTCGGCGTGCTTGTCCTGACCGGCGAGGGCTCGTCGTGGACTGCGGGCATGGATCTCAAGGAATATTTCCGCGAGACCGAGGCTGACGGGTTGCGCGGCACGCGGCAGGCGCAGCGCGAGAGCTATGGCTGGTGGCGGCGGTTGCGCTGGTATCAGAAGCCGACGATCGCGATGGTCAACGGCTGGTGCTTCGGCGGCGGCTATGGCCCGCTGCTCGCGTGCGACCTCGCCTTCGCGGCAGAGGATGCGACCTTCGGCCTGTCGGAAATCAACTGGGGCATCCTGCCCGGCGGCGGCGCCTCGAAGGTGATCGCCGAACTGACCGGCTTCCGCAACGCCATGTACCACGCGATGATGGGCGAAAATATCGACGGCAAGACCGCCGCCGAATGGGGCCTGATCAACGAGGCGGTGCCGCTCGGTGGACTGAAGGCGCGCGTCACCGCGGTCGCCGAGGTGTTGCTCAAGAAGAACCCGGTCGCGCTCAAGGCAACCAAGGACGCGATCCGCCGCGTGCGCGAGATGACCTACGACAATGCCGAGGACTATCTGGTCCGCGCGCAGGAGGCCGCCAACAGCTACGATAATGAAGGGCGGAAGGAAGGAATCCGGCAGTTCATCGACGAGAAAAGCTACAAGCCGGGGTTGGGCGCGTACGACATTTCGAAGCAGACGGTTTGAGATGGTCGCTCGCGGAGCGCTCGATCGGCTGCTGCGGCCGCGGTCGGTGGCGATTGTGGGGGCCTCTGACAAGCCCGGTGCGCTCGGCGCGTCGGTGCTGTCGAACCTCGAGCGCAACGGCTTTGCGGGTGCGGTCCACCTGATCAACCCCAAGCGCGAAGCGATCGGCGGGCGGCCGTGCATCGCCTCGGTCGCCGACCTGCCCGAGGGCGTCGACGCCGCGGTGCTGGCGATCCCGCGCGCGGCGGTGGTCGAGACGATCCGCGCGCTGGCCGGGCGCAAGGTGGGAGCGGCGGTGGTCTTTTCCGCCGGGTTCGCCGAGGGCGGCGCCGAGGGCGCGGCCGAGCAGGCCGAGATCGCGCGGATTGCCGAGGCGGCCGGCATGGTGGTCGAAGGCCCCAATTGCCTCGGCTGCGTGAATTACGGCGACCGCGTTCCGCTGACGTTCGTCGAAACCGACGCCGTGCCGCCCACGGGCCATGCGATCGGCATCGTTTCGCAATCGGGTGCGATGGCGGCGGTGCTCTCGACGATGCTGGCGAGCCGCGACCTGGGGCTCAGCTTCTCGATCTCGACGGGCAACGAGGCCGCGTCGGGCGTCGAGGATTATGTCGATTATCTGGTCGACGACGAGGCGACCCGCGTGATCGCGATGATCGTCGAGCAGTTCCGCAAGCCGCAGCGCTTTCTCGATGCGGCGCGGCGCGCGCGGGCGGCGGGCAAGACGATCGTGTTGCTCCACCCCGGCACGTCGAGCGCGGCGCGCGCCTCGGCGGCGACGCATACCGGTGCGATGGCGGGCGACCATGCGCTGATGCGCGTCAAGGTCGAGCGCGCCGGGGTGATCCTGGCCGAGACGCTGGAGGAACTGGGCGATATCGCCGAGATCGCGCTGCGCTGCCCGCCGGTGCCGCCGCACGGCGCGGTCGTTCTGGGCGAATCGGGCGCGTTCAAGGCGCTGACGCTCGATCTTGCCGAGCGGCTGGGGCTCGCGCTTCCTGCCATCGACGACAAGAGCGCGCCGGCGGTGCGCGCTGCGCTGCCCGAGTTCGTGGGCGTGAGCAATCCGCTCGACCTGACCGCGCAGGGGCTGGTCGATCCCGATCTCTATCACCGCACGCTGACGGCGCTGTTCGACGATGAGCGGTTCGGCAGCATCGTCGTGGGGTTGATCCAGACCGACGCGGTGACGAGCGCGATCAAGTTTCCGCCGGTGTTGCGCGCGGTGCGCGAGCATCGGCCGCAAAAGCCGGTGGTGGTGGCGGGCCTCGACGAAGGCGCGCCCGTTCCGCAGGATTATCTCGACGAGCTGCGCGCGCTTGGCATCCCCTATTTCCCCGCGACCGAGCGCGCGCTCCGGGCGCTGGCGCGGCTGACCGATCATGCCGGGCGCGACGCCGTCACAGCGGACGGGGCGCCGCTCGACGTACCGGGGCTGGAAGATTGCGAGGGCGTCGTTCCCGAATATCTTGCCAAGCGGCTGCTCGCGCCGCTGGGCATTCCGTTCCCCGAGGGCCGGTTCGCCGCGACCGTGGACGAGGCGGTTGCGGCGGCGCAGGCGATCGGCGGGCGGGTGGTGATGAAGGCGCAGGCGGCCGCGCTCAGCCACAAGAGCGATGCGGGCGGCGTGGCGCTCAACCTTGAAGGCGCCGATGCGGTGCGCGCCGCGTGGGAGGCGATGCACGCCGAGGTCGCGCGCTACGACGCCGCGATCCGGCTCGACGGCGTGCTGATCGAGGCGATGGGCGCGCCGGGCACCGAACTGATCGTCGGCGGCCGCAACGATCCCGATTGGGGGCCGGTGCTGCTGGTCGGCTTCGGCGGCGTGACCGCGGAACTGTTCCAGGACGTGCGGCTGATCGCGCCGGACCTGACCGAGGACGCGATCGCGGCCGAGTTGCGCCAGCTCAGGAGCGCGGGACTGCTCGACGGTTTCCGCGGGCGGCCCAAGGCCGACATCGCCGCGGTCGCCCGCCTGATCGGCCGGCTCGGGCGCGTTCTTTCGGCCGAGCCGACGATCCGCGAAATCGATCTCAATCCGGTGATCGCGCGGCCCGACGGCGCGGTCGCGCTCGACGCGCTGATGGTGCTCGCGCGCTGATCGGCCGAACCGGGAGAAGGTGCGATGCGACGACTGATACGATCATTGGCCACCACGCTGGCCGTCCTGTGCCTTCCGCTGAGCGCGGCGGCGAAGGTGACGGAGGTCGAGGGGCCGATCCCCGTCACGCCGACGAGCACGATCTTCGGCGCGTCCGAGGTGCCCGGCGCCAGCCTGTCGATCGATCTCGACCAGGCCGGCTATATCGAGCAGGAATATTTCGTCGGCGGCACCGCCAATGCCTGGCGCCATGATCCTTCGGGCGCGGTGTCGGTGCTCAAGGCGGACATCCCCTATACGACGCGGATCATCGTACGGCGGCCGCGTGACGGCGCGCGGTTCAGCGGCGTCATGCATTTCGAGCCGATTCATCCGTCGCAGGGCGGGACGACGCACTGGCTGACCACTGGCCGCTACATGATGGCGCATGGCGACATCTACGTCGCCGCGGCGATCGGCGACGATGCGCCGTCGCGGCGGATCTCGGCGAAGGGGCTGGTGCCGATCGCGCAGAGCCAGGTCGCCAAATGGTTCGATCCTGCGCGCTACGCCCCGCTGCATTGGCCAGACGAGGACGGCATCCGCTATCAGGTGATGGCCGAGATCGGCGCGCTGCTGCGTAGCGACCGCCCGGATAATCCGCTGCGCGGCCTGAAGGTGCGCGCGATGCTGGTCGGCGGCTGGTCGTTCACCGGCAGCGTGCAGCGCACCTTCATCGACGAAGGGTTTCACGACCGCTTCCGCCTGCCCGACGGACGCCCCATCTTCGACGGCTATCTGATCGGCATCTCGTCGCGCTGGAACGGCGGCGGCTACGTGCCGCTCAACAGCGAGGAACCGCCGGTCGCCAACGACGATCCGCGCCGCACGCTCAAGCCGATCGACGTTCCCGTGATCGAGTTCCTGAGCGAGTTCGAGGTCGCCACCGGGCCGGGGCCGCAGCGCCCCGACAGCGACGCCGAGATCGGCGCGCACCGGCTCTACGAACTGGGCGGGGTGATCCACAGCGCCAGCATGACCGATCCCGATGCGTCGCGCGCCGAGCGACCCAATCTCGCGCAACTCGTCGCCAAGGGTTATCCGCTCGCAAAGGTGGCAGGCGAGACCGCGGCGACGCGCTGTCCGTTGCCGATCAGCGACGTGCCGCACGGGGCGCTGGCGCGTGCCGCGCTCGACAATCTGCGGCACTGGGTGCTCGACGAGGTGTCGCCGCCGCACGCGCCGCCGCTCGCCACCGATGCCAATGGCAAGGTGCTGCGCGACGCGACCGGCAATCCCACGGGCGGCATCCCCGTCGCCGAGTTCGACGTGCCGCGTGCCCGCTACGGCCTTCCCGGCGGTGACGACCCGGCGTGCGTCGGCAGGCGGGGGCGGCCGACCTTCGTGCGCGACGATCTTTCGCGCGTCGACCTGATCGATCGCTACGGCAACGCGGCCGGCTTCGTCGCGCGCTACGATGAAGCCATCGACAGGATGGTCAGCGAGCGCTGGCTGCTGCCCGACGACGCCGCGCAGCTCGAGGCAAAGGCGCGCGCGGACGCACAACGACTTTTCGCCACCGGGAGAAGATGATGAAACGCCTCGCCTGCTCCGTCGCGCTGGCCGCGGCTCTTGCCTTCGCAGGCCCGGCGCTCGCGCAATCGCAAGCGCAAGCGGCGGCCTCGTTCGGCCATTACGAGCCTGCGCCCGAATTCGATGGGATGGTTTCGCATTCCTTCTACGTGCGGTTGCGCGACGGGGTGCGGGTCGCGGTGCGCGTCGATCGCCCGACGTTGGGCGGCAAGGTCCATGAAGGCCCGCTGCCGGTGATCTGGCACCATAGCCTGTCGATCTCGCTCCAGACCGCCGACGGGGCGGGCGGGCGCGTCAGCGATTATCGCAAGATGCCCAGCCTGACGCGCTACGGCTATGTCGTCGTCCAGGTCGCGCGGCGCGGCAACGGCCAGTCGTTCGGCGCGATGCGCGGCTATCATGACCGCAACGAGGCGCAGGATGCGTTCGAGCTGATCGACTGGCTGTCGCGCCAGCCCTGGTCGAACGGCAAGATCGGTATGTACGGCTGCTCGAACACGGGCGACGCCGCGATGCACGCGCTGACGATGCGGCCGCCCGCGCTCAAGGCGGTGTTCGCGGGGTGCTTTTCCTGGCACAAATACGATGCGTTCCGGCGCGGCGGCATCTTCGCACAATGGGGCACCGGGCCGACGCGCAGCATCGAACAGGACATGAAGGTTTCGCCGGTCGACGGCGACGAGGGCCGGCATCTGCTCGCCCAGGCCGCGCGCGAGCATCAGAACTCGACCCCGTTGTTCGAGATGTGGAAGCAGCTGCCCTATCGCGACAGCTTCTCGCCGCTCGTCGGCAGCCGTTTCTGGGCGGAGGGCAGCGCCGCGAGCTATGCCGAGCAGATCAGGCTTTCGGGAATCCCGCTCTACATCCAGGGTGGCTGGCATGACGAATTGCGCGATCAGGGACTGATCGCCCAGCGCAACATTCCCGGCGCGCGCCTGCTGATCGGCCCGTGGAAACACTGCAACAACGACGATTTCGCGCTGCTGGAGGAGATGCACCGCTTCTTCGACCAGCATCTCAAGGGCATCGACACCGGGCTCGATGAGGATGCGCCGATCCATTATTTCACGATGCACGCCGCGCCGGGCACCGAATGGCGCGCGACCGACACCTGGCCGCTTGCCGATACCGATCCGCAGCGCCGCTTCCTCGCCGGCGAAGCGCTCGCGGCCGAGCCCGGCAAGGCGGGATCGCGGCAGTTCCGCGTGCGCTATGACATCGAGTGCCCCGACGCGGGCAGCGGATCGCAGGTGCAGCCCTGCCATGTGCCGGGCAACGGCGTCAGCTATGCGGGCGGGGCGCTGAAGCAGCCGGTCGAGGTGACGGGCTATCCGGCGGTGACGCTCTGGGTTGCGTCGAGCGCGACCGACGCCAACCTCTTCGCCTATCTGGAGGATGTCGCCCCCGACGGGAGCGTCGAAGTCGTCACCGAAGGCCGGCTCAAGGCGTCGCTGCGCAAGGAAGCGCAAGCGCCATGGAAGATGCCGCCGGGCGTGCCGTGGCATCGCGCCTATGCCGAGGACGCGCAGCCGCTGACGCCGGGGACGCCTGTCAAACTGCACTTCGCGATGATGCCAGCCTCCTATGTCTTCCGCCCTGGCCACCGCATCCAGATCACCGTCACCGGATCTGACCATCGCGAGCGCGCGCGCACCGAGGCCGCGCCGCCGTCGATCACCGTGTTCGAGGACGCGGCGCATCCGTCGTCGGTGACGCTGCCGGTGATCCCGTGATCCGCGCGGCGGCATTGGCGCTGGCGCTCGCTCTTCCGGTCGCGGCGCCCGCCGAGGCGCCGGTGCGAACCGGTCAGGGCGCGCTCGCGGACGGCGCATTGTGGAAAGCGACGGTGCCTGCGAATTGGAACGGGACGTTGCTGCTGTGGAGCCACGGCTATGCGCGCACCATGCCCGATGCCGCCGATGCGCCCGATCGGTATCGTGCGGAGTTGCTCGCGGCGGGCTATGCGCTCGCGGGATCGACCTACGCCACGCCCGGCTGGGCGGTCGAGTCCGCGGTGCCCGATCAACTCGCGACGCTCGACGCGTTCCGCGCGCGTTATGGTGCGCCGAAGCGGGTGATCGCCTGGGGCAATTCGATGGGCGGCCTCGTCACCACTGCGATCGCCGAGCATGACCCGCGCCGGGTCGACGGCGCGCTGGCGTTGTGCGGCTCGATCGGCGGGGCGGTGGGGATGATGAACATGGCGCTGGACGGCGCCTATGCCTTCCGCACCCTGATCGCGCCCGATGCCGGGATCCGCCTGACCCGGATCGACGACGATGCCGAGAATGCGCGCCGCGTGGCAGCCGCGCTCGCGCGGGCGCAGGCGAGCCCGGAAGGTCGCGCGCGCGTGGCGCTGGCGGCGGTGCTCGCCGGCCTGCCGGGGTGGACGACACCGTCGGATGCCCGGCCCGGCACCGCGGATTATGCCGCGCAGGAAGCGCAGATGGCGAAGACCTTCGTCATGGGGGTGTTCCTGCCGCGCGTCGATCAGGAACGCCGCGCCGGCGGCGGCTTTTCGTGGAATACCGGGATCGACTACCGGCACCAGCTTGCGCGATCGGGCCGAGAGGAAATGGTGCGTGCGCTTTACGACGCGGCGGGGCTCGATCTCGACGCCGATCTCGCCCGGCTCGATGCGGGTGAGCGGGTGGCGGCCGATCCGACGGCGGTCGCTTATATGATGCAGAACTACACACCCGATGCGATGCCGCACGTGCCGTTGCTCGCGGTGCAGAATATCGGCGACGGGCTGACGTCGCCCTCGCTCCAGCGCGCCTATCTGGAGGCGAGCGCGCGGCGGGCGCCCGGCGTCACGGCGGGGCTGTGGGTCGCAGGAGCGGGGCATTGCACCTTTTCGGCCGAGACGGTGCTGGCGTCGCTGCACCATCTCGAGGCGCGACTGGACAGCGGCGATTGGCCCGCGCGGCCGGCGGGGTTTATCGATGCCAGTCCGGCGCCGATGCTGCGCCCGTGCGTGCGCGGCGGCGCGTGCGAATGATCAATCGATCCCCTTGCGGACGACGGTCCATTCCGGGTTCGTGCAGAGTTCGCATTCCGCGCCGGTGAACATCTTCGCGGCCTTCTCGTCGCCGAGAAGCTGCCAGTCGAGCCAGTTCAGCGTGACCTGCGCTTCGTTGCCGCCATTGGGCTTTGCGAAGGTGCCGAGGTGGCGCACCGGATGGTCGGCGAGGAAGACGGGGACGTGCGCGATGCGCTTCACGTCGTCGGTGCCGTTGGGATAGGCGACGTCGAGCGGGCCGCCCAGGATGTAGAGCACCGGCGTGTGCAGCGTTTCGAGCAGCGATTTTTCGACGTGCATCCCTTCGATCGGGTTGCTGCCGTCGGCGAAGATGCCGCTGTGGAGCACGACCACCGCCTTGATCCGCGGATCGCCCGCGAGCTGAAGCGCCTGGAGCCCGCCGCAACTCGTGCCCGCGACGGCGACGCGGGTGAGGTCGATCCGATCGTGCCATCGGCCGGGCGCTGCGTTGGCAGCCGCGGCGAGGGCGATGCCCGCGCGCACGTCTTCGGCCGTCGTATCGACGCCGAGCTTGTTGGAGGGCGGCTCGGTCGAAGGCGGCGCGCCGGGGCCAGAGCGGATCGCGCCGGGGGCGATCGCGAGATAGCCGTGGGAGGCGATCTCGGCGAGGAACAGCCGCGCGCTGGCTCCGTCGGGCGAGCAGCCGCCATTGCCCCAGACGAGCACGGGAAGCTTGCGGTCGCCGAGCGCGTCCAGATCGATCGGCCGGTAGACGACATGATCGGGAAAGGCAGGATCGACGATCTTTTCGGCCGGGTAGCGGCCGGTGCCCCTGGTATCGGGCATCTTGGGATAGGTCGCGCGGCGCGCTGCGGAATCGGCGTGCATGATCGCGTCGAGATCGGGCTTGGCCGCGGGCCGGTCCTGCGCCTGGAGGGCGGTCGCCAAAAGGGTCGCAACGCCGATCGCCATCGCCCGCTTCACCATCACCGCTCTCCCGATTGTTATGCGGTAATACTGACGGCGATACAGCGTCTATGCAAGCCCTTTCATCGGTAAGGTCACGCGCTTTCCCGGGCGATGATACGGAAGCCCACGTCGATCCGTCGCTCGGCCAGCGGTTCGCCGGCGGAAAGCGTGCGCAGGACGCGGATCGTCTCGCGCGCGACGCGGGCGCCGTCGACATCGACCGAGGTGATCGTCGGGCGCATGTCGCCCGCAAGGCGCAGGTTGCCGAAGCCGGTGACCGCGAGCTGGTCGGGCACGCGGACGCCCGCTGCCTGCGCCTCGACGATCAGCCCCTGGGCGATCCAGTCCGAGCCGCAGACCACGACGTCGGGGCGTTCGGGCAGATCGGCGAGCGCGCGATAGCTGAGGCGCCCCTGGCCGAAATGGCTGGGCACGTTGACGTGGAAACGTGTCGGCTCTGTGCCGCCTTCCTGCATCCAGCGCGCGGTGAAGCCGTCGCCGCGGCGTTCCGATCGGGGCGAGCGAGGAACCACCAGATGCGGCCGCCGATAGCCGCGCGCGCGCAGGAAATGCGCCATCGCCTCGCCCGCGGCGCGGTGCGAGAAGCCGATCGCGACATCGATCGGATCGTCGGGCAGGCCCCAGGTCTCGATCACGGTGACGGGGTTCGCGCGCAGCCGTTCACGCGTGGCGGTGTCGGTGACGATCCCGGTCAGGATGATCGCGTCGGCGCGGCGCGACAAGGCGGCGTCGATCTGCTGGATCAGGCGTGTGTTGTCGGCGCCGGTCAGCGACAGGATCACGCTGTTGCCGGCGTCGGTCAGTTCGTCGATCATCGCCTCGACCGTGTCGTTGAAGATCGATTGCGCGATGTCCGGCACGAGCGCCGCGATCAGGCGTGACCGGCTGCTTGCCAGCGCGCCCGCGTTGAGATTGGGCAGATAGCCGGTTTCGAGCACGGCCTTGCGGATGCGCTCGGCCGTCTTGGCGGCGACGATTTCCGGGCTGTTGAGGAAGCGCGAGACGGTGGCGGCCGACACGCCCGCGCGTTGGGCGACATCTTCGAGGCGGGGCGCACGCGAGGGAGGAGCCATGTCCTGACTATGGCCAACCGGCGCCGTCGTGAAAAGGCTCTTGCAAGCGCTTGCATGAACGCGTAGCGATATTGTTATGAGATATGACTTCTAGCGGCGAGCGCCGCGAGGAAGGGAACGGGCACGACAGCGGCCCAGATGGGAGAGGGACATGCGCAACAGGCTCACCATTCGATCGATCTCGATGACCGGAACAGCCGTCGCGGCGATGGCCCTCGTGTCGGCGGCGCCGGCATGGGCGCAATCCGCCGCCCCGGCCGATCAGTCGACGCCGGATGCGGCCGGCGCGCAAGAAAGCGGTGCCGGCGAGATCGTGGTCACGGGCAGCCGCATCCGCGGGGTCGAGGCGGTCGGCTCCAACGTCATCGCGATCGACCAGTCGGCGATCGCGGACGAACCCGTCACCTCGACCAACGATCTGTTGCGCCGCGTACCCCAGGTCGTGTCGCTGGGCGCCAACCGGAACGGCGGCCGGGCGCAGAACGGTGCGGCGAACGCGACGCGGGGCGCGGGCATCAACCTGCGCGGCATCGGCACCAACGCGACACTGCTGCTCTATGACGGCCGACGCTTCCCGCCGCAGGGCACGCAGGGACAATATACCGATCCCTCGGTTCTGCCGTCGATCGCGCTCGGACGTGTCGAGGTGGTCGCCGACGGCGCTTCGGCGATCTACGGATCGGACGCGATCGCGGGCGTCGTCAATTTCATTCTGCGCAAGGATGTCGACGGCGCGGAGGTGCGTGCGCGATCGGGGTTCGTCGACGGCGGCTATGACGAGCAGCAGCTGAGCGCAATCCTGGGCCGGCGCTGGTCGAGCGGGTCGGCGATGATCGCGGGCGAATATACGCGCAACTCCGCGCTCGTCGGCACCGATTTGCCCTGGTATCAGAACGACAATCGCGATCGCGGCGGTCGCGACCTGCGCGGCACCAACTGCACGCCGGGAACGATCACCGTCGGCGGCACGACCTACGCGATCCCCGAGGGCGGCGTCACTGCCGCCAATGTCGGATCGCTGGTACCCGGAACCTCGAACAAATGCTTCAACGAGGCGCTCGAATCGGTCATTCCCGAGCAGCAACGCTACAGCGTCGTCGCATCCTTCTCGCAGGATCTGGGTGACCGAATCCGGCTTTTCGGCGACGGTTTCTATTCGTATCGCAACGGCGTGGCGCGGCGAGCGGGCGACGATTTCGTCGCGACCGTGACCGACGCCAATCCGTTTTTCGTCAGCCCCGTGCCCGGTGCGACGTCCGAGCGCGTGACCTATTCGCTGGTCCCCGAGCTCGGCGTTTATTCGGCGCCATATCATTCCTATTCGTGGAACCTGATGGGCGGCGTCGAGGCCGATCTGTTCGGCGACTGGCAGGGCACCTTCTATTACGCCCATGGCGAATCCGAGGATGTCGCGGACCGGCGCAAGGGCGTGAACAGCGAGGCGCTTGCCGCCGCCTTGATCGATCCAGATCCGGCGACCGCATTCAATCCCTTCGGCGGCCCCAACAATCCCGAAACGCTCGCCGCGATCCACGATCGCTGGTTTCAGATCATCGGCGCGACCAGGCTCGACGTCGCCAATCTCCAGGTCGACGGCAGCCTGTTCGACCTGCCCGGCGGCGCGGTGCGCGTCGCGGTGGGCGGCGAGTATCGCAAGGAATATACCTTCACCGATCTCGTGAGCGGCCCCAGCGCGTCGCTGGTCCACACCGCCGACGGCGGGTCGCGCAACGTGAAGGCGGTGTTCGGCGAGCTCTACGTCCCGATCTTCGGCGCGGGCAACGCGCGGCCGGGGCTGGAGGAATTGTCGCTCTCGATCGCGGGGCGCTATGAGCATTACAGCGATTTCGGCGATACCTCGAACCCCAAGATCGGCCTTACCTACAAGCCGATCGACGGCGTCACCATCCGCGGCAGCTACGGCACCTCGTTCCGCGCGCCGACCTTTACCGAGGTCTCGACGATCGGAGGCGGGGCGGGGCTCTATTACGACACTTTGCCCGGCCCGAACGGCAACCTCAACGGCATCGGCATCGCCGGCGGCAACCCCGATCTGAAGCCCGAGACCGCCGAGACCTGGTCCGCCGGCGTCGAGATCGCGCCGCGCGGCCTTCCGGGGCTCTCCGCGTCGGCGACCTATTTCCACATCGACTACAGCAATCAGATCCAGGCGCTGCGCGGCACGCCGGGAATTCTCACCAATCCGCTCTATTCGTCGTTCGTCGTGTTCAACCCGACCGCGGCCCAGATCGATGCCCTGATCAATTCGGGCCTGCCGATCAACGACGACATCAATCCCGACGATGTCCAGTTCATCGCCGACGGCCGCCGCCAGAATCTCGGCACATCACTGGTCAGCGGTGTCGATTTCAGCGTGCATTACCAGTGGGAGATCGGCGCGGCCAAGATCGATGCAGGGGCGCAGGGCACCTATTTCACCAAATATTCGTTCGAATCGGTTCCCGGTTCGGGCTTCACGGATGTGGTCAACACGATCAACTTCCCGCAGAAGTTCCGAATGCGCGCGGATGCGGGCATTGCGCTGGGCAAGGTCCGCGCACGGGCGACCTTCAATCACCTGTCGGCCTATGACAACACGACCGTCACCCCCGTGGAGCGCATCAGCGCCTATGATACGATCGATTTCCTGCTGGGCGCCGACATCACCGATCGGTTCAGCCTGACGCTCGACGTCCGCAACCTGTTCGACGCGGACCCGCCCTTCGTCGACACCGCGGGCGGTTATGATCCGCAATCGACCAACCCGATCCCGCGGCTGATCTCGGTCACGGCGGGGATCAAGCTCTAATGCGGGCTGCCGTCGCGCTCTGCCTCGCCGGGGCGGCATTCTGGGCGTCGCCCGCGCGTGCAGGCGACTGCGCCGCGCTGGAAGGTACGCACCCCCGCGCAGTGACGGTGACCCGCGCGACCGCGGTCGTGCCGCCGGGTACCGGCTGGGTACCCGCGACCGACAGCCATTACCAACCGCTGCCCGTCCATGTGCCGCTGTGCCGCGTCGAAGGCACGATCGAGGGCAATATCGGCTTCGAGCTCTGGTTGCCGGTGGCGTCGAACTGGAACGGCAGGCTGCTCGGCGCGGGAGTCGGCGGGCCGGCGGGCATCTACAATTACAACGACATGAGTCGCCGCATCGGCGAGGGCTTTGCGACGATCACCACCGATGCGGGGCACAAGGCCGTGCAGACGCACTGGATGGCCGACAAGAAGGCGCGGGTCGATTACGGACACCGCGCGGTGCATCTCGCCGCCGTTGCCGCCAAAGCGCTGATCCACGATTTCTACGGCCAGCCGGCGTCGCGCAGCTATTTCCTCGGCTGCTCGGGCGGTGGGCGGCAGGCGCTCAAGGAGATGCAGCGGCATCCCGGCGATTATGACGGCGTGATCGCCGGCGCGCCGGGGCCGTACATGCCGCTGATCTCGGTGCGGATGATGTGGCTGGCGCTGCTCCAGAAGCACGATTCCGCGGGCGCATTGTCCGACGCCGATTGGGCGCTCTACGAATCCGCCGCCACCAAGGCGTGCGACAAGCTCGACGGCGTCGCCGACGGGGTGATGGAGAATCCGCTGGCGTGCGGCTTCGACCCCAAGGTGCTCGAATGCCATGCCGGGCAGATTGACGCCTGCCTGACGCCGCCCAAGCTGGCGATGCTCGAGCGGATCATCGGTCCGATGCCCGACGAACACGGCGCGCCGATGGACAAGGGGCTGCTGCCGGGCGTGCGCACGCGGCCCGGACCGCCGTCGCCCTTGCTGCGCGCGATGTGGGCGGACGCGGTCTACGACAACCCGAATTGGGACGAAGACAGCTTCCAGCGCACGCGCGATCTCGATCTCGTCAACCAGGCGATGCCCGAGCTTCGCGCGGACAGCACGCGGATCGCGCCGTTCCTCGCGCACGGGGGCAAGGCGATCATCTATCAGGGTTGGCAGGATCCGTCGGTGATCGCAGGCCCGACGATCGATTATTATCGCGCACTCGCCGAGGCCAATGGCGGCATGGAAGAGCTGATGCGGTCGGTGCGGCTGTTCATGGTGCCGGGCATGTACCATTGCCGCGGCGGCCCGGGCGCGGATCAGTTCGGCGGTTCGGGGCAGCGCACCGCGCCGGGCGATCCGAGCCGCGACATGCTGTGGTCGCTGATCGACTGGGTCGAGCAGGCGCGCGCACCCGAACGTATCGAGACGGCGAAAATCGTCGATGACAAGGTGCGGTTCACGCGCCCGCTCTGCGCCTTTCCGATGTCGGCGCGATACACGGGATCGGGCGACACGGACCGCGCGAAGAGCTTCGCGTGTCGTGCCGATCCCTTGCTGACACGCTGATTTTACGAGGAGAACGTGATGATCGGAGCGGCACTCGCATCGGCGCTGGTCGTTGCCCTTGGCCTCACGGCGGGATTCCAGGCCGATGCTGCCGCCGCGCGCGCGCAGCAGCATCGCGAACAGGCGCGGGCGCTGGCCGGCGACGATTTCGAGTATCTCTACGATTATCGCTGCACGCCTCAGCCGCGAAAGAATCCGGCGCTGCGGCAGGCTCCGCCGGCGCCGCCGCCAATGCAGGTTACCGACAATCTCTATTATGTCGGAGGAGGTGACGTCGCCAGCTGGGCACTCCGAACCTCGGACGGAATCATTCTGTTCGATGCGCTCAACGACGCCGACGAGGCGCGATCGCAAATCGTCGGTGGGTTGAAGACGCTTGGGCTGGACCCGCACAAGGTGAAATACATCGTCGTCATGCACGGGCACGGCGATCATTTCGGGGGCGCCGCCTATCTTCAGAAGACGCTTGGCGCAAAGGTCTGGATGGGCGGGCCGGACTGGAGCTATGCGGCGCACTATCCCGTGAATGTTCGCTTGGGGAAAGTCGTCCCGGGCCACGATCACGACATTGTCGACGGCGAGAAGCTGACGCTCGGCGACACCACGATCTCGCTCTATCTGACTCCCGGGCACACGCCCGGCACGGTCTCCGCGATCATCCCGACCAGTGTGCACGGCGTGCCGCATCTGTTCGGATTCTGGGGCGGAACAGGCTATCCGCGCGACGCCGATACCCTTGCCACTTATGGGGACTCGCTCGAGCGTTTCATGCGACTTGCGAAAGAGGCAGGCGTGGATGGGATCATCAGCAATCATCCCAACACCGACGACAGCCTCGAGCGCATGGCGGCGATGCGTGCCGATCCGGCCATCGCCAATCCCTACGTGATCGGCGCGGATGCCGCGCAGCGCTTTTTCGGCGTGATCAAGGAATGTGCGCTGGCAGGCGCGGAGCACATGCCGGCCGTCACGGAATAGCGAAAGGTTCCTGAGCGCGCGAAGCAGATTGTTGCCGATCGCCTTCGAGGTCGTCTGCAGCATCTCCCCTTTGATCTTTGCATTTGAACGCTGGCAACGGGGGGATCAGCCTTCGGCATTCGTTGTCTTCTCGTCGGCACTCCCGGCGGCCAGCTTTGCGGCGACGATTGCCTCGAACCGGCCGAGCGGGCATAGCTTCGGCGCGTCAGTGGGGCCCGTGCAGCCGGGAATCCCGATCTCCTGGCGAAACGGCTGCTCTGAGCCGTCGAGCGGTACCTGGTTGCGCAACTGGTCCATTGTTTGAGCGCGGAAGAAGGTGCGGACATAACGTTTGCCCGCGCCGTCGCGCACCAGCTCGAAGCCCAGTGCGCCGCCGGGGGGAATGTCGCCCGCCGGATAGCTCGCCACGCGCCAGTCCACGTCGAGTAGCGCGCCGAGATCGGCGAGGTTGGTGTCGTGTCCGAAAAACAGCACGAAGCGCGGCGCTTCCGGGCCAGCCTCAAGCGCCTCGACGATTCGCCGCATCAGCGGACCGCCCGCCACCGCATTCAGGTAATCGGGCCCGTTTTCGTAGCGGAACTTGATCGGATGGAAACGAAGCAGCGTCTCGATCTGGTCACGCGTCACCCGCCCCCAGCCGACCTTCTCCATCGGCATGCCCTCGAGATATTCGAGCAGAAAGGTCTGGCTCGCGGTCGAACCGATATCGAGCGGTCCGGTCAGGTCGGGCCGGCCATCTTTCTTTTCCTCGAGCGCGGTTGGAATATCGGCGAGCGTGCAGCCAGCCGCCTCGCCTTCCTCTCTGCACCGCGGCGTCGAGCAGCAGTCGAGCACGCCCTGAAGGAGAGCGATCAGATCGCCGTCGGCCATCGCCTCGGCGGCGATCCTGCCGGACGGTGCGAGCGCGAGCGCCTGCGTATAAGCAAGATGCCCGTCGAAATCATCGAGCCCGGCATCGAGCGGATGGAATAGGACATCCCCTTTCTCGACCGCCGGATGCACGACCGCGATGGAGCAGCCGGGCGCGAATTGCGCGAGAAAGGCCTCGCCTGTCGCATAGGCACGCTGCTTGTAGCTCGCTTGGGCGGCGATGGCGCCAGGGGCAGGGCAACCGGTCGCGGGAAGCAGGCCTGCCTCGACATAGCGCGCCCGGTCTGCCGCGCCCAGGAGCCCCACGCCCTTGGCACCGCGGGGCGTCAACAATCCTGCCTCGACCGGCCATTCGGGCCAGGGATCGGCCGCGTAGCCTTTGGGGATCGCCGGCTCCTTGGTCGGCGGCCGGATGCCGTGCCGCATCACGAAAGTGACACGTTCGATAGTGTAATGCGCCGTCCGGTCATCCTGTGCCGAACCCGGCGAGCAGGCGGTGAGCGCCAGCGCCGCCGTCGACGCGCCGATCGCGAGCAGGCGGGAAATTGGGGCGACTTTGGTCATAACGCCGGTCCTTCGTCTGTGGGGGCGGTCATCGCTGGTCGAGCTTCAGCGCGGCAGCGATGTCGCTCCAGCGTACGATCTTGAAATTCTGCGTGTCGCCGGGAAGCACGTTGCGGCCGTCCTGCGCGACCATCGCGCCGTGCTCGAAGCCCGGCCCGAGATTACTGCTGCTGACATCGAGTCCATCGGTTTCCGAAATGCCGTCGATCCCCGCCGCGCCGTCGGCGACGACCGAGAATGAGCCGCGATAGGCGTTGTCGCCGGTGCGATCGTAGACGGCATAGCTGTTGTTGCCCTGGCTCGAGAGCACCAGATAACCCTTGCCCCCGCCGAGATCGTAGAGCGAGATGCCTTCGAGATCGTCTTTCAGCGCGGGGTTGCGCTCGACCGAATCGACCATCCTGGGCGTCGTCGCGCCGTCAGGCTCGGCGTCGAAGCGCCACAGCGCGACATCTTCCTCATCGATATAGACCGCGCCCGCCGTGTCGTCGGCGACGCAGCCTTCGGTCTGCGAGCCGAGCTCGAGATCGCGCACCTGGCGCAGCGCGGCCTTGCCGCCGGGCCGCGCGACCACCTCCCACTGTCGGTTCAGCCCGTCGGGATCGCTCGCGAAGACGAAGGTGCGCCCGCTCTTGGCGCTGCGATACATGCACAGGCCATAGGGATCGGACAGGCCGGACGCCTGCACGCCGTCGGCGATGTCGACGATCTTGCGTGCCTTGATATCGAGCATGAACAGGCCGATCGCCTTGCGCGTCCGATCGGTCGCGGCCACCAGCACGATCGACTTGCCGTCGAGCACGAAGCCGGTGCGCAGGTCGACATTGTTCATTTTGCCGACGGGCGCGAAATCCACGACCTGGCCTTTCATGTCGTAGAGATAGAGCCCGGCCTTCTTGTCGGTCGCGACGATCAGGCTCGCGGCGGGGTCGTCGGGATCGGCCCAGATCGCGGGATCGTCGGCGGCGTCGCCCGGGCTCTTGACCGGCACGGTCTCGACACGCGCGGCGACAACGGGGAAGCGCGGCTTGACTGATGCCTGCGCAGGCCCGTTGCCAGGATCGACGCCCAGCGCCGTGGCGACATCGGCCATCGAGACGAGCTGATAGGTCGATCCGCCCGGCGCATCCTCATCGGCCGCGACGAGCACGCCGTTGGGGAAGCGCGCGCCGAGCGGTGCGGCAGTGGCGAACAACCCTCCCGGCTCGCCGACGGGCGCGCCGCCGGCGCCGGCGAGCGACACCGCGCCCAGCCAACGATCGTCTTGGGCGCGGTCGTAGACGAAGATGCGCCCGCTGCTCGCGTCGGAAGCGATCAGCCAGTCCGCGTCGGCACCGCCGTGATAGAGCGCGACGCCGCCCACCTCCTTGGTGATCCGGCCGAGCCGAGCCGCGTCGATCAGCCGCGGCGCGATCTCGGCCTCGGGGTCGGCGTCGAACCGCCAGATGCCGACCGCCTCCTCCGCGATGTAGAGCGCACCGCTGCGATCGTCGGCGACGCAATGCTTTGCTTCGGACGCCAGGTTGAATTGCCGCGCCTGGCGTGCATCGACCCTGCCGTCGGCCGTCGCGAAGACGAGCTGCTGGTCGATCCGTCCGCCTTCGCCGATCGCGATCGCATAGAAATTGCCGTCCTGCACGCTATGCCACAGGCAGACATCCTCGACCGCGAAGCCGAGCGGCACGGCACGCGCGCCGACTTCGCTGAGCGCGCCATCCCGATAGGCGAAGAAGCGCAGGCTGTTGTTGGTTGTCTCGGCGACGACCGCGAGCGTCACGTCTTGCCCGCCGAGCGGGAAGCCCGAGCGGATACCGATCCCCGTGGCCTCGCCGGCGGAAACGGCGCTCGATCGCGCGCCGTCGAGTCCGTAGACCTCGATGCCTGCCAGCTCTGCGGTACCGAGGATGCGCGCGCGCGCCGCGTCCCCCGCATTCGCGATCACCGCCATGTTGGCACCGCCTTGTGCGGTCGGTGTGGTCGCAGCCGCCGCTGCGACGACGGGCGCCTGCTGCGCCCCCGCCACCGGCGTCGATTGCGCCGACGCGACCGCGGGCAGCGCCAGTGACGCCAGCATCGAACTTGCACGCAACCAGATCGATGTCCGCATGACTCGTGTCTCCTCTGCCCGTTTTCCGCCGTTTCGGCCTGTCGTTCTCCACCAACTCTATCCGTCGGCAGCAAAAATGCAAGATCAATTCTATTATGCTTGCAATTTAGAAAATTCCATCCATACTGGCTCGCGATCGAACAATGCCGCGAGTCGAAAATCGACCGCGCCATCCATAGGGGAGGGAAGGATGATGTCTTCCAAGCTGCGACTGACGTTTCGTACATGCCTGCTGAGTTCGACCTTGCTCGGCGTTCAGCCGGCGCTGGCCCAGGCGCAAGTCGCCAGCGAAAGCGCGGATGACACGACGGGGGGGCAGATCATCGTTACCGGCCGAAGGGCCGCCGATCGCGCCGCGCTCGAAGCCAAGCGCGAGGCGGCCGGACAGATCAGCCAAGTGCGCGCGGATGATGTCGGGCGTCTTCCCGATCAAAATGTGGCGGAAACGCTTCGCCGCCTGCCCGGCCTCAGCGTCGCCAACGATCAGGGTGAGGGGCGCTATCTCACCGTGCGCGGCGTGTCGCCGGATCTCCTCAACGTCACGCTCAACGGCCAGACCGCCGCGGCGCCCGAGCCGGACGCGCGCCAGGTCAAGCTCGACGACATTCCGTCGGGGTTGATCGGCGCGGTGACAGTGGTGAAGACGCTGACGCCCGATCTCGATGCGAACGCGATCGCCGGCAGCGCCAATATCGAGACGGTGACGGCGTTCGATCGCCGCAAGACCTTCCTCACCGCAACCGGGGCCGTCGGCTACAACCGCTTGGGGAAAACGCATCCGGTCGAGGGCGACATATCGTTCGGCACGTTGTTCGGCCCGGACAAGCAGTTCGGCGTCGTTCTCGCGGCGAACTATTCGAAGCGCACGATCGAATCGCAGAACGCGCAATCGGGCGGCCATTGGGACGTCGTCAACGGCTTCGACGTTCCTCTCGAAAGCACGTTGCGCCAATATCATATCGTTCGCGAGCGCACCGGGCTGGTCGCGAATTTCGATTGGCGGCCGACCGATGCGGTGCGCACCTATGTGCGGATGCTCTATTCCAAATTCTCCGATCGGGAAGACCGGTTCGGCTTCAGTGTCGAGCCCGATGACGACACGATCGTCGATCAGACGGCGACCTCCGGCCGGTTCGGCGACGCCGAAGCCGTGCGCGATCTGAAGTTCCGGCGCGAGGACACCTCGTCGTTCAGCACCACGGTGGGCGGCGATTTCGACATCGGCGAGAGCCTGCTCACCATCGAAGCCGGTTATACCCGCGCGACCAAGCGGGATCCGCATCGCACCGAATGGAGCTTCGAGACCGACGGGTTCGGCGGCTCCTACGACACGACGGGGATCTTCCCCCGTTATTCGGTCGGCGATGTCGCCTATGATGCCGCAAATTTCGGGTTCGACGAGGTCGATTACGAGAACCGCCATGCCGTCGAGGATCTCTACCAGGGCCGGATCGATTACCGCACCCCGATCGGCATCGGCGACGATTCGACGATCAAACTGGGCGTCAAGGCGACGCAGCGCAACAAGACCAACAACGAGGATGTCGACGTCTATGACGGTTTCGACGGCGATCTGGCGCTCACCGAGGTTCAGGGCCGGCCGGTGGGCAGCATCTTCAGCGGCCGCTACGTCGTCGGCCCGAAGATCGATCCCGCGACGGCCGACGGGTTCTTCGATCAGAATTCGGATTGGTTCGAACTGGATGCCGAAGGGACGATCGGCGACAGCCTGGCCGCGGATTACCGCATCAAGGAACGCATTCTCGCCGCCTATGTGATGACCACGCTCAAATTCGGCGATTTCACCGCGATCCCGGGCGTCCGCGTCGAAAACACCAAGAGCAAATATGCGGCCAAGGCGGTGATCGACACGCTCGTGCTCGATGATATCGACAAGGATTACGACAACTTTGGGGCGCAAAGCTATACGGATTGGTTCCCCGGCATCAATCTGCGTTACGATGTCGGCGATCACCTCGTGCTGCGCGGCGCCGTGACGCGCGCGATCGGCCGGCCCAATTACGAACAACTCGCCCCCACGATCATCGTCAACATTTCCGACAACGAAGTGGAAATGGGCAATCCCACCCTCAGTCCGCTGACGTCGACCAACTTCGATCTCTCCGCCGAATATTATATCGGCCGGGGCGGTATCTTGAGCATCGCCGCCTTCTACAAGTCGATCGCCAACCCGATCTATTCGACGACGATCGTCGAATCGGGCACCTTCGCGGGCCGGGACCTGACCGACGCGCAGGTCACCACCCCGGTCAACGCCGACAGCGCCAAGGTGAAGGGCATCGAGCTCAACGCCCAGGTCGAGCTGGATTTCCTGCCTTCGCCGCTCGACGGCCTCACCGCGGGCGGCAGCATGACGTTCGTCGATTCGGAAGCGAAGGGCGTCCCCGGGCGCCCGGGCGAGCATTTGCCCCTCGCCAGCCAGTCGGATCGGGTTGGGTCGGCCTTCCTGTCGTACGAAAAGAGCGGCTTTTCGGCGCGCGTCGCCTATACCTACCGCTCGGCCTACCTGCTCGAGCCGGGCGAAAGCACGTACAACGACATCTATGTCGGCAGCTTCAACCAGTGGGACGCGAAGATCGGCTACGAAGTTTCGAAGAACATCAAAGTCTTCTTCGAAGGCTCCAACCTCAACGACGAGCCGAATCTGATGTATCAGGGAATCCGGCGCCGCGTCGACGAGCTTGAGCGCTATGGCTACTCGTTTCGCGCCGGGATGCAGTTGAGCTTCTGACGCGGCGGCCGCCCCGGCGCAGCTTCCCGGCGTCGGGGCCGGCCGAAAGATCGACCCCCGAGAGCGAGGACGAGGATGCGTGCGTTGCTGAGCTTCTTTGCGGCCGGCGACGCCGCACCGCCGATCACCGATCAGGCCGAGGTCGATCGCCTTTACCGCCGCCACCGTTTTCGCGTGATGGTGGCGATCACGCTCGGCTACGGGCTCATCTATACCTGCCGGCTCGCACTCGGTGTGGTCAAGAAACCGTTGATCGACGGCGGCATCTTCACCCCGGTCGAGCTCGGCACGATCGGCTCGGCGTTGTTCTACACCTACGCGCTGGGCAAGCTCACCAACGGCTTTCTCGTCGATCACGCCAATGTCCGCCGGTTCCTGACCGCGACTTTCTTCGCGACCGCCTTGTGCAACATTGCGATGGGCTTCTCGACCGCGGTCTGGGCGGCGGCGCTGATCTGGGGGCTCAACGGCTGGTTCCAGAGCGCCGGCGCGCCGGGCGGCGTGGTCGCGATGACGGCGTGGTTCTCGAACCGCGAACGCGGCCGCATCTACGGCATCTGGAGCACCGCGCACTCGATCGGCGAGGGCTTGACCTTCCTCGTCGTCGGCACGCTCGCGGCCTGGCTCGGCTGGCGCTTCGGCTTCTGGGGGCCGGGCGTGATCGGGCTGTTGACCGCGGCCGGCTGCTGGTGGCTGCTGCGCGATCGTCCCGTCACGTTGGGCCTGCCCCCCGTCGCGGAGTGGCGCAACGATCATTACGGCGCGCCGCCCGCGACCAAGCCCGGCCCGCGCGAGGTGCTGTCGATGCAGTTCTCGATCCTCAAGATTCCCGCGATCTGGGTGCTCGCGGTTTCGAGCGCGCTCACCTACGTCACGCGCTACGCGATCAACAGCTGGGGCGTGCTGTACCTCCAGGAAGCACGCGGCTTCTCGTTGCCTGAGGCCGGGTTCATGTTGATGCTGAGCACGCTTGCCGGCATGGCCGGCGCGGTCGCTTTCGGCTTCGTGTCGGACAAGGTGTTCGATGCCCGCCGGCCGCCCGCCAACCTGATCTTCGGCATCCTCGAATTGATCGGTCTCGTCCTGATCTTCTTCGGGCCGCACAACATGACCGTGATCGTCGCGGGCCTGTTGCTGTTCGGCATGGGGCTGACGGGCCTGGTGACGTCGCTGGGCGGCCTGTTCGCGGTCGATATCGCGCCCAAGAACGCCGCCGGCGCCGCGATGGGGGTGATCGGCATCTTCAGCTATCTCGGCGCCGCGATCCAGGAGCAGGTCTCCGGCACGCTGATCAACGCCGGGATGACGATCGTGAACGGCGATCGCGTCTACGATTTCGGCCCGGCGATCTGGTTCTGGATCGGCGCGTCGGCGTTTTCGACGTTGCTCGCCGCAACCCTCTGGCGCGCGCGGCTGCGAGACTGAGCGCGGGGCGGCCGATGCCGCATATGTGCTCATTCGGCCGCGCCGGAGCCGAAGCTGCGGCGAATGCTCAGCACCACCGTCGGCGTCGTCGCGGTGCGCCGCACCTCGATCTCGTCCGGCGCGCCGGTGTCGCGCAGCCCTTCATATTTGTCGCGCCGGTCGCGATGCGTGAGCGCGGTGACGTTCGCCGCTTCCAGCCGGATCGTCCAGGGCGGCGCCGGACGGTAGTCGACATGCGCGCCGAGGCGCGGGCCGTAGCTTTCGCTGCGCACCTCGTCGAGCCGGTACTCACGCTCGCGTTCGGCCAGAGCGAGCTCCACGCCCCAGCTCCACTTTCCGCCGGGCAGATCGTGGAGATAGGCGATGCTGCCTTCGATCGGCTTGTCTTCCGAAATCGGGCGCCGGTCGGCCGTCGTCGGGTCGGTCACACGGCTGCGGATCCAATCGACCGTCGCCTCGATGCGCGCGCCGTCGATCCCCAGGATCGATTGCAGCGGCAGCGTGGCGTCGAGCGACAGCGTGTCGCGCGTGCCGTTGCCGATATTGCCGACCACGTCGAACACGTCTCCACTGTCGTCGCGCAGGATCGTGTGATCGACGACGTCGGTGATGCTTTCGTGACGCGCCTCGACGACGATCGCGCCACCCTTGCCGAAATGATGCTCGTAGGCGACCGAGAATTGCCAGGTGCGCGGCGGTCGCAGATCGACCGCGCCGGCGCTCACCTGATCGCGGTCGAGCGACGCCGAGGCGACGAAGTCCTGGAAATCGAGCTGGCCGACCACGCGCTGGACGCTCGCGCGAAGCTGATCGTCGCCGCCGAGCGCATGGCTGAGCGCAAGCCGCGGTTTCCAATAGATGAAGCGCCGCTCCAGTTCGGTATCACCGCGCTGGCGGATCGCCGAACGCTCGACGCCGAGCGACGGCTCGATCACCAACGAATGCGTGGCCTGCCACGTCGCGTTGAGCGACAGTTCGGCGCGAGTCTCGCGCACATGCGCGTCGCCGCCTGGAAGCGCTACCGGCGCGCCGTTCTCGGTCAGCGCCGCAGCGCTGTCGAGCCGGTTGATCGCCCCTTCCGCTGCGGCTTCGAGCACCAACGCCCCGCGCTCGCGGCGCAGCACGACGCGGCCGATACTCTCGGCGGTGTCGCTCTCCTCGTCGAATCGCTCCTGATCGTCGCCCTCGACCGAGGTGGAAAGGGTGCGCAGCCATCCGCGACGCTGGAGTGCGATCAGATCGAGCCGCATGCCTCCGCCAAGGCCGCGGCGCCATTGCGCGCCGATCTCGCCCTGGAGATCGGTCTTGCGCTCGGCAACCGTTTCGCCATCGAGGCCGAGCACCGCGACATCCTCGTCCTTGGCCTCGCGCGCGAGGCTGGCATTGGTCGACAGCGTGCCGCCCGCCAGCGGCGTTTCCCAGCCGCCGCGCCCGGAAAGGGTCTGCTTGACCTCCCATTGCCGGCGCTCGGCGCCTTCGACGAGCGCGCCGTCGGGGCCATAGGTCGCAACGCTTCCGGTGCCGGTATCGTCGTCGAATTCCGTCGCGATCTCGATCGCCGCGTCGAGGTGTTGATCGCCCGAGCGGCGCGACCATTCCGCGCTGCCATTGGGGCGCAGGACATGATCCCGCGCGACGATTTCGCCGAGCTCGACCGCGAGGTTCTGCGTCCCCTGCGCGACGCGGACGATATTGGCGACCACGGCGTGCCCGCCCATGTCGATTCCCGGCGCGCCGCCGCGGATCACCTCGATCCGCGCGACCGACGCTGCCGGGATGCGCCGCAGCAGGGCCTTCAGCGATTCGGATTTGGACGACGGCACCTTGCCGTCGATCAGCACATTGCCTGCCGCGCTTGCGAAGCCGCGTATGTCGGCATCCGAATCGACGAGCACGAAGCCCGGCAGCCGTTCAACCATGTCGAGCGCGTCTTGCGGCTGCGCGCTCGCGAAGAAAGTCGGTGGATAGACCAGCACGTTGTCCTGCATCGGCGCCGCAAGTGCTGCGACCGGCAGCAGCGCCGCCGTCGCCCCCAGCCAGCCCGTCGACGCCAGGCGGCGCAGCGGACGGTTCGATCCTTCCCTGTTCATGCTGGCCGGGATAGGATGAAGCCGCTGACAGCTTCCCATCGGCCGCCGTCAGCAAAATATCAGCGCGCCGCGACTATCGGGGCAGGCATGAAACAGCATTTCCCCCGCCGAGCCACGATCGCCGCCCTGCTGCTAGCCGCGATCGTCCCCGCAACCGCCATTGCGCACGATCACGATCAGAAGGATGAGCATCGCCACCTGCGCGAGGCGGTGCTGAGCGGCAAGCTGCTGCCGCTCAACCGCATTCTCGCCATCGCGCAATCGCGTGCGCCCGGCGAGGTCGTCAAGGTCGAGCTCGACGATGATGACGACGATTATCGCGGCCGCATCATCTACGAGGTCAAGACGCTGGCGCGATCGGGCCGGGTGATGAAGGTCGAAATCGACGCCGCGACAGGCAAGGTGTTGAAGGTGAAGGAGGATTGATGCGAGCGCTGGTCGTCGAGGACGCGTCCGAGGTCGCCGAAGATCTCCGCCTTGCGCTCGAGGCGACCGGATTCATCGTTGATCTATCGCCCGACGGCACCGACGCCTGGTTCCAGGGCGATGTCGAGGACTATGACATCGCCATCCTCGACCTCGGTCTGCCGCAGCTCGATGGTCTTTCGGTCCTGCGCCGCTGGCGCGCGGCAGGAAGGCTGTTTCCGGTCATCATCGTCTCGGCGCGCGGGAACTGGATCGAGCGCGTCGAGGGCATCGACGCGGGCGCCGACGATTATCTCGGCAAGCCGTTCGAGATGGGCGAACTGATCGCGCGCGTGCGCGGCGTGTTGCGCCGCGCGGCCGGTCGCGGATCGAACGTGGTGACGGTGGGGCGACTGCGCGTCGATACGCAGCGCGCGACGGTCGATCTGGGCGGCGTGCCCGTGCGCCTGTCGCCGCTCGAATTCCGCCTGCTCGATTATCTGATCCATCAGGGCGACCGCGCGGTGCCCGCGCATGAGATCGCCGATCATCTTTACGGCGCCGCCGACAGCGGCGATTCGAACGCGATCGAGGCGCTGGTCGCCCGATTGCGACGCAAGGTCGGCGCCGACGTGATCGTCACCCGCCGGGGCTTCGGCTATCAGATCGACGGAGCCCCATGAATCTGCGCTCTCTGCGGGTCCGCCTGCTCGCCGGCGGCGCGGTGGCGGTGGCGGCGGCGCTCGTCGCGGCGTGGTTCTCCCTGACCCTGCTGTTCGAGCATCATCTCGAACGCCGCCTCGCCGACGAGCTCCAGCGCGACGGCGTGCGGCTCGTCGCCGGGCTGGCCGCCACGCCGAAGGGGGAACTGACCGTTGCCGAGGGACCGCGCGATGAGCGTTTCACGCTGCCCGCGAGTGGGCTCTACTGGCAGGCGTCGAGCGCGCACGCGATGCTGCGGTCGCGCTCGCTCTGGGACCAGGCATTGCCTACCTCGTCGCGCGCCGACGAGGGCGAGTGGAGCGAGCGCGTGGTCGCGGGGCCGTTCGAGCCGCGGCTGATGTTGCTCGAACGCCGCATCCTGCTTGGAGGCGGCAGCGTGCCGGTACTCGTCCAGATCGGGCAGGACGCGCAGATGGTGACGAGCGCAGCACGCGAATTCGGGCGCGAGCTGGCAGTGTTCCTCGCCATTCTGTGGCTCGCATTGTCGCTCGCGGCATGGTTGCAGGTCGCGCTGGGGTTGAGGCCGCTCGCCCGCATCGGCGCCGCGCTCGATCGGCTGCGCAAGAGCCCCAGCGAACGACTCGCCGCCGAAGGCCCCGCCGAAGTGCAGCCGCTGATCGACGCGATCAACGCGCTCGCGGACGCGCGCGAAGCCGATCTCGATCGCGCCCGCCGCCGCGCCGCCGATCTCGCGCATGGGTTGAAGACGCCGCTCGCCGCGCTCGCCGCGCAGAGCCGGCGCGCGCGATCGGCGGGGGCGACCGAAGCCGCGGACGGCCTCGACCGCGCAATCGCCGCGGTGCGCGGCGCGATCGAGGCCGAGCTCGCGCGCACACGGATCGCTTCAGTGCGGCGCGAGGCGGGGCTGAGCTGCCCCGCGCGCGCAGTCGCCGAGCAGGTCGTCGCGGTGCTCGAACGCACCGAGCATGGCGAGACGCTCGCGTTCGAGGTCGATCTCGACGACGCGCTGCGCCTGCCGCTCAGCGCCGAGGATTTGACCGAGTTGCTGGGGGCGGCGGCGGAAAACGCCGCGCGCTATGCCCGCCGCCGTGTGCGTCTTTCAGGGGTGATCGAGGGCGCGCGCGTCGGCCTCGCGATCGATGACGACGGCCCCGGCCTCGCGCCTGACGACGCCGAGGCCGCGCTCGAACGCGGCGCGCGGCTCGATCGCGGCGGAGGACAGGGGCTGGGGCTGGCGATCGTGCGCGACGTCGCCGAGGCAACGGGCGGCGCGGTCGCGCTCGATCGGTCGGAGATGGGCGGGCTGCGCGTCGCGATCAGTTGGCCGCGCTGACGGGCGCGAGCGCCGCCAGCAATTCGCCCTGAATCGCCGGCGTTGTAGCCAACACCGTGCCATTGTGCACGTCGAGCTTGCGCCCCAGCGTGTCGGTGACCACTCCGCCGGCTTCTTCCACCAGGATCACGCCTGCCGCCATGTCCCAGGCGCTGACGCTCTGCTCCCAATAAGCATCGAAGCGGCCGCACGCGACATAGGCCATGTCTACCGCGCCCGCGCCCAGCCGCCGGATGCCCCCGACGCGTGGGGTCAGCCGCGCCATCTCGGCGACGAACTGGTCATGGCGCGGCTTGCCGGCAAACGGAATGCCGACTGCCAACACCGCCTGAACCATCGCGGCGCGCGGTGACACGCGGATCGGCCGGTTGTTGAGAAAGGCCCCGCCGCCGCGCTCGGCACGGAAGGTCTCTCCCAGCGCTGGAATATGCGTCACCCCCGCGATCACCTCGCCGTCGCGCGCGAGTGCGATGTTGACGGCGAAGACCGGCAGCCCGATCAGGAAATTGGCGGTGCCGTCGAGCGGATCGACGATCCAGACATGGCGCTTGTCGCGCCCTTCGGTCAGCCCGCCTTCCTCACCCAGGAACCCGTAATCGGGCGCGGCACGGCCGAGCATCGTCCGCACCGTCTCCTCGGCGCGCAGGTCGGCCTCGCTGAAGGGATCGGCGAGACCGTTCTTGTGGCGAACGTCGAGCCGGTCGATCGCCGCGAAATCGCGCATCAGGCCGTCACCCGCGGCACGCGCGGCACCGATCATCGTCGTCAGCAGGTCCGATGGAGCGGTCATGGTCATGCCGTCGGAATGAGGAAGGCGTTTTCGCCCGTCGCCGAACCGTCGGGCCAGCGCTGCGTCACCGTCTTGATCTTGGTCCAGAAGCGCACGCCTTCGGTGCCGTACTGGTTGGTGTCTCCGAACGCCGAGCGCTTCCACCCGCCGAAAGTGTGGTACGAGACCGGCACCGGGATCGGTACGTTGACACCCACCATGCCGACATTGACCCGCTGGGCGAACTCGCGCGCGGCGTGGCCGTTGCGGGTGAAGATCGCGACGCCGTTGCCATATTGATGGTCGCTGGGAAGGCGCACGGCGGTGTCGAAATCGGGCGCCCGCACCATTTGTAACACGGGGCCGAAAATCTCCTCGCGATAGCTCTCCATGTCGGTCGTGACGCGATCGAACAATGTCGGGCCGACGAAGAAGCCGCGCTCATGCCCCCGCAACGTGAAGCCGCGGCCGTCGACCACCAGCTCGGCGCCCTCGTCGATGCCTTTCTGGATCCAGCCTTCGATGCGCGCCTTGTGTGCCGCCGTCACCACGGGGCCGTAATGCGCCTCGGCGTCGGTCGAAACGCCGACGCGCAGGTTCGCGATCGCGGGGATCAGTTTGTCGCGCAGACGATCGGCGGTTTCGTCACCCACGGGGACCACCACGGGCAGCGCCATGCAGCGTTCACCCGCGCTCCCGAAGGCCGCACCGGCAAGGTCGTTCACGACCTGATCGAGATCGGCGTCGGGCATGACGATACCGTGATTCTTGGCGCCGCCCATCGCCTGGACGCGCTTGCCGTTCTCGACGCCGCGGCGGTAGACATAGTGCGCGATATCGGAGCTGCCGACGAAGCTCACCGCCGCGATTCCCGGATGGTCGAGGATGGCATCGACCATCTCCTTGTCGCCGTGGACGACCTGCAGGATGCCTTCGGGCAGTCCCGCCTCCAGCATCAGTTCGGCCAACCGCAACGGCACGCTGGGATCGCGCTCGGAAGGCTTGAGGATGAAGGCATTGCCCACCGCGATGGCGGGGCCGAACATCCACATCGGGATCATCGCGGGAAAGTTGAACGGGGTGATCCCCGCCCCTACTCCCAGTGGCTGGCGCAACGAATAGACATCGATCCCTGGCCCCGCGCCGTAGCTATATTCGCCCTTCTGGGCGTGCGGGATGCCGCAGGCGAACTCGATGACGTCGAGCCCGCGCTGCACGTCGCCCCGCGCGTCGGCAACCACCTTGCCGTGCTCTGAGGCGAGCAGATGCGCCAGCGCGTCCATCTCGCGTTCGACCAGCTCCTTGAAGCGGAACATCACGCGCGCCCGACGCTGCGGGTTGGTCGCCGCCCAGCCGGGCTGCGCAGCTTCGGCCGCTGCGACGGCGCGATCGAGCAACGCGCGATCCCCCAGCGGTACCTGCCGCGCGACCTCACCGCTATTGGGGTCGAAAATGTCGGCGCGGCGGCTCCCGCCGGCAACGCGCACGCCGGCGACATGGTGTTCGACTAGAGTCATTTCATTGTCCTCGAAGGCAGATTCAGGCTTTGTCGGCGATCCAGTCGTGCGCCGGGTCGTTCTTGAAGATCCACTGGCGTTTGGGGCCGGCCATCACGTTGAGATAATAGAGATCGTAGCCGTGCGGCGCGCCCACCGGATGATAGCCGCGCGGCACCATCACCACCTCGCCGTCGCCGACGGCGATCGTCTCGTCGAGATCGCGCGCGTCGGTGTAGACGCGCTGAAAGGCGAAGCCCTGCGGCGGATCGAGCCGATGATAATAGGTCTCCTCGAGCGCGGTCTCCTCGCCCGGCACGTCGCGGTCGTGCTTGTGCGGTGGATAGCTCGACCAATTGCCGCCAGGTGTGATGACTTCGACCACCAGCAGGCTGTCAGCGGGTTCGGTCTCGGGCAGGATGTTTCGCACGAAACGCTGGTTGGTGCCGCTGCCGCGCACCTCGCGCGACATCGTGGCGGGATCGATCAGTCGGGGCGGCAGGCTGCCGCCGCCCGGCGCGGTACAGACGGCGAGCTCGACGTCGTTCTTGGCCGTGACCGTGAAGGTCGTCCCCGCCGGCACGTAGACCGACGCGGGCGGGGCATCGTCGAACACGCTTTCGCGTCCCCCGATTCCACCGCAGCGCAGATCGCCCGCGCGCACGTCCGCGACGCCGCTGAGCAGCACCAGGCATGCCTCACGCCCCGGTTCGCCGCCGCTGTACGTCTGGCCTGCGCCGAGCGTCACCGCGCGGAAGCCGACATGCTTCCAGCCCGCGCTCTCGGGTGTGACCGCGAGAACGGTACCGTCCTCGGCAGGCGGATGCGGCTTGACGAGCAAGCTCATGCCGCCAGCCTTTCCAACCCCGCACGCTCGGCCATGCGCTCGAGCGTCCTGAGGCCGACCTCACCATAATGGCGTGGATCGGCAACCGCGGGATCCTGTTCGGCCTCGATGATGATCCAGCCCGAATAGCCGATGCCCGCGAGCGCGCGCATCACATCGCCGTAATCGATCGCACCGTCGCCGGGCACGGTGAACATGCCGTCGATCACGCCGTCGAGGAAACTGCCGTCGCGCCGTTCGAGCGCGCCAAACACCTCGGGTCGGATATCCTTGCAGTGGACGTGCGCCACGCGCGCGGGATGGCGGCGGATCACCTCGATGGGGTCGATCCCGCCCAGGCTCGCGTGGCCCGTATCGACGGTAAGCCCCACGTTCGGCCCGGTCGCGGCGAGGAAGCGATCGAGATCCTCCTGCCGCTCGACGACCGTGCCCAGATGATGATGATAGGCGCAGCGCATCCCTTCGTTTGCCAGATAGTCGCCAATTTCGGTCAGCCGCCGCCCGAACTGGCGCCAGGCGGATTCGTCGAGCCGCGGCGTCCGCGACAGGGGTGTCGAACGATCGCTATGGATCGCATTACTCGTCTCGGCGATCACGAACACATCGGTGCCCATCGCCTGGAGCAGACGCAGGTGCGGTTGCATCGCGGCGATCTCGGCATCCGGGGTGCGCTCGAGCAGGTTCGATCCGTACCAGCCGCCGACGAGCGCGAGCCCGTGACGGTCGAGCAGCGCCTTGAGCGCGCGTGGCTCGCGCGGGAACTTGCCGCCCAGTTCGATGCCTTCGAAACCGATCGCCTGCGCGTCGGCAAGCACCGTTTCGAGCGGCGTCTCCCCACCCAGCTCGGGCATGTCGTCGTTGATCCATGCAATCGGGCTGACCCCGAACCGGATCGTCATCTCTTTTCCCCTTCCGATCGTGCGCGATGCACCTGCGTTTCATAATTGGCGCGTGCCGCGGCCACGGCCTCACGGGTCGAAGTTTCAGGCACCGCGACATCCCACCAGGCGCCGCCCGCGTCGGTGCTCGCCGTCGGATCGGTGTCGATCACGACGACGTAGCTGCGCTCCCATCGCCTGGCTCGGTCGAGCGCGGCTTCGAGCTCGTCGATCGAGCTGACCTTCTCGGCGCGCGCACCGAAGCTGCGCGCATGACCGACGAAATCGATCTCGGGCAGCGTCTCGTGGCGCGTGTCGATGAGTAAATTGTTGAAAGGCGCGCCGCCGGTCGCCGCCTGCAGCCGGTTGATGCAGCCGAAACCGCGATTATCGAGCAGGACGACGTTCAATTTGGCGCCCATCGCGATCGAGGTCGCGAGCTCAGAATTGAGCATCAGAAAGCTGCCGTCGCCGACCATCACATAGACGTCGCGCGCCGGCTCGGCGAGCTTGACGCCGATCCCGCCCGCCACTTCGTAGCCCATGCACGAATAGCCGTATTCGACGTGATAGCCGCCGCTTTCGCCTGCCGGCCACAATTTGTGCAGCTCGCCGGGCAAGCCGCCCGCGGCGCAGACGACGATCGCGTCGCGCGCCGCCGTTCGGGCAACCGCGCCGATCACCTGCGCGTCGCTCGGCCGCCCATTGCCGGAAGGCGCCGCGAGTGCGGCAGCGGCGTCGTGCCGCCACTGCTCGCGCAACGACGCGATCCGCGTGTGCCATGCAGCGGATATCCGGCAGCCGACGAGCGCCTGGCCAAGCGCCGCCAGCGCGCAACGCGCATCGGCCACGACGGGCGTCGCGCCGTGCTTGACAGCGTCGAACGGCGCGACATTCATTTGGACGAGCCCCCGCCCGCCCGAAATCAGGAGGCGCGATCCCGTCGTGAAATCCTGGAGTCGCGTCCCGATCGCGATGACGAGATCGGCCTCGGCAACCGCCGCGTTCGCCGCGCTGGTGCCGGTGACGCCGAGGGCGCCGAGATTGTGAGGATGGTCGTGAGGCAGTGCGCCCTTGCCGGCCTGCGTTTCCGCGAAGGGGACGCCCATCGTCGTAACGAGATCGGACAATGCCTCTTCCGCGCCGGCGTAACGCACGCCGCCACCGACGATGAGCATCGGGCGCGCGGCGTGGGCCAGCCGGTCAGCGAGCGCGGCGATGTCGTCGGGATCGGGGATCACGACGCGCGGGCGCCACGTCCGCGGCGTGAAGAAATGCGCGGGCCAGTCGAACGCCTCGGCCTGGACGTCCTGGCAGAAACCGAGCGTTACCGGCCCGCAATCGACGGGGTCGAGCAAGGTCGCCATCGCGTGCGGCAGCGTGTCGAGCAGTTGCTCGGGCCGCGTGATCCGATCGAAATAGCGCGAGACGGGGCGGAAGCAGTCGTTGGCCGAGATCGTCCGATCCCCGAAATCCTCGATCTGCTGGAGCACCGGATCGGGCCGGCGGCTGGCATAGACGTCGCCCGGAACGAACAGCACCGGCAGCCGGTTGGCGTGCGCCAGCGCCGCGGCGGTCACCATGTTGGTCGCCCCCGGCCCGATCGAACTGGTGCACATCATCGCCCTGCGCCGGCGCATCTGCTTGGCATAAGCGATCGCGGCGTGCGCCATCGCCTGCTCGTTATGCGCGCGCCAGGTCGGGAAACGGTCGCCCGCCGCATGCAGCGCCTCGCCCAGTCCCGCGACGTTGCCATGCCCGAAAATCGCCCAGGCGCCGGCGAAGAAAGGTGTCTCGCCCTCGCCGAAATCGACCGATTGGGCCGCCAGATAGGCGATCATCGCCTGGGCCGCCGTCTTGCGTACCGTCGTCATGCCGCAACCTCCGGTCGCGCGCGGTCGCGCGCGGTCCGCCAGGCTTCAACAAGCTCGGAGAGCCGCTGCGCGAGCGCCTCGATCGCGGCCGCGTCGTCGATCGCGCCCGCCATCCATTCGCGCGCGACATCGTAGAAGATCGTGCGCCCGACCGCGAATCCCTTGACCGAGGGCGTCGCCGCCGCCGCGGGGAAGGAATCGATCAGCTCTTCCATCGGCGAAGACAGGCCGAGCAGCAGGATCCCGCGGCATTCTGGGTCGTTCTCGCGCACGGCCGCGTCGATATGACGCCAGGCGACGGGATCGAGCTGAGGCTCTAGCTTCCACCAGTCGGGCCGGATTCCGATCGAATAAAAGCGGCGGATCGCGCGGGCGACCGTTTCGGCGTCCGACGGCATCTCATCGGGCAGGATGATCTCGATCAGCAGCTCGTGCCGCGTGCGCCGGGCGGCATCGGCCAGGCGCAGAAGCTGGCGTTCCTGCGCCTCGCGCAAGTCGCGCACGTCGTCAGGATGGTAGAAGACCAGGCATTTAACGACATGGTCGAGCGGCCAATCGCGGAATTCGGCGGCAACCGCAGCGCCGCCTTCGAAATCGAGCGGGCGCGAGCGCGGCAGCTCGATCGGGCGACCGATCCAATAAGGACGGTCGGCAGCGGCGGCGAGCGCGTCCGCTCCGAACCGGCCGTCGAGCAGGATACCGAACGCGTCGCTGCCCGCCGCGACGCGGTCGAGCGCGGCGAGCGCCAGCATCTTGAAGCGCGCGACCCGCTCCACGCCGACGCCCAATTCGGCCGCCAAATCCTCGAACTGGCTGCGATGGTCGATCGCCAGCACGGTGAGATTGTCATGCACCCGCCGCCGCGTGGTCGACCAGTGCAGGCTTTCGAGCGCGTCGGCATCGCGCAGCCGACGGGGCCAGTCGCGCCTGGAGAGGAAGAGTTCCAGCTCGGGCCAGGTCGGCATCGCCGGCGCGCAGCCGTGGCGCGACACCACGATCGCGCCGCAGGCATTGCCCCAGGTGCAACACGTTCCGAGCGTTTCGCCGCGCAGCCAGCCGCGCAAGAAGCCCGCCATGAAGGCGTCTCCGGCACCGAGCACGTTGAACACCTCGATCGTGAAACGCTCGCCGCGCACGCCGTCGTCGAGGTGGTCAGGAATCTCGCCCTCGAACGCTGCGCAGCCGAGCGCCCCACGCTTGCACACGATCGTCGCATCGCTCTTCGCCCGGATCGCGCGCAACGCCGCGATCGTGTCGGTGTCGCCGCCGAGAATGTGGATTTCCTCCTCGGTGCCGACGATCAGGTCGCATAGCGGCAGCACCTGCTGGAGCCGCGCGGTTACCGCGTCGTGCGCGACGAAGCGGTTCTCGCCCATGTCGCGCTCGGCCAATCCCCACAGGACAGGGCGATAGTCGATGTCGAACACCACGCGCCCGCCGGCGGCCTTGCACCAGCGCGCCGCCGTCATGCTCGCGTCGAACACGCGGGTCGTGGAGAGGTGCGTGCCGTTGATCAGCACCGCGCCAGCGCTTTCGATCCAGTCGCGATCGAGATCGTCGACATCGAGCGCCATGTCCGCGCAATTGTCGCGGTAGAAGATCAACGGGAAGGTGTCGTGGTCGCGGATGCCGAGGATGACGAGCGCGGTCAGCCGATCGGGATCGGAAACGACACCACGCGTATCCACGCCTTCCCAGGCCAATTCCTCGGCGATGAAACGGCCCATGTGATCGGCACCGACGCGAGTCGCCAGTCCGGCCTCAAGCCCCAGCCGCGCGGCGCCGATCGCGGTGTTGGTAGGGCTGCCGCCGACATATTTGGCGAACGAGCCCATCGTCTCGAGCCGCCCTCCGACCTGCTCGCCGTAGAGATCGACGCTCGATCGCCCCATGGTGATCAGATCAAGTCGTTGTGCCGACGGCTTCATTTTTCGCCTCTGTTGGCCACCCGCTCCGCCGGGCGCGAGCAATGCCTAGGCGAAATGTTCTACGAATGCAATATAAATTCCATTATAATCTGAAAATGGAAAATTCAGTCGATATTGTCGGTCGGACCGGTCGTCTCGAACGCGAATTGAATGACGAGCGCCTGCGCGAGACACATCGATGCGGCGAGCGAGCGGAAGCCGCGTACCTCCGATTCGTGGACGTTGAGCACCAGTTCCGCCACCTTGGCGATCGGGCTGACCATGGAATCGCTGAGCGAGACGATGCGTGCGCCGTGTTCGGCGGCGGCCTCGGTCAGGTGGACGGTTTCCTCGGCATAAGGATGATAGCTGATCGCGATCAACAGGTCGTCGGCGCCGATCGATTGGCCGTGCCCGCGCGTGAGACCACCGACGCCGTCGATGAATTGCACCCGCTTGCCGACCTGCTGGAGCGAATAGGCCAGATAGGCAGCGACCGGGAACGAGCGTCGAAAGCCGGCGACATGCACCGTCGCGGCGTCCGCGATCATGCGCACCGCGCCGGCGATATCGGCTTTGGCAATGCTGTCCGCCATGTTGTGGAGCGCGAGCACGTTGCCCTCGACGAATTCGGCGAGGACGTCGATCCCGTCGCTCTTGGCGTTGACCGCGTCATGGAACTGGCGGACGCGCTCGCCATAGCCGAGCGCAGCATTTTCCGAGAGCAGGCCGTCGCGGAACAGCCGCTGCATCTGCGACGCGCCGGCGAAACCGAAACCCTTGGCGAACCGCACGATCGCCGACGGCTGCACGTCGGCGCGCTGCGCGATCACCGCAAGCGTTTCAAGCGCCACCTCGTTGGGGTGATCGAGCACATAGCGGGCGATCTGCTGGAGGCGACGGCTGAGCCCGTCATAATGCGCCAGCACCTGGTTGCGAAATTCCTCCGCGGTGGCGGGCACGTCTTTGGCCTCGGTCATGGCACCTCCTGGGATTCGGTCGGCACGATATTCGACCAAATGTAGAAAAAAGTCATCATAGCATGTAAATTCTATTCCATCCATCTTCAGAATGTGCATTCTGTTAGTGGCGACTCTGGTTCGGGAGCGAGAATGTGAGCGACATAAGCAGAAGGACACCGATCCGGGTGGGCCAGGTCGGCGCGGGTCGGATGGGAGCTCTCCATGCACGCAACGCAGCGGCGAGCGACCGCTTGGACCTGGCCTGGATCGCCGATCGGCACGCTCCGTCCGCCGAGCGCCTCGCGGTCGAGACGGGTGCGGCAACCGGCACGTTCGACGACATCCTGAACGACCCGACGATCCAGGGCGTGATCGTCGTCAGTTCGACCGACGCGCATCTCGACAATGTCCGGGCGGCGCTCGCTGCGGGCAAGGCAGTGTTCTGCGAGAAGCCGCTGGATCTTTCGCTCGAGCGGCTCGACGCCGCTACCGAGCTGTTCGCGCAGCCCGGCCTGCCGCCGGTGTTCGTCGCCTTCAACCGACGTTTCGATCCGCATTATCGTGCGCTCGCCGACCGGCTGGCGGCAGGTGAGATCGGCCAACTCGAAACGCTCCACATCGTCAACCACGATCCCGAGACGCCGGCGCTCGACTTCATCCCCGGCAGCGGCGGCCTGTTCAAGGATTTCACGATCCACGATTTCGATCTTGCCGCATGGCTGATGGACGAGCCGATCGTCGAGATATTCGCGATGGCTTCCTGCCTGATCGATTTGCGCATCGCCGATCTGGGCGACGCCGACACCGCCAAGACGATGCTGCGCACGGCGTCCGGGCGATTGTGCGCGATCTCGAACAGCCGCCGCACCGGTTATGGCTACGATCAGCGGATCGAGGCATTCGGGAGCAAGGGCGCGCTTCGCGTCGACAATATCCCGCGCACTGCGGTACGGCTTGCGAGCGAGCCCGGCATGCGCACCGATCGCATCCCCTACGCCTTTCCCGAACGCTATGCCGAGGCCTATCGCGCCGAGCTCGACCATTTCGCCGACATGATCGACGGCATCGTCACACCGCTGACGGGCTTCGCCGAGAGCCGTGCCGCGCTCGCACTTGCCGAAGCCGCCGCGTGCTCGGTGCGCGAGGGCCGTCCGGTGCGGCTGATCGACCAGGGAGACCAATGATGCTGAACATCGCACTGATCGGCGCCGGCCGCATCGGCCGCATCCACGCCGCCAATATCGTCGCCGAGCCGCGGCTGCGGCTGAGCCATGTGGTCGATCCGATGCCCGGCGCCGCCGCGGAGGCCGCAGCCGGAACGGGCGCCGAGGTCGCGACGCTCGATGCCGTGCTCGCGAATCCCGATATCGCCGGCGTCGTCATCGCAAGCGCCACCGACACGCACCTCGATTACAGCGTCCGTGCGATCACCGCAGGCAAGGCCGTGTTCTGCGAAAAGCCGATCGACATGGATCTGGCGCGGGCGCGTTCGGCCGAGGGCGTGCTGGGCGCCCCAGGCACGAAGATGCTGCTTGGCTTCAACAGGCGGTTCGACCCGAACTTCCGCGCGCTGCGCGATCGGCTCGCCGATGGCACGATGGGAGCGGTCGAGACGATCCACATCATCAGCCACGACCCCGCACCGCCGCCGATCGATTACGTCCGCGTCTCGGGCGGGCTGTTCAAGGACATGGCAATCCACGATTTCGACATGGCGCGCTGGCTGCTCGGCGAGGAGCCGGTCGAGATTTATGCCGCCGGCACGTGCCTCATCGATCTCGCGATCGGCGCAGCGGGCGACATCGACACCGCCAAATGCATGCTGCGCACCGCTTCGGGCAAGCTCTGCCTGATCAGCAACAGCCGCCGCTCGGGCTATGGTTACGACCAGCGGATCGAGGCGTTCTGCGCGCATGGTCTCGTTCGCGCCGACAACGTCCACGAAAGCACGGTCGAAACCTGGGGCGAGGCCGGTTCTGCGACCGCGCCGCTCCAGAATTTCTTCCTCGATCGCTACGCCCAGGCCTATCGCGCGGAGATGGCGCATTTCGCCGACGTCATCGACGGCCTTGCCGCGCCGCTCGCGGGATATGACGACGGCGTCCGCGCGCTGGCGCTCGCGGAAGCGGCCGCCAAATCCCATGAGGTCGCCGCTATCGCGCGGCTGTGAGCGAAGGCTCTCCTCTATGGTCAAGCGGGAGCAGACCAAGGCGAGCTTCTGCCGGCGGTTTTCGGTGAGTTTTTACAGAAGCAATCGGTCAACCGGCGGCGGTGTTTGCCGAGCATGACCATAAGCTAGTCACGGGGCAGAAGTTCGAAGAAGCAGTTATGATAACGCTGGAGCGGGTGAAGGGAATCGAACCCTCGTCGTAAGCTTGGGAAGCTTCTGCTCTGCCATTGAGCTACACCCGCGAAGCGCGCGGAAATCCTATGTTTGTGGCGATCTGTCAAGCGGCATTGCGGCGATCGATCGCTGCAGGCCGGACGCCACAGATTCTGACGGCAGAATATTGTATGATAAATCTCTTCTCCATCGTTTGAATTGATCCTATGGTCGCGTCTCTTGAGGGAGCGATGACCGCTCGGTGACAGCGAAAACAGGGAGAGGATCATGGCGCGTGCCGGGGATACCCGCAGATCGATGCTGCGAAAGGCGCTGCTGGGGGCCGGCGCGGCGATGGCCTATGCGGGGGGCGTGCTTCCCGATGTTGCGATCGCGGCGGGCCTCGGGAAGGCGCCGTCGGGCAAACGGCCGGACATCGTCATCTTCATCGCCGACGACCTGAGCTGGACCGATATCGGCCCCAACGGCAGCAAGGATGCGCGCACCCCCAATATCGACCGGCTCGCGCGCGAAGGCACACGCTTCGCGCGCGCGTTCGCGGCCTCGCCCACATGCACGCCGTCGCGCTCGGCGCTGCTGACGGGCGATTATCCGATGCGCAACGGCGCACACGCCAACCATTCCAACATTTTCGACACCGTGCGCACGATGCCGGCCTATCTGAAGGCGCTGGGCTATCGCGTCGTTGTCGCGGGCAAGACCGATTTCGGGCCGCCGCGCGACTTCCCGTTCGAATATCTGCCCGGATCGACGATCCATCCCGACGGCAAGAAGCGGCAGGCGCTGCTGAGCCGGCTCGATACGCAGGTGGTCGACGAATTGTTCGCGACGCGCGACCCCGAGACGCCGCTCGCGCTCTTCGTCGCTTCGTTCCAGCCGCACGTGCCCTGGGCGAAGACGCCGACCTACGATCCCGCGGCGCTGACGCTGCCGGAGAATTTCGTCGACACGCCGCAGATGCGTGAGGATTTCGCGCGTTATTTGACCGATGTGACCGATCTCGATCGCGAGTTGGGGGAAGTTCGCGGCTCGATCGCGAAGCACGGCAAGGCCGACGACACGTTGTTCGTCTTCACCGTCGATCACGGCGCGCAGCTCCCCTTCGCCAAATGGACGCTCTACGATCCCGGCATCCACATTCCGCTGATCGCCGCCTGGCCCGGGCGCGTTCCAGCGGGGCGCAGCACCGAGGCGATGGTATCGCTCACCGACGTGCTGCCGACGATGCTCGAAGCCGCAGGTGCGCCGAGCCCACAAGGGATCGACGGCAAGAGCTTCCTGCCCGTGCTCACCGGCGAGGAGGACACGTTCCGCGATCATGTGTTCGCCGCGCATACCGGCGACAAGCACTTCAACCGGTCGCCGATGCGCGCGATCCGCACCGATCGCTGGAAGCTGATCGTCAACCTCAATTCGTCCGAGCCGTACATCAATGCGATGACCAACGCGAAGGAGAGCCGCGCCTTCTGGGCGTCATGGGTGGAGCAGGCGAAGACCGACGCGCGCGCCGCCGAGCTGGTGAACCGCTATCAGCACCGTCCGCCGCTCGAGCTCTACGACATCGTGGCCGATCCCTACGAGTTGCACAATCTCGCCGACGATCCGGCGCATGCCCAGACCCTCGCGACGCTCAAGGCCAGAATCGGTCAATGGCGGATCGCGCAAGGCGAGAAGCTGACCGACGTGCCGATGCCCGAGGATGCGCGCTTCGGCACGCATTTCTACGCCGATTGGCGCTGATGCGCTCTATCCTATTTGTATGATAAACGTTGACCCCTTGCCGGCGGCGGGTTACGACGGAGGTCAATCACCGGGCCTGAGACCCACGTGACAGGGACGAAAAAAGGGGAGGGCAGATGGCCGCATCGATGATCAGGAAGGCCGCTCGGCTGGCCGCGCTTGCCTGCGCGACCGCGCTCACGGTCCCCGCCGCGCCCGTCGCCGCCCGTGCGCCGCGGCCCGCGCCAGCCCCGGCGCCATCGCCCGCGCGGCCCAATGTCATCGTCATCCTGGTCGACGACATGGGCTTTTCGGACATTTCGAGCTTCGGCAGCGAAATCCCGACGCCGAACATCGATCGGCTCGCCAAGGGCGGGCTGCGCTTCACCCAATTCTACAACACCGCGCGGTGCAGCTGCTCGCGCGCGTCACTGCTCACCGGCACCTATCCGCACCAGGCGGGGCTGGGGCATCTCGAGGCGATCTCGGTACCCAGTTCGATGGGCATCCGCGGCAAGCTGCTCGACCGCGTCGTGACCATTCCCGAAGTGTTGCACTCTGCCGGCTATTACACCGCGATGGCAGGCAAATGGCATCTTGGCCTGTCGCGCGGAGTGGGGCCGTGGCAGCGCGGGTTCGATCACTCGCTCACCTCGCCGGTGGGCGAAATCTACTGGCCGAACCAGGTGCAGAAGAACGCCAAATTCCTCTTCATCGACGGCAAGAAGGTGCGCGCCAATTCGCCCGAGGTCGGCACCGGGCAATGGTATTCGTCCAACCTGTTCGTCGACTGGACCACCAAGTTCATCAAGCAGGCCGACGACGAGAACAAGCCGTTCTTCGTCTATCTTCCCTTCGTCAACGTCCACTTCCCGGTGATGGCGCCGCCCGAGGAAATCGCGCGGTTCCGCGGCAAGTACAAACAGGGATGGGACGCGCTGCGCAAGGAGCGGTTCGAGCGGCAGAAGGCGATGGGGATCGTCGGCCCGGACGAGACGCTGCCCGGCCGGCTGCCCAACACCTATAATTGGGACAAATTGACGCCCGAGCAGCGCGACCGCTTCGACAAGATCATGGCGACCTATGCCGCCGACATCACCGGCATGGACAAGGCGATCGGCACCTTGCTCGATCGGCTGGAGGCGTCGGGTGATCTCGACAACACGCTGATCCTGTTCATGTCGGACAATGGCGGCAATGCCGAGAGCGGCCCCGACGGGCGGCTCAAGAACGCCGAGGTGCTCGGCGGCCCCAAGTCGACCACCTTCGTCGGCATGAACTGGGCGACGCTGCAGAACACGCCGTTCCAGTATTTCAAACACTATACCGAGGAAGGCGGCATCTCGACGCCGCTGATCGCCTATTGGCCCAAGGGCATCGATTCCAGGCTCGACGGCGGCTTCGTGCGCGCGCCGGGGCATCTTATCGACGTCATGCCGACCTTGGTCGAGCTGACCGGCGCGACCTATCCCGAGACCTTCAACGGCCACAAGATCGTGCCGATGCAGGGCCGCAGCTTCGCGCCGGCTTTCCACGGGCAGAAGCTGCGCCGCGACAAGCCGATCTTCTGGGAGCATGAGGGCAATCGCGCGGTGCGCGACGGCAAATGGAAGCTGGTCGCACGCTTCAGCCAGCCCTGGCAGCTCTTCGATATGTCGCGCGACCGGTCGGAGACGCACGATCTCGCCGCCGCCAATCCCGCGCTCGTGCGCAAGATGACCGCGCAGTGGGACACATGGGCGGCATCGAGCGACGTCGATCCGTGGGTGGAGAGCTACGACGTCTATCTCGGCAAGAACCCACGCCAGAACTGGGGCTTCGGCAACATTCCCGAGCACCCGGAGGCGATGGACGAGATGACCCCTTCGATGCGCGAGCAGATCGCGCTCCATGCCGGCGAGGCGCCTGCAGACGACTGAGATTTTCAGCCCCCAAGCCGCAACCCGATGTTCTCCTCAGCGGCTTGATGCACTAGGGCGGCCGCTCCGTTGATCGGAGCGACCGCCCTTTTTTCTCGGCGTGAAGGATCGGGTCAGCCGTCGCTGCCCGTCGCGGTCAGCTGTGCCGGCTCGTCATAATGCGGCGCGCCGACGTCCTTCGCCCAGTCCTTCCATTCGCGATCGAGCCGCGCGACGATGTCGGGGTGCTGCGCCGCTACGTCGTGGATCTCGGTGCGATCGGCGGCGATGTCGTAGAGATGCCACGGGCGGTAGGTCTTGCGCTTGTGTCCCGGCCCTTCGGGCGCGAGCGAGACGAGCTTCCAGCGCCCGTCGAGGATGCCGCGCGCGCCGTAATGCTCGAAGAACAGCGGCGCCTGGCGCGTGATCTTCTGCCCCTCGAGCACGCCTGCGAGCGACAGGCCGTCGATCGGCTCCTTGCTGGTGTCGGGCGTCACGTCGGCGAGATCGAGCAAGGTCGGCGTCACGTCGACGATGTCGGCGACGTCGGTGTTCATCGTGCCCGCGCGATCGCCCATGTGGCCGGGCCAGCTGATCAGGAACGGCGTGTGGGTGCCGCCCTGATATTGCTCGCGCTTCCACCAGCGCCACGGCGTGTTGGCAGCACTCGCCCAGTGCGTGCCGATGCCCGCCATCGTCGTCTCGGTGCCGATGTTTTGCGGATATTCGCCATATTCGATCGTGCGGCCGTCGCGCGTCTCGCTCGGACGGTCATAGCCCGGCTGGGTCATGATCTCGGGCGAAGCACCGTTGTCGTTCAGGTAGATGATGACGGTGTTCTCGTATTGGCCGCTGTCCTTGAGCGCCTGGATGACGCGGCCGATGCCCTTGTCCATGATCTCGATCATCGCCGCGTGGGTCGCCATCTTGCGGATCTGGGTCTTGCGCTGCTCAGGCGTGAGCTTGTCCCATGGAATGTCGGCATTGCCGGCATAGCCGGTGGTCAGCTCGGGCAGTTCGGTGCCGGGCGCGATCAGGCCGAGCGCAACCTGCTTCTCGTACCGCTCCTTGCGCAACGCGTCCCAACCCTTGCTGAAGCGCGGGATGTATTTCTGGATCGTCTCCTCGGGCGCCATCAGCGGCCAGTGCGCCGCGGTATAGGCGAGATACATCATGAAGGGCTTCTTGCCCTTGCCGAGCTGCCGGACCTGGTCGACGGCGTGGTCGCTGATCGCGTTGGTGAGGTAGAAGTCCTTGGGCACCGATTTCACCGGCGTGAAATTGTCGACCAGCGAGAAGGGGTCGTAATAATCGGCGATCCCCCAGATGATGCCCCAATGGTAATCGAACCCGCGCGCCGCCGGATAGGTGCGCTTGTCGCCGAAATCGCGATCGAAATAACCTTGGTGATTGAGCCATTTGAGGTGCTCGGCCTTGTTCTTGATCGGCACGGCGGCGGTGAGATGCCACTTGCCGACCATCGAGGTCGCATAGCCCGCTTTCTTCAGCTCCTCGGCGACGGTCGGCACTTCGAGCGACAGGCTGGTGCCGTTGCCGGCCATGTTGACGCGGTGTGGATAGCGCCCGGTGAGCAGCGCGGCGCGCGACGGGCAGCAGCGCGACATGTTGTAGAAATTGCTGAACCGGATCGATTGCCGGGCGAGCGCGTCGAGATTGGGCGTGTCGATATTGCCGCCATAGGCGCCGATGTCCGAATAGCCGATGTCGTCGCCCATGATGACGAGGAAATTCGGCCGTTGTTGCTGCTGAGCGGGCGTGGCCGGATTGGTCGGTGCGGTATCGCGCGCCGAGGCCGGGACCGCGGTCGTCAACGCGGCGAACGCGAACCCGAGCGCCATCGCGCTCGCGCGCGCCTGCCATCTTTTTCGACCGAGCCCTCTCATGCCATTCTCCCTGTGCTGGAATTTTGAACGTGACTTATATAAAGATATTTATCATACGGAAAGAGGGGTGGGGGTAAAACGGACGATGTTGGAAACCAGCTTGATCCCTCCGAACTTAATTTATATGATAAAAAGAAACGGTCGCGGAATCCACACCGCGCCCACTGACGGGGTTGATCGACATTGAGTCATAACGAAGACGGGCGGCCCGACGCAGGCGATACCAAATCTGCGGGGTCGAATACCCGGCGCCTGCGATCGCGGGCGTGGTTCGACAATCCGGGCAATCCGGACATGACGGCACTCTATATCGAGCGCTATCTCAATTACGGGCTGAGCCTCGAGGAACTGCAAAGCGGCCGTCCGATCATCGGGATCGCGCAATCGGGCAGCGATCTGGTGCCGTGCAACCGGCATCATCTGGTGCTTGCCGAACGCGTGAAGGAGGGCATCCGCGAGGCTGGCGGCATCGCGATCGAATTTCCGACGCATCCCATTCAGGAAACAGGAAAAAGGCCGACCGCGGGGCTCGATCGCAACCTCGCCTATATGGCGCTGGTCGAGGTGCTCTACGGCTACCCGCTCGACGGCGTGGTGCTGACGATCGGCTGCGACAAGACCACCCCCGCCGCGCTGATGGCGGCGGCAACGGTCAACATCCCCGCGATCGCCCTGTCGGTCGGCCCGATGCTCAACGGCTGGTTCAAGGGCCAGCGCACCGGATCGGGCACGATCGTGTGGAAGGCGCGCGAGCTGCTCGCGCAGGGCGAGATCGATTATCAGGGCTTCATCAGGCTCGTCGCCTCGTCCGCGCCCTCGACCGGCTATTGCAACACTATGGGTACCGCGACGACGATGAACTCGTTGACCGAGGCGTTGGGCATGTCGCTGCCCGCATCGGCGGCGATTCCCGCGCCCTATCGCGATCGGCAGGAATGCGCGTGGGAGACGGGACGCCGCATCGTGGAGATGGTGCATGCCAATCGCCGCCCGTCGGACATCATGACGCGCGCGGCGTTCCTCAATGCAATCCGCGTCAATTCGGCGATCGGCGGCTCGACCAACGCGCCGATCCACCTGAACGCGATGGCGCGGCACATCGGCGTCGAGCTGACGCTCGCCGATTGGGAGGAGCACGGCGCGGACGTGCCGCTGCTCGTCAACCTGCAGCCGGCGGGCGAATATCTGGGCGAGGATTATTACCGCGCCGGCGGCGTGCCGGCGGTGATGGGCGAATTGCTGCGCGCCGGGCTGCTCGACGGGGATGCGCTGACCGCCAACGGCCGCAGCGTGGCCGAGAATGTCGGCGCCGCGCGGATCGAGGACGAGGACGTCATCCGGCCGTTCGCCCGGCCGATCCGACCGCATGCCGGGCTGACGGTGCTGAGCGGCAATCTGTTCGACGGCGCGGTGATGAAGCTCTCGGTGATCTCGGACCAGTTCCGCGCGCGCTTCCTGTCCAACCCCGATGATCCCGAGGCGTTCGAAGGGCGCGTCGTCGTGTTCGACGGGCCCGAGGATTATCACGCCCGCATCGAGGATCCCGCGCTCGGCATCGACGAGCGCACGATCCTGGTGATCCGCGGCGCCGGACCGGTCGGCTATCCGGGCGGCGCCGAGGTGGTCAACATGCGTCCGCCTGCTGCGCTGATTCGCGCGGGCGTCCACAATCTGCCGTGCATCGGCGACGGGCGGCAATCGGGGACGAGCTATTCGCCCTCGATCCTCAACGCCGCGCCCGAGGCGGCGGTGGGTGGCGGGCTTGCGCTGCTGCGCACCGGTGACGTCGTGCGGATCGATCTCAAGCAGCATCGCGCCGACGTGCTGCTCGACGCCGCCGAGCTCGACCGTCGCCGTGCCGAGCTCGCGGAGATCGAGGACAGACTCGTCCCCGAATCGCAGACGCCGTGGCAGGAAATCCAGCGCGACATCACCGGCCAGTTCGATACGGGCGCGACGCTAGAACCCGCGGTCAAATACCAGCGCATCGCCGAGACCAGGGGGCTGCCGAGGGATAGTCACTAAGATCAGCCGGTGCTCCTGCGAAAGCCGGAGCCCAGGGTCATGCAGCGCAGCGTTTGCGAGCTTGGACTCCCGCTTTTGCGGGAGAGCGGCTTTATACGTTCACGCCGGCGCGACGCAGCGGAAGCCGACGTGACTGGTCGGGCTGTCCACTGCCTGGGGCGAGCGTGAGGCGGGGCGGTAGCGCTGGCAGTAATTGACCGCGCACAGATGCGATCCGCCCTTCAGCACCTTGCGGCCGATCTTCGGCCCGCCGGGGATTTCGTAGCTCTCGCCGATCTTGCCGCCGCGCGGATTGTCGATCGTGCAGCACGCGCCGGGTTTCTTCTGTGCCGCCTTGGGCATCGCATACCAGTCGCGCGTCCATTCCCACACGTTGCCGACCATGTCGTAGAGGCCGTAATCGTTGGGCGGGTAGCTCTTCACCGCGCTGGTGCGGTAATTGCCGTCGGGCTTCTGGCTCGCGAAGGGGAAGAGGCCGCGCCAGTAATTGGCCATGATCCGGCCCTCGGGCTCGAGTTCGTCGCCCCATTGATAGTCGCGATCGTCATGCCCGCCGCGCGCGGCGAATTCCCATTGCGCTTCGGTCGGCAGCGTCTTGCCCGCCCATTGGGCATAGGCTTGCGCGTCCTCGAAGCCGACATGGACGACGGGGTGGTCCATCAGGTCGTCGATATTGCTGTCGGGGCCGGTGGGGTGGCGCCAATCGGCGCCGGGCACCAGCGCCCACCATTGATGATGGTCGTCGAGCGGCACCGGCGTCGCGGTGCGCTGGAAGACCAGCGAAGCGGGCACGCGATATTCCTCGTCGAGATCGGGATAGAGCTTCGGATCGGGCGGCACCTCCGCGATCGTGACATGCCCCGTCGCGGCGACGAACTCCGCGAAGGCGCGGTTGGTGACGGGCGTGGCGTCGATGCGGAAGGCATCGACGCGCACCTTCCGCCGCGGGCGCTCTTCGGGATAGAAATTGTCCGATCCGGTTTGGAAGGTGCCGCCCGGGATCAGCGTCATGGTCGTCGTGGCGTTGGTCATCGATGCTCGTCATATCAGGCGGCGCCATCGTTTGTCCGCCGTCGTTGCGCCAAAGGTAGCATCGTGGCCGGATGCGGCAAGAAGATATCATATTTATCTTGACTAAGCAGGCGCGGCGATATCCATTGCGCCCGGACGTGCGACGCGGAATCATGGCGGTCGCCAAGGACAATCGGGGGAGGCTGGTCGAGCGGTGCGCCGTCTGATCCCACCCCTTCAGCGTGAGGAGTAGGGGAATGATCAGGAAGATGGCGCCGATCGGCGTAGCGATGCTGCTGGCGAGCGCGGCGATGCCGGCGCATGCGAGCGATGCGAAGCAATCGACCTTCGGCACCCTGCCCGACGGGCGCGCCGTTCCCGCGGTGACGCTGAGCAACGGCAACGGCGTCTCGGCGACCGTGATCGCCTATGGCGCGACGCTGCAATCGGTGATCATGCCCGACAAGGACGGCAACAAGGCAGATGTCGCGCTCGGCTACGACAATCTCCAGCAATATCTGGACAAGCCGCAATATTTCGGCGGCACGGTAGGCCGCTTCGCCAATCGTATCGCCAAGGGCCAGTTCACGCTCGACGGCAAGGCGTATCAGGTGCCCGTGAATGACGGCCCCAATTCGCTCCACGGCGGCAAGCAGGGTTTCGACAAGGTATTGTGGACGGTGACCAAGGTCTCGTCCGGTCCCACCGCCGCGGTCACGTTGCGCTACGTCAGCCGTGACGGCGATCAGGGATATCCGGGCACGATGACGGTCGACGCCACTTATTCGCTCGACGAGGCGAACAACCTGACGATCGATTACAAGGCGACGACCGACAAGGCGACGATCGCCAACATCACCAACCATGCCTATTGGAACCTGGGCGGCGAGGGCTCGGCCGGCGGCGCCATGGGGCATGTCGTCACCATTCCCGCCGAGACCTATCTGCCGACCGACGCGACCGCGATCCCCACCGGCGAGTTCAAGCCGGTCGCCGGCACCGTGTTCGATTTCCGCACGCCGCATGCGGTGGGCGAGCGCGTGCGCGACGCCAGCGACCAGCAGATCGTGTTCGGCCGCGGCTATGACCACAATTGGGTGATCGGTCGCAAGGTGACCAAGGACGAGCATCTGATGGCCAAGGTCAGCGACCCCGTCTCGGGGCGCGGGTTCGAGCTGTGGTCGAACCAACCCGGCCTGCAATTCTATTCGGGCAATTTCCTCGACGGCACCAGCCACGGCAAGTCGAACCGCATCTATCGCGAGGGCGACGCGATCGTGATGGAGCCGCAGATCTTCCCCGACACGCCCAACCAGCCCGAGTTCGGTTCGGCGCGGCTCGCGCCGGGCGAGACCTATCACAACGTGATGACCTACCGCCTGACGACCGGTCAGGCCGCCAAATAAGCGGAGGCCCAACATGAAATTGCGCGTTCTTCTCGCCGCCGCGGTCGCGTGCGCGGCGCTCGCCGGCACGCCCGCCGAGGCCCGTGACCAGTGGACCAAGGCCCAGGCCAAACAATGGTACGATGCCCAGCCGTGGCTGGTGGGATCGAACTACAATCCCGCGACCGCGATCAACCAGCTCGAGATGTGGCAGGCGGAGACCTTCGATCCCGCCACGATCGACAAGGAACTGGCGCTCGCCGAAGGGCTCGGCATGACGACGATGCGCGTCTACCTGCACAATCTGCTGTGGGAGGACGATGCCGAGGGCCTCAAGCAGCGGATGAACGCCTTCCTCGACATCGCCGCGAAGCACCACATCAAGCCGTTGTTCGTGCTGTTCGATTCGTGCTGGGATCCGAATCCGAAGCTCGGCCCGCAGCATCCGCCGATCCCGGGCGTCCACAATTCGGGCTGGGTGCAGGCGCCCGGCGCGGCGCGGCTCGCCGACAAGAGCCAGTACGGCAAGCTCGAAGCCTATGTGAAGGATGTGGTCGGCAGCTTCGCGCACGACAAGCGCGTGCTCGGCTGGGATCTGTGGAACGAGCCCAACAATGGCGGCGGCGGCAATTACAAGCCGACCCCGCACAAGAAGGAACTGGTCGCCGGATTGCTCGCGCAGGTGTTCGACTGGGCGCAGTCGGTCGATCCCGAGCAGCCGCTGACCAGCGGTTTGTGGATCGGCGACCATTGGGACAAGATGGAGACGCTCGACGCGGTCGAGCGCATCCAGGTCACCCGCTCGGACGTGATGAGTTTCCACGATTACAACTGGCCCGAGAAATTCGAAGAACGCGCACGCCAGATGCTGAGCTACGGCCGCCCGGTGCTTTGCACCGAATATATGGCGCGCGGCAACGGCTCGACCTTCGACGGATCGCTGCCGATCGGCAAGAAATTGAACATCGCCATGATCAATTGGGGTTTCGTCGACGGCAAGACACAGACGCGGCTGCCGTGGGATAGCTGGAAGAAGCCGTACACGATGGACGAGCCGACCATCTGGTTCCACGAGGTGTTCCGCGCCGACGGCACGCCCTATCGCAAGGCCGAGACCGACCTGATCAAGCGCCTGACCGCCGCGCCCAAGGGCGTGGTGCCGCCAACCACCTATTGAGGGCGAGCGATGCTGCGATCGATCGGTGTCGTGCTGGCGGCGGGCGCGCTCTGCCTCGCCGCCGAGGCGGGGGCGGAGCGTGTCGAGTCGGTGTTCGACGGGGGCGATCCGTTCGCTCTCGTCGATGGCGATACGGTGTGGATTTATCCCACCGGGGGCAAGGGGCTGGAAGGCTGGTCGTCGACCGATCTCGTCCATTGGCAGAACCATGGCCCGCTGCTGCGCAAAAGCGACATCAAATGGATCGACGATGACGGCGCGCCGAGCCACGGCCTCTGGGCGCCCGACATGCTTGCGGCGAACGGACGCTATTATTTCTATTATTCGATCGGCCCACAGCACCCGACGCCGAGCCGGCTGGGCGTTGCGACCTGCGAAGGGTCGGCGGGGCCATGCACCGACAGCGGGCAGCCGCTCCTCACGGGCGGTAACGGGTTCGAGGCGATCGATCCGATGGTCTTCGCCGACGCCAAATCGGGCAAGACCTATCTCTATGCCGGCGGCAGCGCGGGATCGACGCTGCGCGTCTTCGTGCTGACGCCCGATCTGCTGCGGATCGATCACGAGGTGGATGTGGACCAGCCGCCCCACTTCACCGAGGGCGCGTTCATGCATGAACGCGACGGCATCTATTACCTGTCGTACAGCCACGGCCGCTACAACGACGCGACCTATGAAGTGCATTACGCCACCGCGCCGACGCCGACGGGACCGTGGACCTATCGCGGCGTCATCCTGAAGACCGACGACACCTTCAAGGGCCCCGGCCACCATTCCTTCTTCCGCGATCCGCGCGACGGCAGCTGGCGCATCGCTTATCACCGCTGGGAGGGAAAGAAGGGCCCCGGCCCGTATCGCGGCCACCGCCGCGTCGCGATCCAGAAGATCAGCTACGCCGCCGACGGTGCGATCGAGCCCATCTCGATGAGCGATTAGACGCATATTCGATCTGTTCGACTCACGGCCCTGCTTTGACACGTGCTCCCGTTGCGGCGGTGTGAAGTGGAGAAAGTGGAGAGCGTCGCGGGATTTTGCCCGGGATGCGACGGCAACGCCCCCGGATGGCGGCTGACGCGCGACACCGAAGCGACACGGACGCGACACCCACGCGACAGTGAGGCGGCACCGACGCGACAGTGAGGCGACACGGAAGCACCGCCCATGCGCCCGACGGGCGCCGCCGGCGCGACGGTAGCGCGCCTCGGTCGTGCCGCTGCCGGTATCGAGCGACGCGGCGGGCGCGGGGAGCAATCCTGTTCCATACCGCAGGGTAGAACATAAAACGAACGTGTAGGACAGGGACTTCAGACCCAGGCCAGGGTTCGTACTCGATAGACTCGTTTTCGATCAGGTTGAGTCGTCCCGCTTTCGCAGGAGCACTGGACTCTCACGACGCCCAGTCGAACGCGCCCACCGTCTCGCGCTTGCCGAGCATGAAGGCGTCGGCGACCAGCCGGAACGGCGAGAAATCGACGTCGCTCTCGCGCGCCGTCACCAGTCGGTGGAAGTGCCGATAGAGGCGGGCATATTCGGGATCGTCCGGCACCGCGGCCGCGACGCCGTCGACCGCCATCTTCGAGGCGCCCATGCTCAGAGTCAGCGTGCCGCCGTCGGTCTCGATCACGATGTCCCAGGTCTGCGGGCCGCGCTGGTCGAAATCGAACGCGACCGTGATCGGGATGCCGCCGGCCGACAGCTCGAGATCGGCCGCGATCGGGGCGTCGCGATTACTCGGGAAGCGCAGCGCGGCGGTGTCGAGCAGCACGGTATCTCCGATCAGCCTGGTCAGCACCGACAGCGCGTTGATGCCGGGATCGAACACGCCGATCCCGCTTTCCCAGATCCATTCCTGGCCGGGATGCCAGACGCGCACGTCTTCCTTCCACGCGATCGAGACGCGGCGGATCGCCCGCCCGGCGAGCCATTTCATCGCCGGCTCGACCGCCGCCGCCTCGCGCGAATGCCAGGTGGCGTGGAGCACGACGTCGCTCGCCGCGGCCGCATCGGCGAGCGCCTGTGCCTCGCCGATCGTTGCGGCCGGCGGCTTTTCGAGCATGATGTCGAGCCCCGCCGCGATCGCCTCGCGCACCAGTTCCAGCCGCCCGCGCGGCGGCGTGCAGATCGAGATCGCCTTCACCTCGGGCATCGCCGCGGCCATCTCTGTGATCGTCGCGAAGGCGGGGACGCCCTCGATCGGGTGGTTGCGCGTGACGACCGCGGCCAGCCGGAAGTTCGGATCGGCGGCGATGGTCGGGATATGCTGGTCGCGGGCGATCTTGCCGATGCCGATGATGGCGATCGGAACGGGAGTCGAAGGCATCGAAATTCCTGTGGCTGGAGCTCAGTCGGGGTCGTCGGCGACGACCTGTTCGATCAGGACGAGGACGTCGTCGATCAGGTTGCGCATCGCGTGCTCGGCCTGCTCGGGCTTGCCCGCGGCGATCGCTTCGTGGACGGCGGCATGGTCGTCGATGCTCGCCGAGCGCCCGGCGATGCGGTTGGTGAAGCGGATCGAGGTTCTGAGCGCGGTATCCACCACGTCGCGGAACTGCGCGTAGAACGGATTGCCCGAGGCGTGGAGCACCGCGACGTGGAACGCGATGTCGGCATCGAGCGTGTCGTCGCGCCCGGCCTCCGCCTCGCGCATCCGGTGCAGCCCCGCGCCGATCGCGGCGACGTCGGGCGGGGTGGCGCGCGTGGCGGCGAGCTTGGCCGCCTGCGGCTCGACCGCGACACGCAATTCGTTGAACTGCCTGAGCAGGCTGATCGACGAGCGCCGATCGAGCAGCCAGCGCAGCACGTCGGTATCGAACAGATTCCAGTTGCTCTCGGGCTGGACGAAGGTGCCCTGCTTGGGCCGCGCGCCGAGCAGGCCCTTGGCGGTGAGCATCTTCACCGCCTCGCGCGTCACCGAGCGGCTGACGTCGTGCGTCTTCGCGAGCTCGGCCTCGGTCGGGAAGGGACGCGTCTTGTAATCGCCGACCACGATCGCGCGTCCGAGCGCCTCGAGCAGACCGTATGTCAGGTTCCGCCCGAGCTGGTTGCGCGCGAGCGTCGTGCCCTGCGGATTCGGAATCGAGCTAGCCACCATGCCTCTCCCACCCAGAATTTACGGTGCTTCGCAGATAAGAAGCGGCTCGACAAGTGCGATCGATCATATAAAAGACGCTCAGCTTGACATGGGAGGGGTCGGAAAATGGGACTCGGTACGATCGACATCATTGTGGTCGCGATCTACGCGATCGCGATTTTCGGCCTAGCGCAATGGGTGTCGCGCGAAAAGGCCGGGCACGAGAAGAATACCTCCGACTATTTTCTCGCATCGAAGAACCTGCCCTGGTGGGCGATCGGCGCGTCGCTGATCGCGGCCAACATCTCGGCCGAACAGATCGTCGGCATGTCGGGGTCGGGTTACGCCATCGGGCTCGCGATCGCGTCCTATGAATGGATGGCGGCGCTGACGCTGCTGATCGTCGGTAAGTTCTTCCTGCCGATCTTCCTCAAGAACGAAATCTACACCATGCCGCAGTTCCTGGAACAGCGGTTCGGGCCGACGATCCGCACGGTGATGGCGATCTTCTGGCTGCTGCTCTACATCTTCGTGAACCTGACCTCGATCATCTGGCTCGGATCGATCGCGGTGACGCAGGTCGCCGGCGTCAACCAGGACGTGGCGCTCATCGTGCTCGGCGCCTTCGCCTTGCTCTATCAGCTCAAGGGCGGGCTCAAGGCGGTGGCGCTGACCGACATTGTCCAGGTGACGCTGCTCGTCTTCGGCGGACTCGTCATCGCCTGGCTGACGCTCGGCAAGATCGGCGGCGACGCCGGGGTGATCGGCGGCTTCGCCGAGCTCACCCGCCGCGTGCCCGACCATTTCGACATGATCCTCTCGCCCGACAATCCGCATTACAAGGAGCTGCCGGGCCTCGCGGTGCTGATCGGCGGCATGTGGATCGCCAACCTCTCCTACTGGGGCTTCAACCAGTACATCATCCAGCGCGCGCTGGCGGCGAAGAGCCTGCCCGAAGCGCAGCGCGGCGTGATTTTCGCGGGCTTCCTCAAGCTGCTGATGCCGGTGATCATCGTGCTGCCGGGGATCGCCGCGGTCATCCTCGCGCCCGATCTCGCGCGGCCCGACCAGGCCTATCCGTCGATGATGGCGCTGCTCCCGACCGGCCTGCTCGGGCTCGTCTTCGCCGCGCTGATCGCCGCGATCATCGCCTCCACCGCCTCCAAGATCAATTCGATCGCGACGATCTTCACGCTCGACGTCTACGCCAAGCTCAAGCACGTCGAGACGCGCGCCGAGGATTCGGCGGGCAGCGAGGGGCAGGAGAAAAGGCTGGTGCTGATCGGCCGCATCGCCGCGGTGGTGGCGATCATCCTCGCCATCCTCACGGCGCGCCCGCTGCTCGGCAGCCTCGATCAGGCGTTCCAGTACATCCAGGAGTTCTCGGGCTTCGTCACGCCGGGGATCACGGTGATCTTCCTGCTCGGCCTGTTCTGGCCGCGCGCGACCGAAGCCGGCGCGCTGGTCGGGGCGATCGCCTCGGTCGTGCTGAGCTTCATCTTCTGGTTCCCGGCAGAATGGGGTGGCAGCGAAGCGCTCAACGCGGTGCCGTTCATGAACCGGATGTCGATCGTGTTCTTCCTCAGCCTGGCGCTGGCGGTCGTCGTCTCGCTGACGCGGCCGGCGCGGATCGACAGCAACCGGATCACGATGGAAGGCGTGTCGTTCCGCACGACGACCGGGTTCAACATCGCCGCGCTGATCGTCTGCGCGATCCTGATCTTCCTCTACGCGACCTTCTGGTGAGTCGTTTTCTCGCCGTTGACTGGGGCACGACCAATCGGCGCGCCTATCTGATCGAGGACGGCGCGGTCTTCGCGACGACACGCGACGACCGCGGTATCCTGGGCATCGAGCCCGGCGGGTTCGAGGCCGAGGTGGCGGCGCTGCGTGCGCGCTACAGCGATCTGCCGATCGTGCTCGCCGGCATGGTGGGGTCGAACCGGGGCTGGGTCGATGCCGGCTATGTCGCGGCGCCCGCCACGATCGAGGCGCTGGCGGCGAACGTCGTCCGGCCGATCGAGGGCGTCGCGATCGTGCCCGGCGTCAGCCGGTCGCGCGATGGCCGTGGCGACGTCATGCGCGGCGAGGAAGTGCAATTGCTCGGCGCGGTCGCGGCCGGCATGGTGCCGCCCGACAGCCTGCTCTGCCAGCCGGGCACGCATTGCAAATGGGCGTGGATGAAAGCCGGCGCGCTCGACGATTTCGTCACCGCGATGACGGGCGAGTTGTTCGCGCTGCTCAAGAACCACGCGCTGATCGGGCAGGAAATGGCGGGCGCGGTCGCCGACGATGCGGTGTTTGCCGAGGGCGTCGCCGATTCGGCACGCGGCGACCTGCTCGGCGCGCTGTTCGGGGTGCGCGCGGCAAGCGTGCTCGGCCTGCGTGCGCCCGGCACGGCCGCCTCCTATGTCAGCGGCCTGCTGATCGGCGCCGACGTGCGCGCGCATGTGCGGCCGGGCGAAACGGTGCATATCCTCGCTGACGAGTCGCTCGGCGGCCTTTACGCGCGCGCCGTCGCCGCCATCGGCGCGTCATCGCAGCGGATCGACAGCCACGACGCGTTCGTCGCCGGCATCACCAGGATCGAGGAGCTTTTGCCATGACCGCCGCCAGCGATTTCCACGCCGCCTTCGCGCGCTGCCCGTTGATCGCCATCCTGCGCGGCGTGCGGCCCGACGAGGTGGAGCCGATCGGCGCGGCGTTGGTCGAGGCGGGCTTCACGTTGATCGAGGTGCCGCTCAACTCGCCCGATCCATTGGACAGTATCGCGCGCCTAGCGCGGACGATCGGCGACCGCGCGATGGTCGGCGCGGGCACGGTGCTGACCACCGATGCCGTCGCGCGCGTCGCCGAGGCGGGCGGGCGGATGGTGATCTCGCCCAACACCAATACCGACGTGATCCGCGCGACCGTGGTGGCGGGGATGGCGTCGCTGCCGGGCTATTTCACCCCCAGCGAGGCCTTCGCCGCGCTCGATGCCGGCGCCACAGCGCTCAAGCTGTTCCCCGCCGAGGGCGCGTCGCCCGCGGTGCTGAAGGCGCAGCGCGCGGTGTTGCCGAAGCAGGTGCCCGTGCTCGCGGTGGGTGGCGTCGCGCCGACGACGATGCAGCCCTGGCGCGACGCGGGCGCCGACGGTTTCGGGCTCGGCTCCGCGCTCTATCGCGCCGGCGACGACGTTGACACCGTCGCTGCGCACGCGCGGGATTTCATCGCCAACCTGGGCTGAATGCGCGCAGCGAATTGCGTCACTTCATCAGGACGAGCTCTTCGGCCATGGTCGGATGCAATGCCACGGTGTCGTCGAACGCCGCCTTGGTGAGTCCCGCCTTCACCGCGACCGCGGCCGCCTGCAGGATTTCGGGCGCGTCGGGCCCGATCATGTGGAGGCCGACGATGCGGTCTGTCTCGGCATCGCAGATCATCTTGTAGAGCGCGCGCTCGTTGCGGCCCGCGAGCACGTTCTTCATCGCTCGGAAATCCGAGGTGTAGACCTTGATCGATCCGATTGTCTCGCGCGCCTTGCTCTCGGTCATCCCCACCCCGGCCATCGGCGGATGGCTGAACACCGCGCTCGGGATGTTCTCGTAATCCACCCGTGTCGGCTTGTTGCCGAACACGGTGTCGGCGAAAGCCTGGCCCTCGCGGATCGCCACGGGGGTGAGCTGGACGCGGTTGGTGACGTCGCCCACGGCATAGATGCTGGGGCAGGTCGAGCGATTGTCTTCATCGACCTTGATCGCGCCCTTCGCGTCCCACTCGATTCCCGCCGTCTCCAGCCCCAGCCCGCCGGTATTGGGCACGCGGCCGGTCGCGAACATCACGCAATCGACGGTGATCGGCTCGTGATTGGTCATCTCGACCGTCAGGCAGCCGTCGTCGGTCTTGCTGATGCCGCGGAACTCCGCGTTGAAGCGGAACTCGATCCCCTTCATCGTCGAGATCTGGAGCAACCGGTCGCGGATCGAATGGTCGTAGCCGCGCAGGATCACGTCGGTGCGGTTGATCAGCGTCACCTTGGCGCCGAACTCGTTGAAGATGCCGGCGAATTCGTTGGCGATATAGCCCGCGCCCGCGATCAGGATGCGCTTGGGGATGGCGTCGAGATGGAACGCTTCGTTCGAGGTGATGCCGAGCTCCTGCCCCGGGCACGAGGGCACGTGCGGCGTCGCGCCGGTCGCGATCAGGATGAACTTTGCCGTCACGGTGCGCCCGCTCGCGAGCGTCACCTCGTTGGGCCCGGCGATCGTCGCGCGATCGAGGATCACCTCGACGCCGTGGCTCTCGAGCGTCTCGGTATAGGCTTTGTTGATCCGATCGACCTCGGCGAGCACGTTGTCGCGCAGCACCTTCCAGTCGAAATCGCAATCGGGCACGTTCCAGCCGAAGCGCCGCGCGTCGTGCAGATCCTCGGCGAAATGCGCGCCGTAGATGAGCAGCTTCTTGGGCACGCAGCCGCGGATCACGCAGGTGCCGCCGACGCGGTATTCCTCGGCGAGCGCGACTTTCGCGCCATGCGCCGCCGCCACCCGCGACGCCCGCACCCCGCCCGAGCCCCCGCCGATGACGAACAGGTCGTAGTCGTACTGGGGCATGGTCGAGCCTTCCGGAGAGGGAAAATAAGCCGTTCGTGCTGAGCTTGTCGAAGCACTGTCCTTTTTCAAGGGCTTGAAGGTAAAAACGGCCCTTCGACAAGCTCAGGGCGAACGGATGATTGGAATTATCCGAACGCGCGGCGCATCAGGTCGGTGGTCGAGGGGTCGAAATCCTGCCCGCCCTTCTCCGCCGCCTTGGCCATCTCCTTGCCCAGTTCGACCCCGAACTGGTCGAACGGATTGATGCCGAGCAGCACGGCGTTCACGAACACGCGCTGTTCGTAGAAGGCGATCAGCGCGCCCAGGCTGCGCGGATCGAGCGCGTCGAGCAGGATCGTCGAGCTCGGCCGATTGCCCGGATAGGCGCGCGCGGCATCTTTGTTCTCGCGGCCCCGCATCAGCGCCGCGCCCTGCGCGAACATATTCATCAGGAGCTGGCGGTGATGATCCTCGGCGAGCGCGTCGCCCGCCTCGATCACGCCGACGAACTCGACCGGCACCAGATGCGTGCCCTGGTGGAGCAGCTGGAATACCGCGTGCTGCGCGTCGGTGCCGACGCCGCCCCAGGTGATCGGCGCGGTCGGCCGATCGACCGGCTTGCCATCGATGGTCACGCCCTTGCCGTTCGATTCCATCTCGAGCTGCTGGAGATAGGGCGGCAGCAGGCGCAGGCGCTCGTCATAGGCGAAGGTCGCGCGCGTCTCGGCGTGCCGCACTTGCGCATAGAACAGGTCCGCGAACGCCGCGAGCGCGGGGGCGTTCTCGTGCAGCGCGGCGAGGCGGAAATGGCGATCCATCTCGCCCGCGCCCTCCAGCAATTCGGCGAACGCATCCCAGCCGAGCGCCAACGCCGCGGGAAAGCCGATCGACGACCACAGCGAATAACGTCCGCCGACGCTCTCTGAGAACGGCAGCACGCGCGTCTCGTCCACGCCCCATTCGATCGCCTTGTCGGGCGTCGCCGTGAGCGCCACGACCTTGCCATAGGGATCCACCACGCCGCCTTCGGTCATCCATTGCAGCACGCTTGCCGCGTTGAGGATCGTCTCGGTGGTGGTGAAGGTTTTCGAGGCGACCACAAGCAGGGTCGCCGCCGGATCGAAGCGCGCGAACGCCTCTTCGAGCGCGGCGCCGTCGACATTGGAGACGATCGCGACGTCGTAGCGATCCTCCTCGCGGCCCAATGCATCGATCAGCAGGTCCGGCCCCAATGCCGAGCCGCCGATCCCGACGTGGAGCACATGGCGGATCGGCCCCAGCGCCTCGCCCTCGATCGCGTCGATCAGCGCCCGCATCCGCGCGTGCAATGCTGCGGCTTTGGCGACCGCTTCTTTGCTCCCTTCACCGCGTTCGGCACTGTGTTCGGCGGCGCGATCCTCGGTGACGTTTACATGCTTGCCCGCGAACAGCGCCTCGCGCTTGCCGGCGAGATCGCGCGCCTTGGCGAGCGCCTCGAACGCCCGCACCGCGTCTGCGGTCAGGTGCGTCTTCGACCAATCGAAATGCAGCCCCGCGACATCGACCGAAAAGCGTGCGACGCGATCCCCGTCTTCGGCGAACAGCGTTTCGAGACGCGGCGGATCGAGCGCATCGATTGCGGTCCAGTCGGTCTTGGCCATGCGGGGTTCCTTCGATGAATCGCCGGGGATCGCGCTTCCTCTATCCGTGCCGCCCACGCGTTGCCACCCGAAAGGGCCGCTTGACGCCACATCGCGCGCGCCGCAAAGCCTGAGGCCATGGCCGACACACCACCCGCCGCCGCGCCCGCAGCCACCGGCAAGGCGCCGAAGAAGCGCTCCGAAACCGCGGATACGCTGCTGTTCCTCCTGAAGCTCGCGGTCATCGTCTTCGTGATCCGCAGCTTCATCTTCTCGCCGTTCAGCATCCCCTCCGAATCGATGCTGCCGCGCCTCTACATCGGTGATTATCTATTTGTTTCAAAATGGAACTATGGCTATTCGAAGCACTCGCTTCCGTTCAGTCTGCCGCTGATTCCGGGGCGCATCTTCAGCCACCTGCCCGATCGCGGCGACGTCGTCGTCTTCAAGGCACCGCCCACCGACAAGGAGGATTACATCAAGCGCGTGATCGGCCTGCCCGGCGACACGATCCAGATGCGCGCCGGCCAGGTCATCCTCAACGGCAAGCCCGTACCCCGGCAACGGGTCGCCGATTTCGTCATCCCGCAGAGCCCCAATTATCATTGCGACGCCGCGTTCCAGGATGTCGACTCCTCGGGCGCGCCGGTGTGCCGCTATCGCCGCTATCGCGAGACGCTGCCGGGCGGCGTCAGCTTCGAGACGATCGACCGCGGCTTCTCGCCCGCCGACAATACCGGCGTCTACACCGTGCCCGCGGGCCACGTCTTCATGATGGGCGACAATCGCGACGACAGCGAAGACAGCCGCTTCGCCCAGGATGCCGGCGGCATCGGCTACGTGCCGATGGCGAATCTGGAAGGGAAGGCGATCGTCACCTTCTGGTCCACCGACGGCTCGGCCAACTGGTTCCTGCCCTGGACGTGGTTCAGCGCGGCGCGCTGGAGCCGGATCGGGGACGGCTTTTGACCGATTTCGCCGATTGGCTCGCGGCGATCCTCGGCCGCGCGCCCGATGATCTCGCCCGGTTCGAGCGCGCGCTGACCCACGGCAGCCAGGATCGCGAAAATTACGAGCGGCTCGAGTTTCTGGGCGATCGCGTGCTCGGGCTCGTCATGGCGGAATGGCTGTTCGCCGATTTCCCCGCCGAACCCGAGGGCGCGCTCTCGAAGCGGCTCAACACGCTCGTCACCCGCGCCGTCTGCGCCGAGGTGGCGCGCGAGATCGGTGTCCGACCGCATCTCCGGCTCGGCAAGCAGGCGCGCGACGACGGCGCGGCGGACAGCGACAACGTGCTCGGCGACGTCGTAGAGGCATTGATCGGTGCGCTCTATCTCGAAGCGGGGATCGAGCCCGCGCGCGCCTTCGTTCGCAAGGCCTGGGGAGATCGCGTCCGCACGCATGCCCGCGCGCCGCAGCATCCAAAATCGGCGCTCCAGGAATGGGCGGCGGCGCACAACCGCAAGGTGCCGGTCTACGAGATCGTCGATCGCTCCGGGCCCCAGCACGCGCCGCGCTTCACCGTGAAGGTGTCGATCAACAAGCTCGCCGAGGCGAGTGCGACCGGGAATAGCAAGCAGGAAGCCGAAACCGCGGCGGCGGCGACGCTGCTGGAGCAATTGTCGTGACCTTTCCTCCTCCGTTCGTGCTGAGCTTGTCGAAGCACCGATCTTCTTCTTAGTCGGCGCAATGAGCTTCTGGGCCTACATGCTTCATTGCCGCGGCGGTGTCTTCTACGTCGGGCATACCGACAATCTCGATGTCCGAATGGGACAGCATCAAAGCGGTCTCCTTCCCGGCTTCACGCGCAAATATGCTCCTGTAAGGCTCGTCTGGAGCCAGGATTTCCCCTCGCGAATAGAGGCGCTGGAAGCAGAACGTCGAATCAAGGGTTGGAGTCGCGCCAAGAAGCTGGCGCTGATCCGAGGGGATTGGGCGATGATCTCGAACTTGGCTAAAAACAAGAACGGCCCTTCGACAAGCTCAGGGCGAACGGCGGAGAGTGAAGTGCCTGTCGAACCCGTTCGTGCCGAGTGTGTCGAAGCACCGGCCTCCTCTGCGCAAGGCTTGGAAAAATGACCCAATCGTGCGGCCTGGTCGCCGTGGTCGGCGCGCCCAATGCGGGCAAGTCGACGCTCACCAACGCGCTCGTCGGGCAGAAGGTCGCGATCGTCAGTCCCAAGGCGCAGACCACGCGCACGCGCCTGATGGGTATCGCGATCCAGGACGAGGTGCAGATCCTGCTCGTCGACACACCGGGCATCTTCGAGCCGCGCCGCCGGCTCGACCGGGCGATGGTCGCGGCCGCCTGGGGCGGCGCCGAGGGGGCGGACCTGATCGCGTTCGTGGTCGACGGGCGGGGCGGCGTCGGCCCCAAGGTGATTGCGATCGCCGAGGCGCTCGCCGGCCGGCCTGAACCCAAATATCTGATCCTCAATAAGGTCGATATCGCCGACAAGGCGAAGTTGCTCCAGCATGTCGAGCGGCTCCACGCGATCACGCCGTTCGCGGAGACCTTCTTCGTCTCAGCGGCGACCGGCGACGGCGTGCCCGAGCTCAAGAACGCGCTCGCCGCCGCGATGCCAAAGGGCCCCTGGCACTTCCCCGAAGATCAGGTTTCCGACGTCACCGAGCGGATGCTCGCCGCCGAGGTGACGCGCGAGCAGCTCTATCTCCAGCTTCATGCCGAGCTGCCCTATGCCAGCGCTGTCGAGACGGAGGCCTACAAGGAACGGCCCGACGGTTCGGTCGAAATCCACCAGCAGATCCTCGTCGCGCGGCCTACCCAGCGCGCGATCGTGCTCGGCAAGCAGGGCGCGCGCATCAAGGAAATCGGCGCGAAGGCGCGTGCCGAGCTCGCCGCTTTGCTTGGCCAGCCCGTCCACCTCTATCTCCACGTCAAGGTCAAGGAAGGCTGGGACGAGGATCGCAGCGTCTATCGCGACATCGGGCTCGACTGGGTGGAATAGCGGCGGCGTGCGTCCGGATGCTCACAGTCCGAGCGATCGGACGGCGGCCCGAACGTGCGGCACCAGCGCCGCCTCGAACCACGGATTTCTGACGAGCCACGGCCGATTGCGCGGCGACGGGTGGGGCAGGGGAAGCAGCCCCGACGGCAGATACTCCTCCCATGCCTTCACGGTATCGGTGAGGGTCGGCTTGCGACGGGCGCCCAGATAGGCGGCCTGTGCATATTGCCCCACCAGCAGGGTGAGGCCGATATCGGGCAGATGGGCGTTGAGGCGGTCATGCCAGCGCGGCGCGCATTCCGGGCGTGGCGGGCTGTCGCCCGAGCGGGCCTTGCCGGGATAGCAGAACCCCATCGGGATGATGGCGACCTGCTGCGGATCGTAAAAGGTCGCCGTGGTAATGCCCAGCCAGTCGCGCAGCCGGTCGCCGGACGGGTCGTCCCACGGAATCCCGGTCTCGTGGACCTTCCGGCCGGGCGCCTGGCCGATGATGCGCAGCCGAGCCGATCGGCCGGCCTGCAGCACCGGGCGAGGGCCGTCCGGCAAATGGGCGGCGCAATATCGACACGCGCGGATATCGTCGAGCAGTTGCGCAAGCGGGTCTCGCATGGTCCCTATGGCTGGGGACGACTCCGTGGCAAAACAAGACCTGCCGGGAGACGTCATGGAATAATCGCCAGGCAGATCATTGATACGTCATCTTCTTTCTGCGCAGGCACCACCCAGGATGGGCACAAGGATTTCATGACGATCGATCAAATCGCCATCATCGCGCTGCTGGTCGCCATGTTCCTCGCTTATGCGCTGGATCGCTTCCGAGTGGAACTCGTCGCCCTCACCGGGCTGGCGACGGCGTTCGCGATCGGCCTGGTGCCGCCCACGGTGCTGTTCGACGGCTTTTCCAGCCCCGCGGTGATCACCGTCGTCGAGATTCTGCTGATCGTCTCGGTGCTGGCGCGCACGCACGCGGTCGAGCGCTTCGCGGGGGTGATCGTCGAGCGGGCAGGGAGCGAGCGCGCCGCGCTGGCGGTGTTGTGCGCGGCGGCGGCGTTCGTCTCGGTGTTCATGAACAATATCGGCGCGTTGGCGCTGATCTTTCCGGTCGCGCTTTCGGTCTGCACGCGGCTCGGCATCGCGCCCGCGCGGATGCTGATGCCGCTGTCGTTCGCGACGCTGATGGGCGGGATGTGCTCGCTTACCGGAACGCCGGCCAACCTGATCGTCAACGATTGGAAGGTAGCGCAGACCGGCGGCGCGTTCGATTATTTCGCGTTCGGCTCGGTCGGCGCGCCGATCGCCGTGCTGGGCATCGGCTGTATGGTGATCGTTGCGCCGCGCCTGTTCCGGCGGTTCGAGACGGGGGCGACGATGAACGCCGGCACGCCGGGGGCGTTCGTCGGCGAACTGCGGGTCGGCGCGGGATCGGCGCTGGCCGGCCTGTCGGCGAGCGCGATCGAACGCCGGCATGGCCTGACGCTTCACGGCATCTTGCGCGAGGGGCGCCATGTCTTCGCCCGGCGCGATGCGATGACGGTCGAGCGCGGCGACATCCTGCTGGTCGAAGCGGGGATCGAGGCGCTCGACGCGGTCGATCACCGGGCGGGAGGCGGCGAGCGGATCGAGGCGGTCGTCACCCCGGACAGCTATCTGATCGGATCACGGATCGGGACGCTCGACACGCTCGCCGAGCGCGGGATCAGGATCGCGGGCATCGCCAGCCGTCGCCGACGGATCGAAGGCACGTTCGCCGATCTCCAGATCGGGCTGGGCGACGTGTTGCTGCTGACGGGGGATCGCGACGTGCTGCGCGAGGCGATCGCGGAGGCGGGCTTGCTCGCGCTCATGCCCCAATCCCCCGCCGCCGCGCGTCCCGATGCGTTCCTGTCGGTGGCGGTGTTCGCGATCGGGGTGGCCACAACAGCATTGGGGCTGGCGCCCCCTGAGATCGCCTTCGGCGGTGTCGCGCTGGCGATGGCGTTGACCGGCACGCTGAGGCTGCACGCGGCGCTGCAGGACGTCAATTGGGTGGTCGTGATCCTGCTCGCGTGCATGATTCCGCTGGGGATGGCGGTCGAACAGACCGGCGCGGCGCGGGTGATCGCGGATGCGATCGTCGGTCACCTGCCGACGACCGAACCGATCGTCGTCACCGCCGTGATCCTCGGGCTGGCGGCGCTGATCACGCCCTTCGTCGACAATGTCTCGGTGGCGGCGGTGTTGAGCCCGGTGGCCGCCGGGGTGGCAACGCGATCGGGCGTTCCGATCGAGCCCCTGCTCGTCGCCGTCGCGATCGGCGCGTCGCTCGATTTCCTCACGCCGTTCGGGCACCACAACAACGCAGTGGTGATGGGGGCAGCGGGCTATCGCTTCCGGGATTATCCGCGGTTGGGTGCGCCGTTGCTCGGATTGAGCCTCGTCGTCGCGCTCCTGGCGATCCGGGCCTTCTGGATGTGACAGCGGCGACGATTTCGGTTATCGCTCCCCATGATATCGCTAGGATTTAGGAATGATCTCGAACAAGGCCCGCTATGCGTTTCGCGCGCTGCTCGCGATTGCCGGAACGCCCGGCGGACGCCCGGTCACAAGCGCGGAGATCGCGGCGCGCCATGCCATCCCGCACAAGTTCCTCGAGCAAATCCTGGTCGATCTCAGGAATGCCGGAATCCTCGAAAGCAGACGAGGAAAGCACGGCGGCTATGTGATGCTGCGGCCCGCGGATACGCTGAGCTTCGGCGAGATTTTGCGCCTTTTCGAAGGCCCGCTGGCGCCGCTGCCCTGCCTGTCGCGCCAGGCCTATCGGCGGTGCGAGGATTGCGTGAACGAGCAGACGTGCGAAATCCGACGCGAGTTCGGCCGCGCCTATGATGCCTATCGGGCGATTCTCGACAGCCGCACGCTCGGTCACGCGCTTGGCGGTAGCGCCGCCGAGCGCCAGGATGACCAAAGTCTGCGGCAGAGCGCCTGAAAGAGAAACTTCAGTTGCTTTAACCTACTATACAGGTAGGGTATATGAGCTTAACGGCTCTGGAGGCACTGATGATCGAACGGGGACGCTTTTCTACCGATGTGAGGAAACGGGGCAGATACGATCGGCGCTGGTTCGTGTCGGCGGTCGGCGCGCTTGCCGCGATGTCGGTGGCGGGATGCAGTTCGGAAGCGCCGACGCAGAACGCCGCCGCCGGCGGTCCGGTCGAGCTGCTCAACGTCTCCTACGATCCCACGCGCGAGCTCTACAAGGCGGTCAACGTGGCCTTCGCGCAGCAGTGGAAGGCCGAGCACGGGCAGGACGTGACGATCAACATGAGCCATGGCGGCTCGGGCAAGCAGTCGCGCGCGGTGATCGACGGGCTCGAGGCCGATGTCGTCACGCTCGCGCTCGCCTATGACGTCGATGCCATCGCGCAGAAGACCGACGTGCTGGCGAAGGATTGGGAACAGCGCCTGCCCGACAGCAGTGCGCCCTATACCTCGACGATCGTCTTCCTCGTCCGCAAGGGGAACCCCAAGGGCATCCACGATTGGGGCGATCTGGTGAAGCCCGGCGTGCAGGTGATCACGCCCAACCCCAAGACCAGCGGCGGCGCGCGGTGGAATTTCCTCGCCGCCTGGGCTTACGGCCGCAAGGCCGGCGGGTCCGACGCGGCGGCGGAGAAGTTCGTCGGTGATCTCTTCACGCATGTCCCCGTGCTCGATTCGGGCGCGCGCGGCTCGACCACGACCTTCGTCGAGCGCGGTATCGGCGACGTGCTGCTCGCCTGGGAAAACGAAGCGTTCCTGGCGCAGAAGGAACTTGGCGTCGGCAAGTTCGACATCGTCGTGCCCTCGATCTCGATCCTCGCAGAGCCCTCGGTCGCGCTTGTCGACGGCAACGCGAAGAAGCACGGCACCACCGCGGTCGCCGAGGCCTATCTCAAGTTCCTCTACACGCCCGAAGCGCAGGAACTGATCGCCAAGAACTATTACCGCCCACGCAATCCGGACGTCGCGGCCAAATATGCCGGCACCTTTCCGAAGCTCGATCTGGTGACGATCAAGGATTTCGGCGGCTGGCAGCAGGCCCAGACCACATATTTCGCGGACGGTGGCGTGTTCGACCGCATCTTCTCCGGCATCAAGCACTGAAGCTCCCATGCAGTTGGCGGAAATGGCGGTCGACGCGGGTGACGGGCGGGCGTTGGCGTGCCCGTCACCCAAGCGTCGTCGCGTGATCCCCGGTTTCGGGCTGACCTTCGGTTTCACGCTCACCTGGCTGTCGCTGATCGTCCTCCTGCCGCTCAGCACCGTTTTCATCCGTTCGGCGGGCATGGGCTGGGACGCGTTCGTCGCGGCCAGCCTCTCGGCGCGTGCGCTCAAGGCCTATCAACTGAGCTTCGGGGCCTCGCTCGCCGCGGCGGGGATCAACACCGCGTTCGGCCTGCTGATCGCCTGGGTGCTGGTGCGGATCGATTTTCCCGGCAAGCGCATCGTCAACGCGCTGGTGGACCTGCCGTTCGCGCTGCCGACCGCGGTCGCCGGCATCGCGCTCACCGCGATCTATGCGGAAACGGGATGGTTCGGCGGCCTGCTCGCGCCGCTGGGGATCAAGGTCGCCTTCACGCCCGTGGGCGTCGTGGTCGCGCTGATCTTCATCGGGCTGCCCTTCGTCGTCCGCTCGGTCGAGCCGGTGCTCGCCGATCTCGGGCACGATGTCGAGGAAGCGGCGGCGACGCTCGGCGCGAGCGGATGGCAGACGTTCCACCGCGTCATCCTGCCCGCGATCGGCCCTGCGCTGCTCACCGGCTTCGCGCTCGCCTTCGCGCGGGGGGTGGGCGAATACGGCTCGGTGATCTTCATCGCCGGCAACATGCCGTATCGCAGCGAGATTGCGCCGCTGCTGATTGTCACCCAGCTCGAACAGTTCGATTACGCCGCCGCCACCGCGATCGCCGCGGTGATGCTGGTCGCCTCGTTCGTGCTGCTGCTGCTCATCAACCTCATCCAGATCTGGTCGCGCAAGCGGGGGGCGGCATGACGCGCGGCGCCGCCTCCACGCCGCTGGGGCGCGGCGTGCTGTTCGCGGTCGCGCTCGCGTTCCTCGCGATCTTCCTCGTCGCGCCGCTTGCCGCGGTGTTTGCCGAGGCGCTGTCCAAGGGCGTGGGCGCCTATGCCGCAGCGGTGGTGGAGCGCGATGCGCTGTCGGCGATCCGGTTGACGCTCCTCGTCGCCGCGATCAGCGTGCCGCTCAACATCGTCTTCGGCCTCGCCGCGAGTTGGGCGATCGCCAAGTTCGACTTCCGCGGCAAGAGCGTGCTGACGACGCTGATCGACCTGCCGTTCTCGGTATCGCCGGTGGTGTCGGGGCTGATCTATGTGCTGCTGTTCGGCGCGCAGGGCTGGTTCGGCCCGTGGCTCAAGGCGCACGACATCGAGATCATCTTCGCCGTTCCCGGCCTCGTCCTCGCGACGATGTTCATCACCTTCCCCTTCGTCGCGCGCGAGCTGATTCCGCTGATGGAAGAGCAGGGGCGCGACGACGAGGAAGCCGCGCTGTCGCTCGGCGCGAGCGGGTGGCAGACCTTCCGCCGCGTGACGCTCCCCAACATCCGCTGGGGGCTGCTCTACGGCGTGCTCCTGTGCAACGCGCGCGCGATGGGCGAGTTCGGCGCGGTCTCGGTCGTCTCGGGCCATATCCGCGGCAAGACCAACACCATGCCGCTCCATGTCGAGATCCTCTACAACGAGTATAATTTCGCCGCCGCGTTCGCGGTGGCGTCGCTGCTGGCGCTGTTGGCGCTGGTGACGCTGACGCTCAAGAGCATCCTCGAATGGCGCTACGGCATTCATGGGAGGACAGGACATTGAGCATCCGGCTGACCGATATTTCCAAGCGTTTCGGCTCGTTCGCGGCGCTGACCGACGTGGATCTCAACGCGCGGCCGGGCGAATTCCTCGCGCTGCTCGGCCCCTCGGGGTCGGGCAAGACGACGCTGCTCAGGATCATCGCGGGGCTCGAATTTCCCGAGCGCGGCACCGTCACCTTCAACGGCGAGGACATCACCGGGCTGAGCGTTGCCGAGCGGCGGATCGGCTTCGTCTTCCAGCAATATGCGCTGTTCAAGCACATGACGGTGGCCGAAAATGTCGGCTTTGGCCTCTCGGTGCGCCCGCGCCGCGAGCGGCCGCCGCGCCGCGTGATCCGCGCGCGGGCGCAGGAACTGCTCGATCTCGTTCAATTGGGCGATCTTGGCGACCGGCTGCCCGCGCAGCTTTCGGGTGGGCAGCGGCAGCGCGTGGCGCTGGCGCGCGCACTCGCGGTCGATCCGACGCTGCTGCTGCTCGACGAGCCGTTCGGCGCGCTCGACGCCAAGGTGCGCAAGGAATTGCGGCACTGGCTGCGCGGATTCCACGATCGCGTCGGGCTGACTTCGATCTTCGTGACGCACGACCAGGAGGAAGCGCTCGAGGTCGCCGACCGCGTCGTCGTGATGAGCAACGGCGCAATCGAACAGGTGGGCACGCCGGCCGAAGTCTACGATCAGCCCGTCAATGCCTTCGTCTTCGACTTCGTCGGCGAATCGAACCGCATTCCGGTGACGGCCGCCGACGGCAAGGCGATCTTCCGCGGCGTGGCGCTCGATGCCGACACCAGCGGCGCGCGCGGCGCGGCCGAGCTCTTCTTCCGCCCGCACGACGCCCGGATCGGCGGCGCGGGCGAGGCGGGGCTGGAGGCGGTCGTCACGATCGCGCGCCCGCGCGAAGGCCGCGTCCGCATCGAAAGCGAGATCGCCGGGCTCGCCGATCCGATTGAGCTCGACGTCGCCACCGAGCACGCGCCCGATCCGGGCACGACGATCCGCATCGTGCCCACGCGCGGCCGCGTGTTTTCCGTTTCCGTGGATGCGGAGCAGGCGGCATGAGCGCCAACCCGCGGCCTCTGCCTGCCGCCAATCTCAACGACGCCCAGATCGATCGCGCGACCGAGGCGGTGCGCAACGCGCTCGGCCGGCTGCGTTTCGGCACGGTGGCGCTCACCGTCCACGACGGCCGGGTGACGCAGATCGAGGTGACGGAGAAAGAGCGCTTCGGCGTGTAGCGCCGCAACCATCGATGCCGACCGGACGGCCGGAGGCGTCGCGATCGACCCAGAGGAGGAGTTGATGATCGCACGCCATGTGTTGACGATTGCCGCACTCGGGGCGGCGGCGGCCGCTGTTCCCGCGGCGGCGCAGGAGGAAAAAGACGAGCCGTTCACGCTGCAAGGCGCGCTCGGCGATCCGGATAATCTGACAATTTCGGGCAGCATCCGGGGGCGCTACGAGGCGCTCGGCAACCAGTTCCGCCCGGGGCTCGACGAGAATGACGATCTCGTCGTGCTGCGCACCACCCTGTTCGCCGAATACGATACCGGCCCGATCCGGATCGGCGGCGAGATTATGGATTCGCGCGCCTATTTCGACGATGCGGGCAGCTCGGTCTCGACCGGCGAGGTCAACGCGCTCGAGCTGATCCAGGGCTATGTCGGCATCGACCTCGACGATGCGTTCGGCAGCGGCTCGACGACCAGCATCGATGCCGGCCGGTTCACGATGGACCTGGGCTCGCGTCGCCTGGTGGGCCGCAATAATTTTCGTAACGCGACCAATGCCTTTACCGGTATCCGCGCCGAATTCCGCGGCGCCGACAAAACCTACCTCACCGCCTTTTATACGCTGCCGCTCAACCGCCTGCCGAGCGACAAGCAGGCGATCCTCGACAACAAGGTGAAATGGGACCGCGAGAGCTTCGACGTCGCCTTCTGGGGCGGTTTCCTCAACAAACCGGGGCTCGTCGGGCGCGCCAATCTCGATCTCTATTTCTTCGGGCTCACCGAGCGCGATTCGCCCGATTATCCTACGAAGAACCGGCATCTCTACACGCCGGGGCTGCGCCTCTTTTCCGATCCCAAGCCGGGCAAGACCGATTTCGAGATCGAGGGCGCCTATCAGTTCGGCCGCGCCCGCTCCGGCACCGCCGCCGATGCGCCCGAGCAGGACGTGTCGGCCTATTTCGTCCATGCCGAGGTCGGGCACCAGTTCGACGCACCATGGAAGCCGCGCGTCTCGATCGAATATGATCTGGCGAGCGGCGATCATTCGGGCGGCGATTACGATCGGTTCGACAGTCTCTACGGCGTGCGCCGCCCCGATTACGGGCCGAGCAGCATCTATGGGCCGCTCGGCCGCAACAACCTCAGTTCGCCCGGCGTGCGGCTGGAGGTGACGCCCGACAAGCGCTGGGACGGGTTCGTGATGTACCGCGCCAACTGGCTCGACAGCGCGACCGACAGCTTCGCCAATACCGGCGTGCGCGATTCCACGGGCGCCTCGGGCAAATTCGCGGGCCATCAGATCGAAGGCCGGGTCCGCTACTGGATCGTGCCCAAATTGCTGCGGCTCGATACGGGCGCGGCGGTGCTGATCAACGGCCGTTTTCTGGAGGACGCGCCCAACGCCAATGGCTTCGGCGATCCGGTCTACGGCTATTTCGACCTGACAGCGACCTTCTGACGGAGGGGGGCGCTTGCCGGGGCGGCGCCTATCCCACCCGGTTCGCGACCAGATCGTCCACCACGGCGGGATCGGCGAGCGTGCTCGTGTCTCCGAGGTTGGAGGTATCGCCCTCGGCGATCTTCCTGAGGATGCGGCGCATGATCTTGCCCGAGCGCGTCTTGGGCAGGCCGGGGGCGAACTGGATGGCATCAGGTGTGGCGATCGGCCCGATCTCCTTCCTCACCCATTGCGACAGCTCGCTGCGCAGCGCCTCGTCCGCCGCGACGCCGCTGTTGAGCGTCACATAGGCGTAGATGCCCTGGCCCTTGAGGTCGTGCGGGAACCCGACCACCGCGGCCTCGGCGACCTTGGGATGGAGCACCAGCGCGCTTTCGACCTCGGCGGTGCCCATGCGGTGGCCCGAGACGTTGATGACGTCATCGACGCGGCCGGTGATCCAGTAATAGCCGTCCTCGTCGCGCCGGCAGCCGTCGCCCGAGAAATACATGCCCGGATAGGTCGAGAAATAGGTCTGGAAGAAGCGCTCGTGATCGCCCCACACGGTGCGCATCTGGCCGGGCCAGCTCCTGGCGACGCACAGATTGCCTTCGGCAGGGTTGCCCGTCTGGACGATGCCATCGGCATCGACGATCTGCGGATCGATGCCGAAAAAGGGCTTGGTCGCGCTGCCGGGCTTGAGCGCGTGCGCGCCGGGAAGCGGGGTGATCATGTGCCCGCCGGTCTCGGTCTGCCACCAGGTGTCGACCACGGGGCAGCGGCCGTCGCCGACCACGTCGTGATACCAGCGCCACGCTTCGGGGTTGATCGGCTCGCCCACCGTGCCGAGCAGTTTCAGCGACTTGCGCGAGGTTGCTTTGACGAAGTCGTCGCCCTCGCGCATCAGCGCGCGCAATGCCGTGGGGGCGGTGTAGAGGATCTCGACCTGGTGGCGGTCGCACACCTGCCAGATGCGGCTGGCGTCGGGCCAGTTGGGCAGGCCTTCGTACATCAGCGTGGTCGCGCCGTTGGCAAGCGGACCGTAGACGATGTAGCTGTGCCCCGTGACCCAGCCGATATCGGCCGCGCACCAATAGACCTGTCCCGGATGGTAATCGAACACGACTTCGTGGGTGAGCGCGCACCACAAGAGATAACCGCCCGAAGTGTGGAGCACGCCCTTGGGCTTTCCGGTCGAACCCGAGGTGTAGAGGATGAACAGCGGATCTTCGGCGCCCATCGGCTCGGGCGGACAATCGGCGGCGACGCTCGCGGCGGCGTCGTGATACCAGATGTCGCGGCCCGGCTGCATCGCCACGTCGCCGCCGGTCGCCTGGACGACGATCATCTTCCGAAGCGCCGGCGCACGCTCCGCCGCGGCGTCGGCATTGGCCTTCAGCGGCACCTTCTTGCCGCCGCGCCGCCCCTCGTCGGCGGTGACGAGCACGCTCGAATCGCAATCGGTGATGCGGCCTGCCAGCGCGTCGGGCGAGAAGCCCCCGAACACCACCGAGTGGATCGCGCCGATCCGCGCGCAGGCGAGGATCGCGAACGTCGCCTCGGGGATCATCGGCATGTAGATGGTGACGCGATCGCCCTTGGCGACGCCTTGCGCCTTGAGCACGTTGGCGAAGCGGCAGACCTCGGCGTGAAGCTGCTTGTAGGTGTAGCGCTTCGGTTCCTCGGCGGGATCGTCGGGTTCCCAGATCAGCGCGATCGCGTCCCCGCGCGTCGCCAGGTGGCGATCGAGGCAGTTCGCCGCGACGTTGAGCACGCCGTCGGGAAACCACGAGATGCGGAAATCCTGCTCGTCGAACGACCAGTCGCCGGCGATCTCGGGCCGCTTGATCCAATCAAGCCGCCGCGCCTGTTCGAGCCAGAAGCTCCCCGGATCGGCAAGGCTGCGGCCGTAGAGCTGCTCATAGCTTTCCGCATCGACGCGGGCGTCCTTCGCCCAATCGGCAGGAACGGGATACACGCTGGCGTCGGTCATCAGGCTCTCCTTTTATGCCGATGCTTTTGCCGAAATGACGGTGCGATGCCAAGCAGACCAATGCAGTTTTCCCGCGTTCGCGGGAGAAGGACAGGTTGCAATTCCCTGGTCGAGAGAGAAGAGAGGCGGGCAGAGGAGAGGCCATGTCATCGACCATGCAGGAACTGGAACGCCGCCGCGCGAGCGCGCGCCTCGGCGGGGGCGAGAAGCGGATCGCCGCGCAGCACGCCAAGGGCAAGCTCACCGCGCGCGAGCGGATCGACGTGCTGCTCGATGAAGGCAGCTTCGAAGAAGTCGATATGTTCGTCGAGCATAATTGCGTCGATTTTGGGATGCCCGATCAAGTCGTCCCCGGCGATGGTGTCGTCACCGGCAGCGGCACGATCAACGGCCGGCTGGTGTTCGTGTTCAGCCAGGATTTCACCGTATTCGGCGGCTCGCTCTCCGAACGCCACGCGCAGAAGATCTGCAAGATCATGGACATGGCGATGAAGGTCGGCGCGCCGGTGATTGGGCTGAACGATTCAGGCGGCGCACGCATTCAGGAGGGCGTGGCCTCGCTCGGCGGCTATGCCGAGGTGTTTCAGCGCAACGTGTTGGCGAGCGGCGTGGTGCCGCAGCTCAGCCTCATCATGGGGCCGTGCGCGGGCGGCGCGGTCTATTCGCCGGCGATGACCGACTTCATCTTCATGGTGAAGGATTCGTCCTATATGTTTGTAACTGGTCCGGATGTCGTGAAGACGGTGACAAATGAGGTCGTCACCCAGGAGGAGCTGGGCGGCGCCGTCACCCACACGACCAAATCCTCGGTCGCCGACATTGCTTTCGAGAACGACATCGAGGCGCTGTGGGCGGCGCGCGAGATGATCGATTTCCTGCCGTTGTCGAACCGCGTCGAGGTGCCCGAGCGGCCGACCGCCGATCCGTGGGACCGGATCGAGCCGAGCCTCGACACCTTGATCCCGCCGAGCGCCAACCAGCCCTACGACATGCGCGAGCTGATCCGGAAGGTGGTGGACGAGGGCGACTTCTTCGAGCTCCAGCCCGCGCACGCCGCCAACATCATCATCGGCTTCGGTCGGATCGAGGGCCGCACGGTGGGCGTCGTCGCCAACCAGCCGATGGCGCTCGCCGGCGTGCTCGACATCAACAGTTCGAAGAAGGGGGCAAGGTTCGTCCGCTTCTGCGACGCCTTCGATATCCCGATCGTGACCTTCGTCGATGTGCCCGGCTTCCTCCCCGGGGTGGGCCAAGAGCATAACGGCATCATCAAGCACGGCGCCAAGCTGCTGTTCGCCTATGCCGAGGCGACCGTCCCCAAGATCACCGTGATCACGCGGAAAGCCTATGGCGGGGCGTATGACGTGATGGCCTCGAAGCATTTGCGCGGCGACCTCAACTACGCCTGGCCGACCGCCGAGATCGCGGTGATGGGCGCGAAGGGCGCGGTCGAGATCATCTTCCGGGGCAAGACACCCGAGGAAATCGCTGAACGGACAGCGGAATATGAGGCGCGCTTCGCCAACCCGTTCGTCGCGGCGAGCAAAGGCTTCATCGACGAGGTGATCCAGCCGCACTCCACCCGCCGCCGGATCGCACTCGGCCTACGGAAGCTCCGCGGCAAGGTGCTGGAGAATCCGTGGAAGAAGCATGACAATATTCCGTTATGACCGATGATGCGCGATCGATCGACTCAACTTATCTCGTCATTGCGACCCCGGCCTCGGGCCGGGGGAAGCAATCCAGCGGCTTGCGCATCGCTGGCGGTCTGGATTGCTTCGTCGCCTGCGGCTCCTCGCAATGACGGGGCGGGAGAGGCAGCCCGCTGTTTATATGATGGCCAGCAAGCGCAATGGGACGCTCTACACGGGCGTCACGTCCAACCTGCCGCAACGGGCGTGGCAGCATCGCATCGGGGCTGTCGAAGGATTCACCAACCGCTACGGTTGCAAGACGCTCGTTTGGTATGAAATGGTGCCGACGATGGAAGCCGCTATCGTGCGCGAAAAGCAGCTCAAGGGCGGATCGCGGGCCAAGAAGCTGGCGTTGATCGAGTCGCTCAATCCGCACTGGAATGATCTGTACGAAGCTATTGCACATGGCTGACGTCTGAAATCTGGATTGCTTCCCCCAGCTCGAGGTCGGGGTCGCAATGACGACAGAAAGATAGGCAATATGACCATAGCACCTGAGTCGCAACGCCGCCCCGGCAAGTTCATCGCGATCGTCCTTGGCGTGATCGTCGTCATCGGCGTGATCGTGTGGGCGCTGTTCGTGCGCTCGACGCCCGTCGAAACGCCGAAGCCCATGGCCGGCGCCTCACCCGCGCCGCTTTTCTCGCCCAGCCCGTCGCCGTTGGCGACCGCATCGGCCGAGCAGCTTGCGGCCGCGACCAGGGCGGCGTGGCCGAACGGCGCGGCCCTCACCGACGAGGACGGCACGCGCTATCGCTTCGGCGACGGCAAGCTGGTGCTCGCGCCGTTCGGCCCGGTGCTGGTGAGCGAGGGCAAGGCGGTCGATCCGGCGCACGTCACCGCCGGAAGGCTCGACGTCACCTATCTGGCGCCGGCGGGCGAGGGGTTCACCGTCGCCAAGCGCTTCCCCAAGGCGGTCGAGGCGGGGAGCTTCGGGCAGATGGAAGGCTGGTCGGTCTCGACCAACTTCGCCGACGTGCCGGTCGTGACGGCCGAAGGCGGGTTCACCGGGCAGGGCTATACCTGCGGCTATACCGTCCTCACCGCGCTCACCCCCGACAAGCCGGTCGAGCTCGCGCAGGTGCAGACGCTCTACGACGATACCGGCGCCAAAGGCGATGCTGGGCAATCGATCAGCGGCAAGATCGCGCAGATCGACAAGGGGAAGGGCTTCGTCGTCCATTATACCGGCGCGGCGACCTTCGACGACCGCTATGTGATGAAGGACGGCAGGTATGTGCTGCAGGGCAGCTCGCGCCTGCCGCAATGCTGATGGCCGGTCGTGCAAGGAGAGGAACTGATGACGCGTTTATTGATTCTGGCGGCGATTGCCGTGTCGTGGTCGATGCCCGCCGCTGCTGAGGACGCGAGAGACGCCGCTGCGGTCATCGCGGTCGATGACGCCTGGCTGCAGGCCGAGATCAAGGGCGACGACGGCTGGCTGCGCGATCACCTGTTGCCCGAATACCGCTCGATCGGCGCCGATGGGAAGGTGACGACCCGCGAGCAGATCGTCGAGCACGCGCATGCCCGCGGCGCCCAGCCCGGCATGGCGGAAAAGGTCGCCGCCTGGCGCGCGGCGCACCCCTCGACGCCTGCCGTCACCGTCGTCGGAAACACGGCGATCCTGACCTGGATTCTCACTAAGGAAGGGAAGCCCGTCAGTTCGAGCGACATTTTCGTCTATCGCGACGGGCAATGGCGCGCGATCTATTCGCAGCACAGCACTGCGTCGAGTTGACCCGTTCGACTTGGCAGGAGACGATTTGTTGAAACTCGGCCCTCTCAACCATGTCGGTGTCGCGACGCCCTCGATCGAGGCGGCGGTGGCGCGGTATCGGGAGTTGCTCGGCGCGGAGAAGATCGGCGAGGCGTTCGACCTGCCGGCGCAGAAGGTGCGCGTGTGCTTCGTCGATGCGCCCAATTGCCAGATCGAGCTGCTCGAACCGCTCGGCGAGGATTCGCCGATCGCGAAGTTCCTCGAAAAGAACCCGGCGGGCGGGCAGCATCATGTCTGCTTCGAGGTGCCCGATATCCACGCCGCCAAGGCCGAGCTGGAGGCGAAGGGCGCCAAGGTGCTCGGCGAGCCGCGGATCGGCGCGCATGGGACGCCGGTGATCTTCGTCCACCCGAAGGACATGGGCGGCGTCCTCACCGAGCTGATGGAAACGCCCGGCCATTAATCCTCTCCCGCTGGGAGAGGATAGCGCAGCTTGCCGCGTCAGCGGCTAGCGCAGCTTGGTGAGCATGACGTACAGGCGAGGGCAGACGCCCTCACCAACTTCGACTAGGCCGCTTCGCGACCAAGTCTGCGTATCCTCTCCCACAGGGAGAGGGAGAGAGGATCGAATGGCGGGCTACGACCACATCCTGAGCGAACGCCGCGGCGACGTGGTGGCGATCACGCTCAACCGGCCTGATCGGCTCAATGCCGCGCCACCGGCGATGTTCGATGAGATCGGCGCGGTGCTCGCCAATCTCGACGGCGCTCGCGCGATCCTGTTGACCGGCGCTGGACGCGCCTTCTGCTCGGGCGCCGACATCGCCGGCGGGGCACTCGGCAGCGACAATCCGGGCGAAGCAACCTTCCTTGCGCTCACCGAGCATTACAATCCGCTGATGGAGGCGCTTGCCGATCTTGCCGTGCCGGTCGTCTCCGCGGTGCGCGGGCCGGCAGCGGGAATCGGGTGCAGCCTCGCGCTCGCCGCCGATTTCTGCGTCGCGAGCGAGACCGCCTATTTCCTCCAGGCGTTCGTCAATATCGGCCTCGTCCCCGATGGCGGCGCGAGCTGGATGCTGCCGCGCCTGATCGGCCGCGCGCGCGCCGCCGAGATGATGATGCTCGGCGAGCGGGTGCCGGCCGTGACGGCGCTCGACTGGGGGATGATCCACAAGCTGGTTGCCGACGACGCGCTCGACGCCGAGGCGCTGGCGCTGGCGGAGCGGCTCGCGGCGGGGCCGACGGTGGCGCTCGGGTTGATCCGGCAGGGGCTGCAATATGGTTTCACTTGCGACTATGCTGCGGCGATGCGCAAAGAGGCCGAACACCAGCGCCGCGCTCGCGGTACGAAGGATTCGAACGAGGGCGGCATGGCGTTCCTGCAGAAGCGCAAACCGGCGTTTCGGGGAGAATGATTGCAATCCCTCTCCCATCGGGAGAGGGAGGGAGCCGCCGAAGGCGGCGGAAGGGTGAGGGTGATCGGAGATGGCCGATGACACCTGCCCTCACCAACTCCGGCTAGGCGGCTGCGCCGCCAAGCCTTCGTATCCTCTCCCGATGGAGAGGAGGTATGGGATCGATGACCGACAAACCGACCATTTCCGACTGGCAAGCCCTCGCCGACAAGGAAGCGAAAGGCGCCGACCTCACCTGGCACACGCCCGAGGGGATCGCCGTCAAGCCGCTCTACACGGCTGGGGATGCGCCTGATCCCGGCCTCCCCGGCCTTGCGCCCTTCACGCGCGGGGTGAAGGCGACGATGTACGCCGGACGCCCGTGGACGATCCGCCAATATGCCGGTTTCTCCACCGCCGAGGAATCGAACGCCTTCTACCGCCGCAACCTCGCCGCCGGGCAGAAGGGTCTGTCGGTCGCGTTCGATCTCGCGACGCATCGCGGCTATGATTCCGATCACCCGCGCGTCACCGGCGATGTCGGCAAGGCGGGGGTGGCGATCGACACATTGGACGACATGAAAATCCTGTTCGACGGCATCCCGCTCGACCAGATGTCGGTCTCGATGACGATGAACGGCGCGGTGCTGCCGTGCCTTGCCTTCTACATCGTCGCGGCGGAGGAGCAGGGCGTCGCGCAGGACCAGCTCTCGGGGACGATCCAGAACGACATCCTCAAGGAGTTCATGGTCCGCAACACCTATATTTATCCGCCCGAGCCATCGATGCGGATCGTCGCGGACATCATCGCCTACACGTCCGCGCATATGCCGCGCTTCAACAGCATCTCGATCAGCGGCTATCACATGCACGAAGCGGGCGCGACCGCGGTGCAGGAGCTGGCGTTCACGCTGGCCGACGGCATGGCCTATGTTCGCGCGGCGCTGGAGCGCGGGTTGCAGGTCGACGCCTTCGCCGGGCGCCTGTCGTTCTTCTTCGGCATCGGCATGAACTTCTTCATGGAGGTGGCGAAGCTGCGCGCGGCGCGCACGCTCTGGTCGCGGATCATGGCCGGGTTCGGCGCCAACGAGCGCAGCCAGCTCTTGCGCACGCACTGCCAGACCTCGGGCGTCAGCCTTACCGAGCAGGACCCCTACAACAACGTCGTCCGCACCACGATCGAGGCGATGGCGGCGACCTTCGGCGGCACGCAGTCGCTGCACACCAACAGCCTCGACGAGGCGGTGGCGCTGCCAACCGACTTCTCCGCGCGCATCGCCCGCAACACCCAGCTCATCCTCCAGGAAGAGACGGGCATGACGCACGTCGTCGATCCGCTCGGCGGCAGCTATTACGTCGAGGCGCTGACGAAGGAATTGGCGGACAAGGCCTGGGCGCTGATCGAGGAGGTCGAAGCCGCCGGCGGCATGACCCACGCGGTCGAGAAAGGCATGCCCAAGGAGCATATCGAACGTGCCGCCGCCGCGAGGCAAGCGCGGATCGACCGCGGCGAGGACGTGATCGTCGGCGTCAACAAATACCGCCTCGGGCAAGAGGACGAGATCGACATTCTCGACATCGACAACGCCAAGGTCCGCGCCGATCAGATCAGGCGGATCGAGCGGGTCAAGGCGGAGCGCGACGAGGCGAAGGCGCAAGCCGCGCTGGAAGCGTTGCGGCAGGGCGCCCTCCAAAATCCTCCCCTACAAGGGGAGGGGGACCAGCCGCAGGCTGGTGGAGGGGCGGCGGCGCAGCCGCCGTCTTCGACGGCGACCCCTCCACCATTCGGCGTCGCCGAACGGTCCCCCTCCCCGTACCGGGGAGGAATTGAGACCAACCTTCTCGCGCTCTGCGTCGAGGCTGCGCGCGCGCGGTGCACGCTCGGCGAGATGTCGGCGGCGATGGAGGCGGTATTCGGCCGTCACGCGGTCGGCGTCACGCCGGTCACCGGCGTCTACGGCCCCGCGCACAAGGACGACGCCGGTTGGTGCCGCGCGGTCGAGGGCATCGCTGCGGTCGGCCAGCGCATGGGCCGCAAGCCGCGCATCCTTGTCGCCAAGATGGGGCAGGACGGCCACGATCGCGGCGCCAATGTCGTCGCGAGTGCCTTCGCCGACATGGGCTTCGAGGTGATCTCCGGCCCGCTGTTCCAGACTCCGGCCGAGACCCGCGACCTCGCATTGGAGAAGGCCGTCGACGTGGTCGGCGCGTCGAGCCTCGCGGCGGGGCACAAGACGCTGATCCCCGAGCTGATCGCCCTGTTGAAGGAATCGGGCTGCGCCGACATCAAGGTGGTGGCGGGGGGCGTGATCCCCGCGCAGGATTATGATTTTCTAAGGAAGGCAGGCGTGCAGGCTATTTTTGGCCCCGGCACCAACCTGGTCGAAGCGGCGGGCGAAGTGCTCAAGCTGCTCGGCCACAACCTGCCCCCGATTGAGGAGGCTGCCGAGTGAGTGATGCGATGACGATAAGCCCCTCCCCTTCAGGGGAGGGGTTGGGGTGGGGCAGTGCTGAAGGTGCTGTGCTCGCCGATAGGCCCCACCCCCCGACCCCCTCCCCTGAAGGGGAGGGGGAGATGCGCACCGACTGGACCCGCGACGAGATCGCTGCGCTGTTCGACCTGCCCTTCACCGAGCTCGTCTTCCGTGCCGCCACGGTCCACCGTGCGCATCACGCACCCGACGAGGTGCAGCTCTGCACCCTCCTGTCGATCAAGACCGGCGGCTGCCCGGAGGATTGCGGCTATTGCGCGCAATCGGCCTCGGCCGACAGCGGCGTCAAGGCGACCAAATTGATGGACCCGCGCGCCGTCCTCCAGGCCGCGGCGCAGGCCAAGGATGCCGGCTCGCAGCGTTTCTGCATGGGCGCGGCGTGGCGCAACCCCAAGGACCGCGACATGCCGGCGATCGTCGAGATCGTGCAGGGCGTCTCGGCGATGGGGATGGAAACCTGCATGACGCTCGGCATGCTGACGCCCGAGCAGGCCGCGCAGCTCAAGGCGGCGGGGCTCGATTACTACAACCACAATATCGACACCGCGCCGGAGAATTACGCGAACGTCATCACCACGCGGACCTTCGAGGAGCGGATCGATACGCTCACCAACGTCCGCGAGGCGGGGATCAACGTCTGCTCGGGCGGGATCGTCGGCATGGGCGAGACACGCGACCACCGCGTCGGCTTCATCCACGCGCTGGCGACGCTGCCGCGCCATCCCGAAAGCGTGCCGGTCAACGCGCTGGTGCCGGTCAAGGGCACGCCGCTCGGCGATATGCTCGCCGACACGCCGATGGCCAAGATCGACGATATCGAGTTCGTCCGCACGGTGGCGGTGGCGCGGATCACCATGCCGCGCTCGATGGTGCGGCTGTCGGCGGGGCGCGAAAGCATGTCGGAGGCGACGCAGGCGCTGTGCTTCATGGCCGGCGCCAACTCGATCTTCACCGGCGACAAGCTGCTCACCGCCGCCAATGCCGGCGACGACAAGGACGCCGCCTTGTTCGCCAAGCTCGGCCTGACGCCGCTTCAAGGCGAAGAACCGATGCGCGCCTGCGAGGCGGCGGAGTGAGCATCTCTTACTCGGGCTTCTGCGCGGAGTTGGGTGCTCCACTCTACAACAAGGCGTGGTCTTGGTGCGCAATCTCACCCGAAAGCCGTCTAGCTTTATTCACAGTGTGGGAAGACGGTATCGACCAAGGGGCATACGTCTTCCCTACACAACCGCGCGAAGGGGAGCATCGGAAAAAACCGGGGCGCTCGGAGATGATTGGTGTCCTAAATAGAGTTCTCAGCGAAGGCTACTCAGCCTACGGTATTCAATGCGTAGCGGAAAATATCCACGTTACGCCAAGAAAACGAGCGTCCTTCCTACAGGACCGACTATTGGATCTACGCATCCGGAGATCAGGCAATCGGTACATAGGACAAATCGTCGGCGAAACACCGCCAGAGGTCGTGAAAAATCGGGGAGACGGGGCTGCTTGGATTGCTAGCACCGCTATAAACGACATCGATCAAGACCAGATCGAAAACCCCGATCCTGAATATCGCCGTCGAATGTCGGGCTGTTATGTGCGGGACGGTCGTGTCCGCGCCGCAGTACTCAGGAGAGCAAAGGGAGCCTGCGAGTTCTGCAATGCTCCGGGCTTTTTGAAAATTGACGGGTCAAGATTTCTAGAAACGCACCACGTTATCTCATTGAGCGAGCAGGGTCCGGACCAACTAAACAATGTTATAGCTCTCTGCCCGAACGATCACAGACGAGCTCATTTCGGTCAAGACTGGGCAAAGCTGCAAGACGAGTTCCTTCGTATCCTGAGGACCATTAATTAGCATGTTTTCTAAAATCCTGGTCGCCAATCGCGGTGAGATCGCGTGTCGGGTGATGCGCTCCGCCAAGAAGATGGGGATCGCCACCGTCGCGGTCTATTCGGATGCCGATGCGCGCAGCCCCCATGTGCTGATGGCCGATGAGAGCGTCCGCCTCGGCCCGCCGCCGGCTGCCGAGAGCTATCTCAAGGCCGACCTGATCCTCGCCGCCGCGAAGGAAACCGGCGCCGACGCGATCCATCCCGGCTACGGCTTCCTCTCCGAGCGCGAGAGCTTCGCCAAGGCCTGCGCCGAGGCCGGCATCGCCTTCATCGGGCCGCCGCCGAACGCCATCGCGGCGATGGGCGACAAGATCGAATCGAAGAAGCTCGCCAAGGAAGCGGGCGTCAACGTCGTCCCGGGCTATCTCGGCGAGATCGCCGATACCGAGGAAGCCGTCAAAATCGCGCAGGACATCGGCTTCCCGGTGATGATGAAGGCGAGCGCAGGCGGCGGCGGCAAGGGGATGCGGCTCGCCTGGTCCGAGCAGGACGTGCGCGAAGGCTTCGAGGCGACCAAGCGCGAAGGGCTGGCGAGCTTCGGCGACGACCGTGTGTTCATCGAGAAGTTCATCGAAAGCCCGCGCCACATCGAGATCCAGGTGCTCGGCGACCAGCACGGCAATGTCGTTTATCTCCACGAGCGCGAATGCTCGATCCAGCGGCGGCACCAGAAGGTGGTCGAGGAAGCGCCGTCGCCGTTCGTGACGCCGAAGATGCGGCAGGCGATGGGCGAGCAGGCGGTCGCGCTGGCGAAGGCGGTGGGATATTACAGCGCGGGGACGGTCGAGCTGATCGTCTCGGGCGCCGATCCGACGGGGGAGAGCTTCTACTTCCTCGAAATGAACACGCGGCTTCAGGTCGAGCATCCGGTGACCGAAGAAATCACCGGGCTCGATCTGGTCGAGCAGATGATCCGCGTCGCTGCCGGCGAAAAGCTGGGGTTCACGCAGGACGATCTCACGATCAACGGCTGGGCGATCGAGACGCGGGTCTATGCCGAGGATCCCTATCGCGGCTTCCTGCCGAGCATCGGGCGGTTGGTGCGATACAATCCTCCAAGCCCCTCCCCTTCAGGGGAGGGGTTGGGGTGGGGCAGTGCCGCTGACGGCGCGCTCGGTGAGACTCCCCCCACCCCTAGCCCCTCCCCTGAAGGGGAGGGGGACATCAGGGTCCGCGTCGACGACGGGGTGCGCGAGGGCGGTGAAGTCTCGATGTTCTACGATCCGATGATCGCCAAGCTGATCACCTGGGCGCCGACCCGCGACGAGGCCGCCGACGCGCAGGTCGCCGCATTGGACGCGTTCGAGATCGAGGGGCCGGGGCACAATATCGACTTCCTCTCGGCGCTGATGCAGCACCCGCGCTTCCGCGAAGGCGCGCTCACCACCGGCTTCATCGCCGAGGAATATCCGGACGGATTCCACGGCGCTCCCGCCTCGCCTGAGCTGATCCGCACGCTCGCCGCGATCGCCGCCTTCGCTGCCACCGCTCAATCCGATCGCGCGCGGCGGATCGACGGCCAGCTTGGCCGCGCGCTGCCGCCGCCGGGCGAGTGGACGGTGACGATCGACGGCGCCGACCATGCCGTGACGGTCTCCACCGATGGCCTGACGGTCGATGGCGAGGATGTGCCGCTGGCGATGGAATACACCCCCGGCGACCGCATCATCGAGGCCGACCTGCTCGGCGATGAGGAGGACGAGGAGGGCGAGCGCGAGATCGTCTCCACCCTCACCGTTCGCATCGCACGGGCCCGTTCGGGCTTCCGCCTGACGACGCATGGCGCCTCGCACATCGTGCGCGTGCTTCCCGCGCGGATCGCGCCTTACGCCGCGCACATGATCGAGAAGGTGCCGCCCGACCTTTCCAAATTCCTGCTCTGCCCGATGCCCGGGCTGCTCGTCCGGCTCGACGTGGGGGCGGGCGACACGGTCGAGCCTGGCCAGCCGCTCGCGGTGGTCGAGGCGATGAAGATGGAGAATATCCTGCGTGCCGAAAAGGCGGGCATCGTCGCCAAGGTCAACGCCGCGCCCGGCGACAGCCTGGCGGTCGACGAGATCATTCTGGAACTGGAATGAGCCGCGACCGTTCGGGGTTTCGTGGCCAAGCCGTTACAAATTGCGACAATAAATCGGTGGACGCTCGCGGCCGGGGCAGTCATCTGAGCAACATGGCTCGATTGCGTTCCCTGCTGATGATGGTGCCGGCCGCAAGCCTTGCCGCCTGCGCCGTCGGCCCGAACTATCGCGCGGCATCGCCCGGAGCGCTCGGCGTGCCCGACCAGTTTTCGGTCGCCGCCGACCAGCGCGCGCAGGAAGACCTGACGCAATGGTGGACGCGCTTCAACGATCCGCTGCTGACGCGACTGGTCGAGAAAGCGCGCGCTGACAATCTCGACGTCGCGCAGGCGGTGTCGCGGCTCAGGCAGGCGCACGAGGCGCTGATCCAGTCGCGGGCACAGCTTTTCCCCCAGCTATCGGGCTCGGCGGGCTATTCGCGCTCGTTCGATATTGCCGGCGCGAACACGGTGACGCTGCCCGACGGCACGGTCACCACGATTTCGCGCAATTCGGGCGATAGTTTCTCGGTCGGCGGCGACGTATCGTATCAGGTCGGGCTGTTCGGCGAGGTGGGCCGCGCCATTTCGGCGAGCCGCGCGCAATATGAAGGCGCGGGCTACGATTACGCGACCGTGCTGATCTCCACCGATGCCGAGATCGCGCGCAACTACGTGCTCGCGCGGGCCTATCAGGCGCAGCTCGCGAACGCGCGCCAGTCGCTCGCAATTCAGGACGACAATCTGGAGATCGCCGGTTTCCGTGTTCAGGCGGGGTTGGTCTCGTCGCTCGACCAGGAACAGGCGCGCGCCAGTCGGGCGCAGACCGCGGCGTCGATCCCCTCGATCGAGCAGAGCTACAATCAGGCGGTGTCGCGGCTCGGGGTGCTGACGGGGCAGGCGCCCGGCGCGCTCAAGGGCGAAATGGAGGCGGTGCAGCCGATTCCCACCGCGCCCGCCGATGTCGCGATCGGAATCCCGGCGGATACTTTGCGCCAGCGCCCAGACGTGCGCGCGGCCGAACGGTCGCTCGCCGCCGCGGTCGAGCAGATCGGCATCGCCGAGGCGCAGCTCTACCCGGGGCTGTCGATCGGCGGCAGCGTGTCGTCCAATTCGACCTCGATCGGCAATCTGTTCGACATGATCAGCGGGCAATTGTTCGCGAATCTCGCCCAGACCATCTTCGACGGTGGCCGGCTGCGCTCTCAGGTGCGATCGAACGAGGCGGCGGCCGAGGCCTCCTTCGCCGCCTACAAGGGCACGGTGCTGACTGGCCTCGAAGATGTCGAGAACGCCGTCGTCGCGATGAACGCGGCCGAGGAGCGCGCGCGGCAATATGCGATCGCGCTCGACGCCGCGAACAATTCGGCGATCCTCTCGCGCGCGCAATATCGCGCCGGGCTCACCGATTTCACCACGCTCAACACCGCCGAGAGCCAGCTTCTCTCGGCACGCAACGGGCTGACGCAGGCCAAGTCCGACCAGGCGACCGCGCTCATCCAGCTCTATCTGGCGCTGGGCGGCGGCTGGGACAGCACGATCGCGCCCACGGCCCCCGACACGCCCGCAACCTTCCAGCCCGCTGAGGAACAGTGATGGCCGACCAGGATCTCTCGACCCCCGAAAGCTCCGAGGACTTCCTCGGCGTTAAGGAACAGCCGGTGTGGCGGCGGCGGCTCAAATGGGGGCTGATCGGACTGGGCGTGATCCTGCTGCTCGTTCTCGCCTCGCATTTCCTGCAAAAGAGCGAAGGGCCGTCCTACGCGACCCAGGCCGTCACACGCGGGGCGCTGACGACCAGCGTATCGGCGACGGGCAAGCTCGCGCCCGTCAATCAGGTGACGGTGGGCTCGCAGCTTTCCGGGCTCGTCACGCAGGTGAGGGTGGATGTCAACGATCGCGTCACCAAGGGACAGGCGCTCGCGCTGATCGATCCCGAGCAGATCGATGATCAGATCCGCGCCGGCGAAGCGCAGCTCGCCGCGAACCGGGCCTCGGTCGCGCAGGCACAGGCGACGCTCGAACAGGCGAACGCCACGCTCGCGCGTTATCGCGAGGTTAGCCGCCTGTCGCAGGGGCGCGTGCCCGCCAAGACCGAGATGGACACCGCGATCGCCGAACGTGATCGCGCGGTGGGGGCGCTCCGGGTTGCCCAGGCCAATGTGGCATCGGCCGAGGCCAGCCTTGCGCAGAACCGGACGCAGCGCAATCGCGCGATCATCCGTTCGCCGGTGACGGGCGTGGTGCTCGCGCGCCAGGTCGATCCGGGCCAGACGGTCGCGGCGTCGTTCAATACGCCGACGCTCTTCGTGATCGCCGAGGATCTGTCCAAGATGAAGCTGGAGGTGTCGGTCGACGAGGCCGACGTGGGCCAGATCAAGCAGGGGCAGCGCGCGACCTTCACGGTCGATGCGTTCCCCGGCAAGACCTTCCCGGCGGCGATCACGCGCGTCGATCTGGGCTCGAACCTGACGGTGCAGGATGCCTCGTCCTCGTCCTCGTCGACGAGCTCTTCGTCGAGTTCGAGCGGGCAGGTCGTGTCCTATGCCGCCGATCTGACGGTGAGCAATCCGACGCTCGAGCTGCGCCCCGGCATGACCGCGACCGCCGACATCATCACCTCCGAACAGAAGGACGCGCTGCTCGTGCCCAATGCGGCGTTGCGCTTCACGCCGCAGACCGAAGGCGCGCCCGCCGCGCGCGAGAGCGGGGGTATCACCGGCGCGCTCGTGCCGCGCCGTCGGCGGCGAGGCGGGAACGATCAAGAAGCAGGCGCAAGCCTCGCGACCTCGGGCAAGGCGACGGTCTACGTGAAGAGCGCGGACGGCACGCCCAAACCGATCGAGATCACGATCGGCAAGTCCAACGGCTCGCTGACGGTGGTGACCGGCGGCGATCTCAAGCCCGGCACGGAAGTCATCGTCGGTCAGCTTTCGGGCAAGGAGGGCGTTTCCGCCGGCGGCGAGCGGCGGAGCGGCAGTCGCGGCGCGGCGGGCGGTCGCTGACCGGAGATGGCGAGCGAGCCGATCATTCGCCTGCGCGGCGTCACCAAGGTCTACGGAACCGGTGCGACCGCGTTCCAGGCGCTCAAGGGGGTCGATCTGGACATCGTGGCAGGCGATTTCGTCGCAGTGATGGGGCCGTCGGGATCGGGCAAGTCGACGACGATGAACATCCTTGGCTGCCTCGACGTACCCACCGAAGGCGAGTTCCTGTTTCGCGGCCATCACATCGAACAGCTTGACCGCGATCAGCGCGCGTTGGTGCGGCGCAAATATCTCGGCTTCGTCTTCCAGGGCTTCAACCTGCTCTCGCGGACCAGCGCGCTCGAGAATGTCGAGCTGCCGCTGCTCTATCGCGGCGAGCCGCGCGCTGAGCGGCGCGACCAGGCGATGGCCGCGCTCGACAAGGTTGGCCTCAAGGATTGGTGGGATCATACGCCGGCCGAGCTTTCCGGCGGGCAGCAGCAGCGCGTCGCGATCGCGCGCGCGATCGTCACCCATCCCGACGTGCTGCTCGCGGATGAGCCGACCGGCAACCTCGATTCCGAGCGCTCGGTCGAGATCATGGAATTGCTCACCGATCTGAACCAGACGAGCGGCATCACCGTGCTGATGGTGACGCACGAGCCCGACATGGCGGCGTTTGCGCACACGATCGTCACCTTCAAGGACGGGCTGGTCGAGAGCATCGACGCCAGCCATCGTCAGGGCGAGCGGGTGGGGATGCACTGAGATGCTCGGCACCACCTTCGTCCTTGCGCTGCGCTCGATCCGCCGCCATCTGCTGCGGTCGTTCCTGACGATCCTGGGCATCGTCATCGGCGTCGGCGCGGTCGTCACGATGGTGACGCTCGGCAACGCGACCACGGCCGCGGTGCAGAAGCAGATTGCGAGCCTGGGCACCAACATCCTGCAGGTTCGCCCCGGGCAGGGCTTCGGCCGCGGCGGCGGCGGTCCGCGCCCGCCCGAGTTCAAGCCCGAGGATGTCGAGGCGATCGAAAAGCAACTCACCGGGGTTACCGCGGTGGCCCCGCAGGCGCAGACCAGCGTCACCGCGATCTACAACGGCAACAATTGGTCGACCACGATCAACGGCACCACCGACGCCTATTTCCAGGTCCAGCCCTGGCCCTTGCAGGAGGGCCGTTATTTCAACGCGCCCGAGGAGGAAGCGGGCAAGGCGGTGTGTATCATCGGCGGCACCGTCAGCACCAACCTGTTCAAGGGTGCCGATCCGATCGGCAAGCGCATCCGCGTCGGCGACGTTTCGTGCGACGTGATCGGGCTGCTGACGGTGAAAGGGCAGGCGGGTTTCGGGGGTGACCAGGACGATGTCGTGATCATGCCGATCAAGGCCGTCCAGCGCCGCTTCACCGGCAGCCGCGATATCCGGCTGATGCTGGTCGGGGTCGACCAGGCGTACGAGACTTCGCAGGTTCAGGCTTCGCTCACCAGCCTGCTGCGCGAACGCCGCAACCTCGAGCCGGGGGAAGAAGATAATTTCAACATCTTCGACACCAAGCAGATTTCCGACACGCTGACGGGCACGACCACGCTGCTGACAGGCATCGTCACCGCGGTTGCGGCCATCAGCTTGGTGGTCGGCGGGATCGGGATCATGAACATCATGCTGGTCTCGGTTACCGAGCGGACGCGCGAGATCGGTATCCGCCTTGCGATCGGCGCGGTCGCGCGCGAGGTGCTGCTGCAGTTCTTGGTCGAATCGATCGTGCTGTCGTGCCTGGGCGGGCTCGTGGGGCTCATCATCGCCCAGATCGCCATCGCGGCGATCGCGCCCGTGATGCAGGTCGATTTCGTCTTCTATCCGGGGATCAACTTCATCGCCTTCGCGATCTCGGCGCTGATCGGCGTGGTGTTCGGCTATTTCCCGGCCCGCCGCGCCGCCGCGCTCAACCCGATCGACGCGCTGCGGCACGAATAGCGCGTCACGCCATCGCGCGCAGGCGATCCAGGTCTTCGCGCGTGTCGACATCGAACAACTCGTTGGCGGCGGCGATGACGTGGTGAGCCTTCAGGATCATCTCGCGCGCGCCGCGGTCGCCGGTGAGGCTCATCAGCCAGTCGAAATGATTCTTGCCGAACAGGGCGGGCGGGCGCGGGCGCCTGCCGTCGCTCGAGGCGAGGATGGTGTCGAGATCGTCGGCATAATCGAGCAGACGGTAGATGTGGGTCGCGGTGACGCGCGGCATGTCGGCGAGCGCGATCAACGCGGCATCGGCGCCGCATTCGCGGCACGCGGCGATGCCAAGCTTGATCGAGCTCGACAGGCCTTCGGTCGGCGCCCGGTTCTCGATCACCTCATAGCCGCGCGCGGCGAAATCGAGCCCGGTGTCCGATACGATCGCGATCCGCTTCTTGAACGGCACGCCTTCGAGCGCGGTGACGACGTGGAAGGCGAGCGGGTGCCCCAGATAATCCTGCTCGAGCTTGTCGGCATCGCCGAACCGCTCCGAATTGCCCGCCGCCAACAGCAGCAGCACGGTGTTTTCAGCCTTGATCATCGCCTGGTGTTTCTCCGAGAATGTCCGAGGACATGCGTCACTTGTCGAAACTTTCAATCGCCCTGCTTGTGCCATTGCTGGCGCTCGCTTGCACGAAGGGACGGACCGAGCCGATGACCACCGCCCAGCCGTCGCTGTCGCCGCCCATCGTCATCGCGCATCGCGGCGCGAGCGGGCTGCGGCCGGAGCACACACTTGCATCTTACGAACTCGCGATCGAGCAAGGCGCCGACGTGATCGAGCCCGATCTGGTGCCGACCAGCGACGACGTGCTCGTCGCACGCCACGAGAACGACATTTCGGACACCACCGACGTCGCCGATCATCCCGAATTCGCCGACCGGCGTGTCACCAGGACGATCGACGGCAAGAAGATCGCCGGCTGGTTCACCGAGGATTTCACGCTGGCCGAACTGAAGACGCTGCGGGCGAAGGAGCGCGTGCCGCTGCTCAGGCCCGGCAACAAGGCCTATGACGGCCGCTTCGAGGTGCCGACGCTGGCCGAGATCATTGCGCTCGCCAAGCGCGAGAGCGCGGCGCGCGGGCGGACGATCGCGATCTATCCCGAAACCAAGCATCCCAGCTATTTCGCCGCGATCGGCCACCCCATCGAGGCGCGGCTGGTCGCGCAGCTGAAGGCGGCGGGGTGGGATTCGGCGGAGGCGCCGGTGTTCATCCAGTCGTTCGAGGTGGACAACCTCAAGGCGCTGCACAGGATGACATCGATCCGACTCATCCAATTGATGGATAAAGACGGCGGCCCCGCCGATGGCGCGGTGGGAAGCTATGCGGAGATGGCGACGCCGGCCGGCCTGAAGGCGGTCGCCGCTTATGCCTGGGGGATCGGCCCCAACAAGGCGATGGTGATGGACGGCCGGGCGCCCACCGATCTCGTGAGGAAGGCGCATGCGGTGGGCTTGCGCGTGCATCCCTGGACCTTTCGCGCGGAGAATTACTTCCTGCCCTCGGCGTATCGAAAAGGCATCAATCCGCGCGGCCAAGGCGACGTTGCCGGCGAGATACGCGATCAGTTGCATGCCGGGATCGACGGTTTCTTCACCGATTTTCCGGCAATTGGTGTAAAAGCACGCGATGCGGCACGTGCTGCCGCCGCCGCAAGGAGTGCCGAGTGATGCGGAAAATCCTGATCGTGCCCGTCGCGCTGTTGCCGCTGCTGGCGGGGGGCTGCCTCGTCAAGACCGCCGCCAACGTCGTGACCGCGCCGGTGCGCGCGGGCAGCCAGGTGGTCGACTGGACGACGACCAGCCAGGACGAGGCGGACCGCAATTACGGCCGCGAGATGCGCAAGCAGGAGGCCAAGGAAGGCCGCGAGCGCAAGAAGCGGGAAAAGGAATGCCGCGAGCATCCCGACACCTGCCAGGGCCAGTATGACGGCTATCGCGCCGGATATGAGAATTAGATTCGTATTCGATCCCTTCGAATCGTAGCCCCGGATTTGGGTTTCATCGACGCACTGCGTTGACGGATGCTCTTGTTGCGCGATTATCCCCTTCGGGCACGTAGTTGCCGATCGCCCTGTTTGGATCACCTCCCCGGCGAAGGCCGGGGCCCAGCATCGGGCCGGCCGTAACTGGGCCCCGGCCTTCGCCGGGGAGGTGAATAGAAATACGTTCCCGAAAGGGACAATCGCCCCCTTGTTGCGGGCGGTGTGAAGTGGAGAAAGTGGAGAGCGTCGCGGGATTTTGCCCGGGATGCGCCCGCAACGCCCCGGGATGGCGGCCGGGACGCGACACCGACGCGACAATGAGGCGACACCCATGCACCGTCCATGCGCCCGGCGGGCGTCCCCGGCGCGACACTCGCGCAACGCCCGCGCGCCGCAACCGCGCCGCTGCCGGTATCGCGCAACGCGGCGGGCGCGGGAGAGCAATCCTGTTCCATCCTGCAGGATAGAACATAAAACGAACGTGTAGGACAGGGGGTTCAGACCCCAGGGCGGCCCCGTCGAGATCCGAATGCTTTCTTGAGCACCGCTGCCGCTATAGCCTGGACTTGACTTAGCGCGCCGCGGCGCTCGCCTTGGTGACGCGCCAGATCGTGTTGCCGACATCGTCGGCGACCAGCAGTCCGCCTTCGCCTTCGATCACGCCGACCGGACGCCCATAAGCGTCGTCTTCGTCCTTGCTGAGGAAGCCCGTCAACACGTCGATCGGCTTGGCGCCTTTGGTCGGAAAGCCGCGCTGATCGAAGGGGATGAAGATCACCTTGTAGCCGGATTTGGGCTTGCGGTTCCACGACCCGTGCTGGCTGACGAAGGCGCCATAGGCGAAGCGATCGCCGAGCAGCGTCTGGCGCGCGAAGACGAGGCCGAGCGCAGCGGTGTGGGCGCCCAGCGCGTAATCGGGCCGCTTCGAATATTCCTGCATCGCCGGATTCTGCGGCTCGACGCGCGTGTCGGGATAGCCGCCCCAATAGAACCACGGCCAGCCGAAGAAATCGCCCATCGCCACGGTGGTCAGGTAATCGGGCGGTACGTCCGATCCCAGCATGTCGCGTTCGTTGACGACCGCCCATAATTGGCCGGTGCCGGGCTCGAAATCCATGCCGTTGGGGTTGCGCATGCCGGCGGCGTAGATGCGGAAGGTCTTGGCCGCAGGATCGACCTCGAGGATGTTGGCGCGATTCTGTTCGGCGTCGATGCCGTTCTCGGCGATGTTGCTCGACGAGCCGACGGTTACGTAGAGGTGCTTGCCGTCGGGCTCCGCGATCACGTTGCGCGCCCAGTGATTGCCGCCGCCGGGCAGGCCGATCACCTTTTCCGGCTTGGCGGTGATCTTCGTCTGCCCCGGCTGATAGGGAAAGCGCAGCAGCGCATCGGTATCGGCGACGTAGAGGCTGTCGCCCATCAGCGCCATGCCGAACGGCGAATTGAGGCCCGAGAGGAAGGTCGAGCGTGCCTCGGCGATGCCGTCATGGTTGGCGTCGCGCAGCAGCGTGATGCGGTTGGCCGAGGGCACGCCCGCGCCGGCCTTGCCCATCAGATGCTTCATCACCGTGCCGGCGATCCCGCTGCCCTCGCGCGGGGGCGAGTTGGTCTCGGCGACCAATATGTCACCATTGGGCAGACGATAGAGCCAGCGCGGATGATCGAGCCCGGTCGCGAAGGCGTTGACCGCGAGCCCCGGCGCGGCGGTAGGCGTCTGCCCGTCCCTCCAGCCGACCGCATCGGCGACGTTCATCGTCGGCACCACCTGGTTGCGCGGCGCGGTGATGTCGGGCCGCGCGCCCATCACCGCGGCGACCGGCACGCGCGCGACATCGGGGCGGCTCAGCCAGAACCAGAAGCCCGCGGCGACGATCACGACCAACAGGACGACGATCAGGACATGCCTCGTCATTCGCTTCACGCTTCTTCCTCCTCAGCCTGTCGTGCCGGCGGATGCAGCCGCACCCGCGCGACGCGGCGCGGATCGGCCTCGACCACTTCGAGCGTCCAGCCCGAATCGTGCTCCAGGCATTCGCCGGCCTGCGGCACATGGCCCGCGAGCGTCGCGGCAAGCCCGCCGATCGTCTCGACATCGTCCTCGGTCTCGGCGAGGCGCGGGTCGATCGTCTCGGCGACGTCCTCCAGCTCGGCGCGGGCGTCGGCTTCCCAGCCGCCGCCCTCGATCGGCACGATCAGCGCCTGCGGCGCCTCGTCATGCTCGTCCTCGATGTCGCCGACGATCTCCTCGATCAGATCCTCGATCGTCACCAACCCCTCGGTGCCCGAATATTCGTCGAGCACGATCGCGAGATGGACGCGGCGCTGGCGCATGTCGGCGAGCAGATCGAGCGCGCCGCGCGATTGCGGCACGTAGAGCGGCTCGCGGATCAGCCGCGCGATGCTCTGCGGCGGCGGCGCGCCGGTCGCGAGGATCGCGAACACGTCCTTGATGTGGACCATGCCGATGATGGTGTCGAGCGCTTCGCGATAGACGGGGAGGCGGCTGTGCCCCGCCTCGGCAAAGATGCGGACGAGGTCGTCGAAGGCGATGCCTTCCTCGACCGCGATTATATCCGCACGCGGCACGCCGACGTCGCCCGCGTCGCGCTCGCCGAAATGGAGCAGGTTGCGCACCATCTGGCGTTCGAGCGGGGTGAGATCGCCCTTGGCGTCGGGCGCGGGATCGCCCTCGTGCTCGTCGATCACTTCCTCGAGCCGGGCCCGCAGCGTCTCGTCGGCCTCGTCGCCGAACAGCAGCGCGCGCAGGCCGCGCCATATCCCGCCGCTATCGGCGGGCGTGGTACTCGAATCGTCGGGCATCGGTCGTCGTCATTTCCTTGATAGGAGCCGCCATATAAGGGCGCGGCGCGGCGTTCGTTAAGAGGGCGCGTGCGCTTACGCGTCATCCTCGCGGATGAGATAGGGATCGGCAAGCCCGAGATCGGCCATCGCCTGACGCTCGATCTCCTCCATATCCTCGGCTTCCGCGTCGTCGATATGATCGTAGCCGAGCAGGTGGAGGGTGCCGTGAACGATCAGGTGCGTGGCATGATCCTCGATCGAGAGGCCTTTCTCCGCTGCCTCGCGCGCGCACACGCCATGCGCGAGCACGATGTCCCCGAGCAGCACCTCGCCGTCGTCCGAATTCTCGCTGATCGCCTCGATCAGATCAGGCTGGACCATCGGGAAGGAAAGGACATTGGTGGGCTTGTCCTTGCCGCGATAGTCGCGATTGAGCACGCGCACCTCCTCGTCCGAGGTCAGCCGCACCGAAATCTCGATCTGAGCCGGGGTGTCGATCAACGGGCCGTGCGGCGTACGCGCGACCGCCGCTGTCGCCGCCCTGGCGGCGAGCGCCGTCCAGTCAGCGTCGGGCCAAGGCTCCTCGCGGCCAAGTTCGATCTCGATCAAGCTTCCACCCCTTCATACGCCTCGACAATCCGTCCCACGATCGGGTGGCGCACCACGTCGGCGGCGGTGAAGCGGACCATCGAAATGCCTTCGATCCCTTCGAGGCGCGCGGTGGCGTCGGCGAGGCCGGAGGCGGCGACGCCGCCGGGGAGGTCGACTTGGCGCGGATCGCCGCAGATCACCATGCGGCTGTTCTGCCCGAAGCGCGTCAGGAACATCTTCATCTGCGCGGGCGTGGTGTTCTGCGCCTCGTCGAGGATCACGAAGGCGTCGGCGAGCGTGCGACCGCGCATGAAAGCGATCGGCGCGATCTCGATCTCGCCGCTCGCGATCCGACGCTCGACCTGTTCGGGCGGCATGCAATCGTAGAGCGCGTCGTAGAGCGGGCGCAGATAGGGATCGACCTTCTCCTTCATGTCGCCGGGCAGGAAGCCCAGCCGCTCGCCCGCCTCGACCGCGGGGCGCGAGAGGATGAGCCGCTGCACGCTGCCCGTGATGAGCTGCGCCACCGCCTGCGCGACCGCGACATAGGTCTTGCCGGTGCCCGCCGGGCCGAGCGCGAAGATCATGTCGTTCGAGACGAGCTCGCGCATGTAGTGCGCCTGCATGGGCGTGCGCGGGACGATCGTCTTCTTGCGCGTGCGGATCATGATTGTCGGCGCGCGGTCGCCCGCTTCGGCGCGGACGATGCCGTCGAGCTCGGGCTCGGACGCCATCGCGATCGCCGCGTCGACCAGGCCGGTGTCGATGTCCTCGCCGCGCTGGATGCGCTTGTAGAGATCGCTCAGCACGTCGCGGGCAAGCGCCACGTTCTCGGCCGAGCCTTCGAGCCCGACGCGGTTGCCGCGCGCGGTGATGTAGACGCCGAGTCGGTTCTCTAGCGCCACGAGGTTCTGGTCATATTGGCCGAAGAGCACGCTCAGGAGCTGCGGCTTGTCGAACGTCACCTCGAGGCGGGAACGGTCTCCCTGCTGGGCGGGAACGGGCTTGCGGCTCATGCGGTCCTTTCGTGCGCGCCGAAGTTGACTGTCCCGAGCGCATCGGCCGAACGGCGGGGGCGGGCACGGGTTCCGTGCGTGCCGCGGTCGGGAAAGGGAATGACGAGACTCATCCGATGCCGAGTGTGGCAGAATCGCGCCGTGCAGGACAGGGGATTCGCGGGTGGGACGCGGCGGCTTTATCGGGAGCGTTGCATGTTTGCACCGACGCGACGTCCAGGCGGGGGCAGGACGGAATTGCCGGCTGACGATGGGTGGGAAAGCGCCAAGCGTCTGGGGTTCGCCCGCCGCTCTCCCACCCATCGGAAACACAACTCAAAGGGGGAGCCTTAAAGGGCTCTCTGAGGCGACCCTTCTCAGAGGCGTGTCTCGCGGCAATGACCTACCCATCTGCGCCGAAGCGTCAACCCCAGTTTTGGATCTGGTCCCCGCTGCCGCGCCGATCCGAGGCGAAAGCCGAGATGAACCGGTGGCAGGAACGTGCTGATTAGAAAAATCAATTTGTGATCGTGAAGGCGGGCGTCGGCGATCCATCGGCCCGCGCAATTTTTCCGATTACTGGGAGAGGGCGCGAGCTTTGCCGCCTCGCGCGGAATCGCGATGGCGCGATTGCCGGCGATAAAGGCCAAGCGATCCGAAGCCGCTCGCACTTGCGCTCTTCGTCGCGAACCCATAGGGATAATGATACATTATATCATTGAAAGGCGTAGAATGACGGAAACGACGCGGGAAGACTGGCTCGATCGCGCGGCGTTGGGCGCGTCGGTCGCGTGTCTCGTCCATTGCCTCGCGCTGCCGTTGGTGCTCGCGGCATTGCCCGCGCTCGCAGCGATCGTCGCAATTCCCGAAAGCGTGCATCTCTGGGTGCTGCTGTTCGCGATTCCCACCAGCGGCTACGCGTTGATTGCGGGCCGGGCGAAACACGGCATCGCGTGGCCGCTCTGTCTTGGCGCGGCGGGCCTGATCCTGCTCGCGGTCGGTGCGCTTGCGCTCGAAGGCTCGCGCGAGACGGCCATTACCGTGTCCGGTAGCCTGGCGCTGGCCGCGGCGCATCTCGGCAACTGGCGCGCGCGGCACCGTTGATGCGCGGTCAGGCGGCGGCGCGCAGCCGCTCGGCGCCACCCAGCGAATTGGGGCCGGCGCTCTCGATCGTCACGTCGACCATGTCTCCGACCCGCGCGTCGGTGGTGAGATGGACCGACTGGAGCCACGGCGATTTGCCGAGCATTTGCCCAGGATTCCGTCCGGTGCGCTCGATGAGCACCGCGCACGTGCGCCCGACGGTCGCCTCGTTGAAAGCGAGCTGGTCGCGGTTGAGCGCGGCCTGAAGCCGCTGGAGGCGTTCGTCCATCACTTCGGGCGCGATCTGATCGGCCATCTCGGCCGCCGGCGTGCCGGGGCGCGGCGAATATTTGAAGCTGAACGCCTGCGCGTAGCCGACCGCGTCGATCAGGCTCAGCGTGTCCGCGAACTCGGCGTCGGTCTCGCCGGGGAAGCCGACGATGAAGTCGCCCGACAGCGCGATATCGGGGCGCGCAGCGCGCACCCGGTCAAGCACACGCAGGTAGGAATCGCGCGTGTGGCTGCGGTTCATCGCCTTGAGGATGCGGCTGTTGCCCGATTGCACCGGCAGGTGGAGGAACGGCATCAGGCTTTCGACGTCGCGGTGCGCGTCGATCAGGCCCTGCGTCATGTCGTTGGGGTGGCTGGTGGTGTAGCGGATGCGCTTCAGCCCCTCGATCCGGTCGAGCGTACGGATCAGATGGTCGAGCCCGCGCCCGTCGTCATCGCGCCAGGCGTTGACGTTCTGGCCGAGCAGCGTGATTTCCTTCGCGCCCGCATCGACCAGTGCTTTCGCCTCGTCGACGATCGCAGCGAAGGGACGGCTGACCTCGGCGCCGCGCGTATAGGGCACCACGCAATAGGTGCAGAATTTGTCGCAGCCTTCCTGCACGGTGAGGAAAGCGCTCGGTCCCACCTTGCGGCGTGCAGGGAGCGCGCCGAACTTCGAGGCGGCGGGCATGTCGGTATCGAGCGCGGCCTTGCCCGCGGCCGCGTCGGCGACCAGCTTGGGCAGGTTGTGATAGGCCTGCGGGCCGACGACCACGTCCACCTTCGCGCGGCGCACGATCTCTTCGCCCTCGGCCTGCGCGACGCAGCCGGCGATCGCGATCATCGGATCGCCGTGCTTCCTGAGCCGCCCGATGTCCGAATAGACCTTCTCGGTCGCCTTTTCGCGGATATGGCAGGTGTTGAGCACCACCAGATCGGCGTCGCTCGCGTCGGCGGGGGTCAGGCCCTGCGCGGCCATCAACTCGGCCATGCGCTCGCCGTCATAGACATTCATCTGGCAGCCGAACGACTTGACGGCGAAGGTTTTCGGAGCGGGCTTGGGCATGGCGGCGCCTATACGCGCGATGATGCCTGCCCGCCACCCCGCCGACACGAAGGAACCGCGCCCGCGCGATGGGGTTGATGGCAGGAGAAGGGGAGTTTCATCGATGCGGTTGCTACTTTTGACGATGACAGGCGCCGCGCTGTTCGCGGCGGCGCCCGCATATGCGCAGATCGACCCGGGTGCATCGGCCGATCTCGGTGCGGGTTATGGCGCGACCGCGCTTGGTTCCGCCACGATGGATGGGACGCGCGCAATCGGCGACGGCAAGCACCACAGCGATGAACTGTCGCCGACGATGCAGAAATATTGCGAGCGCTGGCCCGACGAGGGGGTGTGTCGCGCCGATCGCGCCCGGCATCCGAACCGGGTCTATCGCCGCACGCCGCGACCCGAGGATGCGCCGGGCTATCTGTCGCCGACGATGCAGGAATATTGCGCGCGCTGGCCGGATGAAGACACCTGCCGAGAGGCGCGCGCGGCGCGTGCGCGCGGTTACTGAGCGGCGAGGCGCCGGGTCTGCGCCTCTACGATGCGCCGCCGGGCCTCGGCGGCGATGCCTTTGCGGCTCGCATGGTCGGCGGGATCGAAGGGCGTCAGATACTCGACTGCGACCTCGAAGCTCCCGCGCCGCGCCAGAATCCTGAGCGCGTTCGCCTGGCCGGGCTCGTCGCCGAGCCACGCCACGTCGTCGGCCGCCGCGCCGTAATTGAGCAGTACCGGCTGCACCATCACGCCCGGCGGGGGCGGTTCGAGCACGGCGAGGAGTGCGCCCTTGAAGGGGAGCACCTCGCCCGGCGCGCTCGTCGTGCCTTCGGGGAAGATCGTGACCGGCCATTGTTGCGCCAGCGCGTCGCGCAACTGCGCGATCTGCGCCGCGATCCCCATCCGATCGGCGCGCGCGACGAAGATCGTATGATTTAGCGTGCACAGCCAGCCGATCAGCGGCACGCCTTGCAGTTCCGACTTGGCGACGAAGGCGGTGCCGGTGCCGCCGGCGAGCACGAGGATGTCCAGCCAGCTCGTATGATTGGCGAGGAAGACCACGTCGCGCCGCATCGGCCGAGCGACGTCTTGTCGTCGCGCGCCGCAGATGCGCGCGGCGGCGCCTAGAAACCAGCGCGGCCAGGGCGAGGGCAGGCGGAACAGCCGCCACAGGCCATGCGCGGCAAGGCAGACGAGAAGCGCGAGGACGAGCCCCGCGAGCCTCAGGCCGATCCGAATGCGGCCGGCGGCGTCAATTCTTGCGGTCGAGCGCGACGCCGTAGAGTTCCATGCGGTGATCGACGAGGCGGAAGCCCAGCCGCTCGGCGATCTGCTTCTGGAGCTGCTCGAGCTCGGGATCGACGAATTCGAGCACCTTGCCGGTTTCGACGTCGATCAGATGGTCGTGATGCGATTCGGGCGCGGGCTCGTAGCGCGAACGGCCGTCGCCGAAATCGTGGCGATCGAGGATTCCTGCCTCTTCGAACAGCCGCACCGTGCGGTAGACGGTCGCGATCGAGATGCCCGGATCAATCGCCGAGGCGCGCTCGTAGACCTTCTCGACATCGGGATGGTCGTCGGCGTCAGAGAGCACGCGCGCGATGACGCGACGCTGCTCGGTGATGCGGAGGCCCTTTTCGTTGCACAGGGCTTCGAGGTCGATCTTGCGCGGCATGATCCCGATGTAATGCGATATCGCCCGGGGGCCAAGGGCGACCGACTCGCAACAAGCAGTTGTTTGTCGTGCTATCGCACGAAGGCGGCGCCGGCCCGCTCCCCCACCCGACCACCCACGGCAATATTCTATGGGTGGTCGGGTGGGGGAGCGGGCCGGCGCCGCAACAAATCAACGCCCCTTGCGGCGCTTGGTCTTGGTGCCGAGGCCGATCTTCTTCGCCAGGGTGCGGCGCTGCTCGGCGTAATTGGGCGCGACCATCGGATAGTCGGCGGGCAGGTTCCACTTCTGCCGATATTGTTCGGGCGTCATCTGATAATGCGTCATCAGGTGCCGCTTGAGCATCTTGAGCTTCTTCCCGTCCTCGAGACAGACGATATAGTCCGGCTTCACCGAAGAACGGATCGAAACGGCGGGCTCCTGCTTGACTTGCGGAGCTTCGGCAGGCTTGCCGAGCGCCGCGAGCGCGCCGTGGACGTTCTGGATGATCAACGGAAGATCGGAAACCGCGACGCTGTTGTTGCTGACATGCGCGGCGACAATATCCGCTGTCAGCGTAACCAGCGTTTCCTGCATGTCGGTGTCGGTATCCATGTTGTTCCTTTCGATCCCTACTGCCCGTTGGGGGTTACAGGCACGTCTATCTCTATCGAGCGGTTGCCCCCATAGTGCAAGTAGAGTTTCCGGCCTGAAATCGTGCCGTCAGCGCAGCACGCGCATGAAAGTATGCGCGTCGAACAACTTTCCGTTGCTTCCGCGATAATAACCGCGGCGTTCACCAATCTTCCGGAATCCCGCCTGGCGATAGAGCGCGATCGCGGCATTGCTTGCGCGCACCTCGAGATGAAGTTTGACTACTCCCGTCGTTTCGGCTTCGGCAATCACGGCGCGCAGCAACGCGCGGCCGACGCCGCGCCGGCGGCGCGCGGGATCGACCGCGAGCAGCAGCAATTCGGCTTCGTCCATGATCGTGCGCGTGATCGCGAAGCCGGCGGCGTGGCCGTCGATCTCGGCGATCGTCAGCGCGACCCCGGGCATCGCCATGACGCCCGCGCACTGGCTGCGCGTCCACGCCTCGCCGTAGCGCGGATCGAACGCGGCCTGCATGATCGGCTCGATGAGCGCGAGATCGTCGATGCCGCCGCGATGGAGCGTGACCTGGGTGAGGACGGTGCTCATGCGCGCGCCGCCTGCGGCACCGCGTCGGGCGGGCGGCCGTAGATCGGGCTCGGCGGCAGCGCGCGGAAGCCGGAGGGCAGCAGCATCACCTCGGCGGCGCGGGGCAGCGCTTCACGGGCGTCGATCCCGTCGCCGAGCCAGCGGATGCCGCTGCCGACCGCGCGACGACCGGCGAGCGCGGCGCGCGCGGCCTCGGGCTTGAGCGAAGCGAGCGGGGCGTCGGCGGCGAGCGGGCGCGAATAAGGGTGCATGAACACCTCGCCATGCCCGCCCTCGAGCACGACGGCAAGCCGATCGAGCGCGGGATCGCGCGCGAATTCGGCTGCCGCGATCAGCGCGGTCGAGGAATAGCCGGCCACCGGCACGCCCCATCCGATCGCAAGCCCGCGCGCGGCGGCGATGCCCACGCGGGTGCCGGTGAAGCTGCCCGGCCCGACATCGACCAGGATCGCGTCGGCGCGCCCGCCCTCGGGGAGGTCGGCGATCATCGGCACCAGCTGTTCGGCGTGGCCGCGGCCTACCACCTCGTGGCGCTCAGTGAAGCATCGATTGCCGTCGAGCAGCGCGACCGAGCACGCGGCGGTGGCGGTATCGATGACGAGGGTGCGGGCCATGTAGTCGCGGCATCTCTTGATGATCGAAAGACTCCAGCTTTCGCTGGAGCGACGGAATGCGTCAATCGATCCGGTTGAAGCGCTCGAAATCGGGGCGGGGCGAGCGGCCGAAAATCGTCGCGGGATCGCCATGGCCGAGCGTCGAGATGAAGTTCGGCCGCACGTGCGGCTGATCGGCGAAGAACGCCTGCTGCACCGCATCGGCGTCGAACCCCGACATCGGGCCGGTGTCGAGCCCGATCGCGCGCGCGGCGATGAGGAAATAGGCGCCCTGGAGCGACGAGTTGCGGAACGCATGCTCGCGCCGCAGCGCAAGCTTGTCGTCGCCGTCGAACCAGCTCTTCGCGTCGGTATGCGGGAAGAGGAAGGGCAGATGCTCGTGGAAATTCTCGTCCATGCCGATGATCACGGCCGCGGGCGCTTTCCTGATCTTGTCGGGATTGGTGCCGGTCGCGAACGAGGCGAGCTTGTCCTTCGCCTGCTGGCTCAGGCACCAGACGAAGCGCGCGGGCTGCTGGTTGGCCGAGGTCGGGCCCATCTTGAGCAGGTCGTAGATCTGCCGGATCTGCGCCTCGGTGACGGGCTCGTCGGTGTAGCCATTGTAGGTGCGCGCGGTGCGGAAGATCGTGTCGAGTGCGGCGTCGGAGAGCTTCTCGCCCATTCTGTCCCCCTGGACTGGCGTCGGACGTGGCGGATCAGACCGCACGGACCTCGGTGACTTCGGGAACGTAATATTTGAGCAACTGCTCGATCCCGTTCTTGAGCGTCGCGGTCGAGGACGGGCAGCCCGAACAGGCGCCCTGCATCTGGAGGTAGACCTTCCCCTTGTCGAACCCGCGATAGATGATGTCGCCGCCGTCATTGGCGACCGCGGGGCGCACGCGGGTGTCGATCAGATCCCTGATCTGGTCGATGATGTCGGCGTCGGCGGGGTCGTCGCCGAAGCTGGTATCGTCGGCGGGCACGCTGATACCGGCGGCGGAGCCGGGCTTGAACAAAGGCATTGCGGCCGAGAAATGATCGAGCAGGATAGCGAGCACGTCGGGCTTGAGGCCGATCCAGTCCACCCCGGGCGCGGCGGTGACCGAGACGAAATCCTTGCCGAAGAACACGCCCGTCACGTCGCCCAGGCCGAACAGCGCCTCGGCGAGCGGCGAGGCCTCGGCCTCTTCGGGGCTCGCGAAATCGCGCGTTCCCGCCTCCATCACATTGCGGCCGGGCAGGAACTTCAGCGTCGCCGGATTGGGCGTGGTCTCGGTCTCGATCAGCATATATGCCATGTGGCGGCGCAGCGCGCGCGGATCAAGGGGAACCGAGGGGCGCGCTCGCGCGTCGCAGGGGTAGAGGAGGACGATCATGGCACAAGCGAAGAAGACCGGCGGTGCGGGCAAGACGGACGCGGGCGGCATTTCCGACAAGGTACGCGAGGCCGGCGAGAAAATGCGCGCGTCGGGCGAGCGCATGGCGGAACGCGGCAACGAACTGGGCATGACGCTGCTCGACCAGGCCGAGCAGAATACGCGCGAGGCGTTCGCGGCGATGCGCAAGGCCGCGCAATCGCGCGATGTTTCCGAGGTGATGCGCGTGCAGGGCGACTATCTGCGCGAACAGGGCAGCCGATCGATGGCGCATGCCCGCGAGGTGGGCGAGATGATCGCCAATTTCGGCCGCGACGCGATCAACCGCATGACCGGACGCGACGAGAACAAATAAGGCAGACACCACTCAGGTCGTCGCGCGCGCCCTTCCTCTGACGGCGTGATGTGCTAGCAGGTCGCATCACGATAAAAGACGAGGGAGCAGCGATATGCGCATTCGGGTTCGGGGGGCGGCGCTCGCCCTGGTTCTGGCGGCGACGGGCACCGGACTCGCGGTCGCGCAGCAGGTGCCCGCGGACATCTGGCCGCCCAAGGGCGACATTCCCGAGAACTTCACACCGCCCACCGATGCGCGCGATTACATCAAGAAGGAAGTGATGATCCCGATGCGCGACGGGGTGAAGCTCCACACCGTCATCGTCATCCCCAAGGGCGCCACCAACGCACCGATCATCCTCACCCGTACCCCCTACAACGCTTCGGGCCGCGCCGAGCGGATGGATTCGCCGTCGATGCTGTCGACGCTGCCGCTCGCCGACGAAGCGTTCGTCCGCAACGGCTATATCCGCGTCTATCAGGATGTGCGCGGCAAATACGGCTCCGAAGGCGTCTATGTTGTCACGCGCCCGGTGAAGGGGCCGCTCAATCCGACCGACACCGATCACGTCACCGACGCCTATGACACGATCGACTGGCTGGTGAACAAGGCGAACCTGCCGCAGTCGAACGGCAAGGTCGGGATGATCGGCTCGTCCTACGAAGGCTTCACCGTGGTGATGGCGCTGCTCCACCCGCATCCGGCGTTGAAGGCGGCGGTGCCCGAAAGCCCGATGATCGACGGCTGGATGGGCGACGACTGGTTCCACTACGGCGCCTTCCGGCTCGCCAACATCGGCTGGATCGGCGGGCAGACTGGCTACAAGGGGCCGGGCAAGGCGCCACCCTCGGGCGGATACGACGACTACGAGAACTTCCGCCACGGCTCGGCGGGCGACTGGGCGAAGAAGTCGGGCTACGACCAGCTTCCGTTCTGGAAGCGGACGAGCGAGCATCCGGCGTATGACGAATATTGGCAGGGCCAGGCGCTCGACAAGCTGATCGCCGCCAATCCCTCGAACGTCCCCACGATCTGGGAACAGGGGCTGTGGGACCAGGAGGACATGTACGGCGCGATCCATAGTTGGGAGGCGCTCAAGGCCGCGGGGCACATGGGCAACAATTACATCGTCATGGGCCCGTGGCGGCATAGCCAGATCAACCGCGAGGGCCGCAGCCTGGGCCCGTTCCAGTGGAAAGGCGACACCGCCGCGCAGTTCCGCGAAGACATGGTGCTGCCCTTCTTCAACCAGTATCTGAAGGACGGCCCGCCCATCGAGCTGCCGGCGGCGACGATCTACAATACCGGCGAGAACCATTGGGATCGCTTCACGACCTGGCCGCTCGCGTGCATGGAAGGCTGCCCGAACCCGCTCAAGCCGATCTACCTTCAGGCCGATGGCGGACTCGGCTTCGACGTGCCCGCGGCGGGCGGCGACAGCTACGTCTCCGATCCCGCCAAGCCGGTGCCGCACCTGACGCGGCCGGTCAATTTCGGCGACGGGCGCTGGGGCGACTGGCTGGTGAGCGACCAACGCGGCGTCGACGGGCGCACCGACGTGATGACCTATCAGACGCCGGTGCTGACGAGCCCCGTGCGCGTCTCGGGCGTGCCCTGGGCGGATATCTTCGCCAAGACGACGGGCACCGACGGCGATTTCGTCGTCAAGGTGATCGATGTGCTGCCGCCCGAAAATGCCACCGACGAGAAGATGGGCGGATACGAACTGCCGATCGCGCTCGACATCTTCCGCGGCCGCTATCGCAAGAGCTTCGAACATCCATCGGCGATCCCGGCGAACGAGGTGCAGGAATACAAGTTCCGCCTGCCGACGGTGAACCACGTGTTCCAGCCGGGGCACCGCATCATGGTGCAGGTGCAGTCGAGCCTGTTCCCGCTCTATGACCGCAACCCGCAGAAATACGTGCCCAACATCTTCTTCGCCAAGCCCGACGATTATCAGAAGGCGACGATCACGCTGATGCGCGGGGGCGAGCAGGGCAGCAAGGTCTGGCTGCCGGTGGTGCCGCTCGAACCGGAGGCGGTGATCGGGGAATAACGGGACGCGGGTCACCCTCACCCTTCCGCGGCTTCGCCGCTCCCTCCCTCTCCCAATGGGAGAGGGAAGGGGCCCGCGAGCCGAAGGCGAGTGGGAAGGGTGAGGGTGATCACCGGTAGCTTGAAGGGCGGACTGTCCCGCCTGTCGCGGCGATGAACGTTGCGTTCATGCAACCTTCTCGCCGGCCCCGGCATTGAAGCGGGGTCATTTCGAAGGAGCGACACCATGAAGAAGGCCCTGATCGCATTCACCGCGCTCGCGGTTGCCGCCCCCGTGGCAATGCCCGCGCCCGCGTTGGCGCAGCACCATCACCGCGGGAAGCACTGGGATGCGGCCGATCACTATAAGAGCGGGAAGAAGTATCGCGAGCGTCGCCTGACGCGCGCCGATCGTATCTATCGCGGGCGCGACGGCCGCTATTATTGCAAGCGCGACGACGGCACGACCGGGCTGATCGTCGGCGCGGTCGCGGGCGGCGTGCTCGGCAACATCTTCGGCAACGATGTGGGCACCGGCAAGACGCTGGGCACGCTGCTCGGCGCGGGCGGCGGCGCGCTGCTCGGCCGCGAGCTCGACCGCGGCGACATCAAGTGCCGCTGATCGGCTGATCGCGACAAACGAAAAGGGCGGCCCCCGCATCGGGAGCCGCCCTTTCTTTTGCTCTGGATCCCGGATCAAGTCCGGGATGATTTCGGCTACGCCGAAATCACTTCAGCTCGACGGTCGCGCCGGCGGCTTCGAGCTGGGCCTTGAGCTTCTCGGCCTCGTCCTTGTTGACGCCTTCCTTGACGGCCTTGGGCGCGCCCTCGACCAGCGACTTCGCTTCGGTGAGGCCCAGGCCGGTGATGGCGCGGACTTCCTTGATGACGTTGATCTTCTTGCCACCGTCGCCGGTGAGGATCACGTCGAACTCGTCCTTGGCCTCGGCAGCGGCGTCGCCACCACCGGCGCCGCCGGCGGCCGGGCCGGCAACCGCGACCGCAGCCGCGGCCGAAACGCCCCACTTCTCTTCGAGAAGCTTGGCCAGGTCAGCCGCCTCGAGGACGGTCAGTTCCGAAAGCTGGTCGACGATCTTGTTCAGGTCAGCCATTTAAAGTCTCCATTCGATTTGAAATCGTCACCCCAGCGAAGGCTGGGGTCTCTCGCCACAGAGAGATGCCAGCCTTCGCTGGCATGACGGCGATGTTACGTTCAGTCAGTTCAAGCCGCGTCCTTGGCCGCATAAGCGCCGACCACGCGCGCCAGCTTCGCGGCCGGTGCGGTCGAAAGCTGGGCGAGCTTGGTCGCGGGCGCCTGGACGAGGCCCACGATCTTGGCCCGCAGCTCATCGAGCGACGGCAGCGACGCGAGGGCGTTGACGCCCTTGACGTCGAGGACGGTTGCACCCATCGCCCCGCCGACGATTTCCAACTTGTCGTTGGTCTTCGCGAAATCCGACACCACCTTGGCGGCGGCGACCGGATCGGTCGAGGTCGCAAGGCCCACCGGGCCGGTCAGCAGGTCGCTGATGCCGGCATAATCGGTGTCCTCGAGCGCGATCTTGGCAAGCTTGTTCTTCGAGACCTTATAGGTCGCACCGGCTTCCCGCATCTTGATTCGGAGCTCGGTCGACTGCGCGACGGTGAGCCCGAGGTTGCGGGTGACGACCACCACGCCGACCTCGTTGAAGGTGCGGTTCAGCTCGGCAACGGCCTCGGTCTTTTGAGCACGATCCATGCCATTCTCCACGTTTGAGCTCTCCGAGAAGAGCCCGGTTACACGCCGGGATTGGGCGAACCCGCACCCGGAATTGTCCAACGATGGGGAAGGGCGCCGCATGGACGCGGCAGACCGGCAGGCGCCGGCCTTGAAATCCTTTTCCCCGTCTCGGCGAGAGATTAAGCCCCGGACTTGATCCGGGGCACTCGCTGTCTCGGACGAGACTCGGCCACGCACGCGTGGACGAGTTGGCGAGCGCTGTTAGCGGGATCGGCGGTAAAGTCAACAGCCAGAGTCTGTTTCAGCAAGGCTGAAACGATTGCGGGCCGGCACCGATTCAGCGTAGCTGAGAATGACTCTAGCCGACGCCGGGCGCCTGCATCGCCTGCACCTTCGACCAGGCGACCGGCGCATAGTGCATGCCGAACACCGTTTCGACGTCGAGCCCCTCGCGCGCGATCACGCTGGCGATCTCGTCGCGATATTGCGGCAGCCAGACGGCGTCGGGCCGCACCGCGATCAGGTCGCTCGTGTAAAGCAGCCGGTGGGCGGGCCAATAGATCGCCATTTGCCGCTCGCCGCTCGCGGTGCGCAGCGGGATCAGCCGCATCGCCGTGTCGCCGCTGCCGATCGTCGTCGGCGCGCTCACGGTGCGCAGCATCGGTTTGCGCGGCTGCTCGGCGAGGTGATCCGGCGCCTGGACGTGCGGGCTCGCGAACAGGCGCTCGAGGGTCGGCCGGTTGAGGTCGAGCGCGATGATCGGCACGCCTTCAGCGACATATTCGCGCAAGCCCCCGATATGCGGCCACGCGTCGGATGTGGTGACGACGCCGAGCAGCGGCTTGCCGGCCGTGCGCGCATCCGCGATCGCGGCGGTCGAATAAGCGTTCGAGATCGGCCCCTCGACCACATAAACGCCGTCCGGCTGCTCGACTTCGACGATGTTCCATCGGCCCTGGATCTGCGCGATGCCCGGCGCGATCTCGGTGCGGTGGTCGGCCGGGAAGGGGAGGGCGGCGACCGGCCGCCGCGCCGCCTTCGCCTTGGCGGCGGTCTCGGCGGGAATAGCGAACGTGTCCGGCGCGATCGCGGGGTTGAGCTCTACCGCGTCGATCATCGTCGTGCTCTCGACCGTGCCGTTGACCGAGCGCCGCAGCAACCGCGGATAGCGCACGCCGTTTGCTTCCGCCGTCCAGCCGTCCCATTCGACACGCGTCGTCACGTCGCCCCAGGGGCTCAGGAAGATATCGAGCGGGTGCGGCCGCGTGATCTCGACCGCCGCCGGCATGTGCGAGACGGGGGCGAGGTAGAGCTTCACCGGCGCGTCGTGCCAGCGGAAGGTGACGACGTCATGCGCGCGGCCATGCAGCTCCTCGGGGGCGGCACGGGCAAGGTCGGACGCGGCGAGCGCGGTCAGCAGCGCGCGCTCCGGTCCGAGCGCGAGCGACGCCTCCGCCGGCGCGACCGCGCTCTGCGATGCCGCGCCGAGCGTGCCGCCGCGGACCGCATAGGCGACGCCGTCGACCACCATATTGGTGGTCTCCGCCCAGTTCGCCCTGGTCCACCAGCTCGACAGGAAACCACGATTGCGCGCCTCGGTGCGCAGCGCGGGCGCGTCGCCCAGGCGGCGCGTCTCCACCGTGTCGGCGATATTCTGGAAGAACGGTCCGTCGGGCCGCACCGATTGTTCGATCGCGTTGCGCTCGACGATCTCATGGAGCCGGACCGCATGGATCGCGCGCAGCGCCTCGACGCCGCCCTGCGCCGCGAGCGCCTGCTCGACCAGGGTTCGCGCGGCGGGATCGGCGGCGGCCGCCGGGGCGGCGAGTGCGACGCCGGCAAGCAGGAACAGCGCTGTGCGCAATGGACATCCCCCCGTTTCGGATAGCAGGCTGGCGTGCTGTATTTGAATAACACACATGATCGAGGGCTGGTCAAGCTGAGAGCGAACATCGCCCCGCCGAGCGCGGTTCGGCATCCAAACCAATGATGCCGCGCCATCGGGCGGCGGGTCGTATGACCCCGCGGCACCGCGAATGCATTTTTCCGATGACGGATTGCTTTTGTATGATAATTCAGGTTTGAAGAAGCGAAGCAACCGTGGAGGGAGAGACGTCGATGCAGCGCCGGGATTTCTTGAAAGCCGTGGGGTCGAGCGCCGTCGCATCGAGCCTGTCGGCGCCGCTGCTGGCGCGCGGGGCAGGGAAAGCGGACGGAACGCCCAATATCATCGTCTTCATGTGCGATCAGTGGAGCTACGGCACCACCAAGGCGACGGGCCTCAAGTTCGACACCATGCCCACGCTCGATCGGCTCCAGCGCGAGGGCGTCGGCTTCGCGCGCAACTATTGCACCGCGCCGCTCTGCGTGCCGAGCCGGATTTCGATGCTCACGGGGCGCTGGCCCGAGGCGCACCGCGTGCGCATGAACCTGGCGGAGAAGGACGCCTTTTTCGACAAGGACATGTACCAGGTCGCCAAGGGCGCCGGGTATCGCACGGCGCTGGTCGGCAAGAACCACAGCTATCTCAACAAGGACGATCTCGACGTCTGGATCGAATATTTCCACGGCGGCGGGCCCGATACGTCGCAGCAGCAGAAGGATTACGATCGCTGGCTCACGGGGCGGCACTTCAATGTTTCCAACGAGCCCACGCCCTTCCCGGTGACGATGCAGCTGCCCTATCGTATCGTTTCGGACGCGATGTCGGTGATCGACCAGTCGGGCGACAACCCCTTCATGATGTGGGTCAGCCTGCCCGAGCCGCACAATCCCGAGCAGGTGCCCGCGCCTTATTGGAACATGTTCCCGCCCGAGGAGGTGCCCGATCGCTGCGGCGGACCCGAACTGCTGCCCAAGCTCGGCGAGCGGCTGGAGTGGGAATATCGGATGCAGCAGACGGCGTACCCGCCTACGGAAAGCCTGTGGCGGCGCTATCGCTCCAATTATTACGGCATGCTCCGGCTGATCGACGATCAGATCAAACGCCTGATCGAGCATCTCGAGACGACGGGACTGGCGGACAACACCGTCGTCGTCTTCACCTCCGACCATGGCGATTCGCTGATGAATTTCGGCATCGGCCACAAGGGGCTGGGGCTGCGTGAGACGGTGACGCACACGCCGATGGTGTGGTGGGGGCCGGGCATCCGCCAGACCGCCGCGATCGACTCGGCCTTCACCTCGATGGCCGATCTGATGCCGACCCTGTGCGAGATGATGGGGCAGGACATCCCGCACGGCGTGCAGGGCCGCAGCCTGCTGCCGCTGCTGCGCGGCGAGGATTATCCGAAGGACGAGTTCCGCAGCGCCTATACCGGCGTCGGCGTCGGCGGGCTCTATTACGAGACCAAGGACAACGTGCCGCTTGCCGCGGGGCTCGGCCCCACCGTGCCGGGCATGTTCGACGAGCTGAACATGGTCACGCTGAGCGGCAACCAGAAGATGGTGCGGATGGGGGACTGGAAGCTCGTCTACGACATGATGGGCTACGGCCAGCTCTACGATCTCGCGCATGATCCGTGCGAGCTCACCAACCTGTTCGGCCAGCCCCAGCACGCCAAGATCCAGGCGGACCTGATGGCGGAGCTGGCGATGTGGGTGATCCGGTCGCAGGACAGCCTGCCGACCGGCCCGCAGAACAAGAAATATCAGACCAAATGGCCCGCCAAGCACAATTGGTATGCGCCGTATCGGCACGGCGGGAGCCCGCCCAACGCCTTCATACCTTGAGGTGGAAGGTCATAGCGTCCAGCCCTCGCGATAGGCGCGGTCGAGATAGCGGTTGGCGTCGGGCGCGTTGGTGATCCGGCCGGCCGCGCCGTCATAGTCGATCGGCTGGCCGGCGCGCATCGCGACGATGCCCAGCAGCATGGTTTCGTTGAGCGGCACCGCGGTAGCGAAGGGCGACGACGCCTTGTCCTCGCCACGGATGGCGCGGATCCAGTTCATCTCATGCCCGCCGATGCCGTTCAGGATGCGCGGCAGCGATTGCGGGATCGCCGCGGCGCGCGCGGCGACACCGTCGCCGATCAGGACGGGCCGTTCGCCATAGGTCTCGTGCATCAGCATGCCCTGGCTGCCGACATAGAGCACGCCGCCTTCGGGCTTCATGACCGCGCCCGGCGGAAGCCCGCGCGGCGTGGGCGGCATCAGGCCGCCGTCGTACCAGGTGAGGTTGATCGTCCCGCCCTTCGCCTTGCCGAATTCGAAATGGGTGATGGTGACGAGCGGATAGCTGCCGCGCTGATCGCCTTCGGGGATGCCCTGCGGCCGCTCGTTCTCGCCCCAGGCGGAGTGGCGCGTCTCGACGCGCGTCGGCAGCCCCGGCTCGAGCGCCCACAGCGGGAAGTCGATCAGGTGCGCGCCCATGTCGCCGAGCGCGCCGCACCCGAACGGCGCCCAGCCGCGCCAGTTGAAGTGCGCGTAAAGCGGATTGTAGCCCCAGCCGACGGTCGACGGCCCCAGCCAGACGTTCCAATCGAAGCCGGCGGGCGTCGGCACCGGCGCGGGCCGCGCGACGCCCTGCGGCCAGGTCGGACGGTTCGTCCATACGTGCACCTCGCGCACGTCGCCGATCGCGCCGCCGCGGATCAGCTCGACCACTCGGCGGCCGTCGTCGCCCGAATGGCCCTGATTGCCCATCTGGGTCACGAGGCGCGGGTTGGCCTCGGCGAGCGCGTTCAGCACGCGTCCTTCGCGCACGGTGTAGGTGAGCGGCTTCTGCACATAGACGTGCAGGCCGCGCTCCATCGCCATCTTCGCGGCGACCGCGTGGTGCTGGTCCGGCGTGGCGATGACGACTGCGTCGATATCCTTGCGCGTATCGAGCATCCGCCGGTAATCGGCATATTTGTCCGCCTTGTCGTAGGCTGCCTTTAGCGCGGCACGGTGGGCGATCGGGGCGCCGTTGGCGTCGACGAAGGCCTCGGCGACGTGCGACAGGTCCGGATCGGCGATGGCGACGATGTTCTGGCCGGTGAGCCGTTCCATGTTCGCCGCCCCCATGCCGCCCGCGCCGATCGCCGCGACATTGACCCGATCACCGGGCGATATCCTGCGCTCGCGCAGTGCGGCTTGAGCGGGCATCGCGGCGATCCCGGCGGCCGTGACGGCCGCTCCCTTGAGCCACGAACGTCGGTCGATCGTCATCGATTCCTCCCCGGTTCAGGTCTCCCCTTGATGTCCGGTCGCGGGGCACGGCGCAAGGTCGGCGGCCCTCGCCTTCGCGGCCCGGCGACGGCCAAGTCGGTCTGTTCGCGCGCCAAATCGATATCGGCAAACCAAGTTAAAATGCTAACGTATCAAGGTATAGGCCTATTAATAACTTATCTCATTGCCATCTTTATTTGTCTGACTTATCGTTCGAGCTACGGCGAACCGCGATGAATCCGCGGGAGCCAATGAGGGAGGTTGGGAATGATGAAGAAGGCTGCGCTTCGCGCATCGGTATCGATGATCATCGGCCTGGCGGGCATCGTCCCTTGTCAGGTGTTCGCGCAAACAACCGATACGAATAGTTCGGATACCGGCAGTGCGCCGGCCGATTCGACGCTGCAGGATACGACGTCCCCGGACGACGGCAGTATCGTCGTCACGGGGCTGCGTCGCAGTCTCGCGACGGCTCAGGAGATCAAGCGCGAATCGGAAGGTATCGTCGATGCCATCGTCGCCGAGGATATCGGCAAGCTTCCCGACACCTTCGCGTCCTCGGCGCTCCAGCGCGTCTCGGGCGTCACGGTCACGCGGGGCGGCGGCGAATCGGCGGGCGTCACCGTCCGCGGCCTGCCCGATCTGACCACCACGTATAACGGTCGGCAGATCTTCACCGCCGAGGGCCGCTACGTCCAGATCCAGGATTTCCCCGCCGGCACGGTCGCCGCGCTGGAGGTCTACAAATCCGGCACCGCCAACATGATCGAGGGCGGCATCGCCGGCGAGATCAACGTGCGCGGCCGCAAGCCCTTCGATTTCAATGGCTTCGAATTGTCGGGCTCGCTGAACGGCGTGTTGTCGCAGCAATCGGAGAAGATCGCGCCGAACGGCAACCTGCTGATCAGCGATCGCTGGACCACGGGCATCGGCGAGATCGGCGCGCTGCTCAACGTCAGCTATGTCGGGATCAACTTCCTCGATTCGACGCGTGAGCAATCGCTGGTGATCGCCACCACCGATGCGAACAACGCGCCCACCGCCGAGCCCGGCCTGCGCTTCCCCGACGCGCAGGGCAACTTCCTGGGCTATGGCGAGCGCTGGCGCCCGTCGGCCAACGCCGCCGTTCAGTGGAAACCCACGCCCGAGCTGGAGATCTACGCGGACGGCCTGTTCCAGGGTTTCCGGTCGAAGGATTACAACCGCTGGATGTTCATCCCCATCTTCGGGGACATCAAGCTGTCGAACGTCACGACCATTCCCGGCACCAACCAGATCGATACGGCGACCGTCACTGGCGCGGTGCGGCCGGATGGATATTCCGGGTCGTTCAACGGCAAGACCGACACCTATCAAGTGGGCGGCGGCGCCATCTGGAAACGCGATCGGCTCCAGATTTCGGCCGACGTGGCCTATACCGACAGCCAGTATACCGCGAACCTCGTCAACGTGGATTATGCCGCGGCAAGCTCACCGGTGCGCGACGTCGAGTTCGAGGTCTCACCCGATGGCGGGCCGACGCAGACCTTCGTCGATTTCGACATCACCGATCCTGCCAATTTCATCAGCCGCGGCCTCTATCAGGAGTTGTTGATCGTGAACGGCAAGGATTGGCAGGCGCGTGCCGATCTGTCCTACGATCTCGATCTCGGCTTCCTGAAGCGGTTGCAGGTCGGCGTGCGCTACAGTGATCGCGACGCCGGTCGCGACTTCGGAAACTTCTACGTCAACAACGAGGCTGCAGGCATTCCGCTGACCGCGCTGCCCGGCGCGGTTGTCAGGAACACCTTGCCCGGGTTCACCTACAACACCGTGCAGCCGAACGTTTCCTATGCCGCGATCACTCGCGACAGCATCCGCGACAACCTGGTCGCGCTGCGCGATTTCTTCGGAACGCCCGAAGGCCTGCCGGCCTTCAATCCAACCGATAATTTCCGCGCCAACGAGAAATCCTACGCCGCCTACGCGCAGCTGAAATACGGCTTCGATCTCGGAAGCACCGTCGTGGACGGCCTGATCGGCCTGCGCGCCGTCAAGACCAAGACTCGGATCAACGGCTTCTCGCGTATCGAAGATACTGGTGGGGTGGTCACTTTCCCGCCGATCAGCGCCGAGAACGACTATACGGATTATCTGCCGAACGTCAGCGCACGGATCGCCTTTACCGACGAACTGCAGCTGCGTCTGGCCTATACCCAGACGCGCACGCGGCCGAACTTCTTCGATCTTCGGCCGAACCTGTCACTGGGTCAGCCGGTGATCCTAGCGCCGGGCGATCCGTGTCTGGATGACCCGACGACCGAGGAGTGCGTGGAACGTCTGCGTCGCGGCGGATCGGCCGGCAATCCGGACCTGAAGCCGCTCACGTCGAACAATTACGACGCGAGCCTGGAATATTATTTCTCGCCGACAGGATCGGTCACCGCCGCGATCTTCCGGCATGATGCCCAGGGATTCCTGTCGACGGTGGACGACCGGTCGACGGGCGGGCTGCGCATCGCCCGGCCGGTGAACCTCGGCAAGACCCGGTTGCAGGGGGCGGAGGTGTCGTTCACCAGCTTCCTCGACATCGACGGCCTGCCCGACTGGGCGAAGGGCTTCGGCCTTCAGGCCAACGGCACCTATATCGATGCCAAGGGCGATCTTCAGGCGAACTTCGCGGCGACGCTGAACAACGAACCGCAGCGATTCCCCGGCGTGTCGAAATGGGCGTACAACCTCATCGCGATGTACGAGAAGCCGATGTTCTCGGCCCGGCTCGCCTATAATTACCGTTCCAAGTTCGTGACCTATTACAGCCTCGAGGCGCTCGATCCGATCGCCCACGGCATCATCGAGAAAGGCCGCGGCCAGCTCGACTTTTCGACCTCGGTCACGCCGGTTCCGAACATCACGCTCGCATTCGACATCGTGAACCTGCTCGGCAATCCGCTGCAGCGTTATCGTCAATACGATACGGGCGATGCCTATACCCGGCAGGTGCTGTATCTCGAGCGCGCCTATTCGCTCGGCGTACGGTTCCGGTTCTGACGCCGATCAGGGCGCGCCGGGCGCGCCCTCCTTTTCCGCCCGAGCGCTGCCGCGGCACAAAAGTCGACCAGATTGACGACGCAACGCAGCCGGTGCGAGCCTGACGGAATCGTCGATCTCTTCGGGAAAACGCCTATGCCGCCGCATCGCCGTCTCGCCTTCGCGTTTGCCGCCGCGGTCATCGCCGTCACCGCCGCGGGCGCGCAGAATGTGCCCCCCGGCGCGCCGGAAACGCCCTATGTCGATCCCGCCAAGGCCTATCTCTTCGCGCACATGACCAAGGAGCATTACGGCACGCTCTATTATTCGGTCAGCCTCGACGGGCTGCACTGGCACGCGCTCAACGGCGGGCGGCCGGTATCGGCGGACTATCACGGCCACGCCTCGATCGCGCGGGGGCCCGATGGCCGTTATTTCCTGGTCGGCAACAAGGGCGACGACGATCCGCTGATCCGCTTCTGGGTCTCGGACGACCTCGTCACCTGGACGCCCTTCGCGACGTATCGGCCCGACCTGAAGAATATCCCGGGCCTGCCGCACGCGCTCCAGCGGATCGGTGCGCCGAAGCTGTTCTTCGACAAGGCGTCGGGCAAATTCCTGCTCACCTGGCACACGCCGAACGAGGAGGGCTCGAAGACCGATCCCGAGCGCTATTGGGCGAGCCAGCGCACGCTCTACGTGCTCTCGCCCGATCTCGAGCGGTTCGACGCGCCGCCCCGGCGGCTGTTCGACTGGGACATGGCGACGATCGACACGATCGTGCGTCCGAACGACGCGGGTGGCGGCTATTGCGCGATCGTCAAGGACGAGCGCTATCCGTCGTACCAATGGACGACGGGCAAGACGATCCGCATCAGCTGCGCGCCGTCGCTGACCGGGCCTTATCCGCTGCCGGGGATGCCGATCAGCCCCAATTTCCGCGAGGCGCCGACGTTGATCCGCTCGCCCGACGATCGCGACTGGCTGCTCTATTACGAGCAATATGCGGGCACGAGCTACGGCCTCTCCAAGGCGCCGACGCTTGCGGGGCCCTGGTATCAGGTGTCGGGCAATACCGGCGTGCCCGAGTGGAATCGCTACGAGATGGTGCCGGGCGCGCGCCACGGCTCGATGATCGGCATCAGCCGAAAGGAATATGACCGGCTGGTGGCTGCGTTCCCGGAGCGGAATGCGCTTTAGCCACCTCGCTCTATGCCCGCGAAATCGTCGTCGACTCCGGCCGCGAAGGCGACGTACAGAACTTCCGAAAGATTGCTCGCGCCGAGCTTTTCCATGATGTTGGCGCGATACACCTCGACGGTTCGCGGGCTGATGCCCAGATCGAGCGCGATCGACTTGTTCTGTTGTCCCGCCGCCAGACCCTTCAGCACTTCCAGTTCGCGCGGCGACAGTGCGGCGAGCCGTTCGATTGCTTGCCTCGAACGCGGGCTGCTCTTGCCCTGGCGTGCGAGCGACGCCAGCGCGTCGTCGACGGCGGCGATCAGTGCCGATGATTTTATCGGCTTTTCCAGAAAGTTGATCGCTCCTGCCCGCAAGGCGCGGACGGCGGTTGCGACATCGCCATGGCCCGTGAGGATGATCGTCGCGATCGGCAGGTCGCTCTTCTCGATCGCGGCGTGGACCTCGAACCCCGACAGATCGGGCATGCGGATGTCGAGCAGGGCGCAGGCCGGCCCGAAGGCGCCCGCGCCTTCGAGGAAGGAGGCGCCGTCGGGCCACGGATGGACGTCGTAATGCGCGGTGCGCAGCATCATCCCGACGGCATCGCGAATTGCCGCGTCGTCGTCGACGACATGGACCGTTCGGGATGCTTGCATGGCTCTTCTCCTCGGTCGGATCTCCGCAAGGTGAAATGAAGCGTCGTGCCCTCGCCGGGGCGCGTGCTCGCCCAGATTCTCCCGCCATGAACCTCGACGATGGTGCGGCAAATCGGCAATCCGACCCCCAGCCCGTCTGCCTTGGTGCTGAAGAACGCGTCGAAGAGGTGCATCTGCTCTTCGGACGAGAGCCCGCGGCCGGTATCCGCAACGGTGATCTGAGCGGTATCGCCGTCGCGCGCGACGGCGCTGACCCGTACCTTGCGAATCGGTGCGTCACGCACGGCATCGGCAGCGTTGCGCAGCAGGTTGAGGACGACCTGCTGGATCTGGATCTTGTCGATCAGGACGGCGCCGAGGTCCGGCTCGATCGTCAGGTCGATCACCTTCGCGAGGTGCGGATCGCCCATGCAGGCGAGGTTCTTCGCTTCGACGAGCACGCTTGCCAGGTCTTCGTGCACGAACTCGATGTCGCGGCGCGCCAGCATCTCGCGGGTGCGCCGGATGATCGTGGCCGCGCGCAGCGCCTGACTCGACGCGCCTGCGAGCGCGGTGTCGAGAACCGTCGCATCGTCGCGTCGAATCGCGTGCATCAGGTTGCGCGCCGCGCCGATATAGCTCTCCACCGCCGCCAGCGGCTGGTTGAGTTCGTGCGCGAGCGTGGCGGCCATCGTCCCCATCGCGCTCACCCGCGACATGTGAAGGATCTGTGCCTGGAGCGCCGCCAACCGCGCGCGCGTCGCCGCCTCGCCGCTGAGATCGCGGATGAAGCCGGTAAATTGGACCGTATCTCCGACCGCCGCGCGCCCGACCGTGATCTGAATGGGAAAGACGGTGCCGTCCGCGCGGCGCGCCACACCTTGTTGCGATCCGACGTCGGCGAGGCTGCTGAACCGCAGCGCGTCGACCCGATCCTCGCCCGACACCGATCTCAGCAACATCGATGCATCGCAGCCGACGATATCGGCCTCCGCATAGCCGAACAGCGATTGCGCGACGCCGCTCAGCGATACGATGGCGCCGGCGCTGTCGGTGATGATCGTCGCTTCGGGCACGGTGGCGAGGATCGAGCGCAGCTGGCGTTCGCGAAGCTGCAGTTCCTCGGCGGCGCGCGCCTCTTCGGTGACATCGTGCATCACCAGGCCGAAGCCGCGAAGCGCGCCATCGTCGTCGAGCAAGGCGGTCAGCGTGACATCGGCGACGAAGACGCTGCCGTCCTTTCGGCAGCGCACGTCGCGCGATCGGTAGCGACCCGATGAGCGCGCCATGGCGAGCACGTGTCGCGCCTTGCCGGCGAGGCGATCGGCGCTGGTGTAGAGCAGATCGAAGCTGCGCCCGATCGCCTCGTGCGTGGGCCAGCCGCTGAGGCGTTCCGCGCTCGGGCTCCACAAGGTGATCGTGCCGTGGACGTCGAGGAAATAGATGGCGTGGTTGGCGGCGGCATCGATCAGCAGCGTGAGTTCGTCGATCATGACCCGCGCGTCGGCGGCCTGCTTTGCTGCTACGCGCTGGTCGATGATCGCCTTGTCGCGCCATTCGACGATCTGCCGCGTGAGCGCGATACTGCCGGCAGAGACGCCGCAGAATATGAGCAGGCCGAGAATGTGCGGGCTGTCGAGCGTGAACGGTGCCGCCACGATCATGCCCGCCATCACGGCGAGCATCGTCGCCACGATGGCCGCGCGCGTGCCGCGAAATGCCGCGACCGCGAGAATCACCGGGAGATAGAGCGTGAAGGGGACGCGTTCGCCCAGCCAGGGCTCCAGCAGCATGCGGAGCACCGTCGCGACGCCGATCCCGGCGATCGTTCCGCCGTGCGTGTCGACCGTTCGCTGCAGCGCCGATCCGGCGCGACGGCCGGTTCGGCAGGCGGCGTCCACGTCAAGCCGACGCCCGGCTCTTGCTTGCGGCATCGCTATTCCCCTGTTGCACGCGACGCCTGCGGTTCCCTTCGTGAGGCACCGCTCGTTGGCCGTATCTTACTGCGCTAATGGGACGATTACCATCCGGGACGCTACGGATAGGCGCGCCGGGTTTTCGGTCATAGGATTTGCAGCACAACGATATGCCAGGCGCCGACCATCACGGCGGCGCACTCGCAACGAACCGCCTCGCGCCCCGCCGTAGCGTTCACCGGGGGAAGGCCGAAAATCCGGTCGCATGGATGTTCGAATCGCGTCGGCTTTGACCGCCGGCGCACGATGACCGGTGTCGTTCGCTCGCGATCGACGCCGCGTCCATCGATGACGAACAAAGGAGGGCACATGCGCGTCACGATCAAGACGATGGGTATTCCGGCGGTCATTGCGATCGCGCTTGGTTTCGCCATCGCGGAGCCGAGCCACGGCCAGGATATCGTCTATCAGCCGATCAATCCCAGTTTCGGGGGAAATCCTTTCAATTCCGCGCACCTGCTGGGCGTCGCTTCAGCGCAGAACAAGTACAAGGATCCCAACGCGGTTTCCTCGCAGGATCCCGCATCGCAGTTCCTGCGGACGCTGCAGAGCCGGTTGCTGTCGTCGCTCGCGACGCAGATCACCGACGTTATCTTCGGCGAGAACGCGCAGGACAGCGGCGTCATCCAGTTCGGCGATCAGGTGATCTCGTTCGTGCGCGGGGTCGATTCGGTGACGCTGACGATCACCAACAATGCCGACGGATCGGTGACCGAGATCATCGTGCCGCTGCTGCAGGACGGCTCCGACGAAGGGTCGTTGCTCGCGGGCCTCGGACAATGAGCGTCGTATCGGCCCGGCGCACTGCGATGGCGGTGCTGGGCAGCGCGCTCGCGCTCGCGGGCTGCGCGGCGAACGACCCGTCGAGCTGGTCGCAGGCGCAGCCGACCAAGCGCACCCCGATGACAGTCAAGCTGGAGCAATTGCCCCTGCCGGGCGATCGCGTCGCCGTCGCAGTGTACAATTTCACCGACCAGACCGGGCAGTTCAAGCCGACCGAGGGCGTGCAGACGCTGTCGCGCGCGGTGACGCAGGGTGCGACCTCGATCCTCGTCAAGGCGCTCCAGGAAGTGGGCAACCACGGCTGGTTCACGGTGATCGAGCGCGAACGGCTCGACAATCTGCTACGCGAGCGTGCCGTGATCCGCGAGATGCGCGCCGCCTATCTGGGCGAGAAGACGCTCAACCGGCAGGCGCTGCCGCCGCTGCTGTTCGCGGGCATCTTGCTCGAAGGCGGGATCATCGGCTATGACAGCAACACCAAATCGGGCGGCCTCGGCGCGCGGTTCCTGGGCATCGGCGGCAGCACGCAATATCGCGAGGATACCGTCACGGTCTATCTGCGCGCGGTCAGCGTCAAGACCGGCGAAGTGCTCTCGACGATCAGCGTGCGCAAATCGATCGCGTCGATCGGGCTCGATGCGAACACGTTCCGTTACGTGGCGTTCAAGGACTTGCTCGAGCTCGAAGCGGGCGTCGCGTACAACGAGCCCGATGCGCTCGCGCTGCAGCAGGCGATCGAAGCCGCGGTCTATGGGTTGGTGATCGAAGGCGCGAGCACCGATCTGTGGTGCATCGCGACCACGCCGCAGGCGGGCGAGGCGCTGCTGCGATCCTATTACGCGCAGCGCGACAATATCGACGAGGCGGCAGTGCTGCTGCCGCATCGCACCGACGGCAGCACCATCACCGGCGCCTGTCCGCCGCGGTCGGCATTCCAGCCGGCCCAGCGTCTGGCCCAGCAGCCCGCCGGGCATGCCAAAGCGGCCGGATCGCCATCGCCGACATTGAGCTATCGGATGCAGACCCAACCGAACGCGCCGGGCGCCAAGGCGCCGGCCCCCCGTCAAGCGGATGCCACGGCCGCCGGCGCCAGGGCGCTTCCCGCGCAGACTGCCGCTCGACCGGTCATGGCCCCAGCGGCGCCGGTTGCGGCGCGTCCGGCCACCGCAATCCAGCCATCACCCACACCGCGCGACCAGAGCGCGCCGGAAGGAGGTTGATCGAGAGACGCGCCCGGCTTCGGCCGAGCCTGGAGAACAGGCCCACCGACACCCTGATTGGCATCTCGATGTCGGTGGACCCGGATCGGTGAGGTTACGGGAACCTCGCCAGTCGTGAGCAGTGCTCACCGCCGGATGATGCTCCTTCTTCCGGCGGTGCGCAAGGTGCGGTGGCGCAATCTGCATCCCTCGCATGTTGTGTCGCCGCACCTGAGCTTTCGACCCTGTTGCTCCCGTCGTCCGTCGAAGGGGCCGGCCCCGGCGGACGCGCGATTTCCGGCAGCATTGGCGGCCGATGCCGCCAGATGCGGGGGCGATGTCCGTACCCGCAAACGACAATAGGGAGAGTGACAATGAAGAAGATGCTCATGGGTGCGGCATCGGTGATCGCGCTGTCGATCGCCGTGCCGGCTTTCGCCCAATCGACCAGCACGGTGAACCAGTCGAACACCGGCAACGGCGCCGTCGTCGACCAGACGGGATCGGGCGAAGGCGGTGCCTCGCTCATCGATCAATCAGGCGCGAACAACAGCGCCAATGTGACGCAGAGCGATGACGGATCCAATTTCTCGGGCGGCTCGATCCCGCCTGCGAGCGATTCGACGATCTCGCAGACGGGCGACAGCAACAGTGCCACCGTGGTTCAGGATACGACGATCAGCTTCAATCCGAACGTCTCGTCGATCGACCAGTCGGGCAGTTCGAACACGGCTGCCGTCACCCAGTATGACGACGAGAACACGTCGTCGGTGACGCAGACCAGCGACGGCAACACGGCGACCGTCCAGCAGGGCGATCCCGTTCTGGCGGGGTTCGATGCGAGCTGGGGCAACGATTCGACGGTGACCCAGGGCGGAGCCGGCGGCCACATGGCCGACGTCGCCCAGACCGGCCAGGGTAACGGCAGCACGGTCGACCAGCAGGGTGACGGCGATAGCGCCACCGTGGCGCAATCGGGCAACGGCAACGGATCGAGCGTGAGCCAGACCGGGCTGGCCGATACCGCGAACGTCACCCAGAGCGGCGACGGCAATTCGTCCGACGTCGTGCAGGATGGCGAGAACGTGCTCGCGACCGTCGATCAGGCGGGCGACGGCAACACCAGCCTGGTCGATCAGACGTCGCCGGGCGGCATTCGTCCGATCGATTCGTCGGCCTATGTCAGCCAGGCCGGCGACGGCAATTCGTCCGAGGTCTACCAGCGCGCCAACCAGGGCTATGCCGAAGTGTTGCAGAACGGCACCGACAGCACGTCGCTGGTGCTTAACTATGGCAACCGCTCGGTCGCCTATGTCTGGCAATTGTCGGGCGACCAGAACGACGCCACGATCACGCAGCGCGCCGAGGACAGCGACGCCTCCATCCAGCAGACGGGTGATCGCAATACCGCCAGCATCATGCAGCGGGAAGACAGCCCGCCGACCGAGAATTTCTCGGCGCAGATCTGGCAGTCGGGCGACGACGGCCAGTCGTCGATCGATCAGGACGGCGACAACCACTGGGCGCAGAACGACCAGCAGGGCAATTTCGACGTGTCGACGATCGTCCAGACCGGATCAGGCAGCTACGCCGGTGCCGGCCAATATGGCGACAACGACACCTCGTCGATCACGCAGGCCGGCAGCGCGCAATATGCGCTGGTGCTCCAGTATGGGGACGGCAACGACTCGATGGTGGACCAGAGCGGCAACAACAACAGCGCGGTGGTCCAGCAGTTCACGGACGGCAACAGCTCGTTCGTGACGCAGTCGGGTTCGTTCAACACGGCATCCGTCAGCCAGTAAGACTACCTCTCGATCCGGGGGCTTTCACCCTCGCCCCCGGATCGTTTTCATCAGGGAGACGACGACATGGCGCACCGTTCCTCTATCGCCGGCCTGTTGGTCATGCCGGCAGCCCTTCTTGCGCCGCATGTCGCCTCGGCGCAGTCGACGGCAACGATCGATCAATCGGGCGACGCCAATGTCGCGACGGTCGTGCAGGACGGCCCCGACAAGAAGCTGCTCGCGGCGATGACCGGGAGCGCATCGACGCTGAATGCGCGTCAGACGGGCGTCGCCTCGGCCGAACTCAGCCTGTTGAGCAGCGGCAGCGGCAATGCCGTCGACCTGCTCCAGAGCGGGGCACCCGGCGCGGCCAACCTCGCCGTTCTGAGCCAGAACGGCACCCACAATTACGCAACCATCGAGCAGGTCGCCGCCAGCGGCGCCGCCAACACGATCTCGCTCGTCCAGGATGGCAACGACAACGACGCCACGCTCTATCAGGAAGGAGCGGGCAACGATCTGGACGTCACCCAGCAGGGCGACGCCAACCTCGCCGCGATTTCGCAGATCGGGAATGCGCTGGGCCTGGACATTACCCAGGACGGCGGTGCGGCGATCACCGTTACCCAGACGGGATTCTGACGATGGCGGGTCTCGCACGTCTGGCGGTGGTGGCCGCAGGTGCTACGACGCTGGTCGTGGGCGCACCTGCGTCGGCGCAGCAGCGTGTCGATACCTCGCCCAACGCCGAGCTTCAGCCCGACGGTCAGGACATCACGGTTCGACAGATTCCACAGGATACCACCGCAGCCCCATCGCGGCGCAATGCGGTCGAGCAGCTCGGCGGCGAAGAGCGCGCCCCCGCCGATGTCGCGCAATTGCCGGGCGACGCCGAAATCCTGCCGACGGCGCCGGCGCCCGAGACCGGGCTCGAGGAGATCACGCCCCGGTCGCCGCGCGCGGACCTCTATGCCGAGGTCGCCGCCGTCTGGGAGCTCATTCGCCGGCGCGGGCAGCAGCCCACGCCAGAACTGATCGCGCGCGAGATCGGGCCCGACATGCTCGCCCGGTTCCTCAACACCTTTCCGGGTTCCGAAGGCATGTTCGGGGTCGATTCGGACACGCTGCCGATCAAGCCGCCGCGCGATGCGCCGCCGCCCGGAGCCGGAGGCTGACGTGCGGCCGGGAACGCTCCGCCTTTACCTCGCAGCGCTGGGCGCCATTTTGCCCCATGCCGCTGCGCCTGCACAGGACAACGCCATGATGGTATCTTCGTCCCGGGCCGTCGCGATGGACGTCACCCGGCAAAGCGGGCTGGTCGTCGTCAGTGTCGTCGGCCACAGCGCGGTGCCCAAGACCGTCCGATTCGCGATCGACGTCGAGGGCGCGTCGACGACGCGAAACCTTGCCCGAAGCACGGTGGGCCCCGATTCGAGAACGCTCTCCGTCGTGCGGTTCAGCGACGTGCCGCCCTGGCGCGTGACGCTGGATGTCGATGAGCAGGGCGGCGGGCACTACACGCTGCATGCCTCGGATAAGGCGATCGATTGAGGCGCGGGGCGACGTTCGGTTACGGCATCAACGCCGCGGGGCGGCGGCCGCCTTCGAGAAGCGCGGCGAGCGTGGACGTGCGGGCGGCGGCGGTTTCGAATTTCCCCCAGAAGGCCGCCTCGGCAAGGCGGACGCCGGGGTCGCGGGCGATGCGCGCGGTATCCGTCGCGAAATCGATGAAATAGATGGGTTGTCCCAGCGATCGACGCCACAGGTCGAGCGCTTGCGGAATGCTCCGGCCGTCGGCGTGGAGCGCGATATCGATCCGGCCACGCAGCGCGCGGAACAGCAGCCAGTGGACGGCGCCGAGTTCGCCCGCGGGGTCGTCCGCGAAGAGGCCGCGATCGATGGCGAGCGCCTCGGCATAGGTCGCCCAGCCTTCGGTATAACCCGCCGAATAGCGCTCGCGTACCGGATGCGGCGGGGTTTGGGCCTCGATCGGCAATTGCACCATGTGGCCGGGCAAGAGCTCGTGATGGACCACGCTGCGCAGCGTCCAGCGCGGGCGGCGGGCGATGTGCTTCAGATCGACGATGTAGAAGCCGCGTGAGGCGCCGTGGGGCAGGGTCCGGTAGCCGCCCTTGCCCGCGGCGATTTCCTGCGGCGTGAGGCGGCGCACCGCGACATTGTTGCAGACGGCGGGGAGGGGGCCCAGCCAGTCGGCAAGGTGCGGGCGCACCGCATCCAGCCAGTGGTTCATGTCGGCCACGGCGCGATCGCGGCCGGTGTCGTCGTCGGCGTAACGCCAGCGCGGGTCGGCGAAGGCGGCGTCGAACCGGTCGGCGATCGGGCCGGCGGGGATGCCGAGCCCGTCCATCAGCCGATGCGCGCGCCGGTGCAGCGTTTCGATCCGTGCGTCGAGCCCGGTGCGCGCCGTGGCGATGTCGATCGGCGCCCCGAAGGCGCGTTCGGCGAGCAGCGGGTAGCGGCGCGCGGGCGCATCGCCTGCCGCGGCGAGGCGGCGGTCGATGTCGCATCCCCATCGGGCGGCGTCGAGATCGAGCCGGCTGGCGAGCGGCAGGGCGGCCGGATCGAAACGATCGAGCGCGGCGAGACGCGCGGCGGGGGTCGCGAGCGCATCCCAGCGATCGAGCACCGCCGCGAGCTGCGCGGCCTCCTCGTCGGAACCCAGCGCCGCTGCAGCCGTGGGCCATTGCATTGCGAGCCCGACGCCGGCGATGCCGCCCAGAAGCGCACGGCGTGACGGGCGCGGCGTGTCGATCGGCACGGTCAGACGCTTTCGACGCGCGCCAGTCTTGGGCTCAGGAGTTGAACGGCGGCCAGCGCAACGAAATACGCGCCCGCGCAGATCGCGAACAGGGTCGCGTAGCTGTGCGTCGCATCGAGGATATAGCCGGTGAACCACGCCATCCCCATGCCGCCGATCGCGCCCACGGTGCCACCGATGCCGACGACCGAGCCAACCGCGCCGCGCGGGAAGATGTCCGACGGCAAGGTGTAGAGATTGGCCGAGAAGGCCTGGTGCGCCGCGGTCGCGAGGCCGATGACGAGCACCGCCGTCCACACGTTATCGATCGATTGCGCGAAGAAGATCGGCAGCACGCAGATGGCGCAGACGAGCATTGTCAGCTTGCGCGCGCCGTTCGCGCTCCAGCCCGTCTTCATCAGCCGCGACGACATCCAGCCGCCGGCGACGCTGCCGACGTCCGACAGAAGGTAGATCGCGGCGAGCGGCAGCCCGAAAGTGGTGAGATCCATGTCGTAGCGTTCGAACAGATAGCCCGGCAGCCAGAACAGGAAGAACCACCAGATCGGATCGATGAAGAACTTGCCGAGCGCATAGGCCCAGGTTTCCCGGACCACGATCAGCTTCGCCCACGGAATCGGCGTCACCGGATCGGCCGGATCCTGCTCGATCCAGGCGAGCTCGCCCTCGCTCACGCGCGGATGATTGCGCGGGTGGCGATACATGATCCACCACGCGATCAGCCAGGCGACGCCCAGCAGACCGGTGACGTAGAAAGCGACGCGCCAGTCGAACGCGACGACGAGCGCGGGCACGAGCAGCGGCGTGATGATCGCGCCGACATTGGCGCCGGCGTTGAAGATGCCGATGGCGAGCGCGCGCTCACGCTGCGGAAACCAGTCGGTGACGGTGCGGATGCCGGCGGGAAAGTTGCCCGATTCGCCGATGCCCAGCCCGAAGCGCGCCATCGCGAACTGGGTGACGGTGCTGGCGAGGCCGTGCGCCATGTGGCTGATCGTCCAGATCACGATCGCGATCGCGTAGCCCAGCCTGGCGCCAAGCCGGTCCACGACCTTGCCGAAGCTGATATAGCCGACGGCATAGGCGACCTGGAACCAGAAGACGATCGCGGCGAAATCGGTCTCGGTCCAGCCGAACTCGCCTTGCAGCGTTGGCTTGAGCACGCCGATCATCTGCCGGTCGACGTAATTGATCGCGGTCGCGGCGAACAGCAGGCCGCAGATCACCCAGCGATAACGGCCCACGCGTTCGGCCGCGCCTGCGATCTCCGGCGGTGCTGTCGATGCCATGGATGCCTCTCCTTCGTATCGTCTCTTTTTTGTCTGGGCCGCAGCTCAGGTTGCGGCGGCGATCGTGCAGCGCACGACGCGGCCGCCATCGAAGCGCGCCTCGATCGTATCGCCGATCTTCACGGGATGTACCCCGGTTACCGCGCCGCTGGAAATCCATTGCCCGGCCGCGAGGGGGATGCCGCGCTCGGCGAGCAGCTCGAACAGGAAGCGCGCGGCGCCGAAGGGACCGTCGAGCATCTCCGCGGCGCGGGCGGCGCCCGCTTGCGCGCCGTTGATCAGGAGCGACACGGGCCAGGAGTCGACGGCCGCCGTGCGCCAATCGGCGATCGCCGTGCCGATCACGAGCCCGTTATTGTTGCCGAAATCGGAAATGGTCACCGCCGGGCCGAGATCGTTGATCGCCGCCAGCGGCGAGCTCGCGACCTCGATGCCCAGATGGACGGCGTCGATGTGCGCCATCGCCTCGTCGATCGTGAAGCGGGCTTTGCCGGCGGGCGGCGGCGTGCCGATCCTGAGCAGGAATTCCGCCTCCGCGGCGGCGAAACCTTCGGAAAAGACGGGCATCGCGACCGGCGCGTCGGTCTCGGCGACGATGTGGCGAACGAAAATGGGGCCTGCGAGCCGATTCGAACCATCGACCGGCGGGTCGATCTTGCCGACTTTCCAGCCGCCGATGGTCGTGCCGTCGAGCGCGATCGCGGCGTCCTGCACTTCATACGCGGCGGCAAGGGTCGGTGGGATGGCGCCGGGATAGCGATCGAGCCCGCGCGCCTCGCGTCGTGCGAACACGAACGACCGGGCGATCAGGCCTGCATTCTCGGAAAAATCACTGGAAGCCACCCCAATCCCCTACACTGCCGCGGCCGGACCCGCGTTTTCTCCGTGGCTAAAGGAAACCGGTGTCATTGACAAGAAGGATCGTGGGCGTAGGATGAGGATTGCTAGCATAATGTTGAATATTAGAGAGAATTATCACAATTCCGGGATCGGTGGCGACGCGGCGGGACAGCGATGAACGCGTCGATCTCGGCTTCGGTGTCGCGGTGACACGTCCGCGCTTGGTGTTGATCGGGCGTTCGCGCTAGACATCGGTCGATGCACAAGACCGGCCAACCCACCATCAACGACGTCGCGCGCGTCGCGGGCGTCTCCAAGAAGACGGTGAGCCGCGTCATCAACCGCTCGCCCCTGCTCAGCGCCGACACGCGCGAGCGCGTCGAGCAGGTGATCGCCGATCTCGGCTATATCCCCAACCCGCAGGCGCGGGCGCTGGCGCTGCGGCGCAATTATCTGATCGGGCTGGTTCACGACAATCCGAACGCGCAGACGGTGATGAACGTCCAGCAGGGGATGCTCGAAGCGCTCTACGGCACCGAATTCGAGATGGTGGTGCGCCCGCTCAACCGCGGATCGGCGACGATGCTCGACGATTTGCGGCATTTCCTCGAGCGCCAGCGGCTGTTCGGCGTGCTGCTGATGCCGCCGGTGAGCGAGAACGACACCGTCGCGAGGCTGTGCGATTCGATCGGGTGCCGCTATGTCCGCATGGGATCGGCAGACCTCGACACGCCCGAGCACATGGTCGCTTCCAACGACCGCGAGGCGGTGCGTGACGCGACGCGATTCCTGATCGCCGAGGGGCATCGCCGGATCGGGCTGGTGCTCGGCCCGCATGGCTTCCGGTCGGCGCACGAACGCCGGCTGGGGTTCGAGGACGCGCTCAAGGAAGCCAACCTTGCCTTGCCGCGCAGCATGATCGCCGACGGCAATTATACGTTCGAATCGGGGATCGTGGCGGCGGAACGTCTGCTCGATCTGATGCCGCGCCCCACGGCGATTTTCTCGAGCAACGACGAAATGGCGGCGGGTGTCGTCCATGCAGCGCGGCAACGCGGATTCGACGTTCCACGCGATCTGTCGGTGATCGGGTTCGACGACACGCCGATCGCGGCGCATCTCTGGCCGCCGCTGACGACGGTGCGCTGGCCGATCGCGTCGATGGCGCGCTCGGCCGCGCTCAAGCTGATCGCGGGCGTCGGCAACGATCCCGCGCCCGAGGTGAAGGAACCGTCGATGTTCCTGTCGACGCTGATCCGTCGCGCGTCCGTCGCACCGCCCGGCGAGGCGTGATCGCCGCCCCGCGGGCAGGTCGGGCATTGAACTAGCTGCTGACACCGGTTACCAATAACCGAATGTTTCGGTTGCGCGGACCGCGCGACGCTATCGTCATCGAGGAGAGGCCATGTTCGACCGCACCTATTACGCCACCCATCCGGATATGATGGAGTGCGTTTCGAATGAGGAGCTGCGCGACCGCTACCTGATTCCGGGGCTGTTCCGCGCCAACGAATGCGTGCTCAACTACACCCATGCCGATCGCTTCGTGATCGGCGGCGTCCATGTCGAATCGGGCGAGGTCAAGCTTCCCGCCCAGACCGAACCGCCGTCGGCCGCCGGCCATCCGTTCCTCGAACGGCGCGAGTTGGCGATCGTCAATGTCGGCACGATCGACGGCGTCGTCACCGTCGACGGCGAGGCGTTCGCGCTCGGCAACAAGGACTGCCTCTACGTCACGATGGGCGCGAAGGACGTGACCTTCTCCGGCGACGGCGCGCGCTTCTATCTGGCGTCGTGCCCCGCGCACAAGGCGTTCACCACCAAGAAGCTCGGCATCACGCAAGCCAACGCGCTCGACCGCGGCAGCCTCGAGGAATCGAACGAGCGGACGATCTACCAGCTCGTCATCCCGGGCGTGTGCGATTCGGCGCAGCTCGTGATGGGCCTGACGGTGCTCAAGCCGGGCAGCGTGTGGAACACCATGCCGCCGCACATCCACGAGCGCCGCAGCGAGATCTATTTCTATTTCGAGCTCGACAATCTCGAGACCGATCGCGTGATGCACTTCATGGGCGAAGGCGAGGCGACCCGCCACATCGTCATGCAGAACGAGGAAGCGGTGATCAGCCCGCCCTGGTCGATCCACATGGGTGCGGGCACCAAGGCCTATGCCTTCATCTGGGCGATGGCGGGCGAGAACCAGGATTATACCGACATGAACGTGCTGGATATCTGCCAGCTGGCGTGAGGCTTTGCCCCCCTCCCTGGAAGGGAGGGGCTGGGGGTGGGTCGCCACAAGCGCTGCGCCCAGTTTCCACCCACCCCCGACCCCTCCCTTCCAGGGAGGGGAGGAGTTGCGAATGACCAATCCCTTCGATCTTTCGAACCGCGTTGCGATCGTCACCGGTGCCAATACCGGCATCGGGCAGGGCATCGCGCTCGCGCTCGCGCAGGCGGGCGCTGATCTTGCGCTGGTCGGCCGTACACCGGCCGAGGACACCGCGGCACAGGCGCGCGCGCTCGGTCGCCGGGCGGAGATCGTCTCGGCCGATCTCTCCACGATCGAGCCTGTGAGCAGAATTGTGGATGAAAGTGTGGAGAAGCTCGGCGGGCTCGACATTCTCGTCAACAATGCCGGGATCATCCGTCGCGCCGACAGCCTCGATTTCACCGAGGCCGATTGGGACGCGGTGATCGACACCAACCTCAAGTCGGTGTTCTTCCTCGCCCAGGCCGCTGCGCGGCACATGGTGGCGCAGGGCCGCGGCAGCATCATCAACATCGCCTCGCTGCTGAGCTTTCAGGGCGGCATCCGCGTGCCGAGCTACACCGCCGCCAAATCGGGCGTCGCGGGGCTGACCAAGCTGCTCGCCAACGAATGGGCGGCGAAGGGCGTCAACGTCAACGCGATCGCGCCGGGCTATATCGCCACCAACAACACCGCCGCGCTCCAGGCCGACGAGACGCGCAACCGCCAGATCCTCGAACGCATCCCCGCCGGCCGGTGGGGCGACGCCGCCGATCTGGGCGGTGCCGCCGTCTTTCTCGCCTCGGACGCCGCCAAATATGTCCATGGCCATATTCTCGCGGTCGACGGGGGATGGCTCGCGCGGTGATCGCGCAAAAACATAACGGGAGGATCGTATGCCGGATCGGATCGCGCGCCGGGATGTGCTGGCCGGATTGGGCGCGGGCGCAGCGCTGACGATCGCGCCCGTGGCGCGTGCCGCGAACTCGAGGCCGGTCAGCGCGGCGGCGGGCACTTTCGCCGGCACGGTCGAGGACGGCATCCGCGTCTTCCGCGGCATTCGCTACGGCAGGGCGAAGCGGTTCCTTGCGCCCGAACCGGTGGGGCGCGCGCGCGAAACGGTGGCGGCCGCCGATTTCGGGCCGATCTGCCCGCAGTCGCGCGGCGGCGATCAACCGCAATCCGAGGACTGCCTGTTCCTCAACATCTGGACCGCCGAGCCCGACGCGCGCGCGAAGAAGCCGGTGATGGTCTATTTCCACGGCGGCGCCTATTCGAACGGCACCGTCACCACGCCGCTGACCGACGGCAGGCATCTGGCGGCACGCGGCGACGTGGTGGTGGTGACGGTCAACCACCGGCTCAATGCGCTCGGCTATCTCTATCTCGCGCGCTTCGACCCACGCTTCGCCGACAGCGGCAACAACGGCCAGCTCGATCTGATCCTCGCGCTCCAATGGGTGCGCGACAATATCGCGGCGTTCGGCGGCGATCCGGGGCGCGTCTTCGTGTTCGGCCAGTCGGGCGGCGGCGCCAAGATCGCCACCCTGATGGGCATGCCCGCGGCCAAGGGCCTGTTCCACAGCGCGGCGACGATGAGCGGGCAGCAGGTGACAGCGTCGGGCCCGCTTCACGCGACCGAGCGGGCGCGCGCTTATCTGGCGAAGATCGGCGTTCGCGAGACCGACCTCGGCGCGCTACTCGAGATGCCGGTCGAGCGTTTGCGCGACGGCTATGCGGCCGAAGACCCGTATCTGGGCGGCGGCGTCTATTTCGGGCCGGTGCTCGACATGAAATGGCTCACCCGCCACCCCTTCTGGCCCGATGCGAACCCGCAATCGCTCGGCATTCCGATGATCCTCGGCAATACGCATGACGAGACCCGCGCCTTCGTGGGGCTCGACAGTCCAAAGGTGCAGGGGCTGACGTGGGAAAACCTGCCCGACCGGATCGCGCCCGAACTGCGCATCGACATCCTGCCCGAATGGGTGGTCGCGCAATACCGGCAGCATTTTCCCGACTGGTCGCCGCTCGACGTCTTCTACGGCGCGACCACCGCTGGGCGGAGCTGGCGCGGGCAGGTGATCGAGGCCGAGGAACGTGCGAAAGCAGGGGCGCCGGGCTGGGTTTATCAGCTCGATTTCGCCTCGCGCACCGATCCGCGGCGGGGCGCTTTCCACACGATGGATATCCCGCTCGCCTTCGGCACGCTCGACGCGCCCGAATCGCAGACCGGGACGGGGGCCGATGCGCGCGCCGCGTCGAAGGCGCTCCAGGAAGCGTTCGTGGCGCTGGCGACGCGTGGCGACCCGAACCATGCGGGGCTGCCGCACTGGCCTGGATACGAGCTGCCGACGCGCGCGACGCTGATCGTCGATGCGACGAGCCGGATCGAGAACGATCCGCGCCAATGGCAGCGAGAGCTGTTCGCGCGGGTGCCCTATATCCAGCCGGGCACCTGACCACCCACGTCAATCCGCGGGGCGCGGATAGGCGATGATGAGGGTGAGCGGCGCCGTGCCCTTCTGCACGATCCCGACGGTCGCGCCGTCGAACAGATAGGCTGCCGATCCGGCGCGCACCGTCTGGCGCTCGCCGTCCGAAGTGACTTCGCCTTCGCCGTCGAGCACGTAATAGACTTCGTCGTGCGCGATCCGGTGCGGGCCGATCGCCGCGCCGGGGTGGAGCACGCGCTTGCGGAACTCCATCTTGCGGCCTTCGATGCCGTCGGAGATGCGATAGGCGGTGCTCATCCCGATCGCGCCGTGCGGCGGGGCCTCGTCACGCACCGTGTCACGCTCGTCGACCACGACCATTCGCGGCGCATGCTGAGCGAAAGCTGCGGTGTGTTGCCCGAATGCTGCACAGAAAACGGCGCAAATCAGGGCCGGATTCGCCCGGCGTGGATTCATCGCGAACATTGTCCATCCTCTCTCGTTACGCCCTATTGACACGTGGGGGCTTTGCCTTCACGGTTCTGACACCGGTTACCAAAAAAGAAAAGCGCCGGTCGTCACATGCGTGACGGAAAGGGAGAAATGGCAGCGTGACCGGTGATTTTCGGCGAATCAGGCGCTCCATTGCTCCCTGATTGAATGATTTTACAGGGCCGGAAGCGCGTGAGCGACGATTGCGCGAAGCTACCGGTGTCAATTGGGACTAGTGTCGCCGGAGGCGACCGGAAGGGGAGAGGATGATGACGAGACGGGGTGCGACCATCGGTCGCTTTGCGGGCAGTTCGATCGCCGTGTTGGCGCTGGGCTTGGCCGCGCCGGCATTTGCCGGAGAACAGCCGGTGGAAGCCGGCAATGCCACGACGGCCGATGCTGCCGAAACCGCCATTGCAGAACCGCAGGCTGCGCCGACGCAGGTTTCGTCTCCAGCCGACGACACGGTGGAGGACAGCCAGGGCATCGTCGTCACGGGCTTTCGCGCCTCGCTGAACCAGGCGCTCGACATCAAGCGCGATTCGGTGTCGGCGGTCGATGCAATCATCGCCGAGGATATCGCCAAGTTCCCGGATCAGAATCTCGCCGAATCGCTCCAGCGCATTCCCGGCGTCGCGATCGAGCGCGACGCGGGCGAGGGGCGCGCGATCACGGTGCGCGGTCTGGGCGCGCAGTTCACGCGCGTGCGCGTCAACGGCATGGAGACGATCGCGACCTCGACCGACGGCGCGTCGGCCAATCGCGACCGCGCGTTCGATTTCAACGTCTTCGCGTCCGAACTCTTCAACTCGATCGTGGTCCACAAGACCGCCGAGGCGGCGCTCGACGAAGGCTCGCTCGGCGCGGTGGTCGATCTCAACACCGGCAATCCGCTGAGCTACGATCCGGGGCTGACGCTCACGGCGTCGGCGCAGGCGCGCTACAACGATCTCAACGACAATCTCGGCCCGCGCCTCGCCGGGCTGATCGGCTGGACCAACGCCGACCAGACCTTCGGCGCGTCGGCGTCGGTCGCCTGGTCCAAATACAAGACGGCCGAACTGGGCAACAATTCGGTGCGCTGGGCGCAATCGCCGTTCCGCTCGGTCAACGGCGTCACGTGCGATCAGGACGATCCCACGGGCGACTGTGCCGAGGTGGCGGACGCCTTCCACCCGCGCATTCCGCGTTACGGCCTGGTGTCGCACGATCGCGAGCGGTTGGGCGCGACCGCATCGCTCCAGTTCCGACCGACCGATCGCACCACGATCTCGATCGACGGCCTCTATTCGAACTTCAAGGAGAACCGCGACGAGCATTGGGGCGAGGTGCTGCTGCGCAGCAACGAAGACAATATCGACATCTCGAACTATGTGATCGACGACAACAACAGCATCATTTCCGCCGATCTCGACAACGTCTACGTCCGCACCGAGCGCTATCATCGCGAAAGCGAAACCGAATTCTACCAGCTTTCGGGAACGATCGACCACGAATTCAGCGACGCGTTCCGCGCCAAGCTGCGCGGCGGCTTCTCGCGGTCGGATGCCGATATCCCGGTCGAAACCTCGCTGATGTTCGACGATCGCGACGCGACCGGCTACAGCTTCGATTACAGCGACATGAAGAGCCCGCTATTGGTCTTCGGCCAGGGCATCGACGATCCGACGGCGTTCCAGTTCGCCGAATTCCGCGATCGACCTTCCAACGTCACCAACAAGTTTCGCACCGCGGCGCTCGACCTCGAATGGAAGATCGCGGACGATTTCAAGCTGGCGGGCGGGCCCTTCTATCGGCGGTTCGATTTCGCCACGGTCGGCTATCGTCGCGACGGCGTCTATTGCACCGCGTTCGATTGCCCCGACGGCGCTTATGGCGCGCCGGTGACCGATGACATTTCGGACATTTTCAAGCTCGGCGATGCGGGGCAGCCTTCTGGCAACACCAATAGCTGGGTCGAGCCCGATCTCGAGACCGCGGCAGACTTCATCGATCTCTACGGAATGACCCCGGTGTTCGACGAGGGCAGCGCGCGCACCGTGACCGAGGAAACGTCCGGCGGCTGGTTCCAGGCCGATTTCGAAACGCGGCTGTTCGGCCTGCGCTTCACCGGCAATGCCGGTGTGCGTTATGCGCATACGGCGCAGAAGTCACAGGGCTATGCCAGCGGGACCAACGTCACGGTGAAGCGCAGCTATGACGACTGGCTGCCGGCGATGAACCTCAACCTCTATCCGGCGGAGAATCTGATCCTGCGCGGTGCCATCGCCAAGGTGATGACGCGGCCGTCGCTGGGCTCGCTGACGCCGGGCGGCTCGGTCGACCAGTTCAATTTCGGCATCTCGCAGGGCAATCCGTATATCGATCCCTATCGCGCGACCAATTACGACGTGGCGCTCGAATGGTATTTCGCTCCCGGCGCGCTTGCCTCGGTCGCGTTGTTCGCGAAGGATATCGTGAGCTTCCCACTCGGCGACACGCGCGAAGGTACCTGGGCGGATAGCGGACTGCCGACGTCGATTCTCACCCCGGGCACGCCGGTCTACGACGCGATCGTGAACGGCACCGACATCAATCGCGAATTTGAGTTCAAGACGACGGTGAACGGTCCGGGTGCCAATTTGAAGGGCATCGAGCTCGGGCTCAACCTGCCGTTCTCGGTCTTCTCGCAATCGCTGAGTTCGTTCGGCGTGCTCGGGAACGTCACGTTCATCAAGAGCGATGTGGATTATACCGTGAGCGGCGACGTCTATACCAGGCCGCTCCTCGGACTTTCCAAGAAGTCGGCGAACGGCACGGTCTATTATGACGACGGCACGCTCTCGATCCGCGTCTCGGGCGCGTATCGTGAGGGCTATCGCACCAGCACGAGCGGCAACGCCAACATCTTCGAAGGGTTTGGCGACGCGTTCAACCTCGATGCGGCGGTTCGCTACCAACTCAACGAGCATATCGAACTGTCGCTCGACGGCACCAACCTTACCGACGATTATCGCTATCGTTGGGTCGATGATTTCGCGGACCGCAATTACGAGAACAACCATTTCGGCCGCGTCATCATGGCGGGGGTGCGCTTCAAGCTGTGATGTTCCGCGCCACTTAGGTCTTCTCCACCTGGCCGGTCGCGCGATAACCGCGGCCGGCCATTTTCTTTGCAAAGGAGCTTTCCCCTCATGGTCGATCGAAGAACCGGGCTGAAGGCGATCGCGACTGCCGGCCTGTTACCCTTCGTGCCCGGCGCGGCGCGAGCCGAGGAAACGCGCGGCGGCGCGACGTGCGACGCCTATGCGCACATGGCCTGGGGCAAGGGCGTCGAAGGGCAGCGCAAGGCCGATCTGGGCGACGGCCGCTTTCTCAATCCGGTGCTGTCGGGCGATCGATCCGATCCCGCCATCCTGAAGGACGGCGCGGATTATTATCTCACCTTTTCGAGCTTCGAATCCTATCCGGGGCTGACGATCTGGCATTCGCGCGACCTCATCAACTGGCAGCCGCGCAAGGCCGCGCTGACGAAGAACATCGGCTCGGTCTGGGCGGTCTCGCTCGCGAAGCATGGCGACCGCTATTTTCTCTACATCCCGGTGAAGGCGGCGCCGAACAGCATCTTCGTGATCTGGGCCGATCATATCGACGGACCGTGGAGCGAACCCGTCGACCTCGGGCTGCACGAGCATATCGACCCCTGTCACGTCGTCGGCGAGGACGGCTCGCGCTGGCTGTTCCTGTCGGGCGGCGATCGCGTGCGGCTGGCCGACGACGGGCTGTCGACCGTGGGCAAGGTCGAGCATGTCTACGACCCGTGGCACTATCCGCCCGAATGGGATGTCGAGAGCTTCTCCCCCGAAGGCCCCAAGGTGCTGCGGCATGGAGACTATTTCTATCTGATCAGCGCGGTCGGCGGCACGGCGGGGCCGCCCACGGGGCACATGGTGATCGCCGCGCGCTCGCGCTCGATCCACGGGCCCTGGGAGCAGGCGCCCAACAACCCGCTGGTTCACACCAAGTCCGACAGCGAGAAATGGTGGTCGCGCGGGCATGCGTCGCTGGTCGAGGCGCCCGACGGCAGTTGGTGGGCGCTCTATCACGGCTATGAGAATGGCTTCTGGACACTGGGGCGCCAGGCGCTGCTCGACCCGGTCGAGTGGACCGCGGACGGCTGGCTCCGGATGACGGGGGGCGATCTGTCGCGGCCGATCGCCAAGCCCAAGGGCGGCGTTGCGCTGCCGCACGGCCTCGCGCTGTCCGACGATTTCAGTACGCTCGCGCTCGGGCGCAAGTGGAACTTCTTTCAGCCGAGCCCGACCGAGCAACAGCGCGCACGGGTGGAGAACGGGGCGCTGCTGCTGGCCGCGTCGGGCGTCGCGCCATCCGATTCGAGCCCGCTGATGATCATCGCCGGCGATCCTGCCTATCAGTTCGAGTGCGATATCGAGATCGCGCCGGGCGGCACGGCGGGGCTGGTGTTGTTCTATGACGACAAGCTCTATTGCGGGCTGGGCTTCGACGAGCATCGCTTCGTCACGCATCAATATGGGATCGAGCGCGGCCGGCCGGCCAATCCGCACGGGCGGCGGATGCGCATCCGCATCGCCAACAAGCGCCATATCGTCGCGATCCACACCAGCGGCGACGACGGCCGGACGTGGACGCGCTTCGACCGCGGGATGGAGGTCTCCGGCTATCACCACAATGTGCGCGGCGGCTTCCTGATGCTGCGGCCCGGCCTCTATTCGGCGGGCAAAGGCGTTGCCAAGTTCCGCGATTTCCGCTTCGAAGCATTAGAGCCTGTCCCGGCCGGGTGGAAGCGCCGTGACGGAGCTGATTTTGGTTCAGGGCAAGGCGCGAGGAGAGAGTGATGCAGCACATCGTGATCGACGAGCAACGCAGCCCTGGGCCGAAATCAGCCCGCCGCTTCGCGGTCGCCTGCGCAAGCGCGCTGGAGGGCGTCGCTTGCTTGCGCGTAGCTTCGGTCACGCGTCCGCGCTGTGCTCCTACCCAGCGCGCTTGCGCAGGCGATCCCGGCACTTTCACCCGGCCGGGACAGGCTCTAGCATGACGCTCGATCGCCGCACGCTGATGCTCGCCGGCCTTGCCGCCCCCGCCTTTGGCGCGGCGACACGTGCCCAATCGTCCCCGCCGCTGGCAGGCTTGCCGGAGGCCGACGAGGAGATCGACCTGTGGCCGGGCGCGCCGCCGGGCATGCCCGCCACGCCGCCGCAGGAAGTGACGGTCGATCGCAGCAAGGATCGCGCGTTCCACGACCGTGCCGTCGAGCATGTCGCACGGCCGCGGCTCGCGATCTTTCGTCCGGCGCATCCCAGCGGCGCCGCGCTGCTGGTCGCGCCGGGCGGCGGGTACCAACGCGTCGTGGTCGATAAGGAAGGCAACGAACTCGGTCGCTGGCTCTCGGCGCGCGGGATCGGCGCCTATGTGCTGACCTACCGGCTGCCCGGCGACGGCTGGAAGGCGGGGCCCGACGTCGCGCTTGCCGACGCGCAGCGCGCGATGCGGCTGATCCGGGCGCGGGCGCGGCAGGATCTGGTCGATCCCGAACGGGTCGGCGTGATGGGTTTTTCGGCCGGCGGACACCTCTGCGCCGATCTGGCGACGCGGTTCGCGCGTGTCGTCTACGATCCGGTCGACGCGAGCGACCGCCTGTCTGCGCGGCCGTTCGTCGCCGCGCCGATCTATCCTGTCCAGTCGATGCACGCGCCGCTGGCGCATGCGGGCTCGCGCGCACTGCTGATCGGGGCGAATGCCTCGCGCGCGCTCGAAAGCGCGCATACGCCGGCCGAGAACATCCCCGCCGACGCGCCGCCCTTCTTCCTCTGCCATGCCGAGGACGATCCGGTGGTGCCGGTGGGCAATACGATCGAGCTGCGGGCGGCGCTGCGCGCGCGCGGCATCGTGACCGAGACGCATCTCTTCACCGAGGGCGGCCACGGCTTCGGCCTGCGCGGCGTGGTCGGCAAGCCGGCGGGCGTGTGGCCGGATCTGTTCCTGGCGTGGAGCCGGACGCGGGGGTTTTAGCTCCTCAGCCGAAAAAGACCCGCGCCGTGAGGGGGGAGGGCGGCGCCCAGCGTCGCTTGCACCGTCCCGAGGGGAGCATTCGCCCAGAGATCGCGCACTGATGCGCCGCGGGCGAGGTCCAGCCCGGCGAGTGGCGCGGAGACGCGTGCGGGCGTGTCGCCGATGTTGAACAGCGCAAGATAGCGGTCGCCCGTCTTCGGCTCGCGGGCGGTCCAGGCGACGCGGTTGCCCTCGCGGAAGAGCTGGCGGCCGTCCTCGCTTCGCTGGTTGACCGCGATGACTTCAGGGTTGGCGAGCAATGCCAGCGTCGCGGCATCGAGCGCGCGCAGGTCGCCGCCCATGATCAGCGGGGAGCGCGCGATCGCCCACAGAGTCATCATCGTGCGCTGTTCGTCCGCCGTGAAGCGCGTGCGGCGCTCGCCGAGCGCGAGCAGACCGAGCGGGAGCATGTCGGCGTCGGGCCAGGCGCCGGGGCGGCGATGCGGCGCCCAATTGGCGAGGCGTTCGAACTGAGCCAGCAGCAACGGCCATTCGTCCCAGAAATCGTCGCTGATGCGCCACATATTCGCATGCGCGGCGACATGATCGGCGGCCGATAAGGGCGTCTCGCCGGGAGAGAGGCTGAGCACCATAGAGCGCCCGGAGGCATCGATCGCGCGGCGCACCGCCTCGATCTCGGGCTCGTTGCGGTGATAGGGGCGGCTGATGTCGTCGACCTTGACGAAATCGACACCCCACGATGCGATCAGCCGGAACACGCTGTCGTAATAGACCTGCGCGCCGGGCTTCGACATGTCGACGCCGTACATGTCCGAATTCCAAGGGCAGACGTTGACGCGATCGGCGATGTCGCCGCAGCGATGGCGTGTGCCCTCGATCGGGAGGTCGCGATCGGCGGCGAGCCGGGGGACGCCGCGCATCAGGTGGATGCCGAAGCGCAGGCCCAGTCTGTGCGCCATGTCGGCGAGCGGGCGGAAGCCGGCGCCGCCGACGGCCGAGGGAAAGCGGTTGGGCGCGGGAAGGAGGCGCCCGAACGCGTCCATCGTCAATTCCGCGCCTTCGCGATAGGCGAAACCGGTCGCGCCGGGCTCGTACCACTGGATGTCGACGGTGAAGATGTCGTAGCCGGCGGGAAGCAGCTTCTCGGCCATGATGCTGGCGGTTTCGCGGGCCTGGGATTCGGTGATCGTCGCGGCGAAGCTGTCCCAGCTGTTCCAGCCCATCGGCGGGCGCGGGGCGAGGTCGTGGAAATCGGGCGTGACGGGCAGGCGCGCGAGTGCAGAGGAGGCGGCGGTGGTGGCAGCGAGCCCTGCGATCGCGCCGCGTCGGGTCCAGCCGGGCATCATTGCGGCTCCGCTTCGAGCATGCGGACTTCGTAGACGGGCGCGTCGGTGCCGCGCGTCTCGATGCGGACGCGGACCTTGCTCTTGCCGCGAGTGAGCGCGGGCGGGATTGGATAATCCTTCGCGACGAACTCCTTCACCGGTGCTTCGGCGCGGCGTTCCACGGCGATCTGCTCACCGTTAACCAGGATGACGAAATCCTTGTTGGTTTCCTCACCCCAATAGAGCGCGCGCAACGCCATCGGGCCTGGGCGCACGGCGAGGTCGAACTCGAGCCAGTTGCCGACGCCCCACCACGCCTGTCGGCCGGAGCGACCGCCCCAGGAAAGGAGGTCGCTCTGATTGGAGGCGAAGGCGTGGTCCTGCTCGGGCTGCTGCTCGCCGAGTTGGAGCACATCGACGGTGCGTTTGGCGAGCGCGGCTTTGGCGCGCTGGCCGGCGACGAAAGCGGCTTCTTCCTTCGCCCAGCGTTCGGCCGTGAAGGTCGGGAAATAGACCGCGGTGCGGCGGTCGTATTGCGCGAAGAAAGGGACGAGCGTGGCGGGCTCCGGCCTCGCGTCCGCCATGCGGAAGCGGTGCGCGGCGGCGTCCAGCGGCGTGAGCGCTGCGCCAGCATCAGCGGCGACGAGCGTGGGGGGAAGGGCGTCAAAAGGCGCGGTTGCAGGGCCGAGATCGGCGGCGAGGACGACGGGGCCGTGGGTGTAGGCGACAATCGTTGGATCGTCCGGCGTCGGCTCGGCCTTGAGCGCCATCGGCAGCGTCAGCGTGATCCGATCGCCCGCGCGCCAGCGGCGGCGGAGCAGGGCATAGCCGTTGCGGCGCTCGATCGCGACGGGCGTGTCGTTGATCGCGATGCTCGGGTTCTTCGCCCAGCTGGGGAGGCGGAGCGCGAGATCGCGGCTCTTGCCCGGTTGAGTGACGGTCAGCGTCACGCGATCCTCGAAAGGGAAGCGGGTCGCGAGGTCGAGGTGCCAGCCCTCCCAACGCAAGGTCGAAGGAATGAACAGGTTGACGTAGAGTGTGGCGTCGTCGTGCCAGTAGATCGAATCGCCGTGCTTCGCATGGCTCTCCATTCCAGAGCCGACGCAGCACCAGAAGCTGTCGTCATGCGTGGACCAGGTGCGCCGCGCGCCCGCCGAGAGCGGCATGAAATAGGCGAACATGCCGGTCGCCGGGTTCTGGTGCGCGAGGATGTGGTTGAGGTGGACGCGCTCGTAGAAATCGAACAACGCGGCGTCGGGCGCCCAGCCGTAGACGTGCCGCGTGAGCTTGAGCATGTTGTAGCTGTTGCACGCCTCGCAGGTGCGATCGGTGATGAAGGGCGCGATTTCGTTCGGCGGACCGAAATGCTCGCGCTCCGAATTGCCGCCGATGACGTAGCTGTGGTGGCGAACCACGGTGTCGCGGAAGAAGCTGGCTGCCGTCCGGTGCTCGATGTTGCCGTTCAGTTCGTAAATCCGCGCGAGGCCGATCAGCTTGGGAATCTGCGTGTTGGCGTGGAGGCCCGCGAGTTGATCCCGCTCGGCGGCGAGGGGGTCGAGCACCTTGCGATCGTGGATGCGCTCGGCGACCTTGAGCCAGCGCGGATCGCCGGTGATCGCGAAGGTATCGGCGTAGCTTTCGTTGAGCCCGCCATATTCGGACGCGAGCAGCTTTTGCATCTCGGCGTCGTCCAGCCCCTCGAGGATCGTCGCGAGATAGCCCGCCATGCCGAGCATCACCGGCAGCGCCGCCTCGACCTTGCCGAGGCGATACGCGTCGATCAGCCCGGCATGGACCTTGTGCCAGGTGTAGAGCGGCACCCAGCCGCCGTTGATGTCGAAGCCGCCGGTGCGGATGATGTGGCGGCGGACTTCCTCGAAGACGATCTTGCCGTCCACCACCTTGCCGTCGCGCTCGACGGTGGTGCCGCCGATATAGCCGTCACCATGGGCGCGCTGGCATGTCGCCAGTTCGGCGACGATGTGCGTGATGCGGTCGCGCACCGCGGCGTCGCCGGTCTGTGCATGCATCAGCGCGCAGGCGGAGAGGTAATGGCCAAGCGAATGGCCGGCGATGCCGCGCGCTTCCCAGCCGCCGTAGACTGGCGCCTTGGGTTCGAGGCCCGCGCTCGTGCGGAAATTGTGGAGGAAACGGTCGGGATCGAGCGAGAGCAGGAACGCGCGATTTTTCTCCACCGCGTCGCGGAAAGGCGAGGGGCCGAGTCGCACCGTCTCCAGCGGCACCGGCGCGACCCTGACGCGCGGACCGGCCACCGCAGCGCGCGCCGCCACCGGGCCGGCGAGCGCGACCACGCTCGCCGACGCCAGGAAGGCGCGCCGCGACAGCATCACTGGCTGACCGCGACCACCGCAACCGACTTGGCGGGCAGGTCGAACGCCAGCTTGCCGCCTGCGCTCTTGCCCGAATAGGCGACCGGGTGGATCGTGTTCGGCGCGTCGAACGTGTTGTGCGTGTCGATCGCGGGGCCGGTGAGGATGCGGCCCGTCGCGGTGCCGGTGAGGCCGGTCGTCACGTGCGCGGCGCGATCCGGGTCGAGATTGACGAGCGAGAGGTAGAGCTTGCCGTCCGTCCCGCGCGCCGCCGACACGTCCACCATCGGCAGATCATAGTCGCCCTCCTTGTAGCGCGGCCCTTCCACCGTGGCGGGGAAGGGAGTCGCGCCCTGGAATGGCACGTACATGTCGAAGACGTGATAGGTGGGCGTCAGCAGCATCTTGTCGTCCTTCGTCAGGATCATCGCCTGGAGGACGTTCACCATCTGCGCGATCGCGGCGAGCTTCACGCGGTCGGTATGGCGGTGGAAGATGTTGAGCGTCAGCGCGGCGACCTCGGCATCGCGCAAGCTGTTCTGCTGGTAGAGGAAGCCGGGGTGCGAGCCGGGTTCCTGATCGTACCAGGTACCCCATTCGTCGACATAGAGCGCGACGCGCTTTTCGGGATCGTATTTGTCCATGATCGCCGAATGTTTGGTGACGAGCTCGTCCATGTGCAGCGCGTGCGCGAGCGTGGAGGCCCAGGCGGGCTCGTCGAAACCGGTCGCGGGGCCCTTGTGCTCCCACGAGCCGGGGAAGGTGTAATAATGCAGGCTGAGCGCATCCATCTGGCGCCCGGCGTCGCGCATCATCACCTCGGTCCAGTGGTAATCGTCGCTGTTCGCGCCCGAGGCGACGCGGACGATCGGGCTGCCCGCCGCCTCGCGCTGGACGAAGGTGGCGTAGCGGCGATGCTCGTTGGCGGCGTGCTCGGCGGTCATGTTGCCGCCGCAGCCCCAGGTTTCGTTGCCGACGCCGAAATATTTGAGGTTGGTCCACGGCTTGTCGCGGCCGTTGGCGCGGCGCTCGGCGGCGAGCGCCGAGTTGCCGTCGGCGGTGATGTATTCGATCCACTGCTGCATCGCGCGCGGCGGCATCGAGCCCATGTTGCCCGCGACATAGGCGTCGGCGCCGAGCCGTTCGGTATAATCCATGAACTCGTTGGTGCCGAAGCTGTTGTCGTAGGTGACGCCGCCCCAGGTGTAGTTGATCCGCACCGGGCGCTTTTCGCGCGGGCCGATGCCGTCGCGCCAGTCATATTGGTCGGCGAAGCAGCCGCCGGGCCAGCGGATGACGGGGATGTGCAGCTTGTCGAGCGCGGCCATCACGTCGCTGCGATAGCCGTTGGTGTTGGGGATCTTGGAATCGGGGCCGACCCAGATGCCGTCGTAGAGGCCGCGGCCGAGATCCTCGGCGAACTGGCCCTGGATCGCGGGCTCGATCGTTGCGCCGGGATGGGCGAGGTCGATGCTGACCGAAACCTGTGCGGGTTGCTGCGCGATCGCCGGCGCGGCGGCCATTGCGCAAGCCGCCGCCGATACTGCCGCGCGCGTCCATTTCCTCATCGAACTCCTCCCTCTCCCTTGAATTCGGCCGGTCCGTTCCGGCGGCCATCATTAACTCAGACATATAAGGTTGACGGGAAAGGTCAATCGCTTCGGTTTGATTCCGGTAGCGCTCCCAGAATGAGCGGAATGGGGCGTCACCGTGGATTTGCAGCAACACCGGCGACATTTGTCTGAGAAATACGCGAGAGCGCTTGCGCGCTACCGGACAGCGGGCTAATGAATTGTCTGAGTTAATAATCGGACAAGGCGAGCGGCGAGAGACCGGCGCGCCCATCCGATACGGGGAGAGGGGATAGAAATGGCTGCCAAGTTCGCAATTCTGTGTTCCGCGTCGGCGATCGGCCTGGCCGTCGCGAGCCCGGCCTTCGCGCAAACCGCCGGCGACGATGATTCGCCGCAGCAGCAGGCGCCGGACGCGCAAAATTCCGACATCGTCGTCACCGGTGTGCGCGCGAGCTACGTCAAGGCGCTCGAAGTGAAGCGCGATTCGGAACAGGTGGTCGAATCGATCGTCGCCGAGGATGTCGGCAAGCTTCCCGACAACAACGTCGTCGAAGCGCTCCAGCGGATCACCGGCGTGCAGGTGACCGACCGCGGGAGCGGCGAGGCCTCGACGCTGTCGATCCGTGGCCTGCCCGATCCGCTGACCACGATGAACGGGCGCGAGATCTTCACCGCCGCGGGCCGCTCGTTCGCGCTCCAGGACATTCCGGCGACGCTCGTCAAGCAGATCGACGTCTACAAGACGCGTTCCGCCGAGCAGATCGAGACCGGGCTTGCCGGGCAGATCGACGTGCAGACGCGGCGCCCGTTCGATTTCGACGGCTTCGCGCTCTCGGCCTCGGCCCGCGGCATCTACAACGAGACGGCGGATACGCTGAACCCCAATGTCAGCCTGCTCGTCAGCGATCGCTGGGAGACGGGGATCGGCGATGTCGGCCTGCTGGTGAACGGCAGCTACGCCAAGACCAAATATCGCACGATGAGCGTCACGGCGGGCGCGCTGGTGCCGTTCGTGACGGAGAACCCGCCGCCGGGCACCGGCTTCACCCCGCTCCAGCGCGTCTTTCCCGATACCGGCGCATGGCAGCCCGGGCTCGATCGCGGGCTTCCCGACGAGGAAGGATCGACCTTCATCCTCAACGGTATCGAGACGCCCTATTATCTCTCGCGGGACGCGGTGTTCAGTTCCGACCTGCACGGCGAGCGCGAGCGGCCGTCGATCAACGCGGCGCTGCAATGGTCGCCCAATTCGAGTTCGACCTACACCGCGGAAGTGTTCTGGACGGGCTATCGCGCGACGACCTACAACAATCTGTTCTTCAGCTTCGTCGATTACTGGGGTGCGCTCGGCCCCGATCCCGCGTCGAGCTTTACGCTGTTTCCCGGCACCAACATCATCAAGAGCCGCACCGTCGGCGACGTGTTCGGCTTCAACAGCGGCGATTTCACCAAGAGCAGCACCGACAGCTACGTCTATGCGCTGAACGGCCAATGGGATGTGGGCGATAGCGGGCACATCACGGCCGACCTGTCGCATCAGGACAGCACGGTGAAATCGCAGTTCTTCGCGATGCGGATCAACCGCGTCGCGCCGCAGATCAACGTCGATTTCAACACCGGCAACGGTTTCCCGTCGTACAATTTCTCCGACAATGCGCTGCTCACCGATCCGGGCGCGTGGACCGTCGGCGAACTCTACGACAACGGCAATCGCGACGAAGGCTCGGCCTGGACCTTCCGGCTCGACGGCCGCAAGGATTTCGACAGCGGCTTCCTGCGGCAAGTGAAAGCGGGCATCCGCTACGACGATCGCAAGGCATCCTCGTCGGTGCGCGGGCAGGACGCCCCCGCGCTCGGTGGCTCGTTCGGCGCGCTGCCCGAGGGCGCGGTGTACCGGACCGACGATTTCTACAACGGTCGCGCCGACGTGCCGACCTCGTGGATCGCGCCCAACGGATATTACAATATCGCCCATGCCGACGAAATCCGCGATCTCTATCGCTCGTCGGTCGATCCCGGCATCCTGCTCAGCGACGACATGACGCTGACCAAGGTGTTCGACATCAACGAGATTACGATGTCCGCCTATATCCAGGCGGACGGCGAGATCAGCCTGTTCGGGCGGCCGCTCAGGCTCGAGGCGGGGCTGCGCTATGTGGATGTCGATACCGACCTGGCCTTCACCGATCGCTATACGCTGGCGTCGAGCTCCGGTTCGCAGACGACCTCTGCCTTCCTGCCGGCCGCGACCGCGATCTACGACATCACCGACAAGCTGCGGCTGCGCTTCAACTACGGCGAGACGCTGCGGCGGCCGGCCTTTGGCGACCTCAATTCCAACTACACGCTGACGGGCGACCTGACGCAGGTCGGCTATGGCTCCGGCTCGGCGGGCAACCCCAATCTGCGCGCGACCAAGGCGACTAATTACGATCTGTCGCTCGAATGGTATTTCGATCGCGACAGCGCGATCTACACCACGCTGTTCCGCCGCGAGATCGACGGGCTGGTGGTGCCGATCACCTCGCTGGTGAACGTCACCGGCACCGGGCTCAACACCGATACCTTCCTCGTCACGCGGCCGCAGAACGCATCGGACGGCGTGCTCAAGGGCATCGAGCTGGGCGCGCTCTATTTCCCCGATTACCTGCCGGGAATCTTCAAAGGCCTGGGCGTGCAGGGCAGTTTGACGGTGCTCGATTCGTCGCAGAACATCCCGCAGGTGGACATCAACGGCAACATCACCGGGCAGGAGCGGACCGATTTCTTCGGGGTGTCGGACTTCTCGTACAATGTGACGCTCGCCTATGACCGCCACCCGGTCGGCATCCGCCTGTCCTACGTCTATCGCAAGAACTTCCTCGCGCGGAACGAGGCGCGGCTGTTCGCCAACCCGATCGGCGTGTGGCGCGTGCCCGAGCGGAGCCTCGATTTCCAGCTCACCTACGACGTGACCGACCGGCTGGGCGTCACCTTCGACGCCACCAACATCACCAACGAGGTGCAGCAGGAATATTATCGGTTCGACGACGCCGGCGGGTTCGCCACCGACAATCTCGGCAGCCTGCTGCTCGCACGGACCTTCGCGCTGGGCGTGCGGTACAGCTTCAACTAAGCCCGGGGCCATGATCGACCGCCGCGCCTTCGTGCTCGCCTCGCTCGCCGCCGGTGCGTGCGCGGCGGCGCGGGGCGGGGCAGTGGGTTCGGAGCCGCAGGGCGGATTCGCGGACCGGCTGAGCGGAGACATCAGCCCGGTCCACGATCCGTGCATCATCCGCGCGGGCGACACCTATCACCTGTTCTGCACCGGGCATCTGGGCGAGGGGCCGGGCGTGCTGCCGTGGCGGACCTCGACCGATCTCGTGCGCTGGACGGGCAACGGCAGCGTGTTCGAGGGGCTGCCCGATTGGGCGCAAGCGGAAGTGCCGGGGACGCGCGGCATCTGGGCGCCGGACATCTCGTTCCATGACGGGCGCTATCACCTCTATTATTCGCTCTCGACCTTCGGGAAGAATCGATCGGCGATCGGGCTCGCGACCACGCCGACGCTCGATCGCGCCGATCCGGCGTTCGGCTGGCGCGACGAGGGGGTGGTATTCCGCTCGACTCCGCAAGACGATTTCAACGCGATCGACCCCAATCATGCGGTGGACGCCGAGGGGCGGCCGTGGCTGGTCTTCGGCAGCTTCTGGGGCGGGCTCCAGCTCGTCGCGCTCGATCCCGCGACGGGCAAGCCGGCGGCGGGTGCGGTGCCGCGCACGATAGCGCGGCGGCCAAGGCCCGATGCGATCGAGGGGCCGTTCATCATCCGGCGCGGCGATTTCCACTATCTCTTCGCGTCGTTCGACTTCTGCTGCCGCGGGTCGGACAGCACCTATTACACCGTGGTCGGTCGCTCGGCCGAGATCGGCGGGCCCTATGTCGATCGCGAGGGACGGCCGATGCTGGAGGGCGGCGGCACCGTGATCCTGCGTGCAGACCGCAGCGCGGGGGACCGGTTCGTCGGGCCGGGGCATTGCGCGGTGCTTCAGGACGGTGCGCGCGACTATATCGTCTATCACGCCTATGACACGCAGGCGGACGGCGCGCCGACGCTGCGCATCCGGCCGATCGCGTGGAGCGCCGACGGGTGGCCGTCGGCGACGTAGAATCCTCCTGGATGAGACCTGCTTAGGGTTCCCGCGCGCTCGCCGAACCGGCCTTTCCGGCTTTCGTTTCCGGCAGCGTTCGTGTCGTATCGAGGAACGCCATGTCGACGAGGTTCGCCATCGCCTTGTGCGCGGCCTTGGCGTTGCCGGCGGCGACGGCTTCGAACACGCGGCGGTGATCGGGGACGGGATCGCGGCTGAGCGGCATGTGGCGCTGCTTGAACACCGTCGTCCACGCGACCGCCGCGGAGACGCCGCTGGTGAGCGTCACCAGGAAGGGATTGCCCGACGCTTCGAGCAGCGCGGCGTGGAAATGCTGGTCGGCGGCACGGCCCTCGGGTGAGGCGAGCGTGTGCTCGGCCATGTCGTCGAGCGCCTCGGCCATCGCCGCGATCTGCGCGTCGGTGCGGCGCTGGGCGGCGAGCGCGGCGGCCTCGGGCTCGACGATCTTGCGCAGCTCGAACAGGCTGGCGAGCAGGTCGTCGCCGGGCTCGAACTCGAAGATCCACGACAGCACGTCGGGATCGAGCAGGTGCCATTTGGCCTGCGGGCTGACGCGCGTGCCCGTCTTGGGGCGCGATTCGACGAGGCCCTTGGCGGCGAGGATGCGCACCGCCTCACGATAGGCGGTGCGCGAGACGCGCAGCCGATCGCTCGCCTCGACCTCGCCGTCGAGCACCTCGCCGGGCCGGAAGCGGCCCGAGACGATGCGGATGCCGAGGTCGCGCGCGATCGTGCCGTGGATGCGCAGCAGCTTGCGCCCCTCGGGCGTGTCGATCGTGGTGGCTCGGGTGCGCGGCGACGGCATGGTGTTCCCCTCTTAGCGTGGGCGCGGCGGGAGACAAAGCAAGCGCATCATGCCGGCATCGTCGTAAAGACGTTCCACGACAGCGGCTTGAGCGTCGCGGTGAGGATGCCGTCGGCAAGCGCCGCGTCGGGATGCGCGACCGGCGCCACGTTATCCGGTGCCTGCTTGCTGTTGATCGCCTTGATGTCGGGATGATGCAGCTCGTGCGCGCTGTCGAGCCGGCGCGCGCCCATGTTGCGCAGTTCGGTCGTCAGGATCATGTCCTCGTCGAGGCTCCGGTTGAGCGCGAAGACGGTGGCCGCGCCGGTATCGGGATCGTGGACGACCGCGGTGACGAGCAGCGGTGCTGCCTGCTGGTTGCCCGCGGCGAAGGTGCCGGTATCGACCTTCAAGCGCAGCGCGTTGCCGCGCGCGTGGCGCGAGGCCTGGGCGAAGGGGTGAAAGATCGTCTGACGCCAGGCGGGGCCGCCGGTCTCGGTCATGATCGGGGCGATGACGTTGACGAGCTGCGCGAGGCACGCCGCCTTCACGCGATCGGCGTGGTTGATCATGGTGAGGAGCGCGCCGCCGACGACGAGCGCGTCTTCCATGTTGTAGATTTCCTCGAGCAAAGCTGGCGCCTCGGGCCAGCCGACCCCGCGCAATTGCTCGCCCGAGCGCGCGCGATACCAGACGTTCCATTCGTCGAGCGAGAGCATGATACGCTTCGGCGACCGGCGCCTGGCGGCGACCGCGTCGGCGATCGCGGCGACTTCGGTGATGAAGCTTTCGAGATCGTCGATCGTAGTGAGGAAGCGATCGACCTCGCTTTCGTGATTCTCGAAATATTGGTGGAGCGAGATGTAATCGACATGATCGAAGCAATGGTCGAGCACGTCGTGCTCCCAAGCGCCGTAGGTGGGCATGGTGCGCGCCGACGAGCCGCACGCGGCGAGCTGAAGACCGTCCGAGGTCCAGCGCATCACCTTGGCGGTCTCGGTGGCGATGCGGCCATATTCGTCCGCGGTCTTGGCGCAGGTCTGCCACGGGCCGTCCATTTCGTTGCCGAGGCACCAGAATTTGATGTCGTGCGGCGCTTCGTAACCGTGGCTCTTGCGCAGGTCGGCGTAATGCGTGCCGCCGGGATGGTTGCAATATTCGAGGAAATTCTGCGCCTCGGCCGGGCCGCGCGTGCCGAGGTTGACCGCGAACATCGGCTCGATGTCGGCCGCCTTGCACCAATCCATGAACTCGTTGGTGCCGAACTGGTTGGTCTCGGTCGAACCCCAGGCGAGATCGAGACGGACGGGGCGCTCGTCCTTCGGGCCGACGCCGTCCTCCCAATCGTAGCCTGAGACGAAATTGCCGCCCGGATAGCGCACGATCGTCGGGCCCAGCTCGCGGATCAGCGCGAGCACGTCGCCGCGGAAGCCGTTGGCGTCGGCGGTGGCATGGCCGGGCTCGTAGATGCCGCCGTAGACGCAGCGGCCGAGATGCTCGACAAAACTGCCGAACACGTGCCGCGCGACGGGGGCGATCACGAAGTCCGCATCGGCGATAACATGGGATGAGAGCATTCGGGGGTCGTCCTCTAGAATTTCAATGGAAATGCGTTGTGGTTGAGCGGCGGGCCACCCTCACCCTTCCCACGCCGCTGTGCGGCGCGGGCCCCTTCCCTCTCCCTCGAGGGAGAGGGAGGGAGCGGCTCCGCGCCAGCGGGGACGCGGAAGGGTGAGGGTGACCAAGGCGAAGTGGTATTCATGCGCTAGATATGCTGGAGAATTTCGTTCACGCGCCGCTCCATGTCGGCGAGCGCGCGGTCGATCGGCTTGTTGCCCGCGATCGCGGCGGCGGCCTCCTGGCCGACGACGGTTTCGATCGGAAACTGGCGACGGATTTGCTTCGGGAGCGGGGTTGCGGTGCGGGCGATCTCGGCGAGCGCCGCGCGGTGGGGCAGGGCGCGCCATTCGGGGCTGTCGATCACGGTCGCGAAGGCGGGCATGTGGCCGGTGCGCGCCCAATCCTTGTCGTACGCCGCGAAGAATTTGAGGAAGCGCAGCGCCGCTTCGTGTTCGGCGGGGGGGCGGCCCGGATTGTGCGGCATCACCCAATTGTGGCCGTCGGCGAAGGTGACGTCACGTGCGAAGAGTTGGGGGTAAGGGACGACGGCATAGCCGTTATGGAGCGCGCTGCCCGGCTTGTGCGAGGCCGCGTCGAAGTCCTGCACCATCCAGGTGCCGACGAGGAACACGCCGCCGTCGCCGTTGAGGAACCCCGACACTGCCGCGCTGTAATCCTGGTTCTGCGTGGTGAGGCCGCGTTCGCGGATCGTCTTGAACAGCGCGAGCGCGCGGTGGGCGGCGGGGGTCTGGAAATTGGCGTGGCGCGCGTCGGTGAACAGGGGCACGCCCTGCTGCATGACGAAGGTGTAGAAGTTGCGCGTGAAGCTCGCATATTCGTTGGCGGTCGCCTGCACGAAATAGGGCTTGCCGGTGCGGCGCTTGAACTGCTCGGCCTGGGCGAGCAGCTCTTGCGGAGAATGCGGGAGGACGGGCTTGCCGTCCTTCACCAACCCCGCCTCGCGGAACAGGTTCATGTTGACGTGCCAGAGCATCGTCCAGCTATCGAGCGGCAACCCCCAGACCTTGCCGTCGATCGTCACCGCGCGGCGGGCGGCGTCGGTGAACTGGTCGGGCGCGATGCCGATCGAGGCGAGATCGCCGCCCAGCGGATCGAGCAGGCCGCGCGCCTGATAATCGGCGATCACCGAGCCGTGCATCGTCACCAAATCGGGCGCGTCGTTGGCGGCGAGCTGCGCGGTGAGCTGATCGTAGCCGGGCCAGAAGACGACGTTCTCGACGACGTGGATGTCGGGGTTCTCGGCCTCGAACTTGTTGATGATCGCGGTCATGATGCCGCACTCGCCCTCGGCGGCGGCAATGTTGGTGCTGGCGCCGTATTCGGCCTCGCACGCGCCGAAGAAGCGCTGGATGACCAGTTCGGTGCGATCGTCCTTCGCGCCGCCGCACGCGGCGAGGAGGATGGCGAGGGTGAGGGTAAGATAGATTCGGATGAGGGCGGTTATCCTCACCCTTCCCACTCGCCTTCGGCTCGCGGGCCCCTTCCCTCTCCCTCGAGGGAGAGGGAGGGAGCGGCCCCGCATCAGCGGGGGCGCGGAAGGGTGAGGGTGGCCAACGGTCTGCCTCATCGCCCGGCGGCTCCCGCAACCGCCTGGACGATGTATTTCTGGAAGAACAGATAGACGATCAGGATCGGCAGCCCCGCGAGCACCGCCTGTGCCATCAGGAAGCCGAGGCCCTCGGTCTGCGCGAAGTTCATCTGGGTGGAGGCGATGCCGACCGTCAGCGTGAACATCTGCTTGTTGGTCGCGGAGATCAGCGGCCACCAATAATCGTTCCAGGCCGAGAGGAAGGTGAAGATACCGAGCGTCGCCTGCGCGGGCACGGTGAGCGGGAGGAGCACTTTCCAGAACACCTTGAAGCGCGAGGCGCCGTCGAGCAGCGCGGCCTCGTCGATGTCGCGGGGGATGGCGCGGAAATATTGGGTCATCAGGAAGACGCCGAAGGGCGCCGACAGGCCGGGCAGGATCAGCGCCGCGTAGGTATTGTGCATCGAGACGAGGCTCAGCATCTGGTGGCGCGCGATGATGACGGCCTGTTCGGGGACGGCGAGGCCGAGCAGCACGATCACGAACAGCACGGGGCGTCCGGGGAAATCGAGGCGGGCGAAGCCGTAGCCCGCGAGGCTGGAGAGGATCAGCACCCCCGCCGTCATGCCGAGCGACACGATCAGGCTGTTCATGATCCAGCGGAACACCTGGCCGTCGCCGAACAGCGTGCGGTAATTGGCGAGCGTGTAGGGGACATGGAAGACCGAATTGGTGTCCGCCATCAGCGCCGCATTCGCCTTGAACGACAGCGCGAGCACCCAGACGAGCGGCACCATCATCAGCACTGCGGCGACGACGATCAGCGTGAGCGCGATCGGATGCGTGCGACCGAAGCGCATCAGCGCGCCTCCTTGCGCGAGGAAAGCCAATATTGCGCCATCGCCGCGATCAGGATCATCGCGAAGAGCATCTGTGCCGCCGCGGAGGCATAGCCCAGTTCCCATTGCCGCCAGCCGGTCTCGTAGATGAAGAGCACGATCGGGCGGGTTGCGTTGTTGGGGCCGCCCAATGTCATCAGCTGTGGCTGGCCGAAGAGCTGGAACTGGAGGATCACCTCGATGATGAGCACCAGCGCGAAGGTGCGGCGGATCGCGGGCAGCGTGATGCGGGTGAGCGTCCGCCAACGCGAGGCGTGATCGAGCGCGGCGGCCTCGTAGAGTGATCGCGGCACCTGCTGAAGCGCGGCGAGAAAGAGCACCATCGGCAGCCCGATGCACCACCAGATCGTGGTGATCGCGATCGCGGGCATCGCCAGCGTCTCGCTGTTGAGGAAGGCGACGGGCGTGCCCCCGAGCGCGCGCGTGACGACCGAAAGCAGGCCGCTGTCGGGCAGGAAGACGAGCCGCCAGACGAGCGTGACGACGGTGACCGACAGCACCGTGGAGGCGAAGAAGATCGTGCGCAGCACCGCCGCCCAGCGTGCCTCGCGGTTGAGGACGAGCGCCAGCGCGAGGCCGATCACCGCCAGCGCGGGGACGGTGAGGAGGACGAAATAGAAAGTGTTCCAGACGGTCTCGAGGAAGATCGGATCGCCGAGCAGGCGCGTGAAGTTGGCGAGACCGACAAAGCCCTCGGTGCCGAACAGGTCGCTCTTGGTGGTCGAGAGCCACATGCCCCAGCCGAGCGGCACCGCGATCATCGCGACGAAGACGATCAGATAGGGCAACACGAACAGCGCGTTCGTCCAATCGCCCCGGCGCTTGCGGGGCAGGGCGACCGGGATCGGCGCGGTCGGCTCGGAGAAGGCGTCGGCCATCAGCCGCGCCGTGCCGGCTGGTGGCCGATACCGTCGGCGTCGAACAGGTGGGCGCGCTCGGGCGCGATCCGAAGGCCGATGCGGTCGCCGGTGCGGATCGACGAGAGTCCCGCATCCTCCGCGACCAGCAGGGTGCCGTCGTCGAGCGCGACGTGGAGCAAGGTGCGCTCGCCGAGCCGCTCGACGACCTGCACCTTTGCGTGGAGCGCAGCCGAATCGAGCGGGGCCGGGCGGACGCATTCGGGACGCAGGCCGAGTGTCATCATGCCGGCGGGCAGGCCCTCGGCGGGAACGGCGGTGTCGATCTCGGTACCGTTCGCCAGCTGCGCGCGCGCCACGCCGTCCGTGGCGGAGACCGTGACCGGCAGCAGGTTGATCTTTGGCGAGCCGACGAAGGTGGCGACGAATTCGGTGCGGGGCGTCAGATAGATGTCCATCGGCGTGCCGACCTGCTCGATCTGCCCGCCCTTGAGCACGACGATGCGATCGGCGAGCGTCATCGCCTCGACCTGGTCGTGGGTGACGAAGATCATCGTCGTGCCGAGCCGTTGGTGGAGCTGCGCGATCTCGAGCCGGGTGCGCATCCTGAGCGCCGCGTCGAGGTTCGACAGCGGTTCGTCGAGCAGGAAGAGCTCGGGCTCCTTGACGATCGCGCGGGCGATCGCGACGCGCTGCTGCTGGCCGCCCGAAAGTTGGGTGGACTTGCGGTCGAGCAGCGGCGCGATTTCGAGGGATTCTGCGGCGGCAGCGATGCGGCGGTCGATCTCGTCGGCGGGAATGCGCGCGTTCTTGAGGCCGAACGCCATGTTCTCGCGCACGCTCATATGCGGATAGAGCGCGTAGTTCTGGAAGACCATGGCGACGCCGCGCTCGCCCGGCGGCAAGTGATCGACCCGACGCTCGCCGATGCGAACTTCGCCGCCGTCCACGCTCTCTAGGCCCGCGATCATGCGCAGAAGCGTGGATTTGCCGCAGCCCGAGGGGCCGAGGAAGACGACGAACTCGCCGGCATCGATCGCCAGCGACAGCCCGTCGATCACGGTCGTCGCGCCATATTGCTTGCTCACGCGGTCCAGAGCGACGCTCGACAACCCGATCCTCCCCGATTCTATTTGTCTGAGTAATGAAGATGACGGAGGCGGACGTCAACTGTCAGATTATGGGGCTGCCGGGAGGCATCGTTCTCCCCGCGCATCTGCATTCGGAGCGAGACAGCGATCTTGACGCCGTTCAGGCGCCGCAGGATTCGCGCACGATCAGCTCGGTCGGCAGATAGCCCGGCGAATCGTCCGGCAGCGGCTCGAGCACCGAAGCGACGAGCAACTGCCCGGCGCGGAACGTGTCCTGCCGGATCGTGGTGAGCGCGGGCGTGCTCAGCCGGCTGAGCAGCATGTCGTCATAACCGACCACCGACACGTCGCCCGGCACCGCGCGGCCCTTGCTGCGCAGCGCGCGGATCGCGCCCAGCGCGATCAGATCGCTCGCGGCGACGATGCCATCGAAGGGCACGCCGAGCCGCAACAGCCGCTCGACCGCTGCTTCGGCCGATTCGAGCTCGAACTCGACCTGGACGATGCGCCGGGGATCGGGATCGATCCCGCATTCGGCGAGCGCGTCGAGATAGCCGCGGCGGCGCTGCTGCGCTTCTGGATCGCTGCCGCCGACAAAGGCGATCGCGCGCCGCCCGAGCCGCGCCAGATGCAGCGTCGCGCGGCGCCCGCCGAGCAGATTGTCCGATCCGATCGAGCGGTAATTCTGCCCCGGCAGGTGCGCGCCCCAGATCACGAAGCGCGCGCCGGTTCCGGCGAGGCGGTTGAAATCCTCGTGCAGCATGCCCTGGCCGAGGAAGATGACGCCGCTCGCGCGGCTCGTCGTCGTCGCCGTCACCAGATCGTCGAAATTGGCCGGTGCGACGTGGCTCACGGTGAAATCGCAACCGCGCTCGCGCGCCGCCTCGCCGATGCTCGCGAGCAGTTCGAGGAAGAAGGGATGCGACAGCGGCAGCGGCCGCCCGCGCACGTGCGGCGTGACGATCGCGATCGAGCCTTCGGCGCCGATCGGCGCGGTCGGCATCGAATGGCGGAACGGATAATCGTGCGCGCGCGCCAGCGCCCAGATCCGCTGCTTGGTCTTGAGGCTGATCGGCGGCTGATCGTTGAGCGCGCGGCTGACGGTCGAGATCGACACCCCGGCGAGCCGCGCCAGATCCTCGAGCGTCGTCTTGTTATTGGCCATCGTGCCTCGGCGGAATAAGGTGGAGGGGACTAAGCGCAGCGAAGGGGCGGCTTTGCAAGCAGACGCGATGCGGGGAGGGGCCGAGCCGCCCTCCGCGACCATGAAAGCGGGCCTTTCGCGCGCGGCGCTCGCCAACATGTGCTGCGGGCTGTTCGGCGTGCAGATCGTCTGGGGGCTGCAGAACGTCAACACCAGCCGCATCTTCCAGACGCTCGGCGCCGAGCTCGATCAATTGCCGATCCTGTGGATCGCGGCGCCGATCACGGGGCTCGTCATCCAGCCGGTGATCGGCCATCTGAGCGATCGCACCTGGGGGCCGCTCGGCCGCCGCCGGCCGTACGTACTCGCCGGCGGGATCGCCAGCGCCGTCGCGCTGGTGCTGATGCCCAATGCCGGCACCTTGTGGGCGGCGAGCCTGATGCTGTGGCTGCTGACGGGCGCGATCAACGTCGCGATGGAGCCGTTCCGCGCGCTGGTCGCCGATCTCGTTCCCGAACGCCAGCGAAGCGCGGCGTTCGCGATGCAGGTGGTGTTCATCGGCGCCGGCGCGGTGGTCGCCTCGGCGCTGCCGTGGATCCTGTCGCATGGCTTCGGGCTCGCCGCCGAGGCACCGCCGGGCGTGCTGCCGCCCTCGCTGCGCGTCGCATATTATATCGGCGCGATCGGGCTGCTCGCGAGCGTCGTGCTGAGCGTCGCCACGACGCGCGAGCATCCGCCCGGCACGGCGGTCGACGGCCACGCGGTCGCGCGCGCCGAATGGGCGAGCACGAGCTCCGCCATGCTGGTGCGCAACGGCGCCTTGTGGATCGCAGGGGCGGTGGCGATCACCACGGTGACCGCGTTGCGCAACTATCGCCCCGAACTCTATCTGATCGCGGGTCTCGCCGGCGTGCTCGGCATCGGCCAATGGGCGACGGCGTGGAGCGCACGGCACGGCGTCCGGCCCACGGGGCTGCTCGAGATCATCGACGACGTCATCCACATGCCCGCGGTGCTCCGCCGGCTCGCGGTAGTGCAGTTCTTCACCTGGTTCGGGCTGTTCACGCTCTGGATCTATGCCGTGCCCGCGATCGCGGCGAACAGCGGCGCCGGGGCCGATCCGGCGAGCGCCGCCTACAATGCCAGCGCGAACTGGGTGGGCGTGCTGTTCGCCTTCTACAATGGGGTCGCGGCGGTGGGCGCGTTCGCGCTGCCACACGTCGTCGCGCGCATCGGGCGCCGCGAGGCGCACGCCTTGTGCCTGTTGCTGGGCGCGGCGGGGTTGACGGGGTTCGCGTGGATCGGCGATCCGGGCTGGCTGCTGGTGCCCGCGCTCGGCATCGGCTGCGCCTGGGCGTCGATCCTGTCGGCACCCTATGCCATGGTGTCGAGCGCGGTGCCGCCCGCGCGCATGGGCGTCTACATGGGCATCCACAACGTCTTCCTGGTGATCCCGCAGCTGGTGGCGACGGCGCTGCTCGGCTGGGTAGTGCATGTTTTGCTGGGCGATCGGCCGGGGCTCGCGCTCATGCTCGCGGCGGGCGCGCTCGGGATCGCGGCGCTGCTCGCGCTCACCATTCCGGACCATGCGGGCCGTCGTCGCGCGATCTGATCGACCCTGACCCCCTTCGCGCATCTCCGCCTCCTTACCGTCAGCTTACGCAAAATTTTGCTCTATTTGGCCTATGAAAGCAATAGGGCAACGACAAATTGCGCTTTGTCGGTCATTAGGATATCCGGCGCTTCGGTTGAAATTCGCGACATACTATTGGAAAAAGGTCGCTTATTCTCAAATTCTCACCTCCTCTTGCGTAAAGATCAAATTTGCGCAAATCTACGCAAGACAGGGCGACACGCGAGTCGCGCCTGGCGCACAGCTCGGCAAGGGCGGAACATCAGGGGAGAGGGGCATGAACAGGAATGTAGTTGATCGGTGTGCGCTCAAGGGGAGCGCGTCGATGCTGGCATTGGCGGCACTGGCTATGTCCGGCCCGGCGCTCGCGCAGGCCGCGGACGACGCGGCGGCGACGCAGCAGGCGGGGACCAGCATCGCCGATGACGGCACGCAGGCGACGAACGACATCGTCGTGGTCGGTGTGCGCCAGGCGCTCGCGACCTCGCAGAACATCAAGAAGAACGCCGACACCTTCGTCGATTCGATCACCGCGACCGATATCGGCGCCTTCCCGGACAAGTCGGCTGCCGAGGCGCTGCAGCGCGTGCCGGGCATCACCGTCAATCGACTGCAATCGGCCGACGACAGCACCCACCCGTCGGGCGAGCCGACCCAGGTGCTGATCCGCGGGCTGCCGTTCGTGCGCACCGAGTTCAACGGGCGCGACAGCTTCTCGGCGGATTCGGCGCGCGGGCTCAACTTCAACGACGTTTCGCCCGAGTTGCTCGCCGGCGTCGACGCCTACAAGAACCAGACGGCGGAGATGATCGAGGGCGGGCTCGCCGGCACGGTCGATCTGCGCACGCGGTTGCCGCTCGATCAGGACGGGCTGGTCGTCACGGGCACGCTCAAGGCCAATTACGGCACCCGCTCGGATCGGCTGACGCCCGAATTCTCCGCCCTGATCAGCGACACGTTCGATACCGCCGCCGGGCGGTTCGGACTGCTGGTCGATTACGCGCAGAGCCATGTCGTGACGCGCACCGAAAGCGTCATCATGGACAAGATCGACACCTATTGCTCGGCCGGCGCGGTCGATGGCGACGGCGACGCCGTCATCGCCAACGGCCAGGTGGGCTGCACCGCCAATCCTTTCGGCGGCAGCGGCTGGGCCTATGCACCCGACGGCATTCGCTATTCCGAGGTCGATTACGACCGCAAGCGCCACGGCTGGGCGCTCGCCGGCCAGTACGAGAACAATTCGGGCACCTTCCGCGCGACGGTGCAATACACCGACTCGCAATATCACAACGCCTGGCTCGAACGCGCGAGCCACGCGATCCTCGACGGCAATTACTTCGCGACGCCGGCGTTCAACCCGCGCGCCACGACGATTCTCGGCCCTGCCGACGGCACGGGCGCGCTGGTGTTCGGGGCGGACGGAATGCTGCAATCGGGCATCATCACCCAGGGGCATGGAAGCTGGGCCGGATCATGGGGCAGCGTGCAGGATGCGATCAACACCGGCTCTGCGGTCCCGGGGCTTCCCTTCGTCAACAATTGCGCCGCGCCGTCGGTCTGCACCACGCTGCGCGACGGCATGTATTTCCAGAACGAATCGCGCGATTTCGATCATCGCGAGGGCACGAAGGACATTTCAGGCCATATCGACTGGGACATCAGCGACCGGCTGCACGCCGCGTTCGACGTCCAGCACATCGACGCCTCGACCTACAACAACGACATCCTCGTCGCGACCGGATCGATGGCGAATTTCGATTACAGCGTGAACGGCGACGGCACGCCGCAGATCGCGCTGCTGCCCGGCGACAACGTCAATTACGCAGCCGGCGGGCTCACCAATCTGCACAATTACTGGATCCCGTTCATCCAGGGCCATGTCGAGGACAATGACGCGAACGAGGACGCCTTCCGCGCGGATCTCAAATACGATTTCGGCGACGGCGGCTGGCTGCGGTCGATCAAGGTCGGCGCGCGCTACGCCGATCGCCAGCAGACGGTACGCTATTCGACCTTCAACTGGACGCCGATCTCCGCGCCCTATTTCTGCAACGGCCCCGGCTTCAACCTCGATAACACCAGCCCCGCGCCGTACCCGAACAATCCCAATTCCTATCCGGGCTGCGCCCCGCGCTCCGACTTCCAGGGTTATGGCGCGAACGTCTTCGGGCTATACGATATGGGCGGGCTGTATGACGGCAACGTTTATTCCAACGGCGCGCTCGCGTTCGTCAACGGCCGCGCGCTGACCAATTACGATTTCCTGATGGCAAGCCTGCGCGGCGCCAACACCGGTTCGCCGATGGGCAGCGGCTACACCCCGATCTGCGACCGCCCGGAGGCGACCGAGGGCTGCTTCACCCCGTCCGAGATCATGAACCTCACCGAGCGGACCAAGGCTGCCTATGTGATGCTCAATTTCGGCGGTGAGGATGCGATGATCGGCGGCATCAACATCGTCGGTAACGTGGGCCTTCGCGTTGTGCGCACCACCGAGAACAGCCACGGCAACGTCGGCTTCCCGGCGGCGAACGTGTTCGACAATCTCGCGCCCTGCAACGCGGAGCTGACCGGCAACCAGGTGGTCAACCCGAGCTGCTATCTGACCGACGAGATCCGGGCCTTTGCCGACAGCGCCGGCATCGCGAACACCTATCGGCGTTCGTTCACCAACTGGCTGCCGAGCTTCAACGTGCGGCTCGGCCTCGACGACAAGGATTTCATCCGCTTCGCCTATTCGAAGGCGATCTCGCGGCCCGATATCGGCCTGTTGCGCAACTATGTGCAGATCGGCGCGCCGGTCTTCGACGGATCGGCGGATTCGCCCTATGTCGTCTACAATTCGCCCAATGCGGCGCACACGCCGGAGAACGTCACCGGCTACAATTTCGTGTTCCAGGCCAACTCGGGCAATGCGGCGCTGCGGCCGATCACCGCCGACCAGTTCGACCTGTCGTTCGAGCGCTATATGGGGCCGAGCTCGTCGTTCACGCTCGGGCTGTTCTACAAGCGATTGAAGGGCCTGATCTCCTACGGCCAGACCTATCGCGACTTCACCAACGGCAGCTCGACGCAGACGGTGCGGATCAACGGCCCCGCGAACGGCGGCGGCACCGGCGAGCTCAAGGGGGTCGAGGCCGCTTATCAGACCTTCTTCACCTTCCTGCCCAAGCCGCTCGACGGGCTCGGGGTGCAGCTCAACTATACCTTCGTCGACCAGTCGGGGATCGACAATTCGAACCTGATCAACGCGACGTCGGGCGGCGATGTCGGCGCGGTGGGCATCGGCATTCCCGCGGCTGGAGGCACCGGGCCGGTGCTCGATTCGCACAAGCTCGCGGGCATTTCGAAGCACACGTTCAACGTGGTGGGACTCTACGAGAAAGGCCCGATCGGCCTGCGCCTCGCCTACAACTGGCGCTCGCGCTACCTGACGCAGAACCTCGATTGCTGCATCGGCCTGCCGGTGTTCCAGAAGGCGGCGGGCTTCCTCGACGGGTCGATCCGCTTCTCGCTCAATCGCTTCGTCGAGCTCTCGGTCGAGGGTAGCAATCTGCTCGGCACCACGACGGTCTATCAGCAGCAGGTCTTCGGCGATTCGCCGCTGACCCCTGGTGTCGAGCCCGTCTACATGGATTCGGCCTGGAGCCGCGTCGATCGGCGCTTCCAGTTCGGTGCGCGCGTGAAGTTCTGACCGATCTCGCCCCGTGTCGCCACCTGGGCGGCACGGGGTCGAAGAACGGCGCAGTTGTTTTCTCGGGAGTTCCGCATGGTTTCATCTGGCCCGTGGCTTCGGCCCGCGCTCGTCGCGTTGCTGCTCGTCTCAGCGCCCGCCGCCCTCGCGCAGTCCGCCGATCCGGGGACGGCTGCTCTCACAGCCCGTGCCGACGGGGTCGATGCGCGGCGGGGGGCCGTGCTGATGCGCGTCACGGCGCTGACCGATCAGGTGCTGCGCGTGCGCATCGCGCGCGGCGGCACCTTGCCCGAAGATGCGAGCTGGGCGGTGCTGCCGGGCCAGCGCGCGCATTCGATGGCGGTCGAGCGAACCGCGACCGGCTTTGCGACCGCGGCGCTGGCGGTCGAGATCGGGCCTGACCTGCGCCTCACCGTCAGGGACGCCGAGGGGCACGTGATCGTCGCCGACGATGCCGAGCCGATCAAGCTCGACGGCCGCGGCTTCACGCTGCGCAAGGTGCTGCCCGACGCCGAGCACATCTACGGCCTGGGCGACAAGACGGGCGGCACGCTCGATCGCCGCGGCCAGAGCTTCGTCGACTGGAATACCGACGCTTATGGCTTCACCAGCGCGACCGACCCGATCTACAAGTCGATCCCCTTCTATATCGGCCTCGGCGGGGCGGGCGGCGCCTACGGCATCCTGCTCGACAACACCTGGCGCGCCTGGTTCGATTTCGGCCATCGCGAGGCGGGCGTCACCACCTTGGGCGCGCCCGACGGGCCGATCGACTATTATATCGTCGCCGGACCGAGCATGGCCGAGGTGGTGCGCCGCTATACCGATCTCACCGGCAAGGCGCCGCTGACGCCGCTCTGGGCGCTCGGCTATCAGCAGTCGCGCTACAGCTACATGTCGGCCGCGGAGGTACGCGGCGTTGTCGATCGGCTGCGCAAGGACGCGATCCCGACCGACGCGGTGTGGCTCGACATCGATTTCCAGGATCGCAATCGGCCGTTCACCGTCAACACGCGGGCCTTTCCCGATCTGAAAGGGCTGGCGGGCGATCTTGACGACGAAGGCGTCAAGCTCGTCGCCATCACCGATCTCCACATCGCGCATGCCCCGGGCGAAGGCTATGCGCCATATGACAGCGGGATCGCGGGCGATCATTTCGTCCACAATCCCGACGGCTCGACGTTCGTCGGCAAGGTCTGGCCCGGCCCCTCGGTCTTTCCCGATTTCACCGACAAGGACGCGCGGACGTGGTGGGGCGGGCTTTATGCGGATTTCGTCGCCGACGGGATCGCCGGTTTCTGGAACGACATGAACGAGCCCTCGGTGTTCGAGACGCCGACGATGACCATGCCGCTGGATACCGTCCACCATATCGACAGCGACGATTTCGCCGAGCGTAACGCATCCCATGCCGAGGTCCATAACGTGTTCGGCATGGAGAACACCCGCGCGACCTATGGCGGCGTGCGCCGCCTGCGCCCCGACGAGCGCGCCTTCGTGATGACGCGCGCGAGCTATGCCGGCGGGCAGCGCTACGCCGCGACCTGGACGGGGGACAACAGCGCGACCTGGGATCACCTCAAGCTGTCGGTCCACCAGCTCATCAATCTCGGCCTGTCCGGCTTTTCCTATGCCGGCGCCGATGTTGGCGGGTTCACCGGCGGGCCGAGCCCCGACCTGTTGACGCGCTGGTACGAGATCGCAGCGTTCACGCCGATCTTCCGCAACCATTCCGCCAAGGGCACGCCGCGCGTCGAGCCGTGGCTCGACGGGCCGGAGCATCTCGCGATCCGCAGGCGGTTCGTCGAGGAACGCTACCGGCTGATGCCCTATGTCTATGCCCTCGCCGATCGCAACGCGCGCACGGGCGATCCGCTGATGCGCCCGGTCTTCTACGATTATCCGCAATTGCTCGGCGCTTCGTGCGACCAGTCGATGGCGTTCACGCTCGGTGGTGCGCTGCTGGTCGCGCCGCCGCCCAAGCCGGAATCGCCCCAGGAATACGACGTCTGCCTGCCGGCGGGCGGCTGGTACGATCTGTGGACCGGCCTGCCGGTGACGCCGAGTGCCGGCCCCATCGGGACGGTGAGGGAGACGCCGCGGCTCGATCGCCTGCCGGTCTTCGTGCGCGCGGGCACCATCCTGCCGACGCAGCCGCTGGTGCAGAGCACGTCGGAAACGCCCTCTGGCCCGCTGATGCTCGATGTCTTTCCAGGGGCGGGATGCGCGGGCGCACTCTATCTCGACGACGGCCACAGCACGGCGTTCGAGAAGGGCGCCTATCTGCGCCAGGCCATCCGGTGCGAAATGTCCTCTTCCGGGACGCTCGCGATCGAGTTCGCGCCGCGTGAGGGACGATATACGCCCTGGTGGGACAAGCTGGAGGTGACGGTTCATGGCTGGACGGGCCCGGCGCACGTGCGCAACGGCAACCGCACCGTTCACGCCGATCATGACGAGAAGCGGAAGACGCTGGCCTTCGCGCTGTCCGACCTGCCTGGCGGCGGCCGGATTGTGATTAGGCGGGGCGCGGGGCCGATGCCGAAATGAAGCTGCTCTAGCCGATGCCCAAGGCTCGGGCGCCGAACCACCCCGGTAGCGCGGCCAGGCAGAGCAAGGTTCCCAGCGGCAACGCGGTCGTGGCCGACATGGGGCGACCGCGGGCGCTTGCGATCGCGGCGAGCAGGAGGCCGAGCGACGAGGCGGCGAGCAGGACGAAGGGCAAGGCCTGCCAGCCGAGCCACGCGCCGATCGCGGCGAGCAGCTTCGGGTCGCCGCCGCCCATTCCCTCGCGATGCCGCAGCGATCGGTAGGCGCGCGCGACCAGCCACAGCACGCCATAGCCCGCCGCCGCGCCGATCAGCCGATCGACGAGCGGCGCGGCGTGGATGACCTGGCCGAGGATCAGCCCCAACGCCGCGAGACTGAGCGTCAGCATGTCCGAAAGCCAAAAATACCGCCAGTCGAACGCTGCGAGCAGCAGCAGCCCCCAGCCGAGCACCGCCCAGGCCAGCGCTGCGGGGGGGCTCGCGGCGGCGAAAGCGAACCCACCGATCGCGGCCGCGATGATCTCGACGGCGAGATGGGTGCGGTCGATCGGTGCGCGGCAGGTGCGGCAGCGACCGCGGTGCCAGGCGAAGCTGAGCAGCGGTACCAGATCGGCTGGGCCGAGCGCCCGATCGCAGGCATCGCAATGCGACCGGCCGGCGAGCGCGCTCCTGCCCGCTGGCCAGCGCAGGAGGACAGTCGCGAGGAAGCTGCCGACAAGGGCGCCGAGCACCAGCCCGATCACGGGGACGAGGATCATTCGATGCCGCCCGCGACGTGCCGCCGATAGCCGCCGGCCACCGAGGTGAAACCCGATTCGACGAGCGCGGGCGCGATCGTGGGGTCGGGGTCAACGATGCGGATGTCGGCGACGTAGCGGCCGCGCGCGTCGATGGTGACGTCGAGATGCTCGCGCCCCGATTGGCTCGTGAGCGCCATGCGTGCCTGTCCGCCGTCGCAGCGTAGCGCTCCGCTCAACCCCTGCGACAGCGCGATGTCCGGGATCGTGCCCGCCAGCCGCGCGCGGACGCGACCGTCGGCCTCCGTGCAGCGGTGGCCGACGAAATGCACGTGCATTTGGTCGAGCTCGAGCGCGGCGATCGGCAGGGGAGCGAACAGCGCCGCTACCGGGATCGTGCCGGTCAGGTCGTCAATGGCGATATCGGCGCGGCCAAGCGTGATCGCGCCCGTCAGATCGCCGTCGATCCCGCCATGCCGGGCGAGATCGAGCCGGATCCTACCGACGAGAAGCGGTAACGGCGACAAAGCGGCGTCGAGCGTGCCGAGCGGGAGTGCGCCGACCCGCATTTGCTCGATGGTCGCGTTCCAGACACTGCCCCGCACACCGCTCGCGGCGATGCCGTGCGCGTCCAGCACGACCCAGCCGAGCGCGAGCCGCATCGGCAGCAGCAGGATGAGGGTGATCGCGAGCGCGATGAGGAAAAGCACCGCCCGCCTCATCGTCCCGACCTCCGCAGCGTGATCCGCGCGGCTATCGTGCGGTTGGCACCTGGCTGGATCGTGGCAGCATCGATCGTGAGGCCGCGCGCCTCAAGCGATCCAAGCCAGGCGAGCAACGCGGGCGCGCGTGCCGATCCGATCGTGATCGATACGCTGTCGGCGCCGGTGGGGGTATTGCCGCCCAGCGTGAACCCGGCCTCGGCGGCGCTTTGCGCGATCACCTGGTCGAGCGGGCCGGCGGGGGGCGTCTCGCGGGGCCTGGCGTCCCGGAGCAGCGTGACGCTCGCGTTTATACGCGCGGCGCGATCGACCGCCGCGCGATGCGCGGTCTCGGCATCGGTGAGCCCGTGGGTCACGGGGCGGAAGATGCCGAGCCATCCGACCACGATCGCGAGCAGCATGAGCATGACACCGAGCATTCGCTTCTCGCGCGAATTGCGGGCGATCCACCAGGTACGGAACGGTACCATCATGGCGCGGCCATCGTGATCGCGACGGCGTTGCGCCCGCCCTGGTTCTGCGGCGGCTCCGCGGTAATGCGATAGCCCGCGCGCTGCAATGCGACGAGCACAGCGTTGATTTCGTCGATGCCGGGCGCGGCGAGCGTCGCCGCGAGCGCGCCGTCGCCGGTGCGCGCCAACGCGGCGAGCGTGACATCGGGCGTCGCTTCGGTTGTGCTCAAGAGGTGCGCGACCGGTCCTGAGAAACCGTGGCCGCCGAGCCCGCGGTCGGCGAGCTGCTGGTTGACGGCGGCTTCGGCTTGCTCGGCCGTCGTCACCGTGGGAGCGATCGTGCGCGCGGCGGCCACCGCGGCGGCATCGCGCGCGGCGGTATCCGCGTGCAGCCGGACGATCCGGACCAGCGCGGTGGCGAGGACCGTGAGGACGATCAACCCCAGCAGCACCGCCGAGCGGCGAAGCAGGCGGGGCTCGATCGTCCGCCGCCGCCGTGCGAACGCGCCTTGTCGCAGGTCGAGCGGCGGGGTGGCGAGCGCGGCGACGAGCGCGGCGTCGATCTCGGCGGGCGACAGCGTTTCGACCGGCGCATCGCCCACCAGCAGTGCGCCGAGCCCGTCGGCGGCGAAGGCGGCGTTGGCGTCGCGCAGCAGAAGCTCGCCGCCGACGCGGCCGGCGACGATGCGCTCCGATCGCGGCAGCAGCAGCGCGGCGGGGACGATCGCGGCGGAATCGAGCCTGTGATGCTGCGCCCAGCGGAGCCACGCGGCCATCGTGTCGTTCGATACCACGGCCACGTCGAACCCGCCGTCCGGATCGCGCGGGCCGGTTGCGACGTGCAGCGTGTCGCCGCCGCCGAGGCTGTTGTCGAGCGCGAGCAATCGTGCCGCGGCGGCAGCCTGGCGAAGCGCGAGATCGGGAAAGGCGGTGCGGTGGAGCGTGATCGCGGCGGCCGGCGCGACGAGCAGGGTCGTGTCGGGACCGTCCGGCGCGTCGCCCCAATCGTCGCCGCTGCCGCGCGCCACGATCGCGTCGTCCTCGACGCGCAGCCATTCGGGGGCGGCATCCGGTTCAGGCGGCAGGATGACGATGAGGCCGGCGCTCACGACGCGTCTCCCCATTGCCGCCGGACGAGCCGGACGGGCACCTCGCGCGCGTCGAACAGCGCCGTTTCGCGGGCTGCGAGTCCGCCCAGCGTCACCTCGGTCTCGACCGCGAACCAGTGCGTGGCGATGCCCACCTGCGCCCGCGCGACGGGCGATATGGCGATGCCGTCGAGCGCGCCGTTGCTCCAGAATTGCTCGGCATCGCCATAGCCCGCGCGGGGCCGCCCCGAGATGACCCGCGCGGCGGTGCCGATCGAGAGCCGGCCGGGCGCGAGCATCGCGAGCAGCGGCGCCTGCGACGGCAGCAGCGTGTTGACGTTGATCGGCGAGAGCGCGCTCGTCGGCAGCGCGCACAGCCACGGCCGCAGCGTCGCATAAAGGGTGGGCGTCACGCCCTGCACCGCGCGCAATTCGCTCGGATCGGCCATGAAGCGGTTCGCGGTACGATACGGGATTGCCGCTCGGGCATAGGCGCCGTCCTCCGCACCGCCCGGGAGGGACACGTCGTCGGTGTCGATCCAGTCGGCGGCGGCCGCCGCGATCGTGGCCGCCGTGCCGGGCGCGATCCCCAGCGCCTCCATCAATCCGCGGAACTGCATCACGCCGCCGGGGCGCGCCGCGAGCGCGGCTTGATCTTCGCCCGACACGAGGCTGTTGAGGTTGAAGCAATTACCGCCATCGGTGATACGCGCCGTGCCGGTGCCGCCCGGGACCGGAATCGGGACCGTCGCGCCGTTCCAGTCGGCGCCCGCGAGCGCAGGATCGGTGCGCGCGAGATCGTCGATCCGGGTGGCGGCGAGCGCCTCGGCCGCCACCAGGTAGGCGCGCGCCTGATCAAGTGCGGCGACGTTGCCGGTGAGCCGCGCCGCGATCGTCAGCCGTTCGAGCAGGGTGGCGGTGACGACCGACATCACCGCGACCAGCAACAGCACCGTCAGCAATGCCGCGCCTCGCTCGCGGGAGGGAAGAGGCGCTCGCTCAATCATCATCGTTCTCGGGTGCGGCGCCGGGGCCGACGAGGAAGAGCAACCGAAGCGGCGCGCCTCGGCGCGAGAAGGTCAGCTCGACGGCGCTCGGCAGCAGATCGGGCTGGACCGCGGCCCAGTCTTTCCGCCACGCGCCCGAGGCGTCGCGAAAGCGCAGTCGGGCGCTGGTGATGCCCTCGATCAAGGGTGTTGCGTCGGTCGCGGCGGTGCCGTCGACATAGGGATGGCTACGCCGTTCGAGCCGGCCGTCGACCAGCCAATATTCGACCTTCTGGATGGTCGGGCGGTCTGCATTGCCGTCGAGATTGTCCCACCCGCCGCGCACGAGCAGCAGCGCGGGGCGCTCGGGCCCGATCGTCGCCTCGGCGTAGAAGGCGGGGGCGAGCTTGCCGTTTTGCGTCCGGCTGATCCGCGGCAGCGCCTGTGCGAGGTCCGCCGTCATCAGCGAACTCGCGCGCTCGATCGCGGCCATGTCGTCGAGCCGCGCCGTCACCGCGCCTTGCGCCGACACGGTGCCCGAGAGCAGCATCACGCCCGCCGCCGAGAGCATCGCGAAGATGAGGAGCGCGACAAGCAGCTCTATGAGAGTAAATCCACGGCTCATCGGGCGCGTCTCGCGATCGTGAGGATGACGGGTGCGCCGGTGCTGCTGCGCACGGCGATATCTATCCGCAGCGCCCCGCCGCCCAGCGCCTGGACGCGGCGCGTCCAGGCGCTGGGGCGGCCGCCGTTGACGGCGGTTCCGCCGGTATTGCCGATCGCTGGCGGGGCGGGGTCGGTGAGGGTTTCGACCGCGATGTTGCGTGCGACCGCCTGCGCCACCACGCGCTGATCGAGATCGGCGGTGGTGCGCAGGCTCACCCCTTGCAGCCGCAGCAGCGCCATTGCCGCAAGGCTGAACACCGCGAGCGCGACGAGCATCTCGATCAGCGTGAAGCCCTGTTGGGCGGAACGCCAAGAAGACTCGAAGTCGTTTTCGGCGGAACGCCACAAGGATATGAAGCCGCGCTCAGTCACCGATCGTCACCTCGCCGTCGGCCGCTACGCGCACCGAGGAGCGCGCGTCGTTGCGCACCAGCGTGACGGTGAGCGGCGCCACCGCCGCGCCGGTGGTGTCGAACGTGATGCGCGCGGGGCCTTTGTTGCCGACGAGTGCGATCGCCTGATGGCGCCAGTCGGTGGTGACGAAGGGTTCCTGGTCGAGCGGCACCCATTCGCCCGCGATGCGTCGCGCGAAGCCGTAGCCGCTGGGTGCCACCCAGATGCTCATCGGCTGCGCCTCGACAATCGCGTTGTCGCGCGCCGCCGACACGCGTGCGGCGAAACGCTGCATGTCGTCGAGCACGCGGCCCTGCGGGTTGGGAATCGTCATGACGACGGCGGCTGACGCAAGACCAAGGATCACGAGCACCACCATCAGTTCGATCAGCGTGAAGCCCTGTTGGGCGGAACGCCGACAGAGCGTGAAGCCCGCCTCCTGGCGCTGAGGCTCAGAGGTCGCTCGAATAGATGTCGGCATTCTCGCCCTCGCCGCCCGAGGCGCCGTCGGCGCCGAGCGAAACGATGTCGAACGCCCCCCGCTTGCCCGGCACGCGATATTGATAGGGGTGCGCCCATGGGTCGTTCGGAAGGCGTCGGATGTAGCCGCCCGGGCGGTAGCGCTCGGGCTGGGCGAGCGTCGGCGGCGCCGTCACCAACGCCTGGAGCCCTTCGCTCGCGCTCGGATAATTGATGTTGTCGAGCCGATATTGGTCGAGCGCCTGTTCGAGCGTCGCGATGTCCGCTTTGGCCTTCTCGACGCGAGCCTTGCCGGTGGCGGGCAGCACGTTGACCGCGACGATCGTCGCCAGCAGGCCGATGATGACGATGACGACCATCAGTTCCACGAGGGTGAAACCCTTTTCGGCGGTGCGCCTCGAAGACTCGAAGCTGTGTTCGGCGGAAGCCCGTTGTTCGTCATGCCGGACTTGTTCCGGCATCTGCCGCTCCGCAGGTGCCGCCGTTGGTTGGGTTGGGGCCCGGTGGCCCCCGGAACAAGTCCGGGGTGACGGATGGAGGTTCGAAATGTCGGACATGATGCCTCTCAAGCGCCGGTCAGGCTCTGGAGTTGGAGGATGGGGAGCAGGATCGAGAGCACGATCACCGCGACGATCGCGCCCATCGCGATGATGATCGCGGGCTCGAGCATCGACAGCGCGACCGAGGTGAAGGCGTCGAACTCGCGCTCGAGATAGTCGGCGGCGCGTGCGAGCATGGTGTCGAGCTGCCCCGCCGATTCGCCCGATGCCGCGAGGTAGACGAGCAGCGGCGGGAACACGCCCGCGCGCCGGAGCGCGGCGGACAGGCTGCCGCCGCCACGGATCGCCTCGACGATCTCGTCCGACGCGCGACGGAGGACGCGGTTGTGGACGGTCTGCGCGGTGAGCGCGAGGCCCTCCATCAGCGGCAATCGGCTCGCGACCATGGTCGCGAGCGTGCGCGCCATGCGTGCCGCGTGGAGGTCGCGCAGCAGCCGCCCGATCACCGGCGTGCGCAGGACGGCGCGATCGGCGGCGTAGCGGATCGGCTCGTGCCTGAGCGCGCGCCAGGCGATCGCCGCGAGCAGGCCGAGGCCGAGGAGCAGCGCCCACCACCAGTGCGCGAGGAAGGTGGAGAGGCCCATCACGACGCGCGTCAGCAGTGGCAGCGTCTGGCCCATCGTGTCGAACTGTTCGACCACCTTGGGGACGACGAACACCATCAGCGCCGCGACGACGACGATCGCGAACACCGCGAGGATCAGCGGATAGGCGATCGCGGTGATCACCTTGCCGCGCATCTCCGCCTGGCGTTCGAGCAGATCGGCGAGGCGCTCCATGATCAGCGGCAGGCTGCCCGAGCGTTCGCCCGCCGACACCATCGCGCGATAGAGGAGCGGGAAGCTCTTCGGCGCGCTGCCCATCGCCTCGGCGAGGCGGCGGCCCTCGACGATGCCGGCGTGGACGCGATCGATCACTTTGCGGACGTGCGGCTTCTCGCTCTGTCGCGCGATCGTGCGCAGCGCTTCCTCGATCGGGCTGACCTGGATCAGCGTCGCCGCCTGGCGCGTGAACAGCGTCAGTTCCTTGCCGGACAATGTCTTGCGGTCGAAGCTGAGCAGTGAGGGGACGGTGGAGGCGCGTGCCTCGGCGGGCTTGACGCGCATCACGAACAGCTTGCGCCGGTCGAGCTCGGCCTTGGCGGCCTCGATCGTGTCGGCGGCGATGCGGCCGTGCTGCTCCTTGCCCGAGGGCGCGATGGCGAGATAGGCGAACTCAGCCATCGCCCAGCTCGGCCCCGTCCTCGCCGCGGGTGATGCGGATCGCCTCTTCCGCGGGGGTTTCGCCCGCCAGCACCAGCGCGCGCGCGGCCGCGCCCAGATTGCGTGCGTGGACGAAGGCGTGACGCGCGATGATCGCCTCGTCGCCGCCGTCGTTGATGAGGCGCCGGATCGGCTCGTCGACGCGGATCATCTCGAACACGCCGATCCTGCCCTTGAACCCGGTGCCGGCGCATTGATCGCAGCCGACGGGCTCGTGGACGATCGTGCCGGTCTCGAAGCCGAGCCGCGCGGCGAGCGCCTGCGACGCCTGGATGGGCCGGCGGCAGGACGGGCAGAGGCGGCGCACCAGCCGCTGCGCGATCACCGCGCGTAGCGTGGAGGCGAGGAGGAAGGGCTCGACCTTCATGTCGCGCATCCGCGTGATCGCGCCGACGGCATCGTTGGTGTGGACGGTCGATAGCACCAGATGCCCGGTGAGCGACGCCTGCACCGCGATCTCCGCGGTCTCGCGGTCGCGGATCTCGCCGATCATCACCACGTCCGGGTCTTGCCGCAGGATCGCGCGCAGCCCGGCGGCGAAGGTGAGGCCGACCTTGGGGTTGACCTGCGTCTGGCCGACGCCCTCGATCGCATATTCGACCGGGTCTTCGACCGTCAGGATGTTGCGACTGCCGTCGTTGAGCTGGCGCAATCCGGCATAAAGCGTCGTCGTTTTGCCCGATCCGGTGGGGCCGGTGACGAGCAGGATGCCGTTGGGCTCGGCGAGCGCGGCGCGATAGGCCGCCTCCACGCCCTCGCTCATGCCGAGCACATCGAGGCTGATTCCGGCATTGTCCTTGTCGAGGATGCGCAGCACCACGCGTTCGCCCGCGCGGCTGGGCAGCGTCGAGACGCGCACGTCGAGCAATTTGCCGCCCAGCGTGATGCCGATCCGCCCGTCCTGCGGCACGCGCCGCTCGGCGATGTCGAGCCGCGCCATCACCTTGATGCGGCTGACGACGACCGGGGCGACGTGCGGCGGCATCCGCAGCATCTCCTTGAGCACGCCATCCATCCGCATCCGCACGACGAGCGCGCTTTCATAGGGCTCGATATGCACGTCGGAGACGCCGTGCCGCGCGGCCTCGGCGAGGATGCCGTTGATGAGGCGGATCGCGGGGGCGTCGTCGGCCGAATCGAGCAGGTCTTCGGCGCTCGGCAGGTCGCCCGCGATCAGATCGAGCTCGCCGCCGTCGAGATCGAGCGCTCCCGCGACCGCCGCCGCGGTGCCGTCCATCGCATAATGATCCGAGAGGTGCCGGTCGAACTCGGCGGCGGACACCGTCTCCACCTCGAAGCCGCAACCCAGGTGCCGCCGCACCTCGATCAGGACGTACGGATCGGCGCCGTCGCGGAGTACGACGGTCGGCCGTTCGGCATCGACATCGCGCAGGACCACGCCGAACTTGCGCGCGAAGGCATAAGGGATGGGCGTCGGAGGGGCGGGGGCCGCGGATGCCGCCGTTTCCTGCTCGCCCGATGATCCGCGCGCGATCTTCATGGCTGCGCCTCGCTCGGGGGAACCTCCACCGGCTGCACCGTCATCGACGAGCGCTGCTGCTCCATCGGCACCACGACCGGCGGTGCGGGCGTTGCGGGTGCGGCGCCCGGCACCGTCATCACCTGCTGCGGCCGGATCACGGTGCCCGTCACCGGCGTGCCGGGCGGTATCGGCGGCACCGCGCCCATATAATCGCGCACCAGCGCGTCGAGGCTCGGCTCGACGCCGGGATTCTGGGCGAGCTGCTGGTCGCGCATATAGCCGTAGCGTTGCTGCGTCATGCGATCGCCCTCGGCGGCGTTGTGGATGATCGTCGGCCGGATGAAGACCATCAGGTTGGTCTTGCTGCGCGCCCGCGAGCGCGACTTGAACAGCTCGCCCAGCACGGGAATATCGGACAGCAGCGGCACGCGCTCGATCGTGCGCCGCTCGTTGTCGTCGAGCAGCCCGCCGATCGCGAGGATCTGCCCGTCCTGCGCGGTCAGCGTCGTCTGGAATTCGCGCTTGTTGAGGATGAGCTCGCTCGATTTTTCGGAGACGGGCCCCGCGATCGAGCTGACTTCCTGGCGGATGACGAGCTTGATCTCGCCGCCCTCGTTGATCTGCGGCTTGATGTCGAGCTTGATGCCGACATTCTCGCGCTGGATCGTGCGGAAGGCGTTGTCGAAATTGTCGGACAGCGCCTCGCCCGTGGTGATCGGGATTTCCTGCCCGACGAGGAAATGCGCCTCGTGATTGTCGAGCGCGAGGACGTGCGGGGTGGAGAGAATGTTCGAGGCGGTGTCGGACTTCACCGCGTTGATGATCGCGCCGAAGATCGCATTGCTGCCGATGTTGACGAGCGTGCCGCCGAACCCGCCGTTCGCGCCGAGCAACTCCTGCGCCGCCGCCTGCTGGAGGCTGTCGGTGAGCGGGCTGTTCTCGGTCGTTGTGACGACGTTGCCGTCGATCGTGGTCGTCGAGCTGTCGAGCCTGGTCGCGCCATAGGCGCCCGCGAGCGTCAGAATGTTGGGAACCGCGTTCGAATAATTGGTCGCGAGGAACGGTACGCCGCTCGACGGATCGCCGCCCAAAAGGAACTGCACGCCGAGCCGCTTGGCGGCGTTGTCGCTGATCTCGACGATGATTGCCTCGACCAGCACTTGCTCGCGCGCGACGTCGAGTTGACGGATCACCTCGCCGAGCATGCGTTGCGTGTCGGCATTGCCGCCGATGACGATCGCATTGGCGCCGGTGAAGCGCGTGACGATCACCGGCCCGCGCAGGAACAGGCTGTTCGCGCGCGATGTCTCCGCATCGGGTGCGGCGGTCGGGGTCGGCGTTGGAGTTGCCACCGCCCCCGGGGCGGCACCGCCGTTCTTGCTGTCGGCGCCGAGCGGCGTCTGCGCGAAAGCGGGGGTTTCCTCGGCCGGTTGCGTCACCGGCTGGCCGACAAGCTGCTGGAGCACGGGGAGCAATTGCGCGGCGTCGGCGTGCTTCAGGTAGATGACGCGGATCTCGGTGCCGCTCTCGGCGGTGCGATCCAGTTCACGCGCGAGCGATGCCAGTTTGGCGACACCCGCCGGATCGCCGCGCAGCGCGATGCTGTTCGACCGGTCGATCGCCACCGCGACCACGCCCGATCCCACCGCAGCCGCGCCGCCCGGCCCGCCCGCGCCGCCGCCGGTACCCGCGAGTTTCTGGAGCGATTCGGCGACCTCGCGTGCGCCGGCATTCTTCAGCGCGACGATCTCGGTCGTGTCGTTGGTGCGGTCGATCCGCGCCACCAACGCACGCACGCGCTGGATATTGTCGGCATAATCGGCGACGACCAGGCTGTTGGCGGCGCGATTGGCAGTGATCGAGCCTTCCTTGCTGACGAGCGGCTTGAGTGTTTCGACCGCCGAGGCCGCGTCGATGTTGCGCAGCCGGAAGACCTCGGTGACGAACGAATTGCGGCTCGCCGCGCGGCCGACGCTGCCGGGCTCGGCCGCGGCGCCCTCGACCGGCTGGATGCGCAGTGCGCCGCCGCTGGTCGGCACCGCGACCAGGCCGTTGGCGCGCAGGGTCGACAGCACGATCTCGAAATATTCAGAGCGCGACAGCGGGCGATCGGTGACGACCGACACCTTGCCCTTCACGCGATCGTCGATGATGAAGGTGCGCCCGGTGACGCGCGCCGCATCCTGGATGAAGGCGCGGATATCGGCGTCGCGCACGTTGAGCGTCTGCTGCGCCGCCGCCGGCGCGCCGAGGGCGAGTGCGAGCGCCGCGCCGATGAGGAGAAGCCTCGGCCTCATGGCTGCGGTGCCTCGGCATTGTCGAGGGCCGGAACATCGTCGGGTGCCGGAACGGCATCGGGCGTCGGCGCGGGTTCCGATTGATCGAGATAGAGGAGCTCGTCGGCGCCGCCCTTGTCGAGCACGACATGGTCGATCGCCACGGCTTTCAGCTTGGCGCCGCCCGTGATCTCGTCGCCCACCGCATAGCTGGTCTGGACGTCGTCGGGCGTGGCGATGATCGCCGAGCCGAGCCCCGTCGCCTCGTTGATCCTGACTCCCATCAGCTTGAACGGGAGCGACGTGACCGCCTGCGCGCCATCGTCGTCGGAGGCAGTGCGGAAGAAGGGATCGGAACGCGTGAACAGCGCCATCCGTGCACCCATCGGCAGGTCGGCCGGCTGGCGTGGCCGCCAGTCGCCGAACGGCCCCACCGGCGTCGCGATTGTCCAGAGAAGCCTGGCGATCGCGACGGCAAGGCCGATCAGCAACATGATTTCGACCGCCGCGACCGGCCCGCCGCGAGACACGCGGCGCACCAGCCGCAACATCCGTTCATTCCGGTAGACGCGCACAAATCCCCCGCCTCGGATCATCCGAATCGCGCTGCAACCGCGCGATGCGGATGGTCTTGCGTCAGCGGGGTGACATGGTTGTTACAGCCATCGGACAGACAGATGACAATGTCGCCGATCAGAATCGCAGGCTGATGCCGATCGAGCCGCTGGTGCCGATATCGTAGCGGTTGATGTCGACCACATTGTCGTCGAGCCGCTGGAACTCGCGATAGCCGGTGCCCGTCAGGTTGCGCGCCTCCAGCGTGATCTCGCCCTGGGCGCCGAAGGCCAAGAATCCCTGGCGGATCACCGCGTCGAGCCGCAGCCCCGGCCGCTCGACGATCGGCGGTTGCTGGAGCGTGCCCGCCTGCAACCCGCGGCTGGTCACGCGCTCGCTCGCATAGGTCAGCAGCAGCGTCTGCTGCGACAGCGAGTCGGGGTCTTCGAGCCCGATCTGGAGGTTGACGAGGTGGTCGGACTGGCCCGTCAGCGGATCGCCGTCGTCGAACAGGCCGTCCGCGGTGCCGGTGAAGAGCGGCGTGCGCACCGTATCGTCCGGCCCTACCTTCAGCTCGGACTTGGAATAGGTGTAGTTGGCGCTCAGCACCAGCCGCCGCGACGCGAGGAAGCCGCCGTCCGCCATCCCGCCGAGCGGCAGGTATTTGAGCACCTCGACCTCGGCGCCGTAGAGATCGGCCTCGGGCGCATTGGCGAAGCTGGTGACGATGCCGTTGTTGAAATAGCTGAACGCCTCGATCGGCTTGTCGATCTTCTTGTAGAAGCCGGCGAGGGTGAAGCGCTGCTCAGGCGCGAAATAATATTCGTAACGCGCCTCGGCGTTGGTGAGCTTGCTGTCGGTCAGGAACGGGTTGCCGATGAACTGACGGTCGGATTCGGTGTCCTGATAGACCTGCTGGGCGAGCTCGCGGAATTGCGGGCGCGCGATCGTCTGCGAGGCGGCGAGGCGCAGCTGCATGTTCTCGGCCATGTTCCAGGTGAGCGTCGCGGCCGGCAGCCAGTAATCGTTGTTGAGCCGCGTCGTCGCATAGGCGTCGGTCGGCCGCCCGTCGAGACCGAGCGGGGTCACGAACTGGCGCGCATCCTCGTAGCGCACGCCGAGATCGAGCGTCACGCCGTCGAACAGCTCGGCGTTGATCCGCGCATAGCCCGCGTGGATGCGCAGGCCCGCCTCGAACGCGCCCGCGCCGGACACACCCGTCGCCTCGCGCAGATAGATGCCGTAGGTCTGGACGTTGTAATCCGAGAGCAGATAATCGGGCCGCTCCTGCGACACCGCGAGCCCCAGGCTCCCCAACTCGGGCGTGAAGCGGAAATCGCGCCGCGTCGAATCGCGCTGCTGATCGGTATAGGCATAGCCGGCGCTCACCGTCACCGGGCGAGCGAAGGGGAGCGCGTAGGAAAGGTCCGCCGCGCCTGAATAGAGATTCTCCTCGAGCTTGCTGAATGAGATCGTCGCATCGCCCGATTGGTTGAGATTGTTGACGTAATCGTCGACCTGCGCATTGTAGACATATTCGAAGCCGCGCTCGTATGGCGCCTCGCGCTTGGTGTTGGCGTAGGCGGCGCGCAGGTCGAGCCCGACGTCGCCGAACTTGAACTCGCCGGTCGCCTGGGTGTCGATCAACTGGCGTTCGTACCAGGCGGTGTTCTGGTCGATGAAGTCCTTGGTCTCGCTGACGCTGCTCGTGCCGCGCGACAGACGGCCCTGCTTGAGCGTGTCGCGGATGTAGAGCCCGGTCCAGCGGATGCTGTTCTCGCCGAAGCGAATGCCGGTGCCCAGCAGGCCGTGGACGACGACGTGGTTGTCGGTGAGCACGGTGCGCGCGTCACGCACCAACCCGCCGAGGTCCGAATCGATCGACACCTGCTGGATCGCGTCGCGCGTGCGCCATTCGTTGGAGATGCCGGCGCTCGCGATCAGGCCGAGCTGCGTGCCGCCGGGCGTGTCGTAGCGGATGCCCGCGCTCGCCGTGCCCGAAAAATTGGTGGGGATGTCGTCGTTGCGCTGGAGCAGCGTCGTATCGGCGTTGACGAGGCTCGACGTGATCGTCGCCATCTCGGCCTTGCGCTCTTCGAACGAAAGCTCCGGCGACAGCGTGTCGAGCGAGATCGCGCGACCGGTCGCGATCGCCTTGCGCAAAGGGAAGGGAATGGTGCGCGTGCCGTCGTCGAACCCGGTCCAGTCGGTGTCGCTGCCGTAATAGGTGTAGCCGAGGCGGCCCGTGGTCTCGGTATCGCCCGAGACGCTGCCCTTCACCTCGAAAAAACTCTCGTCGGGAAGCGCGGTGGTGGTGAGATTGACCACGCCGCCGCCGAACTCAGCCGGGTAATTGACCGAATAGCTCTTCTGGACGAGCGCGCTGGCGATGATGCTCGACGGGAAGATGTCGAGCGGAACGACGCGCTTGAGCGGCTCGGGGGAGGGCAAAGGCGAACCGTTGAGCAGCGCCAGCGAATAGCGATCGCCCAGCCCGCGGACGTAGACGTAGCCGTTGCCGACCACCGACAACCCGGTGACGCGGGTGAGCGCGCTCGCCACGTCGCCGTCGCCCGCGCGCGCGATATCCTCGTTCGAAAGGACCGACACCACCTGCGGCGTGTCGCGCACCGGCTGCGGGATGTTGCGGCCGACCACGACGATGCCGGGCAACTCGGCGCCCGGGGTGGAGATGTCGACCTGTCCGTTCCGGTGCTGCGCGGCCGGGTCCGACGGCGCGGCGGGCCCCGATTGCTGTGCGTCGATGGTCGCGACCTGCGCGAGCGCGACGCCCGGCGTGAGCGCGGTGGTCAGGAGAAGGCCGGCGAGCCCGAGCGAGCGGTTCATGAGCGGTGCTTTCGAAAACGAGACGTGCGAGGATGGAGGCGGCGACGGCGTTGTCCGCCGTCGCCGCCGTCCGTCGTTCAGATCAGAGGGTCGGGATCGCGGTGCACGACGCGCCGCTGCCGAAATCGAGCGTCGAAGAGTCGCACGTCCACCCCTGATACCAGGTGTCGCTCGCGTTCTTGACCGCGCCGATATAGTCGGTCGTGGTGAAGAACGAGCCCAGCGTCGCGGCGTTGAACGCCGGCACCGCGAGCTCGTTCGCGCCGTCGATGAAGTCGGTGAGCGAGCTGGTGAAATCGGGATCGTTGTTCGCGCCCGAAACCTCGAAGATCGACTTGATCGTCGCCGTCGAGACGTTGCCGTCGTCTTGATACGCGCCGTCGCCGCACTGCATCACGACCGACTTGAACACGGGCGGTCCCTGATCCTGCAGCCCGGCATTGGCCCCGCGGGTGGTGGTGCCGCCGGTCTCGTCGATATCGAGGCAGGTGCGCGGGCTGACGACCACGCCGTTGACCGCCGTGTAATCGGCTCCGCCGCGGAACAGCATCGCGTTGATCGACGAGGCGAGCGTCGAACGATGGAGGAACGTGAAGTTCGACAGGCGGACGAAGGTGCGCGGCAGCGAATCCTCGTTGCCGTTCGAATCGACCTCGAGGATCGTGTCGCCCGACTGGCCACCCGCCCGCTGCGCGACGATCGCGAACTGGACGAAGCCCTGATAGCCCTGGTCGCTGTCGATATTGTCGTCGTCATTGCCGGTGAAGACGAGATATTTGAGGTTGGCGCGACCGCCGAACATCTCGACGCCGTCATCCGAGCTGTTGTGGACCTGGATGTGATCGAGCGTGGTGCCCGATCCGACGCCCGCCAGCGTCAGGCCATTGATCTCCTTGTCGGGCGCGAGCTGGAAGCCGGCGTAGCGAATCTGGACATATTGCAGCGCGCCCGAGCTGTCGGTCGCATTGGCGCCGCCGAACAGCGCGTCTGCGGTGCCTTCGAACTGGCTCTGGCAATCCGCTGCGCCGCCCGTGGCGCCGCCGATGCAAGCGGAGATCGGCGCGCGGCCGAGCAGGACGACGCCGCCCCACAAGGCCTGACTGTCGTCGGTCGCGGTGCCTTCGACGTTGCGGCGGCCGGTGAAGACGATCGGCTGGGTCGGCGTGCCGACGGCGTTGATCTTCGAGCCGCGGTTGACGACGAGGAAGTCGAGCCCGCCCGAGCCGAAGACGACGACGCCCGGATCGATCGAGAGCGTTACGCCCTTGCCGCCCGCCGCCGCACCGTCGCCGCCGATATCGGTGCCGACATCGACGCGGCCGACCAGTGAATAGATCGTGCCGTCGCGCTTGGGGATGTTGAGATCGCTGTTGATGCGGCCCGTGATCGAACAGTTGCGCAGGTTCGCGATTACGCCGGCGTTGGTGAAGCCATCGGGGCAATCCGCGGCCGGGCTGCCGGGGGTCGGCGTCGGGGTCGGCGTGGGTGTCGGGGTCGGCGTGGGAGTGGGCGTCGGCACGACGATCACGCCTTCGCCGGGCGAGGCAACGTCGTCGGCGCCGCATCCGGCGAGCGCAAGCAAAGCGCAGCCGCCGAGCAGCGTGCGCATACGTAAATTGTGGATCATGTCGTCTCCGCTGGCCGGCCAGCCGGCTCCCTGTTGGCATCGAGGCAGGTGGAGGGCGAATCGAATAGGCCCCCTTTGCGCCCCGGCCGGGCCCTATGGTGTCCGCATGACACGCTGAGGGAGGGAGCGTGACGGTACGATGTCTTCTTGATTACAGATATGTTGCGCGCCGCCCCGATGCCGCAAGCGTCTCGGGAGTGATGAGCAGGTCGGGCCGATGGAATAGGATCTTGACCGGCGACCCTGTCCTGAGGTTCGGCGGAGCAAAGCCCTGTGCAAGGTCGCATCGATCAGTAGCTCGATCTTGGTTTCCATACCCGGATTCCGACATGTTATCGCTGTTGGATGGCGCGCGACGTGAGCGGCTTGCGAGCATAACCAAAAGGATGATATCGAAATATAAATCAAAACAAATCAAAAGTCGGGAGGATCGCCGTGCGTCATCTTGCCATAAGCAGCGCGCTCATCGCCGTAATGCTGGCCATGCCGGCGGCTGCCGAGAAGCGCGACGGCTGGTACCGCCAAGGCGATTTCTCGCCGGTGAAGCGGATCGCAATCCGCATTTCAAATCCGGGTGACGACGACAGGATCGAGGCCCCGGTTACGCTCACGCCGGAGCAACTCCCCGAAATTCGCGGTGCGCAACCGTTCACGGTGACGCTGGTGGATCCGGCGCTGCCGCCGCAACCCGCCCTCACGCCGCGCCAGCGGGCGATCGCGGGGCCGCACGGTCTGCGCGAAGAGGAAGGCGGCCATGCGATTTTCTACCAGCTCGACGATCTCGACAAGGACGGGTTGTGGGACGAGCTGTTCTTCATGACCGACATCGCCGCGCACGAGACGAAGACGCTCTACCTGTATCTCGGGTTTCAGCAGCGCGGCTGGAACCCACACCGCACCAATGCCGCGATCGGCAGCTACATGCGCCACGTCGTGCCGTTCTGGGAATCGGAGAATGTCGGCTGGAAGCTCTGGTTTCCGACCGACATCGACATCTACGCCAAGCGCGAACCGGTATTGATGTCGAACCGACTGTTGACCGAAAACCTGGATGGCTACGCGGTATCCTATGCCGACCCGGCCTATGGGTCGGACATCATGTCGGTCGATTCGTCGTTCGGCGGGGGCGGCATCGGCCTCTTCGAGACGCCGGGCAGCGACGCGCTGTCGCGCCCGCGCTTCACGCCCCACAGCGATCTCGAGCATCGCTTCAACGGCAACGGGCTCAAGGACACGCGCTACGCCTTCGATGTGGTGGTCAACGGTCCGCTGCGCAGCATCGTGCGCATCAAGACGATGAACTGGAACACCGGCCATGGGCACTACGATTTGACCCAGACCTATACGGCCTATGCCGGCAAGAACTATTCGACGGCGAAGGTGCATTTCGACCGGTTCGAGCCTGAAAACCCGGGCGCGGCGCTCGCCGTCGGGATCCGCAAGCGGCCGGGATCGACGATGAATTTCCGCGAGGACGGCGTCGTCGTCACCGCCGGCACCGAGGTCATCCGCAATCCGGACGACACCGAATCGGATCAAAATGCGCTGAAGGTCGCCTATGCGGGCACCGCGCTCGTCGTCAGTTCGGCCTATACGCCTGACTATGTCTACGATCCGGATCAAGGCGAGAATCACGTCTTCCGTCTTCGGCCGGGGCCGGATGGCGATTACGAATATCTGATCGCGGCAGGCTGGAGCGAAGGCGCAACGCTCAAAACCGCCGACGCATTCAAGCAATATGTGCTGGATGTGGCGCGGGAGCGCGACAATCCCGTGCGGCTGATCGATGCGTATACGGAAACCCGCCCAGCGGATTGATTGGCTCGGCAATTGCCGTAACCGGAATATCGCGTTGACTCAGTAGGTTAAGCGCAAGATGGAATGGGCTAAAGTTTCATTTTGATTCGATTAATTATCGAATAATTTTGTTTCCACTTTCCATTTGCGCATTTTTCGGATATTCCAGCCCGAAACGAGCACCAAATATCAACTGTGCCGTGATCAGGAGGGGATATGACTGGTTTTTTCACCCGTTTTCCGGTTTCGAATCTGGCGATCGCGCGTGTCCTGGCACTTTCCAGTGCGGCGGTCGCGTTCGGCGTCACGCCCGCTCATGCTCAGGACGCCGCTTCCGCCGCTTCTTCTCAATCTGAAATGACACCGGTTTCCGGGGCGACCGATCCGGCGTCGTCGGTGCAGGACGGCGGTGACATCATCGTCACCGGATACCGCGCATCGTTGAACAGTGCGGTCGACCTCAAGCGTGAGTCGGTTTCCGCGGTCGATGCCATCGTGGCCGAAGATATCGCCGCATTTCCCGATCAGAATCTGGCGGAATCGCTACAACGCATCCCCGGTATCGCCATCACCCGCGATGGCGGCGAAGGCCGTGAGGTAACGGTGCGCGGGCTCGGCGCCGGTTACACGCTGGTGCGCCTCAACGGAATGCAGACCAACGCCACCAGTTCGAGCAACGACGGGGCGAACAGCAGCCGCGCGTTCGATTTCGATCTGTTCGCGTCGGACCTCTTCAACTCGATCGTCGTCCACAAGACGCCCGAAGCGCAGCTCGACGAGGGCACGCTGGGCGCGACCATCGACCTCAATACCGGCAACCCCTTGTCCTATGACGACGGCTTCACTTTCGTCGGTTCGGCCAAGGCGCAGTATAACGACCTGAACGACAAGGCCGGGCCGCGGCTTGCCGGGTTGCTCGCCTACAAGGATCCGAGCGGCGACTGGGCCGCGTCGGTCTCGGCGGCATGGTCGCATTACAAGACCGCCGAATTCGGCAACGATACCGTGCGCTGGCAGCAGGCGCGGTTCAATTCGGTCGAAGGCACGCCGTGTTTCGGTGGCGACGGCGGATATGTTTCCAGCGCGCCCTGCGACGAAGCGGCGCTCGCCTTCCATCCGCGTATCCCGCGCTATGACGATGTGTATCACGAACGCGACCGGCTCGGCGTCACGGCCAGCTTCCAGGCACGGCCGTTCGAGAATACCGAGATCAACCTGAACGGCCTCTACGCTCGTTACAACCAGAATCGCGAGGGCAATGTCGCCGAGGTGCTGTTCCGTTCCAACGAGCGGGGCATCGACATCGTCGACTATACGCTCGACCCGGACAGCGGCGACATGATCGCGGGCACGTTCGACAACGCGTGGGTGCGGGTCGAGCATGCCTATCGCGAATCGTTCAACCGCTTCCACCAGGTGAGCGGCGACATCAAGCAGACGTTCAGCGACAGCTTCTCGATGAAGCTGTTCGGCGGCTTCTCGCGATCGCGCACCTACACGCCCGACGATCTCGACATGATTTTCGACGATCGCGACGCGACCAGTTATTCCTACGATTACGCCAATCGCAATGCGCCGCGCATCACCTTCAACGACGACATCACGCGACCCGAAGCGTTCCAGTTCTCCGAGTTTCGTGATCGACGCACGCGGATCGTCAACAAGTTCCGCACCATCGCGCTCGATGCCGACTGGAAGGCGACCGATGCGTTGACGATCACCGGCGGCGGCTTTTATCGCCGCTACGATTTCGACATCGACAGCGCGACCCGTGATTCCACGTATTGCGCCGCATTCGCCTGCGCCCCCGGCCAATACGGCGCGCCGGTGAGCGATGCCATTTCGAGCATCTACGATCTGCCCGATCTGGGCGGTGCGCCCGCAGGGACGAGCCCGTCCTACGTTCTGCCCGATATCGCGGCAGCGGCGGACCTCGTCGATTTGTACGGCCGGTCGTTCAAACCCGATATCGGCGGCATCCGCAGCGTACGCGAAGAGGATAGCGGCGGCTATTTCCAGTTCAACGTGCGCAGCACGATGTTCGGGATCGATTACTCAGCCAATGCCGGCGTCCGCTATGCGCATACGCGGCAGTCGTCGACCGGTATCAACAACGATCAGACCATCACGGTGGTCCGATCCTACGACGACTGGCTGCCGGCGGTGAACATCGCGCTTTATCCGAGCCAGGACGTGGTCGTGCGCGGCGCGATCGCCAAGGTGTTGACCCGTCCCAATCTCGGCGACCTGACGCCGGGCGGCAATGTCGACGGATTCAATTGGGGCGTCAGCTTCGGCAATCCCTATGTCGATCCGACACGCGCGACGACCTACGATCTCGGGCTCGAATGGTATTTCCATCGCGGCGCGGTCGCCTCGGTCGGCCTGTTCAAGAAATCGATCGAGAGCTTCCCGCTGGCGGGCACCCGGACCGGCACCTATGCCTCGACCGGGCTGCCGCTGTCGCTCATCCTCCCGAGCGCCCCGGCATACGGCAATCCCGAGCAGCAGCCCTGGACGATCGACAGCGTCGAGAACGGGCCCGGTGCCTCGATCAAGGGATTCGAGGTCGGACTCCAGACCCCGTTGTTCTTCCTTCCGGCACCGTTCGACAATTTCGGAATCGTGGCAAACGCGACCTATGTCGATTCGAGCGTAAGTTATAAGGTCAACACTCCGGCAGTCGATGCGACACCGCCTGCGACGCCCGAGAATCCGAACGCCTCTTTCCCGCAATACGTGCCTGGTGTCGTCACGGGAACGCTGATCGGCTTGTCTCCCTGGTCCTACAACTTCACGCTCTACTACGAGGACGACCGGTTCAGTATCCGCGGATCGGTGGCTTATCGTGATGCTTATATCTCGGGCACCGGCGGCAACGCGAACATCTTCGACGGATACAATTCCCGACTGAACGTCGATGCGTCCGCTTCTTACGACCTGACCGACAACATCACGCTCACGCTCGAGGGGCTCAACCTGACCGACGAGCGCGAGGGGCGTTATACTGATCAGGCGCGCAACCGCCCGTTCTTCTACGTCCATACCGGGCGGGTCGTGCTCGCGGGCGCCCGCTTCAAGTTCTGACGCCGCTGATGGGGAACGAAGACGGCCGATGCCAGCAGGCTCGCTTCTCGGCTTCGTTCCCTGCGGCGTTTCCGATATCCTCCGGCAACCATTCCTCCCCCGGTTGCCGTGGCGGTGCCGCGCGATGCGGCACCGCCTTTTTTTAGGAGAGGCAAAAGATGATCCGTTCTTCCATTGCGGCGCTTGCGGCCGCGACGATGCTCGTGCAACCGATGTCGTTGGCCCCGGCGCTCGCCGCGATGCAGGCTGGTAAGTCCGACTACACCAAGGCTGAAGCGGCACCCTCTCCACGATCGCGCGTGATCGTGCTGACCGACATCGGTTCGGATCCGGACGACATGGAATCGATGGTCCGGTTCCTCCTCTATTCGAACGAATGGGACGTCGAGGGGCTGGTTGCCGCGACCTCGCGCCACCTCAAGGATTCGGTTCATCCCGAGCAGATCCTGACCCGCATCGATGCCTATGAGAAAGTGCTCCCCAACCTGCGCGCGCAGGCGAAGAATTATCCCAGCGCGCAATATCTGCGCGATCGCGTCAAATCGGGTCGGCCCGAATGGGGCATGAAGGGCGTGGGCGAGGGCAAGGACACCGAAGCGTCCGAATGGATCATCCGCACCGTCGATAAGCCCGATCCGCGTCCCGTGTGGATCACGATCTGGGGCGGCGCGGTCGATCTGGCACAGGCGCTGTGGAAGGTTCGCGCGACGCGAACGCCGGAGCAGGTGGAGAAATTCGTCTCAAAGCTGCGCGTCTATTCGATCTCGGACCAGGACGATGCCGGTCCCTGGGTCCGACGCTATTTCCCCGACATCTTCTGGATCGCCAGCATCACCGCGCATCGGCATTACAACCTTTCCACCTGGGGCGGGATTTCGGGCGATCGGATGTACTATTTCGACGGGCCGGATTTCGATCTGGTCTCCAAGGAATGGGTCCGCGAGAATATCCAGCGCGGGCCGATGGGCGCGGTCTATCCGTCGTTCGCGTTCATCATGGAAGGCGACAGCCCGAGCTTCCTCTATCTGATTCCCAACGGCCTCGGATCGTCCGAGCATCCCGATTACGGAAGCTGGGGCGGACGCTACGGCAAGGTATCGCAATGGGACGGGCTGTGGACCGACACCAGCGATCTCGTGCTCGGCGAGGACGGCAAGGTGCGGCAGACCAACAAGGCCACGATCTGGCGCTGGCGCGAGGCCTATCAGAACGATTTCGCCGGTCGGATCGAGTGGACGCTGCAATCCTCCTTCAAGGGAGCGAACCACAATCCGGAGCTGGTGTTGAACGGCATCGCGGGCCGCGCGCCGATCCGCATCACGGCATCACCCGGCGAGGTGGTGCGGCTGTCGGCGGAAGGGTCGCGCGACCCTGACGGCGATGTGGTCGATTACCGCTGGTGGCAATATCGCGAGTCCGAAGCCGTCAACCGCAACCCCGAGGTGATCCTGCACCGTGGCGATCCGCTCTATACGCGCTTCGTCGCGCCGGAGGTGAGCGAGCCGACGCCCTTCCACATCATCCTGGAGGCGAAGGATTCGGGAAAGCCCGCATTGTACGCCTATCGTCGGGCAATCGTGACAGTGGTGCCCCGGAAGTAACCGATCGAACGCGCGCTCGACCTGCCCAACCGCTTTCTCGCTGCGGTCAGGACGGGTCGAGCGCGTAATCGTGCAGCCGGCGCGCATTCGACCGGTCGATCAGGAAACAATCCATCAGCAGCTTCTCGGGTTCGCCGGTCTCGCCCGTGCGAACGAAGCGATCGGCCAGCTCGACGGCGTATTGCGCCTGGCGGAAAGCGGGCTGGAGCACCGTTGCGTTAATCTTGCCGGCCAGGATCGCGTCGCGCACGTCGTTCGATCCGTCGAACCCGACGATCACGACATCGGTGCGCCCCGTGCTTTCGAGTGCGGCGAGCGCGCCCATCGCCATCGTGTCGTTGCCCGCGATCACGCCCCGCGTCTCGGGATGCGCCTGCAGGATCGCCTGCATCACCGAAAACGCCTCGGACTGGCTCCAGTTGGCGCTCTGCCGGGCGACCATCTTCAGATCGGGATATTGATCGAGCACGTCGTGAAACCCGCGCGATCGGATCGCTGCATTGGTATCCGATTCCTTGCCGACCAGTTCGACATAGGGGCCCTTCTCGCCCATCGCTTCGACAAAGGCGGCTGCACCCAGCGACGCGCCCTGATAGTTATTCGAGACGATTTGCGCCTCGGCGGCGCCCCGCGCGGAAATCTCACGATCGATCAGGAAGACCGGAACGCCGGCGTTCTTCGCCTTGAGCACTGCCGCGACACTCGCATCGGCGCCGGCATTGTCGAGGATGATGGCATCGGCGCCGCGCGCGATGGCGGTGTCGATCAACTGGCTCTGACGGAAGGCGTCATCGTCGTGCGAGAATTGCAGCGAGCGATATCCCAACGCCTCGGCCCGCTTTGCTGCGCCCACTGCCTCCTGTCCGAAAAACGGATTGTCGAGCGACGGTGTGATGATGACCATCAGCTTCTGCTCGTCGCGCCCCGACAGGGCAATCGCGACTGCCAGCACCGCCGCGAGCAGGACGATCGCGACCGGCACCACCCATTTGAGCATCCTCCGCCTCATGCGATGATCACCTCCACCCCGGCGGCTTCGAACGCACGGCGATCCTCGTCGCGTATCCCGTCGTCGGTGATGAAGGCGTGGATCAACTCGATCCCGCCGAGCGACGTGAACGAGGTCTGCCCGATCTTGCTCGAATCGGCGACGAGGTACACGCGCGAGGCGTGCGCGATCATCGCCCGTTTGACGGTGAGGTCGGCGAGCGCCGGATAGGTGAGCCCCGCCTCGAACGATATCGCCGCGGTCGCCAGGAACAGCTTCTGCGCGAACAGCCCTTCGAAATAATCGGCCGAACGCTCGCCCGAGAGCGAGAGCGTGGGTGCCTTGAACTGGCCGCCGGGCATGTGCACCGAGCAGGACGGCAGTGCGCCGAGCATCAGCGCGATGTTCAGCGCATTGGTGATGACGTTGAGACGTTCTCTGGAGGCGAGATGAGCCGCGATCTCGGTCGTCGTCGATCCCGAATCGAGGGTGATGCTGTCGCCATCCTCGACCAGCGCGGCGGCGGCACGGCCGATGCGGCGTTTTTCGTCCATGTGGACGAGGTGATGCAGCGCCATCGCCCGCACCTGCTGCGACAGCGATTTGAGATAGGCGCCGCCATATTCGCGCACGATGTGGCCTTCACGCTCGAGCCGCTCTAGATCCTGGCGGATCGTCACCTCGGAGACGTCGAACGCTTCGGCCAGATCACGGACGCGCGCGCTGCCTTCCTCCTGCATCCATTCGAGCAGCTTGCGCCGCCGCACGTCGCTCAGCAGCACCGTGCCATCCGCACTCGGCCGACCGCGTCGTCGCGCCTTGCGCGGCACCTTGTTCTCGTCAGTCACCGATTGCCCTCCCTCGCCCCTGTAATTGATCGAGCACGACCGCGGCGACGATCACGCTGCCCTTGATGACCATCTGCCAGAACTCGCTGACGCCCATCATTACCATACCGTCGCCCAGCACGCCGATCACGCACGCGCCGATGATCGCGCCGCCGACGGTACCGCGTCCCCCGGCAAGCGACGCACCGCCCAGCACGACCGCGGCGATCGCGCTCAGCTCGAACGTCTCGCCCGAGGCGGGATGCGCGGCGACGAGATCCGACGCGACGATCAGCCCGACAAGGGCCGCACAAGCGCCGGAGAGGACGTAGGTGATCGTCTTGACACGCGCCACCCTGACGCCCGACAGCAGGGCCGCGCGCTCGTTGCCGCCGATCGCGTAGACGCGCCGCCCGAACATCGTCCGTGCCGCGAGGAACGCAGCGCCCACGCCGAGCAGAACGAGAATCAGAACCGGCACCGGCAGGCCGGCAACACGGCCCGCACCGAGCCAGGGAAAACCCTCGTTGCCGAAGGCCTCGCTCCCGATCAGATTGGGGAACGTCGCGCCGTTGGAAATCAGCAACGCGGCGCCGCGCGCGATGTAGAGCATGCCCAGCGTGGCAATGAACGGTGCAACGCGAAACCGCGTGATGAGAACCCCGTTGAGCAGGCCGACCAGCCCGCCCGCAGCAACGGTGATCGCAACGATCAGCGGTACGGACGGGTAAATCACGATGTCGAGCGGGGCAATCGTCAGCCCGTCAAGGATCAACGCCCCTGCAACCATGCCGGCGAGGCCGACGATCGACCCGACCGAGAGATCGATGCCGCCGGTGAGGATCACGAAGGTCATGCCGATCGCAAGGATGGCGATGATCGCGATGTGCTTCGCCATGATGAGGAAAGTCGCAACCGACAGGAAGTTGGGCGCCATCACCGAAAAGAAGGCGAGCACGAGGAGCAGCGCGATGAATGCGCGCAGCCGGATGAGCAGATCGGCCACGCCGATCGAGGCTTGCGGCGCTTCGGTTTCGGCAAGAGGCACGGCCTGGCTCATATCGTCTCCGTCTGAAGGGAAGCGGGGGCGGGATTGGCGGCGCGCACCAGTTGTTCTTCGCTGGCATCGTCCGCATCGAGGTCGGCGGTGATCCTGCCGTCGGCCATCACCAGCACGCGGTCCGCGATCGCGAGCGCCTCGACCACGTCGGATGTCGTGAAGACGACCGCGAGTCCGGCGGCGGCGAGGCCGCGCATCGTCTCGAAAATCTCCGCGCGTGCGCCGACGTCGATCCCGCGGCTCGGCTCGTCGAGCAGCAATGCCCGGGGATCGGAGATCAGCGCGCGGCCGATCACGACCTTTTGCTGGTTGCCGCCCGACAGCGCCGTGATCGGCGTCGCGGGCGAGCCCGCCTTGACGCCCATCCGCGCCATCATCGCGCGGGTCGTATCGCGCTCACGCCGGCGCGAGACGATCCCCGCGCGCGAAATCCCGGCGAGCGCGCCCAGCGCGAGATTGCCGCCGATATCGAGGTTCTGGAAAATACCTTCGCCCTGACGATCTTCGGGAACGAGGAACAAGCCGCGCTCGACCCGTGCCGACAGATCGAGCCCCTGGAGCGCCTCGCCACCGAGCCGCACTGCCCCCGTGCTGGCGCGCGCGCCGCAGGCGGCTTCCAGCAATTCGGTGCGCCCCGCGCCGAGCAGCCCGTAGATCGCGGTGATCTCGCCCGCGCGGAACGCAGCCGTGACGCCATGCACCGCCGCGCCACCCGATCGCGGCGTGGCGAGATCGTCGAATTCGAGCACGACATCGCCCGCGGGAACGCGCTGCGACGCACGCTCGACAATCCCGGTCTCGCCCAACATCCGCTCGACGATCCAGCCGACCGACACACCCGCCATCGGCGCGGTCTCGACCAGACGGCCATCGCGCAGCACCGTCACTTCGTCACCGACACGGCACAATTCCTCCAGCCGGTGCGAGATGTAGACGATGCCGGTGCCCGCATCGCGCAGGTCGGCGACGATGCGGTGCAGTGTCTCCACCTCGGCGGCGCTCAGCGCGGACGTCGGCTCGTCCATGATGAGATAGCGAACGTCTTCGGAAAGCGCGCGCGCGATTTCGACGATCTGTTGCTGGCCGATGCGCAGCGTGCCGAGGATCGTATCGGGCTCGATCCGCGCGCCGAGCCGATCGAGCAGCGCCCTGGTGCGCTCGCGCTCGGCGGCGCGCGGCGTGGCGATTCCCCGTCGGAGCGATCGCCCGAGAAAGATGTTCTCGGCGACCGTCAGGTTCGGGCAGAGGTTGAGCTCCTGGAACACGATGCCGATCCCCTTCGAGGCGGCATCGCGCACCGAGGTGAAGCGGATGGGGGCGCCGTCGAAGGTCAGCCGGCCGGAACTGGGCTGCTCGACGCCCGCGAGAATGCGCATCAGCGTCGATTTGCCCGCGCCATTCTCGCCGATCAGCGCGTGGACGCTGTGCGGGCGGACGGCGAAATCCACGCCGTCGAGCGCGACCACTCCGCCATAGCGTTTCCCGATTCCTTCGGCGCGCAGCACGGTCCTAGCTCGCCGCCACGGGATCGGGCGCCGGCGCGATCGCAAAGGGGGTAATGACGACGGGCTCTCCCGCTGCGCGCATGTTGAAAACGCCGGCGAAGCGGACCCGCTCCCCGGCGTGGAAGCCATCGCGGCTCGCCACGGTCTTCAATGCCTCGACGGTCAGGGCGTTGCCGACATCGGCAAAGGCGAGTTGATCGGTGAAATCGTTGAAAGTGACAAAGGGGAGCGCATCCCGGATCGCCGTTCCCGACACGACCGGTCCGATCTGGATGCGCAAGGTTGCCGGTTGCGACATGCCGGCGACGCGCACGACGAGAGCGCCCCGGCGTGACGCGCGATCGACCGCCACGATCGTTCCCGCGCCGTGTGCGACGAAGGTCCAGGGCGCCCCTTCACCCGTGCGGCGCCCATGCGCCTTGCCCGCGGCATCGATATCGGCATCGATCGCGCCGATGAGCGCGGGAAGCGGCGCGGCGCGTTCGCGAAGCGCGGGCAATGCCTGCTTTTGCCACATTGCGGCCACGTAATGGGCGTTGAAATCACGGGATTGGCGCTCGCGCAGCGCACGATCCTCCTCGATCGAATGGATCTTGCAGGCAGACAGCGCCAGGCACGAAAGCGCCAGCACAATACCCGCACCGCCCCACCTTCGGTGCGCGATCGAGTCACGCATTCGCCCTCTCCATCCGGCCGATACCTTTTTTGATTTCGCCTACTTGCGATCCGATACATGCTAGCAGGAGCGGTATAGCGACTGTCAACGAAATATCGCGCTTCAACGGCATTTTCAAAAATTTCCGAATATAAAATGCTATAGAACCGAAATTTTTATATTGCCGAGTTCGGACCGCGGTTGGAGGGTATAGATGGCTTGGGATCGCCCGAACGGGTTGGAGACCGCATCAAGCGCACGTCGTCGCTGCCGGCTCGCGTGTTTCGGAATTTCTTTTGTCCTGATCGCCATGCCGCCGGCTATCGCCCAGACCACGGCACCGGTGAATACGCGCCCGGCGCTTATCGCATCACTAGACCGGCTGGCGGTCGAGCGCCTGACCGACCGCAAGCGGGAGGTGGCGGCAGTCCGTACACGCGCCGACGTCGCCCGGCGTCAGGCGGACGTGCGCGCGACCATCGAGCGCCTGCTGGGCGGCATACCGAGCGATCATCCGCCGCTCGCCGCGCGCACGACGCACCGGATCGCCGGAGACGGTTTCGCGGTTGAGACGGTGATCTTCGACAGCGAGCCGGGCCAGCATGTCACCGCCAATCTGTTGCTGCCCGAAGGCGGCGGGCCGCATCCGGCGATCGTCATCTCTCCCGGTCACAGCGCCGGGGGCAAGGCGAGCGACTATAGCTTCGCGGCGAACTTCGCGCGCAACGGCTTTGTCGTGCTCACCTGGGATCCGATCGGGCAAGGCGAACGCCAGGAATATTTCGACCCGGTGATCGGTCGTTCCCGCGCCATGCGACCGACGGGCGCGCATAGCGTCGCCGCCTATCAATCGCTCGTTACCGGCGTGCCGATCGCCCGGCGCTTCCTTCGCGATGGGATGCGCGCAGTGGATTTCCTTGCAAGCCGGCCGGAAGTCGACCGTGATCGTATCGGCGCGTTCGGATGCTCGGGCGGCGGCACGATGACCGCATATCTCGGGGCGCTCGATCCGCGCGTGAAGGCGGTGGCGTCCGCTTGCTATGTCACCGATTTCGCGCATCTGCTTCCCGCCATCGGGCCGCAGGATGCCGAACAGAGCATCCCCGGCTTCATCGCGGCGGGGCTCGATATCGTCGATTGGGTCGAACTCGCCGCGCCGAAACCTTACGCGGTGATCTCGACGACCGAAGACATGTTCCCTTTCGCGGGCGCGCGCGCCGCGGTGGCGGAAGCACGCCGCTTCTGGGAGATCGCAGGCGCAGCCGATCGATTTCACTGGTTCACGGGCCCTGGCCCGCATGGCGCGATTGCGCCGATGGGAGACCGTATCGTCGATTTTTTCCGTGGCGCGCTCGGAGCCGACGCGCCGCGACATCCTTTCGAACGCCGGCGACCAGAGCGTCCCGAGCAGCTCGATGCCACCGATACCGGGCAGCTCGTGACGGCGATGCCAGGTGAGACGATGGCGAAGCTCGCGGCCGCGCGGGCGGCGGCGGTGGCTCCGCGCGAACGCCCCGATGCCGAGGCGATCGGCGCCGCGATCCGGCAGCTTGCAGGCGTCGCGGCCCAACCGCCCCGCGCGAGCCGCGCCGGGGCGGATCTCCGTATCGATGCCGCGATCGGGCCGATCGAGGCCAGGCTGGTCACACCGTCGGGAACACCTAACAAGGCGGTATTGATTCTTGACGATCCTGCCGTGGCGCAGGCACGCGCCGAGGCGCTTGCCGCCGGAGGCGCGCTGGTCGCGATCCTGCCGCCGCGCGGCGCCGACGGGACCGAGGAGATCAAGGCCGAGATCGTCGGCGACCAGAACTTGCTCGGGCTGCGCGCGATGCTCGTCGGCAAGACGCTCGTCGGGCTCAGGATCGAAGATGCGCTCGGCGCTCTGGCATGGCTGGATGCGCGCGAGGCGGGGCCGGTATCGGTCATCGGCATCGGCGAAACGGGGCCGGTCGCACTCCAGGCGGCATTGCTCGATCGCCACGTGGCCTCGGTGCGCATCGAGGCGAGCCAGATATCGATCCGCGCGGCGGTCGATCGATCGATGCAGCGCGACCTGCCGCCGATCGCAGTGCCCGGCATGGTGACAGCTTATGATCTACCCGACGTCATCGCTGCCCTGGCGCCACGCGTCGTGGAGATTGCCGCGCCGATCGATCCGGTAGGGCAGCCGCTCACGCGTGCGGCATATCGACGTGTGCTCAGTGAGCATCTGGCGGGCGCCCCGCACGTGCGCTTTTCCTCTTACGTCGCGCGGCCTTGACAGCGTTGGGTCATCGGGCGTTGAGCGCGCGGCCCATGACAAGCAGGTTCGGGCTACGTGATAGCTTCACTTTCGGGCACGCGGCGCCCGCAACGGGGTGGCCGTGTAAGCAAAAACACATGGGCTATCGCAACCGTCGCGCGACTAGGACGAGCAAGAGACCCAGCACCGCGATTCCGGTGCCGTAGTTTTCCCACGCTCGGTCGCCGATCATGAAGCTCTCGGCGGGCCAGCGGAGAATGCCGCGGCCCTGAAGCAGGAACAGAATGCCGAGCACGGCGAGCGCGAGACCGACCGCGATCAGGATCGGCCGCGCGCGCCGCATGGCTCAGCGCTTTCCGGCGGGAACGTAGTCGCGCTGCGTCGGCCCGGTGTAGAGCTGCCGCGGGCGGCCGATCTTCTGATCGGGATCGGAGATCATCTCGTTCCACTGCGCAACCCAGCCGACCGTACGCGCCAGCGCGAACAGCGCCGTGAACATCGAGGTCGGGAAGCCGATCGCCGACAGCACGACTCCCGAATAGAAATCGACGTTCGGATAGAGCTTTTTCTCGATGAAATAATCGTCGTGGAGCGCGATGTGTTCGAGCTCGCGCGCGACGTCGAAGACGGGATCGGAGACGCCGAGCTTCTCCAACACCTCGGCCGCGGTCTTCTGCATCACCTTCGCGCGCGGATCGTAATTCTTGTAGACGCGGTGGCCGAAGCCCATCAGGCGGAACGGATCGTTCTTGTCCTTCGCGCGCGCGATATATTCGGGGATGCGATCGGGCGTGCCGATCTCGTGCAGCATGTTGAGCGCCGCCTCATTCGCGCCGCCGTGCGCCGGGCCCCACAGGCAGGCGATGCCGGCGGCAATGCAGGCGAACGGGTTCGCGCCCGACGAGCCGGCGAGCCGCACCGTGGAGGTCGAGGCGTTCTGCTCGTGATCGGCGTGGAGGATGAAGATTCGGTCCATCGCCTTTTCGACGACGGGGTCGATTTCATATTCCTCTGCTGGCACGCTGAACGTCATGCGCAGGAAATTGCCGGTGTAGGAAAGGTCGTTGCGCGGATAGACGAAGGGTTGGCCGATCGAATATTTGTACGCCATCGCGACCAGCGTGGGCATCTTCGCGATCAACCGGTGGCTCGCGATCATCCGCTGCTGCGGATCGGCGATGTCGGTCGAATCGTGATAGAAAGCCGAAAGCGCGCCGATCACGCCGCACATGATCGCCATCGGGTGCGCGTCGCGCCGGAAGCCGCGGTAAAATTGCGCGAGCTGCTCGTGCACCATCGTGTGGCGCGTGATCGTATGGGTGAAGGTGTCGAGCTCGTCTTGCCGGGGCAGTTCGCCGTTGAGGAGCAGGTAGGCGACCTCCATGAAGTTCGATTTTTCGGCGAGCTGATCGATCGGATAGCCGCGGTGGAGCAGGATGCCCTGGTCGCCGTCGATATAGGTCAGCCCGGATTCGCAGCTCGCGGTCGAGGTGAAGCCCGGATCGTAAGTGAACGCCCCCGTCTGCGCATAGAGCTTGCGGATATCGACGACGTCCGGCCCGACCGAGCCCGACAGCACCGGATAATCGTTGTCCTTGCCGGCCATGCTCAGCTTGGCGGTGTCACTCATGCGGCTTCCTTTCGTTTCTGTTCTTCAGGCGGCGGGCGCCATCCGGTCGGCGATGCGGCCCAGGCTCTCCTCGCGCCCGAGCAGATCGAGCACGTCGAAGATGCCGGGCGACGTTTTGCGTCCGGTCAATGCCGCGCGCAGTGGTTGCGCGACGGCGCCCAGCTTCACGTCTTCGGTCTCGGCCACAGAGCGCACCGCGGCTTCGGCCGCGGGAGCGTTCCAATCGTCGAGGGCCGCGAGCGCGGCGTGGATGCGCGCCAGCAACTTGGGTGCGTCGCCCTCTAGCAGATTGGCGGCGGCCTCGTCCATTTCCAGTGGGCGCTTGCGAAAAAGAAACCGGGCGCCATCGGCAAGTTCCAGCAGATTGGCGGCGCGGGGTTTCAGGAAGGGGATGCTGCGTTGCAAGAGCGCACGCCCGTCGGCCGAGAGCGCAAAGCCGAGCCGGTCGGCGACCAGATCGGCGAGCCGCGCATCGTCCGCCTCGCGGATGTAATGGCCGTTCAGATTCTCGAGCTTCTTGAGATCGAAGCGCGAGGGCGACTTGCCGACGCCGGCGAGATCGAACCATTCGACCGCTTGGTCGCGGCTGATGATCTCGTCGTCGCCATGCCCCCAACCGAGCCGGAGCAGGTAATTGTCGAGCGCTTCGGGAAGAATGCCCATCTCGTCGCGATAGGCGTCGACGCCGAGTGCGCCGTGTCGTTTGGAGAGCTTGGCGCCGTCCGATCCGTGGATCAGCGGAATGTGTGCGTAAACCGGATCCGGCCAACCCATGGCACGAACGATCTGAAGCTGGCGGAAAGCGTTGTTGAGATGGTCGTCGCCGCGGATGATGTGGGTGACGCCCATGTCGTGATCGTCGACGACGACCGCGAGCATGTAAGTGGGCGTGCCGTCCGAGCGCAGCAGGACGAAATCGTCGATCTCGGCATTCTGGACGGTGACGTCGCCCTGGACACGGTCGCTGATCGTGACCGCGCCGTCGCGCGGGGCCTTGAGACGGACGACGAAGGGCGCGCCTGCGGGCGCTTCGCCAGGGTCGCGGTCGCGCCAGCGGCCGTCGTAGCGGATCGGCTTGCCCGCGGCGCGCTGCTCCTCGCGCAGCGCCGCCAGCTCCTCGGGCGTCGCGTAGCATTTGTAGGCATGGCCGGTGGCTAGCAGCTGTTGGGCGACTTCGGCGTGGCGCGTGGCGCGGGCGAACTGGTAGACGGCCTCGCCGTCCCAGTCGAGCCCGAGCCAGCGCATCCCGCTGAGGATCGCGTCGATCGCGGGCTGGGTGGAGCGGGCGCGATCGGTGTCCTCGATCCGCAGCAGGAACTTGCCCCCATGATGGCGGGCGAACAGCCAGTTGAACAGCGCGGTGCGCGCGCCGCCGATATGGAGGAAACCCGTCGGCGACGGGGCGAAGCGCGTGACCACGACGGTATCAGACCTTGCGCTCAATCGCGCCTGCTCCCAAGCTGGAAAAAGGATGGCCAGTTCAGCCGCGGACGCCCCTAGCACGGCATTTCGGCCGCTTCAAATCGCGGCGACGCGCGCGTTCGGACGCGGGCGAAACGCGCTCGAATCCTGGCTCGAGGCCGAGCGCGACCAGTTACCCTTATGGGTTCCGGTGATGCTCGGCGCCGGAATCGCGTTCTGGTTCGCGCTGCCCGATTCCAGCCGCTGGATCGCGGCGATACTGGTGCTCGGGGCGTTCGCATTGACTGGTGTCGCCGTGGGGCGCGGGCGCGCGGGGCGGGTGCTGGCGATCGGCGCGCTCACCGCCGCGATCGGGCTGGGGCTGATCTGGTGGCGCGCCGAGCGGGTGGCGGCGCCGGTGCTGGCGCATCCCGCGGTGGCCTCGTTCGCGGCGCGGATCGAGGCGGTCGAGCCGCTGCCGGCACGCGACTTGGTGCGGGTGCGGCTGGCACCGATCGGCGCGGCGGGGATGCCGCCACATGTCCGCGCCAACATTGCCGAGAAGGACGTGCCGGCGGGGCTGGCACCGGGTGCGGTCATCAAGCTGCGCGGCTGGTTCATGCCGCCGCCCGAGGCCGCAGTGCCCGGCGCCTATGATTTCGCGCGGGTCGCGTGGTTCGACGGGCTCGGCGCGACCGGGCGGGCATTCGCGCCGGTGACGGTCGTCACCCCAGCCAAATCGCCGGGGTCGGGGCTGCGTACCCGGCTGTCCCAGCATATCCAGAACGAGGTGGAGGGCAGCGCGGGTGGGATCGCGGCGGCGCTGGCGACGGGGGATCGCGGCGCGATCGGCGAGGACGACGCCGAAGCGATGCGTCGCGCAGGGCTCGCGCACCTGCTGTCGATCAGCGGGCTCCACGTCACCGCGGTGGTAGGCGCGACGATGCTGATCGTGCTCAAGCTGCTCGCGCTGAGCCCGTGGCTGGCGCTCAGGGTGCGGCTGCCGCTCGTTGCCGCCGCGGCGGGCGCTGTTGCGGCGGTCGGGTACACCGTGCTCACCGGAAGCGAGGTGCCGACGATCCGATCGTGCGTGGCGGCGCTGCTGGTGCTGCTGGCGATCGCGATCGGGCGCGAGGCGCTGACGCTGCGGCTTGTCGCGGCGGGCGCGCTGATCGTGCTCGTCGTGCTGCCCGAATCGCTGGCCGGGCCGAGCTTCCAACTGTCGTTCGCGGCGGTGACGGCGATCATCGCGCTGCACGAGCATCCCACGGTGCGTGGTTGGTTCGCCCCGCGCGGCGACGGGATCGCACGGCGGCTGGGTAGGGGGATGCTGTCGTTGCTGCTGACCGGCCTCGTCGTCGAGGTGACCCTGGCGCCGATTGCGCTCTACCATTTCCACCGGTCGGGCGTGTACGGCGCGCTCGCGAACATCGCCGCGATCCCGCTGACCACCTTCGTCGTGATGCCGGCGGAGGCGTTGGCACTGGTGTTCGACGCGGTGGGGCTGGGGGCGCCGTTCTGGTGGGTGACCGGGCACGCGCTGGGGCTGCTGCTCTGGATCGCGCGGACCGTTGCCGCGGCGCCCGGTGCGAGCGCGATGCTGCCGGCGATGCCCGGCGGGGCGTTCGCGCTGATGGTTGCGGGCGGGCTGTGGATGGCCTTGTGGCGCACGCGATGGCGGCGGCTGGGAATGGTGCCCTTCGCGATCGGCGCGGCCTGGGCGCTGGCGACTCCGGCGCCCGACCTGCTCGTGACCGGCGATGGCGAACATCTGGCGATCGCGACGCCCGGGGGGCTGGCGCTGCTGCGCGAGCGGGCGGGGGACTATACGCGCTCGACGCTCACCGAGAATGCGGGGCTCGACGAGGAGCCGCTGGCGTTGGCTGACCTGGAGGAGGCGCGGTGCAGCAGGGATATGTGCCTCGCCGATCATCGTGCAGGCGGGCGGACGTGGCGGATAGTCGCGACGCGGAGCGACAATTTCGTTGATTATGAGGAACTGATCCGGGCGTGTGCGGGTGCGGACATCGTCGTCAGCGCGCGGCGGCTGCCCAAGGCGTGCGTGCCACGCTGGTTGCGGCTCGATCGGGCGACGCTGGCGCGGACCGGCGGCGTGGCGATCTCACTGGCGAGTGGGCGGATCGTGACGGTGCGGCGGCCCGGCGCCGAGCAACCGTGGCGCGATCCGCCGACGGTCGCGCCATCGCGGATGCGATCGACCGGGTCAAAGAGCGATGGGCGCCACCGCACGGTTGCGGGGTTGTAGGACAGCGGAAAGAGCAAAGGGGGTATTGGTTCACGCGAAGGCGCGGGGGAGGTGAAGAGAGAAGGGTTCGCGCAGAGGCGCAGAGGGCGCCGAGGTGGCTCGCCCGGGATATAGCGGCGCGTCGCAGCTCGGCTCGCCATGGGGGGCATAGGAGATGGGTTCCCGCTTTCGCGGGAATGACGAAGGGCGGCGGCGCCCGTTCAATCGTAGCGGCGGAGCAGGCCGGCGAGGCGGCCCTGGACGCGGACCTGGGCGGGGGCATAGCGCTGCGGATCGTAGGCGCGGTTCGCCGGATCGAGCCGGATCATCGCGCCTTCGCGGCGGAAGAACTTGAGCGTCGCTTCGCTGTCGTCGACCAGAGCGACGACGATCTCGCCGTCGCGCGCCGTCTCGGTGCGGCGGATCAGGGCGTAATCACCGTCGAGAATGCCCGCCTCGACCATCGAATCGCCTGCAACCTCGAGCGCGTAATGCTCGCCGTTGCCGAGAAGCGCGGCGGGGACGGAGAGCGTCGACTGGCCCTCGATCGCCTCGATCGGCACGCCCGCGGCGATGCGGCCGTGGAGCGGGATTTCGAGCAGGTCGTTGGCGGGCTCGGGCATCGCGCGTGCGGCCTCCGCCTTGGAGATGATACGGCCGACGCCCTTCTTCTGCGGCGCAGGGCGCTCGGGCATGCGCAGCACTTCGAGCGCGCGCGCACGGTTGGGCAGGCGACGGATGAAGCCGCGTTCCTCGAGCGCGCTGATCAGGCGATGCACGCCCGACTTGGACTTGAGATCGAGCGCGTCCTTCATCTCCTCGAACGAGGGCGAGACGCCGGTATCGGCGAGGCGATCGTGAATGAAGCAGATGAGCTCGTGCTGCTTGGCGGTCAGCATTCCCAAGTCCTCCAAAGGAACAGACACGGAACGTTTATGAAATGTTCGTGCCCCTGTCAAGCGAGCGGCAGGATCTGCACCATTTCGCCGGCACGTGCGGGCGGCGCGTGCGGTTCGCGGACGATCAGGCAGCCCGCGCGGGCGAGCGTGGCGAGCATCGAGCTGTCCTGGATCGTCGAGGCGAACGCGCGGCCGTCGCGCAGCTCGGCGCGCAGATAATCGGTGCGCGCACCGTTGGCGGGCAGGTCTTCGCCGAGGATCGCCGCGGCGCTGACAGGCAGCGGATCGGCGGCGCCGGCGAGCGCGGCGATCATCGGGCGGACGAAGAGGAGCGCGGTGACGAAGGACGAGACCGGATTGCCGGGCAGGCCGAGCAGGATCGCGTCACCCAGCCGACCGGCGAGCATCGGTTTTCCGGGGCGCAGCGCGATCCGCCAGTAATCGATGCTGCCGCCCGCCGCCTGAAGCGCGGGACGGATGAGGTCGTGATCGCCCACCGATGCCCCGCCGGTCGTGACGATCAGATCGGCGTCGATCATCGCGAAGGTCGTGCGCAGATCATCCAGCCGATCGGAGACGATGCCAAGCTCGATCAGGTCGACAGGCAGGTCCGCGAGCAGCGCGGCGAGCATCATCGTGTTCGATTCGGGGAGCTGGAGGCCGACAGCGGGCGTGCCGGCGGGGACGAGCTCGTCCCCGGTGGCGAGCGTGGCGACGCGGATCGGGCGGTGGACCGCGAGCGTAGTGAGCCCGGCGGTGGCAGCGAGTGCGAGCCGGGCCGGGGTGATCCGGGCGCCGGCATCGAAGAGGAGATCGTCCTCGGCGAAATCGAGCCCTTTGGGGCGAACGTTCCGACCCTGGTGGCCGGGGCCTTCGCCGTCGAGATGGATGACGTCGCCCTCGCGGCGCGCCTCTTCCTGGACGAGGATGGTGTCGGTACCCGTGGGGAGCGAAGCGCCGGTGGAGATGCGTACCGTCTCGCCCGTATCGACGCGGCCTGCAAAGGGATGGCCGGCGGCGCTTTCGCCGATCAGGCGGAAGGGGCCGGGCAGGTCGGCGAAGCGGAGCGCGTAGCCGTCCATCGCCGATAGATCGGCCGCTGGCTGGGTGCGGCGGGCATGAACGGGCGCGGCGGCCCAGCGGCCGGGGGCCCGGCGCAGCGGCACGTGCTCGACCGCGACGGGCCGCGCCATCGCGAAGAGCCGGGCCTGCGCCTCGGCGACGGGGAGGAGGGACGACTCAGCCACGGCGCGTATGAAGTGGACAAAGTTCACAGTCTGGCAGAGCAAACGTGACGCGGGACCGCGGTGCGCGCGCGAATGGCAAGCAGCGCGAGTCAATTCCGGTCAAGATGGCGGGCGGGGTCAAAGCAGGAACAACATGGCACAGGCGGGGCGCTGTAGGAAAGCGCCTTGCCGCCGCGCGACTTGAAGCACTCACAAAATGGTGATTTATTCGAGCAATACACCTAGGGGAGGTTCGGTCGATGCAGAGACGTCAGCTCTTGGCAGGAATGGCGGTCTGTTCACTGGCGGGCCGGGCCGCGCGGGCACGCACCCTGGTTGACGACGGAGCGGCGATCGATGCGTGGGCGGCGGCGAACCGGTTCGCCGGGGTGGCGGCGATCGGCCGTCGAGGCAAGGCGATCGCCACCCGTTGCTTCGGGCTGGCGTCGATCGAGGACCAGCAGCCCGCCACGCCGACGACCAAATATGCAATCGGTTCGATCTCCAAATGGTTCACCACCGCCGCCGTGCTGCGGCTGTGCGATCAGGGATGTCTGACGCTCGACGCGCCGCTGGCGACCTGGCTGCCCGCGATCGAGGGGGCGGCGGGGACGGAGGTGCGGCTCGTCGATCTGCTCTGCAACAGCAGCGGCATTCCGGATCGGCTGATCGCGGCGGCGAAGACCGATCCCGCGATCCGATCGTCCGAGGCGAGCGCGGGCGAGATGGTGGCGCGCTTCGTGACGGGCGATCTGGCGTTCGTGCCCGGCGCGCGGTTCGATTACACGGTGCTCAACTGGGTGATCGTGCGGGCGCTGCTGGAGCGCGTGACGGGCGCGCCGTTCGCCGCGCTGATGCGCGATCTGGTGCTCGAGCCCGCGGGGGTGCCGGGCGTCGGGATCGCGGAGCACGGCTTTGCGGGCGTCCCCGGGCTCGCGCCCGCCTATCGGAGCAGCGGGCCGCCGGTGCGCAAGCTCGATTCCGTACCAGGCTTCGCGGCGGCGAGCGGCACCTTCTATGCCAATGCCGGCGATCTGGTGACGGCCGCGCATGCGATCTTCGGCGCTCGCCTGCTGTCGCCGACCTCGCGCAAGGCGATGCTGACGGTGCGGATGGTCGAGGACGATTATGCGATCGGCGGCCGCGTTCGCGTGCTCGACGGGCGGACCTGGGCGTGGGAGACGGGCAGGATCGGCGGCTATCGTGCCCATGTGGCGCACGACACGGCGGACGACCGCACGATCGTGGTGCTGGGCAACACCGATATGGATCAGGGCGTAATCGAGATGCTGGTCGAGACGCTCGCGGGCGCCGACGGCCGTGCGTGATTCGACCAGTCGAGCGGCGCCGGTTAGCGCCAATGCTCGATCCCGTCGCCGACGATGGCGACCCAGGCGTGCTTGCGGCCCTCGTAAACCGAGTAATCCGGCGGCGGGAAATCGGGATCGGCGAAGGTACCGAGCGGGATCGCGGTGAGGCCGGGCACGCCCTCGCTGGCATAAGCGATCGTGCCGCCGCAGACCGGGCAGAAGAGGAAGGTCGCGCGGTTGCCGCTCTCGGAGGTGCAAGTCCAACTCTTCGTGTCGCCTTCGATCCGCACTTGCGCGTCGGGCCAGCGGGCCTGGGCCGCGAACGAACTGCCGCTGCGCTTCTGGCAGTCGAGACAGTGGCAGACCGAGACGCGGACGGGGTCGCCGGTGCAGGTGGCGCGGAGTTGGCCGCAGCGACAGGTGGCGGTGCGGGTGGCGGGAGCGTCCGTGGCGTTGGGCATAGGGTGATCTTGCGCCACCCCGGGCGCCGAAACAAGGCTGGCACGACTCATCAGGGCGCGGTGAAATCGCCCGATTTGCCGCCGGTCTTGGCGGTCAGGCGCACGCCTTCGATCGTCATGCCTTTGTCGAGCGCCTTGGCCATGTCGTAGATGGTGAGGAGTGCGACCGAAACGGCTGTCAACGCTTCCATTTCTACCCCGGTTTTGCCGTCGGTGGCGCAGGTGGCGGTGGCGGCGACGGCGGCGTCTTCGACAGCGAGATCGAGCGACACGCGGGTGAGCGGCAGGGGATGGCAGAGCGGGATCAGCTCGGCGGTCTTCTTCGCCGCCATGATGCCGGCGACGCGGGCGACGGCAAGGACATCGCCTTTCTTGGCGGTGCCGTCGCGGATGGCGCGGGCGGCGTCGGGGGACATGGTGATGCGGCCGGTGGCGACGGCCTCGCGCGGGGTGACGGGCTTGGCCGACACGTCGACCATGCGGGCGGCGCCGTTGGCATCGAGATGGGTCAATTCCCCCTCCCGCTTGCGGGAGGGGTTAGGGGAGGGTTTGTCAGGACTGGACATCGCGAAGACATGCCCTCCCCCGACCCCTCCCGCAAGCGGGAGGGGAGATCAGTCCACCAGCGCCCTGGTTGCGGCCTCGACGTCAGGCTGGCGCATCAGCGCCTCGCCGATCAGGAAGCAATGGATGCCGCGCGCCGCGAGCGCATCGAGGTCGGCGCGGGTGGAAAGGCCGCTCTCGCTGACGAGCGTGGCGCCCTCGGGAGCCTTGGCGGCAATCTCGTATGTGCGCTCAAGATCGACGTCGAACGTCTTGAGATCGCGGTTGTTCACGCCGATCAAGCGCGATTGGAGCTTGAGCGCGCGATCGAGCTCGGCCTCGTCGTGGATCTCGACCAGCACATCGAGGTCGCATTCGATCGCGGCGGCTTCGATTTCGGCCATGCGTGCGTCGTCCAGCGCCGCGACGATGAGCAGGATCGCGTCCGCCCCGATCGCGCGCGATTCGAGCGCCTGCCACGGATCGACCATGAAATCCTTGCGCAGCACGGGGAGCGCGCAGGCGTCGCGCGCGGCGGCGAGATACGAATCGGCGCCCTGGAACCAGCGCTCGTCGGTGAGGACCGAGAGGCACGCGGCACCACCGGATTCATAGTCGGCGGCATGGGCGGCGGGATCGAAATCAGCGCGGATCAGACCCTTGGACGGGCTTGCTCGCTTGATTTCGGCGATCAGCGCGTGACCGGTCCGGCGCTTGGCGTCGAGCGCGGCGCGAAAACCTCGCGGTGGGCTCTGCGCGTCGGCGCGTGCGCTGAGATCGGCGACCGGGATCGTCGCCATCCGGGTGGCGACCTCGGCGCGCTTGGCTTCGAGAATCTTGTCGAGCATCGTGCTCATGAATAGGCGATCCAGGCATCGAGAAGGTTGTTGGCGGCGCGGCTGTCCAACGCTTCGGCGGCCAAAACGGCGCCGTCGGCGAGATCGGCGGCGCGGCCGGCGACGACCAGCGCAGCGGCGGCGTTGAGAAGGACGGCGTCGCGATAGGCGCCGTGCTCGCCGGTAAGCAGGCGGCGCAGCGCGAGCGCATTGTAGGCCGGATCGCCGCCGTGAATCGCGGCGATCGGGTGGCGCGGCAGGCCGGCGTCTTCGGGGGCGATGCGCGCGGGCATGTCGAGGCAGCCGACCGACACCGCGATCGTTGGGCCGGCGCCCGAGACCTCGTCGAGCCCTTCCTCGCCCGAGACGACGAGTGCCGCCTCGGTGCCGAGTTGTTCGAGCGCCTCGGCATAGACCGGCGCGTAATCGGGGCGCGCGATGCCGATGAGCTGGCGGGTGACGTGCGCGGGATTGGCGAGCGGGCCCATCAGGTTGAAGATCGTGCGGCGGCCGATCTTGCGGCGGATGGGGGTGATCCGCTTCATCGCCGGGTGGTGGTTGGCGGCGAAGAGGAACGCGATGCCGAGATCGGCCAGCGTCGCCTCCGCCATCGCGCCGGCGCGTTCCATGTCGAGGCCGAGCGCTTCGAGCGTGTCGGCGGCGCCGGCCTTGGACGAGGCGGCGCGGTTGCCGTGCTTGGCGACGGGGACGCCGCACGCCGCGACGACGAGGCTGACCGCGGTCGAGACGTTGAGCGTATGATGCCCGTCGCCGCCGGTGCCGCAGACGTCGATCGCGCCGGGCATGGCGGCGATGGGGAGCAGGCGTTCGCGAAGCGCGCGGGCAGCCTCGGCGATCTCGATGCTGGTCTCGCCGCGTTGGCTGAGCGCGATCAGGAAATCGGCGATGGCTTCTTCGCTGACGCGCGCGTCGAGGATGTCGGCGAAGGCCTGTGCGGCCGATTCGCGGGAGAGCGGGGTCGCGGGATCGGGGAGGGGGACGAGTGTGGTCATGCGGCCGCGCGCGCGTCGATCCCTGCGATCTTCAGGAAGTTCGCGAGCAGCGTGTGGCCGTGTTCGGTGGCGATGCTTTCGGGGTGGAACTGGACGCCGTGGATCGGAAGCGTGACGTGGCGGACGCCCATGACCGAAGCGTCGGCGGCGGTGGCGTTGGCGATCAGCGTCTCGGGCGCGTCCTCGACGATCAGCGAGTGATAGCGCGTCGCGGTGAAGGGCGAGGGGAGGCCGGCGAAGACGCCGGTGCCGTCATGGCTGACGGGTGAGGTCTTGCCGTGCATGAGTCCGCCGCGGACAACCTTGCCGCCGAAATGCTGGCCGATCGCCTGGTGGCCGAGGCAGACGCCGAGCAGGGGCTTGCCCGCATCGGCGCAGGCAGCGACGAGATCGAGGCTGATGCCGGCCTCGTTGGGGGTGCAGGGGCCGGGCGAGATCAGGAACGCGTCGGCACCGGTCGCGAGCGCTTCCGCCGCCGTCAGCGCGTCGTTGCGCTCGACGCGCACCTCGGCGCCCAGTTCCATCAGATAATGGACCAGGTTCCAGGTGAAGCTGTCGTAATTGTCGACGACCAGGATCATGGCGGCCGCCATAGCCGATGCACGGGCGAGCGCAACCGCAGCGCTGCTTCTCGCGCGCCCTGCTTTTTGTTGGGGTGCTGCCTTGGTTTGGCCGCGAAGGCGCACCAGATGAAGGGCGTTCAGCCCGGAGCAATCAGGCTGGGCAGACGTTGTGATCCCGGGAGATTGCTCATGTTCCGCTCGCTCGCTTTCGTCGCGCTGATCGCCGCGCCCACAGCGCTGTTCGCCCAGCAGACGCCCACCGGCGACGGCCAGCAGGGCGCGCCGCCCGACAAGATTCGCAACGTCGTCGTCTATGGCGACGAACCGTGTCCCAAAGCAGAGGACGGCGAGGTGGTGGTGTGCAGCCGCCGCGATGCCGACGAGCAATTCCGCATCCCGCAGGAGCTGCGCGAGACCAAATACACGCCCGCCAAGGACAGCTGGGTCAACAAGGCGGCCGTGGTGGATGACGTGAGCCGCGTCGCGGGCGGGCTGCCCGATACCTGCTCGCCGGTGGGCACGGGCGGGCAGACCGGATGCTATGCGCAGGCGGCGCGGGCCGCAGCGGCCGACAGGCGCCAGCGCAAGCGGGCGGACGAATCGATTCCGTAGACCGCGGGCGAGCGCCATCTTCGTGAGAAGAGAGATTTTCCGTCATGCCGGACTTGTTCCGGCATCCACTGTCCCGCAGGCGCGGCAGCCGATTGAGTCGCTTCCCGGTGGGCCTCGGAGCAAGTCAGGGGTGACGATAAAAGAAGTCGCAGGCGACGTTATTGGCCGAGTTATTGGCCGAAATCGGGTTCCGATGCGCGGGCAATGGCCTCGCGGGCGGCGGCGAGGAGCGCGCCGGCCTTGGCCTGGCACTCGCGCTGTTCGTAATCGGGGTTGCTGTCGGCGACGATGCCGGCGCCGGCCTGGACGTGCATGACGCCGTCCTTCACCACTGCGGTCCTCAGCACGATGCACGAATCCATCGAGCCGTCGGGCGAGAAATAGCCGACGCCGCCGGCATAGGCGCCGCGCGCCTCGGGTTCCAACTCGGCGATGATCTGGCACGCGCGGACCTTGGGCGCGCCCGAGACGGTGCCGGCGGGGAAGCCGGCGAACAGCGCGTCGAGCGCGCCTTTCGCCGGATCGAGCCGGCCGACCACGTTCGAGACGATGTGCATGACGTGGCTGTAGAATTCGATGCCGTAGCTGTCGGTGACGCGCACGCTGCCGGCTTGCGCAACGCGACCGACATCGTTGCGGCCGAGATCGAGCAGCATCAGATGCTCGGCGCGTTCCTTGGGATCGGCGAGCAGGCTGGCGCGGTTGGCCTCGTCCTCGCTCGCCGTTTTTCCCCTGGGACGCGTGCCGGCGATCGGGCGGATCGTGATCTCGCCGTCGCGCACGCGGACGAGAATTTCGGGGCTCGATCCGGTGAGCGCGAAACCGGGCAGGTCGAGATGATAGAGGAAGGGCGAGGGGTTCACGCGGCGCAGCGCGCGGTAGAGCTCGAACGGCGGCAGCGCGAAGGGCGCGGTGAAGCGCTGCGCGAGCACGACCTGAAAGATGTCGCCGGCGACGATATAGTCCTTCGCTGCCGCCACCATCTCGGCATAGCGGCCGGGCGGAAGCCGGGGCGCGAGATCGAGCGTGGTCGCGTCGGCGCGCGCGGACGGCGGCAGGTCGGCGGCGGCAAGGCGATGCTGCGCGGCCTCGATCCGATCGCGCGCCGCAGCGATCAGCGCGTCGGGATCGCGGCCCTCGGCGGGCCAGACGGGGGCGACGGTGAACAGCGCGTCGCTCAGGCGATCGAAGATCAGGATCACCGTCGGGCGCACGAACATCATATCGGGCAGGCCGAGCGGGTCGGCGGCGGGGCGCGGCAGATCCTCGACCAGCCCGATCGTTTCGTAGCCGAAATAGCCGACGAGGCAGGCGAGCGCGGGCGGGAGTGCTGCGGGCACGGCCATCCGGCACGACGCGACGAGCGTGCGCAGCGCATCGAGCGTGGGCGCGTCGCAGGGCGCGAAAGCGTCGCGGTTGGTGAGCCAGCGCGGGTTGATCTCGGCCTGGTTGCCTTGCGCGCGGAAGACGAGATCGGGGGCGAGCCCGAGCAGGCTGTAGCGCCCGCGGACCGCACCACCTTCGACCGATTCGAGGAGGAAATCGCCGCGGCCCGGCTCGATCAGCTTGAGCGCGGCGGCGACCGGGGTCTGACGATCCTCGACCGTGCGCTGCCAGACGAGCGCGGGGCGACCGGCAGCGAGCGCGGCGCGGGCGGAGTCGGTGCCGTCGATCACTCCGCGCCCTGGCCGGTGAGCGCGGCGCGGACCTCGGCGATAGCTTTCTCGTTGCGCTGGACGCCCACTTCGCGACGCACCGCCTCGGCGAACTGCTCGGCATATTCGCCGCCGACCTGGCGCGAGAGATCGGCGCGGGCGGCGTTGATCACGTCGTCATGGCCCTTGGGATCGACGCGTTCGATCGTGTCGAGCATGACGACGTAATAGCCGCGGTTTCCAGGCGCCTCGAGCTGCTTCGCCTTCTTCTCGGCCATCGCGAATATCAAAGCGAGCGGCGGTGGCGCGCCGTTGCGGTTCTGGAGAAGTTGCGCGCGCGTCGCGGCAAGCGGCTCGGCGGCGGGCAGCTTGACGCCGGCCTCGCCCATCGCCTTGGCGAGGGATTCGCCCTTGTTGACCTTGGCGACGATTTCCGACGCGATCTTGCGCGCGGCGCGTGCCGCGCGGTCGGTCTTGAAGTCGGCGACGACACGGTCGCGGATTTCGGCGAGCGGGCGCGGGGTCGCAGCGACGACGCCCTCGAGCGCGGCGACCGCGAAGCCGCCGTCCTCGCCCGACGCGACGATCTGCGGCGCATCGCCTTCCTGCGCGTCGAACCCGGCGGCGACGACCTGCGCCAGTGCGGGATCGGCCTTGCTCGCCGGATCGAGCGGATCGACCCCGGCGGCGGTGACGGTGCCGGTCTTCTGCGCGACGAGTTTCTTATCGGCGACGATTTCGTCGAAGGTCGCGCCGTTGACGATCGCTTCGTCGATCGTGTCGCGCAGATCGGCGAGCGCTTCCTGCGTCTTGGTAGCGGTAAGCTCGCTCACGAGCGTGTCGTGTGCCTCGGCGAGCGTCTTGCCGGGCACGTCGGTGATCTTCTCGACGCGGACGATCGCGAAGCCGAGCGGGGTCTGGACGGGGCCGACGATCGCGCCCTGCGTGGCCGAGAACACCGCGTCGGCGGCGCTGGCCGAGGCCTGGCCGGCATAGTCCGCCTTTTCGACGTCGGTGATGGTCGACGCTTCGAGTCCTGCTTCGCGCGCGGCGGCGTCGATCGCGGTGCCGCCGGTGATCTTCCTGGCGAGCGTATCGGCGGCGGTGCGATCGGCGACGATAACCTGCTTCAACGACCGCGTCTGCTTTGCGGCGAAGCGGTTCTTCTGCTGGTTGTATGCTTGCGCGATCTCGGCGTCGGTCGGCTTGGCGGCCTCGGCGACGCGATCGGGCGTGACGATCGCATAGCGGACCACGCGGCGCTCGGGCACGGTGTAGCGCGCGGCTTCGTGCTTGTAGAAGGTCTGGATCTCGGCGTCGGTCGGCGCGGCGCCTGCGGGAATCGCGGTGGTGGGCACGAAGCCGACATGACCGCTGCGCTTTTCGAGCAGCAGGGCGGCATAGGGCAGCGCCATCTGGTGCGGCACCTGCGCGGCGCCGACCGTAGGCAGCACGAGCTGGCGCGCGAGAATCTCCTGCGTCATGTCCGCGCGGATCGCCGCGTCGGTCAGCCGCTGCTGCGCGAGCACGCGCTTGTAGACCTCCATGCTGAACTTGCCGTCGGGGCCCTGAAGCGCGGGAATGCTGGCGATCTGGCCATCGACCAGGCGCTTGCTCACTCTCATGCCCTGGCCTTCGGCGAAGCGCGAAAAGGCGACGCCGTCGATCATGCGCGACAGCGAGCCATCGAGCCCGCCGCCCTCGACATAGGTGGTGATGTCGAGCGACGGCTGCTGCTGGCGGTAGTTGTTCAGATCCTGCTGAACGCGATCGCGTAGCGCCGATTCGCCGATGCTGGTGTTGCCGACGGTGGCGACCGAGGTCGGCGTCATCCCGCCGGGGGTATGGCCCAACCCGGTGACGTCGCCCGCCGCGAAGGCGAGCGCGATGATGATCAGCACCGCGAAGGTGACGATCAGACCGATCCTGGAACTGGTGAGCTTGCGGAAGAAGCCGAGCATGCGTGACCGATCGTTGAAAGATGGCAGAAAGCGCCCGCTTTAGGGGGGGAGCGGACACGCTTCAAGCTTGTGCGCGCGGTGAGGGGCGTTACAGCCTCGATCGAAAAAGGGAGGAAGGCGGTATGACGCGGCGCATCTTCGTGGCGGCGAACTGGAAAATGAACGGCGTGAAGGCCGATCTGCCCGAGATCGAGGCGATCGCGGCGGCAGCGGCAAGGCACTCCGCGATCGACGTGGCGGTGTGCGTGCCCTTCACGCTGATCGAGGCGGCGGCGAAGACGGCGCCGGGGCTGGCGATCGGCGGGCAAGATTGCCACGCAGCCGATTCGGGCGCGCATACGGGGTGCGTCTCGGCGCCGATGCTGGTGGATGCGGGCGCGCAAGTAGTGATCGTGGGGCATAGCGAGCGGCGCGCGGACCAGGGCGAGACCAGCCACGATGCCTGGGCCAAGGCTATGGCGGCGCATCGGCACGGATTGAACGTCATCCTGTGCTGCGGCGAGACCGAGGCTGAGCGCGACGCCGGCCGGGCCGAGCGCGTGGTGCAGGCGCAGATCGAGAAATCGGTGCCCGACGGTGCCGCGGCCGATTGGTTCACGCTCGCCTATGAGCCGCGCTGGGCGATCGGGACGGGGCGCACGCCGACGCTGGAGGAGATCGCCGCGATCCACGCGGTTGCGCGCGCCAAGCTGAAGCAGCTCGTCGGCGACGAAGCCGAGGGCATCCGCATTCTCTACGGTGGATCGGTGACGGGCGTGAACGCCGCCGCGATTCTCTCCGTGTCCGATGTCGACGGCGCGTTGGTGGGCGGCGCGAGCCTGGCCGCGGAAAAATTCGTGCCGATCATCGAGGCGGCCGCAGCCGTGCGTTGAGTCGGAGGCTCAAGGCACCGAAATCGGGCCGCGGGCGGGCGCGGGGAAACGCCGGATCAGCGGCTCGGCGAGCTTCCGCGCGAGCGCCGCGGGGGCGTCGTCCGGCGTGGTTTCGACCTGCACCGTCATCGCGCTGCCGCTCCATACCGGCCAGGCCGCGTCGCGCGGCAGGATGTCGATCCGCAGTTCGGTGACGACGAGGCCGTGAATCCCGGTCTTGTCCGAGGGCAGCGTGGCGCGCAGCCGCGCGGTCCAGTTGCCTGTCTCGACCGAGGAGGCCGTCTCGGGAGTGTCGGCGGCGGCGAGCCCGCGGGCGTGGCGTTCGACCGTGAAGCGGGCGACGTAGCGGCTCTTGCTCGGGGCCGGCAGCACGAGGAAGCCGGCGGCGGGAAGCGCGCGTTCGATCGCCTCGGCAAAGGCATGGCTAGGCGGGCTGTCGTCTGGGAGCGCGACGGTGATCGTGCCCGGCGTCGGCGTGGCTGGAGTGGGCGTTCCGGGGGTCTGCGCCTGTGCGGCGAGCGTCGCCGCCGCGATCGTCAGGAGGCGCGAGACCGCTATCACCGCCGGTCGATGCGCGCCAGGTGGCGGCCGGTGGAGATCGTCTGGATGACGAACAGGATGATCAGGATGGTGCCCGCGCCGCCGACGAGCAGATCGTAGCCCGAATAATCGCCCAGCACGTCGGACGCCTTGCCCTGGACGTACATCGCGATCGTGAGCGCGATGAGGATCACCCGCAATTCGGTGGGGCCGGCGGCGAGATAGGAGAGCTTGAGCTCGCCCATGACGCGCGCGGAGAGGAAGGCGTGGATCGAGAGCAGCAGATAGCCCGCGAGCGCGATCATCGCGATGTCCATCGTCACGAACGGGCTCAGCCCCATGCCGGCGAGGATCATCAGCACCGCGAGCCCGTCGCAGCTATGATCGATGAAATAGCCGTAGGAGGGGCGCTCGATATGGCGGAAGCGCGCGAGGCTGCCGTCGAGCGAATCGCCGAACCACTGGACGACGTAGCCGGCGAGCGCGAGGAACAGCCAGTCGGGCGAGAAGCCGCTGAGCGCATAGCCGAGGAAGATCCCGGCCGCGCCCACCATGCCGAGCGAGGTCAGCTGATCGGGCGTCACCCAGGCAGGCAGGCGCGCGCACAACCAGGTGAGCAGGCGGCGTTCGAGCCGGGCGAGGACGTTCTGCTGGATGCGCGACAGCGCCGGGTGCTCGGACGGGAGAGTCATGCGGCCTTATCGGCGCGCAGCCGCAGGCACGCAACACTTCTGTCGCGGATGCGTCAAACCGTTGTCACGAATCGCTCAGCCGTAGCGCTTGCGGAGCAGCGCCCATGCCGCGCGCAGGCCGTAGGCGTCGCCGCCCTTGGGCCGACCGGGCTTGGCCGTCGGGCGCCAGGCGAAGGTGTCGAAATGCGCCCATAGCGTGCCGGCGGGTACGAAGCGGCGGAGGAAGAGTGCCGCCGTGACAGCGCCAGCATAACCGCCCTCGGGGGCGTTCACCATGTCGGCGATGTCGGATTTGAGCATCTCGTCATAACCGTCCCATAGCGGCATCCGCCATAAAGGATCGTGGACCGCGTCGCCCGCGCCGAGCAGGTCGGCGGCGAGCGCGTCGTCATTGACGAAGGTCGCGGGGAGATCGGGGCCGAGCGCGACGCGCGCCGCTCCGGTGAGCGTGGCGAAATCGAGGATCAACTCGGGATCGGACTCGCCCGCCTTCGCTAACGCATCGCCGAGGATCAGGCGGCCCTCGGCGTCGGTGTTGGTATTCTCGACCGTCAGCCCCTTGCGCGAGCGCAGCACGTCGCCGGGGCGGAAAGCGCTGCCGGAAATGGCGTTTTCCACCGTCGGGACAAGGAGGTGCAGGCGGATCCTCAGATTGCTCGCCATGATCAGCCCGGCGAGCGCGAGGGCGTGCGCGGCGCCGCCCATGTCCTTCTTCATCAGCCGCATGCCGGTGGCATGCTTGATATTCAGCCCGCCCGAATCGAACACCACGCCCTTGCCGACGATCGCGACGCGCGGGGCATCGGAGGGGCCCCATTCGAGCTCGACGAGGCGGGGCTCGCGGCCCTTGGCGGCGGCCTGGCCGACCGCCTGGATCATCGGATAGCCTTGCACGAGCGCGTCGCCGCGGGTGACGGTGAGCGTGGCGCCGTGCGCCTTGGCCAGCGCCTCGATCGCGGCCTCGATCTCGGCGGGGCCGAGGTCTGCGGCCGAGGTATCGACGAGGTCGCGCACGCGGGCGGTCGCCTCGGCGAGGTGGACGACGTCCTCGATCGGGGCGGGGTTGGGCGTGAGAAGGACGCGCGGACCGGTGTCGCCCTCGGGCGTGCGGTAACGGGTGAAGCGGTGCTGCGCGAGCAGCCAGCCGAGCGCGGCGGGGCCGGGATCGCCCTCGGCGAGGCGATAGGTGCCCTCGGGCAGGGCGGCCGCGCGCGAGGCGATGCGCCAGGGCGACGTCTTGGCCTCGTTGCAGACGAGAAGCGCGGACCAGTCCTCGGGCCCGTCGCCGGGGAGGATCGCGGCGTTGCCCGCCTTGCCGGTGAGGCGATGCGCGGCGGCGGTCGCGCGGATGCGTGGCGGTTGCTGGGCGAGCCAATCGGCCCAGTCGTCGGGATGGACGACGGTGATCGTGCGCGCGGCCTGACCCTTGTCGGGCTGGAGGAGGGCGGTGAAGTCGGTCATTGGGTACGGACCCTCAGCTCATGGGCGCGACGAGGAACTGCTCGTAACGGCCGTTCTCGCCGGGTTCGGCATAGGTGCTGACCGAAAGCTTCCGGTCGGGATAGGTGACGGTGTAGCCGCGATAGACGAAGCCGCCCCGCAGCTTGGGGCCGCCGCGCGGCTCGAAGCTGACGGGCTCGCCGAGCGCGGAGAGGCTCTGCTGGTAATCCTGCTGTGCTTCCTCGGTGAAATAGTAATTGGCGTCCTCGGTCAGCAGCGCGCGATCGAGCTGACCGTGGACGAGCTGGTCGTAGACCTTGCGCGCTTCCGCCGTCTTGACCGTCTCGTCCTCACCGCCGTTCGACCCGGCAATGGCGGGGAAGACCGTCTTGACGATGCCCTGCGCGATCGTGACGAAGGCATTCGAGAAGTCGCTGTTGACGAACACGACCACGGCGGCCTTGTCCTTCGGGAAGACGATGTTCTCCGAGAGGAAGCCGACCGCCTCGCCGCTGTGCTCGACATAAGCATGGCCGTTCCTGTCGCCGACATCGACGCCGAGGCCGTAACCGGTGTCCTTGCCGTCGGTGAGCTTGATCGCGGTCTCCTGTGCCTGCCAGTCGTCGGCAGGCAGGACGGCGCGGTCGATGCGGGCGATGTCCCATTTGGCGAGGTCGCTCGCGGTCATCGCGAGTTCGCCCGCGGCGTAGAGCCAGCCCGATGCGGCGGGCTTTTCGGGGCGGACGGGGCCGAGCGCGTAGCGGTGATAGCCGACTGGATAGCCCTGGCCGATCGCGAGATCCTGATTGATCGGGTGCATGTCGAGCTTCGAGAAGATGTTCTGCTTCAGGAAATCGAGCAGCGTCTCGCCCGACACCTTCTCGACGATCATGCCGGCGACGACGTAACCGGTGTTCGAATATTGCCATTGCGTGCCGGGATCGAAGTCGAGCGGCTTCTTGGCCCAGCGATCGACGATCTGCTGCGGCGTCGTGGGGTGCTCCATCGCGGCGAAGCTGTAATCCTGCGGCCAATAATCCTGTAGCCCCGAGGTGTGGCTGAGGAGCTGGCGGATCGTGATCTCGTTGCCGCGCGTGATGCCGGGGACGTATTTGCTCACGGGATCGTCGAGCGTGAGCTTGCCCTGATCCTCAAGCAGCAGCAGCGCGGCGGCGGTGAACTGCTTGGAGATCGAGGCGATCTGGTACGGCACGTCGGTGCGCGCCTGGGCGATGTCGGGCGATTGCTTGCCCCAGGCGTGGGTGTAGACGATCTTGCCGCCGCGCACGATTGCGATCGAGGCCGAAGGGACGCCGGTTTCCGCGAGCGTTTCGGTGACGAGCGCGTCGATTTGCTGCGTCTCGGTGGGGGTGAGCGCCTGCGCCAGCGCGGGCATCGAGGTGAACAGCGCCAGCGCGGCGACGGCGGAGCGGAACGGCTTCATCGATTTCCCCGGATCAGAACATGTCGTGGCGAGCATAGGAGGCCGGCGGGCGTCAGAACAGCCCCGGCACGAAGCGTTTCACACGGCGTGCATAGGCATCGTAGTCGGCGCCGAACATGGCGCGGAGCAGCCCCTCCTCGACCGTGATCCGCTGCCAGGTGCCGAGCGCGTAGAGCGGGATCGCGACGATCAGCCGCGTCCAGGTGCCGAGGCCGATCGCGATTGCCAGCATGAACAGGAACAAGACGACGTAGATCGGGTGGCGGACATGGGCGAAGGGGCCGGTGGTGACGAGCCGATGATCGGCGCGGGTGCGCGCGACGATGCTCCAGTTGCGGCCCATCGTGCGCGACGCCCAGACGAACAGGCCGACCGTCGCCGCCATCAGCAGCGCGACGCCGAGCGCCTGGAGCAGTGCGGGCGCGCCGAGCGGATCGAGCGTGGGAACCCAGGGCGCCGCCGCGACGATGGCGATCGCGATGCCCTGAACAAGGATACCGAGGAGCGAGCGGGGGGAGCGTCGTTGCGGCACCGCTTGATCGCCGCGTCGCAGCCGCGCGGCGAACAAGGCGACGAGGAAGGCGAGGAACCCGAGTGCGAGCGCGGCAAGCGCTGGGAGGCCGGTGGTGGTGGTCATGCGTCAACTGTCATGCCGGGCTTGTCCCGGCATCCGCGCATCCGCGGGCGATGGCGCCTGTGGTGCGGCAGACCCCGGCACGAGGCCGGGGTGACGAAGGAAGGGTAACCAGACGCCGTCACTCCTTCGCTGCCGCCGCGCGTTTGGCCATCTGCGCTTTCACATACGCCTGATAGCGGTCGATCGCGTCGTTCTGCTTGAGGATGCGGTCCCACGGATCGAGCACGACATGCGCGCTTGCGGGCACGATGAGTGTGCCGGTGCCGCCCGTCATCGGCAGCTTGGTGATCTTGCCGTCGACCTGAACCTCGACCGGCATCGGGAAGGGCAGGTTTGCAGGCGCCTGCCAGGTGAGCGTGAGCTGATCGCCGCTGCGGTTCTGGACCAGTTTCGGCAGCGCCGCCTGCTTGAGATAGACGTCGAAGAACCAGCCGTAATCCTTGCCCGTCACTTGCTTGACGAACCCGATATATTCCTGCGTGGAGCCGAAGCGCGGCTTGAAATTGCCCGGCTTGGGATCGGGGCGGCCATAGACTTCGAGCTGAGTGACCTGTTTGAAGGCGTCGTCGCCGATGAGGTTGCGGAGCGTGTGGAGCATCCACGCGCCCTTGTAATAGATGTCTTGCCCCGGGCCGCCCTTGTCGGCCTCGTAGACCTCTTCCTCGGTGCGCAATTTGCCCGAGACGATCGGCGCCTGGTTCTGGATCATGTTGCGCTGCTGGAGCATCATCGCGGCATAGCGCGCCTCGCCTTCGCGCCAGCGGCCGTAATAGGGCTGCATGTAGCTTTCATAGCCCTCGTGCAGCCAGTAATCGTCCCAATTGGCGGCGGTGAGCTGGTTGCCGAACCATTCGTGGCCGAATTCGTGCTGGAACAGCCAGTCGAACCCCTCGGGCGCCTTGGCATATTCGTTGCCATAGGCATTGATCGTCTGATGCTCCATGCCCTTGTGCGGGGTCTCGACCACGCCGACCTTCTCGTCGCCGAACGGGTAGGGGCCGACGACGCTTTCGTAGAAATCGAGCGTGGGTGCGAATTCGGCGAACAATTCCTTTGCCTGCGCCTCCTCGCCGGGGAGATACCAGTAGAACATCGGAATCTCGTTGCCGTAGCGGCTCTTGTAGGTGCCCGAAATCTCCTCATACGGGCCGATGTTGAGCGACACGCTGTAGGGATTGGGGCTCTTCGCGCTCCAGTTCCACGTGGTGCGGCCGTCGGGCAGCGTATCGCTGCCTTTGAAGACGCCGCCGCCCACGGCCTTCAGCCCCTTGGGCACGGTGACGTGAAGATCGACGCGCGCCGGCTCGCCTTTCGGAAAATCGAGGCACGGCCAGAACAAGTCGCAGCCATAGCCTTCGGCGGTGCTCGCGATCCACGGGCGACCGTCGGGGGTCTGGGACCAGACCATGCCGTCGTCCCACGGCGCGCGGACCGCGACGTGCGGGGTGCCGCCATAGGTGATCTTCGCGGTCACCTTGCCGTCCTTGGCGACGGGCTCGGGTAGTTCGATGGTGAGCTGACCGTCGGGATTGGACCAGGCCGAGGCAGGCAGCAGCTTGCCGTCGATCGCGATTTGCTGCGGCCCGAGATTGCTGTCGAGATCGATGACGAGCTTCGACAGCGGCGCGGTGGCGGTGAAGGTGAGCGTCGCCACGCCCTTGAGCGCGCGCGTCTCGGGCAGCACTTCGATCGCGAGGTCGGCAAGGTCGAAGCGCATCGCCATCTGCTCGGCCGGCCGCGCGCCGCCCGATTTCTGCGTCTGCTCGCTGATCGGCGGCTCGCCCTTTTCGGGAAGTTGCTGTGCGTTCGCGGCGGCGGCGAGCGCCGCGAGCGACGCAGCGAGGAGGAGCGTGGGAAGACGGTTCACTGATCGGCCTTTCGCTTTTCCATCTGGGCCTTGCGCCATGCCTGGAAGGCGGTGACGGTATCGGATTGCCTGAGAATCTTTGCGCGCGGATCGGCGAGGACGTGGGTGCCCGCCGGCACGGTGAGGGTGCCGGTGCCGTCGCTCATCGGCAGCGTCTCGATCCTGTCGCCGACGCGCACCTCGAGCGGCATCGGGAAGGGCTTGTCGTGCGGTGCCTGCCAGGTGAAGGTCACCTTGTCACCGGCGCGGGTCTCGACGAGCTTGGGCAAGGCGGCGTCGTAGATGTAGACGTCGAACAGCCACTGGTAGTCCTTGCCCGAGGTCTGCTTCACTAAGCGGACGAAATCGGGGGTGGAGCGGAAGACCTGGCTGTAGTTGCCTGGTTTCGGGTCGACGCGATCGTAGACCAGCAGACGGACGGCATCGAAAAAGGCCTTGTCGCCGATCAGGTTGCGCAAGGTGTGGAGCGTCCACGCGCCCTTGGTGTAGATGTCGCCGCCGCGGCCCGGGTCTTTCTCGTAGACCTGTTCGGCGCTCTGCGGCTCGCCGCGGACGATCGGGGATTCGGCGCGGATGCCCATGCGCGATTGCGCGAGCATCGCGGTATAGGCCCAGTCGCCGTCGAGCCATTCGCCGTAAAGCGGCTGCATGTAGGCGGCGAAGCCTTCATGGAGCCAGAAATCATCCCAATTCGCCGCTGTGAGTTGGTTGGCGAACCATTCGTGGCTGAATTCGTGCTGGAACAGGTCGTCGAAACCGTAGGGCGATTTCGCGTAATTGTTGCCATACGCGTTGATCGTCATATGCTCCATGCCCTTGTGGGGCGTCTCGACCACGCCGAGCTTCTGATCGCCGAACGGGTAGGGGCCGATCACGCTTTCGAAGAAATCGAGCGTCTTGGAGAATTCGGCGAAGAGGGCTGTCGCCTGCTCCTTCTCGCCGGGCAGATACCAATAGAACATCGGGATCGTATTGCCGAAGCGGCTCTTGTAGGTGCCCGACATCTCCTCATAGGGCCCGACGTTGAGCGCGACGCCGTAGAGTGTCGGGTGCTTGACGCTCCAGTTCCAGGTGGTGCGGCCGTCGGAGAGCGTCTGCTTGCCCTTGAACACGCCGTTCGAAGGCGCGACGAGCCCCTTCGGCACCGTGATGTGGAGATCGATCCGGTCGGGCTCGTAGGTCGGGTAGTCGATGCACGGCCAGAACATGTCGCAGCCCTCCATCTGGACCGCGGTCGCGACCCAGGGCCGGCCGTCGGGCGTCTCGGACCAGACGAAGCCGCCGTCCCACGGCGCGCGCACGGCGACATGCGGGGTGCCGGCATAGGTGATCGTCGCGGCGACCTTGCCGCCTGCGGGCACCGTCTTACCGAGGTCGATGGTCATCCGGCCTTCGGGGTTCGACCACGCGGCCTTGGCGAGCGGTTTGCCGTCGATTGAGACCGCCGAGACCGGGAGGTTGCGATCGAGATCGATCACCAGGCGCGAGACGGGGTTCTTCGCGGTGAAGTTGAGCGTCGCGACCCCCGCGATAGCTTCGCGATCGGGGAAGATTTCGACCTGGAGGTCGGCGGTGTCGAAGGTGACCGCCTTCTGTTCGGGCGCGAGTGGGCCGCCCGAGGACGAGGTCTGCGCGGTGATCGGCGGCTGACCCTTTTCGGCAGCGAGCGCGGGTGCGGTGGCGGCCAGCGCGAGCAGCGAGGCGGCGGCAAGACGTGCGATCATCGATCCCCCCTATTATATGCGCGTTCGTATGCCCCCCGACGACCGGAGAGTCGAGCGGGTGATTGATGGCGACAGCACGCTTCCCATATAAGGCCGACAGGCACCCCGATCGGGTGCCATTGGAGAGTTCATGACCCAGCGTTTTCCCGTTCTGCCGCTTCGCGACATCGTCGTCTTCCCGAACATGATCGTGCCGCTGTTCGTCGGCCGCGACAAATCGGTCGCGGCACTCGAGGCGGCGATGGAGGCCGACAAGGAGATTTTCCTCGTCGCCCAGCTCGACCCGGCCGAGGATGATCCCGACCGCGACGATCTGTATGATATGGGCGTCAGCGCGACGGTGCTCCAGCTTCTCAAGCTGCCCGACGGCACGGTGCGTGTGCTCGTCGAGGGCAAGCAGCGCGGGTCGCTAGAGGCGATCGAGACGACGGGCGCGCATCTGACCGCGACCGTGGCGCTGCTCGACGAGCAGGAAGCCGAGGGCACCGAGGTCGCCGCACTGATGCGCTCGGTGGTCGACCAGTTCGAGAATTACGCCAAGCTCAACCGCAAGCTGCCGGCGGAGACCGCGGTGCAGCTCGGCGAGATCGAGGACGCCTCGCGGCTCGCCGACGCGGTGGCGGGGAACATCTCGATCAAGGTCGCCGACAAGCAGGCGCTGCTCGTTGAGGCCGATCCGGCCAAGCGGCTCGAGATGGCGTACGCCTTCATGGAGGGCGAGCTCGGCGTGTTGCAGGTCGAGAAGAAGATCAAGGGCCGCGTCAAGCGCCAGATGGAGAAGACGCAGCGCGAATATTACCTCAACGAGCAGTTGAAGGCGATCCAGCGCGAACTCGGCAACGAGGGCGAGGAGGAAGGCGACGAGATCGCCGAGCTGACGCAGAAGATCGCAAAGCTCAAGCTTTCCAAGGAGGCGCGGACCAAGGCGACCGCGGAGCTCAAGAAGCTTAAGACGATGGCGCCGATGTCCGCCGAGGCGACCGTCGTGCGCAATTATCTCGACGTGCTGCTGGGGCTGCCCTGGGGCAAGAAATCGAAGCTCAAGAAGGATATTGCGACGGCGCAGGAAGTGCTCGACGAGGACCATTATGCGCTGGAGAAGGTCAAGGACCGGATCGTCGAATATCTCGCCGTGCAGGCGCGCACCAACAAGCTGAAAGGCCCGATCCTGTGCCTCGTCGGCCCGCCGGGCGTGGGCAAGACGAGCCTGGGCAAGTCGATCGCCAAGGCGACAGGGCGCGAGTTCGTGCGGCAATCGCTGGGCGGCGTGCGCGACGAGGCCGAGATTCGCGGCCACCGGCGCACCTATATCGGCTCGCTGCCGGGCAAGATCGTCACCAATTTGCGCAAGGCGGGGGCGAGCAACCCACTGTTCCTGCTCGATGAAATCGACAAGCTGGGTCAGGATTTCCGCGGCGACCCGGCCTCGGCGTTGCTCGAGGTGCTCGATCCCGAGCAGAACAACAAGTTCCAGGACCATTATCTCGAGATCGACATCGACCTGTCGGACGTGATGTTCGTGACGACCGCGAACACGCTCAACCTGCCGCAGCCCTTGCTCGACCGCATGGAGATCATTCGGCTGGAGGGCTATACCGAGGACGAGAAGGTCGAGATCGCCGAGCGGCATCTGCTCGCCAAGCAGATCGAGGCGCACGGCCTGAAGGACGGCGAGTTCACGCTCACCACCGAGGGGCTGCGCGCGCTCATCCAGTTTTACACCCGCGAGGCCGGCGTGCGCACGCTCGAGCGCGAGATCGCCAAGCTCGCGCGCAAGGCGCTGCGCAAGATCCTCGAGGGCAAGGCCGAGAGCGTGACGATCACGCCCGACAATCTCGCCGAGTTCGCCGGCGTGCGGAAATTCCGCCACGGCCTTTCGGAAGAGGAGCACCAGATCGGCGCGGTCACCGGGCTCGCCTGGACCGAGGTCGGCGGCGAATTGCTGACGATCGAGAGCGTGACCGTGCCCGGCAAGGGCGCGGCCAAGACCACGGGCAAGCTGGGCGACGTGATGAAGGAATCGGTCGAGGCCGCGTTCAGCTTCATCAAGGCGCGCAGCCCCAGCTACGGGATCAAGCCCAGCCTGTTCCACCGCAAGGACATCCACATCCACCTGCCCGAAGGCGCGGTTCCCAAGGATGGGCCGTCGGCGGGGATCGGGATCGTGACGTCGATCGTCTCGACGCTGACGGGGGTCCCCGTTCGGCGCGAGATCGCGATGACGGGCGAGGTGACGTTGCGCGGCCGCGTGCTGCCGATCGGCGGCTTGAAGGAGAAGCTGCTCGCGGCGCTGCGCGGCGGGATCGAGACCGTGCTGATCCCCGAGGAGAATGAGAAAGACCTCGCCGAGATCCCGCAGAACATCAAGGATGGGCTGCGAATCGTGCCCGTGGGCCATGTCGACGAGGTGTTGCGACTCGCTTTGACCGAACCGCTGACCGCGATCGACTGGACCGATGCCGACGAGCTCGCCGCCCAGCCGCCCGTCGCAACACCCGCGATCGGCGGTGAAATGCACCATTGAGGCGACGAAATCACCGGATTTTGGGGCGTATCGCCCCGATTTCCGCCGAATCCCTTTGACTCGGCCCGCACGAATGGCCTTACTGCGCCACCGGCTCCGGCCGCGATTCCTTTTGACCAAGCAAACGGGGGTTCCCTGGGAATGAACAAGCAAGAACTGATCGGCGCCGTGGCCGATGCGTCGGGTCTCGGCAAGGGCGAGGCCAGCAAGGCCGTCGAAGCCGTGTTCGATTCGATTTCGGGCGCGCTCAAGAAGGGCGACGAAGTTCGCCTGGTCGGCTTCGGCACCTTCTCGGTCTCGAAGCGCAAGGCGTCAACGGGCCGCAATCCGCGCACCGGCGAGCCGATGACCATCAAGGCGTCGACCCAGCCGAAGTTCAAGGCCGGCAAGGGCCTGAAGGACGCGGTCAACTAAGACGCGATCCTTACGTGGGCGGTCTGGACAAGCGCCGGCCGCCTGCTAAAGGGCTGCGAACGCGAAGCGGCGGTGCGAACCGCCGCTTCTTCGTTCAGGGCGCGTAGCTCAGTGGTAGAGCACTGTGTTCACACCGCAGGGGTCGCTGGTTCAATCCCAGCCGCGCCCACCAGTTTCAGCAAGGGCCGGTTCGCGCAAGGTGCGGGCCGGCCCTTCGCTTTTCCGGACCGTGCTCACCATCAACCGATAAGCCACGCCGCGATTGCAACGATGGCCATGCCGACCAGACCGGCCGTGAAGACGATGCGTTGCCGCCGCTTACGCAGGACGATGTGGCCGCCGCGCGCCTCCTCGGCGGTCAGATGGACGGGTGGGTCTTCGGGCATCGATCGTGCCTCTAGCCGACGAGCGGCTGTTCGAGCTGCGGATCGCTATCGGCTTCTTCGGCGACGATCACCATGTCGACAGGCACATATTCGTGGGGTCCGGAATGCCCCTTCGGCGCGCGGCAGATACAGTGCGGCGGGTCTTCCGGGCGATTGAGGCAATCGCGTGCGGCCTCGAGCACGAGCAGTGTGATCATGGTTGCCTGCCGTTGCGATTCTTGCGTCCGATCATCGAGCGTCCTTTCTGCGACGCCCCCCTACGCGCCCCCATGCGCGGCGCGATATGATGTGAATCAGCGCATCATAACACATTCGGCGATTGAGTGCGCGCCGGTCGCGGCGGTATCGCCGGCGGAAACAGGGGAGAATGATGGTCCGATGGCTTTCGGCGCTGGTGGCGGTAATGATCGCAGGGACCGCGGCAGCGCAGGCGCCTGCCGACATGGAAGATCGCGCGGTGTTGATCGCGCCCGACCGGGTCTTCACCGGGACCGATGACGCGATGCATCCTGGCTGGCGCGTGCTGGTGCGCGGACACCGGATCGAAGCGATAGGCCCCGACGTCGAGGCGCCCGCAGGTGCGGAGACGATCGCGCTGCCGGGTATGACGCTGATGCCGGGCATGATCGACGCGCACGTCCATCTGTTCCTTCACCCTTATGACGAGACAAGTTGGAACGACCAGGTGTTGAAGGAGTCGCCTGCGCTGCGCACCGCGCGGGCGATTGCCGCGGCGCGGGCGACGCTGATGGCGGGGTTCACCACGGTGCGCGATCTCGGCACCGAGGGCGCGGGCGATGCGATCGTCGGGGTGGAACGCGCGATCGACGAAAGGATCGTGCCTGGGCCGCGCATTCTCAACGCCGATCGGGCGATCGTCGCGACCGGCGCCTATGGACCTAAAAGTTATGCCTTCGCCGTGCCGCAAGGCGGCGAGGAGGCGAGCGGCGCCGATATCGTGCGCGTGGTGCGTGAGCAGATCGGCCGCGGCGCCGATGTGATCAAGCTGTACGCCGATTACCATTGAGGCCCCGGCGAGCCGAGCCGCCAGACCTTCACGCTCAACGAGATGAAGGCGGCTGTCGAGGCAGCGCACGATGCCGGCCGCAAGGTCGCCGCGCATGCCAATACGACGAAGGGAATGCACCGCGCGATCCTGGCAGGCGTCGATACGATCGAGCATAGCGGAGAGGGGACGGCGGAGATCTGGTCGTTGATGAAAGCGCACGGCGCGATGCTGTGCCCGACACTGGCGGCGACCGAGGCGATCGTGCGCTACGGCGGGTGGACCGGTGCCGCGCCCGAGCCTGTGGCGATCGCCGAGAAGAAGGCGAGCTACCGCGCCGCGTTGAAGGCTGGCGTCACGATGTGCGCGGGCGGCGATACCGGCGTGTTCGCGCACGGACACAACGCATGCGAGGCGGAATTGATGGCTGCCTGGGGCATGGCGCCCGCTGAGGTATTGCGTGTGCTGACCACCGGCAATGCGCACGCGCCGGGGATCGCCGACACGGTGGGGACGATCGCACCGGGGCGCGAGGCCGATCTTGTCGCGCTGAAGGGGGACCCGATCGCCGACATGACCGCGATCGAGCAGGTCGGCTTCGTGATGAGGGCGGGGTGCGGTACTGAAACGCTGACGGTGAAAGCCTCACATGTGCGACCAGGGGCGCTCGCGAAACCATTTGGTGACGATGTATTTCGTACCGCTGCGCACCTTCATCCCGTGGTGAAGCGTCGCGGGATTGGGTGAGCCGTCGGGGCGGCGGTTGTTCCAGGCAAGCAGCTTGCCGGTTTCGGGCCGGATGGTCTTGTCGATCGCCCTGAAACGGGTCGCGCCGCCCGCTTGGGGTGCGTTCAGGTAGATCATCACCGTCCAGGTGCGGTTGCCGGTGTGGCGGCAATGCGCGTCGTAATCCATGCCGCGCGGCTCGAAATAGTCGGTGTGCGCCTTGAATTCCTGCCCGACCGCGTAGCGCTGCCCCTGGATCGGCTCGCCGAATGCGCGGTCGAGCCCGGTGAAGGCGGAGATCAGCACGTCGAGCCGGTCGATCACCGGATCGGCGGAATCGAGGTCGCACGTCTCGCTGGTGCGAAACGCGGTGTCGCCATTGGCGTCGGCGATCGTCGATGGGCGGCGGCGGGTATCGATCCGATCGATCACCGCAGCGCAGGCTTGGGAATCGAGGAAGTCGCGCCCGATGAACAGTGTGAGCCTGGGCGTAGGTACGCGCTGAATGCCTGGCTGGGTGCGCAAAGTCTCGACGATCGCGTCGTCGAGTGGTGCCGGGATGGAGCGGACAGGAGCAATGGCGGACATGGCGGCCAATCGTCGCATGGAGATATGACAATCGCGTGTAGCAGCGGCGCCGGACGCTACGCAGCCTTGCGCGCGCGTCCCTCGATGGGCGCTTGACGCTGGGGCGCCCGCGCCGCTAGGGGCCTCGCGTTCACGGCGATCGTAGCTCAGTTGGTTAGAGCATCGGTTTGTGGTACCGAGGGTCGCGGGTTCAAGTCCCGTCGATCGCCCCATTTCCTGTCTGGCAACCCCAGGAAAAGCAATGATCACCGGGTGGGGCTTCCCCGATTTCGACGCGCATGAAGGCGTGCATCTGTTCACCGATCCGGCTTCGGGGCTGAGCGCGATCATCGCGATCCACTCGACCGCGCTGGGTCCGGCGGCGGGCGGCGTCCGCTTCTGGCACTACGCCAAGTCCGACGACGCCATCACCGATGCGCTGCGGCTGTCGCGCGGTATGAGCTTCAAGAACGCGATGGCCGGGCTGGCGCTCGGCGGCGGCAAGGGCGTGGTGTTGGCGAAGAAGGACGGTGTGACGATCAGTGAAGCGCAGTTGAAGGCGTTCGGCCGCGCGGTCGAGTCGCTCGGCGGGCGCTACGTGACGGCCGAGGATGTCGGCATGTCCGAGGCGCGGATGAAGGTGATCGCGCAGCAGACGAAATACGTCTCCGGCCTGCCGGTCGAAAGCGGCGCGGCGGGCGGCGATCCGGGCCCCTATACAGCACGCGGCATCTATCTGGGCGTCAAGGCGGCGGCGAAGCGCGGGCTGGGTGCGGACGACATGAAGGGCGTGCATGTCGCGATCCAGGGCGTGGGGTCGGTCGGCGGCGGGTTGGCGAAGCTGCTCGCGAAGGACGGCGCAAGGCTGACACTGGCCGACGTCAATGCCGACAAGGCGAGGGCGCTCGCGGAGGAACTCGACGCGGAGACGGTCGATGCGACCGAAGTGCTGGCGCTGGAGGCCGATATCGTCAGCCCCAATGCGCTGGGCGCGATCCTGACCGAGAAGACGATCGCGGCGTTGCGCACCAAAGTAATCGCGGGCGGCGCCAACAACCAGCTCGCGACGCATGCCGACGGCCAGCGCCTGTACGAGCGCGGCATCCTGTACGCGCCCGATTACGTCATCAATGCGGGCGGGATCATCAATGTCGGCCTCGAATATCTGGGGCATGGCGACGAGGCCGAGGTGATGGCGCGGATCGACAGGATCCCCGAGCGGCTGACCGAGGTGTGGGACGAGAGCGACCGTGCCGGTCGGCCCGCATCCGAGGTCGCCGACACGATCGCGCAGCGGTTGATCGGGCGGGAGTAGGCTCGACCGACCCTTTTGGTCGTTTTGGGGAAGTGTTCAGGACGTTCGTGCTATCGCTGGATTCGGGCGCGGCGATCCCCTAACGAAGCGCTCGTGCCCGTGCTTCATGCCCTCGCCAATCCTGCGCGCTTCCTGAAGGTCGCGCGACCGATGACGCCGATCCTGTTCTGGGCGGGCGTGGCGCTGTTCGCGGTCGGCGCCTGGGGCGGGCTGACGCAGACGCCGCCCGATTACCTGCAGGGTGAGACGGTGCGGATTCTGTACATCCACGTGCCCACCGCCTGGCTCGGCATGGGCGGGTGGACGGGGATCGCGGTGGCGAGCATCGCCTTCCTGATCTGGCGCCACCCGCTGGCGAGCATCGCCGCGCGCGCGATCGCGGTGCCGGGGGCGGTATTCGCGGCGTTGTGCCTCGTGACCGGATCGATATGGGGGCGGCCGACTTGGGGGACATGGTGGCAATGGGACGGGCGTCTGACCTCGATGTTGCTGCTGTTCTTCGTCTATCTGGCGTATATCGCGCTGGCGCGCGCCGATCGCGAACGCGGCGGCGACGGGCGGATTCCGGCGATCTTCGGGATTGCGGGATCGGTACTGCTGCCGATCATCCGTTATTCGGTGGTGTGGTGGAACACGCTGCACCAGGGGCAGAGCATCGGGCTGACCAGCTCGACGATCGACCCTGCGATCCTGTGGCCGCTGTTCTGGACGCTGGGTGGCTCCACCCTGTTCTTCGCGGGCGTGGTGCTGATGCGGATGCGGGCGCTGCTGGCGGCGCAGCGGGTCGAGGCGCGGATGCGGCGGCTCGCGGCATGAACCCCTGGCCGTTCGTCGCTGCCGCTTACGGGGTGACGCTGCTCGCCGCGCTGGTGCTCGCGGTGGCGAGCTGGCGCGCGATGGTGAAGGCCGAGCGCGAGGCCGAGGAATTGCGGCGATGAAGGCGAAGCATCAGCGGCTGGTGCTCGTGCTGCTCGCATTGGTCGCGGTGCTGGGGGCGAGCGGGCTCGCGCTGTCGGCGCTCAAGGATCAGGCGGCGTTCTTCTACGCGCCGGGCGACGTGAAGCGTGATGGCGTGCCGCTGGGCAAGCATGTGCGGCTCGGCGGGATGGTCGAGAAGGGGTCGATCGCGCGGCAGGCGGATGGGGTGTCGATCCGGTTCGTCGTCACCGATGGGCAGGCGAGCGTGCCGGTGCGCTTCCGCGGCGTGGTGCCCGACCTGTTCAAGGAGGATTCGGGCGTGGTTGCCGAAGGGCAGTTCCAGCCCGACGGCAGCTTCGTCGCCGACAATCTGCTCGCCAAGCATGACGAGAAATACATGCCGCCGCAGGTCGCGGGGGCGATGCACGAAACCATGTCGCTGAAGCAATGATCGCCGAAGCCGGTCTCGCCGCCTTGTGGTTCGCCGCCGCGCTGGCGTTGCTGCAATTGGTGCTGGCCGCGATGGGCGTGCGGGCGACGCGTGTGCCTGCGGAAGCAGGAGCCCAGAGTCGAGAGGACGACGTTCCCGATTCCTGGACTCCCGCTTTCGCGGGAGAACAGGGAGTGGCGGCTCAGCTTCTCGCCGCCGTCCGCCCGGTGGCGATCGTGCAAGGGGCGCTGGCGGCGCTGGCGATGGCGCTGCTGATCGCGGTGTTCGTGCGCAGCGACATGTCGGTGCTGCTGGTCGCGCAGAACAGCCACACCGCGAAGCCGTGGATCTATAAATTCGCGGGCGCGTGGGGGAACCACGAAGGCTCGATGCTGCTGTGGGTGACGATCCTGGGGATCGCGGGCGGCGCGGTGGCGCTGTTCGAGAAGCGGCTGCCGACGCCGACGCTGATCGCGACCCTGGGCGCGCAGGCGGCGATCGCGCTGGGCTTCTATGCCTTCCTGCTCTTTTCCTCGAACCCGTTCGCGCGGCTGTTTCCGGCGCCGGCGGACGGGCAGGGGCTCAATCCGTTGCTGCAAGACCCGGGCCTGGCGTTCCATCCGCCGACGCTCTACGCGGGCTATGTCGGGCTGTCGGTCGCTTTCTCGTTCGCGGTCGGCGCGATGGTGACGCGCGACGTGGGCCCGGCCTTCGCGCGCGCGATGCGGCCGTGGGTGCTGGGCGCGTGGATCTTCCTGACGATCGGCATCACCGCGGGCAGCTATTGGGCGTATTACGAGCTCGGCTGGGGCGGCTGGTGGTTCTGGGATCCGGTCGAGAACGCGTCGCTGATGCCATGGCTCGCGGCGACTGCCTTGCTGCATTCGGTGACGGCGCTGGCGACGCGCGACGGCTTGCGCGCGTGGACGGTGATGCTGGCGGTGGTCGCCTTCTCGATGTCGATGGTGGGGACGTTTCTCGTTCGCTCGGGCGTGCTCACCAGCGTCCACGCCTTCGCGCTCGATCCGACTCGCGGCGAGTTCATCCTCGCGCTGCTCGCGCTCTATATCGGCGGCGCGCTGGCGTTGTTCGGCGCACGGGTGGGAACGATCCGCGCGGGGGCGACCTTCGAGCCGGTGAGCCGCGAAGGCGCGCTCGTCGTCAACAACCTGCTGCTCTCGGTGATCCTCGCGATCGTGCTGATCGGGACGCTCTACCCGATCGTCGCGGCGGCGATGGGGGTGCAGCTTTCGGTCGGCGCGCCGTTTTTCGACAAGACCGCGGGGCCGATCGCGCTCGTGCTGGTCGCGGTGATGGCGGCGGGGCCGCTGATCCGCTGGCGTCGCGACGGCGCGGCGGCGGTGGCGCGGCGGGTAGCGATCCCGGCGGCGGTGACAATAGTCGCGCTCGCGATCGTGCTACTGGCGGTGCCCGGCATCCGGGTGCTGCCGCTGCTGGGGCTCGGATTTGCCGCGGGGCTGGCGGTGGCGAGCGTCGCGCCGCTCTGGGGCCGCGCGCTCACGCGGACGCCGCTGTTCACCTGGGGCATGGTGGTGGCGCATCTGGGCATCGCGGTGAGCCTCGCCGGCATGGCGTGCGACAGCGCCTTCACCAAGGAAACGCTGGTCGCCGCGCGCGTGGGCGAACCGCATCGCGTCGGGCCGTATGAGGTGACGCTGGAGGGCATCCGGCCGGTGGTCGGCGACAATTGGTCGGCGCTCGAGGCGAAGCTGGTGGCGCGGCGCGGCGACGGCGCACCGCTGGTGCTGCGACCGCAATCGCGTTTCTTCTCGGCGCCGCCGACCGTGACGAGCGAATCGGCGATCGCGACGCGGCTCGACGGGCAGCTCTATACCGTGCTCGGGCAGGCGGACGATCAGGGGCGCTGGCAGCTCAGGCTGTGGTGGAAGCCGTTCGTGACGTTGATCTGGCTCGGCGGGGCGCTGGTGGCGCTGGGCGGCGCGCTGTCGCTGCTGGGTCGGCTGCTGCGCGAGCGTCGCGCGGCCCGGCGGGAGGACGAAGCGTGAGGAAGGCGCTGATCTGGCTGCCGTTCGCCGCCTTTCTCGGCGTGCTCGCGATCGTGGCGATCGGGCTGTTCCGCCCCGCCGATCGTGACGTGCGCTCGGCCTTGGTTGGACACGAGCTGCCCGAATTTGCGCTGCCGGCGATGGTCGAGGGCATGCCGGGTGTCGGCAAGGCGCGCTTCACGCAAGGCACGCCGCGGCTGCTCAACGTCTTCGCGAGCTGGTGCATCCCCTGCATCGCCGAATCGCCGCAACTGATGCGATTGAAGGCGCTGGGCGTGCCTATCGAGGGCGTCGCGGTGCGCGACACGCCCGAGAATATCCGCGCCTTCCTCGATCGCTACGGCAATCCCTTCGTTGCGGTGGGCGACGATCGCGACGGGCGGTTGCAGCTCGCGATCGGATCGTCGGGGGTGCCCGAAAGCTACGTGATCGACGGCAAGGGACGGATCGTGCTCCAGCATATCGGCGACATCCGGGCCGAGGATGTCGAGACGATCGCCGCCGCCGTGAGGGATGCACGATGAAGCGGCTCGCTTTCCTCGCGCTGCTGATCGCCGCGCCGGCGATCGCCGACACGCCGCTGCCGCCCGCGGCGATGGCGGATACGCAGCTTCCCGACCCGAGGCAGGAGGCCAAGGCCAAGGCGCTGATGGACGAATTGCGCTGCGTCGTGTGCCAGGGGCAGGCGATTTCCGAGAGCGACGCCGACATGGCGGGGCAGATGCGCGCGCTGGTGCGCGAGCGGATCGCGCGCGGCGAGAGCCCGGACGCGATCCGCGCCTGGCTGATCGACCGCTACGGCGCCTACATCACCTACGATCCGCCGATGAGCTGGGTGACGGCGCCGCTGTGGATCGCGCCGATCGTGCTGCTGCTGGCCGGCGCGTGGATCGCACGCGCGAGCTTCAAGCGGAGGCGGCGCTGATGGGCTGGGTGTGGCTGCTCGTGATCGGTGTGGGTGCCGCGGGCGCGCTGGCGCTGCTGAGGGTCGGGCGCGCCTTGTGGACGCTCGTCGGCGCGGCGCTGATGCTGGGCGCGACGGGCTATGCGTTGCAGGGGCGGCCGGACCTTCCGGGGAGCCCCGCCGAAGCGGGGACGGCGCGAATCGCGATCGATCCCGGTCTCATCGAACTGCGTGGTGCGATGATCGGCAATTTCACCGCCGAGACCCCGTATCTGGCCGCCTCCGACGCGATGATCCGATCGGGCTCGCCCGATGCCGCAGCCGCGGTGATGCTGGGCGGCATCCGCAAGATGCCGAAGGACATGGTGCTGTGGACCGGGCTGGGCGACGTTCTGGCGCAGCATGACGGCGGGGTGGTGTCGCCCGCGTCGCTGTTTGCGTTTCGGCGCGCGATGGCGCTGGCGCCGAAGCATCCGGCGCCGCCCTTCTTTCTGGGTCTCGCTTATGTGCGCGCGGGCGAATTCGCCGAGGCGCGGCCTTATTGGGCGCGCGCGCTCGACCTGACGCCCGACGATGCGAGCTATCGGCCGGAGATCGCGGTGCGGCTGATGCTGCTCGATCGCTTCCTGGCGGTGGCGAACGGCCAGACGCCCGAATAGGTTTCAGCGGCGTTTCTTTGCGGCGTTGAGGTCGATTGCCGCGCGGATGAGCGCCTTCAGGGCCTTCTCGTCGATCGTGTCGCCCTCATGCAGATCGATCGCGCGACGGACGTTGCCGTCGAGGCTCGAATTGAACAGGCCGGCGGGGTCGTCGAGCGACGCGCCCTTGGCGAAGGTCATCTTGACGTGGGCTTTATAGGTCTCGCCGGTACAGATCATGCCGTCGCGATACCAGACGGGCACGCCGCGCCACTTCCATTCCTCGACGATTTCGGGATCGGTCGCGAGGATGATGCCGCGCAGCCGGGCGAGCATCTCGCCGCGCCAGTCGCCCAGCGCCGCGATGCGATCGTCGATCAATTGGGACGGGGATTTTTCCTGGGTGCTCATCATTGCCTCTCGTCAGGGAATCCAGCCGGGCAGTTCCGCTGCCTGCCTGATCCAGTTCGCGACCCGCTCCTCGTCGAGCACGTCGTCCTCGTGAATGTGGAGATACCGCGCGTCCGGATCCTTGGAGCCGACCGGCGGCAGCGGGGTCAACGCAGCACCTTTGAAGAACGCGACCTTGATGTAGCGCGTGAAGCAATGGAAGCTGAGGAACCAGCCTTGCCCCTCGATCCCGTAGAAAGGCGAGTTCCATCTGACCGCCTTGCGCACGTCGGGAACTGTGCGCGTGATCAGCGCGTCGAGGCGGCGGCCGGCGTCGCTTTTCCAGCCGGGCATCGCGGCGATATAGGCCTGCACGGGCGCATCGCCGTCGCCCTTGGCGATCTGCGGATTGCCGCCCGAAAGCAGCGTCGGTTCCTGCGATACGGTTTTCGCCATTGCGCGCTCCCGCGGCCGAATCGGTGGCGGGCGTTGTAGGACGGGGAAGGGGCGCGGTTCCAGCCCCGGCTCCTTGCGGGTGCGGGGCGATGTATATACATTATGTATATACGGAGGAAGCGATGACGAAGGAATATCGCGCCAAGGTGTTCAAATCGGGCAATTCGGTCGCGTTGCGGCTGCCCAAGGCGCTGGGGTTGAAGGCCGGCGAGGAGATGATCGTGCGCGAGGAGCGCGGCAAATTCGAATTCGAGCCGGTGGCGGATGAACCCAGGCGGATCGATCTGACGGGGATTTATGGATCGCACCCGGGCTTGAAGCCGGTCGAGCGCTTGCCGATGGAGCCGCGCGAGCTCGATCGGGAAGGGAAACTGCTTCGCCGTGGATGAACCGCGTTTCCTGCTCGACACCAATATCCTGATCTATATCGCGGCGGGAGCATCGGAGGCGTTGCGCGGCCGGGTGGAGCAATGCGTGCCCGGAACGGCGGTGACCTCGACCTTGTGCGTCGCCGAGGCGCTGTTCGGGATCGATGAGGAAGATGCGTTGGCCGAGGTGCTCCAGGTTTTCGAAGCGTTACCGTTCGATCTGGAGGCGGCGCGCGTCTTTCCGACGGTGCCTTTTCGGCGCGGGCGGCTCGATCGATTGATCGCGGCGCAGGCGTTGGCGCGCGACCTGACGATCGTCACCAATAACGAGCGCGACTTCGCCGATGTGCCGGGATTACGCGTCGAGAATTGGACGCTTCCGCTATGACCTGGCGTGCGACTGTGTTGACGCTCTACCCGGATATGTTTCCCGGGCCGCTTGGCCTGTCGCTGGCGGGGCGGGCGCGGGAGGAGGGGCGGTGGGCGCTCGATACCGTCCAGATCCGCGACTTCGCGACCGACAAGCATCGCACCGTCGACGACACGCCGGCGGGCGGGGGCGCGGGGATGGTGCTGCGGGCGGATGTGGTCGCGCGAGCGCTCGACAGCGTGGCCGATGCGCGGCCGGTGCTGGCGATGACGCCGCGCGGGGCGCCGCTCACACAGGCGCGCGTGCGGACGCTGGCGTGCGGTGCGGGTGCGACGATTCTGTGCGGACGGTTCGAGGGGTTCGACGAGCGTCTGTTCGAGGCGCGTGCCATCGAGGAGGTGTCGATCGGCGACTATATCCTGTCGGGCGGGGAGATGGGCGCGCTGGTGCTGCTCGACGCTTGCATTCGGCTGCTGCCCGGCGTAATGGGCGCGCCCGATAGCGGCGTGGACGAGAGCTTCGAGACGGGGCTGCTCGAATATCCGCATTACACCCGACCTCAATCATGGGAAGGGCGCACGATCCCCGAAGTGCTGCGATCGGGGGATCATGCGAAGATCGCCGCCTGGCGCAAGTCGATGGCGGAGGAACATACACGGCTACGGAGGCCGGATCTTTGGGAGCGCCACGAGGGCGCTCGGGTCCAGTCTCCCTCTGGCGCGCGGCGGCAGAAGAAGGACGAATGAGATGAACCTCATCCAGACGCTCGAGGCCGAGCAGATCGCCAAGTTCAACGAGGCGAAGAAAATTCCCGATTTCCGCCCCGGCGACACGCTGCGCGTCGGCGTGAAGGTGGTCGAAGGCGAGCGCACCCGCGTCCAGAATTTCGAGGGCGTGTGCATCGCGCGCGCGAGCAAGGGCATGGGCTCGAACTTCACCGTCCGCAAGATTTCGTTCGGCGAGGGCGTCGAGCGCGTCTTCCCGCTCTATTCGCCCAACGTCGAATCGATCACCGTGGTCCGCAAGGGCGCTGTGCGTCGCGCCAAGCTCTATTATCTGCGCGGCCGCACCGGCAAGGCCGCCCGCATCGCCGAGCGCCGCGACAATCGCACCGAGGTGGCTGCCGCCGAATAAGCGTTTGCAGCGATCGCTCGAAAGGGGCGCGGGAAGATTGCTTCCCGCGCCCCTTTTCGTTGCATCTGCAACCTTTACGCGAGCGCCTCGGGCGGCGATAACGCTGGCAAGCTCCGGTCGGGGCGCGGGGAAATCGGAATCGGAGAATTCAATGCCGAAATCGTGGCTGCTGGCGGGCGTGATGCTCGCGTCGATGGCGGGCGTGGCGCACGCGCAGGACGTGGCGCCCAAGAAGCTGACGCTCGATCGCGTGTTCGGGGAGCCGGCGCTGGGCGGGCCGTCGTTGCGTGGGCTCAAGCTGTCGCCCGACGGCAAGTTGGTGACGCTGCTCAAGGCGCGGCCCGACGAGCAGGAGCGGTATGACCTGTGGGCGATCGACACCGCCACCGGCGCGCAGCGGATGCTGGTCGATTCGAAGAAGGTCGGCACCGGCGCGGAGCTTTCCGAGGCCGAGAAGATGCAGCGCGAGCGGCTGCGCATCGGCGGCGACAAGGGCATCGTCACCTATGACTGGGCGCCGGATGGCAAGACGATCCTGGTGCCGCTCGACGGCGACCTCTACCTGGCCACGCTCGACGGCAAGGTGCGCCGCCTGACCCAGACCGAGGCCGGCGAGCTCAACCCCACGATCAGCCCCGACGGCAAGTTCGTGAGCTTCGTGCGCGACAATGAGATGTTCGTTGAGCCGCTCGACGGCGGCGCGGAACGACAGATCACCCAAGGCGCGAGCGATACCGTGAGCTGGGGCACCGCCGAGTTCGTCGCGCAGGAGGAAATGGACCGGCGCACCGGCTATTGGTGGTCGCCGGGCGATCGCTACATTGCCGTCCAGCGCACCGACGAGAGCCCGGTCGGCATCGTCAGCCGCGCGGCGATCGGGGCGGCGGGCACCAAGGTATACGATCAGCGCTATCCGGCCGCGGGCACGCCCAACGCGCTCGTCGAGCTCTATGTGATGAAGCCCGACGGATCGGGCAAGGTGAAGGTGGACCTGGGGCCTGACCCCGACATCTACCTCGCGCGCGTCCATTGGTCGGCGGACGGGAACACGCTCTACGTCGAGCGCGAGAATCGCGACCAGACCCAACTCGACATGCTCGTCGTCGATCCTGCGACCGGCAAATCCAAGGTGCTGTTCTCCGAGAAATCGGGGCCGAAGAGCTGGATCAACCTTTCCAGCATGTTTCACGCGATGCAGGACGGCAGCCTGATCTGGTGGTCGGAGCGCTCGGGCCACGGGCACCTTTATCATTACGTGAACGGCAAGTTCACAGCGATCACCAGCGGGCCGTGGGAGGTGAACAGCCTGATCGGCGTCGACGAGGCCAAGGGGCGCCTCTACTTCATCGCCAACAAGGAAACGCCGATCGAGGAACAGCTCTATGCGGTCGATATCGCGCGGCCGAACCAGTTGACGCAGCTCACGGAGAGCGGCTGGACCAACGGCGCAAGCATGGACGGGGCGGCGAGCAAGTTCATCGTCTCGCGCTCGAAGAGCGATCATCCGGCGCAGGTGTATCTCGCCGATACGACCGGCAAGCGGATCACCTGGCTGCTCGAGAACGAGGTCGACGCAGGCCATGCCTACGCGCCCTATCTCGCGAGCATGCGCCCGACGACCTTCGGCACGATCAAGGCCGCGGACGGCACGGTGCTGCATTACAAGATGATTACGCCCAAGCTCGAGCCGGGCAAGACATACCCGGTCTTCATGGAGCATTACGGCGGCCCCGGCGCGCAGAATGTCGTCAACCGTTGGGAGGGCGGATTGCCGCAATATATCGTCGATCAGGGCTATGTGTATTTCGAGATCGACAATCGCGGCGGCACCAACCGCGGCAAGAAATTCGAGGACTGGATCTGGCACGCGATGGGCACGGTCGAGGTCGCCGACCAGCTCAAGGGGGTCGATTTCCTGAAGAGCCAGGCGTTCGTCGATCCCGACAAGATCACCACGTTCGGTTGGTCGTACGGCGGCTATATGACGCTCAAGCTGCTCGAAAAGACCAAGGGCGTGTTCGCGGCCGGCGTCGCGGTGGCGCCGGTGACCGACTGGAAGCTCTACGACACCCATTATACCGAGCGCTACATGGGCGATCCGCGCAAGGTGCCGGAGGCCTATACCGCCTCGGGCGCGCTCGCGGAATCGGAGAGGATCGTCGATCCGCTGCTGCTGATCCACGGGCTGTCGGACGACAATGTGGTGTTCGACAATTCGAGCCAGCTGATGGCGAAGATGCAGGCCGACGACCAGCCGTTCGAGACGATGCTCTATCCGGGCAAGACCCACAGCATGTCGGGGGTGCGCGAGCATGTCTATCTGACGATGCTCAACTTCCTCAATCGCCATGTCGGGCTGCCGCCGGTGGATCCGGACGGTGACGGCAAGGGAGACTAACGCGCGCTTAACCAAAGACGTTAGGTAATCTGCGTTTTATAGGGGCGTAATCGCTCCCGCGCGGCCTCATGGATGGGCCGCGCGGGGACGGTTGATGAACGCGATCACGACGGTGGGCGCACCCGGGCTGGCGCCGGTGCGCGGCAAGGCGCGGATCGAGGTGCTCGATATGCTGCGCGGGATCGCGCTGCTCGGCATCCTGTTCATCAATATTCCTTACATGGCGGCCCCGGTCGCGCAGTTCAGCGCCGACGTGCGCGCGATCGGCTGGACGCTGCCCGATCGGATCGCCTGGAGCGCCAATTATCTCGTCTGGTCGGGCACGATGCGGTGCGTGCTCCAGTTCCTGTTCGGCGCGGGCATGATGATCCTGACGGCGAAGGCGATGGAGCCCGACGGGCCGGTCGCGGTCGCCGACCTCTATTACCGGCGCAACCTGTGGCTGCTCGCCTTCGGCTGCGCCGACGCGGTGCTGCTGTTCTGGCCTGGTGACATCCTGCACATCTACGCGCTCGCCGCGCTCTTCATCTTTCCGTTTCGGCGCCTGGGGCCGAAGTTGCTGCTGACGCTGGGGCTCGGCTGGTCGCTGATGTTCGCGCTCGGTATCCCCGATTACGGCCTGCGCGAATATGTGACGCGCACGGAACTTGTCCATCAGGTGAGCGACGCTGTCGCGAACGAAAGGATGGGATTGCCGCTGACCCGCACCGACCGATACGCGCTGGTCGATTGGGAGCGGACGCTGGAAGCGCTCGACCGGCCGGCGCAAACGGCGCAGGCGATCGCCGACGAACGGGCCGCGCATGCCGGCGGCGCGTTCGCTTACGCCAAGCATTTCTGGCGGATGTGGAGCGACCTCGTTTCCGAATGGCTGGTGTGGAGCGTGATCGAGGCGATCTGCACGATGCTGATCGGCATGGCGCTGTGGAAATGGGGCATCATCCAGGGGCAGCGAGACCGCGGCTTCTATCTGCGGCTGCTGATCGGCTGTTATGCGGTCGGCTTCACGTTGCGCGGGATCGGGCTTGCCGAAACGCTGTCCTTTTCGCCGGGGCCGCGGACGATCTGGTTCACGGCCGAGGTCGCGCGGCTGGCGCTGGGGCTCGGCCATGTCGCGCTGATCAACCTGGCGGTGCAAACGCGGTTCGGAAGCAGGCTGCTCCAACCGTTCAAGGCGGCGGGCCGCGTGGCGTTCAGCCTCTATTTCCTCCAGCAGTTCCTCGGCATGTGGGTGCTGTTCGCGCCCTGGGGCTTCGATCTGTGGGGGCGGTTCGGCTGGGCGAGCATGAGCGCCATCGCGCTCGCGGTGATCGCGGGCGAGATCGTGCTCGCCAATCTGTGGCTCCGCCGCTTCGTGAGCGGGCCGCTCGAATGGCTGTGGCGCTCGCTCGCTTATGGGCGGCTGATGCCGATGCGGCGTGCCGATCAAGCAAAACTTGCTTCCATTCCCGGCGTCACCACCTAAAGCGGGCACGCGCCGTGGTGGGCGCGGACGACGAGATACGGGACGGATCAGGTAATGGGCTATCGGGTGGTGGTCGCGGGCGCGACGGGCAATGTCGGGCGCGAGATGCTCAACATCCTCGCCGAGCGCGAGTTTCCGGCGGACGAGATCGCGGTGGTCGCCTCGTCGCGGTCGGCGGGCGACGAGATCGATTTCGGCGAAACCGGGCGCAAGCTCAAGGTGAAGAATATCGAGCATTTCGATCCCGCGGGCTGGGACATCGCCTTGTTCGCGATCGGATCGGAAGCGACCAAGGTCTACGCGCCCAAGTTCGCCGCGGCGGGCTGCACCGTCATCGACAATTCGTCGCTCTATCGGATGGACCCGGACGTGCCGCTGATCGTGCCCGAGGTGAACCCGGAGGCGATCGACGGCTACACGCGGCGCAACATCATCGCGAACCCCAATTGCTCGACCGCGCAGATGGTGGTCGCGCTGAAACCGCTGCACGACGCCGCGACGATCAAGCGCGTGGTGGTCGCGACCTATCAATCGGTTTCCGGCGCGGGCAAGGCGGGGATGGACGAGCTGTTCGAGCAGAGCCGCAACATCTTCGTCGGCGATTCCGCCGAGCCGAAGAAGTTCACCAAACAGATCGCCTTCAACGTCATCCCGCACATCGACTCCTTCCTCGAGGACGGCTCGACCAAGGAAGAATGGAAGATGGTGGCCGAGACCAAGAAGATCCTCGACCCCAAGGTGAAGGTGCAGGCGACCTGCGTGCGCGTGCCGGTGTTCGTTGGGCATAGCGAGGCGCTCAACATCGAGTTCGAGAACGAAATCTCGGCCGAGGAAGCGCAGAACATCCTGCGCGAGGCGCCCGGCGTGATGCTCGTCGACAAGCGCGAGGACGGCGGTTACGTCACGCCCGTAGAGTGCGTCGGCGAGTACGCCACCTATGTCAGCCGCGTCCGCGAGGACCCGACGATCGACAACGGTCTCGCTCTGTGGTGCGTCAGCGACAACCTGCGTAAGGGCGCCGCGCTCAACGCCGTGCAGATCGCCGAACTGCTCGGCCGGCGGCATCTCCAGAAGGCGGCGTGACCTTGAAGCAATGATAGCGCAATGCTATCATTGCTTTCATGGGTCAGGTTCTCATCCGCAATCTCGACGACGCGACGATAGCGGCCTATCGCGAGCAGGCGGCGCGCAACGATCGCTCGCTCGAGGCCGAGCTGCGAACGGTGCTCGCTCGATATCGACCGATGTCGCATGCTGCTCGCGGCGGTGTATTGGAGCGGTTAGCCGCAATCCGCGCGATGACTCCCGATCGTCCGCAAACCCCCGCCGAGCAGCTTGTCCGTGAGGATCGCGACGGATATCGGGAGGCGTGACGCGCATTGTCGACACCAGCGTCGTCGTCAAATGGGTGGTCGCCGAGGAGGATAGCGCGCTGGCGCTACGCCTGATCGGCGGCGATATCGTTGCTCCCGATTTGCTCAAGGCCGAATTGGCCAATGCGCTCTGGAAGAAGGTGCGGCGCGACCAGATCGGGGCTGTGCAAGCCGCTGCGGCATTCGAGGAAGTTCTGGCGATTCTGCCCTTCGCACCGTCGGCTGACTTGGCGAGGCGCGCCTTGGAAATCGGATTGGAGGCCGGGCACCCCATCTATGATTGCCATTTCCTGGCCTTGGCCGAAATGATCGGGGCGACGGTAATCACAGCTGATGAACGTTTAGTCGCAAGATGCGCTGGCACGCGTTATGCAACGTTGCTCGAGCCGCTCGGCGCGCTGTCGCAGGAGAATGCCGATGACTGAGACGATGACCGGCGGGTGTCAGTGCGGGCGGGTGCGCTATTCGGTCGCGGTGCACGATGACGAGGCGTATCTGTGCCATTGCCGGATGTGCCAGCGCGCGACCGGCGGCATTTCGATCGCGTTCAAGAACGTGAAGCGCGCCGACGTGACGTGGGAGCGTGCGCCCGATTGGTACGCGTCCTCGCCGTTCGCCAAGCGGCCTTTTTGCTCGGCATGCGGGACGCCGCTGGGCTTCGCCTTCGACGAGGGCAGCGAAAATATCGATCTGACGATCGGCAGCTTCGACGATCCCTCGCGCTTCGTGCCCAGGCATCATTTCGGTGCGGAGAGCATCCATGAGGCGTGGCTCGACACGCGCGACCTGCCCCGATATCGCACCGACGAGCACAAGCCGCTCGTCGAGCGATGGATGAAGACAATTGGCAAGCTCCCCGACTGAGACGCGCTTTTTCGAGAGCTTCGACGGCACGCGGCTGGCGTGGCGCGAGATGGGCGAGGGAAGGCCGGTGGTGCTGATCCACGGCTATTTCTCGAACGCCGAGGTCAACTGGATCCGCTACGGCCATGCGGCGGCGATCGCGGACAAGGGCTTTCGCGTGATCATGCCCGATCTGCGCGGGCACGGCGAGAGCGACAAGCCGCACGATCCGGCCGCCTATCCGCCCGACGCGCTGATGAAGGACGGGCTGGCGCTGATCGCGCATCTGGGGCTGAGCGACTATGATCTCGGCGGCTATTCGCTGGGGGGACGGACGACGGTGCGGATGCTGGTCAACGGCGCGACGCCGCGGCGCGCGGTGCTCTCGGGCATGGGGCTGAGCGGCATCCTCCATACCGAGGGACGGGGCGGGTATTTTCGCAACGTCCTGACCCATCTCGGCAGCTTCGAGCGGGGCTCGTCCGAGTGGATGACCGAGGCGTTTCTCAAGACCACCAAGGGCGATCCGGTCGCCCTGCTCAATATCCTCGAGACCTTCGTCGACACGTCGGAGGCGGAATTGCGCGCGATCGATTGCCCTGCGCTGGTGGTGACGGGGGCTGACGATGACGACAACGGATCGGGCGAGGCACTGGCTGAACTGCTCCCCGACGGGCGGTTCGTGGAGATTCCGGGCAATCACATGAGCGCGGTGACCAAGCCCGAGCTCGGCGGCGCGATCATGGACTTCCTCGCCGCTTGACCGCAGGCCCGCGCGCTGCTCCGATGCGGAAATAAAACGTATCGGGGAGAACATTCATGATCCGGATCGGCGCGTCGCTTACCGCGCTCGCCCTTGCGCTGGCGCCGGCGGGGACCGCCGTTCATGCGCAGCAGACCGCGGCCCAGCCCACCGCCGCCGAGGCCGACGCTTTCTTGAAGACGGCGGAGGCCGATCTCGCGGCCAGGTCGATCGATCTCAACCGTATCTCCTGGGTCAACGCGACCTACATCACCGACGATACCGACGCGCTGGCGGCGCAGGCGAACGCCAAGTTCACCGAGTTGCAGGTCAAATACGCGACCGAGGCAGCGCGCTTCGCGACCGCGCCGGGGCTGTCGGCAGATGCCGAACGCAAGCTGAACATCCTGCGCAACGGCATCACGCTGCCCGCGCCGACCACGCCGGGTGCGGCGGACGAGCTGGCGACACTCGTCACCAAGATGTCGTCGGCTTATGGCAAGGGGCACGGCACGCTCGACGGCAAGCCGATCAACGGGTCGGATATCGAGGCGGCGATGGGGACGGTGCGCGATCCCGCGAAGCTCGAGGAGATGTGGACGAGCTGGAACGACACTGTCGGCGCGCCCATGCGGGGCGATTACGCCAAGATGATCGGGCTGGCGAACAAGGGCGCGACCGAGCTGGGTTATGATGATGCCGGCGCGATGTGGCGGTCGGGCTATGATATGCCGCCGGCCGAGTTCGCGAAGCTCACCGATACGCTGTGGAAGCAAGTCGAGCCGCTCTATCTCGCGCTCCACACCTATGTGCGCTGGAAGCTCAACGAGAAATACGGCGACGCCGTCCAGCCCAGGACCGGACCGATCCGTTCGGACCTGCTCGGCAACATGTGGGCGCAGGAATGGGGGAATATCTACGACATCGTCGCGCCCGAAGGCGCGGGCGACATCGGCTACGACACCGAAGCGCTGCTCGAGGCCAAGGGGTACGACCCGATCAAGATGGTGAAAACGGGGGAGGGGTTCTATTCATCGCTGGGGTTCGCGCCGTTGCCCGAGACGTTCTGGCAGCGCTCGCAGATCGTGAAGCCCGCGGATCGCGAGGTGATCTGCCACGCCTCGGCCTGGGACATCGACAACAAGGACGACGTGCGCATCAAGATGTGCACCAAGGTGAATGCAGACGATTTCGTCACCATCCACCACGAACTCGGCCACAATTACTATCAGCGCGCGTATAAGAACCAGCCGTATCTGTATGAAAACGGAGCGAATGACGGCTTCCACGAAGCGATCGGCGATTTCGTGGCGCTATCGATCACGCCGCAATATCTGGTGCAGATCGGGCTGCTCGACCAGAAGGACGTGCCGAGCGCGGACAAGGACATCGGGCTGCTGTTGCGGCAGGCGATGGACAAGGTCGCGTTCCTGCCCTTCGGCCTGCTGATCGACAAATGGCGCTGGGGCGTGTTTTCGGGCGAGATCGCGCCGGACCATTATCAGGCGGCGTGGGACAAGATGCGGCTCGACTATCAGGGCATCAAGCCGCCGGTGCCGCGCGACGAGACCCGGTTCGACGCGGGCGGCAAGTATCACATTCCCGCGAGTGTGCCCTACACGCGCTATTTCCTGGCGCGGCTGCTGCAGTTCCAGTTCTACAAGGCGGCGTGCGAGCAGGCAGGCTGGAAGGGACCGCTCCACCGCTGCTCGTTCTACGGCAACAAGGAGGTGGGCGCACGGCTCAATCGGATGCTCGAAATGGGCATGTCGAAGCCGTGGCCCGACGCGCTGGAGGCCTTCACCGGCAGCCGCGAGATTTCGGGCGAGGCGTTGATGGAATATTTCGCGCCGCTCAAGAAATGGCTCGATGGACAGAACAAGGGAAAGCCGAGCGGCTGGTGAGTCAGGGATTTGAGGGGGAACGACCATGCGGATGTTGTTGCTTGGAATAGTATTTTTGGGCGCGCCGCTGATGGCGCAATCCATATCGGCGGACGATCCCTATATCTGGCTGGAGGATAAGGACGGCGCGAAGGCGCTGGCCTGGGTCGAGGCGGAGAATGCGAAGACGCTGCCGCGGCTGGAGAACGATCCGCGCTACCGGACCTTCTACGACGAGGCGGTGGCGATTGCGGCGGCGGAGGACCGGATTCCCTATCCCGACCAGCGCAACGGCCGCATCCTCAATTTCTGGCGCGATACGACGCATCCGCACGGCATCTGGCGGTGGACGACCGCGGAGAGCTACGCGACGGCCACGCCCAAGTGGACGACGCTGCTCGACCTCGATGCGCTCGGCAAGGCTGAGGGCAAGACCTGGGTTTGGAAGGGGGCGAGCTGTCTTCAGCCGGAGGAGCGTTATTGCCTGGTGAATCTGTCGGCGGGCGGTGAGGATGCCGTCACCGTGCGCGAGTTCGATCTGGAGACGGGCACGTTCGTCGAGGGCGGGTTCACGCTGCCGACCTCGAAGCAGGATGTGGCGTGGATCGACAAGGACACGATCGTAGTTGCGCGCGATTGGGGGCAAGGGACGCTGACCCGGTCGGGCTATCCGTTCGTGGTCAAGACGCTGAAACGCGGGCAGCCGCTCGACGCGGCGCACGAGGTCTATCGCGGCGCGGCGAGCGACCAGAGCTCGTCGGGCGCGGCGACGCTGACCGACGGGGCAGGGCATCGCGCGACGATCATCTATCGCTACAAGACCTTTTTCGGATCGGACAAATTGCTGCTGACCGATCATGGCGCGGTGCCGCTGCCGATCCCGGCCGAGGTGACGCCCGCGGGGATGGTCGACGGGCGGGTGCTGTTCCAGACCAGCGAGGATTGGACGCCCGAGGGCGGCAAGACGATTCCCGCCGGCGCGCTGGTATCGGTGACGGTCGACGATCTGGAGGACGGCGGGGCGCTCGCGCCCGGCGTCGTGTTCCAGCCGGGGCCGCGCCAGTCGATCGACGGCGTGACGACCACCAGGGACAGACTGATCCTCGCCTATTCGGACAATGTGCGCGGCCGCGCGGCGATCTACACGCCGACCGCGAGCGGCTGGACGTCGCGGCCGCTGGCGCTGCCGGACAATGTGAGCATCGGCATCGCCTCATCGACCGATCACAGCAACCAGGCGTATCTCGATGTGACCGGCTTCCTGACACCGACGAGCCTGTGGACGGTCGATGCCGATACCGGCGCGGTCGCCGAGGCGAAGACCAGCCCGGCGCGCTTCGATGCGTCGCGCGACGTGGTCGAGCAGTTCGAGGCGACCTCGACCGACGGGACGAAGATCCCGTATTTCGTCGTCCACCGGAAAGGCATCGCGCTCGACGGCACCACGCCGACGATCATGACGGCCTATGGCGGGTTCGAAATCTCGATGACACCCTATTATTCGGGGACGACGGGCAAGCTGTGGCTCGAGCGCGGGGGCAGCTTCGTGCTCGCCAACATTCGCGGCGGGGGCGAGTTCGGGCCCAAGTGGCACGAAGCCGGGCGCAAGACCAAGCGGCAGATCATCTACGACGATTTCGCCAGCGTCGCGCAGGATCTGTTCAAGCGCGGGCTGACGAGCAAGGACAAGCTCGGCATCTATGGCGGCTCGAACGGTGGGTTGCTGATGGGGGTCGAGTTCAACCAGCATCCCGATCTTTGGAAGGCGGTGGTGATCCAGGTGCCGCTGCTCGACATGCTGCGCTACGAGCAGATCCAGGCGGGGGCGTCGTGGGTCGACGAATATGGCAGTGTGAGCAATCCCGAGGAGCGGGCGTTCCTCGCGAAGATTTCGCCCTACCAGAATCTCAAAAAGGGTGTCGCCTATCCCGAGCCCTTCATCTGGACGACGACTAAGGACGATCGTGTCGGCCCGCAGCACGCCCGCAAGTTCGCCGCGCGGATGAAGGAATACGGGCTGCCCTATCTGTTCTACGAGGATACTGCGGGTGGCCATTCGGGCGACGCCGACATCAAGCAGGGCGCGCGATTGCAGGCGTTGCAGATGGTCTATTTCAGCCAGAAGCTGATGGGGCCGGCTGGCCAATAGGGGATGAATGTCGGACAAATGCCTCTTGCTGCGCTGCAGCAAGAGGCATATATGGTCGGCGCCATGAGTCACGCGCCCACGATCTTCGAAGCCATCGTCAAGCATCAGGCGGTCGCCGCCACCTACAATCGCGGCGAGGTGATGCTGGCGCCGCACATCGCCTATACGCGCCATGGCGAAGTCTATGTCGATGCGCTGACGCTGACGCGCGACGGCAAGCCGCCCAAGGAGCCCAAGATCGGCGCGTTCAAGCTCGACGGCCTCGCGGGGCTGCGGCTCACCCCGCGCAAGTTCGCACCGAGCGAGCTGTTCGTGCCGAACGATCCCAAATATGACGGCGTCACCTTGCTCGCGATCGAGACCGAGGGCGTCGCCGCCTGATCGACGTTGCCGTCGGGCACTTCCTTGACAAGGCGATGCAGGCCCGCTTGGTGCGTGTGACCCCACGCCCAAGAGGAACGACAGCGCGCCATGAACCGCCCGCCCGCCAAGCGCGGAGATGACACCGACACTGCCTGTCGCGCATGGCTGCACTGGGCGGTCGGCGAGATCGAGGCGGACCAGGCGCGATCGGCGGATACCCATCTGATCAAGCTGCCGCTTGCCGGGCTCGACGGCATCGACGTCTATTTCAAGGACGAATCGACGCACCCGTCGGGCTCGCTCAAGCATCGGCTGGCGCGCTCGCTGTTCCTCTATGCGCTGTGCAACGGCTGGGTGCGCGAGGGCACGCCGGTGATCGAGGCGTCGTCGGGATCGACCGCGATCTCGGAGGCCTATTTCGCGCGGTTGCTGGGGCTGCGCTTCATCGCGGTAGTGCTGCCGGGCACGGCCGCCGCCAAGGTCGCCGAGATCGAGCGGCTGGGCGGCGAATGCCATTTCGCCGAGGGCGGCGACATCTATTCGGCGGCCGAGCGATTGGCGGTCGAGCTGGGCGGTCATTACATGGACCAGTTCACCTTCGCCGAGCGCGCGACCGACTGGCGCGGCAACAACAACATCGCCGAGTCGATCTTCGAGCAGATGGCGCGCGAGCGGCATCCGGTGCCGACCTGGATCGTGGTCGGCGCAGGGACCGGCGGCACCTCGGCGACGATCGGCCGCTACGTGCGATACCATCGCGCGAGCTGCCGGCGGACGCTGCTCGCGGTGGTCGATCCCGAAGGGTCGGTGTTCGCCGAAAGCTGGCGTACCGGGCGGACCGACCTGACCTCGGGGGCGCGCAGCCGGATCGAGGGGATCGGCCGGCCGCGCGTCGAGCCGTCGTTCCAGCCGCACGTCATCGACCGCATGATCGAGGTGAAGGATGCCGCGAGCTTCGCGGCTGCGCGGTTCCTGTCCGAGCGGCTGGGGCGGCGCGTCGGCCCGTCGACGGGGACCAATTTGATCGGCGTGATCGAGGTCGCCGAGGAGATGGTGGCGCGGGGCGAGCGGGGCAGCATCGTCTCGCTGCTCTGCGATCCGGGCGAGCGCTATCTCGACAGCGCGTTCGACGCGGGCTGGCTCGACGCCAACGTGCCCGCGCACGGCGACTGGGCCGCGCGGCTGTCGCGCTATTGAGGGAGAGGCGGATGAAAGCACTGGTCGCGATGGCCGCGGCGTTCGCGGCGGTGGTGGTTGCGGCGCCTTCGGGGGCGGCAGAGCCCGAGACGGTGCTGTTCATCGGCAACAGCTTCACCTTCGGCGCCAATTCGGCGGCGATGCGCTATCGCGCCGACAGCGTGGAGGATCTGAACGGCGACGGGATCGGCGGGGTACCCGCTCTGTTCAAGCGGTTCACCGAAGAGGCGGGGCTCGACTATCGCGTCAGCCTGGAGACCTCGCCCGGCAAGACGCTCAAATGGCATTGGGAGAATCGTCGCGAGCGGATCGACCGCGCCTGGGACCATGTCGTGATGCAGGAGTTGAGCGTGCTCGATTACGAGCATCCCGGCGATCCGACGGTGACGATCGATTATGCCGGCCGGCTCGCGACGATGATGACGGCGCGCAATCCCAAGGTCGACGTCAGCATGACCGCGACTTGGACGCGGCCCGACCAGACCTATCGGCCGGAGGGGCATTGGTACGGCAAGCCGGTGACGCAGATGGCGCTCGACCTGCGGCGCGGTTACGACGCCGCCGACGCCGCGAGCGATGCGATCGATCGCGTGAACCCGGTGGGGCAGGCGTTCAACTGCGCGATCGCAGCGGGCTTCGCGGACCCGAATCCGTATGACGGCATCGCCTACGATCAACTCGATCTGTGGTCGTACGACCATTACCACGCGAGCATTGCCGGCTATTATCTGGAAGCGCTCGTCGTCTTCGCCGGGATAACGGGCAAGGATCCGCGCGTGCTGGGCAAGGGCGAGCAGGCAGCGCGCGATCTGGGGCTGTCGGGCGAGCAGGCCGTACGGCTCCAGCGGGCCGCCGCCGCGACGGTGCTGGGGCAGGATTGTGCGGCGCTGGGGGCTTCTGCCGAATAAGGTCTGTCCACAACCGCCATCGCGGCGCGCGGACCTGCTGCGACGATTTCACGGTAGCATGGGCCTGGATTGCCGCGCCCCCGCGGGGCTCGCAATGACGACCTGACCCATTGGCGTGCCGGAAATCGTTACCCCACGACGCCACAGGAAGCCGTCACCCCAGCGAAAGCTGGGGTCTCCTATTGCGAAAAGACCCCAGCTTTCGCTGGGGTGACGATAGCTGTTTCGCTCCGCCGCGTCTCCCCGTGTCCTTCGCGCCTCCGCGTGAACCAATCTTCGCGCTTCTCGCGCCCCAATTGACAAGAAAATTGTTTTACTTATTCTCCCACCCAGCGCGCGACCGGGCCCGAGGGCCGATCGCAGCGACGAAACAAGGACAGGGAGGGGCCGATGCCGGATCGCCGGGCTTCAGGATGGACGCAGACGACAGCACGGTGGCGGGCAGCGCTGGCCGCGAGCGGCGTCATGCTGGCGGTCGCCAGCATCGGTGCGGCGGTCCACGCACAGGATTCCACGTCGCAGGCGCCCGTCGATCTCGCCGATCCGCTGGTCGGCACCGCGGCGCTCGATCGCCAGGAGCTGATTGGCAACGCGCCGCCACCGGGCGAGCCGGTCTATTCGGGGCAGACCTCGCCGGGTGCGCGGCTGCCGCACGGATCGGTCGCGGCCTCGCCGGTGAACAACAATATCGAGCTGCAATATCCCAACGGCGTCGCCGTTCCCTATTACTACACCAACCCGACGATGATCGGCTTCACCGCCGGCGGCGGATCGACCTATGGCGGCCGCGCCGAGCCGATCATCATGCCCGTGGTGGGCGATTGGTCGCCCGCGCCGGCGTATAAGGAGGCCTATTACGACAAGGCGCGCGAGAAGGCGTCGCCGGGCTATTATTCGGTCTATCTCGACACCTTCAAGACCCGGGCCGAGCTGACCGCGACGCGCTGGGCGAGCGTGATGCGCTTCACCTTTCCGGAAAGCGCGCGGTCGAACGTCGTCATCAACTTCCCGCGCCATGGCGGCACGGTGGAGGTCGTCGGCGACCACATGGTGCGCGGCGTCTCCGAGCGCAGCCGGGCGACCGACGGTGCGTATTTCGTCGCGGAATTCTCCAAGCCGTTCACTGCGCTCGGCACGTTTCGGAAGGATCCGGGCGAGCATGAGGGCTGGGGGATCGGGAACAGCGACGTCGATCCGGGGCAGCGCCAGGTCTCGGGCAGCTACGCCGGCAGCTACGTCACCTTCAAGACGACGAAGGGCGAGCAGGTGCTGATGAAGATCGCGCACGGCACCAGCTACGAGCAGGCCGAGCAGCGGCTGCGCGACGAGATTCCGGGCTGGGATTTTGACGGCGTCCATGCCGCCGCGCGCAGCGAATGGGCGACCTTGCTCAATCGCGTGCAGGTGACGGGCGGGACCGAGAAGCAGCGCAAGCTCTTCTATTCGACGCTGTTCCAGTCGTTCGCCTCGCCACGGCTGATCGCGGCCAAGGGCGAGCAGTTCGCCGACACCAACGGCAAGGTGCAGACCGCGACCCACGATCGCTACGGCCCGGTGCCGTTCTGGGATACGGGGCGCAACCAGATCGTGCTGCTCGAGCTGATGGAGCCCGAGACGGTGCGGAACATCATGGCCTCCGAGCTCGATATGGCGCGCGAGAAGGGGTATATGAATACCTCGTTCCACGGCGACAATGCGGTGTTCCTGTATCTGGGCGCGTGGGAGCGCGGCATCCCCTTCGATTACGAAGCCGCCTACGACTATCTCCGCAAGAACGCGACAGACCCCAAGGGGCCGCGCGGCTATCTTGCCGAATATATGAAGCGGGGCTGGATTTCGGACGTGGTGCCCGATCACAATCCCAGCCCGCCTTATGCCGGCGGCAAGGCGGGCGCGGCGACCACGATGGAATATGCGTGGGACGATTATGCGCTGGCGCAATATGCCAAAAAGCTCGGCAAGACCGACGATTACAAGATGTTCCTCGCGCGTGCGGGCAATTATGCCAACGTGTTCGACAAGTCGATCGGCTTCATTCGCGGGCGTACCGCGGACGGCAAGTGGATTTCGCCGTTCGACCCGCAGGAGCCCTATTACAACTTCATGATGAAGGAGGCCTCGGGCTGGTCGACCCTGTGGCTGGCGCCGCACGACGTGCAGGGGCTGATCGACCTGCTCGGCGGGCGCGACAAGTTCAACGCCAAGCTCGATGAGTTCTTCACCAAGCCCTATAATCCCACCGGCATCTGCCGCGACTGCACCGGGCTGATCGGGCAATATGTCCACGGCAACCAGCCCGACCAGCAGGCGCCTTATTACTACAATTGGAGCGGCCAGCCCTGGAAGACGCAGGCGCTGGTGCGCAAAATCCTCGACCTCACCTATGGCAGCGACGCCGCCGGATACGGCTATCCGGGGATGGACGATCAGGGCGCGACCTCGTCCTGGTACATGCTGAGCGCGATGGGATTCTATCCGGTCGATCCGTCGAGCCAGGACTACATCATCGGCAGCCCGGTGTTCGACGACGCGCGGCTCGACATGGGCAACGGCAAGCAGCTGCGGATCGTCGCCAAGAACAACTCGCCGACCAACGTCTACATCCAGTCGGCGACGCTCGACGGCAAGGCGTGGAACAAGCCGTGGTTCAGCCACGACGACATCAAGGACGGCGCGACCTTCGTCTTCACGATGGGGCCACGGCCGAACAAGAAATGGGGCTCGGCCCCCGACGCCGCGCCGCCGTCGATGTCCAAGCGCTGACCGCCGTTTACCGGACAACCTCCGCCGTCCCAAACCCTTCTGGCGGAGGTCGGAGCCCGGGATCGATCCCCTCCTTCCCTTTCGATCCCGGGCTCCCACATTTTGTATTATAATAGATAAATATCAGTATGTTACGTTAAGTTTTTCACACAAACATGCAATATGGAGGCGCGGGCGTTTGCGGCGCGGCTGTGGGGTCTTTGCAACGGTTTTTGTGAACGTTCCGCGGCGTCAAAAAATTTATTTGACAAATTACTTTTCATATTATGAATTCAGTGCCGCATCGGTCCAATGGACGCGACGCCGGTAATCGTGCCGGCAAGAACGAGCGGAGGCGAAGAGCCTCCGTCCTGGGAGGAGGAACACCAATGAAGGCTCGACATACGTATCGAACGACGGGCGCACGCGAGCAGCTCGTGCGCAATCTGATGCTGAGCGCGGGCGCGGTCGTCGGTCTGTGCGGTGCCGGCCAGGCCTCGGCCCAGGCCAGTGCCGATGCGCCGGCGCAGGCCAGCGAGGCCCCGCAGAATTCGGACTCGATCGTCGTCACCGGTTATCGCGAGTCGATCGAGAAGAGCTTGCAGCAGAAGCGCAACGCCAATGCGTTCGTCGATGTCATCACCGCCGAAGACGTGGGCAAGTTTCCCGACAAGAACGTCGCGGATTCGTTGCAGCGCGTGCCGGGCATCATCATCGAGCGTAGCGGCGGCGAAGGCAGCCGCGTCAGCATTCGCGGTCTGGCCGCCGACCTGACGCTGACGGAGCTCAACGGCAATTATGTCGCCTCCACCGGCGGCGATCCTTCGCGTTCGTTCGATTATCTGCTGTTGCCGTCGAATCTGATCGGCAGCGTCGAGGTGTTCAAGTCTCCCGAGGCGCGGCTCGACGAAGGCGGCGTCGGCGGCGTGATCATCAATCATACCCGCAAGCCCTTCGAGCTGGATGCGTGGTCGGGCAACATCCAGGCGGAAGGCACCTATGCCGACGTCACCGACAAGATCGAGCCGACGGTTTCCGGTCTGCTGTCGTGGAAGGATCCCGACGAGCGCATCGGCTTCCTCATTGGCGCCACTTATCAGGAGCGGACCAATCGCACGATGCGTGCGTCGGGCGACGCTTGGCACTGGTGGAGCGATCGCGACGACGATGGCAACATCATCACGCCCGCGACCGACGTCAACGGCAACCCGTACGAGGGTAATGACGGCATCGATTATTGGCCGGGCGAGGGGGTAACCACGCGCGATGGCCAGCATTACAGCGGCTATTGGGCGCCCCAATCGGTCTCCGAGAACATCACCGATCAGAAGCGCAAGCGGCTCGGCATCCAGGCGACGGCCCAGATGCGCCCGTTCGACAATCTGACGATCACCGCCAATTATTTCCGCTTCGAGCTGGACGGCGACTATACGTCGAACACCATCAAGGTCCCGGAATGGGGCTACGGCAACTTCTTCACCGGCGCGACGCTCGATCCGAGCGGCACGATCTTCACCGGTGCTGCGTTCGAGGTGCCGCCCGAGGGCACTGGCTGCCGCGTCCCGGACAATCTGTGCACGATGGAGACGCCGGCGCCGCAGAACAGCCTGGTACGCGAAAAGACCGTGTCCAATACGTATGACGTGCAGGGCGAGTGGACCAAGGACCGGCTCGACGTTCATTTTGCGGTCGGCAGGTCGAAGGCCAAGGGAGGCCCGTCGTTCCAGTTCTTCGCGCAGGCCAAGCCGCGCAACGGCAGCGACAACGGCAATCACTACAGTGCGTGGAATTTCACCGATCAGGGCATGTCGATGGAGTTCTCGCCCGACGTCCTGCAGAACATGCTCAACGGCGTTGCGCAGATCGATCTCGGATCGACGGGATCGGGCTTCTCCAACAGCACGCTCAATCATCGCTATGCGCAGGTCGACATCACCCGGCATTTCGATAGCTTCATCGATTCGATCCAGGTCGGCGGCAAGTGGCGCGACACCTCGATCCATCGCGAGACCGGGCGGTTCGAATGGTATTCGGATGCGGCGAACACGCTGCGCTTCCAGGACACCCCGGGCGGTGCGCTGGCGCTGCCGGAATTCTTCTATCCCGAATCGCTCGGCAACATCGCCGGCGGCTTCGAGACGACCGCCTTCCCGGCGATCAACATGGACAATTACATCGCGTATCTGAACGATACGTATAATGGTCCGGTGCGGGTGCCGGAGCCCCAGAATCTCTACCGGATCGGCGAACGTATCTGGGCCGGTTATGCGCAGCTGAACTACAAGACCGACACCATCCGCGGCAATATCGGCGTGCGTGTCGTCAACACGAAGCAATCGGGCGTTTCGACCGACACGCTCTATTACGAGAACGATTATTGCGTGGACGGCCCCGGCGGCCCGTTCGATGAGGATAAGCCGGTCGGCGAAGACGGTAACTGCCTGGTGATCCCGCAGGATCAGCGCGAGGTGCGCGTCTACGATCAGCACGAGCAGACGAAGAGCTATACCAACGTCCTGCCCAGCTTTAACATCGCCTGGAACGTGACGCCGGACCTCCTGATCCGCGGCGAAGTTTCCAAGGTGATCTCGCGGCCTGGCTATGGCGATCTGGCGGGTGCCCGCTCGCTGACGTTCAACGCCGATCCCTTCGTGTTCGACAGAGCAGAGTTCGGCGCGCTGCCGGGCTGGTTCGGCAACGGCGGCAATTTCGACCTGAAGCCGTTCAATGCCTGGCAGTACGATGTCGGCGTGGAATGGTATTTCCACCCCGGATCGGTGATCGGCGCGACCGCGTTCCGCAAGGATGTGCACGACTTCATCGTGCCGCTGGTGCTCGACGTCCAGCAGGAGGTCGCCGGCGAGATGGTGACCGTCCAGCAATATTCGACCCAGGCCAACGGCTCGTCGGCGGTGTCGCAGGGCATCGAGCTCTACGCCCAGCACACGCTGGACTTCGGGCTCGGCGCGCAGGTGAACTTCACCTACAACGACACCTCGGTCGCCGATGTCAGCCTGAACGGCGAGAAGGTCGGCACCTCGCCGCTGGTGGGCAGCGCCAAGACGCAGATCAACGCGTCGCTGTTCTACGAGCACGGCCCGATTCTGCTACGTGGCTCGTATAATCGTCGCGGAGAGGTTGTGGGCGGTCTGTCGTCGGGGTTGAACGTCTATTCGGATCCGTACGAGCAGATCGATCTGAATGCGGCTTACAATCTGTTCGACGGGCTTCAGTTGACCGCCTCGGTGGTTAACCTGACCAAGTCGGAACAGCGGCAGCATCTCGGCAACGACACCAAGGACCGGTTCATCTCGAACAGCTATTCTGGTCGCCGGTTCTACGTCGGGATGTCGTACAAGTTCTGACGTGACCTGAGCATCGACGACGGGACGGCTTCCTGACGGGAGCCGTCCCATCTCGTCGGACTTGCAGCCGGCGCCGAAGCGTGCCGAACTGCGCTGCGACGACAAGCGGGAGCCGGAGCAGCATGAAACCCAAATTGAAGACCTTGTTGATCGGCGGCCTGTGTGCTCTCGCGGCGGTGCCGGTGCTGGCGTCGAATCCGATCGTGAAGGGGTGGTATGCGGACCCGGAAATCCGCATCTTCGATCACCAATATTGGATATATCCCACCTATTCGGATCATTACGGCGCGCCCGATACGTCGCCGACGTTCACCGAGGCGCAGAAAGACCTGCGCAAGAACAAGATGGTCCGGCCGTCCTATGGCATCCAGACCTTCTTCAACGCCTTCTCCTCGCCCGATCTGGTTCACTGGACCAAACATGAGCATGTGCTCGACGTCGCGAACGTCTCGTGGGCGGCCTATGCGGTGTGGGCGCCGTCGGCGATCGAGAAGGACGGGAAATATTACCTGTTCTTCGGCGCCAACGACATCCAGAAGGATGGCGAGACGGGCGGCATCGGGGTCGCGGTGGCGGACAGCCCCGCCGGGCCGTTCAAGGACGCGATCGGCAAGCCGCTGATCTCCACGTTCCACAATGGCGCGCAGCCGATCGACCAGTTCGTCTATCGCGACGACGACGGACAATTCTATCTCTATTATGGCGGCTGGGGCCACTGCAACGTCGTGCGCCTCGGCGACGACCTGACCTCGATCGAGCCGTTCCCGGATGGCGAGACGTTCAAGGAGATCACGCCGCCCGGTTATGTCGAGGGCTCGTTCCTCGTGAAGCGCAAGGGCGTGTATTACCTGATGTGGTCCGAGGGCGGCTGGACCGGCCCCGATTACAGCGTCGCCTATGCGATGGGGCCGAGCCCGATCGGGCCGTTCAAGCCGATGGGCAAGATTCTCAGCCAGGATTTCAAGATCGCGCGCGGGGCGGGGCACCATTCGGTGGTCAATGTGCCGGGCACCGACGACTGGTACATCGTCTATCACCGCCGGCCGCTCGGCGACGACAAGGGCGAGCATCGCCAGCTCGCGATCGACAAGATGATCTTCAACGCCGACGGCACGATCGCGCCGGTGGTGATGACCAATGAGGGCGTGACACCGCGCCCGCTGCCGCGCTGAGCGGCGACAAGGGAGACAGGATTTGCAGACGATCAGGCGCCTCGCGCTCAGGACGGCCGCTACCGCGCTGGTGCTGACGAGCTTTTCGCCGGCCGCGCTGGCGCAAGCGCAGGGCCAGGAGGCGCTGGTCGATCTTGCCAACCCGCTCATGGGCACCGATTCGAGCTATCGGCTGTCCTACGGCAACACCTATCCCGCGGTCGCGGTGCCGTTCGGCATGAACAGCTGGACGCCGGTGACGGGCGAGCCCGGCAGCGGCTGGGGCTACACCTACGATGCCGAGAAGATCAACGGCATCAAGCAGACGCACCAGCCGAGCCCGTGGATGAACGACTATGCGGCCTTTTCGCTGTTCGCGGAGACGGGGCCGCTCAGGATCCGCGAGGACGAACGCGCGAGCTGGTTCAGCCACAAGGCCGAGGAAGCGCGGCCCTATTCGTACAAGGTCTATCTCGCCGATTACGACGTGACCGCCGAGGTCGCGCCCACCGGGCGGGCCGCGCAGTTCCGCTTCACCTTCCCCAAGAGCGACGACGCACACATCATTCTCGACGCGCTCGACGGCGGATCGATGGTCAAGGTGGATGCGAAGAACCGCCGCATCACCGGCTATGTCCGCAACAACCACGGCGGCGTGCCCGACAATTTCCACAATTATTTCGTCGCCGAGTTCGATCGCGACTTCACCGTGACGCGGACGTGGGACGAGAACTGGCAGCTCAGCGCCGACACCAGCCAGGAAGCGGGGCATGTCGGCGCGGTGGTGAGCTTCAGGACGGCGCCCGGCGAGCAGGTACACGTCAAGGTCGCCTCGTCGTTCATCAGCCCGGAGCAGGCGTTGCTCAACCTCAACCGCGAGATCGGCAAGGACAGCTTCGACACCACCAAGGCCAAGGCCAAGGCAGCGTGGGAAAAGGAGTTCGCGCGCATCCGCGTGAACGATCCGAACGAGGACAACCGCCGCACCTTCTATTCGGCGCTGTACCGGATGCTGCAATTCCCGCGCGAGTTCTTCGAGAAGGACGCGAGCGGCAAGATCGTCCACTACAGCCCGTATGACGGCAAGGTGCATGAGGGGTATCTCTACACCGACAACGGTTTCTGGGACACGTGGCGCGCCGTCTTCCCCTTCTTCGCGCTGATGTATCCCGAGCGCGACAGCCAGATCATGCAGGGGCTGGTCAACACCTACAAGGAAGGCGGCTGGCTGCCCGAATGGGCGAGCCCCGGCTATCGCGACGTGATGATCGGCTCCAACTCGGCGAACCTGATTGCCGATGCGTACATCAACGGCGTGCGCGGCTTCGATGCCGAGACGCTGTACGAGGCGATGATCAAGAACGCGACGACCAGCGAAGGCCGGCCGAAGGACAAGAAGGGCCGCGTCGTCGAGGCGGTCGGGCGCGAGGGCGTCGAATATTACAACCGGCTCGGCTACGTGCCCTACGACGTCGGCATCAACGAGAATGCCGCGCGCACGCTGGAATACGCCACCGCCGATTTCTCGATCTCGCAGATGGCGAGGGCCATGGGCAAGACGGCGGACGCGGAGAAATTCGCGCAGCAGGCGCAGAATTACCGCAAGCTCTACGACCCCGAGAGCGGCTGGATCCGCGGCCGCAACCAGGACGGATCGTGGGAGACGCCGTTCAACCCGTACAAATGGGGCGACGCCTTCACCGAGGGCAACTCGCTCCATTATTCATGGGCGATCATGCAGGACGTGCAGGGGCTGGTCGACCTGATGGGCGGACGGCAGAAGTTCGTCGACCGGCTCGATTCGATCTTCACGCTGCCGCCGGTGTTCGACGACAGCTATTACGGCCAGGTGATCCACGAGATCCGCGAGATGCAGATCGTCAACATGGGCCAGTATGCGCACGGCAACCAGCCGATCCAGCACATGATCTATCTCTACGATTGGGCCGGCGCGCCGTGGAAGGCGCAATATCACGTGCGCGACGTGATGCGGCGGCTCTACTCGCCCGCGCCCGACGGCTATCCGGGTGACGAGGACAACGGCCAGACCTCGGCCTGGTACGTCTTCTCCGCGCTCGGTTTCTATCCGGTGACGCCGGCGGTGGGTGAATATGCGATCGGCAGCCCGCTATTCCGGAACGCCACGCTGACGATGCCGGGCGGCAAGACGCTGACGATCGAGGCGGAGAATAACGGGCCGGAGAACGTCTACATCCAGTCGGTGACGCTCAACGGCCAGCCGCACGCCAAGACGTTCCTGACGCACGAGGCGCTCTCGCAGGGCGGGACGCTCAAGTTCGTGATGGGGCCGACGCCCAACAAGCAATGGGGCAGTGCGCCGGAGGATGCGCCGTTTTCGATGACGAAGGCGAAGTGATCCGGATGTAGCAGTATGTCATTGCGATCGTCATGCCGGACTTGATCCGGCATCCCGCTTCTTCTTTGCTCGGTTCCAGAGAAAAGCGTCACCCCGGATCAAGTCCGGGGTGACGATTCAAGCTCCCGAACGATCGCGGCGCGGAGCGCTCGGACGCGGTCGGCTTGGGTGAGGAGGATCGGAGCGGCGAAGCCTAGTCGAACGAGCTTCGCGTCTTCGGCAACACAAGACCGGCTGCACGAGGCGTGGATCTCGTCGATGCCGATTGCGAGCAACCGGCCGACATTCGCCGCATCGATCCCGCTGCCGGCCATCACGGTGATCGCGCCGTCCGCGCGGGCGTGCATCGCCCGCAGCGTCTCCATGCCCTCGATCGCGGTGGGTGCGCCGCCGGAGGACAGCACGCGATCGAAGCCCAGCGCGATCGCGGTGTCGATCTCGGCTGCGGGATCGCGCACGGTGTCGATCGCGCGGTGGAGCGTGGCCGGCAAACCGTGCGCGGCGGCGCGATCGAGCAGGCGTCGCAACACCTTTTCGTCGAGCGCGCCGCCCCGCGTGGCGCCGAACACCACGCCGGCCAAGCCCGCCCCCGCGACGTAATCGATGTCGCGTTCCATCTGCGCGATCTCGGCATCGTCATAAGCGAAGTCGCCGGGTCGCGGGCGGATCATCGCGCGGCAGGGGAGCGGCTGCTCTGCTGCGAGCGCGATCAGGCCGGGCGAGGGCGTCAGCCCGCCCAGGCTCAGCGCGCTGCACAATTCGATGCGGTCGGCGCCGCCCTCGCGCGCCGCCTCGAGGCTGGCCATGCTGTCGACGCAGATTTCGAGGAGTCTTGCCATGTCCTTCCTTCATCCTGCACGCGGGGGGCCGATACAAGGGCCCGGCAATTAATTAGAAAAGTAAATTGGCTATTGTTTTCGAGCGCCGGCGCTGCTTACAGTCTCGGCATCGACAGCGGCGTCCGGATGAAGGCGCCGGCCATCAGGGAGAGGGACATGATCGGCTCACGATCCGCACGCCGCCATCGCCGCTCCCGCGTTTTCAGGGAGTTGCCGCGATGATCCTTCGCCGACGCGATGTCATGGCGGGCGCCGGTGCGTTCGCCGTCTCCAGCCTCATCCCCGCCGCCGCGCGCGCCGCGAGCTTCGCCAGCAAGCGCCCCGCGCCGGGGAAACGCAACTTCACCAGCCCCGCGATCGAGGCCGAGATCAAGCGCGTGAAGGCGAAGATCGCCGATCCCGAGCTCGCCTGGATGTTCGAGAATTGCTACCCCAACACGCTCGACACCACGGTCGAGACGGGCACGATCGACGGCAAGCCCGACACCTTCGTCCTGACCGGCGACATCCACGCGATGTGGCTGCGTGACAGCTCGGCGCAGGTGCAGCCCTATATCCACCTCGTCGCGAAGGATCCGAAGCTCAAGCGGCTGTTCCAGGGGCTGATCCAGCGCCAGGCGCGCTGCATCCTGATCGATCCTTATGCCAACGCCTTCGACAAGGATCCGACCGCGCCGTCGAAGCTCGAATGGTCGCAGACTGATCAGACCGAGATGAAGCCGGGGGTCGCCGAGCGGAAGTGGGAGATCGATTCGCTCTGCTATCCGATGCGGCTCAGCCATGAATATTGGACGCGCACGCGCGACAAGGCGCCGTTCGACGACACCTGGAGCCGCGCGATGGCGCTCGCGGTCGAGACCTTCCGGGTGCAGCAGCGCAAGGAGGGGCCGGGGCCGTATCATTTCCAGCGCAAGGCGCAGAACCCGACCGACAGCCTGATGCTCGGCGGCTATGGGCGGCCGACGAAGAAGATCGGTCTCATCCACTCGATGTTCCGGCCGTCGGACGATGCCTGCCTCTATCCGTTCCTGATCCCGTCGAACTTGTTCGCGGTATCGGTGCTGCGCAAGATCGCCGAGGTTCATCGCGAGGCGCGCGGCGATGCCAAGGCCGCCGCCGACGCCGAGGCGCTCGCCGCGGAGGTCGAGGCCGCGCTCAAGGCGCACGCGCTGATCTCCGACGGCAAGGGCGGGCAGGTCTGGGCGTATGAGATCGACGGTTTCGGCAACTGGGTGTTCATGGACGACGCCAACGTGCCGAGCCTGTCGGGGCTCGCGCTGATCGACGTGGTGAAGCGCGACGATCCGCTGTTCCGCCGCACCGCCGATCTCGCCTGGTCGGACCGGAACCCGTATTTTTTCAAGGGGACGGCGGCCGAGGGGATCGGCGGGCCGCATATCGGCATGAACATGATCTGGCCGATGTCAATCATCACGCACGCGATGAACGCCGACGACGACGCGACGATCACGCAATGCCTGCGTTGGCTGAAGGGCACGCACGGCGGCACGGGCTTCATGCACGAAAGCTTCGACAAGGACGATCCGACCAACTTCACGCGGAGCTGGTTCGCCTGGGCGAATGCACTGTTCGGCCAATTGATCGTCGAGATCGCCGACAAGCGCCCGGCGCTGCTGGCGGCGAAAATTTGAGATGACAGACCCTCACCCTTCCGCGCCTTCGGCGCTCCCTCCCTCTCCCCCCTCGGGGGAGAGGGAGGGGGTCCGCTCGGCGCAGCCGAGTGGGAAGGGTGAGGGCCTGTGCTTGCGAGTCTATCGCCTCGTGACGCTGGAGAAAATTTCATGATCACCACCAACCGCCGCCAGCTTCTCGTCACCACGGGCCTTGCCGCGATCGGGGGAGCTGTCTCGGGATGCACGCGCGCGACGCAAAGCGGGCCGTCGCCGACGCCCGGCAAGCCCAATCTCTTCGTCGGCACCGGCGGGCATGGGCATACCTTTCCCGGCGCGTCGCTGCCGTTCGGGATGGCGCAACTCAGCCCTGACACCAATACGCACGGCTGGGACGCGTGCTCGGGCTATCACCAGAAGGATGGCTCGATCATGGGGTTCAGCCATACCCATCTGTCGGGCACGGGCATCGGGGACATGCTCGACGTGCTGGTGGTGCCGACGCGGCAGGAATTGAAGCTGGCGCCCGGATCGATCGAAAACCCCGATGAGGGCTATCGCCAGCGCTATTCCGAGGAACAGGCCGAGCCCGGCTATTACCGGGTGAAGCTCGAATCGGGCGTGCTCGCCGAGCTTACGGTTACCGAGCGCTGCGGCCTGCATCGCTACCATTTCGCGAAGGGGCCGGGGCATATCCTGATCGATTTCGCGCATGCGATCGAGGATGATTGGGACAAGGGCAAGGGCAATGTGGTCGAGGACGCGTCGCTGACGCTCGGCGACGACGGCACGCTGACCGGCAGCCGACAGGTCAATCGCTGGGCGCGGGGGCGGCATATTCACTTCGCGATGCAGCTTTCGCGTAAGCCCGACCGCGTCCAGTTCTTCGGCGACGGCGATAAGGCGGCGCCCGACGGCGCTACCTCGATCAAGGGGAACAGCACCAAGGTCGCCTTGTTCTTTGACGAGGCCGGTGGCGAGCCGATCCTGATCAAGACCGGCCTGTCGGCGGTCGATCTCAAGGGCGCGCACGACGCGCTGGCGGCGGAAGCACCGGCCTGGGATTTCGACGGCGCCGCCAAGGCCGCGCGCACCGTCTGGGCCAAGGCGCTGGGCGGGGTGCGCGTCTCGGGCGGCGCCGAGGCGCAGCGCGCGATCATGGCGAGCGCGCTCTATCACGCGCAGCTCGCGCCGACGCTCTTCACCGATCGCGACGGGCGGTATGTGGGGCTCGATCGCGAGGTGCATCAAGCGCCCAAGGGCGAGGAGGCGTTCAGCACCTATTCGCTGTGGGATACGTATCGCGCGCTGCATCCGCTGCTGACGCTGATCGATCCCGAGCGCGCCGCGCTGCTGACGCGCGACCTGTGCCGGCAAACCGCCGAGAGCCCGGTCGGCCCGCCGGTCTGGCCGCTGCAGGGGGTGGAGACGGGGACGATGATTGGCTGGCACGCCGTCTCGGTGCTCGCCGAAGCGCACGCCAAGGGCATCGAAGCGGATTACGCGGCGGCGTGGCCCAATATCCGCAAGCGCGCCTTCGACCGCGATTTCAAGGACATCGACAGCACGCTGGGGCGCGGCTTCTATTACGATCTCGGCTATATCCCGTGCGACGAGGTGTGGGAATCGGTCAGCCGGACGCAGGAATATGCCTATGATGACTGGGCCATGGCGCACATCGCCGACGCCGTGGGCGCGAAAGAGGACGCGGCGGCGCTGCGCAAGCGATCGCAGAATTACCGCAACGTCATCGATCCGAGCATCGGCTTCGCGCGACCGCGCTTCAAGGACGGGAGCTGGTGGAAGGATTACGATCCGATCCAGATCGGCCACGACGTTCCCAAATGGCGCGATTACACCGAGGCGAACGGCTGGCAGGCGACCTTCCTCAACCAGCACGATCTCTACGGCCTGATCGCGCATTTCGGTAGCGACGCGGCGTTCGAAAAGCAGCTCGATGCGCTGTTCAACGGCCCCTCGACGCTGCCCGACAACGCCCCGCCCGACATTTCGGGGCTGGTCGGGCAATATGCGCACGGCAACGAGCCCGATCAGCACGTCGCCTATCTCTACGCCTATTGCGGGGCGCCGCATAAGACGCAGGCGATGGTGCGGCGGTTGCTGACCGAGATGTACAAGGACGATCCAGACGGGGTGATCGGCAACGACGATTGCGGGCAGATGAGTGCGTGGTTCATCCTTTCCGCGCTGGGTTTCTACCCCGTCGATCCGGTCAGCGCGGTCTATGTCTTCGGCTCGCCGCTGTTCAATGTGGCCGAGGTGGACGTGGGAGGCGGCAGGACGCTGACGGTGCGCGCCGAGGGCAACGCGCCGGACAGCCCGTACATCCAGTCGGTGCGGTGGAACGGACAGCCGTGGACGAAGAACTGGATCGCGCATGCCGATCTGGCGAAAGGCGGCGAGCTCGTCTTCGAGATGGGGCCGACGCCGTCGCAATTCGGCACCGCCAAGACCGATCGGCCGCCGTCCTTCGGAAGGAACGCCAACTGAGCCAGTGGTTTGAATTGTTAAATTTGATGTATTAAATCAGCCGCGGCGCGATATGAGGGGCGCGAGCGCCGTGGCGGGAGAGATTATGGTTTCGAGTTCAACTGTTCCGCTGGTCAACGAGATTTCCTTCGGCAACGCATGCCGCGCGGGAGAGCGTCTGTGAGCGGATCGCCGTCGCGCGACGGCGGCCGTCTGCCCTATGCCGGGGTCGAGCTGGGCGGCACCAAATGCGTCTGTACGCTGGCGCACGGGCCGGGCGAGGTGCTCGACCAGCGCACGATCCCGACCACCATGCCCCGGGAGACGTTGCCGGCGATCGTCGCGACGCTCGAAGAATGGCACGGCAGCACCGGATTCGCGGCATTGGGCATTGCCTCGTTCGGGCCGCTGGACCTCGATCCGCGGTCCGAGAAATTCGGGCAGGTCCGCGCGACCAACAAGCCCGACTGGCCGGGCGCCGACGTGCTCGGCACGATTTCGGCGCCGTTCGACGTGCCGGTGGGCTTCGATACCGACGTCAACGGTGCGGCGCTCGCGGAGATCGCCTGGGGCGCGGGGCAGGGGCTCGACGATTTCGCCTATGTCACCGTTGGCACGGGCGTCGGCGTCGGCCTGGTCGTCCACGGCAAGCCCACGCGCGGCATCGGGCATAGCGAGATCGGCCATGTCCGCGTGCCGCGGCTCGCCGGCGATACCTTTGAAGGGGTCTGCCGCTACCACCCCGATTGCGTCGAAGGTCTGGCCTCGGGCACCGCGCTCAAGGCGCGCGTCGGTGCGCGGCATGTCGGTGACATCGCCCCCGACGATCCGGTCTGGGAGCCGATCGTCCACACGCTGTCGGCGATGGTGCATGATCTGGTCTGCGTCACCGGCCCGCTCAAGGTGGCGATGGGCGGCGGCGTGATCGCGCGCCAGCCGCATTTGATCGAGCGGGTCAACAAGGGAGTGGTCGCAAGCCTGGGCGGTTACATGCCGTTGCCCCAGGACGGCCCCTATGTCGTCGCGCCGCAGCTCGGGGCGATGGCGGGCCCGCTCGGGGCGATCGCGCTGGCGATGGCGGCGGAGAAGGCCGCGACCTGATCCTCAGAGTCTGTTTCGAAAGAGCGGCACCGGCCCGCTCCCCCACCCGACCACCCATAGCGTACGATCCCGTGGGTGGTCGGGTGGGGGAGCGGGCCGGTGCCGGAACCCGAAAATCGCCGGAACGGCGAGTTTCGAAACCGACTCTCAGTCGATCGTCGGGATCATGATGCCGTTGACGACGTGCATCATGCCGTTGGCCTCGCGGATGTCGCCGGTTTCGACATAGCTCTTGTTGCCGGCGACGTCGGTGAGCGCGATCACCTGATTGACGAGGCCGAGCGTCAGCGGTTCGCCCTCGACGGTGGTGAGCGTCGCGGTGCCGCCGCCCGCCGCGATCTTCGCCTCGAGATCGGCGATGGTCAGTCGGCCGGGGACGACGTGATAGGTCACCAATTTGACGAGCGCGGGCTTGTTCTCAGGTCGCAGCAGTTCGTCGAGCGTTCCCGGCGCGAGGCGGCCGAAGGCGGCGTCGGTCGGCGCGAAGACGGTGACGGGGCCCGGCGCGGCGAGTGTGTCGGCGAGGCCCGCGGCGTCGATTGCGCGCGCGAAGGTCGCGAGCGGCGGCGCGGCGCGGGCATTGTCGACCGCAGACCATGTCTCGATCATCGCCACGCCGCCGACCTTGGGGTTGGGCGGGGGTGCGGGAGCGTTGACGGGGGCGGGCGTCGAGGCACAGCCGGTGACGACGAGCGCGAGGCCGAGCGGCAGGAGGGAGCGGAGCATCATCATCGCGCCTCCGCCAGCACGTCGGCGAGCAGGTGGAAATCCTTCTCGCGCGGGGAGGCGCGCCGCCAGACGAGCGCGATCGTGCGCGCCGGATGCTCGGCGGCGAGCGGCCGCGCCGTCACATGGGTATGTTCGAGGATTCCCGCCTCCAGCGCCATTTCCGGCAGCATCGTCACGCCGAGGCCGTTGTCCACCATCTGCACGATGGTGTGGAGCGAGGTGCCGAGCATGGTCGCCTCGGCGCGCAATTCAGGGCGGTTGCACGCGGCAAGCGCGTGATCCTTGAGGCAATGGCCGTCCTCGAGCAGCAGCAGCCGGCGCTCGTCGATCTCGTCCGGCGTGATCGAGGGCGGAGGCGGTTCCTCGCCTTCTGGGAAAGCGACGTAGAGCCTGTCGTCGAACAACGGGCGCGCCGCAACCTCGCCGCATGCATAAGGGAGCGCGAGCAGGACGCAATCGGTGCGGCCGTTGTTGAGGCCCTCGCAGGCGGGGCCGCTCGGCTCCTCGCGCAGGAAGAGCTTGAGATCGGGATAGTCGCGGCGCAGCCGGGGCAGGATGCGCGGCAGCATGAAGGGCGCGATCGTGGGAATCACGCTCATCCGCATCTCGCCCGAGAGCGGCCGGCCGGCGGCACGCGCGAGGTCGCCCAGTTCCTCCGCCTCGCGGATCACGCGGCGGGCCTTGTCCGCGATGCGATCGCCGAGCGGGGTGAAGCGGACGACGCGGCGCGTGCGCTCGACCAGCGTGATGCCGATCAGCGTCTCGAGTTCGCGGATACCCGCCGAGAGCGTCGACTGGGTGACGAAGCATGCCTCCGCCGCACGGCCGAAATGGCCGTGATCACGCAGCGCCACCAGATATTGTAGCTGCTTGAGCGTGGGGAGATAGGTCGTGGTCAGTGATCGTCTCCGTCGATGACGGGGCTACATTTAATCAATTCATGCATAGTGGCAACGTGGGCGGCATTTTCGTCCGCCTTGATGCTGTCGCGTGGTTCAGACGGCGTGCCGGAGCAGCGTGAGCCGCGCCTTGCCGTGGACGCGGCTGGCGTCGATCGAGAAGTCGGCGGTGGCCATCTCCTCGTTGCGGGCGGTTTCGATGCTCACCCAGGTGCCGGCACCGATCCAGCCGAGCCGCGCCAGCTTGTCGAGCGTCACCGCGCCCGCGCCGGTGCCGTAGGGCGGGTCCATCATCACCAGATCGAGCGCGCCGCGTGCCGGGCCGAGCGCGAGCACCGATTGCGCGCGCACGTCGGCCCCCCGCGCGTCGAGTTTGGCGATGTTGGCGCGCAAGGCGTCGAGCGCGGCGCGGTCCTGCTCGACGAACAGGCACGAGGCGGCGCCGCGCGACAGCGCCTCCAGCCCGAGCGCGCCCGAGCCGGCGAACAGGTCGGCGACCGCGAGCCCCTCGAAGCTGCCGAGCCGGCTGGCGAGCATCGAAAACAGCGCCTCGCGCGTGCGGTCCGAGGTAGGGCGCGTGGCATCGCCCCTGGGCGCGACCAGCGGGCGGCCGCGCCATTGGCCGGCGATGATCCTCATTTGCGCCGCCTGGGGCCGGGCTTGGGTTTGGGTTTCGCCCAGCCGGCGCGGCGCTTGGGTGTCGGCCGGGGCTCCGGTGGCACGGTCACCTCGGCTCTGGGACCGCGCGTGCGATCGTCGGGACCGCCGAGCGCGGGGCGCCCCTTTCTGACCGGCGAGCCGGCCGCGCCTTTGGGGGGCTTGGGCGTCCGGGCCGGGGCGCGGCGCGTTGGTTCGGAAGGGCGTGCGGAGGCAGGCGCGGCACGCGGCCTTGCCGGCGGTGCGGCCAGCGACGCGACCTCGATGGCGCGATCGCTCTTTCCGCCCCTGACGAGCGTCTGACGGAAGGCGACGAGATCGTGCTGGCGCACCTCGCCGATGCCGCCCACGGACAGGTCGCCGAGCACGAAGGGGCCGTAGCGCGTGCGGATCAGGCGCGAGACCTCCAGCCCCAGATGCTCGAGCACGCGGCGCACCTCGCGATTCTTGCCTTCGGTGAGGATCAGCTCGATCCAGACGTTGGCGCCGGTGCGGCGTTCGAGATTGGCGTCGATGCCGCCGTAGCGGATGCCGTCGATCTCGACGCCCTCGATCAATTCCTCGAGCTGCGCCTGGCTCACCTCGCCGTAAGCGCGCGCGCGATAGGCACGCTCGACACCGGTCGAGGGCAGTTCGAGCTGGCGCTTGAGCCCGCCGTCGGTGGTGAGGAGCAGCAGCCCTTCGGTATTGTAGTCGAGGCGACCGACCGGAATCAGCCGCGGCAGGCCCTTGGGCAGGCGGTCGTAGATCGTCGCCCGGCCTCTGGGATCGCGTTCGGCGGTGAGCACACCCGTCGGCTTGTGGAACACGAACAGCCGCGCCGGCCGCGGCGCCTCGACCGGGTTGCCGTCGACGGTGACGCCGTGGAGCGAGGCGACGAGCGTCGCGGGCGTATCGAGCACCTTGCCATCGATCGCGATGCGGCCGTCGGCGATCATGCGCTCGATCTCGCGGCGCGAGGCGATTCCGGCGCGCGCGAGCAGCTTGGCGATGCGCTGCGTTTCCTTGGGGGCGGGGGGGCGTGACACGCCGCGCCCATACATCGTTTTGGCGCGCGCGATCAAAAACTTTGCGCCCGATTCCGGGTTCGAGCGTTAGGGACGTAAGCGTAACGAGCGCATCGCCGAGGCGGGGCGCAGGTCGAAGGGCCGACGGATGTTGTTCGGGAAGAAGAAGCGCCGGATCAACCATTTGCTGATCGTCGAGGACGAGCCGCTGGTGGCGTTCGATACCGAGCATTTCCTCACCGAAGAAGGGTTCGAGATCGCCGCGACGGTAAACACGGTCGCCGAGGCGCTCGCGCATCTGGGAAGCGCGACCATGATCGATCTGGTGCTGGTCGACGTCGCGCTCGCCGACGGCAGCGGGATCGCGGTGGCCGAGGCGGCGCACGCCCGGGGTGTGCGCGTGCTGTTCGTCACCGGCGGTTGCCCCGACGACGCCCGCGGCGTGGCGGCGGGCTGCCTCGCCAAGCCTTACGCCCAGCGCGACCTGTTGCAGGCGATCGGCGTGGTCGATGACGTGCTGCGGGGGAGGAAGCCGCGCCGGGCGCCGGGCGGGTTCAACCTGTTCCTGGAAGCGACCGCCTGAGAGGCGTTTCGCGTTCCATGATTTGCCGTTAGGGTCCGCACCGAACGAGCGGGAGCGACGGTGCATGGACAGCGTGACGGCGGAGCGCCAGGGCGCGGCGAGCGGCGTGCTCGCCTATCTCGAGAAGGCCCCGCTGGCGGCGCTCGCGCTCGGCATCTCCTCGGGCTTTCCCTATGCGATGATCGGCGCGACGCTGACGACGCGGCTGGCGCAGAACGACATCACCAAATCGACGATCACGGCGTTCAGCCTCGCCTTCCTCGTCTATAATCTGAAACCGCTATGGGCGTGGGTGGTCGATGGCGTGCGGCTGCCGGTGCTGGGACGGCTGGGGCAGCGCGTGTCGTGGCTGATCTTTGCCGGGCTGCTCGTCATGGCCGCGGTCGCCAATCTTGCGCTCGCCGACCCCAAAGCGGACATCGCCTGGACGGCGACCGCCGCGATCCTCGTCGGCGTCGCGGGCGCGACGTTCGACATCGTGATCGACGCGTACAGGATCGAAATCCTCGAACCGCGCCAGCTCGGCGTCGGATCGGGAATGAGCCAATATGGCTGGCGGATCGGATCGGCCGGCGCCGGCGCGCTGGCGCTGGTGATCGCCGCGCGCGTCGGCTGGGAAGCCGCGTATCTCGCCTGTGCGCTGATCGCGCTGCCGGCAATGCTGGCGGGGCTGGTCGTCGGCGAACCCGCGCGACGGCGCGAGCCGGCCGAACGCCGGAGCATCGCGACGATGCTACGCTCCATCTGGGCGCCCTTCGTGCAGTTCTTCGAGCGCTACGGCGCGGTGGTCGTGCTGATCTTCATTCTGATCCACAAAGTGGGCGACACGCTGGCCAATCTGACTTTCCGGCTGCTGTTCGACGACCTCGGATTCACCAATGACGAGATTGCCTTTTACGACGTTGGACTGGGTTTCTGGGCGTATCTGATCGGGATCTTCGTCGGCGGCTGGCTCTATTCGCGCATGGGCATGAAGCGATCGGTGCTGTTGAGTCTCTTGTTGATGATGGTGTCCAACCTCAGCTTCGCAGGGCTTGCGGCGGCGGGGCATTCGAACCTCGGCATGGCGGGCGCGATCGGGTTCGAGAATTTTGCGAGCGGTTTCGGCGGGGTCGCGGTGGTCGCCTATTTCTCGGCCTTGTGCGACCTGCGCTTTACCGCGTTCCAATATGCGCTGATCTCGGCCGCGGCGAGCGTCGTCGGGCGGATCGTGACGGGGACGACCGCGGGCGGGCTGATCGAGCTGTTCGGTTACGTCGATTTCTACCTGCTGACGACGGTGCTCGCCTTGCCGGGGGTGGTGCTGTTCTGGTGGATGGCGCGCAGCGGGTTGGTCGATCGCTCGATCGGGAGTGCCGGCGTGGACGGCGAAGGCGACGCGCGGGCCGGAGACGCCTAGCGCAGGATCGGCCGCCCGGCATCGGCGAAGGCGGCGGCGACTGCGGCGGCGCTTGCCAGCACGCCGTCCACCGCCCGCGTGCCGAGTTGATCGGCGAGCAGCAGGCGGGCCTTTTCGGGGTTGGTCTCGGCGCGCGCGAGCACATCGAGCAGAGCCGCTTCGGAAGCCGTCGTGCGCTGGCAGCAGCACGGCGCGATCGAAATCGGCTGTGCGGCCGCGCTCGCGACGTCGAGCATGAACGCGCGCATCAGCACCAGCGGGCGCCGAAACCCCTCGCCGAATGCAGTGACGAAGGCATGCGCCGCGCAGGCGTCGTTGAGCCCCTGCGCGCCGAGGCGCCGGATGGCGAACAACACGAGCCGCACGTCGGGATCGTCGGGGAGCGCGTGGGGAAGGGCGTGGGCGATCGTCTCGGTGCTGGTCATGCGCGACTCCTCTTTCGGATGCGCATGGTTCACCGACTCGCTATTGCAAGTCAATCGCAAATAAGAATCAGGTCGGCAGCTCGTCGTTGGCGGCCAATACCTCGCCTGCGAGATAGAGCGAGCCGAGGATCAGTACGATGCCCGGCGCCCCACGCGGATCGATGCGGCGGGCGACGCTGTCGAGGGCGGCGGCGATGTCGGGGGCGGTGCCGGTCGCGGTGATACCGAGGCCGTGGGCGGCGCGCGCCAGATCGGCGGGGGCGTGGTGTTCATGGCTCGGCACCGGCACCGCGGTGAGGCTCGCGGCGAGCGGCGCGAGCGGCGCGAGCAGGCCCGCGGGATCCTTGTTGGCGAGCATCCCGACGATGAGGTGGATGGGCAGCGAGGTGCCCGAAGGCGTTCGCGCGAGATCGGCGATCGCCTGCGCGATGGCGTTGCCCGCGGCGGGATTGTGGCCGCCGTCGAGCCAGATGGCGGTGCCGGCGGGGAGCCGCGCGGTCAGCGGCCCCGCCGCGAGGCGCTGCATCCGCGCGGGCCAGCGCGCGGCGGTCGATGCTGCGGCGAAGGCGGCGTCGGGGATCGCGAGCTGCTGCTGGTGCCGCAACATGGCGACGGCGAGCGCGAGATTGCTCGGCTGGTGCGGACCGGGGAGCACGGCGAGCGGGAGCTTCAACACGCCGTTCGCGTCGCGATAGACGATGTGGCGCTCGTCGACGTCGAAATGCCAGGTCGTGCCGAGCGGCAGGACAGGGGCGCCTGCTGCCGCCGCCACTTGCGCGATTCGCATGGTGATGTTGGGGGGGTAGCGCATCGTCACGAGTGGCACGTCGGGCTTGGCGATGCCGGCCTTTTCGCCCGCGATCGCCTCCAGCGTGTCGCCGAGGAACGCCTGGTGGTCGATGCCGAGCTGCGCGATCCCGGTGACGAGCGGGCGGGCGATGACGTTGGTGGCATCGAGCCGGCCGCCGAGCCCGACCTCGACGATGCAGGCGTCCGCAGGGGTGCGCGCGAAGGCGAGAAAGGCGACCGCTGTCGTCACTTCGAAGAAGCTGGCGTCGAGGCCCGCAGCCTGGTCCAGCACCTCTTCGAGCAACGCCGCAAGCATGATGTCGTCGATCAGCGCGCCGGCGAGGCGGATGCGTTCGTTGAAGCGGACGAGGTGGGGGCTCGAATAGACATGGGTCGTCAGCCCGGCGGCTTCGATCGCGGCACGCAGGAAGGCGCAGGTCGAACCCTTGCCGTTGGTGCCCGCGACGTGAAGCACCGGGGGCAGGTCACGCTGCGGATCGCCGAGGCGGCCGAGCAGGCGCGTGATGCGCTCCAACCCCAGGATGTCGGCGCCGGGGGAGAGCGACCACAGCCGGTCGAGCTGGCGCTGGACGGCGGGATTTGCGGACGATGCGTGGTCGGGCATCAATCCCCCTCCCGCAAGCGGGAGGGGAGAGTGTCGGTCATGCCGCCCTCTTCGCGCCGCCGCATAGGTAATCGATCACCGTCGCGAGGCGATGGGTCAGTTCCTTGCGATGGACGACCATGTCGATCAGGCCGTGATCGAGATAATATTCGCTCGTCTGGAAATCCTCGGGCAGCTTTTCGCGGATCGTGTTCTCGATCACGCGGCGGCCGGTGAAGGCGAGCGTTGCCTTGGGCTCGGCGATCTGGACGTCGCCGAGCATCGCATAGGCCGCCATCACGCCGCCCGACGTGGGATCGGTGAGGACGACGATATAGGGCAGCCCGGCGTCGTGGAGCATCTGGATCGCCACGGTCGAGCGCGGCATCTGCATCAGGCTCAGGATGCCCTCCTGCATCCGCGCGCCGCCCGAGGCGGTGAAGATGATGTAGGGGCAATGGTCCGCGATCGCGGCCTCGACGCCGGCGACGAACGCCTCGCCTACCGCGAGCCCCATCGAGCCGCCCATGAAGGCGAAATCCTGGACGCCGACGACCGCCTTGTGGCCTTCGATCGTGCCGCGCGCGTTGACCAGCGCGTCCTGTTCTCCGGTGCTCGCGCGCGCGGCCTTGAGGCGATCGGTATAGCGCTTCGAATCGCGGAATTTGAGCGGGTCTTCGGTCACCTTGGGCGCCGTCAGCTCGCTATGGCTACCCTCGTCGAACAGATAGGCGAAGCGCAGCGCCGGCCCGATGCGTTCGTGATGATCGCATTTGGGGCAGACGTAGAGATTGTCCTCCAGCTCCCTGGTGAACACCATCTGCCCGCAGCCCTTGCACTTGTGCCAGAGATTCTCGGGCGTCTGCGCCTTGGGGACGAAGGGGATCGCGTTGCGGACGCGGGTGAGCCAGCTCATGCTTCTTCCTTGGTGGCGGCGCGGATCGCGGCCGCTAGGTCTGCTACATAGGCGCGAACGGGGCCGGGCGCATCCTCGCCGTGGCGCGCGACCAGATCGACGATCGCCGAGCCGACCACCACGCCGTCGGCGACCCGCGCCACAGCGGCGGCCTGGTCTGCGGTGCGGATGCCGAAGCCGACTGCGACCGGCAGATTGGTGGCGGCTTTCAGGCGCGCGACCGCCTCGGCGATCGACGCCTGCGCCGCCTGCTGCTTGCCGGTGATGCCGGCGACCGAGACGTAATAGAGGAAGCCGCCCGCGCCATCGAGCACGGCGGGCAGGCGCGCGGCATCGGTGGTGGGGGTGGCGAGGCGGATCGGTGCGACGCCGCGGGCGCGCAGGCTGGGGCCGAGCGCCTCATCCTCCTCGGTGGGGATATCGACGCAGATCACGCCGTCGACGCCCGCGGCCGCGCATTGATCGGCGAACCAGTCCGGCCCGCGGCGGAGCATCGGGTTGGCGTATCCCATCAGCACGAGCGGGGTATCGCGGTGGCGCCCACGGAAATCGCGCGCGATCGTGAGGATATCCGCCGTGGTAGTGCCCGCGGCGAGGCTGCGCAGGTTCGCGGCCTGAATCGCGGGGCCGTCCGCCATCGGATCGGTAAAGGGCATGCCGAGCTCGATCACATCGGCGCCGCCCTCGACCAGCGCGTCGAGGATCGCGGGGGTTGGCCCGTCGCCGGCTGTGACGAACGCCACCAGCGCGGGGTGGCCCTTGGAGAAGGCGGCGGAGAGGCGGGTCACCATTCAAGCCCCTCCCTTTCCAGGGAGGGGAGCATCGGGTCGGTCATGCCCCCGGCATGATCTGAACAGCGCGGGGCGCTGTTCACCCGATGCTGGGTGGGTGCGATCCACATAGGGGATCGCTCGGCGCGCAGCGTCGATCGGGGCATCGAGCCCCGCCCGACGCCACCCCACCCCTTGCCCCTCCCCTGAAGGGGAGAGGTTTGATCCTGGAACTTCATATCGCCACCCCCAGCGCATCGGCGACGGTGAAGATGTCCTTGTCGCCGCGGCCCGAGACGTTGACGACGATGATCTGATCGTCTCGGTATTCCCGTGCTTTGCTATCCAAAGCTGCCAGTGCGTGGGAGCTTTCCAGCGCGGGGATGATGCCTTCGAGGCGGCAGCAGAGCTGGAAGGCGTCGAGTGCCTGCCGGTCGGTGATCGGGAGATAGTCGACGCGGCCACTCTCGTGGAGCCAGCTGTGCTCGGGGCCGATGCCGGGATAATCGAGCCCGGCCGAGATCGAGTGCGCCTCGGCGATCTGGCCGTCCTCGTCCTGGAGCAGATAGGTCTTGTTGCCGTGGAGCACGCCCGGCAGCCCGCCGTTGAGGCTGGCGGCGTGCTTGCCCTGCATTCCTTCGCCTGCTGCCTCGATACCGAGCATCGCGACTTGCGCGTCGTCGAGGAAGGGGTGGAACAGGCCGATCGCGTTCGATCCGCCGCCGACCGCGGCGATCAATAGGTCGGGCAGGCGCCCCTCCGCTTTCATGATTTGCGCGCGGGTCTCGGTGCCGATCACGCTCTGGAAGTCGCGGACGAGCTCGGGATAGGGATGCGGGCCAGCGGCGGTGCCGATGATGTAGAAGGTGTCGTGAACGGTCGCGACCCAGTCTCTGAGGGCTTCGTTCATCGCGTCCTTGAGCGTCTGCGCGCCCGAGGTGACGGGCTGCACCTCGGCACCCAACAGCTTCATGCGGAAGACGTTGGGCTTCTGCCGCTCGACGTCCTTGGCGCCCATGAAGATGGTGCAAGGCAGGCCGAAGCGCGCGGCGACGGTGGCGGTGGCGACGCCGTGCTGGCCCGCGCCCGTCTCGGCGATGATCCGCGTCTTGCCCATGCGGCGCGCGAGCAGGATCTGGCCGATGCAATTGTTGATCTTGTGCGCGCCGGTGTGATTGAGTTCCTCGCGCTTGAAGTAGATTTTGGCGCCCATGCCCGCGGGGGCGCCCTCTCGGTAATGCGCGGTGAGGCGTTCGGCGTAATAGAGCGGGCTGGGGCGGCCGACATAATGCTCCAGCAGATCGTCGAACTCGGCCTGGAAGGCGGGATCGGCCTTGGCGGCGCGATATTCGCGCTCGAGATCGAGGATCAGCGGCATCAGCGTCTCGGCGACGTAGCGGCCGCCGAAAGCGCCGAAATGCCCGCGTTCGTCAGGCTGGGTGCGGAAGGAATTGGCGGTCATGACTGGCTCGCGGCTTTAAGGAATGCGGCGATCTTGTCCACATCCTTGACGCCCGGCGCGGATTCGACGCCCGAGGAGACATCGACCAGCCGTGCGCCGGTGCGTCGGATCGCCTCGGCGACGTTGGCGGCGCTGAGACCGCCCGACAGCGCCCAGGGCAGTTGGTGGCGGACCCCGTCGAGCAGGGCCCAATCGAAGCGTAACCCCATGCCGCCGGGATGCGCGGCGTCGTCCGGGGTCTTGGCGTCGTAGAGCAGGCGATCGGCGGCGTCGGCATAGGCGCGGCCGGCGTCGAGATCGGCGCGGGTCTTGACGGGGATCGCGGCCCAGATCTCGCGGCGCGTGCGGGCGCGGATCGCGGCGGTGCGCTGCGGCGCGGTCTTGTGGAGCTGGATCGCGTCCAGCCGGGCGGCGGCGATCGCGGCGTCGAGCAATGCGTCGTCGGGATCGACGAACACGCCCACCTTGGCGACATGGCCCGGCACGCGCCCAGCGAGCGCGGCCGCCTGATCGGGCGTCACGTTGCGCGGGGAGGGCGGGAAGAACACGAAGCCGACATGGCTCGCGCCGCCGCCGATCGCCGCGGTGAACGTTTCGGGCGTCGAGAGGCCGCAGATTTTGACGCTCGTCATCGCGAAGGCGCTTAGCGCGCGGCGAAGCGCAGCGATAGGGCGACTAGAAGCTCGCGCCGTCGACCTTCTGGACCGTCAGCGTATCGAGGTCGATCTCGGGCACGCAGCGCAGGTTGATCGCGCGGACCGCGCTGCCGTCCGGGCCCTTGCCCTCGGCGAAGGGCTGTGCGCCGCAGGTCGCGCAGAAGCGATGCGTGATCGCGTGCTTGTTGAAGTGATAATCGGTCAGCGCGTCCTCGCCCGAGGTCAGCGTGAAGGTCTCCGCGGGCATGAAGGCGAGCAGGAAGCCCTTGCGCCGGCAATGCGAGCAATTGCAGCTCATCGCCGTAGCGGGCGCGTCTGCATCGACCGTGAAGGCGACCGCGCCGCAATGGCAACTACCGTCGAATGGCATTCGCTTGCTCCTTCGCTTGTGAAATTTCGTCGAGCGGCTTGACCAGCACCGACATGAACAGCGGCGGATCGAGCGGGATCGGGAAGTCGCGGGTTTCACCCGACAGCACGTAGCCGCGCCGCTGGTAGAAGGCGATCAGTCCGGATCGCGACTCGATCACCGTCATCTCAATCGCGGTCGCGCCGAAATGCGTGCGTGCGGCTTCTTCGGCGGCAGCGAGGATTTGCTTGCCGACGCCACCGGCTTGCAACGTGGGTTCGACGCAGAGCAGGCCGAGATAGACGAGCCCGCCGCCGCGATCGCTGATCTGGACGCACCCGACCGGAATGCCGCCGCTTTCGGCGATCAACAGGCATTCGGCGGCATCGTCGAGGATCGCGGCGAGCGTCGCCTGATCGGTGCGCTGCCCTTCGATGAGGTCGGCCTCATGCGTCCAGCCCCGTCGCGCGGTCTCGCCGCGATAGGCGCGTTCGATGACGGGGTGGAGGCGCGGGAGATCGGCGCGCGTGGCAGGTCGGATCGCGAGCATCGGTTCAGAGCGTCGCGCCGATCTCGCGCGCGGCGAAGTCGGGGTCGGGCGCCTGGGTGATCGGGCGGCCGACGACGATGATCGAGGCACCCGAATCGACCGCGGCGCGCGGCGTGATGACGCGCTTCTGGTCGCCGACCGAACCGTTGGCGGGGCGCACGCCGGGGACGACGAAGAAGCCCTTGGGCCAGCGCCGGTGTGCCTCGGCCACCTCCGCGCCCGAGCAGACGATGCCGTCGACCCCCGATTTCATCGCGAGCTCTGTCAGGTGGAGAACCTGCGCATGCGGATCGCGGTCGACGCCGATCGCCTTGAGGTCGCGGCCGTCGAGGCTGGTGAGCGTCGTCACCGCGACGACCTTGGTGCCGACCGGTGCGGCGGCCTTGGCATCCTCGAGCATCGCACGGCCGCCGGCGGCGTGGACGGTGAGGATCGCGGGCTCGAGCGGGCGCAGCGCCTGGATCGCCTTGCCGACGGTGTTGGGGATGTCGTGGAGCTTGAGGTCGAGAAAGATCGGCAGGCCGATCTCGTGCATCTCGTGTACGCCGGCGCGCCCGTTGGCCATGAAGAATTCGAGGCCGAGTTTGATCCCGCCGACATGGTGGCGGACGCGCGCGGCGATCTCCTTCGCCTTGTCGAGCGAGGGCGTGTCGATCGCGACGTAGATGCGCGCCGTCATGCGGCCCCCGGCGGCATCAGCGGCGGCGCGTCGGCATCGGCACGCGGCGGCGGCGCAGCAGGCTCCGCGGGTTGGGGCGCGGGCGACGCTGCGGCGACGGTTTCGCGCACCACTTCCAGCGAGCGCTCGGCCGCCGCCAGCCGCTGCTTCAGGCGCCAGCGCACCGCGTGCTGATAGACCAGCGTCGGCAGCAGCCCCGCGAGGAAGCAGATCAGCACGAGAACCGGCAGCTTCACGTCGGCGACCAGCTCGTTCCAGAGATGCACCTTGGCGATCTCGTTCCAATTGCCGAACACGAACGCCGCGACGAGCACGGCGATCAGGAACCAGAACAGGCCCTTCAGGAACTGCATCGGCGGCGGGTCTCCTTGTGATCGAAACGGCGCGTGAGCCTATTACGGTGTGCGGGCTTTGACTAGGGGTTGGAAGACGGGCCCCAGCGGGAAGCAGAAGCCCGGGATGTCATTCCTCGCCGACTTCCTTGCGGATCGCCTCGATCAGGCCCGGCACCGCCTGGAGCCGCGGCTCTTCCTCGTCGAGGATCGCCAGGAAGGCGGCGCGCTTCACGGCGGCCACCCGGCCTGGCTTCATCCGGGCGTTGGCGGGCAACGTCGAGACGATGATGTCGATCATTCGTTCGGCGCCGTGGAGGCGGCCCCAGAGATAGTCGTTCTCGCGATAGGCGCGGCTGAAGAAGGCGCCGAAGCTGTTGAACTGAATGCCTTTCAACGTCGCCTCGGCCCCGCCCTCGCGGATCGAGCGGGCGTCGTCGGGAGAGATGCGATCGACCAGAATCGGATCGAATTCGTCGAGCCCTTCGCCCTGCAGCAGCGGCAGCGTCGCGACGTCGAAATAGGGAAAGCCGAGATAGGTCAGGAGGAGCGGCCGTCGCAGCTCCTTGGGCAGCGCCGCGAGCGCGGTGGCGAGGCGTTCGTCGGTGGCGTCGTCGAGGGCGCATAGATCGAGCGATTCGGCGAGGCGATCGAGCAGCGCGCCCGCATCGTCCTTGAGCCGGCGGGCGTCGCCGCGCAGCCGCAAATGGAAATCGGTGCGCTTGCGTTCGAGATACTCCGCGAGCGATTGGTAGAGCGCCTCGCGGAAGGGCGTGAGCGCCGCATCCTCGTGCGCCTCCTCGATCTCGCTCAATCGTCGTCCGACGAGCCGCAGGCGGCGGATGCGGAAGCCGAGATCATAATCGCGCAGGAACGCGACGGTGGCATCGCTCGCGCCGCCGACGAAGGTCGGTCCCGCGTGACCGAAGCCGCGGCGGGGCACTGCCTTCGCCGTCAGGTCGCGCACGCGGTTCCAGCGGTCTGCGCCGGTTTCGCCGCCGATCTGGTAGATCAACAGCGAGATCATATCGATGACGCGTGCGATCTTGAGCTGGCCGTAGCCGGCATAGCCGTAGCCCGCCTTGCGCCCTGCCGCGAGCTGGGCGCGGCGGCGCCAGCCCGCGAGGCGCGCCGCGGTGGGGCGGCCGAGGAACAGCGTGTGGCCGAACAGCGCCTCGATCTCGCTTTCCACCTCCGGCGCGATGTCGGCGATGACGTCGCGCATCTGCTCGATCCGGCGCGAGCGCGCGGCGATCGCGTCGAGATTGTCGCGGATCGGCTGCTTGCGCGGCAGCTCGGACAGCGCGCCGATGATCGTCTGGAAGAAGCCGGGCGGGCCCGCCTTGCTGCCGTCGGTCAGGTGGATCTTCAACCCCGGCGAGGGATCGATATAGACGAAGCGGCGGTCGATCGGGCGGCGCGCCGGGCGTTCGCGCAAGGCATCGATCGCGGGCTTGAACGGTGCATTGGCGAGCACCGAGCCGTCGATCAGCGCCGCCGTCTCGGCCGCGTTCGCCGCTGACTGGCGCGGCAGCATTCGGCGCAGGAAGGCGGCGCGGCCGGGCCAGGCGAGCTTGCGATCGGCCAGCACGCCATCGATCTCGCCGACCGTCACCGGCGGGAAGGCGCCCGGAAAGCTGGAGGTCGCGCGCGCGGCGAAAGCGAGTTCGGCGGGATGGCCGAGCGCGTCGCCGCCCTCGCCGTGATCGCTGAAGGGAAAGACGAGGCGGTGCTCGGTCTCGATCACCTCGGGCGGCGAATTGAGCCGCAGCCGTTCGGGATGGCCGCGGAAATCGGTGACGGTGACGAACAGGTCGAGCGGCTGGCGATCGGGCAGCAGGCGCGGGCCGGGCGGGGCGGCCGCCATCGCATCGAGCGCGTCGAGCAGCATCCCGGTGAAGCGCGCGCCGCCGAAGGGCGGCTCGAACCAGCGCGAGCGGACGAAATGCGAGAGCTTGGACCGAACCTCGTCGCGCGCGCCGGGCTCGTCGACATCCTCGAGATCGTCCTCCGAGCGGCGCGCGGCCATCCAGGCGAGCGGCAGCGCCCACATTTTCGAATAGCGCGACGAGGGCGCGGCCTCGGGGTCGATCAGCGCCTCGACGTCGGCCTTCTCGAACCACAGGTCGGTAAGCGGTTCGAGGCTCTGCCCCGTCGCGATCGCCTGGGCGAGGAAGACGCCGTTGATGCCGCCCGCGCTCGCGCCCGCGACGATGTCGATCAGCACGCGCAGCTTGAGCTTGTGCTCGGCCTCGATCTCCTCGAGCAGCGCGCGATAGATGCCCTGGCTGCCTCGCGCGGGCTCGCGGCCCTCGATGAACGCCTCGCTGGCGCGCGCGAGGCGCCAGATCTCCTTGGTGATGCCGTGCATGTAGACGGCGAGGCTGATCCCGCCGTAGCAGACGAGCGCGAGGCGGATTTCCTTTTCGCGCATTGGTTTCAGTCTCTCCCGCTCATCCTGGGACGAGGAATAAGCGGGCAATCACGATCTTTCCAGCGTCGCCCAGATCGGGAGGTGGTCCGAGGCCTTGCGCGACGTGGGGCTGAGATGGACGCCGGCGTCGGTCACGGTGAGCTCGGGCGACACCATGATGCGGTCGAGCCGCGCCACCGGGCGGCGGGCGTGGAAGCTGGGGCCGGTCTCGGCGAAGCGATAATCGTGCGCGAAATCGCGCAGGCAGCCGGCCATCGTGCTCCATTCGTTGAGATCGCCCATCAGCACGGTCGGGCGGCGATCGGTGCTGACGTGGATGTGCGACAGGATCGCCGCGGCCTGACGGCGGCGCCACAGGCCGGACAGGTCGAGATGCATCCCGATCACGCGCACGACCTCGCCGTTGACGCGAACGTCGGCCATCACCGCGCCGCGCGGTTCGAGCGCGGGCAGGTGGATCGGCTCGCAATCGACGATCTCCGCGTGCTTGCGCACGAGGATGGCGTTGCCGTGCCACCCCATCGATGCCGCGCGCGCACCGAAGGGCACCGCCTTCCACGGGCTGTGCTCTTCGAGCAGGTGCGACGTGATCACCTGCGCCCGTCCGCCGAAGCGGCGGTCGGCCTCCTGCAGGCAGACGATGTCGGCATCGATCTCGCGCAGCACCTCGAGCGTGCGGTCGGGGCGGCGGCGGCGGTCGGTGCCGATCCCCTTGCGCATGTTGTAGCTGGCGACCTTGATCATTCTCATGGTGTAACGCTGATCCGATTGACGGGGTTGCAGTTTTTCCATTTTCGTCATGCCGGACTTGTTCCGGCATCCACGGTGCCGCAAAATCAAGCAGTATGGGCGTGCGGCTCGGTGGACCCCGGAACGAGTCCGGGGTGACGGAGGATCATGCAATCTCCCGCGGGGATGGATCGCATTTTGCGTCCGATGCTCTAAGGAAACGCGCATGAAGGGAATCATCCTGAGCGCAGGCAACGGCACGCGCCTGCTGCCGCTGACGCGCGACATGCCGAAATGCCTGGTGGATGTCGATGGCCGGTCGATCCTGGACCGCCAGCTCGAGGCGCTCGCCGAGGCGGGGGTGGCGCGTGCGGTGGTGGTGGTCGGCTATCGCGCGCGGCGGGTGCAGGCGCATCTCGACGCGGTGACGGCGCCGCTGCCGGTCGATCTGGTCTACAATCCCTTCTGGCGGGTCGCGAGCAGCATCGGCAGCGTGTGGGAGGCGCGCGCGCATCTCGACGCGCCGTTCGTGCTGATGAACGGCGACACGGTGTTCGATCCGCAGGTGATCGCGGGCGCGATCGAGGATGCCGGGGACGGACTGGGCCTGCTCGTCGAGCCGCTGGGCGGGCACGAGCTCGACGACATGCTGGTCGAGGCGAGCGGCGGCCGCGTGCGCGCGGTGGCGAAGACGCTGTCCGCCGATCACGCGACGCACCGCTCGCTCGGCGTGGTGATCGCGCCCCGGGCCGAGGATGCGGCGGCTTACGCCCACGCGCTCGACGAGGTGATCGCCGCGCCCGACGGCACGCAATCCTATCATCATGACGTGGTCGACTGGCTGGCGGGAACGGCCGGGGTGGGCGCGGTCCTGCGGCGCGAGGGGATGTGGCAGGAGATCGACCGACCTGCAGACATCGATCGCTGGACGCGCGGGCACCATCGCGCGTGACACGGCCGGTCGCGTTCCTGTTTCTCGGCGAAACGCTGCTCATCCCGCACCTCTATCCGATCGTGGAGGCACTGGCGGAGGCGGCGCCCGAGCTGCCGATCGACCTGTGGGTCTCGACCTCGGTGCATGAGGCACTGATCGGCGGCTGGCTGGCGGACGCGGGCATCGCGTCGGCGCGGATCCGGCGGGCGCCGGGATATCGGCGGCTGGCGGGGTATGAGAACGGCCGCAATCCGCCGTTGCCGGCCAAGCTGCCGATGCTGTTCCGGCTCGCGCCGCGGCTCAATCGGGCGGCGATGGTGGTGTCGGCCGAGCAGACCAGCCTGTGGCTGCCGCGAGTGCTGCCGATGCGGCCGCGCTTCATCAACGTCCTGCACGGTGCCGGATCGATGATGACGCGCGGTGACAAGCGCCGAAAAGCGGCGTGGAAGACGCTCGTTCCCGGCGAGGGAGAATGCGAGGCGCTCGCCGCGCATGGGGTAGACCCGGGCTCGGTGGTGGCGATCGGCTACGTCAAGGCCGCCTTCCGCCACCGCACCGCGACGCGGCCGCCCTTCGCCGAGGAACGGCCGATCGTGCTCTACGCGCCGCACTGGCAGCAGCACCGCTCGTCCTGGTGGGAATGGGGCGAGCGCGCGATCGAGACGGTGCTTGCGAGCGACCGCTACAATTTGATCTTCGCGCCGCATCAGCGGCTCGCCGAGAAGGCGCCCGAGGTGCGCGAAATGGCCGCCCGGATCGCGGATCGGGCGGACGTGCATTGCGATCTCGACAGCTTCGCGATGGTCGACGGCAGCTATACCGCAGCGGCGGACCTTTATCTGGGCGACACGTCGAGCCAGGTGGTCGAGTTCCTGATGCGCCCGCGGCCATGCGTTTTCCTCGACCCGTTGGCGGTAAAATGGGCGGGCGATCCCTCCTACGCGATGTGGGCGGCGGGCGAGGTCGTCACCGACGTGGATGCGCTCGACGCGGCGCTGGAGCGGGCGCCGGCGTGGCATTCCGGGTTCGTCGCGGCGCAGCGCGCCTTTGCCGAGGCACAACTCGGCGATATTAGCGGTGCGGCGGCAGCGCGGGCGGCCCGGCTGATCCTCGACGCGCTCGCCTAATCCGCTTATCGGGCCTCGCAATGACGACCGAAACCAAGCAGACCGCCGCGGCCATCCTGCCGATCGGCGACAACGACACGCCGATCTGGGGCATGAGCGCGCGCGAACGGCTGCGGCGGATCGCCGCGGCGCGCAAGCTCGCCTTCGATGTGCCCGCGCCGGGCAACGTGCTGCTCGCCAATCTCGATTATGCGTTCGATCCGGCCTGGGTGGCGCATCTTCTGGACAAGCCCGGCACGGTGGTGACGCGCGACGGCGTGCCCGTGCTGGCGCATGTCGCGACCGATGCGCAGGGCCGCGCGGTGATCGCGGCGATGCAGGCGCGCAAGAGAATCGCGCGGCCGGGCGCGCTGGTGTTGCTCCCCGCCGAGGCGGAGGAGGGCATCTTCAACGAAGCGCTCCGGAAGCGCGAACGGCCCTTCGCCGAGCGACTGGTGCCCGAGAACGTGCCCGCGATCGAGCGCGCGAGCTATGCCGGGGCGTATAAGGGCGTCACCGATCTGCTCACCAAATATCTGTGGCCGACCTGGGCGTTCCACCTGACGCGGCTGGCCGCGCGGATCGGTATGTCGCCCAATCAGGTGACGGCAATCGGCAGCTTGTTGTGCATCGCCGCGACGGTTGCGTTCTGGAACGGCTGGTTCTGGACCGGGCTGGCGACCGGGTTGATCTTCATGGTGCTCGATACCGTCGACGGGAAGCTGGCGCGCTGCACGATCACCTCGTCGGCGCTCGGCAATGCGTGGGATCATGGCGTCGACCTCGTTCACCCGCCGATCTGGTGGTGGGCCTGGGCGACCGGGTGCGCCGCCTATGGACGGCCGCTCACCGATACGATGTTCTGGGTGGTGATCGGCGCGATGCTGTTCGGCTATGTCGCGCAGCGGCTGATCGAGGGCGCGTTCATCGTGCGTTTCGGGATGCACATCCATGTATGGCGCCGATTCGACAGCTGGTTCCGGCTGATCACGGCGCGCCGCAATCCCAACATGGTGATTCTGTTCGCGCTGCTGCTGATCGGTCGGCCCGACTGGGGGATCATCGCGGTCGCGGGCTGGACCATGATCTCGCTCGTCGTCCATCTCGTGCGGCTCTTCCAGGCGATGGAGGAGAAAGCGAGCGGGCACGAGATCAGGAGCTGGCTCGCCTGAGGAGTGACGTGGACGTGGTTCGGACGATCCTGCTGGGCGGTCTTGCGGCGCTGGCGTTGACGGCGCATCCGGCGCGTGCGGCCGAGGCGTGCGAAGGCGCCGCGGGTGCGGGTAAGGTCAAGCTGACCGTGACCGCCGAGGGCGTGCGCAACGCGCAGGGCGAGGTCGCCTTCACCGTCTATGGCGACGACGAGCGGCGTTTTCTGGCGAAGGGCGGAAAGCTGGCGCGCGTGCGCACGCCGGCGGCCGCGCCGCGGACCTCGGCCTGTTTCTGGCTCAGCCCGGGCAATTATGCGGTCGCGATCTATCATGACGAGAATGGCGACCGCGATTTCAATCGCACGCTGTTCAAGGTGAAAGAGGGGTTCGGCTTTTCGAACGACGCCCCGGCGACGCTGGGATTGCCCGCATTTTCAAAGGCGCGCTTCGCCTTGCCGGCAGGCGGAACCACCATCCGGATCAGGATGCGCTACCCCAAGTGATCGGCGGGCCGATGCCGCCCGATCTTGTCAACGGCCGCAATCCCGCCCATTTCTTACGCCAAGGAACGAGCGATCCCACCGTAATGTATGTGGGATTGATGACAATCACGATACGGGCGACCGATAGTTGAGCAACGGACCTCATGCTTATGCGCGATTCGACGGCGGCGCCCTGATCGGGCCGCGCGCGCGCCATGACGACCGCGTGGTGCGTCCCATCGTGCGGGCGCAGCCGGCGCCGGTGATCTTTGCGCCCGGGCGGCATCCGCTGCCGCGCGTCGGCGTCGTCAGCAATCCCAAGAGCCACCGCAACCGCGCGCGCGCGCATCGCGTGCTCGAACTGCCCGACGACGTGCGCTTCGAAACGCCCGCGAGCTGGGCCGCGCTCAACGAGACGCTCGAGCGGTTCGCGGCCGAGGGCGTCGACCTGCTCGTCGTCGACGGCGGCGATGGCACGGTGCGCGACGTGATCAGTGCGGCGCCGGCGGCGTTCGGCGACCGGATGCCGCGGATGGCGATCCTGCCCTCGGGCAAGACCAACGCGCTCGCGCTCGATCTCGGCGTGCCGCTCGACTGGACCGTAGGCCACGTCGTCGAGGCGGCGGCGCAGGGGCAATTCGTGCGGCGCGCACCGATCGAAGTCTATCGCGATGGCGCGGGCCAGCCCGACGTGCGCGGGTTCCTGTTCGGCGCGGGCGCGTTCGTGCGCGCGACCAAGGTGGCGCAGCGCACGCATCGCTTCGGGGCGTTCAACGGGCTCGCGGTGGGCCTGTCTCTGACGCTCGGCATCGCCCAGACCTTCTTCGGGAAGGCGACCAATCCGTGGCGCGTGGGCGAGCGCATGCGGCTCGAGACCGATGCGGGGCATCGGGCGGATCGCAATTTCTACATCCTGTTCGCCTCGACGCTCGAGCGGCTGCCGCTGCATCTCAAGCCGTTCGGCCGGAAACGGGCGGGATTGAAGCTGCTCGCGGTCGATGCGCCGCCCAAGCGGATGGCGGTGACGGTGCCGGCGTTGCTCGCGGGGTCGGAAGGCGCGTGGCTCGATCGCGCCGGCTATCGCCGGACCGATCTGCGCGCATTCGATCTGTCGCTCGACGGCGGGTTCATCCTCGACGGCGAGCTTTATCGCGGCGGCGATCTGACCGTCCGTTCCGGCGCGCCGATCGACTTCGCGGTGCCGTGACCACGCTCGACGCCCTCGTCGCGCGCGAGCTCGACGTCGGCGCCCCGCCATCGGTGTCGGCAGCCGCGCGCGTGCTGGCCGAGGCGCTGGGCGGCGTCGCGGTGCTGTTCTACGGATCGGTGCTGAGGACCGGCGACCTTTCGGGCGTGGTCGATTTCTACGTGCTGACCGAACGGGCGGCGGGCGGCCGGGTGCGGCGGCTCGCCAACCGGTGGTTGTGGCCCGAGGTCAGCTATCACGAGATTCCCGTGGGCGGCGAGACGATCCGCGCCAAGGTAGCGACGATGCCGCTCGACACCTTCGCGCGCGCGGCCACCGGCGCAACGCTCGATACCACGATCTGGGCGCGCTTCGTCCAGCCCTCGGCGCTCGTCTGGGCGCGTGACGACGCGGTTGCGGCGCGGGTGCGGGGGGTGGTAGCTTCGGCGGCGGTGACGGCGGCGGGGTTCGCGGCGATGCTGGGGCCGAGCGAGGGAACGCCGCGCGATTTCTGGAAGGCGCTGTTCGCCGAAACCTATCGCACCGAGTTCCGCGTCGAGAAGAAGGGGCGCGAGAACCAGATCCTCGCCTTCGATCCCGCACGGTTCGATGCGCTGCTGCCCGCTGCGTGGGACGCGGGCGAGATCGCCTTTGAAACGCGCGATGGCGCGTTGACGCCGCAGCTTGCGCCCGAGCGGAGGCGCGCGCTCAAGCGGGCGTGGAAGGCACGGCGGCGGATGGGCAAGCCGCTCAACTTCGCGCGGCTGCTGAAGGCGGCGTTCACCTTCGACGGTGCGGCGCGCTACGCCTTGTGGAAGATCGAGCGGCATACCGGGCTCGCCATCGCGCTGACGCCGTGGCGCGAGCGCCACCCGATCCTCGCCGCGCCCGGTGTGCTGTGGCGAGTGTGGCGGACGGCCGGGACGCGATGAGCTTCAACGCGCTGGTGCTGGCGGGGTCGCGCGGCGGGCCCGATCCGCTCGCGGTCTATGCGGGCGTGGCCGACAAGGCGCTGATCGAGATTGCAGGCGAAACGATGCTCGCGCGCGTGATCGCGGCGCTGCGCGCGGCGGGTGCGGACCGGATCGGGGTTTCGGCCTCGTCGCCGGCGGTAATCGCGGCGGCGCGCGCGCTGGGCGTCGAGGTCGTTCCGGCCGCGCCGGGGCCGAGCCAGAGTGCGGCGGCGGGGTTGGCCGCGCTCGGCACGCCGCTGCTGCTCACCACCGCCGATCACGCGCTGCTGCGCCCCGAATGGGTGCGCGCTTTCCTGGAGGGCGTGCCCGAGGATGCCGATGTGGCGGTGCTGCTCGCGCGGCGCGAAGCGATCGAGGCGGCGGCGCCGGGCACGCGGCGGACCTATCTGCGCTTTGCGGACGGCGACTGGTCCGGCTGTAACCTGTTCCACTTCGCCAATCCGCGCGCGGCGGCGGCAATCGCGCTGTGGCAGCGCGTCGAAGCCGATCGCAAGCGGCCGTGGCGGATCGTCCGCCGGCTGGGGCCGGGCCTGCTGCTGCGCTATCTGACGGGCCGGCTGACGCTGGCGGATGCCATGGCGCATCTGGGCGCGCGCGCCGGTGTTACGGCGCGCGTCGTGTCGGCCAAAGATGGGCACGCGGCGATCGATGTGGACAAGCCCGCCGATCTCGATCTGGTACGTCAGCTTGTTCGGAATCGGATTCAGCTTCGCTGAATCCGGTCGCGGCACCGGCCCGCTCCCCCACCCCGCCTCCCAGTCAGCATAGTGTCTTGGGAGGCGGGTGGGGGAGCGGGCCGGTGCCGTCTCCGCGCAAGCGGATCAAACCTCGGCATCCTTGCGCGTGCTCGCCGCGTAGTGGATGATCGCGGCGCCGAGCAGCACCGCACCGGCAACCGAGCCCGCGAGAACGCCGATTCCGGCGCCGTTTTCCCCCATACGCGGCAGCAGCGTGACGGTCGTCGCCAGCAGCACCGCTACTGCAACCGTGCGCGCCACCATCGCGGTGGCGGCGCGGTGGACCGCCATCAGCACCGGCTCGAAGCTCACGGTTGCGAGATCGACGCAGCCCGCTGCCGCGAGCCAGAGCAATAGCGGCCCCGCATCGGAGAAGCCGCGGCCGCCGACGAGCACCAGGATCGGCTTGCCCGCGACCGCGACGATCCCGAGGATGACGATCGCCGCCGCCGACGACGCCCAGAACAGCCGCGCGAGCATCCGCGGCAGCCGCGAGGCCGCGGGCGAGCGCACCGCGCGCACGATCTCCGGGAAGGCGGCGCGCGCAAGCAATTGTGACAGCTTGGCGAGCGCCTGCGCGATCTGGAAGGCGAGCCGGAACGCCCCCGCCGCCGCCGGGCCCACATAGCCGCCGACGAGCAGCAGCGGCACATGCTTGGTCGAGAGGCTGAGCGTCGAGCTGGCGTTGGTGCTGAGCGTGAAGCGGACGAGCCCGGGATTGTCGGCGAGCAGCCGGCGATCGGTAGATGGACGCCGGGTGAGCAGCTTGAAATCCCCGGTGCGCGCCAGGATCAGCCAATAGGCGCCCGCGGTCACCAGCTCGGCGGCGGCCCAGGCGAGAAGGAACCCTTCCACCGTGGGCAGCAGCGCGAAGGCGAGGCCGGCGCCGACGAAGCGGGTGAGCGGCGTCATGCTGTCGGCAAGCGCGGACAGCGAGAAACGGTCGCGCAGCCGGAGCACGCCGAGCGGGGTCGAGCGGATGGTGACGAGCTGCACCACCGCGAAGATCAACGTCGCACGCATCAGATCGGGGGTGATGCCGAAATCGGAGCCCCAGACGGCGAGAATCAACACGGCCAGCGCGATCCCGACTGCGGCACTCAATGCATCGAGCCCCACGCACGCGCGCAGCAACGCCGCCAGCCCCGCCTCGTCGCCATTGTTGACGTGATCGACCCCGTAGCGGACGACGATCTGCCAGGTCTGGAATCCGACGAGCAATGCGATCGCCTGCGAGGCGCCGGTGATCAGCGCGAAGCGGCCGAAATCGGAGACGCCCAGCGTGCGCGTCGCGACGCCGAGATAGACGAGCGACAGTACCGCGAGCACGCCGCGGCTCGCCAGCAGCCAGCCCAGATTGCGCGCAGCCGCGCGCACTCCTTTGGGCAGTCGGGCGAATCCGCGAGGCGGGCGATCGTTCTCCATGCGCGAGCGCCGACTAGAGGCGTATCGCGCGTCGGGCAAGGGAGCGATCGCCGTCTACGCCCAACCGTGCGTCCCGGCTCAGGGCAGCAGCACCGTCGCGCCCTCGGTTTCGCCGGCCTCGAGCCGGCGGTGCGCCTCGGCGACATCCTCGAGCTTGAAGGTCTGGCCGATGCCCGGTGCGATCACGCCCTGGCCGAGCATCGCGAAGACGCGGTCGATCACCTGCTGGCGTTCCTCGCGCGTCACCACGTAATCGAACAGCGTGGGGCGGGTGACGAAGAGCGAGCCCTTGACCGCGAGCGTGGCGAGCGCGACGCCCTCGACCGGGCCGCTCGCGCTGCCGAAGCTGACGATCAGGCCGCGCTTGGCGGCGCAATCGAGCGATTGCGCCCAGGTCGCCTTGCCGACGCCGTCGAAGACCACCGCGCAGCCCTTGCCGCCGGTGATTTCCGCCACGCGGGCGACGACATCTTCGCTCTTGTGCCGAATGACGTGATCGGCGCCGGCTTTCGCGGCGCGCGCGGCCTTGTCGGCGCTGCCGACGGTGCCAATCACGGTCGCGCCCACCGCCTTGAGCCAGCCGACGAGGAGATGGCCGACCCCGCCCGCGGCTGCGTGGACGAGGACGGTCTGACCTGCCTCCACCCTGGCGCAGCGTTCGACGAGGAATTCGACGGTCGAGCCCTTGAGCATCAACGCCGCGGCGGTCGCGTCGTCCACCATGTCGGGCAGTTTGGAGAGATGGTCCGCGGGCAAGTTGCGATGCGTGGCATAGGCGCCGCGTTCGGGCCCGAAGGTGCCGACGCGATCGCCCTCCGCAAATCCGGTGACGCCGGGGCCGACGGCTTCCACCACGCCCACGCTCTCCGAGCCCAGCCCCGTGGGGAGGGGGAGCTTGTAGCTGCCGCGACGGTGGTAGACGTCGATGAAGTTGAGGCCGACCGCGGTGGTGCGGATGCGGACCTCGCCTTCCGATGGCGGCGGTAGATCCTTATCGACCCACTGGATTACCTCGGGGCCGCCGGTCTGGTCGATGCGGACGATGCGGGCCATGGAGTCTCCTTCGATTGCCGGCTTCGGAAACGTCCGCCATGCGTTGCGGGTTGCAACCAATCGGCATCCGCCGCACATACCCGATGTTCGAAGCATCGGAGGCGGGAATGAAGCGCTATTCCAAGCAGTATATCGACGGCGCCTGGGTGGAAAGCGAGGGCGGCACGCCCCACCGAGTGATCAATCCCGCGACCGAGCAGCCGTGCACCGAGATCACGTTGGGTAGCGCGGCGGATGTCGACAAGGCGGTCGCGGCGGCGCGGCGGGCGTTCGAAGCCTTCTCGCGGACGAGCGTCGCGGAGCGGGTGGCGTTGCTCGAGGCGATCATGGCGGAATACAAGAACCGCGCCGGCGACATCGCCGAGGCGATCGCGACCGAGATGGGCTGCCCGATCTCGATGGCGGCAACCGCTCAGGTCGGCTCGGGGATCGGCCATCTGGCGGCGGCGATCGGTGCATTGAAGGACTTCGCGTTCGAGGAGCAGGTCGGCGCCAACCGGGTGGTGCATGAACCCATCGGGGTGGTCGCGCTGATCACGCCGTGGAACTGGCCGATGAACCAAATTCTCGCCAAGGTCGCGCCCGCGCTGGCGGCGGGCAACACGATGGTGCTCAAACCGTCCGAGGAAGCACCGGGCTGTGCCGCGATCTTCGCCGAGGTGATGGACAAGGCCGGCGTGCCGGCGGGCGTGTTCAACCTGGTACAGGGCGACGGGCCGGGCGTGGGCACGGCGCTGAGCGCGCATCCGGGCGTCGACATGGTGAGCTTCACCGGATCGACGCGCGCGGGCATCCAGGTCGCGAAGAATGCCGCCGACACGGTCAAGCGCGTGCATCAGGAACTGGGCGGCAAATCGCCCAACATCGTGCTCGAAGGGGCGCCGCTGGAGAAGGCGGTGCCGGCGGGGCTGATGGGGGTGCTCGTCAATTCGGGGCAGAGTTGCATCGCGCCGACGCGAATGCTCGTCCACAAGAGCCAGCACGACGCGGCCGCCGCGATCGCGAAGACGGTGATGGAGGCGACCCAGACCGGCGACCCGATGACCGAAGGGCGGCATATCGGTCCGCTCGTCAACAAGGCGCAGTGGGAGAAGGTGCAGCGGCTGATCGCCGGGGCAGTGCAGGAAGGTGCGACGCTCGAAGCCGGCGGCGCCGGGCGACCCGACGGCGTCGAGGCGGGCTATTTCGTCAAGCCGACGTTGTTCTCCAACGTTCGCAACGACATGACGATCGCACGCGAGGAGATTTTCGGGCCGGTCGTGACGATCATCCCCTATGAGGATGACGAGGACGCGATCCGCATCGCCAACGATACCGACTACGGGCTTTCAGCGGTGGTCTCGGGCGATCCTGCCAAGGCGAAGGCGATCGTGCCGCGGCTGCGCGCGGGGATGGTCTATGTCAACGCGGGCAACCCCGATCCCAACCTGCCCTTCGGCGGCTACAAGCAATCGGGCAACGGCCGCGAGTACGGCAAATACGGGCTCGCCGAGTTCATGGAGGTGAAGTCGGTGATCGGCGATCTGGGATAGCGCGGGGTTGCGTTCGAACGTGCCGAGGCGATAGTCGGGCGCCCGCATGAAAAGCGGGAGGCCATCATCACCGATTACATTCCGACGACGTTCGACCTGGCGCCGATCCTCGACTCCGCGCTGTGGCTGTGCGGGCTGTTCGTGCTGGCGGCGCTCGGCAACTGGATCGCGCGGCGGATCGTGCTGCGGGCGATCGAGCGGCTGCTCGACCGGCTGACGATCGACGATGCGATGCCCTCGATCCCCAAAGTGGTCGGGCGGCTGGCGCGCGCGGTGCCCGCGCTGATCGTCGCGGGCGGCATCCATCTGGTGCCGCATCTGCCGGGGGAAGCGCGCGCAATCGTCTCGGCGCTGGCGGGGGCGTTCGTGGTGGTGGCGATCACGCGCGCGATCGGCGCGGCGCTCGATTGCGCCAACGAAGCCTATGTCCGCCGGCCGGATGCGGCGCAGCGGCCGATCAAGGGCTATCTCCAGGTCGTCAAGATCGCAATCTGGTGCGCGGCGGCGGTGCTGATCATCTCGATCCTGATCGGCCAGTCGGTGCTGCTGCTGCTGTCCGGCCTGGGCGCGATGGCGGCGGTGCTGATGCTGGTGTTCAAGGACACGATCCTGTCGCTCGTCGCTTCGGTGCAGCTCACCTCGAACGACATGGTGCGCGTGGGCGACTGGATCGAGATGCCGCAGCACAATGCCGACGGCGACGTGATCGACATCGCGCTGCACACGATCAAGGTGCAGAATTGGGACAAGACGATCACGACGGTGCCGACCTACAAGCTGATCGCCGATTCGTTCCGCAACTGGCGCGGCATGCAGGAATCGGGCGGCCGCCGGATCAAGCGGGCGCTGATGATCGACCAGAACAGCATCCGCTTCCTTTCGGAAGATGAGATCGCCGAGGCGCGGCGGTTCGCGCTGCTCGCCCCCTATCTGGACGAGCGCGGGCGCGAGATCGCCGAGTGGAACACTGGCCGCGGTGCCGCAGACCAGCGGCGGATGACCAATATCGGCGTGTTTCGCGCCTATGTTGCCGCCTATCTCGCGGCGCATCCGGGGATCACCAACGAGCTGACGCAGATGGTGCGCCAGCTCGCGCCGGGGCCGAGCGGGCTGCCGCTCGAGCTCTATTGCTTCACCGCCAGCGTCGCCTGGAGCGATTACGAAGCCGTCCAGGCGGACATTTTCGATCATCTGCTCGCGGTGCTCCACGACTTCGGTCTCCGGCTGTTCCAGCAGCCGAGCGGGCAGGATCTGGCGGCGGCGCTGCAGCGCGACGCGGCGTGATCACGTCACCGGCCAGAAGAACAGGATGAGCGGCGTGCCGAGCGTGATCACCAGCAGCGACAAGGGCGCGCCGAGCCGGGCATAATCCTGGAACTTGTAGCCGCCCGGGCCCCAGACGAGCGTGTTGCACTGGTGGCCGATCGGGGTGAGGAAATCGCAGCCCGCGCCGACCGCGGTCGCCATCAGGAAGGCGTCGGGGCGGTAGCCGAGCTCCTTGGCGAACACCGCGGCGATCGGCGCCATCACCAGCACGGTCGCGGCGTTGTTGAGAAAGGGCGTCACCGCCATCGCCGCCGTCAGGATCAGCGCGACCGCGGCCCAGGGCGGCAGGCCCTGCGCGGTGTGCGAGAGCCAGCCGGCGATCAGATCGGAGGCGCCGGTGGTGCGCAGGCTGTCGCTGACCGGGATCAGCGCGCCGAGCATGATCAGGATCGGCCATTCGATATGCTCGTACGCCTCGCGCACCGGCAGCGCGCCGGTGGCGATGACGAGCCCGGCCGCGGCGAAGAAGGCGACCGCCACCGGCACCAGCCCGCCCGCGGTCGCCGCCATCGCGACGGCGAGGATGACCACCGCGAGCAGCCCCTTGCGTGAGCTGCCGAGCTTGATCGCGCGCTCGGCGAGCGGCAGGGCGCCGAGATCGCGCAGCTTTTCGGGCAGCTCGTCGAGCACGCCCTGGAGGACGACGACGTCGCCCGCCTGGAGCACGATGTTGCCGAGGCTCCTGACCAGCCGCTCGCCGCGCCGCGAGACCGCGATCAGGTTGACGCCGTAGCGCTCCTGGAGGCGCAGGCGGCCGGCGGACTGGCCGATCAGCGGCGATTCGATGTTGATCACCGCCTCGATCACCCCGATGTCGCGGCGCTTCTTGTCGTCCTTGTCGCGATCCTGCCCGGCAAGCTCGAGCTTGTCGGTCGAGATGACGCGTTCGAGCATGTCGGGCTCGCCGCCCAGGATCAGCGTGTCGCGCTCGCGCAATGTCGTGTCGGCCAGCGGCATGCTGCGGATGCCGGCGCGCAGGATGCTGGTGACGGTGACGGCGTGATCGTGACGCTCGACGAACTCGGCGACCGTCTCGTCGATCGCGGGTGAGCCTTCGCCGAGTGTCGCCTCGGTGACATAGCCCTGCACGTCGAGCGCCTCGCCCATCGTCGGCGCGGCCCGACGGTCCTTGGGCAGCAGGCGATAGCCGAAGCGCAGGAAGACGAGGCCCATCAGCAGCAGCCCGAGCCCGACCGGCGTGTAATCGAACATGCGGAAGGGTTCGCCAATCATCTCCTCGCGCACGCGGCTGACGATGATGTTGGGCGAAGTGCCGACCAGCGTCATCAGCCCGCCGAGCAGCGCCGCGAAGGACATCGGCATCAGGAAGACCGATGGCGACGTCTGGTTCTTTTTCGCCATCTGGAACGCAGCGGGCATCAGCATCGCCAATGCGCCGACATTCTTGACCAGCGCCGAGGCGAAGCCGACCGAGGCGGTGAGCACCACGAGTTGCGAGCGGATGCTCTTCACGTAGCGCGAGACGAAGGCCAGCGCGGTCTCGATCACCCCCGAGCGCTGCACCGCGCCCGACAGCACCAGCGCCGAGCCGACGATGATGACGAGATCGTCGGAGAAGCCGGTGAAGGCTTTCTCGGGCGTCACGATCCCCAGCGCGAGCGCGGCGAGCAGCGCGAGGATCGCGACCACATCGTACCGAAACCTGCCCCAGACGAACATCGCCATCATCGCGGCCAGCGTGGCGACGGACAGGATCTGGGGCAGCGTCATTCGGCCTCGTTCAGCGAAGAAAGTGCGTCAGCGCGTAACCAACGAGACGGACAGTGTTTCCGTCAGTGTATGTAGAGTTCGTTTCGCGGCACCGGCCCACTCCCCCACCCGACCACCCAGCGGCAGTATCTTATGGGTGGTCGGGTTGGGGGAGTGGGCCGGTGCCGCCTAAAAAGTTCGCTTTTTCGCGAATTTTTTCAAACGGACCCTCAACGGCAGACGACCTGTTGTTGGTTCTGCTCGACCGCGCGGCCCGCGAGCGCCCCCGCGGCGCCGCCCAAAAGCGTGCCCAGGATGCGCGAATGGCCACCGTCGATGACGTTGCCCAGGATGCCGCCCGCCGCACCGCCGACGATCAGGCCGGTCGTGCCGTCGTTGCGCTTGCAATAATAGCGGCCGTCCTCGCCGGCATAGACGCGCTCGTCCGGGCGCATCACGCGCGACTGATATTGCGGGCCCGAACGATAGTCGCGCGCAGGATCGTAGCCGTTCTCGTCGCGATCATAGGCATCGGCGCCATAGCGATCGTCGTAGGAAGGATAGGGGACGCGCGCGGGGCCGCCGCGATCGTAATAGCCGTTGCGCCGATCGCGATCCTGCGCGGCGCGATAGCGATCGAATTCGTCCTGGAAACGCGCCAGCTCCGACTGGAACCGCGATTGCGCCTGGGCGAAGCGGGCTTGCTCCTCGACCGACTGCGCCGAGGCGGGGAACGCGGCGGCGACGGCGAGGCCCGCGGCGGCGAGGAGGATGGGCTTGAGCATGAACGACGTCCTTCTTGTTCGATGGCGGTGCGTGCGGGAGTCAACTTCGTCCGGGGCTAACGGAGGCTGAACGAGCGCGCATGCAACCGGCGGATTGCCGCGGGAATCGGGCGGGGCGTGTGGGATAGGCATCGGGCCAGAGTTAAAACATAAAACGGGGCTTGTAGAACAGTGGGGGTGCACCCGTCGGATGGAGGTGGTGAACGGAAGGAGTCGTGATGAGAGCGTAAGTGTCAAGTGACGCTTGACGTTCCATTCGTCTTCGACTATTGATCGGCCGTGGAGATCGGCAGCATCCGACACAAGGCTCTGCGGTCGTTCGCGCAGACGGGCAAGGCCAAGGGATTGCCGGGCAATCTGGTCGATCGGTTGCGGAACATGCTGGCCTATCTAAGCGCGGTCGAAACGATCGAGGAAGTGACAGTGCCGCCCAATTTCTGCGCGCACCTGCTGACCGGCGATCGGGCGGGTACCTGGTCGCTGACGGTGACCAAGAATTGGCGAATGACGTTTCGGGTCAGCGACGCTGGCGCGATCGAAGACCTCGATTTGGAGGATTATCACTGATGGCGATCAAGCTTCATTCGAGCTTCGCGGTGCATCCGGGGCCGTGGTTGCGGGCCGAGATGATCGAGCCGCACGGGCTCACCGTCACCGAGGCGGCGACGAGGCTCCACGTCACGCGGCAGGCTATGAGCAATCTGCTCGGCGGGCGGGCGGGGCTGTCGGCGGAAATGGCGATCCGCTTCGAGAAGGCGTTCGGGATAAAGGCCGACGCGCTGATGCGGATGCAGGCGGCGCACGATCTGGCGAAAGCGCGGGCGGGCGAGGGCAAGATCGAGGTGGAGCGGGTGGCGGCTTGATTGAGAGTTCCTAAATTGAACCTGCGCTACTTCGCTGAACTCCGTATTTGCCGGCCAGTCAGTTCAATCGGTATCAATCGGCAGAAGATCGCGCGCATTTAGCTGAGCCAGGAGATGGCGCACCGCCCGGCTAAATCGAGTTCCGCGCTCTGCGAGGAGCCTCATTTCATCTTCGGTAAAGCGTCGAGTTTTATACGTAATTTCTGTTCCACTCTTTGCTTGGTAAAAATGAAATGTAGCGCCCCAATTTGGAAGTACTGTCATCCAACCATGAGCCATCATATTTCTAAGCTCTTTTGTCGCCATGTACCGTTCGATCACGGATACCGCCAATTTTCGATGACAGAAGAGTGGGCCGGGAAGAGAAATTATCTCAAGAAGGTAGCTCACTCTATTCGAAAGCTTCGATGGAAACGTATCGCGATGACCAACGTACGCTTCATGCTTTGAGGAGCGGATCGCTACTTCGATCAAGCAGGTTTCCACACTGCCCAGGAAGCGACGATAGCTCCGCGATAAAGAAGGGCGCGATCAACAGAGGTTTTCGATTGCCAAGGATTAACTTCGAGAGCCAAGCCTTGTGGCCCATATCCTATCAATCGTTCTGCTCTCATTAGGGCAGCTTCGGTTTTCGGAATTTGACGAAAAGCGTCATAACCTCTCAAGCCGCCTTCAAATCGCGCAATGGCAGCGCCGTCGTCTCCAATGTCGCGAGATCGAGCTTGGTCGAGGCGTGATCGATGTCGATGCCGACGACATTGCCGTCCGCATCGAGGTCGAGATTGACGCCGTCGGCGGCTTCGCGCGTCTCGCTCCCGGGGGCGTCGCGCAGCTCGATATAGAGGCTGTCGGTCTCGGGGTAATAATGGAGCTTCATCACTCGGCCTCGCGATAATTGCGGTCGAAGAAAGCGTTGTGCACCGTTTCGCCGTCTTCGAGCGTCACCACGCGCAGGATATAGGATTTGACCGCGCCGTCCACATCCACGCGGCGCCAGAAGCGGATGCGACCGTCGGGTTGCACCATGCGTTCGATGGGATCGGCGAGCGTCGCCTCGATCCAGTCGAGGCGGAGATATGGGCGCTTGCGGCGCACCTGTTCGTCGAAATAGCGGGTCGTTTTCATCGCGCTAGCCCACGCTCACGAAACTATCCATCACCCGCTTCCTTCCCGCCTGTTCGAAGTCGATCTCGAGCTTGTTGCCTTCGATTTCGGCGATTTCGCCGTAGCCGAATTTCTGGTGGAAGACGCGCATACCCACCGACAGGTCGTCGCGGCCCTTGTTGCCCAGGCTGACGGCCGAGGCGCGGGATTCGACAATGCGGGTGGGCTCGCGGGTGAAGGTGCGAGGTTTGAAGCCGCCGCCGGGGTTCTTGAGGTCGACGCCCGCGGCGCGTTGCCAGCCGGGGCCGCGGCCGGTGCCTCGGGCGACGTCGGCGAAGGGGTCGGCGCGCTCGGACCAGTTGGCGCGCCACAGGCTCTCGCCGCCGGACATGGTGCTTTCGCTCTCGATGTGGTCGTCAGGGAGCTCGGCGACGAAGCGGCTGGGGATGCTGCTGGTCCACTGGCCGTAGATGCGGCGGTTGGCGGCGTGGAGGATGGTCGCGCGGCGGCGCGCGCGAGTGATCGCGACATAGGCCAAGCGGCGTTCCTCTTCGAGGGAGGCGAGGCCGCCTTCGTCGAGCGCGCGCTGCGAGGGGAACAGGCCTTCTTCCCAGCCGGCGAGGAAGACGGTGTCGAATTCCAGGCCCTTGGCGGCGTGGATCGTCATGATCGTGACCTTGGCGCCGTCGGCGGCGGCGTCGTTGTCCATCACCAGGCTGACGTGTTCGAGGAAGGCGCCGAGGGTTTCGTATTCCTCCATCGCGCGGACGAGCTCGGTCAGGTTTTCGAGGCGGCCGGCGGATTCGGCGCTTTTGTCCGCCTGGAGCATCGCGGTGTAGCCGGATTCGTCAAGAATGATCTGCGCGAGTTGAGCGTGAGGGGAGGCCCCTCCACCAGTCAGCTGCGCTACCTGGTCCCCCTCCTCGCTTCGTGGGGAGGAGCTGGCCATGTCGCGCCATCTGGCGAGGTCGCCGACGAAATTGCCGAGGCTGCGGCGGGCTTGCGGCGTGAGCTCGTCGGTGTCGAGGATGCGCGCGGCGGCGATCGAGAGGGGGACGCTCTCGGCGCGAGCGAGCTGGTGGATGCGGGCGAGGGCCTTGTCGCCGAGACCGCGTTTGGGGGTGTTGACGATGCGTTCGAAGGCGAGGTCGTCGGCACTCTGGTGGACGAGGCGGAGATAGGCGAGCGCGTCGCGGATCTCGGCGCGTTCGTAGAAGCGGAAACCGCCGACGATGCGATAGGGGAGGCCGATGGCGATGAAGCGATCCTCGAACTCGCGTGTCTGGTGCTGCGCGCGGACGAGGATCGCGGTGTCGTTCAGGCTGGTGCCCGGGCGTTCGGCGGCCTCGATCTCCTCGCCGACACGGCGGGCCTCCTCGGGGCCGTCCCATACGCCGAGGACGCGCACCTTGTCGCCGGCGTCGAGCTCGGTCCAGAGCGTCTTGCCGAGGCGGCCGCTGTTCTGCGCGATCACCCCCGATGCCGCGCCGAGGATGTGCGGGGTCGAACGGTAATTCTGTTCTAGCCGGATGACAGCAGCGCCGGGGAAGTCCTTCTCGAACTTGAGGATATTTTCCACCTGCGCGCCGCGCCAGCTGTAGATGCTCTGGTCGTCGTCGCCGACGCAGGCGATGTTCTTGCGGTCCTGCGCTAGCAGGCGGAGCCAGAGATATTGGACGGCGTTGGTGTCCTGATATTCGTCGACCATGATGTATTTGAAGCGGCGCTGATACTGCTCCAGCACGTCGCGGTGTGTCTTCAGGATGACGAGCATGTGGAGCAGCAGGTCGCCGAAATCGCAGGCGTTAAGGGTTTTGAGGCGCTCCTGGTACTGCGCGTAGAGTTCGCCGCCGCGGCCATTGGCGTAGCGTTCGGATTCGCCGGCGTCGATATCGGCGGGGGTGAGGCCCTTGTTCTTCCACTGATCGATCAGACCGGCGAACTGGCGCGCGGGGAAGCGCTTCTCGTCGAGATCGGCGGCGGTGATGAGCTGCTTCAAGAGGCGGAGTTGGTCGTCGGTGTCGAGGATGGTGAAGTTGCTGTGCAGCCCGACCAGCTCGGCATGGCGGCGCAGCATCTTGGCGCCGATCGCGTGGAAGGTGCCGAGCCAGGGCATCCCCTCCACCGCCTGACCGACGAGGCGGCCGACGCGTTCCTTCATCTCGCGCGCGGCCTTGTTGGTGAAGGTGACCGCGAGGATTTCGCTAGGCCAGGCCTTTCGGGTGTAGAGCAGGTGCGCGAGCCGCGCGGTGAGGCAGGCGGTCTTGCCGGTACCGGCGCCGGCGAGGACGAGGAGCGGGCCTTCGGTCGTCAGCACCGCCTCGCGCTGGGGGGCGTTGAGGCCGTTCAGGTACGGCGGATCGGCGGGGCTGGACGCTGGCAGACTCATGTGTGAACAGGTAGGGAACGGGGGCGAGAGGAGCAAGCATATGATCGAAGGCGGATGCCAGTGCGGCAAGGTTCGATATGCGATCGAGGGCGCGCCGGTGCGCCATGCGGTATGCACGTGCCGCGATTGCCAGCGCGCCGCGGGCGCGCCGCTGGTGGCGTGGGCGGTGGTCGATGGCGACAAATTGCGCGTGACGGGCGAGGTCGCGAGCCACAATTCGTCCGGCGACGTGCGGCGGCAATTCTGCCCGAATTGCGGGACGGGGCTGTTCTATCGCAGCGAGAGCATCTTTCCCGGACAGGTCGACGTGCAATCGGCGACGTTCGACGATCCCGATGCGGATGCGCCGACCATCCGGGTGCAGCTCGCCGAGGCGCCCGCGTGGCTGGCGGGGCTGAACGAGCTGCCGGGGCACGCGCGCTATCCGGGGTGAGGTTGCTTCTCAGGCGTGGCCGCCCTCACCCTTCCGCGCCCCCGCATTCACGGGGACGCTCCCTCCCTATCCCGCTGGGAGTGGGAAGGGTGAGGGTGGTTGCCGGTAGCCGGGGGGTTAACTCGCGTTCCACGCCTCGAAGGGCATGTCGAACGCTTGCGCCACGGCCTGATGGCGAATCTTGCCGTTGGAGACGTTGAGGCCGGCGGCGAGGTGGGGGTCGGCCTTCATCGCGGCCTCGGCGCCCTTGTTCGCGAGCTTGAGCACGAAGGGCAAGGTCGCATTGTTGAGCGCGAAGGCCGAGGTGCGCGCGACCGCGCCGGGCATGTTGGCGACGCAATAATGGATCACGCCGTCGATCTCGTAGACGGGGTCGTCATGCGTGGTGGCGTGGCTGGTCTCGAAGCAGCCGCCCTGGTCGATCGCGATGTCGACGAGGACCGACCCGCGTTTCATGGTCTTGAGCATGTCGCGGGTGACGAGCTTGGGCGCCGCGGCGCCGGGGACGAGCACCGCGCCGATCACCAGATGCGCTTTTTCGACCGCCGCGGCGATCGCGGCCTTGCTGGCATAGGCTGTCTTGATCTGGCTCGAGAAGAACATGTCGAGTTCGGCGAGGCGGTCGTTGTTGATGTCGTAGATGGTGACGTCGGCGCGCATGCCGACCGCCATCTGCGCGGCATTGATGCCCGCGATGCCGCCGCCGAGGATCGCGACGCGGGCCGGGGCCACGCCCGGTACGCCGCCGAGCAACACGCCGCGGCCGCCCTGCTCCTTCTCCAGATAGTGCGCGCCGACCTGCACCGACATGCGGCCGGCGACTTCGGACATTGGCTTGAGAAGGGGGAGGCCGCCCTTGGGCGAGGTGACGGTCTCGTAGGCGATGCAGGTGGCGCCGGATTTGAGGAGACCTTCGGTCTGCGGGCGGTCGGCGGCGAGGTGGAGATAGGTGAAGAGCAGGTGGCGGGGCTCGAGCAATGCGATCTCGCTCGCCTGCGGCTCCTTGACCTTCACGATCATGTCCGCGGCGGCGAAAACCGATTTGGCATCGGGCAGGATCTTGGCGCCCACGGCCACATAATCCTGATCGTCGAAATCGATGCCCGCGCCCGCCTGCGTCTCGACCACGACCTCGTGGCCCGCCGCGACCAGTTCCGCGACCGAGGGCGGGGTGAGCCCGACGCGATATTCGTGGTTCTTGATTTCCTTCGGCACGCCGATGCGCATGATGTCTTCCTCTCGCCTGTCCGGTCGAGGCCGGGGTCTCTCTCGCGCGACCTCCTCGGGTCGCATCCTGACGACATTTTCAGCGCGTATGAATATCGTATGGCGAGACAAGAATCTCTGCAAAGTTGATTACTTTGTAACAAGAATGCGCATGGAATTTCTGTCAATTCATGTTATCGCGCGGGAACGATGCAAATCGATCGAATCGACCGCCATATCCTCGCGCTGCTCGCCGCCGACGCGCGCATGGCGGTGAGCGCGGTGGCGGGCGCGGTGGGGCTGTCGCAATCGGCGTGCACGCGGCGCATCCAGGCGCTCGAGGCGGCGGGGATGATCGAGGGCTATGCGGCGCGGCTCGGCGCACGGCGGCTGGGCTTCGCGGTGACGGCGCTGGTCGACATCACGCTGGGGACGCAGGTCGAGGAGGACTTGGAGCGCTTCGAGGCGGCGGTGGGCGCGATCGACGGCGTGGTCGATTGCGCCCTGGTGTCGGGCGCGCAGGATTACCGGCTGCGGATCGTCTGCCGCGATCTCGACGATTACGAGCGGCTGCACCGCGAGCATCTGGGCCGGCTGCCGGGCGTCACCACCATCAGCTCGCGCTTCGTGCTGCGCACGGTGCCGACGCGCAGCGAGGCGGATGCGCTGTTGGGCGGAGCGGGGTGAAAATCCGCTACCGAACGGCGGGGTCGGCCGCCGCGCCGTCGAGAACGTAGAGCGGCCGGCCCGCACCCATTGCCATCCACAATGCGGCGACGCCGACGCTCCCCAGGAACAGGCCGGGGACGTGCCAGCCGTGAAACGCCTCGTGCAACAGGCCGACGAACAGCGGGCCGAGCGCGGCGATCGTGTAGCCCACTCCTTGCGCCATGCCGGAAAGCCGGCCGGCGGTCTCCGCGTCGCGCGCGCGCAGGGCCAGCAGCGTCAACGCCATGCTGAACGTGCCGCCCTGGCCGAGCCCGAGAACGACCACCCACAGCCAGACGCCGGCGATCGGCGCATACAGGCAGCCGGCAAGGCCGATCAGCGTCATCACCGTCACGATGACGAGCACCAGCCGTTGATCGCGCATGCGGCTGCCGAGCCAGGGCGCGCCGATGGCAGTACTGACCTGGATCATGATCGACGCCGACAGCGCCAATCCCGCCGTCACCGGATCGAGCCCGCGATCCTGCAGCATCGTCGGCAGCCAGCCGAAGACGGTATAGGCCAGCGCCGATTGCAGCCCCATGTACCCGGTGATCTGCCACGCCAGCCGATCGCGATGGAGCGGCGCCGCGCGCGCGGCGCGGTTCGGTGTCGGCGGTTCGCGATCCGTGCGCCACCACCAGATTGCGGCAGCGACCAGCGCCGGCACCGCCCAGATCGCGAGCGCCGAACGCCAGTGGCCACCGAAGGCAAGCCGCAGCGGCTCAGTCGCGCCGGCGGCGGCCGAGGCGCCGACGCACAGGGCGGCGGTGTAGAGCCCGGTCAGCAGGCTCTGGTGCCGGGGAAAATCACGCTTGACGATCGCCGGCAGCAACACGCCCGCGACGCCGATGCAGGCGCCCGCGACCAACGTGCCCGCGAACAGGCCCGCGATCCCGACATAGGGCCGAACCGCAAGCGCCGCGATCAGGATCGCCACGGCGGCAAGCGCGGCGCGTTCGACGCCGATCCGGCGCGCCGACCATGGCGCCAGCGGCGCCGCCAGCCCGAGGAACAGCACCGGCAGCGTCGTCAGGACGCTCTGCCCCACGACCGACAGCGAGAGGCTGTCGGCGAGCGAGGGCAGCACGGGCGAAACGCTCGTGAGCGCCGGCCGCAGGTTGAACGCGATCAGCATCACGCCGACGATCGTCAGTGCGGCTTGCCGTGAACGGGTCGAGGGAAAGATCGTCATGCTCCATCAGCGCGGCCCGACCAAAGGCCGCGTCGCGGCGACATAGGGTGATCGCGCGCCTCGGCCAACCGCCTGATCGGGTCGAGCCACGGCGCCGATCCTGAAACCGCGTCGAACATGGCGATGTTTTGATCCGAAACCGTAGTCGCTTCCGATCGACATGCGTGGTCTTTGCGACAGTGAGGTAGTAGACTGTCGCCGTAATTCCGGGACTCATCGCCGGTCACGTCCGATGACGACAAGATCGCCCGTGCGCGCGCCCTTCGTCGAATCCCTGTCCTACACGGTCGTTTTATGGTCTACCCTGCGGGATGGAACAGGACGGCTCCTCCGCACCCGCCGCGTTGCTCGATATCGGCAGCGTCGCCATCGGGGCGCGCTGCCGTCGCGCCGGCGGCGCGCGTCGGGCGCGCGGACGGCGCGTCCGTGTCGCCTCGCTGTCGCGTCCGGGCCGCTACGCTGTCGCGTCAGTGTCGCGTCCCGGTCGCGATCCCGGCGCGTTGCAGTCGCATTCCGGGCAAAACCCTGCGACGCGCTCCACTTTCTCCACTTCACACCGCAGGCAACAAGGGTATCCGTCAAAGCAAAGCGTCGATGAAACCCCAAATCCGGGGCGACGATTCGAACAGATCGACTACGAATCTAATTTCTCGGCTTCGCCCTTCTTTTTGCGGGGCCAACGTGTGCCCGGTGCGGGCTTCGAGATCGGCGATCGAGATGCGGTGGCGGTTTTGAGCTGGCCGGGAGCAAAGCGCGCGTGCTTTCGTTGCATTTGCGAAAGCGACCATGGTGATGTAGAGGCGCCGCCGATGAACAGGGGCAAGGCAGACGGTCCGCGATCGGGCCACTCCCTCGGCAATCAGGCGCGAAGCATCCTCCAGTGACCAGCAGCAACGACAGCGCGGGGGCGCCCGCGGCGCCGGCGAGCGAGCATGTGGTGCATGCCGGCCACGACCATCACCGCCAGCAGGGGCTGATCAAGCTCGCCGTCGGCGCGATCGGCGTCGTCTTCGGCGACATCGGCACCAGCCCGCTCTACGCCTTTCGCGAGACCTTCGCGGGGCATCACCCGCTGACCCTCGACGCGGCGCACATCATGGGTGTCGTCAGCCTGATGTTCTGGTCGATGATGATCGTGGTGACGATCAAATACGTCTCGATCATCATGCGCGCGGACAACAAGGGCGAGGGCGGCAGTCTGGCGCTGCTCGCGCTGGTGTCGGGGCGGACGAAGAACAAGCGCTGGACGAGCGGAATCATTCTGCTGGGCGTGTTCGCGACCGCGCTCTTCTACGGCGACAGCATGATCACGCCCGCCGTCACCGTGCTCGGCGCGGTCGAGGGGCTCGCGGTGGCGGCGCCGGGGCTGAGCGCGCTGGTGATGCCGATCGCGATCGTCATCCTGGTCGGGCTGTTCGCGATCCAGAGCGGCGGCACCGCGCGCGTCGGCGCGTTGTTCGGGCCGATCATGCTGTTCTATTTCGCGGTGATCGCGGTGCTGGGGATCGCCAGCATCGTCCACACGCCGGGCATCCTGTGGGCGCTGTCGCCCACCTATGCGATCCGCTTCTTCATGACGGACAGCCTCGCGGCGTTCCTGGCGCTGGGATCGGTGGTGCTTTCGGTGACGGGCGCCGAGGCGCTCTACGCTGACATGGGGCATTTCGGGCGCAACCCCATTCGCGTGTCGTGGCTCGTTTTCGTACTGCCGGCTTTGGTGTGCAATTACATGGGGCAGGGCGCGCTCCTGTTCCGCGAGGGGCCGGTGGCGCTCGAAAGCCCGTTCTACATGCTCGCGCCCGAAAGCCTGCAATTGCCGTTCGTCGTGCTCGCGACCTGCGCGGCGATCATCGCCAGTCAGGCGGTGATCTCGGGCGCGTTCTCGGTGACGCAGCAGGCGATCCAGCTCGGCTTCGTGCCCCGCCTGCGCATCGAGCATACCAGCGCCTCGACCGCGGGGCAGATCTACATCCCGCTAATCAACTGGCTGCTGATGACGATGGTCATCCTGCTGGTGCTGTTCTTCCAGACCTCGTCCAATCTCACCTCGGCCTATGGCATCGCGGTGACCGGCGCGATGCTGATCGACACCTGCCTGCTGGGGGTGGTGCTGTTCCGGCTGTGGCATTGGCCGGCTTATTATGCGGTGCCGCTGCTGGCGCTCTTCTTCCTGGTCGACGGCGCCTATTTCGCGGCGAATTTGACCAAGGTGCCGTCGGGCGGGTGGTTCCCGCTGCTCGTCGGCTTCGTGATCTTCGCCGTGCTCACCACCTGGGCGCGCGGACGACAGCTGATGATCGAGCGGCTGCGCGAAGCGGCGATGCCGATCAAGGTGTTCATCCAGTCCGCCGCCAACGCCGCGACGCGCGTGCCGGGCACCGCGGTGTTCATGACCTCGAGCGCCGACGGCGTGCCGCATGCGCTGCTCAACAACCTCAAGCACAACAAGGTGCTGCACGAGCGCGTCGTGCTGCTGACGGTGAAGATCGCCGACGAGCCCTTCGTCGCCGAGGCCGACCGGATCGTGCTCGAGAAGATGGGCGAGGGCTTCCACCGCATGATCATCCGTTACGGCTTCATGCAGGAAGCCGACGTGCCCGCGGCGCTGCAACGCGTCCACAATTGCGGCGGCGAGTTCAAGATGATGGATACGAGCTTCTTCCTCGCGCGCCAGACGCTGCTGCCCGCCGAGCGGCCGGGAATGATGCTGTGGCGCGAGAAGCTGTTCGCGTGGATGCTGCGCAACGCCGAAAGCGCGATGGAATTCTTCCGCTTGCCCACCAATCGCGTGGTGGAACTGGGGAGCCAGGTCGAGATTTGAAAATGGGGGGCGGGGGCTGCTTGACCGGCCCCGAAGGCCTATTTATAGGCCGCGCCTCACGGACAGCGTGGCGGAGTAGCTCAGCTGGTTAGAGCAGCGGAATCATAATCCGCGTGTCGGGGGTTCAAGTCCCTCCTCCGCTACCAACCGTGAATTTCCATCGGCGGCCCACTCCGGCCACCGATGGGTATTTTCTCCAGTATAATCAAATATTTTTCGCGTCTCGTTGAGCGCGCAAGCGTCCCGTTGCGGCCCGTTCGGACCACCAACGTCGATTTGAATTTGGGGGTGGATTTGGGGGTATTTTTCGGATCGCGAGCATCTGGTTCCGCTGTCACGCCAAGCGGTCGAATTGCTCCGTCGTCGGCGCCGCGCAACTAATGGCGACTACGTGTTTCCGGGCGCCAAGCACGGGAAACCCATTTCCGAGAACACGATGATCTATGCCTGTTACCGGATGGGCTATCTCGGTCGGCAAACCGTCCACGGCTTTCGCGATCTTGCTTCAACGTGGGCGAATGAGGCTGAGTTTTACAAACCGGACTGGATCGAGATGGCGTTGGCTCACGATGACGAGAACGAGGTTCGCGGCGCCTATAATAGCGCGCTGTATCTCACGCCCCGACGACGCATGCTGGAAAACTGGGCGGACATGACAGAACAGTCCGCCGGAATATCGCAAGATGCGGAACAAGGGGATGAGCGCTCTGCTGTCCCGGGTGCGACGCCGCGAGCTGGGTTGTACGAAAGCCGGCATCTGCCGCCGCTCCGCTCACACATCAGGGCGCGGTAGCCGATAATCCAGCGCATCAAGCGCGATGACTTCCAAGCGGCGAGCCGAACGCAGGCCGGTCGCCACCAGCACGCATTCGCGTCAACCGGGGTGCGGTGATGCTGCGGGGGCCGATGCCGGCGCGGCTGCCGTCGGCCTCGTTGTCGAGGGCGTGCCGGCGGCCGTAGCGGCCCGAGCACCGGTTCCGACTACCGGCGACGGTGCCTCTGCCGCCGACGCCGTCCCCCCCAGAGCCGGGTGCTCAGGTATCGCGGGAACTCCGACAGCCGTTCCCCCCGCCGGCGCCGCTCCACCCGAGGCCGGCCGCGCCGGCGTGGTTGCAGCCGCAGGCGAAGGCGTCGGCGCCGGAGGTGTCGGCGAGCGCAGGCCGGCATCCAGCCGCGCGGCGCGTGCGGCCTCGTCGGCCGATTCCGCCGTCTGCCGCGCGGTGCGGTTGCTGGCGATCCGCGCCGCCTCGGCATCGGGGTTGATCGTGTTGGTGCGGATTCGCTCGACATCCTGGACACCCGCCAGGCGGGTGAGCGGAACATAATCGGTGCGAAACACCAGTTCGACCCCGCTGCTCAGATTGACATCCGTATGCATGTTCTCGGTGGTCTGGCTGCGATCCGTCGTGACGTAGCCGATCGTGTTCTGGACCCTCGCTTCCGCGCCCCATGGGCCGAACTTGGCATTGACGCTCGCATCGGTCGTATTGTGCAAGTCGAATTGCGAGCCACGATCGTTGGTCGCCGCGCTGGTTGCATCGATATGGAAGTTCATAGCGGCGTTGAGCCGCCCGCTTTCGATGACGATGCGCTGGAGGCCCATCTGGATCATCGTCGCAAGCAATTGCTGGCGGCTGCGTGCCAGCGTCTGCCGCACAAACGGCACGAGCGTTTCGGGGTTCGATCCGGGCGGCACCGGATCGCCCGGCGCGATGCCCAGCGTGCTGCGCAGGATCGCCTCGGATGGCGGCTGCGCTCCCGATTTGAGCGCAAGCCGGGTGGAGGCGGCGCGCTCGGCCTCGATCTCGGCCTGGCGTTCGCGGCGTTCGTCCGGGCTGAGCCCGCTCAGGTCCTCGGGTAGGCCGTCGCTGTCGTCGTCCCCCTGCACTTCGTACGAGGCGGGGAAATGCTCGACCAGCCATTGCCGTGCACCGCCCACCCCGACATTGCTGTCGGCGAATCCCTCGGTGGTCTGTGCGACATTGCGGATTAGGTCGACGAATGCGGTGAGCTGCTGCTGGTTCGAATCGTTCATCGCCTTGAACACGCCGGTGATCAGTTCGGTCACGAAGCGCGGGAACGACACCGCGTTGAGCACCGCCTGCGTCGTGGCGGCGGCGCGATCGGCTGCGATGCCCGAAAATTCGGAGCCCGCATTCTGCGCCAGCGCGAGCACGGGCGGCCGGCGCGGGACGCTTTGCAGTTCGTCATGGTCGAGGGCCGCCGATCCGATCTTGACCAGCCCGCGCGCCAGATCGCGCCGCGTCGTCTGGTCGAGCGCGTTGAACCCTTGCTGGGTCGACAGCAAGGCGCGGACATTGTGGCGGACATCGTCGCGCGCGCCAAGTCGACCCGGCCGAAGCCCCGGCACCAGGGAGTCGGCCGACGCCATGTCAGCCGCCCAGCGCGGCCCAGGGCGAGCTCGCAGGCGGTGGTGGCGGCGCGATCGTCGCGGCCGTGGGTGCAGCGTCCGAGGCGACACTTTCGCCGATGCTCAGCGTCGCCTCGATCCAGTCGGCGGCCGCACCCACTACCGAATCGCCGACAGACACCAACGGCCCGGCCCCCGAAGCCTGATCGGCAATGTCGGCGAGCCAGGCGATCACACTCATTCCGGCCTTGCCGCGACGGATATAGGGGCCTGGCTGAACTGGCTGCTGATGCGCGAGGCGGGCAATGCCCATCACCACATCCCACACGTCGCGCGCGCCGAAGGCGTGGCGCAGGTCCGGGTGGCCGACGATCGCGAAGGCATCCTTGAGCATCTGGACGATCTCGCCCGCCATGAACGCGGTGATCCCGCCGCTCGCTTGGGCGAGATTCTGGACCAGCGCCCACACCGCGGCGCGCACCCGCGCCTGTTGCGCACTGCCGCCATAGGGATCGCCCGCCGACAATTCGTCGAGCTTGTAAAGCGACTCGCACAATTCGAGCATGCGGTCTTCGAACTGGAAATTGCGGTCGGCGTCGGCCGCGACAGGGCCCGTCGAGGTGCCGAACAGGCGCGAGAAGAAGGCGCCGCGTTCGGCCGCGCTGACGCGTTCGTTGCGGTGGCGCCACCACGTCACGACCAATTTCTCCGCGCCGCCAAGGTCCAGGGTCGCTGCGCCGGTCGCCGACAGGCCCGCGAGCGTTTCGACCGCCGGGATGATACCGGCGGGCTCGAGATCGGCGGCAAGATAGAGCGAGGCCAATGCGCGCAATTGCGCCTTGTCGACGCGATCGGTCGCGGCATCGGGAATGTCGATATCGCCAAGCTGATCGAGCGCGAAGGTGAGGCCCGGCGCGCTCGCGCGCGCCACCAGCCGCTCGCCGGTCGACAACGCCGCGCAAAGCTGCGCGTCAACGACTGGAGCGATGGCGGACATGCCCATGGCTCAGGACGTTCCCCCCGCGGATGTGGTGGCAGCTTTCGCGTTGGGATTATAAGGCGTCGAATTGCCTTGGATCACCGACATCATCTCGGGCGTCGCCATTTTGTCGAGCGGCAGATAGTCGCTCTTGAAATTGACCCGCACGTCGCCCGACAGCTTGGCCTTGACCTCGGCCTTGGACTCGCTGGTCTCGTCGACCGCGGAGCCGACCGTGGCGACATGTTCCTGCGTCGCCTCGAACGCCGCGCTGGCGCTGAAGGGCGTGTACCAGCTGCCGTACTCGGCCTTCATGCTTTCCTTGTATTTCTGCGCCGAACGATCGTTCATCGACGCCGTGTAATGGCGGTTGGCGGTGTCGCTGGCGCGCATGTCGAAGATGACCTTGGCGTTGATCGAGCCGTCGGTGACGACGATGCGGTTGATCCCCAGCATGACCATCGACGACAGCAATTGCTGACGCTGCTTGGCCATCTGCAGCCGCGCGGCGGTTACCAGCCGCAATTCGGCATCGGCGTCGCTCAGATCGGTCACGGGCGGATTGACATTCATGTCGCGGCTGATCTCGGCGAGGCGCACCTCGGGATCCTCGCCGGTCGCCTCGAGCCGCGGCGGCGGCTGCGCGTGTGTGTCGCCATCCGCGAAGCTGTCGGCATTGCTGCCGATGGCGACCGACAGCGTGTCGGGATAGGCGTCGGCGAGATAGTCGCGCCCCGACGCCTCGCCGATATTGTCGCGCATGAACTGGTCGGTGGTCTTGGCGACATTGGCGATCAGCTCGCCATAAGCGCGCATCTGCTCGATCGAGCTTTCTACGATCGCCTGAAAGACGTTCTTGATCAGCCCGCCCACGAACTTGGGGAAATCGACCTTCTGGACCATCTGGCCGAATTGCTCGACGCCCTGCTGCGTCGCGCCTGCGACGAAATCCTTGCCGGCAAAACCCGGGCTTTGTGACAGCGCCTTCTTGGTGTCCTCGACCGGATCGGCCAGCGCGCCGGCGATCGGCGTGGCGGATGCCGCCGCGACTGGTGCTATCTCGCCGCGCGCCTCGCGGCCGGCGATTTCCGCGCGAACCCCGTTTGGATCGGCAATGTACGACAGCACGCGGACAGTGTCGGCGGCGATCTTTTTGCGTTCATCGTCGGGCAGATCGAGGAAGGAGGGGATTGCGGTCAGCAGCCGCCGCACCTCCGGGCGCGTGGCGTCGAACGCCTCCGCACTGGTCGGCGGGAGACCTCCAGGAGAAGGCAACGAACGCGGTGGCGGGGCGACGAGCATCGCGCTCCCCTCAAGCCGCCGGTGCCGGCGCCGGCGCCGCCGCGGCGGCGGGGGCTGCCCTGGGGCTCGGCACGACATTGGGATCGGCCGGGGTGGCGTTGCCCTGGATCGCGGCGATCATCTGCGGCGTCGCCATTTTGTCGAGCGGCAGGTAGTCGCTCTTGAAATTGACGTCGACCGCGCCCGACAGCTGGATCTTGGTCTGGAGGGCGGCGGTCGAAGATTCCGACGCCGCGGTCTGCGCGGTGATGATCGGCTTGTTCTCGTACTGATATTCGCCCTTGGCGTAGTAATCGGCGCTGTAATCGGTATCGCCGTCGCTGCGGCTGTAGTCGCGCTTCCCGCCGCTGTCATATTTGCCGGTCCCCGACGACGTCTGCTGGACGTTGCCATATTGGTTGCGCGCCATGTCGACCGCACTCGCGGTGCGCCGTTTCGACATCGTGTCGTTGGCACGCACGTCATAGATGATCTTGGCCGAGATCTTGCCGTCGGTCACGACGATGCGGTTGATCCCCATCAGCACGATGCTGGCCATCAATTGTTGTCGCTGGCGCGCGAGCTGCATCCGGCTGTTCTCGATCAGCGCCTTTTCGACATTGGCGTCGGACAGGTCGAGGCTCTTCAGCGCGCCATTCTCGAACTGGAGCTTGTTGTTGACCTGCTTGAGCGCGTCGTCTTCGTCGACACCCTCGCGCAACTCGAGCTTCGGACCTGCGGGCTCGTCGCCCCAGTCGTCGTCGCTCTGGCCGATCTGGAACAGATCGGGGAACTGGTCGACCATATTGTCGCGTCCCTGATTATCCGAGACGTTGTCGTCCATGAACTGGTGGAGCGACTTGGCAACCGAGGCGATCATCTCCTGATATGCCTGCATCTGCTGGATCGAACTGTTAGTGACCGATTGGAAAACGCCGCTGATCAGCGCCGAGACGAACGACGGAAACTGGACCTGGTTGAGCAGCAATCCGGCGGTGTTCGCGGCGGCGGTCGCCGCGTCCGCCTTGAACTCGTCCTTGCCGATCGCATCGACCGCGGCGTTGCGCTCCTGCCAGCTCGCTTCCGCCGCCGACTTGTCGTCGCCCCCGGCCAGCGCCTGCGCCGCCGGCTGGCCGAGCCCGCCGGGGATGCGGTTGCCTTGGATGCCTTCGGGTCGCGCCAGATAATCGGCGATGAGCGCGGTGTTGCGCGCGATATCCTGCTGGTCGCCGGGGGACATCCGGCGAAACGCGTCCGACTGGGTGAGCAGTTGCGCAACGCTTTGCCGCACGTGCGGGTCGGGCGTCGGCCCGGCGAGCCGGCTGGGCGGCGGCGGAACGGTCGATTGGGCGGCGGCGTACATGGCGAACCTCGCGAGGAATGCGTCTTTTGGTCAGGCGGCGGCTTGCAGCGCCTCGGGCGGCAGCTCGAACTCGACCGGGCGCAGGTAAAGACTGACGCGCGGCGGCGCGGTCGCATCGGTGCGCAGGCTGACAATCGAGAAGCGGCCCGGCCAATGCTCGTCCTCGGGCGTGAAGGCGCCCATCCAGCGTTCGAGCGCGGCAAGTCCGCGCGGGCGCTCGGCCAGCCCCATGGTGAGCAGGCTGAGGAAGCTGGGCGGCACGTCGGGAATCGCCGAGAGCAGGACGTAGATCTCGAAATCGGGGCCGTTGGACCCTTCGCCGAACGCCAACAGCGCGCCGTGCGCAGGCAGCTCGAAACGCCCACCCAGCACCAGCCCGAGCATCTGCATGATGCCCGGCAGGCGATGCCCGATGCCGAGCACGTCCATCACCGGCTGGAGGTCGGCGAGGCGCAACGGTTCGGTGCACGCGAAGGTCAGCCGCTGTCCGCCCATGTCGCGCTGCGCCGCCATCGTCGTGAACAGCGGTTTCAGCCCCGGCACCAATTGCAACGCGGCCCGAACGATGCGGCCGAGCTTGATCGGCATGTCGTCGATCATCCCGCGCCCGTCGGGCAGTTCGTAATAAATTTTCGACGCATAGAGGCCGTCGCGGTCGAAGCTCGAACCGAAGAACGCGCCGTAATCCATGTTGCCGCCGGGCCGCGCGAAACCGCGATACGGCTCGCTTGCCTGGTCGAACCAGCGCAATGCGTCGCGCCCCATGAAGCTGCCGACTAGCCGGCGCATCTCGCGGGTCGACTCATCGCGCCGGTCGATCGACGATGCCTGGGGGGGCAACGGCTCGATCGTGAAACGCAGCTTGCCGGGCTGGGTTTCCGAAAAGCTTGGTTCGAACGGCGCCGCCATCGGCATCAGCGCATTGTCGCGATAACGCGGATCCTCGGCGGGATAGGCAAAGGTCCGCATGAACAGGTCGCGCGACGGCGCGAACGGATCGGCGGTGCCGAGCGCGCGCGCCGCGCTCTTGAGCCGGTGTTCGACCCGCTGCACCAGCGGCGCGTCTCGTGAAGGAAATGGCATTGTCTGCTCCTCAGATGTTCGAGGGTGGACGACCGCCCGAGATCAGTTCGGGCGGTAGCCATGGCCGTTGGCGTAAGCTGGATGCGCGGGCGTTCCCCGCCCCAACTCGACCCCCAGGTCGCCGATCCCGTCGAGCATCTCGCGGGCCATGGCCGGGATCTGGATCGGCTTGGAGGTCATCTGCGGCGCTTCGCGCGGCTGCGACAATTGCTCGATCTGACTATCGCTCGTCGCGGTGTCGGCAAGCCACAGCTCGCAGGCGTTGACGAGATCGTAGTCGGTCGGATCGATCGTCGAGCGATGCGTCGCAGCAACGTCCGGGTTGCGCACCTGGTCGATGTCGATGATAGGCCCGGTCGCCGCATTGACCCGCACCACATTGTTGGCGAGCCAGGCCGTGATGATCGTCCCGCACGTCGCCAGCGTCCGATAGCGCGAGCTGGTCTTCGCCCCGCCCAGTTCGTAGGTCGCGACCTGGTCGACCACTTGCCACATGTCCTTGGCCCCGTACGAGCCCAGGATCTCGGGGTCCTGCAGCAAGCCGATCATGAACTTGACCTGCGATTGGATTTCGCGCGCGGCATAATGCGCCATGCCGTAACCGTGGAGCGAGAGGTTGCCGGCGAGATCGCGGGCCGCCTTGCGCACTTGCTGGTGGCTGATCGGACTCGGCGTGGCCGAACGCAGCAGTTGGTCGACTTCGCTCTGACGGATGAACGACGATACCGACGAGACGAAGCGGATCCACAGATCGTTGAATTCGCGATTGACCATCCCGCCGGGATCGCCGCCCGGAACGCCGAGCGTGATTGCGGCGAAGTTCTTGCGCTCCTGTTCAGACATCCGGTTGGGCGCCTCTCGCCAGTAACGATAGAGCATCTTGCCGGCATTGCCCGGGCCGATCGGCAGCATACCGTGCTGAAATTGCTCGACGATGCGATCGACGACCTGGAACACCTTCAATTCCTCGAACATCGCCGAGACGATCATCGGCCCCATCACGCGCACGTTCTCCGCGACGATGGTCTGATCGGTGAGATCCTCGAGATCGGGCAAGTCGATGCCGAGATCGGCGATGCTGTCCTCGCCGCCGATATTCTGGACCTGATCGAGCACCTCGTTGACGCGACGGCGCAATTGCGGCTCGTCGACGGTCACCTTGCGCTGGGCGAGCCCGCGCAGCACCGATGCATATTCCGCAGTGCTGATCTCCGGCGCATCCCCGCCGCGTCCGTCCGGGTCGCCTTCGCGGGCCAGCAGCACAAGCACGCGGTCGGCGAGCTCGCCATAACTGCGCGCCTCCCCCACGGCAGCGAAGAACTGGCGCGTGAAACTGTCCATCAGCGGATGGCTGACATTGGGGTAGATCGTCACGCCATTGCCCTTGCCGCCGGCAACGATGGTCATTCCCGTCTTATTGGTGTGTTGCGGCACCAATGTGACCGGCGGCGGGGTCGCCCCGTCGAGCGCGAGGATGCCCATCGTCAACGCGACGATCGAGAATGGCTGATTCTCCTCCACGTCGAACAGCAATTTGCCGCCATCGACTTCGGTGCGCAGCTCGGGGCTGATCAGCGACTGGGTGTTGAGCAGCGTGCGTGCGCCGACGAACAGTGGGTCGCAAACCTCATCCATCTTGCTGTTGTTGCGCTGACTCTTGGCGATCTCGTCGAGAATCTTTTCGGACAGTTCCTTTTCGGCCTGTTCGGCAGTGCTGAGCGCGCGACCCTTCTTCTCGATCGCAACGAGGCGCGCGACGGTGTTGACATGGCGATCATGCGCGATCTTCTCGCGGTCGGCGAGGTCGCGGAACCGGGTTTCGGGATTGATCGTGTTCATCTTGGTGTCTCCTTGAATTCGTTCGGGATTGGCTGGTCAGCGGTGCGATGTCAGGTCAGCCGTCATCGGCGCCTCCATCGTCATCCCCGTCGCCCGGCTGGCCGAGTGCGCGGTCGAGGTCCTGGTCGAGTGCGGCAAGCGCCGCGGCGGCGTCGAGAATGCCGGCGCCGCAGCCGCCGACGCCGCTCGCGGCAAAGGGCTGCGCGGTGCGCATCAGGATGTCGCGCACCGTCTCGGCATCGATCGGCCGCGCGCGGCGATGGCTGCGCGCGACCAGCAGCGCCGCGGCGCCGGCCGCGAACGGCGCGGCAAAGCTGGTGCCGGTGGCATATTGATAGCCATCAATCGCGGTAGTCAGCACACGCTCCCCCGGCGCGCACAAGGCGACATGGCCGCCACGCGTCGAAAAGGCGGTCGGACGGCGGTCCGCGCCGACCGCACCGACGGCGATCACGTCGGGGTAAGCGGCGGGCCAATAGATCGTCTCGCGCCCGTTATTGCCGCTCGCCGCGATCAGGATGCAGCCGCGCGCGATGGCATAGGCCACAGTGTCGGCGTGCGGCTTGGGGCTGTGCGGCGCGAGCGCCGAATCGTCGGTCCCGAAACTCATGTTGATGATCTTCGCGCCGAGATCGACCGCGAGCTTCATCGCCATGTCGAGATCGCTGATCGCGCCCAGCCCGACCGCGTTGTTCTTGCCCGGCAACCGCGCCGCGGCCAGCGCGCGCATCGGGATGATCCGGCATGCCCCGCCCAGTCCACGGGGCATGCGCAGGCCTTCGCCCGCGATGATCCCGGCACAGCCCATGCCGTGGCCGACAAAGCGATCCTCGGGATTGCCGTCGCTGCGGCGGTGATCGCCGAGCAATTGCACGCCCGGCGCGACATCGGCGCTTTCGAGCCGCACCGTATCGAACCCGGCACGAAAAGTGTGCGGAAATTCGGGGTGCTTCTCGACCCCGCTGTCGACCAGTCCGACGACGACACCGTCGTCGCCCGGCTCGATCGCATGCGCTTCGGCCAGGCGGATCATCTCGCGCGGCGCCCAGCCATCGTCATTATCGGGCGCGGCGAGCGCGTGGGCAGCGTCGAACGGGGTCACCGCAACGTAATTGGGCGTGGCGCTATCGACCGTCGGGAGTTGCGCGAGTGTCTGGCAGAGCTGGCCGATCGGCGTGCCGGCGGGAACGCGCAGCAATAGCGTCCGCGCCATACCGGTCTGCTGCTCGATCGCATCATAGCCGAGATGACCATGGCCGGCGCCGTGCGCACCCACCGCCGAGAACAGGCGCGCGGCGCGGAATCCGCCCGTCTGCTCGCCGATAATGCGGTCGATCGGGCCGCCGTCGATCGAGGTCGCTGCGGCGAGCGTACCGCGCGCGATGTCGCGCACGGTCGGAACATCTGCCGGGGCTTCGCCCAGCGCGAGCTTGAGCATCAGGCTGGTCGGCAGGCTGAACTGCCGTTCGCCGGGCGAGGCCCAGGGCGTGCCGAGCGCGCGGATCGTCATTGCCGCGTCTCCGTCGGTTCGGGGATGGCGGCGATACCGATCGCCGCCGACACGGGCCCGGGCGCGGCATCGACCGGCCGGCGGATCGGCGCGAACGCGCTCAGGTCGAAGCTCATCGCGGTCGACAGCGTCGGCTCGGGCGCGACCGCAAGTTCCCCGGCCCATTGGTCATGGCCCGGCGCGAGCAACAGTTCGTTCGACGCGGATTTCAGGATCGAGACCGGCTTGTCGCCGATCCGAACTTGCGGGAACAGATTGCCGCGGACGAGGTTGCGCCCGGTCACGCGGATCATCGGCGGCGCTTCGGGGTCGGCACCGGGCGCCGGACGCACTGGCTCGACATGCTGAACCAACGGTTCGGACGAGCGGTCGAGCGCCTTGCGCAACCGATCGATCGACAGGTTGGTGACGCGGCCGATGGTGCGGACCGCCCCCTTTTCCTCGGCGCGCTGGAGCTGCTTGACCGTCCGCACGCCTGCCCATTCGAGCCGCTTGCGCTCGTCGCTGGTCAGTTCGTCGCCGAGTGTGTCGAGCGGCTGATCGTCGGGATCGTCCGACATCGCGACCGCATTCTCCTCGATCGCGGGCCGTGTGATCGCGGTGAAGACGAGGTGGAACATGCTGGTGTCGGTTTCGCCCGGCCCGGCAGGGCGAATGCGGATCTCGCTGTCGGTGAACTCGACATGCGCGCGCAGATCGAGATTGATGTCCTTGATCGCGAAAGTCAGCGGCAGGTTAAGGTTGCGCGCCTTGATCGCCATCGCCGACTGGGCGTTGTCGAGCTGACTCTGCACCGCCTGGATGAAGTCTTCGAGCCGGAGCGTCGCGGTGCCGTTCATGCCGCGCCTCCGTCGGCCGCTACCACGTGCCACATCACCGCGAGCCGGGCGGGCTCAGGATCGAAGGCGGTGCGCGTGACGAACAGGGGCACGTCGCCGATCACTTCGGTACCCTCGGCCGATGTCACCAGCCGCACGTCGATCGGCAGCGTCATTTCGAGTGATCGCGCACGGACACCGCCGCCGCCCATCAGATGGGCAGCATCGGCGAGATCGCCAAGCAACGCACCGAGGGGGCGACGGCCGTTCATGCTTGCGCTCCGGCGGGAGCGGGCGCCGCGGCGGGCGAGGGCGCACCGGCGGGTGCCGGCGCTGCCGGGGCGGGCAACACGGCCACCGCCGGTGCTGGGGCGACCGGTGCGGCGCCGGGTTTCAGCGCCGCCTGGCGACTATGGCGCTCGAGCAGTGTCCGTCGCGCATCATCGACGAAACGGTCGAGCGGCAGCGTTTCCGACGCGAAGTTGATCTTCACATCACCGAACAATTCGGCCTTGAGCTCGCTGTCGGACTGGGCGTTGACGCCAACCGTCGAGACCTTGGTGATCGCGCCGTCGCTGCCGCGCGCTCCCCAGGTGGTGCCGCCGGAGCCAGGGTCGTTCGAGGTGGCATATTGGACCGCCGCATTGTCGGTCGCCGCGGCGCGAAAACGCAGCCGCGCGCCGATCGAGCCGTCCTTAATAACGACTCGCTGCATGCCGAGCAGCACCATCGTCGACAAGGTTGACAGGCGTTGCTGCGCGACACGCTCGCGCGCCTTGGGCAAGATGTTGTTTTCGAGCGTCTCGGCCGAGAATTCGTTGCCGTCCTCCCCGAAATCGGCGAGCCAGCTCGGTTCGGCAGCGTCGTCGCCACCATCGTCGTCGCTGCCGTGGGGACTGGTGAACGGCGCCAGCGTATAGTCGCCGCCATTCTGCACCAGGGTCACATCGCGCGGATATTGCTCAACCAGCCAGGCGCGCGCCTGGCCCTGGGTGACATTTTCCTGAGTGAATTGGTCGAGCGGCTTGGAGACTGCGCTGACAAGGTCGGCAAAGGCCTCCATCTGCTTGATCGAACTGTCGACCATCGCGTCGAACGTGCCGTGGATCAACGAGGCGACGAAGGCCGGAAAATCGATCTCGTCGGACAAGGCGCCGGCGCGCCGTCCGAGCGCATCGGTCGCCTTTTCCCTGGGTGCGGCCGATCCGTCGCTGGTCGTCGTCGTGGCCGACGACGCCAGCACGCCGTCGGTCGATCCATCACCCGCGGGGGCGCTCGGATCAACGATCTCGCGTCCGAAGGCGTCGCGCGCCAGCGCGATCACGGGGGCGATGCTGCCGCGCCCCGGCGGCGGTGGAGGAATGAGGCGAGCCATCGGCCGTTATCCGCGCGCCGGGCTCAAGCGGGCTGCAATTGCTGTTGCGGGACCGGCGCGGGGGCTGGCGTTGGTGCGGGCACGGATGGCGCGACCGGGTCGGTCGGCGCGCAATCGGCACCGTGCCGCGTCTGCTGGCGGCCATCGCCCGACAGCGTCACCTCACTGACCGCGACCTGATCTTCCTCGCCCGCGCGGCTGAAGGTCGTGGTCACCCGAACCTTCAACCCGACCCGCTCGGGAGTCGAGCCGTTGCGACAGATGTCGGCGCGCACCACAGCACTCCAGCCGTCGAGCACCTGGCCCTCGGTCGGGGTGATGGCGATATCGCCGACCGCGCCGCCCTGGAATTTCCAGTCGATCGCGACGCCCGCCTGGGTGCGCCCGCTCGGCCCCTCGATATAGGGCCAGTCGTCGAGCACCACGCGTTCGCCCGGCATTGCCGGCGTCCCAGCCCCACCCGCAAGCGCGTCGTCGGGCAGCACCATGCCGGCGAGCTGCGCCAGATCGTAATTGCGTCCGTCCTTGCTGCTGGCCTGACGCGTCAGCACAGTGCCGACGCCGAACCCGCCATCGCCCGCCGCGGGATCGGCCAAAGCGCGCGTCCGGGCGAGCACGCGGCGCGGTGGAGCGGCGCCCAGCGAGAAGGCATAGCCCGCCCCCGTCGCGCTGCCGCGGTTGATCGTGTGGCCGAACGTCCCGCCCGAATGAAGCAGCTGGATCCGATCGATATCGCCCGCCGCCTCGAACTCGGTGGTGAAGGCGTCATAGGTCATGATGTACTGGCTGCCGGTCTGGTGCGTATCGGCATAACTGCCCGGCGCGCCGGGCGAGCCGACCACGCGGTCCCAGGGATCGGTGATCCGGACGTAATAGGCGCCGTCCTTGCGATACATGCCGGTGACGACGATCGCATGGATGCCGGGGACGTCGGCGGTGACCCAGATCGGCCCGTTCGCCTCTAGCACGTCACGGAATCCCTCGGGGGTGTAACAGGCGTTGGGCTCGACCGTCAGGCCGATGGCATTGGCGAAGGCGCGCTTGTCGCCGGGCGCCAGACCGCTCGTCAGCGAACTGGTCAGGTTGTGGCATTGCGCGATCAGCTCGGGCGAAACGCTCTGGCGGTCACGCCACCCGATCACCATCGCCGCGGCGGTCGCCCAGCAGCTCTTATCGGTCGGCTGCGGGATCGGATAGACCTCATCCCAATTGACCGACCAATCGTCGGCATCGAGCGCGCGGACGCTGCCATAGCTTTGCGTGGCGGCCGGATCGGGCTGCGCGAAACCAAAAGCACGCAGCCCGGCACAGACCGTCGCGAAATTGTCCGGCAGCGCGCGGCCGGGATCGGCGGCATACGCATCGAGACCGGCCTTGCCCGCGGGCGCGCCACCGGGCGGCACTTCGTTCCCCGCCATCAGCAGAGCGAGGTCGCGCGCATTGCTCGCGGTGGCGAGTTGAGCGAGCTGGGCCGACACACCCGAGCCGATCGCGGCGTCATCGAGCGTACCGCTCTGATCGGAGGCGGTGTGCGGGAATACGATGAAACTGACCGGAAAATTGTTGTTGAACCGGCTGCCCCGACCGCTTCCGCCGAGATTGGCGCCGACCTTCTGCGAGCCTTCGCCCAGCGCCGAGCTGTGCGCCCCGCCCGAATCGACGAAATAGAACGGGCTTTGCAGCGCCTGGTCGTGGCGAATGGCGAGGCCGAAATCGCCGAGCGCCATGCCCTGATCGCGAAGCTTGCCCGACAGTGCGCCATAAGGGACGCGCGAGGCATCGAAATAGCGCCGTTGCGCGTAAGGCGGCTGCGACGGATCGGCCGCGCGCGCGGTCTGCGACACGTAGAAGCCGGGCGATGGGTCACCGTTTTGCGCCTGCTGAATGACCGGGAAGCGGCCCTTCTTCTCGCGCTCGGGCCGCTGGTCGATCAGGGCATGGCCATTGGCGACCTCGGGATCGGACGGTGTCATCGCCACCACGCCGACCCAGCGGCCATCGTCGCTGACCGCATTGGCGAGATTGTCGTCGCCGGTGTCATCGGGGTTATAGGCGGTCGGCGAGCCGTCGAAATCGACATTGGGATGGCCGAAGAAGACGAACGCGACCGGTTGATCGGGCGCGTTGTCCCACGCCACCGTCGTCAGTTTCACATGCTTATAGTCGACCGTGTGCCAATGGCCGGGGACGTCGGCGAACACCAATGAAGATCCCGCCATCGCGTGCGACAGCCCGGCGGGGCGCCGCGATGCGCGCGCCGCCACGGGTCGCGCGGCCGCTTCGAGCGACTGCGCCGCCGACGGAAGCGCCTGGATGGGAATCCAGTTGGTGGCGATATCCTGATCGGTCGGCGCCATCAGCGAGTCCGGCCCCTTGCCGTTCGCCACCGGATCATAAGAATAGACCAATTGGCGGTTGATGTAGAGCTCATGTGCCGGGAAGCCGTCATGGTCGCCGACGATCATCGCTTCGGGGCCGTTGGCGCCCTGTTTGAGATAGATGGCGATGTCGGAATCGATGTCCGGCGACGTGATCAGCGGCAATGCGCCGGCCATTTCGATCGACACGACCGAACTCTGGCTGGTCACCGCCAGGATGCTGCGCGTGGTACTCGATGCGCCCCGATAGATGCGCAGATTGGAATCGTTTGCCGCCAGCCGCGCCCGGCGCGACGGGTCCAGGCCGGCGACCTTGTCCATCCACCATTCGGGTTTGCCGTCGACATGATAGGTGTAGGTCGAATCGTAGGCGGTCGATTCGCCCCAATGCCGGTCGACCGTACGCAGGTCGCTGATTCCGCTGTCGGCCCCCAAAACCAGCGTCGCGGTGATCTCGGCGCGGCTGGTGCCTTGATCGTAGCTGAAGCTGCGATCGTCCCCGCCGAAATCCTCGCCGCCGATCAGATTGTCGCCAAGGTCATAGTCCGATAGCGGCCCCTTGATCAGCCGCGACGGGATGAAGGCGCGATATTTGATTTCGATCGTGTCGCCGCCCCCGTCGAGCGCGTGCGCGACGCCCAGCGACTGGCCGATCGGCTGCGGCTGTGGCGCACAGAAGCGGTTGCTGACCAGGTTCATGAAGTGATCCCAGTCCCAGGCGCCGTCGGGACACGAGCTATGGCTGGTATTGGGATCGGCTTCGCGATGGCCGATGATCGTCGTGCGGTCGGGCGTCAGCCCGTATTTGTCGCACAGATAGGTGACGAGCGCCGCGGACTCGCAATATTGCGTGTCGGTCGGCGGCGTATAGGGATAGCATTGCTGGCCGCCGCCCGACTTCGGGTAGCAGGCGCCCCCTTGTTTGATCGCGACATGCTCAATGCCGATGCTGCGGCGGTTGGCGCCTTTCGCGTGCCAGGCGGTGTCGGCCTCATTGACGAACTGGACGATCTCGCCGTCCTGCCCGACCAGATAATGTGCGCTGGCCTGCGCGCCCGCCGCGGTGAAGGTGTTGACCGTGCTCGACGTGGTCGGCGCGTCAGTGATGTGGATGACGATACGGTCGATCGTCGTGCCGTTGCGCCCCGCGGTGAAGGCCGGCGACGGCGCAATGCGCGAGACGCCGCTATAATCGGCGGCGGTGAGCGCCAGCGCGCTCGCCTGCGCGACCGGCGGCGAAGCGGTATCGTCGCTATAGGGCGCGGCATCGATCCCCATACTCTCCGGATCGACGTCGAATGCCCGGCCGAAAGCGAGACCCGCCGAGGTGGCGGCGGGTGCCGTCGCAGCCGCGGGAGCGGGCGCGATCGCACCCGGCGTCGGCGCGGTCGCGGTCGTCGGCGCCGTGGCGGTCCTCTGATCGGCGACCTTGAGCGGGGGCAGCGGCCCGAAGCCGTCGTCATAAGGCACGTCCGCGGGCGCCGGCGGGGCAGCCGTCGGCGGCTGGGCGCTGCCGTTGGCGGCTGGCGCAGGCTCCCCGGCAGCGGGTGCGGCCGGCGTCGTTCCTGGTTGGGTGCGGTCGCCGGCCCATTCCGCGACCGAAGTAGGTCCGGCGACATAGGCTCCGCTGATGCGCGTCGGGAACATCCGGACGCGGCGCAACGCCCGGTCGCTCAGCTCGCCGAGCGAGATGTACGGGCTCGATGCCGTGGGCATCACATCGACCGTCCAATCAATTGCGGTCGGCGGCGTCGCCGTGGCGAGTCCGAACCACAATTTGTCAGCGGCGATGAACCGTGCCAGCACTTCGGGCGGCACGACATAGACCGCTTCGCCGCGCGGCACCGAGAGCATCCCGTGCTCGCGGCTGGTGTAGAAATTGGACGGCGTCCGCCCCTCCTTCTTGGTGAACAACGCCGGATCGGTCGCCAGCACGACTTCGGCGACGCGTGGCGGGCTGTCGGTCCGGATGGTGAAGCTGAGCATCGGGAACCGATCGGTCACCTTCAGGCTTCTGGGGCGGAGTTGCGCTGCCATGATTCTACCTCTCGTCACGATTGGGATGCGCGCTGCCGTCAGCGGCGGTGTGCTTGCGGCGGGCGTTAATCGCGCGCCGTTCGAATTCCTGCGGGTTGATGATCGACAGGTCGCCGTCGAGCTCGGCAATGTCGGGGATGTCGTGGTGCGCGCGTTCGAACTGCGCGATCGACTGGTTGAGCAACGTAGCCAGCAACTTGGCATGAACCGGGCCGACCGCGATCCGGCTCATCAGCTGAATATCACCCGATTGCGGCTCGATCTGACCGGCATCGAGCAAGAACTCGAATGCATTGTGCCCGACTTCGAAATAGTTCGCGTAGCAGGCGAGCGGCGGCCGGTCGGGGCGCGCTACGGCGCCTGCCGGATAGCGGTCGGGCTCAAGGTCGGTTGCTTTCACGGAACCTCCCGCGTTGCGATGAGGATCCTTGAGCAAGGCACGGGCCAAATCGGCCGAACGACGCTATCCGCCTATCTTACAGCGATTTTTTCAAGACCTAGCGGGCGTCGCTGCTATTCCAAGTGTCACATGTTACACCTTGAGTGTCACCGAGTGACATCATCGGAATCGGCGTCCGGATCGGGATCGAGATCGTATTTGGCGAGCTTGCGGTAGAGCGTCATGCGCGACCAGTTCATTTGCCGCGCCGCTTCGACCTTGTTCCAGTTGGTCTGGCGCAGCACGTTGACCAACCGCTCGCGCTCGGGCTCGCCCGCCGAGCGTTTCTGTTCGAACAGCCGGCGGAAGGCGGGAGGCAGATCCCTGACCCCGACCGCGCGACCGTCGGGCGGATCGATGAACAATGCCTCGACCATATTGCGCAATTCTCGGACGTTACCCGGCCAGTCATAGCGCCGCATGTGGTCGAGCAATGCCGTGTCGGGTCGCCCGACGTGCAGCGACCGGCGGCGATTCTGTTCGGCGATGAACTGGTCGACGATCGGGCCGATGTCTTCCAGCCGCGCGCGCAGCGGGGGCATCTCGATCCGCGCGACGTTGAGCCGATAGAACAGGTCGGCACGAAAGCGGCGCTCGGCGACGAGTTCCTCCAGCCGCTCGTTGCTCGCCGCGACGATCCGCACGTCGACCGCCTGGCGGCGTAGCGACCCGACCGGGGTGACGGTGCGGTCTTCCAGCACGCGCAGCAGCTTGGCCTGCGCAGGCGGGGTCATCTCGCCGACCTCATCGAGAAACAGGGTCCCTCCGTCGGCCTCGACGAAACGGCCAGGGAAGCTGGACTGCGCGCCGGTAAAGGCGCCGCGTTCGTGGCCGAACATCTCGGATTCGAACAGGCTGTCGGGGATTGCCGCGCAATTGACCGCGACAAACGGCCGCGCCGCGCGCGGGCCCAGCTGATGCACCGCGCTCGCCACGCGCTCCTTGCCGGTGCCCGTCTCGCCAGTCACCAACACAGTGGCGTCGCTCAGCGCGACCTTGGCGAGATAGCCGCGCAATTGGGAGATCGCCGCGCTCGCGCCGAACAGGCCATCCCGCGCCGCAATGTTCGCCCCCTGATTCAAGACGAGCCCCATCGTTCGGCCGCGCGGTCCCGAACGCGGCTGTTCCAGCGAAAGCTGCCCTTACCGACAGGTAAAACCTGCGGCGTCGGCTCCTTCCAATGTTCGTGACGATCGGCGTTTTCGCCCTGACAGTCGTGCCTGCGACCTACCATTGCATGGTACGGCAAGATTCGTGGAGTCGACAAATCAAATCCGTCCCGAAACGGACGGTCCGTCGACGCATAAACTCGGCCTATCTAAATATTATGGTTACGGGCGGGCCAAGCAATCGCGCGGCGACCTCCACCTTCAGAATCAAGGGTCGTCGCCCACGCGATCCTGATATGACGGCGCGATCAGGAGTCGATGCGGGTCCCGACCAGTCTTCCGAACTCAACCTCGCGCAAGCGCGAACCTGCGATCGCTGCCTGGCATAAGGCACCGGCCAGGCGTCGTGATTCATCGACGAGAATAGTCCGAGGCAGATGGCGCTGCGCCCTGCTGTCTCGGGTGAAGATCGCTCGCTTACACTTGAGTGTCCGCGGGCAGCCCGAAAAAGATGATGGCGGGCGCTGCGCGAAATTCCGGCGCTTCAGAGATCAGTCATCGTCCGAGCCGAGCGGCGAGGACCGTCCCACCATCGTGCCAGTCGGCTCAGCTTCGCCTGGGTCGATCAATCGATACCAGAACGTCGGATTCATCAATGAGAGAAACGGCCCGGGAATCTACCAAAACTGTAGAAAACAGACTCGCGGTCGGTAGCGGAGGGGGACTTGAACCCCCCGACACGCGGACTATGATTCCGCGCGCCGCCCCTGAAACCTTGCGGCAAAACCGACGGGAAATCCATCGGTCATCCCTGATACGCTGCTGGCGCGTTTTTCGTCAATGACACAAAAAATCGCACAGATTGGGCCGGTTGAAGACTGTCCGGTTTCCGGTGGCGGGCAGTGAATAGCTACCGCTCATCGCGATTGATCGCCCTCGCAGCTGCCGCCAACATTTCTGCCGTTCCCGGATACCCGTGAGCGCGTCGAAAGCGACCCTCCATTCATCGGAACGTCGGCACCCTAACTCACTGGCGTTAGGCTGCTTGCAGACTCGCAGGTCCGAGAGGCTCGACGCAACATAGCTGCCGTCAGAATCCAATGAGTGTGCCGCTTTCGGGCTTCGCCGCGCTCTCGAATTCTAGACGCTCAACGATGTCCTGAGCCGACCCTGCCGGCATGTGCCGCAGTTGTCGCGCGACAATCGCGAAGTCTCCGGGCGTCAGATTGGTCAGGCCGTCCAGCGCCTTCGGCGCCTCGCTGCCAAAGAAACGCTGGAACGCGAGCGCCGCACGGGCCCGCCCCAATGGACGCAGCCGCAGCTTGAACACGAAGCGCCGCAAGGTCGCCGGATCGAGTTTGTCGGGATGGTTCGTCGCTGCAATCACCGGCAGCGGATGCCGATCAAGCCATGTCAGCAACTCGTTCACTTGGGTGACCTCCCACGTCGCTTTGGCAGTGGTGCGATCGAACAGGACCGAGTCGACCTCATCGAACAGCAGTACGCCACAGCGTTGATGCGCCTCACGAAAGGCATCGGCGATGCGAGCCTCGGTCTCGCCAACCCATTTCGACAGCAGGTCCGATGCACGTTTGACGATCAGAGGGCGGTCGAGAGCGCGGGCGCAATGATGCGCGAAGGCCGTCTTATCGGTGCCCGGTGCCCCGGTAAGCAACAGAGAGACGTCGGCGTGTGCACTGTCACCCGCCCGTCGGAAGCTGCCCTCCGTTCATCATGAGAGTTACCGGCCTTTGAGAACGTCAAAGGCCGGTAAATGGCCAAATTTCGGTTCGCTCGGATAGTATCAGAGCATCGTCCACATCGACGCCGAGGTACCTGACCGTATTCTCGATATTGGTATGGCCGAGCAGGATTTGCACCGCCCGCAGGTTGCCCGTTGCCTTAGCCGCCGTCGAAGACCTCCCTTTCCCAATGGGTGGCAGCAGGGGTGGCGTCGCCGAGGCGCAGCGCGGCTGGCGTCGGCATCGTTGCGATTTTCAAAGTTTACCGTGAGCCACAGAACTCCGGAAGATTCCCAATATCCCAGTCAATGGAGTGGGCTGGTCCCCAGACAAAATCGATCTGAAAACGCGGCGATCCTCAGGGTTGATATCGCCGCGTTCCAGACCAAAGCTCAGAATCGGTACGCCGCCCCTACAAGAACCTGATGGCGATCGAACCTGCCCCGGCCTTCGCCAAGGTCGGAGTACCGGTATTCCAGCCGGGCGGAAACATGATCAGTGATCATTCTCTCGGCGCCGCCGCCGAGCATCCAGCCGTCCCGGTTGGCAGAGGACGACCGATCGCCGGCATCCGTACCGATCGTCGTGCGGACACGGGCGTTGCTGTAGCCGCCGCGCACATAGAGCAGGGTCGAAGGGGTCACGAGATATCCGGCACGAGCGGTCAGATCGAAAGCATAGCGGGGATTGACGCGGCGAGCGGCCATCTCTCCCACTGCCCCGAAATCGTCGGAAGTAGCGACATTGAACTCGGCTTGCCCACCGATCACGATCCGCGGCACCACCTCGTAGTCATAGGCGAGGAACGCACCGCCGACGAACGTGTCGGTCGATCGATCGACGCCCGGAATGCCGTTGCTTCCTTCGGGAAGACGCACATCGGTTCGGTTCCAGCCGGCCTGCACGCCAACTGACGGTCCATTGAAATCCTGCGCGGACGCTTGGGCCGACCAACCGGCGAGGGCCGCGGCGATAACAAGACAGGTCTTCATTACAGTCTCCTCGATGATGGATTGCCATGGCAGGTGGTGCATATGGCGGGAGGAGAGTGGGCTCCGGATCGATCATCCGGGATTGTCCGATCGGCCTGATGACGTCGTTGATCCGGCGGGGGCCATGTAATCTTCAGCATACCTGGTAGGAAAAGGGCCAACCCGACGGAGCGCAGTTCCGGCCCGGGGCGATGCCGGTCCCATCCCGACGCTGACAGCCGATCAACCTTGAGACTGGCACCGGCATACCGTCGTACAGGGGCGTCGGAACCATGGCAGAATGGTCCGGGTCTGCCAACAGCGTCAGGTTTCCCTCAGATCACTGAGGAAATCCGATGCAATCCCGACAGCACCTCTCCGCTCGCAATGGCTCGCGAATTGGCAGGATGCGAACGCTCGGTCCGGTCCGACAGCAGATATCGGCCTGCGCTCTGCCGACAATCGTTGGGGCAGTGGTGACGTGGCACACGTTCGCTTCGCTCGGCGACTGGCAGCTGTCCCTTGTGCTGGGCGGCCTGGCGTTCATTACCATTGTGCCGCTGACGGCTCGCCTGAGCGACCAGGGCTCTGCGCAAAGGCGGGATAACAGGTGACCGCGCGGCGTCTGACACTTGACTGTATGATCATGATCGCGACGATAGCCATGCGGCTTTCGCCTCTCGAACGCGACCTGCTGGCTGCGGGACTCTTTGCGCTGCACGACAGGTTTTGGTCACCCGAAAGTCGATAACCTGATGAACGGCTCAGGCTCCCGGCGTCGTGCCCGGTGGGAAATGACGACACGTCGGATTGACCGCCGTGGAGTGTCGAGCCGCCCTGTTGTCCGGACCGCGCGGATGGTCCGACCGCCCCGACCGTCGCCCGTTACCTTCCGGAACTGTTCGGAGGCATAGATCGACATAACCGTTCGCGTGCTGCGGCCAGCCTCCTCGCACGATAGCAGTGCGGCCCGGCGTCCGCGATCCTCAAACCCGGTCTTCAGACGCCGCGGAAGCGGTCACCGGGAAGGCAAGACACGCACCGACGCTGTCCACCGAGGAGAAATCGCATGACCCAGCACATCGTTATCGTCGGAGCCGGATTCGCCGGCCTCCTCGCCGCGCTCTCGGCGGCGCACCTGCGCGACGAAAAGGGCGCTTCGCCGAAAAGCCTGAAGATCACGGTCGTTGCCCCGGAGCCCGCGCTGGTCGTCCGGCCGCGACTCTACGAACGCCATCCCGAGACGATGGTCGCACCGTTGGACGATCTGTTCGCAGCGACCGATATCGATTTCCTGGCCGGTCGCGTGGACACGCTCCACATTGATCGCGACATAGTCACCGTTACCGGGGCCGAAGGAAAGACCTTCGATCTCTCCTACGACCGGTTGATCGTTGCGTCCGGGAGTCATGGCTTTCAGCCGCCCGTCCCCGGGCTTTCCGAATTCGGTCATAGCGTGAGCGATCGCGATGGCGCGCTGGCGCTCGACAGGCATCTGCAAGGACTGGCCCGGAAGCCCGCCTCGACGGCCCGCAGTACGGTTGTCGTTGGCGGCGGAGGCTTCACCGGAATCGAAGTGGCGACCGAGATGCCGACCCGGCTGCACGAAATTCTCGGAGGCGACGAACCGGTGCGCGTCGTCATCGTCGAGCGCGGTCCGGTTATCGCCCCCGACATGGGAGAAGAGCCGCGCCCCTATATCGAGGCCCGATTGCGCGATGCCGGCGTCGAAACGATCCTCAATTCGAGCATCGCCGGCATCGACGAAGGCGGCGTCACGCTCGATAATGGCGAACGGATCGAGGCCGGGACGGTGGCCTGGACCGCGGGCATGCGCGCGTCGCCGCTGACATCCCAGCTGCCGGCCGATCGCGATGCCCTCGGGCGCGTTCTCGTCGATCCCGATCTGCGCGTGCCCGGCTGCCCGCATATCTTTGCGGCAGGCGACACCGCGAAAGCCGCCACCGACCGGCAAGGCCATTTCTCGGTGATGTCGTGCCAGCACGCGCGGCGCCTCGGCGCATTCGCCGGCCATGATGCCGCGGCCGATCTCCTGGGCGAGCCTGTGCTTGCCTATGACCAGCCGTCCTATGTCGTATGCCTCGATCTCGGCCCCGAAACCGCCATTTTCACGCGCGGCTGGTCTCCCCGCGCGGTGGAGCTGACCGGCGCCGACGCGAAGAAGGCCAAGATGGATATCAATACCGTCTGGATCTATCCGCCGGCAGCCGAGCGAGAGGCTGCATTCCAGAATGCGCTGGAGGCCCGGACGGTCGACTTCTGAAAGCCGCTCGGCCGGCCGGCCGAAACGCCGGCCGAACCGCTGATCGGGATCGCGAGGCGGGATTCGCGTTGCTCGCGACAATCGGGGCCGGTCGCGATCCAGCAGAGACGATCGTCAGAGCGTGCCGGCGGCGACCATGTGGGTGCGGCAAGCAGCACCGTTTCGTGGCTTGCACGCCGGCCGTGCGCTTCCCGCACGTCAAGGTTCGTTATCCTTGCTCCCGGTGTCGGGTTTGGTCGATCCAAAACGAAGCCAGTTGAAATAGCTGGAAGCCGCCCGGCCCACGCCGGCCGAAATGGATGTCCAGAACGCGACGACCGCCAGCAGCGCCAGCGCGGGTAGCGCCCCCCGCCAGCCAAAGGCCTTCCAGGCCTGCTCGAGCGCGAACCGATTGCCGCTTTCGATCAGGCGAACGTGCGCTTGCGCCGCCTTCTTGTAGCATGCCGATCGCTCATCGCTCGTTTGCTCCCGGAACTGGAAGCCCGGCTTCGTCACGTCCAGAATTGTGGACCTGCATTGATAGGTTTCTTCCTCCGGAATGTCGTAACCCGCATATTCCGTTGAACGATAGGCCTGGCGATAATCGGAATAGGAGAGGGAGGCGAATATCACGATCCAGACCGCCGCGACAGTAAGCGCCGCTCGGAAACAGGGCGTCTTCATGTTCATCGGCTTCCCCCGGATTCAGCCAAACGACCCCGGCCTCTCACCCTGCATAGCAAGGGAGAGGTATCGAAGAACATGCTTTCGATGAATATTCGCGCTCGATGACGGGCGCGACTGCCGCCTCACCGATCGCGATGCCATCCGTCGGCCTGTCCGAACGGACCGCGGATCGCCTTGTCCGCATGGGGCCGACGAAGGCCAGGGCGAATGTCGGCCACCCGTCCTGGCCTCGCGCCTTACCTCCGGATGAAGGCCAGCATGTCCGCGTTGATCACGTCGGCATGAACAGCCGCCATGCCGTGCGGGTAGCCGTCATAGGCCTTGAGTTCACCCTTCGCGAGCAGCTTCGCCGACAGCGGCGCAGAATCGGCGAAGGGCACCACCTGATCGTCGGTCCCGTGCATGACGAGCGTTGGCACTGCGATCTTCTTCAGATCCTCGGTGAAGTCGGTTTCAGAGAACGCCTTGATGCAATCGTAATGGGCCTTCGCGCTGCCGACCATGCCCTGGCGCCACCAGTTCCGGATCAGGCCCTCGCTGACCTTCGCCCCCTCGTGGTTGAAGCCGTAGAACGGTCCCGAGGCGATATCGAGATAGAATTGGGAGCGATCTGCGGCGAGTGCCTTGCGGAACCCGTCGAAGACGTCGATCGGCAGTCCGCCGGGATTGCTCGCCGACTTGACCATCACGGGCGGGACAGCGCCGACGAGGATCAGCTTGGCAAGCGTGCCGGCGCGCGCGCGGGCGGCGTAATGCGCCGCCTCGCCGCCGCCGGTCGAATGACCGATATGCACTGCGCCCTTGAGATCGAGCGCCTCTACCAGCGCGGCGACGTCGGCGGCATAGGTATCCATCTCGTTGCCGTTGTCGGTCTGCGTCGAACGGCCGTGTCCGCGCCGGTCATGCGCGATCACGCGATAGCCCTGCGCCAGGAAGAAGAGCAGCTGGTTGTCCCACTCGTCGGCAGTGAGCGGCCAGCCATGATGGAAAACCAGCGGTTGGGCGTCACGCGGCCCCCAGTCCTTGTAGAAGATCCGGGCGCCGTCATTTGCGGTAATGAAGTTCATCGAACAGGCTCCTTGGTTTGCGGCAGGGTGGAATGCGCCGAGGCTCACAAGCGGCCAGCCCAGACCGATTACGGCGCCGCCGCCGGCCGCAACGACCGTCCGGCGGTTGACCATGAAATTCCTGAGTATCGCCATACTGTGATCCTCTGCGCTGAGCCCGCTCCGTAATGTTCCGGAATTGGACGGAGCGGCCTGACAGGAATAGCGAAGCCCCGCTTTTGCAGAATCATGCGGGGGACGCAGCGGCGCTATGCGAAGGTCGAGTATACCCCGGCGGGTGGATCGGCAGGAAGCCTCGAAAAGCCGGGTTTCCGGTCGACCCACCCCATGTTGGGCTGGTCAACGGCGCTGCTGTCTGTGCGCCGTCAGGTTATGCGTTCGCGCCGACGGGCAGCGCAAACGCGAAGGTCGCACCCGATGATCCGTTGTTTTCTGCCCATAGCTGCCCGCCATGAGCCTCCACAATCGATCGGCAGATGGCGAGCCCGATGCCCATGCCATCCTCCTTGGTCGTGAAGAACGGCTCGAACATTCTGGCCGGCAGCTCGATGCCGGGGCCATTGTCGCTCACTTCGGTTCTGACGACCTCGTTCGCCCGACTAACGCGCAGGCGAAGCACCCGTTTGCTCGTAACGGCGTCCATGGCCTCCATGCCGTTGCGCAGGAGGTTGATGAGCACCTGCTGGATCTGGACGGGATCGAAGGCGACGGGGGGAAGGTTGCGCGCCACCTCGACCTCCATCTGAATACCGCGCCGCGCCGCCTCGTCCGCAAGGAGCTCGCGCGTTTCGGCGATGACGTCGTCGAGCGGCCCGATCGTCCTCGTCCCGGCCGACTGGCTGAACAGGGTACGGGTGCGGCTGACGATATCCGCGGCCGCATTGGCGTTGCGGACGATACGCTCAGCGGTGATCTTGGCGCGCTCGATATTGGCCGGCTCGGCGGAAAGCCAGCGATGACAGGCGTGGGAGTTGGCGACGATCGCCGCCAGCGGCTGGTTGACCTCATGCGCAATCGAGGCGGAGAGCTCGGCCAGGCTCGCTGCCTGGCTCGCCCGGGCGAGGCGTTCCTGCGCAAGCTGCAGTTCGTGTCGTGCCCTGACCTCGCTGTCGATATCGAGGCAGATGACGTTCCACTGCACGACCGCGCCATCGGCATCGCGCATGGGCGCTGCGCGGGTTTCAACCCAGCGATACTGGCCGTCCGACTGCCGCAGGCGGTGCCTGCGGGCATAGGGCTCGCCTGTCGCCAGCGAATAAGCATAGTCCGTCTGGACGCCCTCGAGGTCGTCCGGATGCACGCTGGCCTTCAGCGTGGCGTCGAGCCGGGATTTTCCCGATGCATCGAGATCGTCGAAATCGTAACCGAGAAATTCGCTCATCTGCTGGCTGCGATAGATCGGCTCGCCGTCGGGGGTGGCGCAGTCGATCATCGCGGGGAGCGTTTCCACCAGCTGGTGGAGCATGCGCTCCCTCTCGCGCAATGCTTCCTGCGCGCGCATCTCGTCCTCGATGTCGATCGTCGTGCCGAACCATTCGGTGATATTTCCGTGCTCCTCGCGGAATGGGCGCCCTGAGTTCCGAAACCAGCGATATGTGCCGTCCGCCCGCCGCAGGCGATGTTCCGCGTCGTAAGGGTCGCCGGTGCGCAGACAATGCCGCCATCTGTCCGCGACGCGCTGGTAATCGTCAGGATGCACCACGCCGCGCCAGCCGAATTCGTTCCCAGCTTCGGCCGCGTTGAGGGCGTCGTCGGTGATGCCGAGGAACGCCAGCGCATTGGGCGTGACATAGGTAAATTGCCCGGCTGCATTGGCGGACCAGCCGAAGCCCGGCATGCTGTCGAGGATTTGCAGCTTGCGCCGCACCTCCTGTTGATCTTCCGTGATCATCGAGCCACCTCTCTCCAGCACTGGGCCACGCGCACGCCGGGCAGCTCGATCAGGCCGAGCGCGCCGCCTGCGCGGCAAATGGTCCGGGGGCCTCGCCCGCAATGTCACCGGCTGCCGCAAAGCTTCCGGCCCGGGGCAGGACAACGCGAAACTCCGCGCCTCCCCCGGGACGGTTGGACGCCGAGACATCTCCTCCGTGGGCCGCGACGATCGATCGGCAGAGGGCAAGGCCGATTCCCATGCCGGCGGCCTTGGTGGTGAAGAATCCCTCGAAGAGACGATCGAGATGATCGGTCGCGATGCCCGGTCCACGATCGCCCACCGTGCAGAGGAGATCGCCCCTGTCGTTGGTCGCGGTCGCGATCGTGATCTCGCGCCGCGGCTCGTCGCAGCCCTCTACCGCCTGTACCGCATTGATCAGCATGTTCACGATCACTTGCTGGAGCTGGATGCGGTCACCGATGACCGACGGCAGCCCGCGCGCGCAGGAGGTCGTCACGCGAACCGAGCGCATTTCGACTTCGTGGCGCACGAAGAGCAGGCTTTCCTGCACGATCTCGTTCAGGGCGAGTTCGACAGGATCGGGCGCCTGATTGACCGCCATTCCGCGCACACGCTGAACGATTTCGTCCGCACGCCTCGCGCTCGCCACGATCCGCGCGGTGAGTTGCTCGACCTTGTCGATATCGGGCTGGTCGCGCGCCAGCCAGCGCAGGCTGGTCTCGGCGTTGGTCACAATGGCGGCGAGCGGCTGGTTGACCTCATGCGCGATCGAGCTCGCGAGTTCGCCGAGCATCGAGACGCGCGCCGCATGGCTGAAATCGGCCTGGAGCTGGCGCAGCTGCGTTTCCATGCGCAGCCTGTCGCTCACGTCCTCGAGGCTGAAGATGGTGGTATCGAGTTCGAGGCGCGGCTCGGGATAGGTGACCGAAAACCGCACGTCGAGCACGCGCCCGTCGAGCGTGCGAAGCTTCATCAGCTCGCTGTAGTTCTTCTTGCCGGTGAATCGCCCGATCATGACGCGCCTGAGCGAATCGGGGCTGGCGTCGAACAGATAGCCGACCGGCCGGATCAGGTCCTGCACGCCGGCCCCGCCGACAAGCTCGATCGCCCGTCGATTGACGTCGGTGACGGGAACCGTAGCCGCCGCATGGTCGACTAGCTCGGGATGCTCTTCGAGGTAGCGTTCGAAGTCGACGATGCCGTCCGCCCTCAACCCGGCGTAGATCTTGCCCATGTGGCTCGCGTCGACCTGCCAGAGCGCGATCGGCATGTAATCGACGAGCTTGCGATAGCGGGCTTCACTCGCGCGCAGGAAGAGATACGAGCGATCGTCATCGGCCGCGCCGTTCACGGCGATGAACAGATGGCCGGGACGCTCGTCACCCGCACGCCAGACGCTGACCAGCGGATCGCGCAAGATGCCGTCCGATGCGAGCTGGCGGCGGCACTGTCCGCCGTGTTCGTTACCCAACGCCTCGACGATCAGCGCGCCGAGCATGCTGCGGCTTGCCAGCGGCCAGAACGCAGCCACGGACTGGCCAGCCATGAGCGCGCGTCCACGATTGCCGCCGACGAGGCGCGCGCTGCGCTCGTTCACCTCGACGATCCGGGAGGCTTCCACCAGGCGGCAATGGAGATCTTCCAGTTCGTGCCGGTTGGCAACGCCCACGCGCGCGGTGATGCGCGCGACAATCTCCGAGGCTGGCGAGACGTCGATTACCCAGCTCGCGGCCATCATCCGGTCGCTAATCGGATGGCCCCCGGCTTGCGGGATGTCGGCGGTTGCCGCCGGCCGCGCGAACTCCACAGTATCCCGGTGCTCTCCCGCCGCGTCGTATCGCAAGTGACGGCGCACGTCGGCGAAAACGATTCCGCCGTGTCGCGCGCGTCGACCGACGCGACCTTGCCACCAGCCTTCCTGAAGCAGCCGCGACCATGCGCGCTTCTCGTCGGCGGGCGATGACGACAGCTCTGTGAGGCCCGTCCCCTGCACGGTGAGCGCCGGCCAGCCGAAAAGCCGTTCCGCGGCCGGATTCCAGTAGCGTATCTTTCCGTGCGGATCGAAAACCACGACGCTTTCCGACGCGAGTTCGGCGATGCCGGTTTCGTCGTGTTCGCGAGGATCGAGCAAGACAGCGGTCATTGCTCGCTGCCCGCGCCATCCCCGATAACGGCTGCGATCGCGCCGAGCAGCCGCTCGTCAGAAACGGGCTTGGTGAGCCAGGAATGGACTCCGAGCGAGAGCGCATGGGCGCGCACCTGCTGGTCGAGCACCGATGAGAGGACGATCACCGGCAAATGAACACCCTGATCGTGGAGGTACTCGATCAGTTCAATCCCGCTCATTCCCGGCATCCGGATATCGGTGACAAGGCAGTCGAATCGACAGCTTGTCCGGGCGGCGAGAAACGAGGCTGCGCCCGCAAACGTGTGGCAGGCAAGCCCCGAAACCATCAGCAGCTCCTCGACTGCTTCGCGTACGGCCTCGTCATCGTCCACGATCGCAACGGTCGGCAATTCTGGCAAAACGCGACATCCTCTCTTACACGAACTCTGAAGCAGAGACCGTCTATGTCGCGCAGCTTGCGGGGCATTGTTACCATACCAAGGGCTAGGCCGGGACGCTTTCCCGGATGTCGAGCGGCAGCTTTTCCCAAGCACGGATCAGTTCGCCGACCGAGGATGCGTGCATCTTGCGCATCACATTGCTGCGATGCAGCTTCACGGTGATTTCGGTGATGCCCAGGTCGTAGGCGATCTGCTTGTTCAGCCGGCCCATCGCCACTTCGCGGATGACTTCGCATTCGCGCGGGGTCAGCGTCTGATAATGCTCGACATGCTTCTGCACCGCACGGGCATTCGCGCGATCCGTGATATCGCGCTCGATGCCCGTTGTAACGGCGTCGAGCAGGGTCTGGTCGCGAACGGGCTTGGTGAGGAAGTCGACGGCGCCGGCCTTCATCGCCTGGACCGACATCGGGATGTCGCCATGGCCGGTCAGGAACACGATCGGCTTGGCGACGCCCGCGGCGGCGAGATGCTGCTGGAGATCGAGCCCGCTCGCGCCCGGCATACGGACGTCGAGGACGATGCACCCGGGCCGCTCGAGGAGCGGCGAGTCGATCAGCTCCCGCGTTGTGGCGCAACAAGCTGCCTCGATGCCGACCGAGAGCATCAATTCACGGATGGCGGTGCGCACTTCCTCGTCATCATCGACGATGAAGACGAGCGGCGATTCCTTGTCATGCTCGGGGCTGATCATCGCATCATGTCCTTCGATTGCGCCGGCCCTCCCGATCGCCGCCCCGCGATCCGCCGGTCGAACCATGCCTTGGCGTCGACTCCGAACGCAGCAGGCGCCTTGCGCTCCAGCCGTCCGCCGATATCGGCAAGCGTCTCGCTGGCGAGCACCTCGCGCATCGCTTTCTCGGCCCTGAGCATGACGGCGTGGATCGAGCATACGCCGCGTGTCGCCCATGTCGGCGGCGCGTCTTCGAACAACGCGCAGCGACCACGGATATCCTGACAATCGAAAAGTGGTTTAGGCCCCTCGATCGCATCGACCAGCTCGAGCACGGTGATCGCTTCCGGCGCGCGCGCGAGGCGATAGCCGCCGCGCACCCCTTCCACGGCCTCGACGATTCGGGCCTTTTCCAGCTTCGAGAAGATCTTCGCGACAAAGGTCGGCGAGACGCCCTGGAACTGGGCGAGATCGCGCGCGCTGCGCGGCTGATCGCTGTCGATCAGCGCCAGCAGGCAATGCAGCCCGTATTCCACGCTCACCGTGAGATGCGCCATAACGCAGACTATATTTGTCCATGTTTGGCGAGGCAAGGGAGGAATCCCCCGCCACGAAGGCGCGAGTGGTGGAAGGAGCCGCTCGCGCAAGATCAGGCCGCTTTCCGCCGCGGCGGAAGGAAGTTGCCGTCGATCCCGCCGGGCCATGGTGTGACCGTTTCGCCGGCGACCATCCAGACGCCCGATTCCCGGCGCAGACGAAGCTCGTACATTGCCGGTGGTGCGTCGGGGCTCATCCGGCGGTAGAGGATTGCGGTGGCATGATCGCCCTGCTGCTCGATGTGCAGCACGCGATGCTCGGTCGAGAGCGGTTCCTCGCCGGCGTCGCGGCGGGATCGGAACTCGGCGATCGAATCGTCGCGGCGGACGCGCGTTACCGCGCCGTCACTGCCGAGCACCAGGAAGATCTGGTCCGGCGTGTAGAGCTTCTCCATGCCGTCGATGTCGTAGGCGCTGCCGACATGAACGACGTCGTGGATCAGCCGGTGGATCGCGGGATCGATGTCGGGTCGGGTCATCACACATTCCTTTCGGGGGAGGGATTGCGCACTCAAAGCAGCGCCATGCCGCCGTCGACGCGCAGGTCGATGCCGGTAACGAAGCTGCCGGCATCCGACGCGAGAAACAGCGCCGCGCGCGCGAGCTCCCCGGGCCGGCCAAGCCGTCCGAGCGGGATCGCCTTTGCCATCATGTCGGTAAAGGCGCCGCGATCTTCCTTCGGGACGCCGAGTTTTTCGAGGATTTCGGTTTCGGTCGGCCCGGGGCCCAGCACGTTCACGCGGATGCCGCGATCCCGGAACTCGATCGCCCAGCTGCGCGCGAAGGCGCCGATCGCCGCCTTGGTGCCGGCATAGACCGCATGGCCCTCGAGCACCTTGTCGCTGGCGAGCGATCCGACGACGATGATCGATCCCCGATCGCGCACCAGCGGGGCGATTGCCTGGACGCCGAAGAAGGTGCCGCGCGCGTTGGTTGCGAACTGCGCGTCGAAGTCACGCTCGGATACGTCGGCTGACGGTTTGATGGTGTTGACGCCGGCATTCGCCATATAGATGTCGACGCCGCCGAACCGGTCGCGAACGAAATCGGCGACTTCCCGATGATGCTGCGGATCGGCGACGTCGCCGCGGATCGCACTCGCCGCCGGTCCGATCGTCCGCACCGCCTCGTCGAGCGCCTGCTGGCGCCGGCCGGTGATCACCACCTGCGCGCCCTGCTCGGCAAAAAGCCTCGCGCTCGCGAGCCCGATGCCGCTGTTGCCGCCGGTGACAACGGCAACCTTTCCGTCCAGACGTGTCATGATCTGCCTCTGATAGTGAAGACGAGGCTCAATCTAGCTTTGCCCTCGTGGAAAATTAGGCTGGCGTCAGGCACAATATTTTTGCCAAAATATCTCGAATGATGACGGGACTCGAACCGACGACGGGGCTTCACGCCTTCGTCCGCGCCGCAGAAGCGGGTTCGTTCAGCGCCGCCGCGCGGTTGGCCGGCACCACCCCGTCCGCGGTCTCGAAGAGCGTCGACCGGCTCGAGAAGCGTCTGGGCGTGAAGCTCTTCCTGCGCTCGACGCGCTCGCTCAGTCTGACCGCTGACGGAACCGCCTATTACGAGCGTGTGGCGCCGCTGCTCCGGTCGCTCGACGACGCGGGCGACGTGCTCGATCGCTCCGGGGTTGCGCGGGGGCTGTTGCGCGTCAGCCTTCCCGGCGTGCTCGGCCCCGTGCTCGTCGGGCACCTGACCCGCGAGTTCGTCGACCGCTATCCCGACATCAGGTTCGAGATCAGCATCACCGATCGCCATGTCGATCTTGTGCGTGAGGGCTTTGACGTCGCGTTGCGTGCGGGCGCCGTCGCAAACGCCGACTGGATGGTCAGACGCATCGCAACCCTGCCCCTCGTCCTCGTCGCCGCCCCCGAATGGCTTGAACGTGCCGGATGCCCGACGACACGCGAGGAACTCTCCGATATCGCGCACATTCGCTACCGCCTCGGTTCGCATGCCTATCCGATCCGCTTCGCCGACGGTGCCGAGCTTGATGTCAACGGCGTACTCGACACCGATTCCGGCCAGGCGATGCGGATCGCGGCGCTCTCCGGCATGGGTGTCGCCCAGTTGCTTCGGCTTGCGGTGGCCGAGGATCTCGCCGCCGGGCGCCTCGTCGAGGTTCTGCCGGACGATCCGCTGGCCACGGTTCCGGTCCACACAGCACACGCTTTCGGGCGCCTCGCACCGCTGCGCGTGCAGGTGTTCACCGATTTCCTCGCCGCAATACTGGCGCCGCACTCGATTTGAGAAGAACGGGTCGGGGCACATACGAACACATTTTGCGCGTATGTGCCCCGAACCCTTGATCAATAGTCCCAGATCGACGGCACCCAGCGAAAGGTGTCGCCATCGACGGCGATGCGGCCGAGCGAAGGGAACGGCATGTGGGTCGCCACCACCTGCTCGCCGGTCTCCGCCGCATCTCGCAAAAGGTGGATGCGAACGCGCACCGCCTCCTCGGGGTCATGCTCGAAGCCGTTATGCCAGTCGGGATGATCGAGCCCGACCGGGAACAGCGCATCGCCCGCAAAGAGCAGCCGCTCGCCATCGGATTCCACCCGCACGACACAATGGCCCGGCGTATGGCCGCCGGTCAGCTTCGCCGTCACCCCGGGCGCGACCTCGTGCTCGTTCTCGAACGTGCGAATCTTGTCGCCATAGGCTTCGACGAATTCGACGGCGGTGGAGCGAAGCACCTCGGGAACCGGCTCCGGCATCGCGGTGCGGGAGAAATCCGGATCCTTCCAGAAGGCGACTTCAGTCGCGTTTACGTGGATGCGCACGTCGGGCCGCAGTCCGTTCCGCACGTCGTCGACGAGCAGTCCCCCGACATGATCCATGTGCATGTGGGTGATGATCACGTCCGTGATCGATTCGAGCGGGATGCCGGCGGCTTCGAGGCGCTTGGGGAACTGCCCCGCGCGCGGAAATCCATCGAACTGGCCACCCAGGCCCGCGTCGATCAGGATGGTCTGGTCACCACTGCGCACGACGAGGATGTTCAGCGCCCAGTCGAACATGTCGGGGCCGAGGAGCATATGGTTGAACCATGCAGCGCGCGCCTCGGGCGTCACGTTCGTCGACATGGTTTCGGTGGGCAGCGGCAGCACGCCGTCGCTGATGATGAGGACTTCGAGGTCACCGACGTTGAGCGCGTAGCGCGACGGGACGAGATCGTCGGAGTTGGCCCTGCCGGGTTTGATCGCGGTTTCGAGGTTCATGCCTGTTTCCTTTCCATTGCCGTCATTGCCACGGCGACAGCCAGGCTAGGCCGCGTGACATGGCGGAACGATCAGGCCCAGGCATGGCGCGGGACATACGATCGTATAGGCAGGCAGAGTCGTTCGGTTTGCGGATGATAGCGGTTGGCCGGACATGCATGCGCCATCGCTCCTCGAGGGTCTCACAGCAGAAGCATCGGCGCGGTACTGCCCAATCGGGCCCTGCACGATGCGGGCTGGGCCGCCTCGGGTGACATCGGAAGCGAGCGATGCTGATCGAAACCGTCCGCCCCCCTGTCTATTGGGATGGGTTCCCCACAACGTACGCAGGGTCGCGCGCGTCTCGTTGAGCCGGTAAATCGATGGAACAGTCCGCAGGGAACTGCCCCTCCCGACCCTGACCCGGGCTGGCCGCGTACTCGCGGTGACTCGAACGGGCCGGTCATTCCCCCGGACCGGCCCGTTCCTTCACCGATAAATTTCGGTTGTGAACAATCGACAACTCTCCTGCGGACCAATGGGGACAAACTCGTCCCTGGTGGTCTCTCCGCCTGCGTGGAGCGATTATGGGCCTCGTGCAAGCAGCCTTCCGCTCGGGGCCTGTCGGAGAGTTACCGGCCCTGCATTCTCATTTCAGACGATTCCCTCGCGCAGATGGGGCTGCTGCTTCAGTTCGCTTCAGCGGATACTATAGGTTTGTATGGCCATGCCTTGCCCTGAGGCGCATGCAACATGACGCTCAGGCGACTAATGACCATCGGCGAGCGAGCCTAACCTATTCGGGAAACAGGAGGCTCCAATGGACTATGCTGTATCCGAAGCATGCGTCGAGTACGTTGATGGCGAACCCCGGCGCGCGCCGCCGCGCGCCGCCGAGCCCCTATCCTTTTCAGAAATAGAACGGTCGGTCATCCACTTGTCGCAAAGAGACCCTGTCGCCTCGATCGCTGATCTTCGTGACTGGCGCGTCAGTGTTGCGCGCCTGGTCGTCGGCAGGCGGACCAATTCGCTCGCCGACAAACGTCTCGAGGAACTGCGCCGTTTCGCGATTCTGGTCCGTGTCCATGGCGATCCGGGTGATGACGCGCTCGATCGCTTTCTCAATGCGGGCTATACTGTTGAGCAGGCCAGGCTGATCCACGCGATGGTATGACGGTAAACCGGCCAGTCGGCACAATAGGCTCGAGCTTGCATTTCGGATTGCTCCGCTGCTGGCCGCGCTGGAGATTTCCGCCAACATAGCGGCCCTTCGCTGGCTCAGATTAGCCTATCGAAACCTGCCTTACGTTCATGCCCAGCAAAAAGGGCGGCGGTGAGCCGCCTGGTGCTTGATGCAGTAATTCTGAAAGATGTCGCTGCCATTGTGGCCACGGACGGTTCCTTCGGGAGCATAGGCATGGGGACCGACGCCCCTGAACCGAAGGCCAGCGCGGGAAACAGATATGTTCGCGCCTTGCTCTTGTCTCATCGACGATCACCATCCGGCCGGGCGCGCCGGTCAGGTTGGTCGTCCACAAGGATTTGGTGTTCGAGCCGGTCGGGAGTCGCTGACATGGCCGGGATCAAACTTGGCAAGCTGCCTGATCGCACGCCGGTCAAGCTTACCTTCAGTGCGTCGCCAAATCTCAAGCAGGCACTGGACGACTGCAAATCCAAAATCTACCAGCTTATCGCCTCAGGTGACATCGAGGCCGCGAAAGTCGGACGCGACAGCCTGAAGTCATTCCTTCGTTCCAACCGTAAGGAGCCGAGAGTGCGATCTTGAGAGGGCAGGGCGGTTCACCGGGGACAAGGCCGATTTGCTTGCGCTTGCTCGTCGCGGCTCGTCTGCCGATGTCGAGCACAGCACCAGCGCACGACACGAGACTCTACCGCCGTAAACCCTCCCGAGCCGCGATCTGGCGGGACCAAACAGTCATCAGTGCGTCAGCTACTATTGCTCTAAGGCCGTTTCCTCACAGAAAGACGCCGGGTTGACGATACGGGTCCGTCCCACATTGCCTTTTTGCAACAAGCCGGCTCGATAATCCCCAGTTACAAGATAATCGGCCCCACTCGCGGCCGCCATGGCCAGCAAGAAGGCATCGCCCGGATCGCCCAAATCCATATTGTCGGGCAAGGCAGGCAATTTTTCGATTATGAGCGCGCGGTTCAGATTGTTCACCATCGTGCCAATAAGATGCGGCCGCAGTATAGCTCTGAGCTTGGGGTAGCGGCTGATCCGTCGAAACTCATCGAGTTGGGCGGAAGAGGTGATCAATTCGAAACGCCCGGCACGCCAGGCACGATAAATCGTGTCCGGTGCGCCGTGCCGCGAGATCAATGCTGCTACGAGGACATTGGTGTCCAGAATGATGCGCATCAGTTATGGCGCGACCACTGGACGGCCTCGTCGATCAGATCGGTTAATTCCGTTTCGCTTAGGCCAGCCGTCGCATCCTTGGCCTGATCTGCCGCCCGTTCGAATAGATAATTGCGCACGGCCTGTTCGATGAAGCGTGAGAGATCACCTTTGCGTCCGCCGCCCTGGGCGGCAAGGAACATCCGCACCGACTGGTCGGTGTCCGAAGATACCGCAATGTTCCAACGAATTGAGGACATGACCAACTCCGGTGTTTGCGTGCGTTAACGCATATACACCGATGAGGCAAAAAATTCAAGATGACGCTACGCCTACCGGCGGACAGCCTATGGCCGCGTGCGATCTCGGAAGCTGTTTGGTCGTAAACGACCATCAACGGGCGAGGCTTCAGTTAAGGGAGGCCACGTCGCGATCATCTCGTCGAACTTTCTACACGGTCGGCCGTTTGGGGATTGGGGTATTTTCCTCGGGCTTTGGCATTAGAAATCGAAATATTAGTTCAAAAATCAACACCATAGATTTTCCGTTCAAGTCCCTCCTCCGCTACCATTTCCCGAATCAGTATCGATCCTTACTCCCGGCGATTCTCCGCCATGTTTCTCATGCGCGTCGGTCGGCGTCGCGATCTCGGCATCGCCCGATTTGGCGTGGTTGCGCGCCAGCTCGAGGCCGGGTTTCGGGAACTGGATGCCCGAGCATGGCTGGAGCGCCAGCATGCCTACCCTCCCCCTTGAGTACGCGCGGCGGCTGCACCGCAACGCAACATGGCCGCCGCCGTGGGGTAATTTCTCAAAACTGATATATCTGTTACGTCAAGTAATATTGCTAGGCGCGCCGGCTTTCGTTAAGGCGATCGGCGAGAGGGCGCGAGCCCGATGCAACGGGAGAGGGCGATGGATCGGCGACAGGCAATCGGAGCGGTGGCGCTTGCCGGAGGCTTCTCCCTCCTGCCTCGAATAGCGCTGGCCGCTGCGCGGCGCGTTGACCTCACTTACGACGCCGACAAGACGGGCTTCACAATACCGCAGGATTATGTCGGCCTGTCTTATGAGCGCGCGCAGCTCGCCAATCAGCACTATTTCGATGCGACGAACCGATCGCTGGTAGAATTGGTGCGCGGGCTGTCGACGAGAGGGTCTCTGCGCCTCGGGGGATCTTCGGGAGAGCATACCGACTATCTCGGCGACCGGGCGCCAACCGTGCCTCCCTATGAAATTTATGGCCCGGAGCATAACAAGACCGTCACCAAAGGCCTGTTCGTCTCAAAGGATGCGCTGAAGCGCCTCCGCACCTTTCTCGACGCAACCGGTTGGACGTGCCTGTATGGCTTGAATCTGGCACACACGACCCCGACGCAGACCGCGCGAGAGGCTCGTGACGTACTCGAGATCCTGGGCCCTCGCCTTCAGGCCTTCCAGATCGGAAACGAGCCTGACGTCTTCCGCAACCGTTTCCGGTCGGCCAATTGGGGCCCGGAAGACTATATTCGGGAGTGGGCGCAGCACCATCAAGCGATCGTCGCGGTGGCGCCCGGGGCCAAATTCGCAGGTCCCGACGTCTCGAACAAGCTGGAATTCGTTACCGCTTTTGCCCAGTTTGCGCGCGATCATCCCGACATCGTGATGTTGACGGCGCATTATTATGCGATGGGCCCCGCCGGCAGTCCGGACATCTCGCTGAGCCAGCTCATGGTGCCGGAGGCGGCGACGGCGACGTTGAAGCAGGCCGGGATCGACCTGGTTCTTCAAGCGTCTCGCCAATCCGGCCTGCCGTTTCGGATGGCGGAGGGGAATAGCTGCTGGAACGGCGGTCAGCCGGGAATCTCCGACACGCACGCATCGAGCATCTGGGGTGCGGACGCGATGTTGCGCTTTGCGCATTTCGGCTGCGTCGGGATGAACTGGCACGGCGGCGGCGATGGCGTCTATTCGCCCATCGTCGGGGCGCCTTCCCGGGGATTTGCGCGCCGACCGCTATATTACGGGACGCAGTTCGCGCGACTGCTTGGGGGTGCGACCTTCCTTGCGACGCGAGCAAATCCGCAGGCCGGCGGATTTCTGACCTATTACGCGCTTCGTCGCGATGGACGGGATCTGCTCGTTGCGATCAACAAGTCGGATGTGCCCGCGGCTGTCGCGCTGCCCGGGTTGCCGCGGCGCGAGGTGATCATGCTCACCGGGCCGTCTCTGGCGGCAACCACCGGGACGACATTGAAGACGGTATCCCGGCGCCCCTCACGAATGACCATGATTCCAGGCGCCACCGCGATGTTGCTCACCCTCGATCAGACCTGAGCGAGCGGGAATCAAGATAGGGGGGAGCCGGTGAGAAGATGGTCTCGGCGTGAAGCGATGCTCGGTGCGGGCGGACTCGCCATGGCGGCCGCCATGCCGCCATTGGCTGCGGCCAGCGCGGACGAACTGCGGCGCCGTTCGAACGTTTTGTGGTACACGTCGCCAGCCAACGAATGGGTTGAGGCGCTGCCGGTTGGCAATGGCCGTCTGGGCGGCATGGTTTTTGGCGGCATCGCCAACGAACGTATCCAGTTGAACGAGGATACGTTCTTCGCCGGATCTCCATATGACGGCACCAACCCGAAGGCGGGGCCGAACCTGCCGCGGGTCCGCGAACTGATCTGGGCGGGACGCTATGCCGAGGCGCAGGCGCTGGCCGACGAGGTGCTGGTGGCGCGCCCGCCGCGCCAGATGTCGTTCCAGCCGATCGGCGATCTGCTGCTGTTGTTCCAGGGCCTCGAAGGCTGCAACGATTACGAACGGTCGCTCGATCTCGACGGGGCGATCGTCCAGACGCGCTTCAAGGTGCGTACGGTGACCCACAGGCGCGAGGTCATCGCGTCGCCCTTGGATCAGGTCATCGCCGTCCGGCTGACGACAGACGCACCCGATGGCGGAGCGGTCAGCGTCAACGTGTCGCTAGCCACGCCGCAGGACGCGGGGGTCACGGTGGAGGGCGACGATCTTCTGGTGATGCGCGGCATCGGCCCCGAACAACACGGCATCCCCGGCGGTATCCACTTCGAGACGAGGGCGCAGGTTCGCAGCGTCGGCGGACGCCGCATCGTGGGCGAGGACGGCATTCGCATCGAAGAAGCGGACGAAGTGCTGATCCTGCTCACCACCGCCACCAGCTTTCGAGGCTACGATGATATCGGTGGCGATCCCTCGGCGCTGACGCGGAAACATATCGCCGATGCCTCAGGCAAGGACTGGCAGACGTTGCTCGCGGCGCACCAGGCGGAGCACCGTCGTCTTTTCCGCCGCGTTTCCATCGATCTGGGAAGCACTTTTGCGGCCGATCTGCCGACCAACGAGCGGATCGAACGCTCGGCAGCACTCGACGACCCGGCGCTCCCTGCGCTTTACTATCAGTTCGGTCGCTACCTTCTCATCTGCTCATCACGGCCTGGCACCCAGCCGGCGAATTTACAGGGCATCTGGAACGAACGCACGGCACCGCCTTGGGAATCCAAACTGACCCTGAACATCAACGCCGAGATGAACTACTGGCTTGCTGATGCCGGCAATCTGGGAGAGTTGATCGAGCCGCTTCTCTCGTTGGTGCAGGATCTTGCCGTGACGGGCCAGCGCACCGCCCGGAATGATTGGAATGCGCGCGGCTGGCTCGCCTATCACAATACCGATTTGTTCCGACAGGCCACCGTGAACGCGGCGGCGCTGTACGGCATGTGGTCTATGGGCGGGGCATGGCTGCTCAACACACTATGGGACCACTGGGAATACAGCCTCGATCGGGATTTCCTCACCAAGCTCTACCCATTGATGCGCGAATCATGCCGCTTCTATCTCGATGCGCTGGTGGCTCACCCGAAAACGGGTGAGCTGGTGATGAATCCGTCCAATTCTCCTGAAAACTCTCATCACGAGGGCGTATCGATATGCGCCGGTCCGGCAATGGACAGCCAGCTGTTGCGCGATCTGTTCGACCATACCGTCCATGCGTCCCGCCTGCTGGATACGGACCCTGCACTGAGGACGAAAATTGAAGAAGCCGCCGCGATACTACCTTCGGACCGGATCGGGCGAGCCGGGCAGCCACAGGAGTGGATGGAGGATTGGGACATGGCTGTCCCCGAGCTTCACCACCGTCATGTCAGCCATCTTTATGCGTTGTATCCCAGCCAGCAAATCACCTTGCACAAAACGCCGGAGCTTGCGGCCGCCGCGAAACGTTCGCTGGAAATTCGCGGCGACGAGGCGACCGGCTGGGGCCTGGCTTGGCGGTTGAATCTTTGGGCGCGACTGGAGGACGGGCAGCACGCGCACAAGGTTCTGCAGATGCTTCTTCAGCCAGGTAGAACCTATCCCAACATGTTCGATGCCCATCCGCCATTCCAGATCGACGGCAATCTTGGCGGTGCAACCAGCATCGGGCAAATGCTGGTGCAGAGCCATTCCGACATCATCCATCTGCTGCCGGCGTTGCCCAAGTTCTGGCCCGCCGGGAGCTGTCGCGGTTTCGCTGTACGCGGAAACGCCACGATCGACCTCGCATGGTCGCGCGGTGTCCTCACCGAAGCCGTGATCCATGCGGGCGACGATCGCGAATTTCACCTGCGGTACCGGGACGCGAACATGACCGTCGCCCTGCGTAAGGGCGAGCGGATATCGATCATGGGCAGTTCTGAGGGATTGAGGGCGCGGGATCGGAAGCGGTCATCATAACGAGGCACCTGCATAGGTTTGTGGGCGGCATATAACGACGGGTGCCTAATCGCACTCCGGGGTACCCGGATCGCGACGGCAAATGGCACCATCGCGAAGACGCGAACTTATGCGGCGCAGCGTCAGGCGCAGCCGAAGTGCGCAGCGATCCGATCCGCGTCGAGCTGAAATCCATCGTACAGGACGCGGCCGTCGGGTCCGATCACGACGAACCAGGGCGTTCCACCCGAACGATAGGCTTTCATGATGGCGGGAAGGGCGTCCACCGAGACCGGATCGGCGACGGCATGCCCGAAGGGAATGCGCAGCCCATAGCGTTGCTGATTTTTCCGCAGCCGATCGAAGGTGTTGACTTCCGAACCCTCGAACACGGTCTGGACGGCCGCCAGGCCTACGCCCGCGTCGCGGAGGCTATCGGCGAGCGCCACCAATGTCGGAAAGCCATGCGCGTGGCAGCCCGCGCACCAGTCCTGGGAAAAATACAATATCCTGTATCCCGGCGCCAGATCGGCCAGGGCCAGGGGGCCGCGCGCGTCCCCCTCTTCGTCGATCCATCGGACCTCTTCGAGCGGCGGGGCCGGCAAGCCCGCAATACCCGGTTCCACGGCATCCTCCATCGACAGGCGGGCGGTGGCGTCCACCCGCCGCAGGTTTTCTATGCGGCGGCGGTCCTGTGCGGCAACACCCAGCCCGGGCGCGGAAAGTGACAGGTATAGCCGTGCGGGATGCGCTCGAGATAGTCCTGATGCTCGGGCTCGGCCTCCCAGAAATCGCCGGCGGGCGCCACTTCGGTGACGACCTTGCCGGGCCATAACCCCGATGCCTCGACGTCCGCGATCGTATCGAGCGCGGTGGCGTGCTGCGCATCGCTCGTGAAATAGATCGCCGAACGATAGCTCGCGCCACGATCGTTGCCCTGGCGATCGAGCGTCGTCGGATCGTGGATTTGGAAAAAGAACTCGAGCAATCGGCGATAGCTGATCTGCGTGGGATCGAAGACGATCTCGATCGCCTCGGCATGGGTGCCGTGGTCGCGATAGGTCGCATTCGGCACGTCGCCGCCCGTATAGCCGACCCGGGTCGCGACCACCCCGGGCAGCTTGCGGATCAGATCCTGCATGCCCCAGAAGCAGCCGCCGGCGAGCACAGCCCGGTCGGTCGTCATCGGATGTCCTCCACCTGGTCGAGATAGGCACCGTAGCCCTGCGCCGCCATCTGATCGCGCGGCACGAAGCGCAGCGAGGCCGAATTGATGCAGTAGCGCAGACCGCCGCGATCGCGCGGCCCATCGGGAAAGACATGGCCGAGGTGGCTGTCGCCATACGTCGAACGCACCTCCGTGCGGATCATGCCGTGGCTCGCGTCGCGCAGTTCGTTCACGTTCGCGGGTTCGATCGGCTTGGTGAAGCTCGGCCACCCGCAGCCCGATTCGAACTTGTCCGACGAGGCGAACAGCGGCTCGCCCGAGACGATATCGACGTAAATTCCCGGCTCCTTGTTGTGGAGGAGCGCACCGGTGCCCGGGCGCTCCGTCCCGCTCTGCTGCGTCACGCGATATTGCTCGGGCGACAGCTTCGCGATCGCCGCGTCGGTCTTCTTGTAGGCAGTCATGGTCGATCCTCCAAATCCCTGCGCTTGAAGATGGATATCCGACCTCGCGCTGTCCAATACGCCGCGCCTATAGTTTCGATGTTCCCGTGCATGCTCGACCGTGCCGCCGAATCCCGGCGTTCACGACCAGGCAAATCGATCGATCAGCAGGCGAAGCTGCCGCACCGCGGCGGCCGTTCCCGATCCGGAAACGGACTGGAATGCGATCGTGCGCGACAGGTCGAGCGATTCGACCGGCCGCAACGTCAGCCCACCGACGATGACCGAGCGCTCGGGTAACATGCAGACGCCGTAACCCTCCGCCACGGCCTGCTGGATCAAATCCTCCCGCTCGGATCTGAGCCGCGGGATCATGATGATCTCGCGGTCGTGCAGATGGTTCGTCACCCGCGTGCGGAATTCGCACTGGAGCCGGTCGAGATAGGGTTGCTCCGCCAAGTCCGAAAGCGAGATCAGGGCCTTGCTTGCCAAAGCGTGCCCTTGCGCCATCGCCAGCAGCAGCCGCTCGCGAAACATCTCAACGGTGGCGATCTTGGTGCTGTCGATGGGCGGATCCGAGCAGAAGCATCCGTCGATCCGGCCGGCGAGGAGGAGATCGATTCCTTCGCTGCGGTCGAGCGGCTGGAGCACCAGCTCGAGCATCGGCATCTGTCGCAGGGCGTAGCCGAGGAAACCGGTAATCAACGCAGGCGCGATCGTGTTCGCAACGCCCAGGGTGAGCGTTTCGCGATGACCGCGAATCCGATTGAGCGATATCGCCCGAATCCGCCGCTCGCCGTCCGCGATCGCGGTGAACTCGGCACGGATATCGCGGCCGAGCGCAGTCAGCCGACTGTCCTTGCCGTCGCGATACACCAACGTCCCGCCCAGTTCCTGTTCGAGCCGCTGGATCGCGCGGGTGAGCGTGGGCTGGGACACGCCGCTGCGCATCGCCGCTTCGGTGAAATTGAGCGTGTCCGCCAGGTTCAGGAAATATCGGATCTGGTTGAATTCCATCGTTCGTCTTCCGTCCCTCCCCTTCGAGCCGACGCTGGCCAGCCGGGCGCCATCGGCCGGAACGCTTGCGGCCCGCATCGAAACTATACGCGCGGACTATTGGAAAACTTGACGCCGCCCTGCGACAATCAACCCCGCCAGCAGGCTCGGCCGGTTCGCGGCCATGCCGGGGCATCGAATACAAACGAGCTCTTCGACGCTGCAACATTTCTGTCGAAGAGACAAACGGCCGAGGAGGCAATGGCCATGAAGGCGATCGTGGTGACAGATCAGGCTGCGGGGACAGCCGGGATGAAGCTGACGCAGCGGCCGGAGCCGCGGCCGGCGATCAACGACGTTATCGTCGAGGTTCATGCCTCGGGCTTCGTCGGGACCGAGCTCGCCTGGCCGTCCACCTGGACCGATCGCCTGGATCGCGACCGCACGCCTTCGATCCCCGGGCACGAGCTGGCCGGCGTGGTCAAGGCGCTGGGCTACGGCACGACGGGGCTGTCGGTGGGGCAACGGGTGTTCGGCCTCACCGACTGGACCCGCGACGGCACGCTCGCGGAATATGCGGCCGTCGAGGCGCGCAACCTCGCGCCGCTGCCGGGCGACGTCGACTTTACGGTGGGCGCGAGCCTGCCCATCTCTGGCCTGACTGCATGGCAAGGATTGTTCGATCACGGCCGCCTTCGGACAGGGCAGAGCGTCATCGCGCATGGCGCCGCCGGCGCGGTCGGATCGATGGTGACGCAGCTCGCCCGCGCCGCGGGCGCCTACGTCGTCGGCACGGGGCGCGCCGCCGACCGCCAGGCAGCGCTCGACTTTGGCGCGAACGAATTCGTCGACCTCGACAACGACGCTCTGGAGGATGTCGGCGTCGTCGACCTGGTGTTCGATGTCATCGGCGGCGACATCCAGAAGCGCTCCGCGGCGCTGGTGCGGCCC
>DATLJH010000021.1:0-1593 GCA_035538935.1 Sphingomonas sp.
AGCGGCGCGCTCGCGACGCGATATAAGCGTGGCATCGAAGAGCTTCGGCAGACAATCGCCGCTCGCGTCCGTGCGGCGTTGCCGGGGGAGACCGGAGAGATCGCACTGGCGCTGATCACCGGCGAGCGCGGCGGCATCAGCGCGACGACGAACGACGCATTCAAGAATTCCGGCCTGTTTCACATCCTGTCGATTTCCGGTCTGCACATGGTCATCATGGCCGGCGCCGTGTTCTATTCGGTGCGGCTGCTGCTGGCGGCCATTCCATTTTTCGCACTGACGCTGCCGGTCAAGAAGATCGCGGCGGCGGTCGGAATTTTAGGGGCGCTCGGCTACCTGGCGATTTCGGGCGGTGCGTTCGCGACCGTGCGGTCGGCGTTGATGATCGTGATCATTTTCGGGGCCGTTCTGATCGATCGTCCGGCGCTGGCGTTACGCAACGTGGCGTTCGCGGCCTTTCTGATCCTGGCGGTCTATCCCGAAAGTCTGCTCGACGCCGGCTTTCAAATGTCGTTCGCGGCGGTGACCGCGCTGATCGCGTCGCATGAGTTGCTCACCCGGTTTCTCGGTCGCAATTCCCGCCCGCATCCGGTGGCGCGCGTGTTCAAATTCTTCGGAGAGATCATCGCCTCGACATTGATCGCCAGCGTCGCGGTGGCGCCATTCGCGGCCTACAATTTTCATCAAAGCCAGCAGTATGCCGTGCTGGCGAACATGATCGCTATCCCGATCTGCAACATCATCGTCATGCCGGCGGCGCTGGGGGCGATGGTGCTGATGCCATTCGGGCTCGAAGGATTGGCGTTGACGCCGATGGGGTGGGGCATCGAGGGCATGGCATGGTGCGCCAACAGTGTCGGGGCGCTGCCGGGCGCGGTCGGGCACATCCCGGAAATTCCAACGATCGCGTTCGCGCTGATGCTGGCCGGCGGCCTGTGGCTCACGCTCTGGCGAACGCGCGTTCGGCTTCTTGGCGCAAGTCTGGTGCTTCTCGGTTTTCTGGCGGCGCCGTGGATGCCGCGTCCCGATGTTCTCGTGGCGCAGAAAGGAACGCTGGTTGCTGTGCGTGACGAAGCGGGCAAGCTGTCGTCACTTCCGGCGCATGGCGCGAAATACGATCTCGATCGCTGGCTTGAATACGACGGCGATGGACGCTCGGCGCGCGAGGCGCAGGGGACACGAGCGTTTTCGTGCGATGCGGTTGGGTGTATCGCGCACGTCAAGGGGGCGACGATCGCGGTCGCGCGGCATCCGGCGGCGGTGCCGGACGATTGCCTGAATGCGGACATCCTCATTCTCGATGCGCCGAAGCCGGCCGACTGCGCGATCCCCGGCACGGTCATTGATGTCTTCGACCGCTGGCGCAACGGCGCCTATGCGCTCTATCTCGATCAGGATGCGAATAGTCCGCAGCCGCGGGTCAGGCTCGAAACGGTCGCGGCGCACCGGGGTGCGAGACCGTGGAGCCGGCCGCCGCAACGAAGCAAAGCGGCGCGTGGGTCGGGCGCAGCCAAGGGCACGAGCGGAAGCCGAGCCGGGACACTGCCCGTGCCGCGCATTGGGGGCACGGGAGCTTCGGCGGCAAAATCCGGC
>DATLJH010000022.1:0-388247 GCA_035538935.1 Sphingomonas sp.
CTCTACTCCCTCCGATGAACGGCGCTCCAACCCGCCTCCATTCCCCCCGCTACGCCACAGCATCCCCACCATCAACCCAGATACCACTCCCAACGATACAGACCGCATCGGATAATCAACCAACGAATGCAACACTAACGCTGTAAGTGAGCCGGCAATGAACAGCGCCTGAGCGCGCATTTTACTATCGCTGCCTCGGCGAAGCGTCATCATAATACGATAGATTGCAAATATGGCGGCGATAATAACCAGCAATGCGCCCGCAATTCCTGTTTCAAGCAGATATTCAAGATAGTCGTTATGTGCTCGGTTCGCGTAGGTGGGGCGAACATATTCGAGTCGCTCGGCCGCATCGAATACGGGACGGAACGTCCCCATTCCCGATCCCACAGGCCAATGCTGCCGGATCGCATACCAGGTATCCGCCCAAATTTCCGGACGCACGTCCTTTAGATCATCGAAGCGTGCCAGGGTCCGCTCGACCCGGGCATTGTCGTGGAGCATCACGCCACCGACCACCACCAGCGAAAGCGCTCCGATCGAAATGATCACTCCTCGCCAAGCGGAGATCCGGCCTCGCCGAATCACTATGGCAAGGCAGGTGACGGCCGAAACGACGATCATGCCGACGCCCGATCGAGAGCCGGTCATGACGACGGCCAGCCAGAGAACCAAAACCGCCGCGCCTACCACGATCCGCGCCTGGTTCGACCGTATGATCCGTCGGCTCGACGCCGCCCAGGCGACAAGCGCCATCGAAGACACGATCAGCAAATCCGCCTGGGCGTTGCGATAGGCCTGAAAACCGGTCGCAAACCCGTAGTCGGTCCTGCCATAGAACCGGAGCCAGTTACCGTGTCCGCTCGCCAACTGGATTGCACCAACGACAACCGATACCAATGCAAGTGCCGCCAGAAGCCCGAGCAGCCTGGAACGATCGTGCCCGGTCATGCGCGAGGCAAAAAACAGCATCGCCACGGGAGGCACAAGCGACAACAACGAAGCAAGCGTCCTTGGCGGCGACAGCGAAAGCGGCATCCACGCATTCTCGGCCCCCACAAGCGCCAATGCTTGACGTTCAACGTCGCGCCCCGGAAGCTGGTGCCAGATGGCGGGAGGCAGGGGCATCAACTGCACCACTGGAATTGCGACGAACAACCCCACGAGGACGAGCAGCGGCCAATCCACGCCATGATATGGATAGCAATGGCGCCGCCGCGCGGCCCAGACCCATGCGACGAGCGCCGCCAACGCCGCCAACTCTACGACCAGTTCGGATCTAGGAGCAGGAGTACCGCCGCCACCGACCAAAATCGCGATGGTCAAGAGCGATGCTGCGATCAGCCAGCAGATACCGACAGGTTGTCGTTCAGTGCGCATTTCAGAAACACCCTCTTGTCCCCGTTGGCCGTGATAAGGACGATAACGGCCTGACGTCCAGTCAAGCGGCGGTCAATGCGGCAAGCGGACGTCGCTCGAAGCGCACCCACAGATCACGCCGGTTAACGCATTCGGCGAATAATAACCGTTCATAGGCGGCGCCACGCGCGCGTGTAGCGTAGACAAAGAAGAATGATCGTCGGCAAGAACATCGTGTTGTAGATGTCATGAAGCGACGCATGAACTGTATTCTCGCCATTGGCGGGAGCGCTCAGATCGAGAAGCTCGTTGACGAGTTCAACGACAAATACGGTAAGCCACGGCAACGCATGATCCATACGCCGCCTCCACGCCACAGCGGCCACCAGCATCACAAGGATGCTGGTGTGAACGTGCAATGCGTCGGCGCTCAATCCGAGCACCTGCGATAGCCAAGCTTTTTCCTGACTCCACGCTTGTGCAACCTCTGCAAGAGACAGGGAAACCAATACACGCTCTCCCATTATTATGATCGGCCGTACCTCGGGCCCGCAGTGCCCCACACCCATCGATTGACCGGGATTCTTTGGGGCCGACTGGTGGCGCGCGCGTCAATATTCAATACTAGGCGCTAATGCGACTCACCCGATCGGCAAATAGCGCCGAACGGCCTCGATTATGGCAGCCGCGCGGCTCGGTCGACAAATCAGCAAGTCGGGCAGCAGCGGATCCTCGCAATTATAGATGAGCGGATTGCCATCGAGCCGAGATGCGTGGAGCCCCGCCCCAAGCGCTATCGCCGCCGGCGCGCAATTGTCCCATTCATATTGCCCGCCGGCATGAAGGTAAATGTCGGCTCGGCCGTCGACCACCGCCATCGCCTTGGCGCCGGCCGAACCCATCGGCAGCAGATCCGCACCGATTGCTTCGGCGACGCTGACCGCGACATCGGGCGCGCGAGTGCGACTGACGACCATGACCGGGCGATCACGTGTCGTTGCCGGTGGTCTCACCTTGTCGCTCACGAATACTTCGCCGCGATCGGGAATTGCCACCGCGCCAAGCACAGGCTGACTGTCGATGGCGAGACCGACGTGCACCGCCCAATCATCACGACGCTCGCTATATTCGCGTGTGCCGTCGAGCGGGTCGATCACCCAGACACGCCGCACGGCGCACCGCGAGCGATCGTCCTTCGCCTCCTCGGAGAGGATCGCATCGTCCGGGCGTTCCGCAGCAAGCCGTGCGAGGATGAGCGCATTAGCTTCCCGATCGCCCCGTTGGCCCAGCGCTTTGCCTTCGTCTGCTTTCTCATCGCGGATGCGCCGCAGGAGAGCGCCCGCCTCCTGCGCAAGCGCACGCGCCAGCTCGGCATCGGTCATCGGTGGTCGTTTCCAAGTGCGAGCAGATGGTCGACAATCTGCTCGGCAGCGTCCTCCGGGCTGATCCTGGTCGTGTCGATATGGATGTCCGGCGCCTCGGGCGGTTCATACGGGCTGTCGATGCCCGTGAAGTTCTTGAGTTGGCCGCTACGGGCCTTCCTGTAGAGCCCTTTGACGTCGCGCGCCTCGGCAACCGCGAGCGGCGTATCGACGAAGATCTCGACGAACTCGCCATCGGGCACCATCGCGCGCACCATCTCGCGTTCAGCCCGGAACGGCGAGATGAACGCGGTGAGCACGATCAGCCCCGCATCGGTCATCAGCTTGGCGACCTCCCCCACGCGACGGATGTTCTCGATGCGATCGGTGTCGGTGAAGCCCAGATCCTTGTTGAGGCCGTGGCGGATGTTGTCGCCGTCGAGCAGGAAGCTGTGCTTGCCGAGCGCGTGGAGGCGTTTCTCGACCAGGTTGGCGATCGTGGACTTGCCCGATCCCGACAAACCGGTGAACCACAGGAGCCGGGACCGCTGACTTTTCTGCGCGGCGTGCGCTTCGCGGCTGATCTCAATCGCCTGCCAATGGACGTTCTGCGACCGCCTGAGCGCGAAGTTGATCAACCCCGCCCCGACCGTGGCATTGGTCGCCTTGTCGATCAGGGTGAACCCACCGAGATCATGATTGTCAGCATAAGGCTCGAAGACGATGCCTCGATCGGTATAGATTTCGGCCACACCGATGTCGTTGAGCGCGAGCGTCTTGGCGGAGAGCTCGGCCATGGTGTTGACGTCGATAGCATATTTTGGCGGCTGCACCGTCGCGCTGACATTCTGCGTGCCGAGCTTGAGCCAATAGGCGCGTCCCGGCCGGAGCGCATCCTCCGCCATCCATACGAGCGTCGCCTCAAACTGGTCCGCGACCTGCGGCGGCGCGTCGGCCGCCGCGATCACGTCACCGCGCGAGCAATCGATCTCGTCCATGAGACAAATCGTCACCGACTGGTCAGCCCCCGCCTCGTCGAGGTCACCGTCCATCGTGACGATCCGCGAGACCGTCGAGGTGCGTCCCGAAGGCACCACGCGGACCGGATCGCCGGGCTTGATCGAGCCGCTCGCGATCAACCCGGAAAAACCCCGAAAATCGAGATTGGGTCGGTTGACCCACTGGACCGGCATCCGGAACGGACGTGTGCGCTCGATCGCGGCGTCGACTTCGATCGTCTCGAGGTGTTCGATCAAGGTTGGACCGGTATACCAGTCCATCGCGTCAGAGGGTTGCGCGATATTATCGCCACGCAGGCCGGATAGCGGGATCGCGATAAAGGTATCAATACCGATATCACTCGAAAACGCACGATAATCGGCGACGATGGCATCGAACGTCTTTTGGTTATAGTCGACCAGATCCATCTTGTTGACCGCGAGCACGATGTGCCGGATGCCGAGCAGATGCGCTAGGAAACTGTGCCGCCGCGTCTGTGTCAGCACGCCCTTGCGCGCGTCGATGAGGATCACGGCGAGGTCCGCCGTCGACGCGCCGGTCACCATGTTGCGCGTATATTGTTCGTGGCCGGGCGTGTCGGCGACGATGAACTTGCGCTTTTCGGTGGCGAAGAAGCGATATGCGACGTCGATCGTGATCCCCTGCTCGCGCTCGGCGGCAAGACCGTCGACGAGCAGCGCGAAATCGATCTCCTGACCCTGCGTGCCAACACGCTTCGAATCGCTTTCGAGCGCGGCGAGCTGATCCTCGAAGATCATCTTCGAATCGTAGAGCAGGCGCCCGATCAGCGTCGATTTGCCGTCGTCCACCGACCCGCAGGTGAGAAAGCGAAGCATCGATTTGTGCTGGTGGAGCGCGAGATAAGCGTCGATGTCTTCGGCGATCAACGCATCCGTCTTGTAGGCAGGTGAAGCTGCGGTCATCAGAAGTAACCCTCCCGCTTCTTCTTTTCCATCGACGCCGCGCTGTCGTAGTCGATCGCACGGCCCTGGCGTTCGGAAGTGGTGGTGAGCAACATTTCCTGGATCACCTCGGACAAGGTCGCGGCCTCGCTCTCGACCGCGCCCGTCAGCGGATAGCAGCCGAGTGTGCGGAAGCGGATCGAGCGCGTCACTGGCTCCTCGCCCGGCGCGAGACGGAACCGCTCGTCATCGACCATCAGGATCAGGCCGTCGCGCTCGACTGTGGGGCGCGGCGCCGCAAAATAGAGGGGCACGATCTCGATCTTCTCGAGCTGAATGTATTGCCAGATGTCGAGCTCGGTCCAGTTCGACAACGGGAAGACGCGAATGCTTTCGCCTTGCGCCTTGCGCGCATTGTAGAGCCGCCAGAGTTCCGGCCGCTGGTTCTTGGGATCCCAGCCGTGGCTCGCTGAGCGGAAGGAGAAGATGCGCTCTTTGGCGCGGCTCTTCTCCTCGTCGCGGCGCGCGCCACCGAAAGCCGCATCGAAACCGTGGAGCGTGAGCGCCTGCTTCAGGCCTTCGGTCTTCCACATATCGGTGTGGCGGCTGCCGTGATCGAACGGATTGATTCCCTGCTCCACCGCCTCGGGGTTTCGATGGACCAGCAACTCCATTCCGGCGTCACGCGCGGCGCGGTCGCGAAGTTCGTACATCGCCTTGAACTTCCATGTCGTATCGACGTGGAGCAGCGGGAATGGCGGCGGCGACGGAAAGAACGCCTTGCGCGCCAGATGCAGCATTACGGCCGAATCCTTGCCGACCGAATAGAGCATCACCGGCTTTTCTGCCTCGGCCACAACCTCGCGCATGATATGGATGCTCTCAGCCTCAAGGCGTTGGAGATGCGTCAGCGTCGTCGTCATGTCCGCATCACCTGCCCCGCTGTTCCGGACCACGCGCTACCGCGCCGGTTTGTCACGTCTTGCATTTGTACGCCTTTACTCCTGCCGCCGCGGATCGACGAAGATAGCCAGTTATTCGCTCGCTGCCACCAAGCCAGATCTTGTCTGCTGCAATGCAAAAAGAATTTGCGCAGGGGAATGGATGATGGTTAAGCTCTCCGTCAAGAGCGGGTTGCATACCTACCGCATCGCATGCTGTGCGAACCTGCAATTCGCCCGTTTCGATACAGCGTTCGGCGATTCTGCGCGGCGTACGGCCACACCAACGGTGTTTCAGATCAGGCCGTTCGCCTTCGCCACGACTGCCCGACCTGGCGCGGGCCCGTGGTCGGTCTCGGGTTCGCGCCCGCCGAAACGCGCTCTGACATGCGAGGCAGCCTATCGCGGCATCGCCGCGCCGCCTGTCATTCGGAAGCTTCCCGCGATGCCCGACGCGCCGGTATCGGGCTGTCCGCCCCCTACCCAGAGTCGGTAATCGGCTGTAGACACGCGCATCACGCCCTTCGCATCGGCGAAGGCGAGGTCGCGCGGGGCGAGCGTGAAGCTCACCGCCTGCATCTCGCCGGGCGCAAGATGCACGCGCTCGTAACCCTTGAGCGAACGGATCGGCGTCCCCGTTCGTCCAGGGGTCGAGAGATAGAGCTGGGCGACCTCGTCGCCTGCCCGCTTGCCGGTGTTGCGCACCGTCACCCGCACCGTCTGCCCTTTGCCTGCCGCAACGCTCGCATCATCAATGCTCAGATCGGAATAGGCGAATGTCGTGTAGCTCAACCCGTGACCGAAAGCGTATTCGGGCTTGCCGTCGAAATACCGATATGTGCGGTTCGTCATCGCGTAATCGGTGAACGGCGGAAGCTGGTCGGTCGAGGCGTAGAAGGTGACCGGCAGCCGGCCGCTCGGGTTGACGGTGCCGTGCAGCACCTCGGCGATCGCCTGCCCACCCTTCTCGCCAGGATACCAGGCGGCGAGCACTGCCTTCGCACGCGCGCCATCCTCGCCGAGCGCGACCGCCGAGCCGCTCTGGAGCACGATCGCCACCGGCTTGCTGGTCGCCTCGAGCGCATCGAGCAGGTCGAGTTGCGCCTGGGGCAACGCGATGCTGGTGCGGTCGCCGCCGTCGAAACCCGGCACCTTGAGCGGCATCTCCTCCCCTTCGAGCCAGGCATTGAGACCGACGAAGGCGACGATGACGTCCGCGTCCGCCGCCGCTGCGACCGCCTGATCGCGCAACCCGCCAAGTGGCGCTTTCCAGGTCAGGGTGACGTCGCCCGTCGCCGCCTTCTCATGCGCCAATTCCAGTGTGAAGGCACGCGGACGCGTGTCGTCGAAATGCACCGTCATCGGCGTGCGCTTGGCCTCGCGCTCGCTGCACGGAGCGGAGAAATGCTGCTCGGGCGCGCCCTCGATGCGGATGGTATAAGCTTCGGTGCCGCCCTCGCTGCACCCGCGCCGCGTTTCGAGCTGGAACTGATAGTCGCCCGCCGCCGGCACCGCGATCGTGCCAGCCCAGCGCACCGAAAAGGTCTTGCGATCGACGCCGGGCGCGGGATCGATCCCCGCCCAGTTGGTGTCGATTTCCTTGACCGCGCGCGTCGCCACCACCGGACCCGAGAAATCGGCGCTGTTGTAAAAGGTTGCCGTCAGCCCGCCGGGAAAGGCCGTGCGCGGCACCGCGACCGGCAGCTCGGCGACGAACGGCGCGCCCTGCGCATAGGTGATGCGGTCCTTGCCGAACACCGCCTCCATCGCGTCGAGCGGACGCACGGGTGTCGTCGGTGTGCCGTTGTAATTGCCTTCGAGCGCGATCAGCGAGGTCGCCGTCGGGCCGACCACTGCAATCTTCTGGTCGGTGCGATCGAGCGGCAGCAAGTCATCGTTCTTGAGTAGCACGATCGATTCGCGCGCGGCCCGCAGCGCAAGCGCCTGATGCGCGGCGGAATGGTTCTCGCTGATCGGAATCGACGAGAAAGGCACGCGCTCGGGCGGGTCGAACATGCCGAGGCGGATACGCGCGGCGAACAAGCGTTCGAGCGCCACATCCATGTCGGCCTCGGTCAGATAGCCCTTCTTCACCGCCTCGGGCAGGTCGAGCATCTCGTCCTTGAAGTCGCACCCGGTATCGGTCGCTGCTTTCACCGCGAGCGCGGCGCCTTCGGCGTTGGTTTTCGTGTTGTGATGCCCGGTCGTGATGTCGTCGATCGCGCCGCAATCGGAGGTGACGAAGCCGGTAAAGCCCCAGTCCTTGCGGAGGATGTCCTGCATCAGCCGCGTGTTGGCGCAGGCCGCCGTGCCGAACACGGCATTGTAGGCGCACATCAGCGATTCGGCCTTGCCCTGGACGATCGTGCGCCGGAACGCAGGCAAGTAGGTCTCTGCAAGATCGCGCTCGGATGGATCGACGTTGAAGCCATGCCGCAGCGGCTCTGGCCCCGAATGCACCGCATAATGCTTGGGCGTCGCGATCGCCTTCAGATAGTGCGGATCATCGCCCTGGATGCCCTTCACGAACTCGGTCGCGAGCGTGCCGGTGAGATACGGATCCTCGCCCAGCGTTTCCTGTCCCCTGCCCCAGCGCGGATCGCGGAAGATGTTGATGTTGGGCGACCAGAAGGTGAGCCCGTAATAGCGATCGTAATTCCGCTCGCGTTGCGCCTGGTTGTATTTGGCACGGCCTTCGGTCGCAATCACCTGGCCCTCGGCAAGAAAGAGGTCGCGGTCGAAGGTCGCGGCCATGCCGATCGCCTGGGGGAAGACGGTCGCCTCGCCAGCGCGCGCCACGCCGTGCAGCGCCTCGTTCCAATAATCGTAAGGCGGGATGCCGAGCCGCTCGATTCCCGGCGCGGCGTTCTGCATCTGCGCCGCTTTCTCCTCGATCGTCATCCGGCGGACGAGATCGGCGGCGCGCTGGTCGACCGACAGATCGGGATTGCGATACTCCTGTGCCGCGGCCGATCCCGCCACCAGCATCGCCAACGCCAGCATCGACGCACCGGCCGCCCGGGTTCCGAGCCTCATCATCCGTCTCCCCTTTTTGTCGGACGAGACTGTGGCCCGAGCCGGGCGGCGCTGTCAATGTAGCGCTACCACCAATGCAGCGCTCCAGTATACGAGACGCTCAGTGATCGCGTGATAGCGCTATGATCGCGGCGGCATCAGCTGAAGAGCTTGCGGATGCTCAACCGGATGGTGCGCCCCATCGGGTCGAGATAGTCGGGCTGGTAGCTGATCGGCGTGCCGCCCGCCGCATCGGTGACGCGCTGGCGCTGGTTGAACAGATTGTCGACCGACAGGCTGATGCGCATACCCCGCGCCCAGCGATGATCGCGGGCGAATTTCAGCTGCTGGCCGAGATCGGCGAACAACCGCAGGTCGACCGTCGCGAGCGATCCGAAGTGGAGCTGCTCCGGCGCCCCTGCCGTACCGGCATTGACCCTGGTCGCGCTCTGCCAGTCCGCGCTCAGCCGAAAGCCCAAGCCGTTGTTGGTGTAACCCGCACGCGCCTCGATCTCATGGCGCGACTGACCGCCCGAGCTTCCCGACGTATCGCCGTTGAGGAGATCGAGGACCGGCAGGCCGTCGCGGATGTTGACGCGGCTTTCCAGATGCCAGGTATGGTAGACCGAAAGCTGGATGCGTCCCCCTCCCCGGCCGCCACCGCGAAAGCCGCCGAACCCGCCCGGCCCCCGCCTGTCCGATCCACGCCGGCCTTCGGATCGACCGCCATGCTCGCCGCGTCCGCCCTCGTGCACCTCGCCGTCGGGCCCGACGCGGACGCGCTCGCCACGACTGCCCTGGGCGGAATCGCCGCCCTTCGCGCTTTCGCCCTCCGGGCGCGACCGCCGTCGCATGCCTTCGAACGGATTGGGGCCGGTGCCGTTGCGATACGCCTCCATCTCCTTCTGAAGCTTGGACTTGACCGGCAGCGACAGGTTGAAGCCCCAGCGGATCCTCTTGTCCTCACGGCGTGCGAAGTTGATCGGGCGCGTGTCGACGCTGATCAACTGGCCCGCGCCATCGCGCACGAAGCGCTCGGGAAAGGCCGCCTCGATCGCAGCGGTTGCCGCGGGGAAGTTCGAGATGTCGTTGTCGGTGCGGCGGTTGATGTAATCGGCGCGCAGGTTGAAATCGGTCTCGCCAAACGGCCGCAGGTTGAAACCTGCCTTGAAGCTATGGCGCTTCTGCGCGTCGAGTCCCGGATTGCCGCCGGTGATCCGCGTGATGTCAACCGTCTCGCCGCGCACGTAATCGAAGATGCGGCTGTTGGGCGTCGCGATCGTGGGATCACCGAGCTGGTTGGCGCTCGGCGCCTGTTCGGTCTCGTCGAACGACACCTGCACGCGCAGCGCGTCGATCGGCCCCCAATGCACGCCATAGCCCGTCGACGTCAGCGTGCCGAAATCGGAGAGCCGATTGACCGCGATGTTGACGTTGGCGGAAAGATCGCCGGCAAATGCCAGGAAGTCGCGCCGCTTGCTCGTGATCGGAAGATCGACGTTGAGCCGGCCGTTGACGATGTCGCGCGAAATGTCCCCTTCCCGGGTCATCCCGCCGCGGAAGGACCGGCTCGAGAAATCGTTGGTCTCGGCGCCGATCCGGAGCGAGGTGGAGACGTCGCCGGCGGGCAATGTCGCAAGATTGCCGTGGATCAGCGCGTCCGCGCCGCCGGTTGTCGAGGTCGACGAGGCGTGATTGCCGGCGATCGGCGCGATCAGCGGCGGCGACAACGGCCCGAACGGATTGACGCCCGGATCGCCTGCCGCCAGCGCCGCTTCCAGCCCCGAGGCATCGACACCGAGATCGGTGAACGACTTGCTGTCGACGCGGTCATACTTGCCCGTCAGCGTCCAGCGCCAATTGGTGTCGATCGAGCCGTTGAGCGTCACGCCGGCATGGCTGGTGATCGAGCGGTTGGTCTGTTCAAGCGGCGCCCCCTCGACATAGCGGTTGAGCGTCACGTCCTCGCCGAACGGCGAAAAAGGATTGCCCGCGGGAAGCGCCAAACTGACGCTCGACAGCCCCTGAAGCGCGCGGCTGTCGTTATATTCGAGGCTACCGTTGATCGTTGCCTGGATGTCGTCGCCGAGCGAGCGCGCCAGCACCGCGTTCGCCTGGAACTGCCGCGTCTCGGGCATGAGCGTGCGATAGCGGCCGAGATCGCTGACGTTCGCCTGGTTCGCATTGGCCGCGAAATCGCCGAGCGACGGTGCGCCGCTCGCCGCCGACGCCGGCACGCCGGCGATCGTCACGGGCGTGCCCGCTGCGGCCGACAGCGCGGGATCGATTTCGCCGGTCGTGCTGCCGGGCCCCGCGGTGATGTTGCCAAGCAGATCGTACACGTCGTCGCGCGTCTCGGGGACGATGTCGCGCTCGCTTTCGAGGAGGCGCGAGCGCTGTTCATATTCGAGGTTGAGGCTGAACCGGCCCTTGGGATTGATCGTCACCAGCCCCAGCTCGACCTCGGGTCGCGCGTTGCCGCCTGCGGTTGGGACGCGATTGGTCAGCTCGACGCTGGTCGAACGGAAATGCGGCCGCAGCACGATGTTCACCACGCGCTGATCGGCCGAATAGCCGTATTTGAGCGCGACCTCCTCGGGCAGGATGTCGACGCGCAGGATCGCCTCGGTCGGCAGGTCGCGCAGCTCACGGAAATTGGCAATCCGCCGGCCGTTGAGCAGCACCACCGGCCGTCCGCCGCTCGCGCTCTGCGTCTGCGGGCCGAGTTCGGTGAGCAGGTCGTCGATCGAGCTGACGCCATAACCTCGAATGTCGGCGGGGCCCAATTGCTGATCGGGCGGAATGTCGCCGATCACTGAGCCGCGCGGCTTGCGGCTCGCCTGGACGACGATCGCATCGCCGAGCTCGGCGGCGTCTTCCGCCATTTCCTCGTCGCTCACGGCCTGCCGCGGTGCCGTGGAGGCGGGCGGATCGGCCTGTTGCGCGCGGGCGACCGCCGGGAACACACTCAACGCAACACCGGCCGCCAGCAACCTCGAACGCATCAAACCCTCGTCTCACCGAATCAATTCGGCTAGCTAAATATCCGACAAATGTCGCAAGAATGTCCCAACCGTGGCATTCGGCACGAAAATCTCGAAACGATTGCGAATAATGGAGGGGCGCCGATGCCGGATAGCGACACCGACGAGATCGGGCGGACCACGACGCGGCGGATCATGCTTCGGCTCGTGCCGCTGCTCGGCCTCATCTACATGGTCGCCTATATCGACCGGCAGAACGTCGCTTATGCCAAACTGCAGATGGTCGACGCGCTCGGCCTCAGCGAAGCCGCTTACGGGCTCGGCGCCGGCCTGTTCTTCCTCGGCTATTTCCTGTTCGAGGTGCCGTCCAACCTGATGCTCGAGCGCGTCGGCGCCCGCGCCTGGTTCGCGCGGATCATGGCGAGTTGGGGGACGGTCACCGTGCTGCTCGCCTTCGCCAAGAGCGCGACCGCCTTCTATGTCCTGCGTTTCCTGCTGGGCGTGGCGGAGGCGGGGTTCTTTCCCGGCGTGCTCTACGTCCTGACCCTGTGGTTCCCGCAGGAGCACCGCGCGCGCGCGGTCGGCGCCTTCATGCTGTCGAGCGCGATCGCCAACGCCGTCGGCGCCGCGATCGGCGGGCTGCTGCTCGACGCCGACGGCACGCTGGGGCTCGCGGGCTGGCAGTGGGTATTCCTCGCGACCGGCGTGCCTGCGATCCTCCTCGCCCCGGTCGTGCTCGTGATGCTGCCGCACGGCCCGGGCGAGGCGCGCTGGCTTTCAGCCGAGCAGAAGGCGTGGCTGGCGACCGCGCTCGAACGATCGGCCGAGGGCGTGACCAACGAGGGAAATGCGCTGCGCACGCTCGCCGATCCGCGCGTGCTGCTGTTGTGCCTCGTCTATATCGGCTTTCCGCTCGCGGCTTATGGCCTGAGCTATTGGCTGCCGACGATCGTCGCGGGGTTTGGCGTGTCGAACACCACCAACGGCCTGCTCAACATCATCCCCTGGACGCTGGTCGCGATCGCCTTGTGGGCGGTGCCGCGCCATGCCGCGCGCTACGCCAATCAGACCTGGCACGCGGTCGGACCCGCGCTGATCGGCGCGCTGTTGCTGGTGGTGAGCGTGGTGGTGCCCGGCGCAGCGTTCAAGTTCGCGGCGCTCTCGCTCGCCGCGGCGGCGATCTTTGCCGGCCAGCCGGTGTTCTGGACGCTGCCGCCGCGCTTCCTCACCGGCGCGCGCGCGGCGGCGGGGTTCGCCGCGATCAACTCGGTCGGCAATCTGGGCGGGCTGATCGCGCAGACGACCGTGCCCGCGATCCACGATCATACCGGCAGCAACCTCGCCCCGATGCTGTTCCTCGCGGTCTGCCTCGCGGCGGCCGGGCTCGGCGTGCTCGCGATCGAGCGGCGGCTGCCGCGCGGAAGTTGACGAAGTTGGCGCTACGTCCCCCCTGATTTTCCCTTCCCCGATGCCGCGTTCTCATGGCAAGCGCCATCGGCCGGCGCAGCGCCGAACGGCTTGAGATCGACCGAATCAAAGAGCGGTGTGCACTATGCCACCGCAACGGGGCTGTAGGACAGCGAAAAGAACAAACCGGGGGCGCCGCAGATGATCGAATGCTTTATGCGCGCCACCCGTTGATCCGTAACCGCACGCGCAGCACGCGATCGGACGCGGTCAGGAACAGCGTCTGGCCGTCCTCGCCGAAGCAGCAATTAGCGATCGCGCGCCCCGCCGTGATCAGCCCCAGCGGCTCGGCCTCGGGCGACAGGATCAGCATTCCGCCGGGCGCCGAGCAGAACAGCGTCCCGTCCGCCGCGACCTTCATGCCGTCCGTGATGCCCGGAGCATCCTTCGCGAGCATCGGGCGCGCATCGAACAGCAGGCGGCGGTCGCCGACATTACCGGCCGCGTCGAGCGGATAGGCGTAGATGCCGGCGGCGTTTTTGTCGGACACCGTGACGTAGAGCGTGGCGTCGTCGGGCGCGAGCGCGATGCCGTTGGGCCGGCTCAGCGTGCCGTCGAGCAGCACCGCTTCGCCCCCCGGCGTCCAGCGATAGACGCCGTTGTGATCGAGCTCCTTGATCGAGGAATCGTCGCCGCCCGCCAGCCCGTATGGCGGATCGGTGAAATAGATCGCGCCCGACCGCGCGATGTGGAGATCGTTGGGACTGTTGAAGCGCTTGCCGCGATAGCGATCGACCAGCACCGTGCGATGCTTGCTGGCGAGGTCGAGCCGGGTGAGCGCGCGCGTGCCGCTGTCCGCGATCCGCAAGGCCCCGTCGGCGCCGAGCGCGAGGCCGTTCGATCCCGGCTCGCGGACCAGCTTGGGATCGGTGCCTGCCGCGCCCGAGGGGCTGAGAAACGGCTCCGCCCCCTGCCCCGCACGCCAACGCCGGATCAGGTTCGCCGGCGGATCGGAGAAGAGCAGCGCCCGTTGATCCGGCAGCCATACCGGTCCTTCGGCCCACTTGATGCCGGTCGCGATTGTCTCGATCGCGGCATCTGACGCGATCACCCGGTCGAGTCCTGGAGACAGGCGACGGACCGCCGTGCGCTCGGGTGCCGGCTCCGCCGCCAGCGCGCGCGCCGCAACCGGCATCGCCAGCGCAGCGCCTATCAATGCGCGTCGGTCCATAATCATCGCCCGCTCCTCTCCTGCTCGGCAGGACGCATCACGATAGTGCGCACATGGGATTGGGCGCAATGTTTCCCTTAGAAACGCCGAACGCGATCACCAAAGAAAAAGGGCCCCGACCTTGCGGTCGGAGCCCAATATTTCCGGTTCGGTCGAAGCCGCGCCGTCGGTTCCGGCTTACGCCGACAAGCCGAGCGACGTGCCCGCATCGACAACCAGATGCTGCGCATCGGCAACGCCGGTCAACTGGACGATGTCGGTGAACGTCGCCGGGCCAGTGCCGCCCGGATCGGTCACGTTCCCGATATAGGTGTTGCCGTTATATTCGAAGGCAAGCACGCCGTTATTCGCGGCAGGATCGGTATTGAGCTCCTGCTCGACCAGCTGGACCGCCGCCAGCACGCTCGTCGACGACTGGATCGCGTCGTAGAGAGCGCTGTCGTTCTGCACGAAGCCGTCCAGAATGCCGTCGGCTTCCAGCGTCGCGCTGTTCGCCATGACCGCCGATCCGAAGTCGATCAGGTCATACGCGGTACCCTGCAGGCCGGCCGTGTCATCGGTATCGATCACGAAGCCCGACACAGTGTCGTAATTGCCTCGGGCCGAATCGCCGACGGTGCTCACCAGAACGTAGTCGTGGTCCGCGTCCGCCCCTAGCGAGATAGTATCGCGGCCCGCGCCGCCATCGATGAAGTCGGCGCCCGCACCGGCATCGATCGTGTCGTTGCCCGCACCGCTGGACACCTGATCATCTCCACCGCCGGTCGAGATGACATCGTTGCCTGCACCGCTGGACACGAACTCCTGACCGTCGCCACCGGTGACGTGCAGCGCGTGCCCTGCGGTGAGCGTGGTCGCGGAGATAAACGCGAACTCGCCCGCTCCGGCGTCCGTCAGATCGCTGCTGTCCACCGTCAGCCCCGACGATCCGACATTGGCATCGCCGAAGGTGAGGCTGTAGGCATGCTGACCGACCGCCGCATCGGCGTCGTAGCCGGACGTCAGATAGACCGTCTCCACGTTCGTCAGGTTGCCGCCGGAGAAATCGACGACATTGAACGTGTTCAAGCCATCGTTGGCATAGCCAAGCTCCAGCGTATCGCTGCCGGCACCGCCGTTGATCACGTCCGCCGCATCGACATTGTTGCCGCCGAGGATCGTGTCGTCGCCGGCGCCCGCGTCGACCGTCTGCAGGCCGGCGACCGCATCGTCGTCGAGGTGGATCATGTCGTTGCCCGCACCGGCATTGACGATGTTGTCGCCGTCACCGGTGAAGAAGTTGTCGGCGAAGGCCGAGCCGGTGAAGGTGTCGTTGCCGTCGGCACCGATCAGCGTCGTCCCGTCGTGCGTGAAGTTGATGATCGAGACATTGCCGGTGGCACCCGTATCAATCTCGATCTGCTCCACGCCGGCATCTTCGGAGTAGCTACCCGCAACCCAAGCGAACGTGCCGTTCGACAGCAGCACGTTGGTCACGTCGTGATAGCGACCATTGAAGCCGACATCGGCGACATTGGCCGTCGCCGACCCGCCACCGTCGATCGCGAGCGTGTTGGTGCCCGCATCGCCGAAGACCTCGTCGCGTTCGCTGTTGAACTGGGTCAACGTCACCTGGAAGGTGTCGTCGCCCGCGCCACCGTGCATGGAGTCATCGCCCGCGCCGCCGATGACGAAGTCGTCGCCGTCGCCGCCGTTGATCGTGTCGTTGCCCGCGCCACCATCGAGATAGTCGTCGCCAGCGCCGCCATCGAGCACATCGGCCTTCGCGCCGCCCCAAATGGCGTCCTTGCCGGCGCCACCGGTCACGTTCAGGCTGCCGCCGGTGACCGCACTGCCGTCGATGAGCGCCCACTCATGCGTCGTGGTGTCATCGCCGCCGCCAAGGGCACCGTCGCCGCCGAAGCCGGTGACGACATCCCCGCGCAGCGCCGAGCCATCGACCGTGAGCGTGCCGCCCGCGGCGACGTTGGCATCCACGAACGTCAGGTCATAGATGTTCGCCGTGCCCGGCACCGCATCCGGTTCAGCCCCCGCAAGCAGATTGATCTGCTCGAAGTTTTTGAAGTCGCCGGTGAATGCGATCGTCGCGGTACCGTCGAGTTCGAGCGTGTCGGTGCCTGCGCCGCCATCGAGATTGTCGGTCGCATCGATCTGATCGGCACCATGGACGATATCGTCATCCGCGCCGAGCTCGACCGTGCTCGTTCCCACGGCCGTGCCAAGATTGACGGCATCGTTACCGTCGCCCGTCTTGACGATCGTGCCGCCGGCAGAGACATTGACGATATCGTCGCCCGAACCGGTGGAGACATTGCGGCCGCCGTTGACCGTCAGGCCTTCGGTATAGGCCCTGGCGTCGAGATCTTCGGCACCCATCAGATTGACGGTGCGAATGCCCGCCGCCTGTGCGTTGGCGCCGATGATGGCTTCGACCCCGGCGCCACCGAGCGTGACGGAGGCATCGAGTTGCTCGACACCAGTCTTGCCGGCAAACAAGGCGTCGGTGAGCGCAGTCGTGCTCGTCACGTCGATGACGTCGATACCGTCGTCCGTGCCGCTGTCGTTCAGCGCCTCGGCGGCGGTGAACTCACCGTCGGCATAGTGATAGATATCGGCACCTTCACCGCCGTCGAGCGTGTCGTCGCCCGCGCCGCCTGCCAGTTGATCGTCACCAGCACCGCCGTTGAGCGTGTCGTCGCCCGCACCGCCCAGGAACACGTCATCCCCCGCGCCGCCGGTCGCCTCGAGCGACTGATCCGCGCCGAGCGCCGTGCCCAGGACGATGACGCTTTCGTCACTGGTGAGATCGTCCGCAGTTCCCAGGATACCATCGGCGCCGAGATCGGTGACCAGCCCCGCCTGGAGCGCGCTGCCGTCGACACTGAGCGAGCCACCGGCTTCTACCGAGGCCGCGTCGACGATAACCGCATAGTTCTGCGCGAAGCCCCGGACGTCGCCATGATCGGGATCGGACATCGCCTGGAATCCCGTTTCGAGCACGATCGACTCGATCCCGGTCACGTTCGTCGTGGCGATCCCGCCAAACACCAAACCGCCATACCCGAAATCAGCCGCCGTCGCCGCATCAAGACCCAGGACCAGCGTATCGTCGCCGTCGCCACCCTCGATGGTGTCGCCGCCGCCAAAAACGTTCAGATCGCCCTGGGCGAGCGTGTCATCGCCATCCCCGAGATCGATCGCGCGTGCAACGGCCGACGCAGCGCTGACGACCACCGAATCGTTGCCCGATCCGGTCGCGATGTTACCATAAGCCGAGACGGTGAGATCGGTCGTGAACGCGCTTGCGTCGAGGCTGGCGCCGGCCGCGCCGCCCCAATAGAGCGTGACGTCGTTGATGCCCGCCGCTTCGGCGTTCTCGTCGAGCGTCACCTGCGCCATGCCATAGGCTTCCAGCGCCTCGAATCCCGCCTTGCCGTCGAACAGCGCGTCATCGAGATTGGTCGTGTTGAAAACGCTAAGCGTGTCTACATCGTCCGCACCCGTTCCGGTATCGGTGATGGTTTCGGCAGCGACGAATTCGCCATTGTCGAAATAGTAGGTGTCGGAACCTTCGCCACCGTCCATCACATCGATGCCGGCACCGCCATCGAGACCGTCGTCGCCGTCGCCGCCTTCGAGATGGTCGACCGAGCCGTTGCCTTCGAGATAGTCATTATCCGCACCACCGACGAGCCAGTCGCGGTCGCTGCCGCCACTGAGATCGTCGTCGCCGGCGCCACCATTGGCATAGCCGTCGACGCCGTAGGAATCGTTGTTGGCGGTGCCGAGCAGAACCTCCTCGAACGTGCCGATCGCGGTATCGCCGTCATGAACGGTGATCCCGGCAGCGTTCTGGAAGACCACGCCTTCGTCGTCGGTGTAGGTTACCGCGCCGGTCGGATCGCCGGCAGCATCGAGCGACTGCACTTCGACGCCCAGGTTGCCTTCCGCATCGGGCGCGACGCCGTCGCCGACCGCCGCACCGTCGAAGCTGACGCTGACGCCGGTCGTCTGGTTGGCGAACAGCACGGCGTCGATCGACGAGCCGCCGTCATTGTTGACGCCGGTGTTGATCGTATCGCCCCCGATCGCGAGATCGGTGGTGACCACGTCGCTCTCGTTGGCGGCCATGGTGACGCTGAGCGAGGTGGTCATCCCCGCCGAGCTGATGTCGAGGAAGGTGCCCCCCGTCGTGTTGAGCGACGTATCGACCGAGACGATCCCCGCCGCCGCGGCCTTCGCGCCGAGCGTCACGTCGTCATAATTGGTCTGAAGCGCCTCGACGCTCGACACGTTCGAGAAATCATTGTCCTCGAGCTCCTGCGGCATCGTCGTGCCCGAGACGTCGTTGATCAGGATCAACGTGTCGAGGCCATCGCCGCCATCGATGATGTCGGAGGCCGACAACACCTTGCCAGGCAGCAGAATATTCTGAACGCCGCTGATGCGATCGTTGCCGGCGCCGCCGTCAACGGTGTCCGCACCGCTCGTCAGCTCGAACGATTGCGGCGTGACCGGCGGCTCGGCGCCGAGATTGTCGAGGATGTTGCCGGTCGCGGTCGCCACGGTCTCGCTGCCGTCGGGCGATGTGACCTGAAGCACCACCGTTTCGGTGGATTCGCGGATCGCGTCGTTGGTCACATGGACGATCACGAACTGGGTCGTCTGCCCGACCGCGAAGGTCACCTGCTGCGACACCGGCGTATAATCCTGACCCGCCGTCGCGGTGCCGCCGGTCGTCGCGACGTTGAGCGTCACCGCTTCCGACGCTTCGCCCGCGGGCCGCTCGAGCTTGAAGACGAGATCGCCCGACCCTTCGACCACATCGGCCACGGGCGCGACGGTGATGTTGAAGATATCGCCGTCGCCGCCATCGCCGCCGCTGCCGCCTTCGACGGTGGCCGGCGTGGCGGTGATCACCTGATCACCGATCACCACCTTACCGTCTTCGACGCCGACCTCGAAGGTGCCGTCGGCGAACACCACCTCGTTGGTGGCGGCGGCGCTGGCAGGCAACCGGACCGTCGTGCCGGCTGCGTCGGTGAAGATCACCGTCGAGCCGTCACGAGCGACTTCATAATCCGCTGCGTTACCGCTGAACCTCAGGGTGTCGCCACCCAGCTCGAAGCCGGCCAGCAATGTGACCTGAGCGCCAGCGAGAATCGTGACTTCCTCGTGACCGCTGGTCCCGAAGACCGACACGGTTCCCGCTGCGACATTGGACTCATGGTCCAGAACAAGAATTGCCATGTAATCGTACTCCCCAGATAGTACTTACGTTGCATTCAATGGTTATGATGGTTCAGCAGTGACCCGTTAAATCTCTCCGTATTCGAATACCGGTTTCCAGATGCCTCAGGCGTACTGGAAGAAATCGAACCCGACCGCCGCTTCGGCGCTCGCCTCGTCGGTGACCACCGCGTCGGCAGTCACCACATCGTGAATCGTGATCTGATTGGTCGCATTGGCATCGCCGACGAACGAAATCACGATGTCCGTGGCCGTGGAGGTGAAGGAATAGTGCTCCCCTTCACCCACATTGCTCGCCACGATCGTATCGCCCTGGGCGAAGCCGTCGATCTCGACATTGCTCGCGACATTTCCGTCGTCGGTGAAGACTATGTCACCGTCCGCCGCATCGAAGCTCGTCGGCGTGTTGATGCTGGTGTCGCTATCCGTGTCGAGATTCATCGTCACCGTGTCATCGACGTCGGTGACGTTGACCGTCAGCGCCAGCGAGTCGGTATGGTCGTCGGAATCGGTCGCAACCACCGTGACGTCGTAGCTCTCCTGCGCCTCGAAATCAGGCGACGCGACGAAGTGAATCTCGCCCGTCTCGCCATCGATCGTGAACGCAGCCGCGTCGTCGCCGGTCAGGCTGTAGGTGACCGTGTCGCCCGCATCCGGATCGGTCGCCTGCGCGGTATAGACCGCCGTGGCGACATCCGAATTCTCCGCCACGGTGGCAGTGGCCGTATCCGCCGCGAACGCCGGTGCATCGTCGTCCACGGGATTGACCGTCACGTTGACGGTCTGCGTCGCCTCGTCGGTGCCGTCGGACACCGTGACGGTGAAGCTGTCGGTCCCGTTGTAATCGGCATCGGGCGTGTAGGTGAACGTGCCGGCCTCTTCGCCCGCCGCCACGACGCCGTGCTCGGCGCCCTCGAACGTGTAAGTCAGCGTATCGCCCGCATCCGCGTCGGTTGCCTTGGCGGTGACCGTGATCACCGTATCCTCGTCACCCGACACCGCCTGCGTGTCGCCATCGAATTCCGGCGCCGCGTTGGTGGGCGTGGGAGTCGGCGTAGGTGTGGGTGTGGGTGTGGGTGTGGGTGTGGGAGTCGGCGTATTGTCATCGTCGCCACCGCTCGCCGCAAGCGCGACCACACCACCGGCAAGCAACAGTCCACCAACCGCGTAATAAGCGGTATTGCTGCCGCCGCTACCCGCATCGGCGCCATCGGCATCACCCGACGCTTCATCCTGGGCAGCCGCGAACACGGCAGGCGCCGCGTCACCCGCCGCTGCCATCGCCAATCCGCCCGAGACCAGCTCGGCCGGCGCGGCATCGGTATGCGGCGAATCCTCGATCGCCTTCGTCGCGACGTCGGCATCGGTTGCGACCGCCTTGCCCGCATGCGCCTCGGCACCGGTCGGCGCCGGGGTTACGACGTGGCCCACCGCCAGCGCCGCGTCGATCGCCTGTTCGTCGGTCACGAACTCGGCACGCGCGACATGGTTAACAGAAATACGCTTTGTCATGTAGAGCCCCCAGATTATTGACTCGTCCCGAAGGCACAGCTCGCCCGCCATGCATTCGGAATGCCGCGAGCAAAGCGGAAAAGGGGAGAGATTGCAATAGCCAAGTGCAGCGGCTCGTCCGATTGTGTCGGAAGCCCGGATTCCATTACAAAATTACAACAGGCGACGGATGAGGGCGGCGCTCAACGCTCGCCGAACGATTCCGACGCGGTCTTGAGGATCGGCTTCGTGAGGTAGCGGAAAAGCGTGTTCTCACCCGTCTTGATTTCCGCCGTCACGGTCATTCCCGGCTGAATCTCGATCTTTTCGCCGACGCGATGCGGATGCATCTTGCGCGTGTCGACCGTCAGGTGGACACGGTAGAACAGAGTCTCCGTTCCATCGGCGCCGCGTTCCGAAATGGTGTCGGGGCTGACGAAGGTCACCGTCCCCTCGCCGCTGCCGTAGATCGACGAATCATAGGCGTCGAACTTGACGTTGGCGGTCTGCCCGGTGCGAATGAAGGCGATGTCGCGCGGCGCCACCTTGGCCTCGACGATCAACTCCTCGCCGGTCGGCACGATCTGCATCGCCTCGTCCCCGGGGCCGAGCACGCCGCCGACCGTCGTCAGGCGGATGTTCTTGACGATGCCGTTGACGGGCGAGACGAGCTTGGTGTCCGACAGCACCTCGCGCCGCTGGGTCAGCTCCTGCTCGGCGCTCGTCAGATCCTGCTGCGTCTTGGTGTATTCGGCCTGCAGCTGCTCGAGATATTTGTTCCTGGCGCCGATGATCTGGCCCTCGACGTCGGCGACATTGCGCTGCATCCGCAGAATCTCGGACTGGCTGACGTCGCCGCTCTTGACGAGCGGTGCGTTCATATCGAGCTCGCGCCGGGCGAGCGTGCGCATCTCGCCCAGCGTCGCGAGCTGCGACTCGAGCGCGTGGACGCGCTGCCGGTAGAGCGACGTCTGGTTGCGGACGATCTCGGGATAGGCCCTCACGTCCGCATCGAAGCGCAGCGGTTTATGGAACAGCTCAGCCTCGATCCGCGCCATCGTGCCCTTGAGCGCCGCAACCCGCGCGCGCGTCTCCTCGACCGCCGAACGGACCTTGACCGAGTCGAGCGTCATCAGCAGCTGGCCGCGTGCGACATGATCGCCCTCGTTGACCGCGATCTTCGAGATGACGCCGCCGTCGCTCGACTGGATCACCTGCACGCGACCGCTGGGGATCACCTGGCCACGCGCGCGCGAAATCTGATCGAGCTCGGCCCAGAGCGACCACAGGACGAACAGCACGATCGCGACCAAGGCGAGCCCGATGATGATCAATGCGGGCCGGTTGCGGCGGCTGCGCATGACGCCTGCACCCTCCGCGCCGATCGATCGCATCACGTTCATGCCGCCCCCCGGATGTCCGCCGGTGCGCCCGCGCGCTTGATCTGTGCGACGCCCGAGGTCTGCAGGCGCTTGAGCACCTCGGCGGTCGGGCCGTCGATCGTCACCCGGCCGCCCGCGAGCACCACGACGCGGTTGACGAGATTGAGCAGCGACATCTTGTGCGTCACCATAACGAACGTCGAATCCTTGCGCATCTTGGCCTGGATCGCCGCGAGCACGGTCTTTTCGGTGCCGGCGTCGAGGTTCGCGGTGGGCTCATCGAGCAGCCACAGCCCGGGATCGCTGAGCAACAGCCGTGTGAGGCCGGTCAGCGTCCGCTGCCCACCCGAAAGCCCGCGCCCACCTTCCGAGATGGGCAGATCGAGCCCCCAGGGATGCCGCGCGATCAGGTGCGACAGTCCGGTCGTCGCCGCAGCATCGAGCAACACCTTGTCGCCAGGATCGGGAAGGCCAAGCAGGATATTGTCTCTGAGTGAGCCGTTGATCAGCCGGAATTCCTGCGGGAGATAACCGACATGCTGGCGCAGCAGGTCGTCCGCGATCTGCGTCATGTCGAGCCCGTTGATCGTGACGCTGCCCTGCTGCGGCGCGTAGAGGCCGGCGAGGATCCTGAGCAGGGTCGACTTGCCCGAGCCGATGCCGCCGATCACGCCGACGCGCTCGCCGGGATCGATCCGCAGCCGCTCGATCTCCAGCCCGTCCTTGGCGCCCGGATAGACGAACGATACCCGCTCAAGCCGGAGCTGCCCGTCGAGATTGTCCGGCCTGAGGTTGGCGGTCTCGGCGGGATGATCCTGCGGCAGATCGAGGATGCCGTCGAGCTGCTTGAGCGACGAGCGCGCATAACCCCATTGGATGATGAAATTGGGCAGCTGCGCGATCAGCGGACCGTTGACGCGCCCGGTGATGATCGCGCAGGCAACGAGCGCGCCCGTCGTCATCCTGCCGCCCGCCACCTCGACCGCGCCGAACGCGATCAGCACGACATAGGTCATCTGCTGGAGCGTGGTGAAGACAGAGCTCGACACCGCCGACCAGCGCTTCACCGGATATTCGTGGGCATGCACTTCGTGCAGCAGCCGGTTCCAGCGGCCGAGCATGTACCAGCCGCCGCGATTGGCCTTGACCGTCTCGGCCGAATCGAGCGATTCGACGAGCAAGCCGTTCTTGCGGTTGCCGCTGATCTGCGCACGATCGGTGCTGCGCCGGATGCCGCGCGCGAGGATGACGGCGAGGAGCAGCGCGAGCGGGAAGCTGATCAGCGGCACGATCGCCAGCGGGCCGCCGAGCCAGAAGATCACCAGCACGAACAACGCGGCAAACGGCAGGTCCGCGATCAGGAACAGCGAGCTCGCCGACATCACGGACCGCACCTGCTCGAGCCCGCGCAGCTGCGAGGCCATCGTGCCGACCCCCATCGACCGCGCGTCGAGCCGCACCGATTGCGCGCGCGCGAAGAAGAATTCGCTGGTTTCGGCGTCGATCTTCTGCGCTTCGCGCTCGACCAGCAGCGCTCGCGTGATCCGCAGCGCAAGGTCGATCAGCAGCGCGACCGCCACTCCGATCACGAGCACGATCAGCGTCGAGAAGCTCGCGCGCGGAATGACCCGGTCATAGACCTGCATCGAGAACAGCGAGGTGACGAGCGCGATCGTGTTCGATAGCAACGTCGCGATCATGCCCGCGACGAACAGATCCTTGCGCTGGAGCAGCGCGTCGCGGAAGATCGAGATCGCGCTCAGCCGGCGTCCGCCGCGCAGCGGATCGGGAAAGCGCACCTGGAAGAAGCTCAGGTCGCCGCTGAAGGGCAGTACCGCTTCCTGGCCCAGTCCGCGCACGCGGAAGGTGTCGCCGGTCTCCCATTGCTCGGCGATCCACCAGCCCGCGGTCGGCGAATGGACAAGCATCGGAAAGGCGTGCGCACGCGGCTTGCCGCGCACGGGCTGGGGCTGATCCCAGCCCAGGCTGGTGGCGAGCCGCGAGACCGCGTCGCGATCCTCGCCGGTATCGCCGGTCGCCTGGTCGATCCAGTCGGGCGCGAGATCGATCGAATAGATCCGCGCCAGCTCCTTGACGAGTTCCCCGATCCGCTCGCTCATTGCCCCATGCCCCCGGTATCGCCTTGCGGTTGCCAGCGGCAGGTGCGCAACAGGATGCGCGCCGCCGACGCCATCGCGCTGATCTCCGCATCCGCCTCGGTGAGCTCGGCCTGGTTGGCCTCGCGTACCGCGTTCATCACGTCGAGCCAGGTCCGCCGTCCGGTGATGAACTGCCGCTTGAACGAATCGGTCACCTCGGCCGCCGATCGCGACGCCGCGATGCTCGATTCGATCTGGTCACGCGCGGCGGCGTTCTCGATCAGATCGGCGTTGATCTGTTCGGTCAGTTCGCGATCCGCGGTGGTGACGTCGATCTCCGCCGAATCCGCGCGCAGCCGCGCCGCGTCGGCCGCTGCGAAAGCGGAGAGCCCGCCCCCCGTCTGCGCCGTCACCGCGAGCCCCGCGCGGGCGCCGACGATCTGGTTGTAGGTCACTTCGGCGGAAAGCTGCGGCAAGGCGGATGCCTTGGCGACCTTCGCCTGCGCGCGCGCCGCGTCGGCCTCGGCGAGCAGGCGCTGGCGCTTCGGGCTGCACGTGATCGCCTGCGCGAACGCGCCGGCCGGATCGGGGTGATGCACCGCCGGATCGTAGGCGGGCACGTTGCCCGGATCGAAGCTCGTGTCGCCGACGAACTGGTAGAGCCGCATCAGTGCCGACTGACGCTCGGCCTTGGTCGTCGCCAGCTGCTGGCGCACCTGCGCGGCGCGCGACCGCGCAAGCTCGAGATCGGAACGCGGGCTGACCTCCTGCTCGACCCGGCGCTGAATCGATTCGACCAGCAGATCCTGTTCCTCGACGCCCTTGGCGAGGATCGTCGCGCGCCGTGCCGCGCGCGCGAGATCGAAATAGGCGTCGGTGAGATCGAGCGCGACTTGCATCGCACTCTCGTCGACCTTGGCGATGCTGGCCTTGCGGCGGGCGTTGGCGGCATCGACCCCCGAACGGATGCGCCCCCAGGTGAAGATCGGCTGATCAACAACCGCGGTGGTGCCCAGATCGCCCTTGCCGGTGCCGAGTGCGACCCCCTGCAACCCCAGGCTCGGCAGCGCCTGGTTCTTCGCCGCGCGCACGTCGGCGCGCGACGCGCGCACGCTGATCCGGCTCGATGCGATCGCGGGATAATCGGCCATCGCGCGCTCGACCGCCGCGAACAGGGCGGGGCTGATCGCGGTCGGCTTCACGCCGACGGCGCCGGCGGGCGCGGACGGATCGGGCGGGCCGTAAACGGGCGTCGGCGCCGGCGTCGCCGGCGCGTCGGACGACAGCAACGCCCCGTTTCGCGTTGCATCCGTCGCCATGTCCTGCGCCGTGCCGGGTACCGCCTGCGACAGCGTCACGAGCACGATCAGCGTCGCGGCGACGTGAAGAGCGGCGGTCGCCATCTATTCGCGGAAAGCCCGCTCGCTCAGCCGGGTGATTGGCGTGAGGAGATATTGCAGCACCGAGCGTTTTTCGCCGAGCAGGTTGACGTCGGCGGTCATTCCCGGACCGATCGGGAGCTGACGCCCGTCATGGTCGGTGAGCGTCCTGGCGTTGCCGCGCACGCGAACGAGATAATAGCTCTGCCCCGATTTCTCATCGACGGTGGCGTCGGGCGAGATCGACACGACCGCGCCGCGCATCGAGCCGTAGATCGCCGCATCATAGGCGGATACGTTGATCCGAGCCTCCTGCTCGGGATGGATGAAGGCGATGTCCTTCGGCGCGACCTGCGCCTCGATCAGCAGATTGCCCTCGCTCGGCACCACCTCCACAAGCGGCTCGCCCGCGCGCACCACGCCGCCGACCGTCGTCACCAAGACCCGGTTGACCCGCCCGGCGAGCGGCGAGGTCACCGTCGTGCGTGCGACCTTGTCGGCAAGCGCGGTGTTGGCGCTCGACCGCGAGGCGAGCTCCGCTTGTGCGGAAGCGAGGTCGGCCGCGGCCTGCGAGCGCCAGTCCTCGCGCGCCTGGCCCAGCGCCGAGCGCGCCTCCGCCACCGCCGCCTTGCTGCGCGAGACGGTGGCGGCGGCCGATGCGGCATCGGTGGTCGCCACCGCGGCGCTGTTCTCCATCTGAACGAGCGTCAGCCGCGGCTCGACGCCATGCTCGACGAGCGGGCGGATCATGGCGAGCTGCGCCTTGGCGCTGTCGCGCGCCGACACGCGCGACTGGTAGCTCGCCTCGGCCTCGCGCACCGCGCGCTCGGCCTGCTCGATCCGCGCCCGCGCCGCCGCGGTCAGACTTTGCAATTCACCCATGCGCGCGGCGTGGAGCGACTTCTCGATCCGAAGCTGCTCCTCCTCGGCCGCGTTGCGGGGCATGGGGTAAGCCGGATCCTTGCCCGCGATCTCCGCCTCGAGCCGGGCGATCTTGATCCGCAGCGCATCGACCGTCGCCTGGTTGGTGCCGAGATCGGCGCCGAGCAGCGTCTTGTCCATCCGCACCAGCGGCTGCCCCTGCTTCACCATGTCGCCGGTCTTGACCAGAATCTCGCGGACGATTCCGCCTTCGAGATTCGAGACGACCTGGAGCCGCGAGCTCGGGATGACGCGGCCCTGCGCATGCACCGTGCGGTCGAGTTCGGTCAGCGCCGCCCACACGATGAAAATCGCGAAGAAGGCGACGATCGCCCACAGCAGGATGTTCGACGCCTGGCGCGGCTTCAATCGCGTCGCATAGTCTTCGAGAAAGGTGTCGGTCATGGGATCAGGCGGCCCGCCGGTTGATCTGCTGAAGCACCTTGTCGCGCGGCCCGTCGCCGGCGACCTTGCCCTTGTCGATGATGATGACGCGATCGACGAGCCGCAACAGCGACGGACGATGCGTGATGAGCAGCACGGTGCGGTCCTTCAGCTCCCCCGCCAGCCGCTCGATCAGCTGCGCTTCGCTCATCTGGTCCATCGCGCTGGTCGGCTCGTCGAACACCAGGATCGGCGGGCTTCCGGCGAGCGCGCGTGCGATCGCGATCGACTGGCGCTGTCCGCCCGACAGCCCGTCGCCGCGATCGGCGAGCTTGAGGTCGTAACCGTTGGCGAGCTGGCCCATGAAGGCATGCGTGCCCGAAAGCTGCGCGGCGCGAAGCATCTCGGTATCGTCGATCCCGGGCCGCTCGAGCGCGATGTTCTCGCGCACCGAGCCCGAGAGCAGCACGCTGTCCTGCATCGCGACACCGATGTGCCGGCGCATCGTCTTCGGGTCATATTGGCGGATGTCGGTGCCGTCGATCATCACCAGCCCTTCCTGGGCGGTGTAGAGCCCCAGCAGCAGCCGCGCGATCGTCGACTTGCCGGATCCCACACGGCCGATCAGCGCCACCCGCTCGCCCGGCTTGATCGAGAGGCTGATGCCGTCGATCGCCTTTTCCGCCGCACCGGGATAGCGAAACTCGACGTTCCGCAGGTCGATCCGGCCCTCGAAGCGTGCGGGCTGCAATGCCTCGCCCTCGGGGCCTTCGGAAGGCTGCTCCATCATCGCATTGAGCTGGCGATAAGCGGTGCGCGCCTGCGTCATGCGCGAGAGCAATTGCGCGATCGACGATAGCGGCGCCACCGCACGGCCCGACAGGATCGAGCAGGCGACGAGACCGCCTGTCGTCAGCTCGCGGTCGTTGATCAGGAACACGCCGGCGATGATCACGCCCGCATAACTGATCGAATTCGCGCTGGTCGATACCGTGATCGCGATCGTCGAGATCAGCCGCTGCCTCAGCGAACTATCCGAATGCTGGCTGATCGCGCGGCGCCAGCGATTGCCGAGAAGCCCGGTGGCGCCGCTGGTCTTGACCGTTTCGATCGCGCCGATCGCCTCGACCAGCACGGTCTGTTTGTAGAGCCCCTCGTTCATCGTGCGCGCCGCCAGCCGGTCCATCGCGGGCTGGGTGAGCCAGGCGGTGAGGATCACGATCGGCACGATCACCAGCGGCACGAACACCAGCTTGCCGCCGATGATGCCGATGAAGGTCAGCGTCACGAAAATGAAGGGCACGTCGACGATCGCGGACATGGTGGCGCTCGCGAAGAAATCGCGCAGCGTCTCGAGCTCGCGCATCAGCCCCGCGAGCGCGCCCACCGAGCCGCGCTTCATGTCGAGGCGGATCGCCATCAACCGCTCGAACACCGTGCCGCCGACATCGTGATCAATGTCGGCGCCCGCCATGTCGACGAAATAGGCGCGCAAGATACGCAGCACGAAATCGAAGACGATGACGACGACGAAACCGATGGCGAGCGCGGTCAGCGACGACATCGCGTGGTTGGGCACGACACGGTCGTACACCGTCATCGAGAAGAGCGAGGTGACGAGGCCGAAGACGTTGATCAGCGCGGCGGCCGCCGCCACCTTGATGTAGGTGTGCTTGTTGCGCAGCATCGGCTCGGTCAGCCAGCGGGCGAAGCGCGGCTTGCGTTCTTCGGCTAGTCGGTGATCGGTCATTGCGCTCCCCCAGAAGCCGCGGCGATGTCGAGCGTGTCGAGCAACTCGCCGGTGCGCGCCAGCAACACATAGCGCGCGGTATCGAGTTGAGTCACGGCGACGATGTACTGACCCGCGACCTGAAAATAGTTGTTCTCGGACTGGAGCAGATCGAACAGCGTCCCACGCGAGACACGGAAGCGCTCGGCGAGCACGTCGCGCGAGCGTCGGCTCGCAATGTAATTGTTCCTGAGCGCGGCGACTTCCTGCTTGAGCGCCTCGACGTCGGACCAGGCGATCGCGGCGTCGCGCACCGCCTTCTCGCGCGTGCCGTCATATTGCGCCTCGGCGACGCGTGCGCGCGCCGCCGCCTGGCTGACGCGCTGCGGCCCAGCGCCGCCGAAGCGCATCGTCAGCGCGACGTTGGCGCGGACGTCGTAATCACGCTCGGTTTCGATCAACCCATAGCGGCCGGCATTGATGCCGCCGGTGATCTTGGGAAGGATGTCCGCGCGCGCTGCCTTGGAATCGAACCGGGCGGCTTCCGCAAGTTGTTTCTGCACCAGCACCGACGGGATTTTGGTCGCGCGCATTCGGGCGGCGTCGAGTGTCAGTTCGGGGGCGTCGAGGATCGGCGCACGGCCGAGCGCCGCGGGTGCGGGATGCCCGGTCAGCTGCTCGAAACGCGCGCGCGCGTTGGCGAGCGACCGGCGATAGTCGGCGAGCCGGCTGTTCGCCGACGCGATGTAGCTTTCGACCTGCGCGACGTCGCCGGGCGCCGACGCGCCTTGCGCCACGCGTTCGTCGAGCTGCTTGCGCAAGCCCACCTGCGCGTCGACGAACCCCTCGCCCAGTTCGACGAGCGCGCCGTAGCCGAACACGTCGTACCACGCGCTGATCGCCTCGATCGCCACCTGCGACGCCGAATCGTCGATATTCTGCGTGGCGGCGTCGAGGCGCGCGTGCGCGGCCTTGATCCGCTGCTCGGTGGCGCCGAAATCCCAGATCGGTTGCTGGACATTGAGCTGCACGTCGGTCCGGTGACGCGGTCGCGAACGCTCGATCACGTTGCCGGGGTCGTTCGAAAAGGCACGCGAGAGCGTCTGGAAATTGGTGATTGAAATATCGGCCACCGGCAACGCCCCCCACCGCGCCTCCGCGCGCGCCGCTCTGGCCTGATCGCGCTGCGCGAGCGCTGAGCTGAGATCGGGATTGCGCGCCACCGCGCCGGCGATAGCGACACGAAAGGCGTCGGGCGCGATCGACGATTGCGCGAGGCGCAGGATCGGATCTTCCGCGGGATCGATCGCCATCGGCTCCGCGGTCGGGGCCGGCAGCGCTTGTGGAAAGGATTCCGGCGCATCGTGCGGCAGCGCGGGGGCCGTGCTTTGGAATGACGGCGCGGCAGCGGGCGGATCGAGACCAGCCGACGACGGCTGCCTCGGTTCGACGACGACAGGGCCAGGCTGAACGACGGGCGGCAAACCCTGGCTCAACGGACTCGGCACCACCGGGGCCGCCCCCAACGGCGAAATCGTCTGAACCACCGGCGGCGCGCTCTGCACGACCGATCCGGGACCGATTCGCGTCGCCTGTCCGGCCACTGCCGCGTTGGTGAGAGTGGCGGGCCCGAGAACCGCAGTGCTGGCAACCAGCATCTGCACCGCCGCCCCCCGCCGGCTTTTCATGCGCACACGCAAAACTCAGGATACCCCAGAAATCCGGGCACCGCGTCTACAGACTCGGCGCGCCAACGCAACGTGAATCTTTCGTTAACACGAGCCAAAACCCCTCAGGTCGCGCACGAAATGCGCGCAGTCCGGCAATCGCGATCGCGGCTCAGAATCAACCGAACACCGCCGAAGTCCATGGGTTCCGATGGATCGCTAGACCGCGGGCCATCTCGGCTGCGCACGCGTCGGGAGGCGTGGCGATTCGTCGCAAAGGCGGCTAAGCGATGCGGATGGGCCACAGTCGTTCGCACCGCTTCCACGCGATCCACGCGCATGAGATGCTCCGAGTCGGTGCCTGCACGCCGCGCGCCAGTGCCGGCGATCCCGCCGCCAATGCCGAGGCGACGATCGCGCTCGCACGGCAGGGGCACGAGGCGGGCGCGGACCTGCTCGTCTTTCCCGAACTCAACGTCACGTCTTACGCGATCGACGACCTGCATCTGCAGGCGGGATTGCAGCAAGCGACGCGCGCGGCGCTGGCGGCAATCGTCGCGGCGAGCCGGGAGCTGAAGCCGGTGCTGCTGGTAGGCGCGGCGCTGGAGCGCAACGGCCGGCTCTACAATTGCGCGGTCGCGATCGCGCGCGGGCGCGTGCTCGGCGTGGTGCCCAAGAGCTTTCTGCCCAATTACCGCGAATATTACGAGAAGCGCTGGTTCGCGCCCGGCGCGGGGCTGACGGGGTTGACGATCGAGGTCGACGGGGAGGCCGTGCCCTTCGGCACCGACCTGATCTTCGCCGCGACCGACCTGCCCCACTTCGTCTTCCACGCGGAGATATGCGAGGATTATTGGACGGCGATCCCGCCCTCCACCTACGGCGCGCTCGCCGGCGCCTATGTGTGCTGCAACCTGTCCGCGTCGAACATCGTCATCGGCAAGGCGCGCGAGCGCGAGATGCTCGCCGCCGCGCAGTCGGTGCGCAGCGTCAGCGCGTACGTCTATTCGGCCGCAGGGCCGGGCGAGAGCACCACCGACCTCGCCTGGGACGGCCAGGGGCTGATCCACGAGCTGGGCGAGCTGATCGCCGAATCCGGCCGCTTCAGCCACGAGCCCGAGGTCGTGATCGCCGATATCGACGTCGGGCGCATCAGGCTCGAGCGCGAACGGATGGGCACGTTCAACGATGCCGCCGCCGCCGCAGGCCATCCCGAGACGCGCTTCCGCCGGATCGGCTTTGCGCACCAACCCGATTTCGCGGACGTGGGGCTGCGCCGCACGATCCGGCGCTTTCCCTTCGTGCCCAACACGCCGTCCAAGCTCGATGCCGATTGCTACGAGGCGTACAACATCCAGGTCGAAGGACTGCTCAAGCGCGTCGCGGCGACCGGCACGAAGCGGCTGGTGATCGGCGTGTCCGGCGGGCTCGATTCGAGTCACGCGCTGCTCGTCGCGGCCAAGGCGATGGACCGGCTGGGCCGCCCGCGCACCGACATCCTGGGCTATACCATGCCCGGTTTCGCCACCGGCGAAGCGAGCAAGGATGCGGCGTGGCGGCTGATGCGCACGCTCGGCGTCACGGGCGAGGAAATCGACATTCGGCCCGCCGCGACCCAGATGCTCGCCGACATGGACCACCCCTTCGCGCGCGGCGAGAAGGTGTACGACACCACCTTCGAGAACGTGCAGGCGGGGCTGCGCACCGATTACCTGTTCCGGCTGGCCAACCGGCATCAGGGGCTGGTCGTGGGCACGGGCGATCTCTCCGAACTCGCGCTCGGCTGGTGTACCTACGGCGTCGGCGACCAGATGAGCCATTACGGCGTCAATGCCGGCGTCCCCAAGACGTTGATCCAGTTCCTGATCCGCTGGGCGATCAAGACCGACCAATATGATGCCGAGACCGACGCGGTGCTGGGCGACATCCTCGCCGCCGAGATCAGCCCCGAGCTGGTGCCCGCGGACGCGGACGGCGCGGTGCAATCGACCGAGAGCCTGATCGGGCCCTACGAGCTCCACGATTTCTTTCTGCACTATTTCATCCGCCACGGGCTCGCGCCGTCGAAGGTCGCGTTCCTCGCCTGGCACGCATGGCAGGATGCCGAGGCCGGGCGCTGGCCGATCGACTTCCCCGAAGCGGGCCGCCGCGCCTACGATCTCGAGACGGTCCGGCATTGGCTCGAGGTCTTCATCCAGCGCTTCTTCGGGTTCAGCCAGTTCAAGCGCTCGGCGCTGCCCAATGGGCCCAAGGTCTCGGCGGGCGGGGCGCTTTCCCCGCGGGGCGACTGGCGCGCGCCGTCGGACGGGGTCGCGACGCCGTGGCTCGACGAGCTGAGGGAGAATCTGCCGTGATGCGCGGTCGCCGACTCAAGTCGCGGGCGTCTCAGACGACCGACATCCGCCAGTCGCGCGGGGTCATGCCGAAGCGGCGGCGGAATGCCTTGCCGAAGGCGGACAGGTCGCCATAGCCGCAGCGCAGCGACACCTCGCCGACATCGAGCGCAGTCTCGCGCAGCAACCGGCGGGCGTGGTTGAGCCGGACCTCGCGGACATGGTCCGCCACCGCGAGGCCGCGGCGATCGAACGTGCGGTAGAGACCCGCGCGCGAGCAGCCGATCGCGCGCGCGATCGTCGCGGCGGTCAGGTCTGCCCGGTCCTTGCGGGCGTCGATATAGCTGCACGCCGCGGCGAACAGCGCGTCGTCGAGCGCGCCGTCTTCCGCATCCGCCCGCGCGGGATTGAACCGGTTCAGATAGGCGAGCGTGAGACCGCTCATCGCATCCATCGCCGCCGCCGTTTCCTCGGCGTCCATCGCCGGCCCATAGACCGAAAGCGCCTGGAGCTGGCTCTTGAGCAGCAGCCCGAGCGGCGTATCGGGGAGCGTGCGCAGCGATCGGCGCCCACCGATCGGATCGGCGCCCATCGTGCGATGGACGAGCGCGCGCGGCAGGCTGATGTGGAAGGCGCGGTAGCGCGCGTCCGAATAGGTCCGGGCGGGCCGGTGGCAATCGAGCAGGTGAAGCCCCGGGCCGGGGCCGAGCCGCTCGCGGTCGTCGTTGCCGTGCGTGAAGCCGAACTGCCCCTCCGTCACGAGGCACAATTGCATGTGATCGAGCCGCCCGTCGAAGAAGCGCGACGCGGTGGGGGCGCACGAAAGATCGGTGAAGGCGATGCCGTCGTCGCCCGCGCAGCTCAGCGCCTGCGCACCATAGCCGTGCTCGCGCACGGTGTGGCGCAACTCGATGCCGGGAAACAGCGCATGCCAGAAATCGAACCGCTCGCTGGCGGGCGCGACGTCGGTCGAGACGCGCAGGAAGTGCGCCCTCTGCCAATCAGGCCCCCCGTCCCGATGCACCCCTGTCCCTTCCCCAGAGAGATCGCGGGAGCTTAGCGCCGCCGTCGCGACCGTCAATCGACTCTGAGAGCCTGATTCGAAATTCGGCACCGGCCCGCTCCCCCACCCGGCCACCCACAGGATCATGCTGGATGGGTGGTCGGGTGGGGGAGCGGGCCGGCGCCGAACGATCCGAAAATCCGCCTCTGGCGGAATTTCGGATCAGACACTGAGACGATCGAACCAACGACGCGAGACACCCGGCCTAACGGCATCGGCCGGGCCCGTGCCATTTCTGCCCCGTTTGGCCGCGCCGCCTTTTTTAGCGCGTGGAGAGGGGAAAAGCACATGAAAATCCTGACGTTCGATCCCGCCTCGCCGGCATCACGCCCGCAGCCCTGCGCCATGTTGCTGCGCTCCTGCGCCGTCGCCGCGCTGGCGACCGCGGCACTCGCCGCCATGCCCGCCGCCGCGCAGTCGGTCTCGGGCGGCACCGCCACCGGCGCCGACAGCCTCGCGATCGGAACCGGCGCCAATGCGAGCGGAAACAAGACCACCGCGACGGGGCAGGGAAGCACCGCCTCGGGAGGCCAAAGCACCGCGACCGGGCAAGGCAGCGAAGCTTCGGGGACCGGAAGCACCGCGACCGGCCAAGGCAGCAAGGCTTCCGAGATCGGAACCACCGCAACCGGCGCGGACAGCAAGGCCAGCGGCAAAGACAGCACCGCGACCGGGCAAGCCAGCAGCGCCACCGGCGAGAACGCCACCGCGACCGGGGTGGGCAGCAAAGCCTGGGGTTCCGGAAGCACCGCGACGGGGGCGGTCAGCGCGGCCACGGGCGCGAACAGCACAGCAACGGGTGTGCTGAGCCAAGCCTGGGGTGACGGCAGCACCGCAACGGGCAATTTCGCGCTGGCGCTCGGCGCGAACAGCACTGCGAGCGGCGCGGGCGCCGCGGCGGGCGGCCTCTATGCGAACGGCGTCACCAATGCGGGCACGACCGCTCTCGGCGCCAACGCGCAAGCGGGCGTCATCGCCGCCGGGCAGACCAACGCCACCGCCGTTGGCTATGGCGCGCACGCCAATGCCGCCAGCGCCTCGGCCTTCGGGCAGGGCGCCGACGCCTCCGCCACGAACGCGGTGGCGCTGGGGCAGGGTTCGATCGCCGATCAGGCGGATACCGTCTCGGTCGGCAGCGCGAGCGCCAAGCGGCGGATCGTCAATATCGCCGACGGTACGAGCGCCACCGATGCGGTCAACCTCGGCCAGCTCAACGCGGCGATCGCCGGCATACCGATCGACAGCAACAACAACGATGGCTTCGCGGCGCCGAGCGCCACTGGCGCCGACAGCCTGGCCGTCGGGTACGGCGCCAAGGCAAGCGGCACCGGCAGCGCCGCCGTCGGGGTGAACAGCGAAGCCTCGGGTAAGCACAGCACCGCAACCGGGCTGCTCAGCATCGCCTCGGGTGAGCACAGCACCGCAGCCGGAGAGTCGAGTTGGGCCCCCGGTTCCTATAGCATCGCCACCGGGGCGTTCAGCCACGCCACGGGCAAACTCAGCATCGCGACCGGAGCCTACAGCCTCGCCTCCGGGGAAGGCGCCGTGGCACTCGGCCAGGGCTCGATCGCGGATGAGGCGAACACCGTCTCGGTCGGCACCAGCACGAGCCAGCGGCGGATCGTCAACATCGCCGACGGCACGAGCGCCACCGATGCGGTCAATCTCGGCCAGCTCGACGCGGCGGTCGCCGCGGTGCCGATCGACAGCAACAATACCTCTGGCCTCGCAGCGCCGAGCGCCACCGGCGACGATGCGCTCGCGGTCGGCAACGGTGCCGTGGCTTCCGGATACCAAAGCGGCGCCATCGGCACCGGTGCCGAGGCCTCCGGACACCAGAGCAGCGCGATAGGCACCGGCGCCAAGGCCTCCGGGCACCAAAGCAGCGCGATCGGATCTTACAGTTACGCGACGGGTCCGAGCAGCACGACGGTCGGACACAACAGCATTGCCGCGGGCTCAGGCAGCACGGCGACCGGTTTCAGCGCGGCGGCCGGGGGCACACTCGGCAACGGCTTCACCAACGCAGGAACGACCGCGCTCGGCACGCGGACGCAAGCAGGCATGACTGCCGCGGGGCAGACCAACGCCACCGCCGTCGGCTTCGATGCGCACGCCAATGCCGCCAGCGCCTCGGCCTTCGGGCAGGGTGCCGACGCTTCCGCGGCGGGTGCGGTGGCGCTGGGGCAGGGCTCGATCGCCGATCAGGCGAACACCGTCTCGGTCGGCACGGCGGGCGGCGAGCGGCGGATCGTCAATGTCGCCGACGGTGCCATCACGGCGGGATCGACCGATGCGGTGACGGGGGGTCAGCTCTACGCGACCAACCAGAGCGTCGCCGCAGCCGCCGCCGATCTCGGCGCCACCAACAGCCGCGTCGCGGCGGCGCTCGGCGGCGGCGCGGGAACCGATGCGGGCGGACTGCTGACGGCGCCGAGCTACGCCGTCCAGGGGGGAAGCTACGACAATGTCGGCGGCGCGCTGGGCGCGCTCGACGGGCAGGTGACGGCCAATACCGGCGTGATCGCCACGCTCGGCGGGCAGGTGACGACCAACGGCAATGCGATCGGCGCGCTCCAGGGCCAGATCGCGAGCGGATCGATCGGCCTCGTCCAGCAGGATCCGGCGAGCCGCACCATCACCGTCGGCGCAACGACCGACGGCGGCGTCGTCGATCTCGGCGGGACGGCGGGGCCGCGCGTGCTGACCGGCCTGGGCGCGGGCACGATCGCGGCAGGATCGACCGACGCGGTGACCGGGGACCAGCTCCACGCCACCAACCAGGCCGTCACGGCGGCGCAGGCGACCGCCGACCAGGCCATCGCCAACGCCGCGACCGCGCAGACGACCGCCGAGGGCGCGGCGCACGAGGCCGCGACCGCGCGCAGCGAGGCCGCCGCCGCGCAGGGCCGCGCCGACGACGCCTATGCGCTCGCCGACCGTGCGCTTGCCGCCGGGGGCGCCAGCCAGAAGACCGCCGACCTCGCGCTCACCAACGCCGCCAACGCGCAGGATGCCGCGGACGACGCGCGAGCCCGCGCCGACGCCGCGCAGAACCGCGCGGATACCGCGCAGGCCAATGCCGCGCTCGCCAAATCGGTCGCCGACAGCGCGGTCGCCAATGCCGCGGCGGCGCAGCGGACCGCGGACCAGGCGCTGGCGCGCACCGATTATCTCGCGATCAACGGATCGGGCGCACGCCCGACCGCGACCGGGGCGAATGCCATCGCGGTTGGATCGGGCGCCGGCGCCAGCGGCGATTCGTCGGTGGCGATCGGTACCGATGCGCTGGCGGAAAACGGCGCGTCGGTCTCGATCGGGGCGGGCAACATCGCCTCGGGCGAGGGCGCGGTCGCGATCGGCGACCCCAACCGCGCGATCGGCCAGGGCGCGGTCGCCCTTGGCGACAACAATGCCGCCACCGGCACCGGCGCGGTGGCGATCGGCAGCGGCAACGTCGCCGAGGGCGACGCGGCGATCGCGCTCGGCAGCAACGCCGTCGCCGGCGCGGCGGGCAGCGTCGCGATCGGCGCCGATGCGCATGCGACGCGCGCGAACCAAGTCGCGCTCGGCGCATCGGGCTCGACCTATACGCTCGCGGGGCTCGGCTCGGCGGCGAGCAGCGCGGCGCAATCGGGCGATGTCGGCTTCGTCACGTCGGACGCCGACGGCAACCTCGCGCTCTCCGACCTCGGCCCGAACGACCTGCTCGCGCTCGACACCACGATGCGCCGCGACCGTCGCGACGCCCGCGCCGGCATCGCCGCGACGATCGCGATGGCCTATGCGCCGATGCCCTCCGAGCCCGGCCGCACCAGCTACGCGCTCAACGGCGGCCTGTTCCGCGACGCGCAGGCGATCGGCGGTGCGATCGCGCACCGCTTCGCCACCGAGTCGCCGCTCGCCGTCACCGCCGGCTTCGCTTACGGCGGCCACGGCAACAACGCGGTTCGTATCGGCGTGGCGGGCGAGTTCTAGCGCCCGCCCGGGCGGCACGGCGGTGGGCCCCCGCGACCCTCCCACCACCGTGCCGCCGTTGGGATGCAGCACCTGGCCCGACACGTCGCTCGCGTCGTCGCAGGCGAGGAACAGGAAGGCGGGCGCGACCTCGTTGGGCTGGCCGGGCCGGTCGGGTTTGGCTCGATCGCGCTTTCGTGACCGGCAGGTCGTCCTCGTGGAGCATCCCGATCGTGTCAGGGGCGCTCATGCCGGTTCTCGTCGTGAAGGACGAAGCGGCGGACGGCGGCGAGGTTCCTTGACGCGTCGCGCGATTCGCGCGCAACGTCGCGGGCATCATCTCACGGGGGATTTCCATGCTGGTTCGTTCCGCATTGTTTGGCGCGCTCGCGCTCATCTCGACCGCCGCGTTCGCGCAGGATCACTGGACCGTGCAGGAGCGCTGGGTGCGCGCGCACGAGGCGTTTCTCGCGAGCGATGCGCTGCAGGGGCGCGGCAGCGCGACGCGCGACGAGGCGATCGCGGCGGCGTACGTGGCGTCGCAGTTCGAAGGCTATGGCCTCGTCCACGCACCGGGGATGGACAGCTATTTCCAGAAGGCCACGATCGTACGGCTCAAGGCCGACGGGCCGGCGCAGCTGTCGGTGAACGGCAAGACCGTAGACGCGACGCCGACATTATTCACCGCACCGGGCAACCGCGTCGGCGGCACGATGGCGGTCGCCGGTTCGGGCGATCCCGCGGCATTGCCGGCGGCCGACGTGGTGTTGATCGGCGCGGCCGATGCCAATCCGATGGCGCTCTTTCGCGCGGCGGCGGAGAAGAAGGTCAAGCTGCTGATCGTGCGTGAGACCGAGGCGAGCCGCGACATGTACGCCAGGATGGGCGGCGCGCCGCACCTGCCCGCCTATCTGGAAGGCGAGGCGCCCCCGGCGCGCACCGCCGTCGCGACGCTGCCCGCCGCGGCGTTCGATGCCCTGGCGAAGAAGAAAGGCGCGACGGTCGAACTCACCTTGCCCGCGATGACCGAGGATCGGGCGGTGACCACCAACGCGATCGGCTATCTGCCCGGCAGCGATCCCAAGGCGGGCACCCTGCTCTTCACCGCGCATCTCGACCATCTGGGCGTCCAGCCCGACGGCACGATCATGCACGGCGCCAACGACGACGCCTCGGGCACCACCGCGGTGCTGGAGATCGCGCGGGCGCTCGCCGCGGGCGAGCAGCCGAAGCGGAGCATCCTGTTCGTCTGCTACGGCAGCGAGGAGATCGGGCTCTACGGTTCCAAATATTTCGGCGAGCATCCGCCGATCCCGCTCGACCAGGTGATCGCGAACATCGAGTTCGAGATGATCGGCGCGCAGGATCCCAAGCTGCCCAAGGACACGCTGATGATGACGGGCTACGACCGCTCGAACCTCGGCGAGGTGATCAAGGAGCATGGCGGGCTGGTGGCGCCCGATCCGTATCCCGATCAGCATTTCTTCCAGCGATCGGACAATTATTCGCTCGCGCTCAAGGGGATCGTCGCGCACACTTTCTCGGGCTGGGCGGTGACGCCGACCTATCACGACCAGACCGACGATTTCGCGCATATCGACTTCGACTTCATGACCAAGGCGATCCAGTCGCTGATCGCGCCGATGCGCTGGCTGGCGGACGGGGACTTCAAGCCGGAGTGGAAGCCCGGCGGGAAGCCCGAAGCGGGGGAGTAGGGCTCGGACGGCAAACGGTGAACCGATCCTCCCCTGTAAGGGGAGGGGGACCACCCGAAGGGTGGTGGAGGGGTGTCCCCCTCTCGATTGCTCGACACCCCTCCGTCAGCCCTGCGGGCTGCCACCTCCCCTTACAGGGGAGGAATATCACCGCACCTGGTGCTTCTCGAGCTTTCGCGCCAGCGTGCGGCGGTGCATGCCGAGGCGGCGGGCGGCCTCGGAGATGTTGAAATCGGTTTCGACAAGCACCTCGTGGATGCGTTCCCATTCGAGCGTCTTGATCGAGGTGGCGCGCGAGGAAAGCGGCGCGCCGGCATCGCCCTCCCCCTTGGCGAACGCCTGCTCGATGTCGTCGGTGTTGGAGGGCTTCACCAGATAATGCGAGGCGCCGAGCTTGATCGCCTCGACCGCGGTGGCGATGCTCGCATAGCCGGTCAGCACGACGATCCGCATGTCCCGCGAATGCGCGTGGAGCCGCTCGACGCACGGCAGGCCCGATTGCTGGCCGAGCTTGAGATCGACCACCGCATAGCCCGGCGTCGCGCGCGCGAGGATCGCCTCCATCGCCTGCGCGTCGGCGGCGTGATCGACGCGATAGCCGCGGCGCTGGAACGAGCGCGTCAGCGCGCGCGCGAAATCCACATCGTCCTCGACGATCAGCAGGTGGCGGTCATCGGGCATCGTCGGTCTCCTCGCGGCGGAGCGCGATCGCGGCGAGCGGCAGATCGAGGCGCACCACCGCGCCGCCGCCGGCACGGTTGCGCGCGCTCACCCGCCCGCCGAGCTTGCGCATGACATTGGTGACGAGGAACAGCCCCAGCCCGCCGCCGGGGCGCCCCTTGGTCGAATGATAGGGCCGCCCGAGCTGGGCCAGCATCTCGGGCGCGAAGCCGGGGCCTTCGTCGCGCACCTCGAAGGCGAGCGACTCATCGTCGTGCTCGACCACGAGCACGATCGCCTTGCGCGCGGCATCGCGGGCATTATCGAGTACGTTCCAGATCACCTGCTTGAGCGCGGCGTCCGACACGATGTCGGGATCGTCGTCGGACGAGGCCCGATCGCGCAGGATGAGCGGGCAGCCGCTGTTCTGCGCGCGCCATTCCTCGACCAGCTCGTCGACGAACGCCGATAGCGTGGTGACGGCGGGATTTTCGCCGCGCGCCTCGCCCGCCGAGGTGAGGACGCCGGTGACGATCGCCTTGCAACGCGCGAGCGCAGCCTGCATCTCGCGCAGATCCTCGGCCTTTTCGGGATCATCTGCGAAATCGGGCATCTTCGCCCAGTCGCCCAGCACCACCGAGACGAGCGCGAGCGGCGTGCCGAGTTCGTGCGCGGCGCCCGACGCGAGTAGCCCCATGCGCACGATGTGATCCTCCTCGGCGGCCTGCTGGCGCATCGCGGCGAGGCGGGCGTCGCGCGCGCGGAGATTGGCGTTGATGCGCGTCACGAAGAAGACGAGCAGCACGGCGACGAGCACGAAACTGACGAGCGCGCCGAGGATGTAGAGATCGAACAGGCCGATGTGAAAGCTCTCGGGCAGCACCAGCGAATGGTGCGTGACGACGAGCAGCAGGAACCCGGCGGCGGCGGCACCGGCAAGCGCCCAGGCCGAACGCGTATCGAGCAGGATCGCGCCGAGCACGACCTGGAGCAGGAAGAGCGAGACGAAGGGATTGGTCGCGCCGCCGCTCAGGTAGAGCAACGCCGTCAGCGCGAGGACGTCGAACAGCAGGCCGCCGAAAATCTCGGCGTTGCGGATGCCCGCGGCCCGGGCGAGCCGCGCAGTGCTCGCGAGGTTGAGCGCGACGAGCAACCCGACGATCGCCACCATCGGCAGCACCGGGAGCGCCACCCCCATGCCGAACGCAACGACCAGGATCGTGACGAGCTGCCCCGAAACCGCGAGCCAGCGCAGCATGATGAGCTGGCGGAAATTGTCGCGCCCCGCGCGGTGCGGAGATCGTTCACCGCCGATCCGGTCGCTCATCCCCTGCCCCTTCGCAGCCGCGCCTCGTGGCGGAACAGGATGAACGCCCCGACGACGCCGAGCAAGGCGAGCGCGAACCAGGTGATCGCGTAGCTCAGATGCGCGTTGCGGAAATGGACGATCGTGAGCCCGCCGACCGGCACGGCATCGGGATCGGCGGCGCGACCGGCATCGATGAAATAGGGCGCGACGTGGCCCAGCCCCTGCGCGCGCGCGATCGCGGCGACGTCGCGCGAATACCAGCGGTTGGCGGCGGGATCGTTGCTGCGCAGGAAGGCGCCGCCGGGCTCGGTGGCGCGCAGCAGGCCGGTGACGTGCTGCGGGCCTGACGGCGGGGCGATCAACGCAGGATCGCGCGCCTGGTCCTGGCTGACGAAGCCGCGGTTGACGAGAAGCGTGAAGCCGCGCGCGCTATCGAACGGGCTCAGCACCCAGAAGCCGGGGCCGAGCGCAGTATTGGCCTGCACCAGGGTCGCACCGGCGCGATAGCGGCCCTCGACCGCGACATGGCGGTAGGCGGCGGTCTTGTCGGTCACGCCCGGCCAGTCGGCGGGGCCCGGCGCGGGAACCGGGGCGGCGTGGATGCGGGCGTCGACGCGCGCGATCAGATCCAGCTTCCAGTGGAGGCGGTGGACCTGCCACACGCCGAGCGCCGCGAACCCCGCGATCAGGAGCGCGAAGCCGAGGGCCAGTGCCGCGAGCGTCGCGGGCGCGCGCGGCGAAGACGGCGGCGCCCGTCCGGGGCGGCCGCCGCCGCTCACGGCATCGCGCTCGCGGTCTCGGGGGTCATCGGCATCATGTTGACGTTGAGATGGTGCATCACCCAGATCGACCCCACCAGCGCGATCACGACGAGGACGATCGTGAAGATCAGCGCCAGCATCGTCCAGCCGCCTTCCGACCGCGTGTTCATGTGGAGGAAGTAGATCATGTGGACGAGGATCTGGACCGCCGCGATGCCGAGGATGACGACCGCCGCCAGCGCGCGATCCGAAATCGCGCCCGACATCACGATCCAGAACGGAACCGCGGTGAGCACCACCGACAGGCCGAAGCCGGTGAGATAGCCCTTGAGCGTGCCGTGCGCGGCGCCGCCGTGCTCGTCGCCGCCGTGATGATCCTGGGCGTGGGCGGTGTCGGTGCTCATCACAGCGATCCCATCAGATAGACGAAGGTGAAGACGCCGATCCACACGACGTCGAGGAAGTGCCAGAACATCGACAGGCACAAGAGGCGCCGCTTGTTGGCGGGGATCAGCCCCTTCTGCGCGACCTGGACCATCAGCGTCACCAGCCAGACGATGCCGAAGGTGACGTGCAGCCCGTGCGTGCCGACCAAGGTGAAGAAGGCCGAGAGGAAGCCGCTGGTCCACGGCCCCGCGCCCTCGGCGATCAGGTGCGAGAATTCGTAGAGCTCGATGCCGAGGAAGCCGAGGCCGAACAGGCCGGTGATCGCGAGCCAGATCTGGGTCGCGCCCTGCTTGCCCTGCTCCATCGTCAGCATCGCGAAGCCGTAGGTGATCGACGACAAGAGCAGCATCGAGGTGTTGACCGCGATCAGCGGCAGCTCGAACAGCTCGCGCGGGCCGGGGCCGCCGGCGAAGCTCGTGCTCATCACCGCATAGGTCGCGAACAACACCGCGAAGATGAAGCAATCGCTCATCAGGTACAGCCAGAAGCCGAGCATCGTGCTGCCGCCTTCGGCATGATGCTCCTCTTCGCGGACGTAGAAATCGACCGAGTCGGTGGCGGGAAGCGCGTGGGTGCTCATGATCGTTCAGCCCTGCGCCGCGAGCGCTTCGGTGCGCGCATTCTCGGTGCGCACCACCTCGTCGACGGGAATGTTGAAATCGCGGGTATAGTTGAACGTATGCCCGATCGCGGTCGCGATCAGCCCGGCGAAGCTCACCGCGGCGAGCCACCAGATGTGCCACACCAGCGCGAAGCCGAGCACGAGGCTGATCATCGCCAGCACGAAGCCCGCGCCGGTGTTCTTCGGCATGTGTATCGCGCGGAAGCCCTCGGTCGGACGCCCATGGCCGCGGCTCTTCATGTCCCACCACGCGTCGTTGTCGTGGATCATGGGAGTGAAGGCGAAATTATATTCGGGCGGCGGCGACGAGGTCGACCATTCGAGCGAGCGCCCGCCCCAGGGATCGCCGGTCGTGTCGCGCAGCTCCTCGCGCTTCCAGATGCTGACGCCGATCTGGATCAGGAAGCAGGCGATGCCGCCCGCGATCAGCAAGGCGCCGAACGCGGCGATCACGAAATAGATCTGGAGCGACGGATCGTCGAAATGGCGCAGGCGGCGCGTGATGCCCATCAGCCCCAACACGTAGAGCGGCATGAAGGCGGCGTAGAAGCCCGACACCCAGAGCCAGAACGAGCGCTTGCCCCATTTGGTCTCGAGCCGGAAGCCGGTCGCCTTGGGCCACCAGAAGTTGATCGCGGCGAACAGCCCGAACAGCACGCCGCCGATGATCACGTTGTGGAAGTGCGCGATCAGGAACAGCGAGTTGTGGAGCACGAAATCCGCCGGCGGCACCGCGAGCATCACGCCCGTCATCCCGCCGATCACGAAGGTCAGCATGAAGGCGATCGTCCACATCATCGGCAGCTCGAAGCGGATGCGGCCGCGGTACATGGTGAACAGCCAGTTGAAAATCTTGGCGCCGGTCGGGATCGAGATGATCATCGTCGTGATGCCGAAGAACGAGTTGACGCTCGCGCCCGAGCCCATCGTGAAGAAGTGATGGAGCCAGACGAGATACGACAGGATGGTGATGACGACGGTGGCGTAGACCATCGACGAATAGCCGAACAGCCGCTTGCCGGTGAAGGTCGGCACGATTTCCGAATAGGCGCCGAACAGCGGCAGGATCAGAATGTAGACCTCCGGGTGGCCCCAGATCCAGATCAGGTTCACGTACATCATGGGGTTGCCGCCCAGATTGTTCGTGAAGAAGTGGAAATCGAGGTAGCGGTCGAGGCTCAGGAGCACGAGCGTCGCGGTGAGCACGGGGAAGACGGCGACGATCAGCACGTTGGTGCAAAGCGCCGTCCAGGTGAAGACCGGCATCTTCATCATCGTCATGCCCGGCGCGCGCATCTTGACGATGGTCGCGACGAGGTTGACGCCCGAGAGCACCGTGCCGACACCGGCGATCTGGAGCCCCCATATGTAGTAATCCATGCCGACGTCGGGCGAATAATCGATCCCCGACAGCGGCGGATAGGCGAGCCAGCCGACGCGCGCATAGACGCCGACGAACAGCGAGACCATCGTCAGCAGCGCGCCCGCGGTCGTCATCCAGAAGCTGAAATTGTTGAGGAAGGGGAAGGCGACGTCGCGCGCGCCGATCTGCAAGGGCACGAGATAGTTCATCAGCCCCGTCACCAGCGGCATCGCGACGAAGAAGATCATGATCACGCCGTGCGCGGTGAAGATCTGGTCGTAATGCTCGGCGGGCAGATAACCCTGGTTGGCGCCGAACGAGACCGCCTGCTGCGCGCGCATCATCAGCGCGTCGGAGAAGCCGCGCAGCAGCATGATGATCCCGAGGATCATGTACATGATCCCGATCTTCTTGTGATCGACCGAGGTGATCCAGTCGCGCCACAACATGCCCCACCAGCGATACCAGGTGATGACGCCGAGCACGGCGATCGCGCCGATCGCGACGCCGATGAAGGTGACGACGAGGATCGGCTCGTGCAGCGGCAGCGCCGCGAGGCTGAGACGCCCGAAGATCGGGCTGTCGACGGGAAGAGGATGGGTCATGGCGCTCGGGCTCACAGGGTCTGACGGTCGCGCGGCGGCTGGTTCTGCGCGGATCGGGCGAGGCGCGCACGCTCGGCAGGGGGCACGAGCCCCGCGCCGGCGATCGGCTGCGACGTGCTGGACGGCGGCGCGGCCTCGGCGACGCGGACGTTCTCCGCCGGCGCGGCGGCGCCGTGATGCGCCATGGGCTGCTGCCCGGCGGCGCGCATCCGATCCTTCATCATCGTCTCGTCCATGCACGGCTTGCCGGGCGCGGCACACAGGTTGAGCGCGGCGCGGTAGAGTCCCTTCTCGACGGAAGCGAAGCGCGTCACCGGCACGTTCTCGCTCGGCTGGAGCAGCTTGACATAGGCGGCGCGATCGAGCGTGCCGCCGCTGCCGCGCGCCATGGCGATCCACCGGTCGAACCCGGCCTGGTCGAGGCCGTGGAACTTGAAGTTCATGCCCGAAAAGCCTGCGCCCGAATAATTGGCGGAGAAGCCGTCATAGACGCCCGCACGGTTGATCACAGCGTGGAGCTTGGTCTCCATCCCCGGCATCGCGTAGATCTGGCCCGCGAGCGCGGGGATGTAGAAGGAGTTCATCACCGACGACGCGGTGATGTGGAACCGGATCGGCCGATCGACCGGCGCCGCCATCTCGTTGACGGTCGCAACGCCGTATTCGGGATAGATGAACAGCCACTTCCAATCGAGCGCGACGACATCGACCTCGAGCGGCTTGACCGCGGGGGTCACGGCACGGCCGCCTTCGATCCGCGCGAGCGGGCGATAGGGATCGAGCACATGCGTGCCGAGCCAGGTGATCGCGCCGAGGCAGATGATGATCAGCAGCGGCACCGACCAGATGACGAGCTCGAGCTGCGTCGAATGATCCCAGTCGGGCGCGTAGGTCGCGTCCTTGTTCGACGCGCGATAGCGCCAGGCGAACAGCACGATCAGCGCCATCACCGGCACGATGATCAGCAGCATCAGCACGACCGAGATGACGAGAAGGTCGCGCTGCTGCGCCGCAACATCGCCCGCAGGAGCGAGCACGACCGCGTTGCAACCGGCGAGCAGCGCCGCGACGACACCGATCGTCAAGGCTCTGGCGCAGGATTTCAGCCGGCGCCGGGGTGCGGATATCCGAATCATGACTGTCCCATACGCTTCATCCCTGACCCTTGCCCATTGGACACTTTGTCCAATCCTGTTGCGTCTGCGAACATGATATCGCGGCGCCCAATGGATCATTCTGCCCGCCCGCACGCTTCCACATCGCTCGCGCGGCCGATTTGACGTAAGAAGGTTATAGCATGAACGCAGCCGTTTCCGATTCGACGCCGCTCGAGCGCGACAGCCGCCTCGTCAATGCGCGGCACGCGAAGGTCGCGCCCGGCGAGATCGCGATCGGCGTGATCATCGGGCGGACGTCCGAATTCTTCGACTTCTTCGTCTATGCGATCGCCTCGGTGCTGGTGTTTCCGGCCTATGTCTTCCCCTTCCTCGATCCGCTGAAGGGCACGCTCGCGTCGTTTGCGCTGTTCGCGCTCGCCTTCATGGCGCGGCCGATCGGCTCGCTGATCTTCATGTGGGTCGACCGCCATCACGGGCGAGGAACCAAGCTGACGATCGCCTTGTTCCTGCTCGGCGTCTCGACCGTGGCGGTGGCGTTCCTGCCCGGCTATGCCGATGCCGGCATCGCCTCGGTGCTGCTGCTGGCGCTGTTCCGCATCGGCCAGGGGCTGGCGCTGGGCGGGGCGTGGGACGGGCTCGCCTCGCTGCTCGCGCTCAACGCGCCGGCGAACCGGCGCGGCTGGTATGCGATGGTGCCGCAACTGGGGGCGCCGCTCGGCCTGATCGTGGCGAGCGCGCTGTTCGCCTATTTCGCGCTGAGCCTGCCGGCGGCGGACTTCCTCTCCTGGGGCTGGCGCTATCCGTTCTTCTGCGCCTTCGCGATCAACGTCGTCGCGCTGTTCGCGCGGCTGCGCCTCGTCTCCACCCCCGATTTCGAGCATCTGTTCGAGAGCCGCGAGCTCCAGCCCTCGCGCGTATTCGAGACGGTCGAGACGCAAGGCCGCAACATCGTGATCGGCGCGTTCGCGCCGCTCGCGAGCTTCGCGATGTTCCACATGGTGACGGTGTTCCCGCTGTCATGGGTGTATCTGTTCACCGAGGATTCGCCCGCGCGCTTCCTGATCATCGAATCGATCGCGGCCGGGTTCGGCCTGCTCGCGATCGTCGCCTCGGGCGCGATCGCCGATCGCGTCGGACGGCGCACGCTGCTGGGTTTCTCGGCGGCGGCGATCGCGGCGTTCAGCGGCTTCGCCCCGCAGCTGCTCGACCTGGGCGACGTCGGCGAGATCGCCTATATGCTGATCGGCTTCGTGCTGCTGGGGCTGTCGTTCGGCCAGTCCTCGGGCGTGGTCGCCTCCAATTTCGCGACGCATTACCGCTATACCGGATCGGCGCTGACCTCTGACATCGCCTGGCTGTTCGGCGCCGGCTTCGCACCGTTCTGGGCGCTGCTGCTCGCGGCCTATTTCGGCATCCTCGCGGCCGGCCTCTATCTGCTGTCGGGCGCGCTCGCGACGCTGATCGCCTTGTGGGTCAGCAAGACGCTGGCGGCGGGCGACTTCAAGAACTGAGGGGCGTAGGTTCGCGGAAAAGCGGGACTCCTGCGGAAGCAGGAGCCCAGTGTTTCAAGGGCGGCGTTCGTGACTCTGTGCTCCTGCTTTCGCAGGAGCGCAAAGATTGCGGATTACTTACGCCTCCCAGCCGCCGCCCAGGGCCTCGAACAGATCAACCTGATCGTCGGCGATCAGCGCGTCGGCGTCCGCCAGCGCGGCGCGTGCGTCGGCGAGCGTGCGTTCGGCATCGAGCAGATCGAGCGAATTGACCGCGCCCTCGCGCTGCTGTGCGCGGGTGATGGTCGCGGCACGCTCGGCCTGCTCGTACGCGGCCTTGAGCGACGTGCGTCGCTGGAGGTGGTGGGCATAGGCCGAGAGCGCGGTCTCGGTTTCGCGCAGCGCCGTCAGCACCGTGCCGTCGAAGCGCGCGAGCGCGGCCTGCGAATCGGCCTCCGCCCCGGCAATCCGCGCGCGCGCGGCGCTCTGATTGGGGAATGACCAGCTGATCAGCGGGCCGAGCAGCCAGCGCAGCGGCCCTCCGCCGAAGATGTCGCCCAGCGAATTGCCGGTCGAGCCGACCGATCCGCCGAGCGAGATGTGCGGGTAGAGATCGGCGGTGGCGACGCCGATCCGCGCGGTCGCGGCCGCGAGCCGGCGCTCGGCGGCGCGCACGTCGGGGCGGCGCGCGAGCAGTGCCTGACCGTCGCCGACCGGGATCGGCCGGGTGATCTCGAGCACGGTATCACGCTTGCCCGCGATCGGCGGCAGATCGGCCGGCGCGCGGCCGGTGAGCGTGGCGAGGCGAAACAGCGCCGCGTCGCGCTCGGCCTCGATCGTCGGCACCTCGGCCGCGCGCTGCTCGCGCAGCGCACCGATGCGGGCGGTGTCGAGCCCGGTGGCGAGCCCCGCCGAATGCCGCCGGTCGGTCAGCGTCAGCGACTTGTCGAGCAGGTCGACCGTGTGCTGCGCGACCGCGAGCCGCGCCGCCGCCGACGCCGCGTCGGCATAAGCGCGGGTGGTGTCGGCGACGACGAGGACGCGCACCGCATCGGCATCGGCGCGCGCGGCCTCGACATCGCCCTCAGCCGCCTCGACGTTGCGCGAGACGCGGCCGAACAGATCGACCTCATAGGCGACGTCGAGCCCGGCATCGATCGCCCAATCCTCGCGGTCGGCGCCGGGCTGGCGCTGGCCTTCGGGCAGGCGGCCATAGGTGCCGCTGGCGCCGATGTTGGTCTGCGGCAGCTCGTCGGCGCGTGCGGCCTTCAGCCCGGCGCGCGCCTTGGCGATGTTGGCGATCGCGACGCGCAGATCGGTGTTCGCCTTGAGCGCATCGGCGACGAGACCGTCGAGCACGGGATCGTCGTAGAGCCGCCACCAGTCCTGATCGACCGGCGCGACCGCAAAGGCCGGGCTGTCGGCGGCGATGAAGGGGCCGGACGACGCCGCGGGTGGAACGGGCGCGACATAGTCCGGCCCCACCGCGCACGCGGCGAGCGCGAGCGCGGATAGCGAGGCCATCAAGGGACGAAGGTTCGTCATGGTCGTTGGTCCTGTCATTCGGCCGGGAGCAGCGCGGGATCGGCGTCGGGGCGCCGCCGCAGGCGGGCCATCCGATCGCCGAGCGCGCGGCACACGACGTAGAAGGTGGGCGTGAAGATCAGGCCGAAGCCGGTGACGCCGAGCATCCCGAAGAACACGGCGGTGCCGAGCGCCTGGCGCAGCTCCGCCCCTGCCCCGCTCGCGATCAGCAGCGGCACCGAGCCGAGCACGAAGGCGAAGCTCGTCATCAGGATCGGCCGCAACCGATCCCGCGCGGCGCGCACCGCCGCGTCGATCGGCGACAGCCGGTCCTCGAGCTCGGCCTGCCTTGCGAACTCGACCACGAGGATCGCGTTCTTCGCGGCGAGCGCGATCAGCACCACCAGCCCGATCTGGGTCAGGACGTTGTTGTCCATCCCCCGTAAATTGACCCCGATCATCGCCGCCAACAGGCACATCGGCACGATCAGGATGATCGACAGCGGCAGCACCACGCTTTCATATTGCGCGGCGAGCACGAGGAAGACGAACACCACGGCGAGCGCGAACACGATGCCGGCCGTGTTGCCGGCGGACTTCTGCTGGAAGGCGATGCCCGTCCATTCGTGGCCATAGCCCGAGGGCAAGGTCTCGTCGGCGAGCTTCTCCATCGTGGTCAGCGACCGGCCCGACGAATAGCCCGGCGCGGTATCGCCATCGACCGCGACCGCAGGATGGAGGTTGTAGCGCGTGACGCGATACGGCCCCGTCTTGCTGTCGAAGGTCGCGACCGACCCGATCGGCACCATCGCCCCCGAATTGGAGCGGGTCTTGAGATCGGCGATGTCGGCTTCGGTGGCGCGGTGCGCCGCGTCGGCCTGCGCGGTGACGCGATAGGTGCGCCCGAGCAGGTTGAAGTCGTTGACGTACGCCGAGCCGAGATAGACCGAGAGCGCCTCGAACACGCGTTCCGGGGGCACGCCGAGCAGGTCGGCCTTGCGCCGGTCGATATCGGCGAAGATGCGCGGCGTCGCGGTGTTGAAGAAGGTGTAAACCTGCTGCAACCCTTCGGTCTGGTTGGCCTTGCCGATGACGCCGAAGGCCTGCTTGCCGAGTGCCTCGTAGCCGTGGTCGCCCAGATCCTCGACCATCATCCGATAGCCGCCTGCCGAGCCGATACCCTGGATCAACGGCGGAGGCACGATCATCAGCCGCGCTTCGTTGATGTCCGCCGTGCGCTTGCGCGCCTCATCCATGATCTGCTGGAAGCTGACGCCGAGCTCCTTGCGCTTCTCGAACGATTCAAGCGGCACGTAGGCGGCGGCGGCGTTGGGCGCGAGCGTCTGCGACGGCCCGTCGAACCCGGCGAGCATTACCGAGCCCTTGACGCCGGGGATCGGCAGCAGGCGCTTGACGACCTTCTGCATCACCGCGTCGGTGCGTTCGAGCGACGAGCCCGGCGGCAGCTGGATGACGGTGAGGAAATAGCCCTGGTCCTGCGCCGGAATGAAGCCCGAGGGCGTCACCCAGAACAGCCCCAATGTCGCGGCGATCAGCCCGGCATAGGTGACCATCATACGCTTGGGCCGCTGGACCAGCCGGCGGGTGAGGTTGGCATAGCCCTCGCTCAGCCGCTCGAAGCCGCGGTTGAAGCGATCGCCGGCGGCGTGGAGCCAGCGCACCACCGCGTGCCGCTCGCCGCGATGATCGTTGGGCTTGAGCAGGAGTGCCGCGAGCGCGGGCGACAGCGTGAGCGACAGGATCAGCGAGATCACCGTCGCGGTGGCGATGGTCACCGCGAACTGCTGATAGAAGGCGCCCGACATGCCGGTGAGGAACAGGGTCGGCACGAACACCGCGCACAGCACGAGCACGATCGCCACCAGCGCCGCCGACACCTCGTCCATCGAGGTCTTGGCCGCCTCCAGCGCGGAGAGCCCGCGTTCGAGGTTGCGTTCGACATTCTCGACGACGACGATCGCGTCGTCGACCACCACGCCGATCGCCAGCACCATGCCGAACAGCGACAAATTGTTGAGCGAATAGCCGAAGGCCGCGAGCACCAGGCAGCTCCCGATCAGCGACACCGGGATCGCCACGATCGGAATAATCGCCGCGCGCCATTTCTGCAGGAAGACGATGATCACCAGCACGACGAGGAGCATCGCCTCGAGCAGCGTGTGCATCACCGCATCCACCGACTGCGCGATGAATTCGGTGGGGTTGTAGATGACCTTGTAGGCGAGGCCCTTCGGGAAATCCTTCGAGACCGTCTGCATCTCCTGCTCGACCGCCTGGGCGGCGGCGAGCGCGTTGGAGCCGGGGCGCTGGAACACCGCCATGATCACGGTCGGCTTGCCCGAAAGATAGGTGTTCGACGAATAATCGTCGGCGCCGAGCTCGACGCGCGCGACATCGGACACGCGAACCTGGCCGCCGTCGGCATCGGAGCGCACGACGATGTTCCCGAACTGCGCGGGATCGGCGAAGCGGCCCTGCGCCTCGACGTTGAGCTGGAAGGCGTTGCCCTGCGCATAAGGCGGCGCGCCGAGCGTGCCGGCCGCGACCTGCACGTTCTGCGCGCGCAGCGCCGAGACGATGTCGCCCGCAGTGAGATTGAGCGCGGCCGCGCGGCCCGGGTCAATCCACACGCGCATGGCATAGTCGCGGCTGCCGAACAGGCGCACGTCGCCCACGCCGTCGATCCGGGTCAGCCGGTCGCGGATGCGGGTGAGCGCGTAGTTGGAGATGTAGCTGCGATCGAGCGAATTGTCGGGCGAGATCAGGTTGACGACCATCAGGAAGTCGGGCGACGTCTTTTGCGTCACCACGCCCAGCCGCCGCACCTCTTCGGGCAGCGTCGGCAGCGCGATCCCGACGCGGTTCTGCACCAGCACCTGCGCCTCGTCGAGATCGGTGCCGATCTTGAAAGTGACGGTGATGGTGAGCTTGCCGTCCCCGGTCGATTGCGACGACATGTAGAGCATGTTGTCGACGCCGTTGATCTGCTGCTCGATCGGCGCCGCCACCGTCTCGGCGACGGTCTGCGCGGTGGCGCCCGGATAGCTGGCGGTCACCGTCACCGTCGGCGGGACGATGTCCGGATATTGCGACACCGGCAGCCCGAGATAGGCGATGCCGCCGACGATCGTGATGAGGATCGCGATCACCGCGGCGAAGATCGGCCGCGTGATGAAGAAACGTGAGAGGCGCATGTGCCTGCTCCTGAACAATGGGGCCTGGCAGCCCGAGTTTCGATCCCGCTCCGTTCGCCCTGAGCTTGTCGAAGGGTCGCTCTTTCCCAAGAGAAGAGCAGGGCTTCGACAGGCTCAGCCCGAACGGAGTGGGGGGAATGACGACGCCCTAATTGGCGGCGAAGGTCGCCTGGCCGATCGTGGGATCGGCCACGGGAGGCCGCGGGTCGGCAGCGGCCACCGGCACGATCTTGCCCGGCTTGGTGAGCACCTTGGCGCCGGGCTGCGCGAGCTCGGGATCGCTGATGACCACGCGGTCATCGGGCCCCAGCCCGCTGCGGATCACGCGCAGCCCCTTGACGACGGGGCCGAGCTCGACCGGCTTCGTCTGCGCGGTGCCGTCCTTGCCGACCACGACCACGAGCTTGCGCGCCTGATCGGTGGTGATCGCCGCGTCGGGCACCAGCAGCGCCTCGACCGGGCCGCCGTTCGACAGTCTTGCGTTGCCGAACATGCCGGGGGTGAGGAACAGTTCGGGATTGTCGACCACCGCGCGGACGCGGATCGTGCCCGAGCGCGGATCGAGCCCGTTGTCGGTGAAATCGAGCCGGCCCTGCCAGCGGTAATCGGTCTCGTCCTGCAGCCGAACCTCGACCGGCGAGCCGGCCTCGCCCGCCTGCTCGGCGCGCTTTGCCTTGAGGAACAAGGCTTCCGAGGCGTCGAAGCTGAAGTAGATCGGATCGAGCGCGTTGATCGTCGTCAGCAGCGTCGCCGACGAGCCCTCGCCGCCCGCGACCAGATTGCCCGCATCGACGCGGCGATCGGAGATGCGCCCGGTGATCGGCGCGCGCACCTGGGTGAAGCTCAGATCGAGCGCGCGAGCGCGGACGCTCGCCTCGGCGCCGGCGAGCGCAGCCTGGGCGGCCTGCTGCCTGGCGCGGAGCTGATCGACGTCGCTCTGCGACACCGCGTCGACATCGACGAGCTTGAGCGCGCGATCGAGATTGGCGCGCGCGAGGCTGAGCTCGCTCTTCGCGCTCGCGACGCGCGCCCGCGCCTCGGCCAGCGCCGCGGCGAAGGGGCGCGTGTCGATCGTGAACAAGAGGTCGCCCTTGTGGACGATCGCGCCGTCCTTGAAGCGCACGCCGGTGATCTGGCCCGAGACGCGCGGGCGCACCTCGACCGTCTTCGAGGCTTCGAAACGGCCGACATAATCGTCCCAGCGATCGATCGAGCGCGCGAGCGGCGTCGCGATCGTGACCGTGGGCGGCGGCGGCGCGGCCATCGCCGGGCTGCCGCGATGGGCGATCTCGTAGCCGCCCCACACGACCAGCGCCAGCGGCGCCCCGATCAGGAGGACGCGCCGCCACGGGCGGGGAGCAGGCGTGGTTTCGGGCGTCTGCTCGTCGGCGCGCCCGATCTTGGTCAACATGTTCATCGCTTCACTCGCTGTCTCGCGGGGACGCGAGCGGGCGCGACGACGGCTGGCGCCGAGCCTCGCGACCGGTCTCCCCTCGTGGTGGCGCCATGCCGGCGCCCTCGATTTGGCTGATTGATGGTGGTTAGAATTAATCGCTAATGCGAGTCAATTGCATAATATCAGGCCCGCTGATTGAGCCGATCGCGCCCCCGGCTGATGCTCGCGAGCACCAGCTCGTACTGCGCCATGGTGAAGCCCGCTTCCTTGAAGGCGCGGATCTCGGCCGTGGCGATCGCATAGCCGCGATGCCAGGCGAGCACCGCGAGCCGCCGCAGCGCCTCGAGCCGGGGATCGGCGAGATCGGGATTACGCCGGCCGCCGAACAACTTCGCCATCGCGCTGGCGACGCGCCCCGGCCGGTTGATGCTCGACAGCCTCTCGGTCTGCGCCAGCGCGACCACCGACCATTCGAGCGGCGACAGGCGGGCAGGCACCGCATCGGCGACCGGCGCGGCGATCGGATTGGCAAGCGCCGCTTCGTGCGGCTCGGCGAAATTCACATAAGCCATCGTTCGTCTCCCTGCAGCGCGAGCGGGCACACACGCCCACCGCGCGCCGAACCGCCCCGTCCGCGGCTGCCCGGCGATGGATGCAAAGCTCTCCCCTCGCGAGCGCACGGCGCCCGCGTCAGGATGCTCCCCAGATGTCGAAGAGATCGGCCGATACGCTTACATGACCGATCATGGTGGTCCGGGACGACCGTCGCATTTACGCGGCGGTGGCGTCCTCGCTGCCCGTCGCCCATGGCGACGTGCTGGTGCGATTACCCCTTCGCTGTTCCGTACTGACCGGTATATAAATACGAGGTGAACGACGTCAAGGCTGTTTTCTGTACCGATCGATATTTTTTTGTCCAGCCCCTTTGCGATCGGCGGATCAGCGGCCGGGCCACATGGCAAGCGTGGTCGTGACGAGGCGCTCCAGATCGGCGCGGCTGGCGCCGGCGCCCGCCTGCACGGCCATGCCCTGGAACACCGCGAACAGATAGCTGGTCAGCCCGGCGATGTCGGTATCCGGCGGCAGGTCGCCCTCCGCCTTGCCGCGCTCGAAGCGATCGACCAGCGCCTGGCGCGACGAGGCGCGGCGCGCGATCACATGCTCGCGGATCGCCTCGGCGCCTTCGCCGCACGCAATCGAGCTGATGACGCCGAGGCACCCCTTGGGCTCGCAATCGCTGCACTGGTTTTCCAGCGCACCGCGCAGCATCCGCTCCACCACGCCCTTGACGGTGGGCGCCTCGAGCGCGCGGCGGGTATAGGCGAGCTTTTCCTGCTCGTAGAGATCGAGCGCCTTCTTGAAGAGCGATTCCTTGTTGCCGAACGCGGCGTAGAGGCTGGGGCGCGTGATCCCCATCGCTTCGGTGAGATCGGTCAGCGACGCGCCTTCATAGCCCTTGCTCCAGAACACGCGCAGCGCCGCGGCGAGCGCGTCGTCCACGTCGAATTCGCGAGGCCGGCCCTTGACCGGCATGCAGAGGTCCAATTTCATAATGACCGGTATATAAGTAATCCTGCCCCATTCGTCCAGCACCGCCCATGCGGCCGTATCGCGCGGGCGACGGTGGGCAGATTCATGAATAAAAAGAGGAAATGGCGGAGAGGGTGGGATTCGAACCCACGGTACCCGTGAAGGCACAACGGTTTTCGAGACCGTCCCAATCGACCACTCTGGCACCTCTCCGTAATAGAAGGCATCCGCGCGCGGGGCGCGGGGTCGATGTGCGCGGCGCCTCTAACCCAATCGCCATCCGCCCGCAAGCGTCGGCTTGTGCGCCGCCGAACACGCATTAGATTGAGTGCATGGATCGTTCTCATCCGCATCTTCCGCCCTTCGGCACCGACACGCCTTTGCCCGCGATCGCGCACGCCAGTTTCGCGATCGGCGACGTCGTGCGCCATCGCATGTTCGATTTCCGCGGCGTGATCTTCGACGTCGACCCCGTCTTCGCCAACACCGAGGAATGGTACGACGCGATCCCGCAGGATCTGCGCCCGCGCAAGGACCAGCCCTTCTATCACCTGCTCGCCGAGAACGGCGATTCGAGCTATGTCGCCTATGTCAGCCAGGGCAATCTGGTGCCCGACGACAGCGACGAGCCGGTCGACCATCCCGCACTGTCGGGGCTGTTCACCGATTTCCAGGACGGCCGCTACACCCTGCGCCGCGAGCATCGGCACTAAATTCGCGCGAACGCCGACCAAGAGGCGTTGACAGAATCGGCCCACTGGCATAGGCGGGCCCCCTTTCCCGCCGGGCATGGCTCGCGCGGGCACATGCATTTGGAAAGTGATGAGGGCCATGTTCGCAGTCGTGCGCACAGGCGGCAAGCAGTATCGTGTTGCCGCGGGAGACAAGATCGTCGTCGAGAAGATCGGCGGCGAGGCCGGTGACAAGGTCACGCTCGACGACGTGCTGCTCGCGGGCGAGGGCTCGGATCTGAAGGCCGTCAAGGGCCTGACGGTCGGCGCCGAGATCGTGGCGCAGGCCAAGGGCGACAAGGTCATCGTCTTCAAGAAGCGCCGCCGGCACAATTATCGCCGCCGCAACGGCCATCGCCAGCAGCACACGATCCTGAAGATCGTCGCCATCGGCGAAGAGAAGAAGAAGGCCGAGCCGAAGAAGGCCGCCGAGCCCAAGGCGGAAGCCAAGGCCGCTGCGCCGAAGGCCACGGAAACGAAGGCCGCCGCGCCCAAGAAGGCGCCGGCGAAGAAGGCAGCGGCGAAGCCCGCGGCCGACAAGGCCTGAGCGCGAAGGAGTATAGGCAATGGCACATAAGAAAGCAGGCGGCTCGTCGCGCAACGGTCGCGATTCGGCAGGGCGTCGTCTCGGCGTGAAGAAGTTCGGTGGCGAAGTCGCCATTCCGGGCAACATCCTCGTGCGCCAGCGCGGCACCAAATTCTACCCGGGCCGCAACGTCGGCATGGGCAAGGACCACACCCTTTTCGCGCTCGTCGAGGGCCGCGTGACCTTCCACGAGGGCAAGCTCGGCCGAAAGTTCTGCTCGGTAGACGCGATTATGGCGGCGGCCGAATAACATCGGGTGACCATCCGGGTCGCCCACCGAGGCGATCCGGGTTCCACCATGCAGGAACCGTAAAAGGGAGACGGGTCGCCCCGGCTCCCTTTTTTTCATGCTCCCTCCCCCGAGCTGTCGCGAACGCGTCATGGTGACGCGTCATGGGGCGGCTCAAAAGCGTGAGGAGAGCGTATGATGTTCGCCCGTACCAAGAGACTGACGCTCCGGCCCGGCTGGCCCGAGGATGCGCCCGCGCTGTCGCGTGCGATCGCGCACGAGGCGGTGGTCGGCAAGCTCGCGCGGGCGCCCTGGCCCTATGCGCTGGGCGACGCCGAGGCGTTTCTGGCCGCGCCACGCGGGGCCGCGCAGCCGAGCTTCCTGATCTGCGACCGCGACGGCGACACCGCCGAGATCGTCGGCGGCATCGACATCCATCGCGGCGAGAACGGCGCGCACGAGCTCGGCTATTGGCTGACCCCGGCGGTCTGGGGGCGCGGCTATGCGACCGAAGCCGGCCGCGCCGTGGTCGCGATGGCGCGCCATGCGCTCGGCTACAAGCGGCTGCACGCCTGGCATTTCGTCGACAACCCCGCCTCGGCGCGCGTGCTTTCCAAGCTCGGCTTCCGCCCGACCGGCCGGATCGAGCCGCGGCGCTCGCTCGCGCGTGCCGGCACGACGCCGGGCGCGGCCTATGCGCTCGCGCTCGACGAAGGGGAAAGCGACGACCCGGTCCGAATGGCGGCATAGGACCGCTTCTCCGTTCGCCCTGAGCCTGTCGAAGGGCCGTTCTTTTCTTCTGCGTTCGATGAAAAAGAAGAGCGGTGCTTCGACAAGCTCAGCACGAACGGTTTGTGATGAATACGCAGCTCGCCCTCGCCTTGATCTTCCATGCGAATCCGCCGACAGGGAAAGCATAATGGTCGCCACTGTCCTTGCCTCGCGTCGTCGGATGACTCCGGAGGAGTCGCGCGACGCCGCGCTCGAGGCGGCGCGGACGCTATTGCTCGAATCGGGGCCGCAGGCGGTGACGCTGAAGGCGGTGGCGGCGCGGATCGGGCGAACGCACGCCAACCTGCTTCACCATTTCGGCTCGGCGGCGGGCCTGCAGAAGGCGCTGATCGGGCGGATGGCGAACGCGATCACCTCGACCATCCGCGATGCCGTGCTCGAAGCGCGCGCGGGCGACCAGGATCCGCGCGAGGTGGTCGACCTCACCTTCGACGCCTTCGGCACCGGCGGCGCGGGCGCGCTCGCGAGCTGGATGATCCTGTCGGGCGACGAGGATGCGCTCGACCCGATCCTGACCGCGATCCACGATCTGGTCGACGAACTCGCCGAAGGACATGACGACGAGCGCCCGATTCACGAGGAGACGTTGCAGCTCGTGCTGATGGCGCTGGGCGACGCGCTGCTCGGCGGCCCGATGGCGCGCGCGCTCGGCCTGCCGCGCGGGCGGGCGCGCGATCTCGCCTCCGACATGCTGCTGAGCGGACGGAAGGCGGAGTAAAACGCACCACAATATTGCCTGTGTGCTCCTGCGAAAGCAGGAGCCCAGAGCTAAAGGCGGCACCGCACGAAATCCTGGGCTCCTGCTTTCGCAGGAGCACAAGCACGCTCTACACGGCGTCAGCACCGCACCAAGGGTGGCGAAACCCGCAGCTTTCGCTATCTAGCGGCCATGCATTTCCTCGATCAGGCGAAAATCTTCGTGCGCTCGGGCGCCGGCGGCCCCGGTGCGGTGAGCTTTCGCCATGAGAAGTTCATCGAATATGGCGGCCCCGACGGCGGCAACGGCGGCAAGGGCGGCGACATCGTGTTCGAGGCGGTCCACGGCCTCAACACGCTGATCGACTTTCGCTACACCCAGCATTTCCGCGCGCCGCGCGGCAAGGGCGGTGCAGGCAGCAACCGCACCGGCGCGGGCGGCGACGATCTGATCATCAAGGTACCCGTGGGCACGCAAGTGCTCTCCGAGGACAAGGAGCACGTGCTGCTCGACTTCACCCGCGAGGGCCAGCGCGAGATCTTCCTGCGTGGCGGCGACGGCGGGCGCGGCAATCTCTCCTACAAGACCTCCACCAACCGCGCACCGCGCCAGCACGGCACCGGCTGGCCCGCCGAGGAGGCGTGGGTGTGGCTGCGGCTCAAGCTGCTCGCCGATGCCGGGCTGGTGGGGCTGCCCAATGCGGGCAAATCGACCTTCATCAACGCCGTCACCAACGCGCAGGCCAAGGTGGGCGCCTATGCCTTCACGACGACGCGCCCGCAGCTCGGCGTGGTGCGGCACAAGCAGCGCGAGTTCGTGCTCGCCGACATTCCCGGGCTGATCGAGGGCGCGGCCGAGGGCGCGGGGATCGGCGATCGCTTTCTGGGGCATATCGAGCGCTGCCGCGTGCTGCTCCACCTGGTCGACGCCAATGACGAGGACGTTGCGACCAGCTATCGCGTCGTCCGCGACGAGCTCGCCGCTTATGGCGCGGGGCTCGACCACAAGCCGGTGATCGTCGCGCTCAACAAGGTCGACATGCTCGACGACGAATTGATCGACGCGCTGCAAGGCGAGCTCGAAGAAGCGAGCGGCGCGGCGGTGATCCCCGTTTCGGGTGTCGGCGGCACCGGGGTCGATTGGGTGCTCGACAAGCTCGTCGAGGCGCTGGGGCCCGCGCCCGATGCCGTGCCCGAGAATGACGAGGGCGAGGACGCGATCGAATGGTCGCCGGTGTGACACCGCCGCCCGCTCGTTTCGAGCGCCGTCGAGAAACGGCATAACGGGCGCTCTAAACGAAATGCTTCTCGACTTCGCGCGACGCGAACGGTTGAGTGCCGAACACACGATCTCGACAGGAGACCTCATTGGAGAATGACGCCAACCGCTTCTCCCCCGGCACCTGCGCGCGGCTGATCGTCAAGGTCGGCTCGGCGCTGCTCGTGAGCGCCGAGGGCGAGATCCACGCCGAATGGGTCGAGACGCTGGTCGCCGACATCGCGGGGCGCGTGCAGGCGGGGCAGCAGGTCGCGATCGTCAGCTCGGGCGCGATCGCGCTGGGCGCGCGGCGGCTGGAGCTGCCCGGCGGCGGGCGTAATAGTTTGGAGGACGCGCAGGCGGCGGCCGCGACCGGGCAGATCGCGCTGGCACACATGTGGTCGGACCTGCTCTCGGCGCGCGGGATGACGGCGGCGCAGGTATTGGTGACGCTCGACGATCTCGAGGATCGCCGCCGCTACCTCAACGCCTCGGCGACACTGGGCCGGCTGCTCGGCCTCGGCGTCATCCCGATCATCAACGAGAACGACACCGTGGCGACCGAGCGCATCAAGTTCGGCGACAACGATCGCCTCGCCGCGCGCGTGGGCCAGGCGGCGGACGCCGACGGCGTGATTCTGCTCTCTGACATCGATGGGCTCTACGATTCGAACCCGCACAGCAATCCCGATGCCGAGCTGATCCCCGTGGTCGAAACGATCGACAGCCGGATCGAAGGCATGGCCGATCGCAAGTCCTCCTCCGGCATGGGCTCGGGCGGAATGGTCTCCAAGATCGAGGCGGCGCGGATCGCGACCAGCGCGGGGATCGACCTCGCGATCATCTCGGGCCACGGGCCGCACGCGCTCGCGCGCTTCACGCACACCGGGCACGGCACGGTCTTCATCGGCGAAGGCAATCCGAGCGCGCGCAAGGCGTGGATCGCGGGCGGGCTGACCTCGGGCGGCACGATCCGCGTCGACGACGGCGCGGCCCGGGCGCTGCGCCAGGGCAACAGCCTGTTGTCGGCGGGCGCGACCGCGGTCGAGGGCAATTTCGCGCGCGGCGACATCGTCGAGATCGTCTCCACCGACGGCCGCCGCATCGCGCGGGGCCTGTGCGAATACGATTCGGGCGAGGCGCGGCTGATCGTCGGCAAGCGCAGCGATCAGCTTGCGCCGATCCTCGGCCACGCGCCCCGCGCCGCGCTGGTTCATCGCAATCACATGGCGCTGGTGTGAGGGGTAGCTCGCTCTCCATGAACCGATGGTCGCCCTCACCCTTCCGGCGCTCCGCGCCTCCCTCCCTGTCCCGCCGGGAGAGGGAAGGGGCCCGCGAGCCGAAGGCGAGTGGGAAGGGTGAGGGTGACCATCGACAATGGGAAGCGGGAGCATGACCACGCTCGCCCTCACCGGCGGCACGGGGTTCGTCGGCGGCACGCTGATCGACCTCGCGATCGAGACCGGGCATCAGGTGCGCGCGCTCACGCGCCGCCCGCAGCCCGAGCGCGCGGGCGTCACCTGGGTCGAGGGCGCGCTAGATTCTCCCGAATCGCTCGATCGGCTGGTCGCGGGCGCCAACGCGGTGATCCATGTCGCGGGCGTAGTCAACGCGCCCGATCGCGCGGGGTTCGTCGCGGGCAATGTCGAGGGCACGCGCGCGATCGTCGCGGCCGCCGGGCGCGCAGGCGTGCGGCGCTTCGTCCACGTCTCGTCGCTCGCCGCGCGCGAGCCTGCGCTCTCGGTCTATGGCTGGTCGAAGGCCGAGGCGGAGAAGGCCGTCGAAGCCTCCGCGCTCGACTGGGTCATCGTCCGCCCGCCCGCGATCTACGGTCCGGGCGACATGGAGATGCGCGACCTGTTCCGCCTGGCGCGATACGGGATCGCGTTGCTCCCGCCGCCCGGCAAGCTTTCGGTGATCGAGGTGAGCGATCTCGGCCGGCTGCTGCTCACGCTGGTCGGTGCGCAATCGAACCGCCGCGTGCTGGAGGCGGATGACGGCACACCCGGCGGCTGGACCCACGATGCGTTCGCGCGCGCGATCGGCCGCGCGGTGGGCCAGCGCGTGCTGGTGATGGCCTTGCCGCGGGCGCTGATGCGCTTCGGCGCGCGATGCGATCGCCTGATGCGCGGACACCGCGCCAAGCTGACGGACGACCGCGTCGCCTATTTCTGCCATCCCGACTGGACGATCGACCCCGAAAAGCGCCCCGATCCCGCACTTTGGCAGCCGCGCGTGCCGACATCCGAGGGGCTTGCCGCGACCGCGCGATGGTATCGCGCCCATTCGCTGCTATAGCCGAGCCGAAATGCCGCCGCATTTGCGCGGCAGAGGCGATTCAACCAAAACGTGAAAGTATAGCATGAGCGACCGCCAGCAGACCTTCGACAAGGTTGCCGAACTGATCGCGCCCTTCAACAAGAAGGGCGTCGCGCTGACCGAGGCCACGACCTTCCAGGGCGATCTCGAATGGGACAGCCTGACGGTGATGGATTTCGTCGCCGCGATCGAAGACGAGTTCGACATCCTGATCACGATGAACATGCAGGCCGAGATCGAGACGGTCGGCCAGCTCGTCGACGCGGTCGAAAAGCTCAAGGCTTGAAACCGTTCTCCGTTCGCCCTGAGCACGAACGGTTCCAGGGAATGATGAAATGACCGAAGCCACCGACCTGATGAGCAAGTTCGACGGCCTGATCGCCGAGCGCCAGGCGCTGATCGATTCGGGCGTCACCGATCCGTTCGCGATCGTGATGGAGCAGGTGAAATCGCCGACCGAGGCGGTGATCAAGGGCAAGGACACCATCCTGCTCGGCACCTACAATTACATGGGCATGACGTTCGATCCCGACGTGATCCAGGCCGGCAAGGACGCGCTGGAGCAGTTCGGATCGGGCACCAACGGCAGCCGGATGCTCAACGGCACCTTCCGCGATCACATGGGCGTCGAGCAGGCGCTGCGCGATTTCTACGGCATGTCGGGCGCCATCGTCTTCTCGACCGGCTACATGGCCAATCTCGGCATGATCTCGACGCTCGCGGGCAAGGGCGAATACGTCATCCTCGACGCCGACAGCCACGCCTCGATCTACGACGGCTGCAAGCAGGGCTATGCCGAGATCGTCCGCTTCCGCCACAACGACATCGCGGACCTCGACAAGCGGCTCGGCCGTCTGCCCGCCGACGCCGGCAAATTGGTGGTGCTCGAAGGCGTCTATTCGATGCTGGGCGACATCGCGCCGCTGAAAGAGATGGTCGCGGTCGCCAAGAAGCACGGGGCGATGGTGCTGGTCGACGAAGCGCATTCGATGGGCTTTTTCGGCCCCAACGGCCGCGGCGTGTACGAAGATCAGGGCCTCGAGGACGAGATCGATTTCGTCGTCGGCACCTTCTCCAAATCGGTCGGTACGGTCGGCGGCTTCTGCGTTTCCAACCATCCGAAGTTCGAAGCGATCCGCCTCGCCTGCCGCCCCTACATCTTCACCGCCAGCCTGCCGCCGAGCGTGGTCGCGACCGCCGAGGCGTCGATCCGCAAGCTGATGCACGCGCACAACAAGCGCGCGCATCTGTGGGAGAATGCCCGCACGCTCCATCGCGGTTTGACCGAGATGGGGTTCCGGCTCGGCACCAAGACGCCTGATTCGGCGGTGATCGCGGTCATGCTCGACGATCAGGAACAGGCGGTGACGATGTGGCAGGCGCTGCTCGACGGCGGGCTCTACGTCAACATGGCGCGTCCGCCCGCGACCCCGGCCGGCACGTTCCTGCTGCGCTGTTCGGTGTGCGCCGAGCATACCGCGGAGCAGGTTGCGACAATCCTGAAAATGTTCCGTGCCGCAGGCCGAGCCGTGGGCGTGATCGGCTGAATCGAAGCCACCCCCTAGGCACGCGCCATAGTGTTGGTTAAAATCGTCTTCGAATGACCGACCTAGCGGGCGCACAGGGGGAGACTGGGGCTCCGATCGTGCACTGGCGGACCATCCTTCTGGTGGTCGCGGCGGTGTTGGGGATCGGCGTGCTCACCGCCCTGGTGATCACGATATCGGGCGCCGATCGCGAGCGCGACCGCGCACTCAAGCTGCAATCGCACAGTTACGAAGTGATGATCCTGACGGGCTCGCTCGCGAGCACGATCCGCCAGGCCGAGGCGACGCTCGGCCGCTACGTCATCTCGGGCGATCGCAAGCTCGGGCAGCTCTATTTCGAGCAGTGGCAGCGCGCCGGACTGCAGCTCGACCGGCTCGACGAGGTGACGGGGGACGATCGCAGCCAGCAGGAGCGGATCGATCGGCTGCGCCAGGCCTATCACACGCGCGGCCAGGCGCTGTCGGATACCGCGCTGAGCACTTTCTACCACAAGAACAGCCAGGCGCTGGCGCGTTTCTACCAGGCGCGCGCGAGCGAATCGCTCAACACGATCAACCACATGCTCGACGATATCGTCACGCACGAACGCGCTCTGCTCGGCGCGCGCACGACGACGGCGAGGGACACGGTCGATCGCGCCAATCGCGTGGTGAAGATCCTGGTCGCGTTCGGCACGCTGATCGTGCTCGCGATGATCGTGCTCGGTTGGCTCGCGGTTCGCACCCTCGGTGAACGCGCCGCCGCACGCGCCGAGGCGGCCGCCGAACGCTCGCGCGTGGAAAGCCTCGAGGAAGCGATCGCTGAGGCAACCGCCGAGCTCAAGCAGCAGGTCGCCGAAAATGCCGAGACCGAGGCCAAGCTGCGCCAGGTGCAGAAGATGGAGGCGGTCGGCCAGTTGACCGGCGGGATCGCGCACGACTTCAACAACATGCTCGCGGTCGTGCTGGGCGGGCTCGAGCTCGCCCGGCGCAACCTGACGACCGACGCCGGTCAGGCGACGCGCTATCTCGACAATGCAACCGAAGGCGCCAATCGCGCGGCCACGCTCACGCGGCGGCTGCTCGCCTTCTCGCGCGCCGAGGCGCTGCTGCCCGAGGCGATCGACGCCAGCGCGCTGATCGCGGGGATGACCGACCTTCTCGACCGCACGATCGGCGACACGATCACCGTCGAGACCCGGACAGACGAGACCGACTGGCACATCTGGGCCGATCGTCATCAGCTCGAAAACGCGCTGCTCAACCTCGCGGTCAACGCCCGCGACGCGATGGAAGGGCGCGGGACGCTGACGATCGCGGTCGACGGCGCCGCGCTCGCCGCGCGCGAGATCGGGCATTGCCTCGCGGGCGATTACGTCCGCATCGCGGTCTCCGACACCGGTTGCGGCATGACGCCCGAGGTGCTCGAGCGCGTGTTCGAGCCGTTCTTCACCACCAAGCCCGTCGGCAAGGGCACCGGGCTGGGGCTGAGCCAGATTTTCGGCTTCGTGCGCCAATCGGACGGCGAGATCGCCATCGCCTCGATTCCCGACGAGGGCACCACGGTCACTGTCTATCTGCCGCGCCATGCCGGCGAAACGGTCATCGTCGCCGAGGGCACCGAGGACGAGCCGGCCCGCGCCGCCGCCGTCGATCCGATCGAGGTGCTCGTCGTCGAGGACGATCCGCGCGTGCTCGCGGCCACCACCGGCGCGATCGAGGAACTCGGCCACCGCCCGATCGCGTGCGGCGATCCGCTGCTGGCACCGACGCTGCTCGCGCGCCACCCCGAGATCGAGCTGATCGTTTCCGACGTGCTGATGCCCGGCCAGACGGGGCCCGAGATGATCGCCGCGCTCGCGCCGCAATATGCGCACGTCGCGGTGCTGTTCGTCACCGGCTATGCGGGCGACGCGACCGGCGAGGATTTCGGCGGGCACACCGTGCTGCGCAAGCCGTTCACGCTCGCCGCGCTCGAATCGGCGATCGGCGCCGCGCTGGCCGTCGACCGCCCGGGCCCGCCGCACCGTCTCGCCGCCGAATAGGGCTGACGCATGCGCCCGGCGCCGATATAGCGGGCGCTTCGTTCATCGACGAGGTTCTGCAGCGCGCGCCATGAAATCGATCGACCGCTATCTGGCCAGGCTGATCGCGGTGCCGCTGATCTCCACGCTGCTGATCGCGGCGATGCTGCTTGTGCTCGATCGCATGCTGCGCCTGTTCGAGTTCGTCGCGACCGAGGGCGGCCCCGTCAGCGTCGTGTGGCGGATGCTCGCCAACCTGCTGCCCGAATATCTGGGGCTGGGCATTCCGATCGGGCTGCTGCTCGGCATCATGCTCGCCTTTCGCCGGCTCGCCACCACGTCGGAGCTCGACGTGATGCGCGGCGTCGGCATGAGCTATGGGCGGCTGCTGCGCGTGCCCTTCATGTACGCGCTCGTGCTCGCGGCGCTCAATCTCGCGATCGTCGGCTATATCCAGCCCTATGCGCGCTTCCAGTACGAGCGGCTGCGCTTCGAATTGCGCTCGGGCGCGCTCGGCGCGTCGATCAAGGTCGGCGAGTTTACCCATTTCGGCAAGGACATGACGCTGCGCATCGAGCGCAGCCGCGAGGAAGGCCGGCAGCTCTCGGGCATCTTCGTCCATGCCGAGACCAAGTCGGGCAGCTCCTATTCGGCCAATGCCGAGCGCGGGCAATTCCTCGCGACCGACGATCCGGACGTCATCATCTTCCGCCTCACCAACGGCACGCTCGTCAACGACGCGCCCGGATACCGCACCCCGCGCGTGCTGACCTTCACCTCGCACGATCTGCCGATCGACCTGCCCAAGTTCGAGACCTTCCGCGCACGCGGCGGGCGCAATCTGGAACGCACCTTGCCCGAGCTGGTGCGCACCGGCAGCGATCCGGCGGCGTCGGAAGAGCTGCGCGACACCTCGCGCGCCGAATTCCATTTCCGCATCGCCGAGGTCGCGACCATGCTGCTGCTGCCGCTGCTCGCGGTCGCGCTCGGCGTGCCGCCCAAGAGATCGAGCTCGGCGCTCGGCATCTTCCTCGGCATCGTGATGATCGTGAGCTACCACAAGATCAACCAATACGCCGCGGATATCGGCGGGCTCGGGCGGATCGACCCGCTGATCGCGCTCTGGGTGCCGTTCGCGATCTTCGCGAGCCTGATCGTCTGGATGTACTACACGCTCGCCCATGTGCCCGGCGGCCAGCCGATCGGCGCGCTCGAACGCGTCTTCGCCAAGCTCGCCAAGGCGGTGACGCGCTGGCTGCCCGGCCGGCGGAAGGCCGCCGCATGAGCCAGGCGAGCTTCTTCCCGTCACGCACCGTCGCCTTCTACATGGCGCGGATGTTCCTGGTGCGCACGTTCGTGATCGTCGCGGCGCTCGTGCTCGTGCTCCAGACGCTCGACCTGTTGAGCGAATCGGGCGACATCCTGGCTTATCCCGGCAATACCCAGGTGCAGGTCTGGCACTATGTGTCGCTCCGCGCGCCGCAGATCATCGCCTTCGTGCTGCCTTTTTCGGTGCTGCTCGGCACGATCGTGACGCTGGCGACGATGAACCAGAACAGCGAGGTGATCGCGCTCAAGGCGGCCGGGCTCTCCGCGCATCAGGTGCTGGCGCCGCTTGTCGTCGCCGGGCTGTCGGTGTCAGCGATCTCGTTCGCGTTCAATGACCGCATCGTCGCGCGCGCGACCGCCACGCTCGATCAATGGAAGAACGTCGAGTACGGCCCGCTGCCGATCGACCGCGGCGACCGCAGCAACGTCTGGGTGCGCGACGGCGACGATCTGATCCGCGTCGGCCAGATCCGCGGCCGCGGCGATGCGGCGCAGCTCGGCACCGTCACCGTCTACGATCGCACCGACGGCAAGCTGACGGGCGTGCTCTCGGCGCCCAAGGGCGTGCGCGCCGGCGACGGCTGGCGGATCGGGCCGGTCAAGCGCTTCGACGTGGCGAGCGGCCGCCTCACCACGCTCGGCAGCATGGTGATCGGGCACGGCGTGCGGCCGGACCAGTTCACGCTGTCGAGCGTCGATGCCGACGGCCTCTCGTTCGGTGCGCTCAAGGAAGCGATCGACGATCTCGACGCGGCGGGGCGCCCCACCAAGACGCTCGAAGGCTCGCTGTGGCACAAATTGTCGGGGCCGCTCTCGGCGGCGCTGATGCCGCTGCTGGGCGCGGTGGCGGCGTTCGGGCTGGCGCGATCGGGCAAGCTCTTCGTGCGCGCGGTGATCGGCATGGCGCTGGGCTTCGCCTATTTCGTCGCCGACAATTTCGCGCTCGCGATGGGCAGCCTCGGCGCCTACCCGCCCTTCCTCGCCGCGTGGGCGCCATTCCTGTTGTTCCTGATGATCGGCGAGGCGGTGCTGATCAGGACGGAGGAATAGGAGCAACAGACCGTCATGCCAGCGAACGCCGGCATCTCTCCGTTGTGAAAGACTCCAGCTTTCGCTGGAGTGACGGGTTTCGAGTGTTTGATCCACATGCGTGGAAGCGGCACCGGCCCACTCCCGTTTCAGCTTCGCTGAAACAGAATCTAAATCCCCATCGTGCTGCGCGCGATCTTGGCGATCAGCCCCGGCATGCCCTTGTAGTTCGCCTTGTTGTAGGGCGAGTCCTCGCCCACCGCGGCGGTGATGCGGCGGTGCGCCTCGCCGAGCGCGTGATAGGGCACGCCCGGCAGCAGGTGATGGAGCGCGTGATAGCGCAGGCCCACCGGCGCCCAGAGCGCGGGCAGCGTCGCCGGCGGCGGCACGTTGACCGAATCGAGATATTGCGCGGTGACGCTCATCGGCTCGCCGTCATTCTCCCACAGATGCGCGACCAGCGTGCGCACCTGGTTGAGCACCGCGACGCCCGACGACACCGCGAGCAGGATCGCGAATGCGCGGATCGGGATCACGCCCGTCGCCACCAGCGCCAGCAGCGTGATCGCCCACAGGCTCGCCGCCGCCTCGATCCGGTGCCACAGCCGCTTCGCCTCGCCCTCGGGCGCGCGGCGGCGGAAGCGCGGGTTGATCGTCAGCGCCGAATAGCGCTCGACCACGGTCTTGCGCAGCCCCGGCACGACCAGCGAGAGCGGCGTGAGGATCGCGTAGCGGATCAGGAAGCCGACCGGCGCCAGCGCCGCGATCACGATGAAGGCCGGCAGCGTCCACGGCTTCATCAGCGCGAGCGGCAGATATTCGGGATCCTCCACCGTGCCGTAGCGCGTCTTGGCGTGATGCAGATTATGCACGCCTTCGTACATGAACGACGGCGTCAGGATGGGAATGCCGACGAGCAGGTTCCAGCCGAGCCGGAAGCCCGGCATCGCGGCATGCTTGAGATGGGTCAATTCGTGGATGAAGCTCAGCGCGCGATAGAGCGCGAGCACCGCGACCGCGCCGGCCGCGATCGCCCAGCCGCCCGACAGCGTCAGTGCGCCCGCAAGCGCCGCATAGCCGACCGTCACCGACGCCAGCAGATCGGCCCAGTAGATGCCCGGGCGCGGCGCGTTGAGATCGCGCGTCAGCTCGGCCGCGGCGCGCAGCATCGCCTTGTCGTCCTCGATCCGCGCGCGCGGCGCGGACGCGGCATCGGCCGCCGCGCGGGGCGCGTTCAAGGGGAAAGTGGTGTCCATGGGCCGGTCCATTGCCCCGAAATAGTGGCGCGAGCGTGGCGTTGCCAGCGCCAGATTGCCCCAACGCGCCGACTTTGATCGATCACGGCGATCAACGGAGGCGATTAGTTTTTGGATTTCAGCGTTGTTGAATCCGGCCGCGGCACCGGCCCGCTCCCCCACCCCACCTCCCAAGACATTATGCTGACTGAGAGGTGGGGTGGGGGAGCGGGCCGGTGCCGCTTTCTCGCAAATACGACCTCGCCTTCGCCATTTTCGCCGGTTAGAGCGCAGCAACCATCCACGAAAGGCACCCCGTGGCCAGCACCCTGACGATCCGTCCCGTCCGCACCAAGGCCGACCGCAAGGCCTTCGTCGACCTGCCCTTCCGGCTCTACAAGGACGATCCCAATTGGGTGCCGCCGCTTAAAAGCGAGGCGCTGGGGCTGATCACGCCCGAAAAGAACGGCTGGTTCAGTCATGCCGACGCGCAGCTCTTCCTCGCCGAGCAGGACGGCCGCGTGGTCGGGCGCATCTCGGCGCATATCGATACGCTCGCGCTCACCATGCCCGCCGAACAGGGCTTCGGCCCCGGTTGCGGCCAGTTCGGGCTGATGGAGGCGGAAAGCGAGGAGATTTTCACTGCCCTGCTCGCCACCGCCGAAGCCTGGCTGCGCGAGCGCGGAATCACGCGCGTGATCGGACCCGTGAGCATGTCGATCTGGGAGGAGCCGGGGCTGCTGATCGAAGGGTACGATCATCCGCCGACGGTGATGATGGGCCACGCCAAGCCCCAATATCGCGGCTGGATCGAGCGCGCAGGCTTCGCGCCCATCAAGCAATTGATGACCTACGATCTCGACATCACCCAGGAATTTCCGCCGATCGTAAAGCGCATCATCCAGTCGGGCGAGCGCAACGACCGCATCGTGGTGCGCGAGGTCGACAAGGCGCAGTTCGAACGCGAGGCCGCGATCATCCTCGCCATCCTCAACGATGCCTGGTCGCACAATTGGGGCTTCGTCCCCCTTACCGAGCCCGAGATCGACGATGTCGGCAAGAAGCTCAAGCCGATCGTCTTCAACGACCTGATCCGCATCGCCGAACTCGACGGCCGCCCGGTCGCGTTCATGATCACGCTTCCCGATCTCAACGAGGCGATCAAGCCGCTTCACGGCAACCTCCTTCCCTTCGGCTGGGCGAAGCTGTTGTGGTGGCTGCGCAAGCCGAAGGTGCGCACGATGCGCGTGCCGCTGATGGGCGTGGTCAAGGAGCTGCAATCGTCGCGCATGGCGAGCCAGCTCGCCTTCATGATGATCGAATATATCCGCCGCGCCTCGGTGACCCGCTACGGCGCGAGCCGCGGCGAGATCGGCTGGATTCTCGATGACAATCAGGGGATGCGCGCGATCGCCGAGACGATCGAAAGCCGCGTCAACAAGGTCTATCAGATCTACGAAAAGGCGCTGTAGGCGGGCCTGCAAGCGGCGATCGCCCTCACCCTTCCCACTCGGCTTCGCCTCGCGCGCCCCTTCCCTCTCCCATTGGGAGAGGGAGGGAGCGGCGAAGCCGCGGAAGGATGAGGGTGACCGACGGTTGAGCCACTCACCGATGGAACCGCAGCGCCACGAAGAATGTCCGCCCGATCACGTCGAACACGCCCGCCTGGTAGCTCAATTCGTAATTCGACCCACCCGATTCGGCGCCCGGAATGCGCGGCGGCGCCTTGTCGAAGGCGTTGAGCAGTCCGCCCGACAGTTCGAGCCACGGCGTCACGTCCACATAGCCGGTGAAATCGTTGTAGAAGATGTCGGGCGTATGCGAGCCGTCATAGGTCTCGCTCGTCACCGTCGAGGTCGGCCGCATCGACGAATAGTGCCGGAGCGACCAGGTGATGCCGAAATCGTCATTGCTGTAGGTGGTCCGCGTCACGCCCTTCCACTTGGGCGAGCCGAACACCCCGGTATAGTTGGTGATGGTGTTCGGATCGCTGGGATCGAGCGTGTATTCGCGCTTGATCAGCCGCGAATAATTGCTGTCGACCGCGAGCCGCCCGGCATGATCGCCCAGCCCCAGATCGGCGAGGTCGACCGAATAGGCGAGCGAGATGTCGATCCCGCGCGTCACGTATTTGGCCAGATTCATGCTCTGGGTGACCACGCTCTGGATGTCACCCGCCGCGTCGCGCGTCACCAGCGCGCAGAAATCGTTGTCGAGGCTCGGCGCGTCGACGCACTTGTTGATGATCGTCTGCGCGCCGAACTCGTCGATCGCCCCGCGCAGGTCGATATTGTAATAATCGACCGTGATCGAGAGGTTGGGGATGAAGCGCGGCTGGAGCACCGCGCCCACCGTCAGCGTCTTTGCGGTCTCGGGCTGGAGCGCGAGATTGCCCTTGCTGATGATGTCGCGATATTCCCAATAGGTCGGCGGCTCGGCGGGGTTGATCGCCGCGCAGTTCGCCGCGGTATATTCGCTGCGGGTCGCGCGGTTCTCCAGATTGTATTCGTTGCACGGATCGGTGATCCACAGCCCCGAGATACTGTTGGCGGTATAGAGTTCGCCGATATTGGGCGCGCGCACCGCCTGGCCCCAGGTCGCGCGGAAGCGCAGGTCGGGGGTCGGCGCCCACTCACCGCCCAGCTTGTACGTCGTCGTGGTGCCCGCGGTGCTGTAATCGGAGAAGCGCACCGCGCCGTCGATCGACAGCGTGTCGAAGAAGCGCGTCTTCGACAGGATCGGCACGTGGAGCTCGCCGAACGCTTCCTTGACCGAATAGCCGCCGACCAGCCCGGTCGCCGTCGTGCCGATCGTCGGATCGTAGGACGGGCTTTCGGCATCATATTGCGGGATCACGCCGATATGGTTGCGCTCGCGGCGATATTCGGCGCCGAGCACCGCCTGCACGGTGCCGCCCGGCAGGTCGAACAGCCCGCCCGAGACGTAGCCCGAGGCGACCTCCTGCGTCAGCTTCGAGTGCGACCAGTCGGTCGAATATTGGATGTAATCGATCATCTCCTGCGTCAGCGGCACGAAGGGGTTGATCGCGACGCAGCCATTGCCCGGATCGTCGATCGTACTGCGGCAGATCGCCTCGCCGCCCGGGCCCGCGGTCGAATCGAGGCCGAGATACCAGCGGTCGTACGCCGTCTGGTTGCGGTCGCGCACGCGCTGGCGCGTCTCGCCATAGGCGTAATAGGCGGAGTAGTTCCAATCCTTCGAGAACAGGCGGAAATCGCCCTCGAGCCCGATCGTGCCCTGCGCCAATTCGCGATCGTAATCGGTGGTGGCGTGGCCGACCTCCATGAAGCGCCGCGCGAAATAGACGCCGCTGCCCACCGATCCACCGTTCGCGGCGATCATCGCGTCGGTGATGAAGGGGCTGTCGGCCTGGACCATGTCCGATCCGAACGCCGTCAGCGGGCCGTATTCGGCCTCGGCCTTGTTGCGGGCGTAGCTACCCACGACGAACAGCTTGAGCGCGTCGCTGAACTCGTAATTGCCGGTGACGCGCGACGAAAAGCGCTCCGAGGGGACGCTGAGATAGAGCCCGGCATAGCGGCTGTTGTACTCGCCCCCGTCGGTCAGCAGCGTGCCGAGCGCGTCGGCGGTGGTGAGATCGACCGGCTGGACGTTGACGAACCCGCCCGGCCCCAGCACCGGATCACGCAGCGAACCGTCGCTGTCGATGCTGTAGAGCTTGCCGCCGAGGATCACCTGCGCCGCATCGGCACTGTTGATGTTGCGGTTGTTGTCGGTGATGAAATAGCGCGTCTCGCCCGCGCGCCGCGCATAAATGGGATAGCCGCCCGCGGTCCACGGGCGGTCCTCGCCGCGCACCTCGCCCGGCTGGTTCTCGTAGAAGGCGTAGCCGGTGATGTTGCCGCGCCCGTCGGCGAAATTGGTGCCGGCGAGAAGATCGTAGCTGTAGGTATCGAAATCGCCACGCGTCGAGCCGCTGTAGCGCAGGTTCGAATCGATCCCCTCATAGTCTTGCTTGAGGATGAAGTTGGCGACGCCCGCCACCGCATCCGCGCCGTAGAGCGCCGAGGCGCCGCCGGTGACGATCTCGACGCGCTCGACCAGGCTCGACGGGATGTTGCTGACATCGACTGCCGAGGTGCCGGGAATCGCCGGCACCTGCCGCCGGCCGTCGACCAGCACGAGCGTGCGCTGCGTGCCGAGGCCGCGCAGGTCGAGCGCGTTGACGCCGGGATTACCGGCAAGGTTGCTCGTCTGGTTGGTCTGGGTGACGGCGAGCGACGGCAGTTGATTGACCACATCGGCAATCTCCTGCGTGCCGGCCGCCTTGATGTCGGCCGACGACAGGATCGTCAGCGGCGACGGGCTGTCCGCGCCGGTGCGGCGGATGCGCGAGCCGGTGACGACGATCGCGGATTCCTGGTTCGGCGCGGGCGCCGCCGTGTCGGTGGCATTCTGATCGTCGGCGGCCGCGGATGGTTGAGCATCCTGCGCATACGCCGCTTGCGCCGCCAGGCATCCTGTCGTGAGCAAGAAGAGTCGCGAAATACGGCACATCATCCCTCTCCCGAGTCCGTTATTCTGTATATCGTATATTTTATTACGCCGCTGCTGGCGTCAAGCATTTTCGAGTTTCCCGGGGCGGCCCCATGGCCGGTGGCGAAAGAGCCTTGCCAGCGTGGCGCGATCCCGCGACTAAGAACCGCCACCCAGGAGACGCTGCCGATGATCATGTCCGACCGCTGGATTCGCGACGCCGCGCGCAATCGCGCGATGATCGAGCCGTTCGAGGACGGTCAGCGGCGCGACGGCACGATCAGCTACGGCCTGTCGTCCTACGGCTATGACGCGCGCGTCGCCGACGAGTTCAAGATCTTCACCAATGTCGACAACGCCGTGGTGGACCCGAAGAATTTCGCGGCGAACAGCTTCGTCGATCGCAAGACCGACGTGTGCATCATCCCGCCCAACAGCTTCGCGCTGGCGCGCACGGTCGAATATTTCCGCGTGCCCGATGACGTGCTCGTGATCTGCCTCGGCAAATCGACCTATGCGCGCTGCGGGATCATCGTCAACGTGACCCCGCTCGAGCCCGGTTGGGAAGGCCACGTCACGCTCGAATTCTCGAACACCACGCCGCTCCCGGCCAAGGTCTACGCCAACGAGGGCGCGTGCCAGTTCCTGTTCCTGCAAGGGAACGAGCGCTGCGAGACGAGCTATGCCGACCGCGCGGGCAAATATATGGGCCAGCGCGGCGTGACGCTGCCCAGGCTCTGAACGCCGCCTGGCCGCTGACGGACAAAAAAAGGGGCGACCCGAAGGCCGCCCTGTCTTCGTGCCGTCGCAGGCGCGAAAGCTCTAGAAATCGCGGTAATATTGCTCGTTGCCGATGAAGCCGAGCTTGGTCACGCCCGAGCGCTTGATGATCGCGAGCACCGAATCGACCTTTTCGTAGCGCGCATCGCGATCGGGCTGGAAGTGCAGTTCGGGCTCCGGGTTCATCTGCGTCGTCTGCTCGAGATACTGCCGCAGCGTCACTTCGTCGACCGGTGCGCCGTTCCACGCGACCACGCCCGCGGGATCGATCGTGATCTTGTTCTTGTCGGGCTCGATCGGATTCTGCTGCTGGTTGGGATCGTTCTGCGGCAGATCGACCTTCACCGCGTGCGTCTGTGGCGGGATGGTGATGATGAACATGATGAGGAGCACGAGCATGACGTCGATCAGCGGCGTCACGTTCATCTCGATCATCGGTTCGCCGTCATCCCGGCCGCCGCTCATTGCCATGTCGTATTACTCCTGACTCTCGGCGCTCACAGGCGCGTCGTGACGGCGCCCGCGGGCGGCTGGGAAATGAAGCCGACGCGCGCGAAGCCCGCCATCTGCATGGTGTAGATCGCGCCGCCGATGCAGTGATACGGCGTGTTCACGTCACCACGGATATGCGCTTCGGGAAGCTCGAGGCCCGGCGCGTTCACGCCGCCCTGACGCTCGATCTCGAGCTTGAGCTTGGCGACCGCGCGGTCGAGCAGTTCCTCGCTCGAGACCTTGGTCATGTTCCAATAAACCTCACACGAGCCGTCGGCGCCCTGCCGGATCGACAGCGACACGTTCTCGGGCTTGGTCGTGGTCGGATCGAAGCGCACGTCGGGCAGCTTGACCGGCACCGACTGGATCACGACCGGAACCGCGATAAGGAACACGATGAGCAACACCAGCATGACGTCCGTCAGCGGGACGACGTTGATGTCCGACATTGGGGTTTCGGCGGAATCCGCGCCTACGCTCACTGCCATTGAGAGCTATCCTCTGTATTCTTAGGTCGTCGCAGGGCAATCCCGGCGACGCGAAGGCCGGCATCGGCGAACCGATGCCGGCCCATGTCGTCTTACGGACGCTTCGGCGCGCCGGCGGCCGCACCCGCGGCCGGCTTGGCAGCGGCGGCTTTGGCAACCGTCGGCTTCACCGCACCGTTCGAGGCGATGTAGCCGAGCACGTCGTTCGAAAAGGCCGACAGATCCTCGCCGATCGCCTTGTTGCGACGCTGCAGCCAGTTGTACGCGAGCACCGCCGGCACCGCGACCGCGAGACCGAGCGCGGTCATGATCAGCGCCTCGCCGACCGGACCGGCGACCGCGTCGATCGACGCCTGGCCGGCCGCGCCGATCTTGATGAGCGCGCGGTAGATGCCGATGACGGTGCCGAACAGACCGATGAACGGCGCGGTCGCGCCCACCGTCGCCAGGAAGGCGAGACCCGCGTTGAGCTTAGAATTGATCGCCGCTTCCGAGCGCGCCAGCGAACCATGCACCCAGTCATGCGCCTCGACCGGATCGGTCAGGCTGCCGTGCTGCTCCTGCGCGGAGAGACCGTCGTCGACGATCTGCCGATAGGCCGAGTTCTTCTCGAGCTTGGCGGCGCCTTCGCGCAGGTTGGGCGACGACCAGAAGCTCTGCCGCACGCGCTTGGTCTGGTTGATGATCTTCTGCTGTTCGAACAGCTTGGTGAACAGGATGTAGAACGAGATGATCGACATGATGACGAGGATGCCGAACACCGTCTGGGCGATCAGGCCGCCCTGCTGAAGCGCGGGGATGAGGCCGTACGGATTCTCCCCCTTCGGGGCGGCGGCGCCGGCGGCAAGAATGGTGGTGAGCATGTGGGTTTGTTCCTTCTAAACCAAAATATCGAGCTACAGATCGGGACACGCGGGGCGGCGCGGACGCCGCCCCTTGGTCACGCGACCGGCATCAGCCGGTCAATCGCCATGTGACCGACTGGTTGAGCGAGTCCGAGATCGGATTGCCGCTCTGGTCCTGTGCCGGCGTGAAGCGCACCTTCGACCGGAAGATGCGGCAGGTGGTGTCGTCGAGCGAATCGTTGCCGCTCGAAGACGTGACGGTGCAGTTGCTGACGCGACCGTCGGTCCCGACCGTGAGGCGGACGCGCGTCGTGCCTTCGGCATTCTCGCGTTTGGCCTGGGGCGGATAATTGTCCGGCCCGAAGAACCGGCCCGGATTGCCGCGCACCTTCGCCGACTTGTCCACGCGCGGCGCGGGCGGCGCCGGCGGCGCAGGCGGCACGGCGATCGGGGTCGGCACATACACCTTGGGCGGCGTCGGCACGGTGTTCATGATCACCGGCGGCGGCGTCGGGGTGCGCACGATCGGCGGCGGCGACACCACCGGCGGCGGCGTCATCGGCTGGTCCGGCGGCGGCGGCGGCGGCGGCTCGTCCGGCGGCGGCGGCGGCGGCGGCTCGACGTCGAAGGTGTTCAACTTCTCCGAAACCTTCTTGACGTACTGATACGCCAGCCCGGTCACGAAGGCATAGCCGAGCGCGACATGGATGAGGCCGACAATCACCAGCGCCACCACACGACTTCCGCCCGCATTCCTATCAGCGTAGGCCATTCAGAAACGACACTCCCTCAATCCCAACAACAGGTCCGGCTCAATCTCGTGCGATGCCGTCAGGCCGACCAATCCCGTTCAGGCTAACCAGCCCGGCGAGGATTCGCGAGTCTCTATCGACACCGGTCGCTCGACGCAACGCCTTGTCTCACGCAATAAACGTACAAACAGCGCGTGGCAGAATTATTTCTGTATAGAATGATTGGTATCGCGTAACGCTGCGGGCATGTTTTACGTTCCAAAGGCCGTCGTCGCCGCGCTCGCCGCCCCCGTGCTTCTCGCTAGTCCCAGTTTCGGACAAAGCGTTGAACAGGCGGGACGAGCGCCCCTTGCCGGACCGCGCTACGCCGATTTCGCCGATCTCGTTCTCACCGCGCCGATGATCGTCGACGCCGTGATAGACAGCGTGGTGCGAATCAAGGGCGAGGAAGCCTCAGGCGTCGCACCGGGCATGGCGCGATTCTATGTCAACGCCCAGGTCCAGACGCTGATTCGCGGATCGTCGGGCATCCCCAGGAAGGTCGGCTACCTCGTCGACGTACCGATCGATTCGCAAGGCGACGTTCCCCGGCTCAAGCACCTTCGGGTGCTGCTGTTCGCCCGCCCGGTGGCCAATCGCCCCGATCAGCTCCAGCTCGTCGCGCCCGACGCGCAACGCCCCTGGTCGCCCGCGGCGGACGCGCTGGTGCGCCGGATCGCCCGCGAGGCGATCGCAGCCGACGCCCCGCCCGTCATCACCGGCGTGGGCAACGCCTTCCACGTGCCGGGTTCGCTTCCGGGCGAAGGCGAGACGCAGATTTTCCTCTCCACCGCCGACGGCAGCCCCGTCTCGCTCAGCATCCTGAGCCGGCCGGGCGAGCAGAAGCGCTGGGCGGTCGCATTGAGCGAGATCGTCGACGCCGCCGCGGCGCCGCCCGAGCCCGATACGCTCCTCTGGTATCGTCTCGCCTGTGCGCTGCCAGCCCAGCTGCCCGAATCGAGCCTCGACGCCGCGGACCCGGCGAATGCGCAGAAGGCGCGCGAGGATTACCGATTCGTGCTGCGCTCGCTCGGCCCGTGCGACCGGAGCCACGCTTATTGAACGCGGGAGCACGCGCGCGATGATCCGAACCGGGCTGATCGGCTACGGGCTCGCCGGGCGGGCTTTCCATGCGCCGTTGATCGATGCGGTCGAGGGGCTCGATCTCGTGGCGATCGGATCGTCGCGCGCCGACGAGATCGCGCGAGACTGGCCCGGCACGCGCGTGACCGATGCCGAGACGATCATCGCCGATCCCGATATCGACCTCGTCGTCATCGCCACGCCCAACACCACGCACGCAAGTATCGCCTGTGCGGCTATCGCGGCGGGCAAGCATGTCGTGATCGACAAGCCGATCGCGCTCGATGCGGCCGAGGGTGCAGTGGTCGCCGCGCTCGCCGCCGATCGGAAGCGCGTGCTCGGCGTGTTCCACAACAGGCGCTGGGACGGCGACTTCCTGACGATGCGGCAGGTGCTCGATCGGGGCACGCTGGGCGAGGTGCGGCTCTATGAAGCGCGCTGGGATCGCTTCCGCCCCGCGATCAAGCCCGGCTGGCGCGAGGAGCCGGGGCCGGGCAGCGGGCTGCTCGCCGACCTCGGCCCGCATCTGATCGATCAGGCGCTGCTGCTGTTCGGCGCGCCGCAGGCGATCACCGCCGACGTGCTCGCGCAGCGCGACGCCGCACAGGTCGACGATTATTTCGAGCTGACGCTCGATTACGGGCCGATGCGCGCGATCCTTTCCGCCTCGACGCTGGTGGCCGCGCCGCGCCCACGCTTCGCCATGCACGGCACCGGCGGCAGCCTCGTCAAATACGGGCTCGACCCGCAGGAAGCGTGGCTGCGCGACGGCAGGCGCCCCGCCGATCCGGGCTATGGCGAGGACGATCCCGCGCTGTACGCGACGCTGACCGACGCCGCCGGCACGACGACGCGCGTGCCAACCGAGCGCGGCGACTATCGCACTTTCTATGCCGGCATCGTCCGCGCGATCGAGGAGGGCGCGCCGCCCCCGGTCGCGCCCGCCGACGCGATCGATGCGCTGCGGCTGATCGAGATCGCGCGACAGAGCGCCGCCCATGGCCGCCGCATCGCCATCGGCTGATCCCCTTGCGTTCGGGCGGGTGCGCGCCGATGTTCCCCGACAAGCAAGCCACACCGAGGAGTAGATGGCCGATCCATATTCGACATTGGGGGTATCGCGCGGGGCGAGCGAGGCCGAGATCAAGAAGGCGTATCGCAAGCTCGCCAAGGAGCTCCACCCCGATCGCAACAAGGACAATCCCAAGGCCGCCGAGCGCTTCAGCCAGGTGACCAACGCCTACGATCTCCTCACCGACAAGGACAAGCGCGCGCGCTTCGACCGCGGCGAGATCGACGCGGACGGCAATCCCACCTCCCCCTTCGGCTTCGGCGCCGGGGGCGGCGGCACGCGATCGGGCGGCTTCCGCCCCGGCGGCGCGCAATTCGATTTCGGCGGCGAGGCGGCCGATATCGGCGACATCTTCGAAGGGCTGTTCGGCCAGCGCCAGCAGCAGGGCGGCGGCGGCTTTTCGAGCGGGTTCGGCTTCAACCGCGGGCCCAAGCCCAAGGGCGCCAACGTCGCCTATCGGTTGCAGGTGCCCTTCGTCGACGCCGCCGCCTTGAAGCCCCAGCGAATCACGCTCGGCGACGGATCGACGATCGACCTAAAGCTGCCCGCCGGCGTCGAGAGCGGCACGCAGATGCGGCTCGCGGGCAAGGGCCAGCCCGGCCCGGGCGGCAATGGCGATGCGATCGTGACGATCGAGGTGCAGCCGCACCGCTTCTTCACCCGCGACGGCGACGACGTGCGGCTCGACCTGCCGGTGCGCCTCGCCGAAGCGGTGCTCGGCGGCAAGGTGCGCGCGCCTACCGTGGATGGCGCGGTCAACCTGACGATCGCGAAGGGATCGAGCTCGGGCAAGGTGCTGCGCCTCAAGGGCAAGGGCTTCCACAAGAAAGGCGGCGGCCGGGGCGACCAGCTCGTGACGCTGATGATCGACCTGCCCGCCGACGACGCCGCGCTCGCCCAGTTCGTCGAGAGCTGGCCGGGCCGCGACCAGGGAAACCCGCGCAGCCGGCTGGGCGTCTGATCCCAGCGTGGAGGACGTTTCCCCCGTCTCGCCGGAAGAGCGGCGCAAGCGCGGCGGCGCGGCGCGAGTGCGGCTCGATCGCCACCTCGCCAAACTGCGGCCGGGAAGCTGGACCTACGAGCTCGTCAAGCGCGTGCTCGTCGGCACCTGGTCCGACGGGTTCATCCATGCGGGCAACATCGCCTATCTGTCGCTGCTGACCCTGTTCCCGTTCTTCATCGTCGCCGCGGCGGTGGCGCAGCTGTTCGGGCAGACCGGCGAAGGAATGCACACGGTCGACGCCTTCCTGCGCACCGTGCCGCCGAGCGTCGCCAACGTGCTGTCGAAGCCGATCGGCGACGTGCTCGCCGCGCGCTCGGGCACCTTGCTGTGGCTCGGCGCGCTGGTGGGGCTGTGGACCACCGCGAGCTTCGTCGAGACGATCCGCGACATCCTGCGCCGCGCCTATGGCGTGCGCTCGACGCGCACCTTCTGGCATTACCGGCTGACCTCGATCGGGCTGATCATCGCCTCGGTGGTCCTGACGCTGGCGGCGTTCGGGTTCCAGGTGGTGCTGGTCGGCGTCGAGCAGTTCATGCAGCGCGTGCTGCCGCTGTCGAGCGATGCCGCGCGGCTGGTCTCGATCACCCGGGTCGCGCCCAGCCTGGCGCTGTTCGGCGCGCTCTACATGCTCTTCTATTCGCTCACCCCCAGCAAATACCGCTATTCCCGGTGCCCCAAATGGCCCGGCGCGGCACTCACTGCCACATGGTGGCTCGCCGTCACCGCCCTGCTCCCCGCGGTGCTATCGCTGCTCGGCAGCTACGACCTTACATACGGCAGCCTTGCGGGCGTGATGATCGCGCTGATCTTCTTCTATCTGGTGGGGCTCGGGCTCGTCATGGGCGCCTATCTCAACGCGGCACTGGCGGAAGACCCCGATGACGGAGTAGAGGGCCCGGCTGAAAACAAGGAGGACGCTGCGTCGTGACAGGATTGATGCAGGGAAAGCGCGGGCTCATCATGGGGCTCGCCAACGACAAGAGCCTCGCCTGGGGCATCGCGCAGAAGCTCTCCGAGCACGGAGCGGAGCTCGCGTTCAGCTATCAGGGCGAGATGATGGAGAAGCGCGTACGCCCGCTCGCCGAGCAGCTCGGCGCGCCCAGGCTGATCGATTGCGACGTGTCCGACACGAACGCGATCGACCGCGCGTTCGATGAGTTGGCGCGCGACTGGCCGACGATCGATTTCGTCGTCCACGCGATCGGCTTTTCGGACAAGAGCCAGCTGCGCGGGCGCTATTACGACACCACGCTCGACAATTTCCTGATGACGATGAACATCTCGGTGTTCAGCTTCACCGCGATCGCCCGGCGCGCGCGCGCGATGATGCCGAACGGCGGCAGCCTGCTGACGCTGACCTATTACGGCTCCGAAAAGGTGGTGCCGCATTATAATGTGATGGGCGTCGCCAAGTCGGCGCTCGACACCTCGGTGCAGTATCTCGCGGTCGACCTGGGGCGCGACAACATCCGCGTCAACGCGATCTCGGCCGGGCCGATCAAGACGCTGGCGGCGAGCGGGATCGGCGATTTCCGCTACATCCTCAAATGGAACGAGCTCAATTCGCCGATGAAGCGCAACGTCACGATCGAGGATGTCGGCGGCGCCGGGCTCTACCTGCTGAGCGACCTCGCGAGCGGCGTGACGGGCGAGATCCACCATGTCGACGCGGGCTACAACGTCATCGGCATGAAGGCCGAGGACGCGCCCGACATCGCGCTCGCCTGAGATGGACGGGATCGTCATCGAGCGCGCCGCCCCGCGCGACGCCTATGACATCGACGACATCCTGCGCGCCTGCTTCCCGAAGCCCGTCGAGGCGATGCTGGTCAAGCAACTCGCGATCGACGGCGATCTGGCGCTCGTGCTGATCGCGCGCGACGAGACGACGCGCGCCGCGATCGGGATCGTCGCCGTAAGCAAGATGCACGTCGCGATCGGCGGCGACGGGGTGCCGGCGGTCGCGCTGGCGCCGCTTGCGGTGATGCCGGAGCATCGCCGCTCGGGCGTCGGCGAGGCGCTGGTGACAGCAGCGATAGACGAGATGCGGCGCGCGGGCGCGCTGCTGATGTTCGTGCTCGGTGAGCCCGCTTATTACGAGCGCTTCGGTTTCTCGGTGGAAAGCGCCGAGGGCTTCGATTCGCCTTATGCCGGCCCGTATTTCATGGCGTTCGAACTGCAAGGCGGTCTCCCCTGCGGCCCGCGCGGGCTCGCCGATCATGCACCGGCCTTTGCGGGGCTGGGAGAAGGCGAGTGAGTGGAGACGACCTCGTTTGGGGCTACATGGCGACTTTCAGTGCTGGAATTTTCTTCGCGACTTTTGAGTTGCTCCGCCTCAGGAATTGGCAGCTTGCAGCAATAGAAGGCTTACGCATGTGGGCAACGACGGCTGCGTCGCTCACCGTCGTTTGGATAACGCTCTCGCTCAGCGATCCAGTAAGTATAATCGGCGTGGCGCTTGCTGGCCCAATCATCACAGCACTGATAGTCAACAACGGTTATTTGGCGCTCTGTAGAACCATCACGCGAAGTGGAAACGCATGAGCTACAACACCTTCGGCCGCGTCTTCCGGTTCACGACCTGGGGCGAAAGCCACGGCCCCGCGCTGGGCGCGGTCGTCGACGGCTGCCCACCGGGGCTGACGCTGAGCGAGGCCGACATCCAGCCGTGGCTCGACAAGCGCCGTCCGGGACAATCGCGCTTCACCACGCAGCGGCGCGAGCCCGATCAGGTGCGCATCCTCTCGGGCGTGTTCGAAGGGCGCACCACCGGCACGCCGATCAGCCTGATGATCGAGAATGTCGACCAGCGCTCGAAGGATTATTCCGACGTCGCCAAGGCCTATCGCCCCGGCCATGCCGATTACGCCTATGACGCCAAATACGGCTTTCGCGACTATCGCGGCGGCGGGCGTTCCTCGGCGCGCGAGACGGCGGCGCGGGTCGCGGCGGGCGCGGTCGCGCGCGCGGTGATCCCCGAGGTCGCGATCCGCGGCTGGGTGGAGGCGATCGGCGGCGACGCGATCGATTACGACCGGTTCGATCCGCAAGAGATCGACCGCAATCCCTTCTTCTGCCCCGATCCGCAAGCGGCCGCGCGCTGGGAGGCACTGATCGACCGCACGCGCAAGGCCGGCTCGTCGATCGGCGCGGTGGTGGCCTGCGAGGCGACCGGCGTCCCCGCCGGCTGGGGCGCACCGATCTACGCCAAGCTCGACAGCGAACTCGCATCGGCATGCATGTCGATCAACGCGGTCAAGGGCGTCGAGATCGGCGACGGCTTCGCGGCCGCCGCGCTCACCGGTGAGGCCAATGCCGACGCGATGCGGCCGGGCGCGGACGGGCCGGATTTCCTCGCCAACCATGCCGGCGGGATCGCGGGTGGGATCGCGACCGGGCAGCCGGTGCGCCTGCGCGTCGCGTTCAAGCCGACCAGTTCGATCCTTACCCCGGTCGAGACCGTCACCCGCGACGGCGACGCGGCCGAGATCGCCACCAGGGGCCGCCACGATCCGTGCGTTGGCATCCGCGGCGTGCCCGTGGTCGAGGCGATGATGGCGCTGGTGCTCGCCGACCAGAAGCTGCTCCATCGCGCCCAGTGCGGCGGCTGAACGCGGCCGGGCGGTCGATTCCGGCGACGAATCAGCCGTGACGATGCGACCGGCGGCGACCGGAGTCGTTGGTTTCTTCGAGAGGTAACGGGGAGCGACCCTACCCTTCGAGGAGAGCAGCCATGCGCATCGCAACGATCATGAGCATCGCGGTGCTGGGCCTGTCGGGCGCCGCCATCGCGCAGGTGACGTCGACGCCCGACCAGGAAGTCCCGCCGACGGTACAGAACGACATCGACAACAACATGGTCTCGCCGAACGACACGATGGCGAACGACATGATGGACAACGGCGCCGACGACACGGATTCGACCATGCCGGACACCGTGCCGCCGACCGCGCCGGACACCACCGATCCGACGATGCCGCCGACCACGGCGCCCATCCCGGACGGCGCGCCAACGACGCCGGACGACACCGGCACGACGATCTGAAACCGCCTCTAATCGTCAGATAATCCCCCACGGCCGGGCGACTCGCTTCAACGAGACGCCCGGTCGTGGTCGTTTCATGTAATCGTTCGTCGTATTTTGATCACGGTAGAGCGCAAAACAGACAAGTATGAGGCAAAACAAGTCAGTCTCGTCATGAAATTGCTAAAATAGATCAATCGTTCGATTCGATGGATGAGGTGAACAATCACTGTCTAGAATTTCACGATGTCGATCAAATATAAGCCATGAAGCAGGGGTTCTACCACTTCACCAAGAACGGAGAACATCACAATGCGGATCGCAACGATTTTGAGCCTTGGCGTCCTCGCCGTGTCGACTGCTGCCGTCGCGCAGGTCGCAACCGACCAGACCGCGCCGCAGGAGGCCACCGAAAACAACACGCTGGCGACCGACAGCACGGCCACCACGCCCGACGCGACGGCGCCGGCCGACACGAGCGCCACCGATCAGGCGGCGCCCGCGGACGACAGCGCGACCGCGCCGGCGACCGATGATTCGGCGACCGACTCCTCGTCGGCGAGCGATGCGACCGCGCAGTAAGCGCGGCGTCAGGACCGACTGACATTCGCCGAAAAGGGCGGTTTCCCGGAAAGCTCGGGAAACCGCCCTTTTTTCAGGTCGCCGCCGGCCCTAGTCCGCGAACGGGTCGCGCACGAGGATAGTGTCGGTCCGTTCGGGGCTGGTCGAGACCAACGCCACGGGGCAGTTGATCAGCTCCTCGATGCGACGGATATATTTGATCGCGGCTGCCGGCAGTTCCGCCCAGGAGCGGGCGCCGGCAGTCGATTGCTGCCAGCCCTCGATCGTCTCGTAGATCGGCTCGACCGCTGCCTGATCGGCGGCATGCGCGGGGAAGTAATCCAGATCTTCGCCATCCAGCCGATAGCCGGTGCAGATCTTCACTTCATCGAAGCCGTCGAGCACGTCCAGCTTGGTGAGTGCGATTCCGGTGACGCCGGAGACCGCGGCCGATTGCCGCACCAGCACCGCATCGAACCAGCCGCAGCGGCGCTTGCGCCCCGTGACGGTGCCGAATTCGTGGCCGCGCTCGCCCAGTCGCGTGCCAGTCTCGTCGTCGAGTTCGGTCGGGAAAGGCCCGGAACCGACGCGCGTCGTATAGGCCTTGGCGATGCCGAGCACGAAGCCAACTGCGCTCGGCCCCAGCCCCGATCCGCCCGCCGCCGTCCCCGAGATCGTGTTCGACGAGGTGACGAAGGGATAGGTGCCGTGATCGACGTCGAGCAGCACGCCCTGCGCGCCCTCGAACAGGATGCGCTTGCCCGCCGCGCGCGCCTCGTTGAGCATCCGCCACACCGGCTGCGCAAAAGGCAGGACGAAGGGCGCGATCTCGGTCAGGTCGGCAAGCAGCCGCGCGCGATCGATCGGCGGCTCGCCGAAGCCCGCGCGCAAGGCGTCGTGATGCGCGGTCAGACGATCGAGCTGCGCTTCCAGATGGTCGAGATGCGCGAGATCACACAGCCTCAGCGCGCGGCGGCCGACCTTGTCCTCGTACGCCGGGCCGATGCCGCGCCGCGTGGTGCCGATCTTGCCCGCGCCGCTCGCATCCTCGCGCAGCGCGTCGAGATCGCGGTGGAAGGGCAGGATCAGCGCGCAATTGTCCGCGATCATCAGCGTGTCGGGGGTGATCTCTACCCCCTGCCCGCGCAACTTCTCGACCTCGGCCTTGAGCGCCCAGGGATCGAGCACCACGCCGTTGCCGATGACGCTGGGCGTGCCGCGCACGATGCCCGAGGGCAGCAGCGAGAGCTTGTAGGTGGTGTCGCCGACGACGAGCGTGTGCCCGGCATTGTGCCCGCCCTGGAAGCGCACGACGACATCGGCGCGCTCAGCGAGCCAGTCGACGATCTTGCCCTTGCCCTCATCGCCCCATTGGGCGCCGATCACCGCTACGTTTGCCACTGATGCTTCCCTATCTGTTGCCGTCACCGCGCCGCGTGAAGGTCAAATCGGCCGCGCTGCTCCATCGACCAGAACATGCGTGCACAATTGCGCCTCGGCGGTATCGTCATCGTCGAGCGCGGCAACCGTCACCCAGCCCTCGGCCCTGAACCGCGCCGCGATCGCCGGGTCGCTCTCCAGCGGCACGAACAGGCGGCGGCGGCCGTCGGCGCCCGCGCCCGCCTCCACGAGCTGGCCGACGAACAGCGAGAAGCCCATCGCGGGTTCCTCGCGGCCCTCATGCACGATCGTATAGGCGCCGCCGCGGCCGATCTCGCCGCGCGCGCCCTCGGCGAACAGCGAGAAGCCGAGCCAGGTTTGATATTCGAAGCCGTGCCGCTCGGTCGGATCGAGCGTCAGCGCGACGTCGAGCCCCTGCGCGACCGCTGCCAACCCGTCGAGCCGGCTCGCGAGCGCGCCATCGCGATCGAAGGCGCGGAGCCGCGCGAGCGCCGCATCGAATGGACCGGCGGCCTCGATCAGCGGCAGATAGGCGGCGGCGATCTCCGCGACGCCGCCCGCATCCTTGGCATCGAGCCGATCGCGCAGCGCGTCGATCCGATCGGCCGACACCGGCAGCGGGCCGGCGGCGAGCACGTCGACCAGATCGGGCAGGGTGAAATCGATCGAGACGCCGGTGACGCCGGCGGCCGCGAGCGCCTCGACCGAGATTCCCACCACTTCGCGCGCGGCGGCGACACCGTCCGCCCCGATCAGCTCGCAGCCGACCTGCCGCGCCTCGCGCGCGGGCGCGAGTTCCGACGCGCGCAGCTTGAGCACCGGGCCGGCATAAGAGAGCCGCACCGGCCGCGGATGATGCGCCATCCGCGTCGCCGCGATGCGGCCGACCTGCGCGGTGATGTCGGGCCGGATCGCGAGGCTCCGCTGCGACACCGGATCGACGAACCTCACCACGTCCTGCACCCGCGCCGCCTTCAGCCGCCCCGCGAGCCCGGCCTCGAACTCCGCGAGCGCCGGATCGACGCGCTCGTATCCGTGCGCGAACGCCGCGCCGAGCACCCGCGCCTCGAGCCGCGCCGCCGCATCGGCATAGGGCGGCAGGCGGTCATGGAAACCGGCGGGGAGCAAAGCTGAGGTCATCGGCGGCCCCTTAGCATGGTTTCAGGCCACGTCACCCTCACCCTTCCCGCCTCGCGCCCGGGCGCGCGGAAGGGAGAGGGCTCAGCAGCTCAAAACGCCAGCGCCATCGCGGTCCTGACGCCCGGCAGCGCACGGACCTTCTCGACCAACGGCGCCGTCACCGGCTCGTCGACCGAGAGCAGCAGCACCGCTTCGCCGCCCGCTTCGCGGCGGCCGAGGTGGAAGGTGCCGATATTGACGCCCGCCTCGCCCAGCGTGGTGCCGATGCGGCCGATGAAGCCCGGCGCGTCCTCGTTGACGACATAGAGCATCGGCCCTGCGAGATCGGCCTCGACCTTGATGCCGAAGAGCTCGACCAGCCGCGGCGCGGCGTTGCCGAACAGCGTGCCCGCGACCGAGCGGTCGCCCGCTTCGGTCTGTGCCGTCACGCGCACCAACGTGTGGTAATCGCCCTCGCGGTCGTGGCGCACTTCGCGCACGTCGAGCCCGCGCTCCTTGGCGAGATAAGGCGCGTTGACCATGTTCACCGTGTCCGAATGGACGCGCATCAGCCCGGCAAGCACCGCCCCGGTGATCGGCTTCATATTCAATTCGGCCGCCGCACCCTCGACCTCGATCGACACGCCCTTGAGCGCGCCGTGCGCGAGCTGGCCGACGAGGCTGCCGAGCTTTTCGGCAAGCGCCATGTAGGGCTTGAGCTTCGGCGCTTCCTCGGCCGACAGGCTCGGCATGTTGAGCGCGTTGGTGACGCCGCCGTTGACGAGATAATCGGCCATCTGCTCAGCAACCTGGATCGCGACGTTGACCTGCGCTTCGGTGGTCGAGGCGCCGAGATGCGGGGTCGAGACGAAATTCGGCGTGCCGAACAGCGGGCTCTCCTTGGCCGGCTCGGTCACGAACACATCGAGCGCGGCGCCGGCGATATGGCCCGAATCCAGGCCCTCTTTCAGTGCCGCTTCGTCGATCAGCCCGCCGCGCGCGCAATTGACGATGCGCACGCCCTTCTTGGTCTTGGCCAGATTCTCCCGGCTCAGGATGTTGCGCGTCTGGTCGGTCAGCGGCGTGTGCAGCGTGATGAAGTCGGCACGCGCGAGCAGCGTGTCGAGATCGACCTTCTCGATCCCCAGCTCGATCGCGCGCTCGGGCGTCAGGAAGGGATCGTAGGCGACCACCTTCATCTTGAGCCCGCGCGCCCGGTCGGCGACGATCGAGCCGATATTGCCCGCGCCGATCAGGCCAAGCGTCTTGGCGGTCAGCTCGACGCCCATGAAGCGGTTCTTCTCCCACTTGCCCGCCTGGGTCGAGACGTCGGCCTCGGGCAACTGGCGGGCGAGCGCGAAGATCAGCGCGATGGCGTGCTCGGCGGTGGTGATCGAATTGCCGAACGGCGTGTTCATCACGACGACGCCCTTGGCGCTCGCCGAGGGGATATCGACATTGTCGACGCCGATCCCCGCGCGGCCGACCACCTTGAGGTTGGTCGCGGCGTCGAGAATGTCCTGCGTCACTTTGGTCGCCGAGCGGATCGCGAGGCCGTCATACTGGCCGATGATCGCCTTCAGCTCGTCAGGGGTCTTGCCGGTGATCTCGTCGACCTCGACACCGCGCTCACGGAAGACCTGCGCAGCCTTGGGGTCCATTTTGTCGGAAATGAGGACTTTGGGCATTGTATTTCACCTCGTCATCCCAGCGAACGCTGGGATCTCGTGCCGCAAGAGCACGGAATGTGGAGTAAGACCCCAGCCTTCGCTGGGGTGACGTATCAAGTCAGGCCGAAAGCTCAGCCCAGGCCCAGTCGAGCCAGGGGCCGAGCGCCTCGATATCGGCGGTGTCGACAGTCGCGCCGCACCAGATGCGCAGCCCCGGCGGGGCGTCGCGATAGCCGGCGATGTCGTACGCCGCGCCTTCCGCTTCGAGCAGCCCGGCGAACTTCTTGATGAAATCCGTATCCGCGCCCTCGACGGTCAGGCACACGCTGGTCTTCGACCGAATGCCGCGATCGACCGCGAGGTGGCCGAGCCACGGCCGCGCGGCGACGATTTTGTCGAGCGCGGCGGCATTGGCGTCCGAGCGCTTGATCAGACCGTGCAGCCCGCCGACCGACCTGCCCCATTCGAGCGCCGCGATCGCATCCTCGACCGCGAGCATCGACGGCGTGTTGATCGTCTCGCCCTTGAACACGCCCTCGACGAGCTTGCCGCCCTTCGTCAGGCGGAACACCTTGGGCAGCGGCCATGCCGGCATATAGCTCTCGAGCCGTTCGACCGCGCGCGGCCCGAGGATCAGCACGCCGTGGCCGCCTTCACCGCCCAGCACCTTCTGCCAGGAGAAGGTGGCGACATCGATCTTGTCCCACGGCAGATCATAGGCGAACACCGCGCTGGTCGCGTCGGCGAAGCACAGGCCCTCGCGGTCGGCCGCGATCCACTCGCCGTCGGGAACGCGCGCGCCCGAGGTGGTGCCGTTCCAGGTGAACAACACGTCGTCCGACCAATCGACCGTATCGAGATCGGGAAGCTGGCCGTAATCGGCACGCAATACGGTGGGTTCGAGCTTGAGCTGCTTGACCGCGTCGGTGACCCAGCCTTCGCCGAAGCTTTCCCACGCCAGCGTGGTCACGCCGCGCGCGCCCAGCATCGTCCACATCGCCATCTCAAACGCGCCGGTGTCGGAACCGGGCACGATGCCGATGCGGTGGGTGTCGGGGAGCGCGAGCAGCTCGCGCATCAGGTCGATGCAATATTGGAGGCGCGCCTTGCCCAGCTTCGAGCGGTGCGAGCGGCCGAGCGATTCGGTGGCGAGCTTGGCAGGCGTCCAGCCCGGCGGCTTGGCGCAGGGGCCCGACGAAAAGAACGGGCGGGCGGGCTTGGTTTGGGGTTTTGCGGACGCGAGAGTGGCGTCGGCGGCAGTCGTATCAGTCATGTCTGACTCTCCTTGCAGAGAGCACGCGCGGCGTTGGGACCGCGTGGCCCGCCGCCGCCCCTAGCGATGCGCGGCGCCCTGTCAAGCGAAAGATCCAAGCGAAAGCCGCCGGCTATTTCGGCGTGAACACCGGCGCCGGCCGTCCAAGCAGGCCGCGATCCGACAGCCAGTCGAGCACGCGATCGGGCCAGTGCTGGAGGCTGACGAGCGGCGTGTCCTCGCCGAGATTGAAAGCGTGGCCGCCGGCGGCATAGAGATGCATCTCGACCGATGCGTGCGCCCGGCGATAGGCATCGAGCACATCGACCGCGGGGCCGGAGCAGCACGCATCGTCATTGGCCGCGCCGAGCAGCATCGGCGGCGAGTCGGCAGTGACGCGCTCCCCGGCGTGAAGCGGTCCGGGAAATTCGAGGATCGCGAAATCGGGCTTCTCCGACATCGCATCGATCGCGTCGGGGTGCCCGCGCGGCGGCACCGGCGGGCTCAACGCCACCATCCGTGCCAGCTCGCCGCCCGCGGAAAAGCCCCAGACGCCGATCCGATGCGGGTCGATCCCATAATCGCCCGCGCGGGCGCGCACCGTGCGCATCGCGCGTTCGACATCGGCGCGCGCATCCTCCAGCGTGTAGGGCGAGCCCTCTTCCCGGAACAGGCGATAGCGCACGACGAACGCCGCCACCCCGCGATGCGCAAGCCAGCGACCCACGTCGTCGCCCTCGGTCGTAGTGACGAGCAGCCGGTGTCCGCCGCCGGGCACGAGGACGATCGCGGTGCCGGTCGCATTGGCGCGCGGGGGCAGGAAAGCGGTGATGCTCGGATCGTTGACGCGCTTCGTCCAATAATCCTCGGCGAGTTCGGGGATCCCGGCGCGATCCTCGAACCCCGGTGCGCCGTGCGCCCAGAGCGGTGTCCGCACCGGCTTGTCCTGCGCCATCACCGCTGCGCTGAACGATAGCGCTACCGCGAACGCCAAGTGGCGCATGAATGACCGCTTCCGCATCGCTCTCCCCCATTATTCGATAGCGCGACCATCGACGCGGCATGAACCGGTGTCAACATCTCCGACATCGCGCTGCCGGCGCGCGGCGCGACACAAATGCAACAGCGCGGTGGAAAGCGCGCGCAGCCCTCTTGCACGGCGCGCGTGGAAACGGTTACACAACGTCACTGAAACCGGTTACAGGGTCGCCAGAGCCCGGACCGATGCGGAGGATGCGAACGGCTCGTCACCCATGAAAATCCTGCCCAGCCGCCTGGCGGAAAGACGCCCATGCTCGCCGGGATCGGACACCCGGCCGGGCACGTTTTTCGGCAAGGCGGCACGGCGCCGACCCAATGATCACCAACAGCGTACCGCGCCCTGAGAAGGCCGGAATCGGGGAGAAACCAACGATGTCGACCACCAGAATCCCACACCGCCGCCGGCTGCATTTCGCCGCCGCGCTGCTGATGGGCACCGCGTCCGCCGCGCTGCTCGCGACCCCGGCGCACGCGCAGGTTTCCGCCGCGTCGCTGCGCGGCACGATCACCGAGAACGGCCAGCCGACCGCCACCTCGGTGACGATCGTCGAGACCGCGACCGGCTATCGCCGCACCGGCCCGGTCAGCGCGAGCGGCCAGTACAACTTCCCGTCGCTGCGCCCAGGCACCTACCGGCTCGAGGTGACGACGCCGGGCGGCGTGCGCAACACCGACACCTTCACGCTGCAGGTCGCGCAGAACGCGCAGCTCGATTTCGACCTCGCAGACACCCAAACCGCCGCCGAAGCGCCGGGCGAGGACATCACGGCGGGCGGCGACGCCGGCGGCGCGATCGTCGTCACCGCGTCCAAGCTCCAGAGCCTCGAGGGCGGCGAGGTCGGCGCGGTCGTCTCGCAGCGGATGATCGAGCAGTTGCCGCAGAACAACCGCAACTTCCTGGCCTTTGCGGACATCGCGCCGGGCGTGCAGTTCATCACCGGCAGCAACGGCAATTCGCGCATCCAGGGCGGTGCGCAGGACAGCCGCACGGTCAACATCTACATCGATGGGGTCGGGCAGAAGGATTACGTCCTCAAGAACGGCATCACCGGCCAGGATTCGACGCAGGGCAACCCGTTCCCGCAGCTCGCGGTGGGCGAGTATCGCGTCATCAGCTCGAATTACAAAGCCGAGTTCGACCAGGTCAGCTCGGTCGCGATCACCGCGGTCACCAAGTCGGGCACCAACCAGTTCCACGGCGAGGGCTTCTTCGATTTCACCAACCAGGATTTACGCGAAAAGATTCCCGACGAGATTTTCGGCAAGAACCCCGACGGCACCTTCGGCCACGACAAGGTCAAGACCAAGGACATGCAGTTCGGCGGCGCGCTCGGCGGGCCGATCATCAAGGACGTGGCGCACTTCTTCGTCACCTACGAAGGCAAGCGCCAGCAGGTGCCGGTCGAGATCACGCCGGGCGCCAACTTCCCGATCAGCTACTTCCCGGCCGAATATCAGGGCTATTTCGGCACCACCAACCGCACGTTCAACGAAGACCTGTATTTCGGCAAGATTGATCTCGTGCCCACCGCCGAGGATCTGTTCGAATTCTCGGTCAAGTATCGCAACGAGAGCGGCGAGAACCTCAACAGCGGCAGTTCCGCGCGCGAAACGCTGAGCCTGGTCGATACCCAGGAATGGCGCGGGCTGGGTCGCTGGCAGCACAGCGCCGATACCTGGATCAACGATTTCAAGGTCGCCTACGAAAACGTCCACTGGGCGCCGCAGCCCGATATCTTCGAGCCGGGCAGCATCTTCCTCTATGACGGGCCCGACATCATCGACGGCGTCGGCACCGTGCGCGGCCAGATTCTGCGGATCGGCGGCAGTCCGAACTACCAGAACAAGGGCCAGAAGGGCTGGACCGTCTCCGACGACTTCACCTACACTGGTCTGGAAGGCCACACGATCAAGGCGGGCGTGAAGGCCAAGTGGGTCAAGCTCAACGCCGAGACGCTCAACAACTTCAACCCGCAATATACCTACAATCCGGCGTTCAACCCGAACGGCGGCAGCTTCAACGACACGGTGCCCTATGCCGTCTCGTTCGCCGCCAACACGGGCAATGGCGATCCCGTCGTCAGGTCGAACAATTTCCAGCTCGGCCTCTACCTTCAGGACGATTGGGAAGTCACCGATCGCCTGACGCTCAATCTCGGCGTGCGCTGGGATTACGAGGAAACGCCGTCGTACCTCAATTTCGTGACGCCGCAGGATGCGGTGAATGCGCTCACCGGTTGGGCGAATATCCAGAACACCGATTACGACATCAACGATTATATCTCGACCGGCAACAACCGACATCCGTTCAAGGGCGCGTGGCAGCCGCGGCTGGGCTTCACCTACGAGCTCGACGATGCCGGCCGGTTCGCGGTGTTCGGCGGCTACGGCCGGTCGTACGACCGCAACCAGTTCGATTTCCTCCAGCAGGAAATCAGCACCGGCGCGTTCACGACGCGGAATTTCAACTTCATCACGGGTGATCCCGCCAACACCTGCACGGCAAGCCCGACCTGCGTGCCCTGGGATCCGATCTACCTGACCGAGGAAGGCCGCCAGCAGCTTCTGGCCGGCACCGGCCCCGGCGGCGGGCGCGAACTGCACCTCGTCAACAACGATCTCAAGGTGCCCTATTCGGATCAGTTCAGCCTCGGCGTGCGCGGCCGGTTCGGGCTGTGGCAGCCCGAGATCGGTTACAGCCACATCGAAAGTCACGACGGCTTCGCCTTCCTGCTCGGCAATCGCGACGAGAACGGCAACTTCTTCATCATCAACCAGACGACCGGCGAGCCCGGATCGCCCTGGGGGTTTGCGCCGCCGGGATTCGGCAACCTGCTGCTGGGTAAGAACGGCATCGAGACCAAGGCGGACTCGGCCTATTTCAAGGTCGTCAAGGATTACACGCCGACCTCGCCGTGGAGCTTCAACGCCACCTACACCTATACCCAGGCCAAGGAGAATCGCTTCTTCGGCGAGACTTTCGCGTTCGATTTCCCCGATTTCGGCGGCAGCGACGGTTATCCGGACAGCTATCCGTTCGCGCGCTCGGCGGGCGTGCGCAAACATCGGCTGGTGATGACGGGCAGCGTCGATCTGCCGCTCAGCTTCGCGCTGTCGGGCAAGTTCCAGATCGCCTCGCCGCCCTATCTCGCGACGTTCGTCCGCACCGACGCGCCGTCGCTCGGCGTGATCTCGAACGAGGCCAAGGGCAACGGCGATCGCTGGGGCCTGCGCCAGCTCGACCTCGCGCTCACGAAATACTTCCCGCTGCATTTCGTGACCGACGAAACCCAGGTGCGCCTGCGCGTCGACGTGATCAACGTCTTCAACGACCGCAATTACGTCAATTATTTCGGCAATCCCGACAACGCCAATTATCTGCAGCGCAACGGCTACGGCGTCGGCGGCAACCCGCCGCGCACGATCAAGCTGACTGCCGGCTTCAGCTTCTAAAGGAGGCCCTTCCCCTCCTCACCTGTGGCGCGTTCCCGGCCGGGAGCGCGCCATTTTCTTTTCGAGTCGGGCTACGGGCGGCTACGGCACACACTTCGTCACCCCGGACTTGTTCCGGGGTCCGCCGTGCAACAAGCAACGACGCCGCGATCGGAGAAGTGGATGCCGGAACCAGTCCGGCATGACGTGATCCGGTTCACGATCCGCCCGGAAACGCCAGCTCGGCCACCACCGGATAATGATCGGACGGATAGACCGCGCCCCGATGCGTGGTGATCGTCTGTTCGCCGAGCGCGGTGAAGCCGCGATAGAGGATCCAGTCGATCCGCTTGTCGGGCGTGCCGGTGAAATTGTGGAAGGTCTTGTCCGGCCCTTCCGGATTCGCCACCGTCTCGCGCGCATCCTTGAGTTCGGTGGTGAGCAATGTGTGCGCCTCGCTCTCCGGCCCGGTGTTGAAATCGCCCGTCATCACGAACGGCACGCCCGGCGGCAGCGCCTTGATCCGCGACAGGATCAGCGTCGCGCCCTTGGTGCGCGCCGGCTCGTCCTCCGCCTTGTACGGCAGGTGCGTGTCGTACATGTAGAAGCGCTTGCCGTCGGCCTTGCGCTCGAACAGGCCCCAGGTGACCATGCGCGGAAACGGCGTGCCCCAGGTGTTGCTTCCCACCACCTCGGGCGTGTCCGACAGCCAGAAATTGCCGAGATCGATGAGCTTGAGCCGATCGCGGCGGTAGAAGATGCCCATATGCTCGTCGGCATGGCCGCCCTTACGGTCGATCCCGAACCAGTTATAGTCGGGCAGCTTCTTCAGCACGTAATCGGCCTGCAGCTTGTAGAGCTCCTGCGTGCCGATGACGTCGGGATGCTGCTCGCGGATCGTCTCGACGAACAGGTCGCGGCGCTTCGCCCACACGTTCGCGCCGTCGTCGGGCGAGGGCCAGCGGACGTTGAAGCTCATCACTTTCAGGGAATCGCTCTTGTCGGCGGCGTGCGCGGGAAGCGCGAGCGCGAGCAGCGCCACTCCGGCGGCGAAACGAAGACGGACCATGAACTTCTCCCTTGTGTCAGGCGCGGGCGAGCGTGAAGCGCGCGGGCTCCCCCGCCTCGGCCGAGGGGGCGATCCAGACGTCGAAATCGCCCGGCTCGGCGATCCATTGCATCTTCGGGCCCACGAACATCAAGTCCGATCGCGTCAGCGTGAAGCGGACATTGCGGCGTTCGCCCGCCTCGAGCGCGATCTTCTGGAAGCCCTTGAGCTCGCGCACCGGCCGCGTGATGCTGGCGGTGCGGTCGCGGATATAGAGCTGCACCACCTCCTCGGCCGCGTGCCTGCCGGTGTTCGACACGGTCGCGCTGACGACGAGTTCGCCGTCCCAGCCGAGCGTCCCCGCGCCCGCATCGACCGCGCCATAGGCAATCGTCGAATAGGTCAGCCCGTGGCCAAAGGGGTAGAGCGCCTCGTTGAGGATGCCGCGAAAATGCGCCTTGTACGGCTCGGGCGGCTTGCCCGCCGGATTGGGTCGGCCGGTGGGCTTGTGGTCGTAATGATAGGGCTCCTGCCCCGAAGCTTGCGGGAAGCTCACCGGAAGCCGCGCCGAGGGCGGGGCGTCGCCGAACAGCATGTCGGCGGTGGCGGGGCCGCTCTCGCTGCCGAGGAACCACGTCACCACGATCGCGGGCGCGTCGCGGACGGCGCCCTCGAGCGCGAGCGCGCGGCCGTTCTTGAGCAGCATGACCACGGGCGTCCCCGTCGCCGCGACCGCCTCGGCGAGCGCCTGCTGCGCCTCGGGCACCGTCACCGAGGTGCGCGACTGCGCCTCGCCCGACATGTTGGTGCTCTCGCCGATCGCGAGCACGACCACGTCGGCGGCCCTGGCGGCGGCGACCGCCGCGTCGATCCCACCCGCCAGCGGCGCATCGACGCCCGAGCCGTCGGTGACGGTGAGGCTGGCGCCCTTCCCCATCGCCGCGCGCATGCCGGTTTCGAGGTCGACCGCCTGCTTGTCGTCGCCATAGACGTTCCACGGGCCCACCAGATCGTGTTGTCCGCGCGCGAACGGACCGATCAGCGCGATCTTTTTGCCGCCCTTGGGCAGCGGCAGCAGATCGCCCTCGTTCTTGAGGAGCACGATCGAGCGCTGCGCCGCCCGGCGCGAGACCTTGAGATGCTCGGGCGTACGCACACGCTGCTCCTCGCGGCCGGGCTGGATGCGCCGATACGGATTGTCGAACAGGCCGAGCTTCGCCTTGAGCTCCAGCACGCGGCGCACCGCCGCGTCCACCTGCGCCATCGGCACCTCGCCCCTGGCGACCAGATCGGGCAGGTGATCCATGTAGAAATGCGATTGCATGCTCATGTCGACGCCGGCGAGAAACGCCTTCTTCGCCGCGTCGCGCGCGTCGGCGGCATAGCCGGCCTCGATCAGCTCCATGTCGCCAGTGTAATCGGAGACGACCACGCCGCCGAAATTCCATGCCTTGCGCAGCACCTCGGTCAGCAGCCAGTGGTTGGCGTGCGCAGGCACGCCGTTGATCTCGTTGAACGAGGCCATCACCGTGCCGCATCCGGCCTCGAGCGCGGCCTTGAACGGCGGGAAATAGGTCTGCTCGAGCGTGCGTTCCGAAATATCGACCGGATTGTAGTCGAGCCCGCTTTCCGCCGCGCCATAGGCCGCGAAATGCTTGGCGCAGGCCATGACCGAGGTGTCGCCGGTCAGGTCGTCGCCCTGGAATCCGCGCACGCGCGCGGCGGCGAAGCGGCTGCCGAGATAGACGTCCTCGCCCGCGCCCTCGACGCCGCGGCCCCAGCGCGCGTCGCGCGCGATGTCGACCATCGGCGCGAAGGTCCAGTCGACGCCCGCGGCCGACGCCTCGACCGCCGCGACGCGCGCGGTTTCCGCCGCCAGATCGGGCTCGAAGCTCGCCGCCTCGCCCAGCGGCACCGGGAAGACGGTGCGGTGGCCGTGGATGATGTCCGCCGCGGTAATCATCGGAATCTTGAGCCGCGACTGCATCGCCGCGTCCTGCAGGCGGCGGGCATAGTCCGAGCCGCGGCCGTTGAAGACGCCGGTCAGCCGCCCCGCGCGCGCCTCGGCCACCTGCTGATCGGCGGTCGGCGTCGTCGTCACCGGGTTGAGCGCGCTCGCTGCCGAGCCACCGAGCGCGGCCGCCATCAGCGTGAGCTGCCCGGCCTTCTCCTCGACCGTCATCTTGCCGATCAGATCGGCGATGAAGGCGGGGGTCGCGCGCGTCGCGCCGAGGCCGCGCGCGACCGCTGGGGTCTTCGCCAGCAGCACCAGCCCCAGCGCCCCGGTGATCGCGCCGCGGCGCGTGGTCGTCATCCTGGTCATGGTCTTCTCTCCGTTCACGCGCGGTCGAGCCAGCCGCCGGTGAAGCCCGCCCGCTTCAGCCCGCGCACGATGAGGGGATCGCGGCGCATGTATTTCCACACGAAATCGGTACGATGGTTGGCGATCATCGCCAGGATCGGGCCCTGATCGATGCCGAGATAATCCTGGTCGAACCAGCCAAGCTCGGGATCGACGATCGAATGCGGCGCCTTGTTCTCGAAGGTGTAGCTGGGGTTGAAGCTGTCGAGGAAACCGTAGTCGCCGTAGAGCCGGCGGCCGTAGCGCGCGACCATCGCTTGCGCCGCGGCGGTCGCCTCTTGCGGAACGAAGGCGAACGAGCCGAGCGCGGCGGTGGGTGCGATCGTGCCGTCGTCGAACGGGTGCGTGCCGCTTACTCCGCGTGCCGAATAGCTGCGGAACTCGCGCGTCTCGCCGTTATAGGTCAGCTTGCCGCCGCCCGGTCCGTCGCACGCCGTCCAGCCCCAGACATTCTCGTCATAGCCGCGCCAGCCCATCGGGTTGGCGGCGCCATAGCCGCGCTGGGCGAGCGCCGCGCGCCGGCTGTTCTCGAAATAATCCATGCCGGCGGCGCGCATCGGCGCATCCTGGATGCCGCGGAAATCGACCCAGACGTGGCTGTACTGGTGCCCGAACAGCGGCGCGAAGCCGAGGAAATGCTGGCCGTAGAGCGTGATCCAGTCCGGCTCGTAGCCCGCGACCCAGCCCTGCCACGCATCGGCCGACAGCGGATGCGTGGGCGAGGCGAGCCCCAGCACGTAGAGCAGCATCGCTTCGTTGTAGCCGACCCAGTCGGCGGCGATGAACCCCGATTCGGGGTGCCAGCCCATCGAGACGACGGGCGCGTCGTCGACGAACCACGCCCAGTCGGCACGCTCGTAGATGCGCTTCGCGAGATCGCGGATTTCCGCCTCGCCCGCCTCGTCGGCATCGAAATATTGCGCGGCGAACAGCATGCCGCCGAACAGCAGGGTGGTGTCGATCGTCGAGAGCTCGGTGCGGCCGTAGCGGTGGCCGGTCTCCATATCGAGGAAATGGTAGAAGAAGCCCTTGTGGCCGGTGACGCCGCTGGGCTCGGGCCCCTGCGGCGCGCTCCAGAAGAAGCGCAAGGTGGCGAGCGTGCGGTCGCGCGCCTGCACGCGGGTGATCCAGCCCTGCTCGACTCCGATCGGATAAGCGGTGAGCGCGAACCCGACCGCCGCGATCGAGGCGAAGCTTTTCGACGGATAGCGATCGGGGGTGAGGCCGTTGGCGGGATTCGTGGTGTCCCAGAAGAAACGGAAGGTGCGCCGGGCCACGTCGTCGATCAGCGCCTCGCCGCGCAACGCGCTCGCGCCACTGGCACCGAACGTCGCGCAGCCCGACAGCAGCCCGCCCGCCGCCAGCATCGTGGTTCCCAGCATTTCGCGTCGATTGGGTCGCGGCGCGCGCGTGCGCACCGTTTCCGGCCTGGACATCCGTCTCTCCCTGATCGCGGCACCGCGCCGCATGATACTCGTGTAACCGGTTACATGAGAGGTCCGCAAGGCCTGTTCGCGACGCGTTCGCGAATATCGGGCCTGCGATGTGGATGAATGGTCGGGGCGACTGGATTCGAACCAGCGACCCCCACACCCCCAGTGTGATGCGCTACCAGGCTGCGCTACGCCCCGACCGGAACGGCGCCTCTATGCGCAACCGCGCCGAGATGCAAGCGGGCCCTGTCAGCCTCCGCCATCGTCACTCCTGCGAAAGCAGGAGTCTCTTGCCGCATGAGATGCCAGCTTGCGCTGGCATGACGGACCTGACGAATTCCGATATTCATTTTCTTAAAAGCTTGTCGTGCCCGTTCGCGCCTGCTTTGATGCGGCCATGAAGACGCTCCGCCGCCTCGGCCTTTCGCTCGCGCTCCTCGCCACCTCGGCCTTCGCGCAGACCACGCCCTCTCCCTATGATGCGGTCGATCCGTTCATCGGCACCGGCGGCGAGGGGCACACCTTCCCCGGCGCGGTCGCCCCGTTCGGAATGGTGCAGTTGAGCCCCGACACCGACACCACCTGCACGATCCGCGATTGCTACGATCACGCGGCGGGCTATCGCTACGACGACAAGACGATCCAGGGTTTCAGCCACACGCATTTCTCGGGCGCGGGGCATTCGGACCTGGGCGACTTCCTGGTGATGCCGGTTGCGGGCGACAAGGTGCCGCTCGAGCCGGGCGATCCCAAGCAGCCGGGCACCGGCTATCGCCAGCATTTCGACCACCGGACCGAAACCGCGGAACCCGGCTATTACGCAGTGACGCTCGGCGAGTCGAAGGTCCGCGCGGAGATGACCGCGGGCACCCGCGTCGGCGTCCATCGCTATACGTTCCCGGCGGACCAGGCGGCGCATCTGGTGCTCGACCTGCGCACCTCGCTCTACAATTATCCGGGCAAGGTCTTGTGGTCGTCGATTCGCCTCTGGCCCGACGGCACGATCACCGGCACCCGCCAGACGCGCGGCTGGGCGCCCGACCGCAAGCTCTATTTCGCAATGAAATTCTCGGCGCCGCTCGCCGGCCACGCCTTCCTCGATACCGAGAAGGACGTGACCTACAAGGGCTTCCAGGGGCCGGGGCGCGGGCGGGACGACCTTGCCGAGAAGGCCGGGCGCCAGCTTGTCGCGCGGCTCGATTTCGGTCGGCTCGCGCAGCCGCTCGAGGTGCGCGTCGCGATCTCCTCGGTCGACGAGGCGGGCGCGATCGCCAACCTCGCCGCCGAGCCGGGCGATTTCGATGCCATCCGCGCCAAGACCAAAGCGGCGTGGCAGAAGGCGCTGGGCGCGGTCGAGATCGCGGCCGCCGCACCGATGCGCACGACGATGTACACCGCGCTCTACCACAGCCTGATCGCGCCCTCGGTATCGAGCGACGCCGACGGGCGCTGGCGCGGGCCGGACAACGCCGTCCACAAGGCCGATTTCACCGTGCATTCGACCTTTTCGCTGTGGGATACCTTCCGCGCCGAGCATCCGTTGCTCACATTGGTCCAGCCCGAGGCGACCAACGCCGATTTCGTCAAGTCGCTGGTCGCGAGCCAGCGGGTGAGCCCGTTCGGCATCCTCCCCGTCTGGCAGTTCCAGGGGCGCGAGACCTGGACGATGATCGGCTATCACGCGGTGCCCGTCATCGCCGACGCCTATATGAAGGGCATCGACGGTTTCGACGCCAAGGCCGCGCTCGACGCGATGGTCGCGAGCGCGACCTACGGCCCCTATGGCGACCTCGAGGACTATATGGCGCTCGGCTACGTCCCGATCGACAAGGAGCCCGAGGCGGCGTCGAAGACGGTCGAATATGCCTTCGACGACTGGACGATCGCGCAGATGGCGCGGAAGATGGGCGAGACGGCAATCGCCGACCGGTTCGAGAAGCGCTCGCTCAACTGGCGCAACAGCTTCGACGCCAAGACGGGCTTCCTGCGCGCGCGCAAGAGCGACGGCAGCTTCCGCACCCCCTTCGATCCCACCGCGATCAACTATGGCAGCGACTATACCGAGGGCAATGCCTGGCAATATTCGTGGTTCATGCCGCACGACGAGGGCGGGCTGATCCGGCTGCTCGGCGGCGACGACGCGACCGTCAAGAAGCTCGACGCGATGTTCGAATTCGACAATTCGAAGCTCGACTACAGCCATGCCGAGGACATCGCCGGGCTGATCGGGCAATATATCCACGGCAACGAGCCCAGCCACCACGTCGCGTACATGTACAATTATGCGGGCCACCCCTGGCGCACGCAGGAGCGGCTCAAGCAGATCGTCGACAGCCAGTACAAGCCGACCCCCGACGGGCTGTCGGGCAATGACGATCTGGGCCAGATGTCGGCGTGGATGTTCTTCACCGGGCTCGGCTTCTATCCCGTGGCGCCGGGGAGCAACCAGTACGTGATTGGCCGGCCGTTCGTGGAGCGCGCGGTGCTGAACCTGCCGAACGGCAAGCATTTCACCGTGCGCGCGGACAATCTGTCGGCGGCGAATCGCTATGTCGGCCGCGTGCTGCTCGACGGCAAGCCGCTGGCGAAAGGCTATGTCACCGACGCACAGATTCGCGACGGCGGCGAGCTGCGCTTCGTGATGCAGGCCACGCCCAACAAGGAGTGGGCGACCGCGGTGGCGGATCGGCCGTATTCGCTGAGCGGCTATGGGGCGGAGTAGCGTGCGTACTTATCCGTCATGCCCGCGAAGGCCGGCATCTCTCGGCGGATGGAGACCCCAGCTTCCGCTGGGGTGACGATCGAGGCGGGAACCTCACGATGCCTTTCCGCGTAGGGGTTCACTCCACCCCGCGCACTTGCAAGAAAGGGCCGATGGCCTCCACCGACCTCGCGACTCCGCCCGCCGATCTGCTCGACGGCGCCAGCCTCTTCCTCGATTTCGACGGCACGCTGGTCGATCTCGCCGATCGGCCCGGCGACGTCGCGGTCGATCCCGCGCTGATCGCGCTGCTCGACCGGCTGGCGAGCCGGCTCGACAATCGCGTGGCGCTCGTCAGCGGGCGATCGGTGGCGCAGCTCGACGGCTTTTTCGGCGCGAACGGCAAGACGCTGGCGATCGTCGGCAGCCACGGCGCCGAGCATCGCCCCGCCGGTGGGGTGATCACCCGCCCCGATCGACCGCAAGCGCTCGATGCCGCGCAGAAGCTGATCGCGGAGACCTTCGCCGGCCGCACCGGCGTGGTGATCGAGGAGAAGAGCCTCGGCGTCGGCGTGCATTACCGGCTCGATCCGTCCGCCGAGACCGACGCGCGCGCGCTGGTCGACAAGATCGCCGCCGCGCACGGCCTCGGCGTCCAGCACGGCAAGATGATGGTCGAGCTGCGTCTGCCGGGGTTCGACAAGGGCAGCGCGATCGCGGCGATGCTCAGCGAGCCGCCCTTTGCGGGGCATCGCCCCGTCTTTCTCGGCGACGACCTGACCGACGAGCCCGGTTTCGCCGCGTGCGCCGCGGCCGGCGGTGTGGGCGTGCTGGTCGGGGCCTTGCGCGAGACCGCGGCGACCTACCGGCTCGACGGCGTCGCCGCCGTGCACACCTGGCTCGAGGAGGCTGCCCGATGACCGCGACGCTCGATCTCTGGCCGATCGGCAATTGCCAGGTCTCCGCGCTGGTCGACCGCCAGGGCCGGTTCGTGTGGGGCTGCACCCCGCGCGTGGACGGCGATCCCGCCTTCTGCTCACTGCTCGACGACGCGCCGCCCGCCGGGGAAGGCGCCTACGGCTTCTGGGAGATCGATCTCGACGGCGTGGTCGAGACGAGCCAATCCTACATGCGCAACACGCCGATCCTGGTGACGCGCCACACCGACGCGGCCGGCAACGCGATCGAGGTCATCGATTTCTGCCCGCGCTTCAAGCGCAACGGGCGGATGTACCGCCCGGTCGCGTTCGCGCGCATCGTGCGGCCGACGGCGGGCAGCCCGCGCGTGCGCATCCGCCTGCGCCCCGCGCGCAATTGGGGCGAGCGGATGGCCGAGCATACGCGCGGCTCCAACCACATCCGCTATCTGGTCGAGCAGGACGTGCTCCGGCTTTCGACCACCGCCCCCGTCGGCTGGGTGCGCGACGAGCGCATGTTCCGGGTCGAGCGGCCGCTGCATTTCTTCCTCGGCCCCGACGAGAGCTTTTCCGCCGACATCGCCGCGTCGCTCGAACACATGCTCGAACAGACCATTGCCGAATGGCAATATTGGGTGCGCGGGCTCGCCACCCCGGTCGAGTGGCAGGAAGCCGTGATCCGATCGGCGATCACGCTCAAATTGTGCCAGCACGAGGAAACCGGCGCGATCGTCGCCGCGCTCACCACCTCGATCCCCGAATATGGCGGGTCGGGACGCAATTGGGATTATCGCTTCTGCTGGATCCGTGACGCTTATTACACGGTCCAGGCGCTCAACCGGCTGGGCGCGCTCGATGTGCTCGAATCGTATCTCGAATACTTACGCAACATCGTCGACAATGCGGCGGGCGGGCATATCCAGCCGCTCTACGGCGTCGGCGGCGAGGCCAGCCTGATCGAATATGAGGCCAAGGCGCTTTCCGGCTATCGCGGCATGGGCCCGGTGCGCGTCGGCAACCAGGCCTATGAGCAGATCCAGCACGACGCCTACGGCCAGATCGTGCTCTCCAACGTGCAGGCCTTCTTCGACCAACGCCTGCTGCGCGTCGCCAGCGTCCCCGATTTCGAGGCGCTGGAGCCGATCGGCGAGCGCGCCTGGACGTCCTACGACAAGCCCGATGCGGGCATCTGGGAATTGCGCACCAAATCCTACGTCCACACCTATTCGGCGGCGATGTGCTGGGCGGCGTGCGACCGGCTCGCCAACGCCGCCGCCGCGCTCGGCCTCACGACGCGCGCCGAATTCTGGCAGGAGCGCGCCGATACGATGCGCGCCCGGATCGAGGCGGCCGCGTGGCGCGAGGACACCGGCCGCCTGTCGGCCACCTTCGCCGGCGACAATCTCGACGCCAGCCTGCTGCAACTGCTCGAGCTGCGCTTCCTCGCGCCCGACGATCCGCGTTTTCGCGGAACGCTCGCCGCGCTCGAAACGGGATTGCAGCGTGGCTCGTACATGCTGCGCTACGCCACCGAGGACGATTTCGGCCTGCCGCACACCGCGTTCAACGTCTGCACCTTCTGGCTGATCGAGGCGCTCCACGCCACCGGCCGCGACGAGGATGCGCGGATGCTGTTCGAGGAAATGCTCGCGCGGCGCACGCCCGCGGGGCTGCTAAGCGAGGACATCGATCCCGCGACCGGCGAATTGTGGGGAAACTATCCGCAGACCTATTCGCTTGTTGGCATGATCAACTGCGCGGTGCTGTTGAGCAAGGCGTGGAGCACGATCCGCTGAGCCGCCTGATCGTCATCTCGAACCGGGTGTCCGCCCCCGGCCCCGACCAGCCCGCCGCGCAGGGCGGGCTGGCGGTCGCGCTCACTGCCGCGCTTCGGGAAAGCGACGGCATCTGGTTCGGCTGGTCGGGCGACATCGGCGCGCGGCACGACCTCCATTTCGAGACCTATGGCGGCGTCACCTCGGGCACGATCGACCTGTCGGAGCAGGATATCGAGGAATATTACAACGGCTACGCCAACCGCACCTTGTGGCCGCTGTTCCACTACCGGCTCGACCTGACCGAGTTCGAGCGCACCTTCCAGGGCGGCTACGAACGCGTCAACGAAGCGTTCGCGCGCATCATCGCGCCGCACATCGACGGCGACGATCTCGTCTGGGTGCATGATTACCACATGATTCCGCTCGGCTGGCTGCTGCGCCAGCAGGGCCTCGCCAACCGGATGGGGTTCTTTCTCCACATCCCCTGGCCGCCGACGCGGCTGCTGGTGGCGCTGCCCGATCATCGCCGGCTGGTCGAGGCGCTGTTCGCCTATGACGTGATCGGCTTCCAGGCCGAGGAATGGCTCGAATCGTTCCGCCATTACGTGACACACGAAATGGGCGGCACGCTGGGGCCGGACGAAACGCTGACCGTCGGCGGCCGCACGATCCGCGCGATCGCCTGCCCGATCGGGATCGACGCACAGGATTTCATCGCCAGCGCGGACAGCGACACCGCCCGCGACGTGCAGCGGCGGATGACCGAGAGCGGGATCGGCCGCAGCCTGATCGTCGGCGTCGACCGGCTCGATTATTCGAAGGGCCTCGCCGAACGCTTCCTCGGCTACGAGCGCTTCCTCGACGAACATCCCGATCGGCACGCGCGCGTCTACCTGCTCCAGATCGCGCCGCCCTCGCGCAGCGACGTCGAGACCTATCAGAACATCCGCGATTCGCTCGACCAGCTGTCGGGCCGGATCAACGGCGCCCATGCCGATATCGACTGGGTGCCGATCCGCTACGTCAACCGCGGCTATCCGCGCGAGGTGCTGGCGGGCATCTATCGCGCGGCGCGAATCGGGCTGGTGACGCCGCTGAGGGACGGGATGAATCTCGTCGCCAAGGAATATGTCGCGGCACAGGATCCGGCCGATCCTGGTGTGCTCATCCTGTCGCGCTTCGCGGGCGCGGCCGAGCAGCTCGAGGGCGCGCTGCTGATCAACCCCTACAGCGCCGACGACATTGCCGACGCGATCGACACGGCGCTGTCGATGTCGAAGGAGGAACGCATCGCGCGCTGGCGCCCGATGTTCGAGAATGTCCGCGATCACGACGTGGCATGGTGGCGCAAGCGCTTCACCGAGGCGCTGGAAGGCGCGTGACGCCATCGAAAGGCGCATGTGCTCCCGTGCAGGCGGGAACCCAGAGTCACGCCGCGCATCGCTTGTGATCCTGCATTTCCGCCTTCGCAGCGCGTCTGGGACGTTGCGTGCGCATCCCCCGTTGCCGTCATGCCGGATTTATTCCGGCATCCACTGCCGTTTCAAAGTAACGGCATGCATTGCACGAACCACGGTGGACCCCGGAACAAGTCCGGGGTGACGGGACGTTTCACGGAAGCCGCGCCTTGGCGGGGATACAGGCTACAGCCCCAGCTTTTCCTCCAGCCAGCGCGCCGCCTCCTCGGGGGTGGCCTTATCCGTGTCGCGATCGACCATGTAGTTGGCCTCGCGCATCGCCTCGACCGGGATCGCACCGACCAGCGGCTGCAACGCGCCCACCACCTTCGCGTCATCCGCCCGCTTCGGCGCGAGCAGCAGGATCGCATCATAGCCGGGAATCGCGCCCTTCGGATCGGCAAGCACCGTCAGGTGCTGCGCGGCGATCCGGCCGTCCGACGAAAAGGCCGAGATCACGTCGGCCCGGCCGCTCGCCAGCGCGCGATACATGAAGCTCGGCGTGTAGCGTTGGGCGGCGGCGAAGCGCAGGCCATAAGCGTCGCGCACCGCCGCCCATTCGGGGCGTTCGAGGAATTCGAGGTCCGACCCCAGCGTCAACCGCGGCGCCGCACGCGCGAGATCATCGAGCGTCGCGATGCCTCGCCGTTTCGCGTCGTCGCCGCGCATCGCGAAGGCATAGGCGTTCTCGAAGCCGAGCGCGCCGAGCAGCCGCACGCCATCCGTCTCACGCGCCCACGCGCCCACCTGCCGCACGATCGCGGCACGCGGCGGCACGTCGGCGCGGTGCATCTGGTTGGTCCAGATCGTCCCCGAATAATCGACATAGACGTCGATATCGCCGCTCGCGAGCGCGCGATACACGACCGCCGAGCCCAGCCCTTCGCGGAAGCGCACGCGGTATCCCGCGGCCTCGAGCCGATGCCCGATCACGCGCGCGAGGATATATTGCTCCGAGAAGTTCTTGGCGCCGACGGTGATCGTGCGCGCCTGCCCGCCGCCCGCCCAGAGCGGCGCCAGCGCAAGCGCGGCGCCCGCGCCGAGCACCGCGAGCCCGGCCCATGTCCGCCCGCGCCGCCGCGTCGCGATGCCGTTCTCGATCAGCCCGAGCAGCCCGTCGGCGACGAGCGCGAGCAGCGCCGCCGCCACGCAGCCCGCCAGCACCAGTGCCCAGTTCTGCGTCTGCAATCCGGCGAAGATCAGATCGCCCAGGCTCGGCTGGCCGACCGTGGTCGAAAGCGTCGCCGCCCCGATCGTCCACACCGCCGCGGTGCGGATGCCCGCCATCACGATCGGCGCGACCAGCGGCGCTTCGACCAGCCGCAGTTTCTGCGCGCGCGTCATGCCGACGGCATCGGCGGCCTCGATCACCGCCGGATCGAGCCCCGCGAGCCCCGTCACCGCGTTGCGCAGGATCGGCAGCAATGCATAGAGCGACAGCGCGAGCAGCGAGGGCAGGAAGCCGAGCGCGGGAATGCCGCCGCCTACCAATGCCGACAGCCACAGCAGCAACGGATAGAACAAGGCGAGCAGCGCCAGCGACGGAATCGTCTGGACGAGGCTCGCGATCCCCAGCGCCGCCCGCCCGACCGCCGCGTTGCGCGCCGACCAAATCGCAAGCGGCAGGCTGATCGCCACGCCCACGAGCAACGCCGCGGCCGCCAGCAGCACATGCGCCGCGAGCAGATCGGGCACCCGCGCGAGAGCATCGAGAAAGGCGCCGCTCACCACCCGCCGTCCCGGGAATGCGCTCGCACCACCATTCTTGCGTCACCCCGGACTTGTTCCGGGGTCCATCGTGCCGCGGATCGCCACCCATCGGATTTGCCGTCCAGTGGATGCCGGAACAAGTCCGGCATGACGAAGGCGCGCTGGTGAGAAAAGACGATCACGTCCCCTCCTCCAGCGCCCGCAGGCGGCGCGCCTGATCGCGCGGGATCGCCACCAGCGCGTCCGCCGCCGCCCCGCCTTCGCCGGCAAGCAGCGCGCGCGGGCTGGCGTCGGCGACGATCCGCCCCGCCTGCATCACCAGCACGCGATCGGCGAGCAGCAGCGCCTCGGCCATGTCGTGCGTCACCATGATCGTGGTGAGGCCGAGCCGATCGTGGAGCCCGCGCACCGCCCCGCCGAGCTGCTCGCGCGTGACGGGATCGAGCGCGCCGAACGGCTCGTCCATCAACATCAGCCCCGGCGCGGTCGCCAGCGCACGCGCGACGCCGACGCGCTGGCGCTGCCCGCCGGAGAGTTCGTCGGGCATCCGGCGCGCAAGATCGCGCGGCAGATCGACCAGATCGAGCAACGCGCCGACCCGCGCGTCATGGTGCCGCTCGCCGTCGAGGGTGAGGCCGATCGCGATGTTCCGGCCCACGTCCATGTGCGGGAACAGCCCGATATTCTGGAAGACGTAGCCGATCCGCCGCCGCAGCCGGTGCGGCTCGAGTCCGTCCACCGGCGCACCATCGAGCCGCACGCGGCCCGCGCTCGGCTCGACCAGCCGGTTGATCGTCTTGAGCAAGGTCGACTTGCCCGATCCCGACGCGCCCACCAAGGCCACGAAGCTGCCCGCTGCGATGTCGGCGGACACGCCTTCGACCGCGACCGTGCCGCCCGGATAGCGCTTGACCACCGCGTCGAACGCGACCGAGGGCCCGTGGCTGGGAGCGTCTGCCGGCATCGCGGGCGATAGTGATCGGGCCGGCGCGCCGCGTCAAACCTGCGCGATCAGGCCATCAGCGCCGCCGCACCCCTGAGGTCCGCGATGAAGCGCGCGAATTCGTCCTCGGCCTTCGCCCGGTCCGGAATGCGCAGCAGATAGCTCGGATGCACCGTGATCCAGCCCGCGCCGCCTTCGGGCAGCTCCTGCGCGCGGCCCCGTTCGCGGCCGATCGTCATGACGCGGCCGAACAAGGCACGCGCCGCGGTCGCGCCCATCGCGATCGTCACGTCGGGCCGGATCAACCCGCGCTCGCCGTCGAGCCACCAGCGGCACGCCTCGATCTCGCCGACATTGGGCTTCGAATGGATGCGGCGCTTGCCGCGTCGTTCAAACTTGAAATGCTTGACCGCGTTGGTGACATAGGTCCGCGCGCGGTCGATCTTCGCCTCGCCCAGCGCGCGATCGAGCACCTGCCCCGCCGGCCCGACAAAGGGCTTGCCTGCCAGATCCTCCTGATCGCCGGGCTGCTCGCCCACCAGCATCATCGACGCATCCACGGGGCCTTCGCCGAACACCGTCTGCGTCGCGTGCTCGTAGAGATGGCAGCGCGTGCAGCCCTTCGCCTCGTCGCGCAGCGCCTTCCAGGCCGTGTCGGTGTTGCTCGCCATGCGCGTCCTCGTACCGTCCGTGCCTCCCAACGCGGCGGCGGGCATATCCTTTCCGCGCCATTTGCTGGTATGCGAAGGTAAACGCGGCGAGGGAGCGGGGCATGAAAGCGATCTTCATCACCGGGGGCGCGTCGGGGATCGGGCGCGCGGTGGCGCAGCGCTTCGCGCGCGAGGGCTGGCGCATCGGGCTCGCCGACGTAGACGCGCCGCGGCTCGCCGAGACCGCCGCCGCCTTGCCGGGCGGCGCCGAGACCTATGTGATGGACGTGCGCGATCGCGACGCCTGGGTGCGCGCGCTCGACGACTTCACCGCGCAGGCAGGCCGGCTCGACGTGCTGTTCAACAATGCCGGGATCGGCGTCGGCGGGCCGCTCGCCGAGGCCGATTTCGCCGATCTCGACGCGCTGGTCGCGATCAATTTCATGGGCGTGCTCAACGGCGCGCGGATCGGCCACGCCTATCTCGCGAAAACCCCCGGCTCTTGCCTGCTCAACACCGCCTCGGCCTCGGCGATCTACGGATCGTCGGGGCTCGCGACCTATTCGGCGACCAAGTTCGCGGTGCGCGCATTGACCGAGGCGCTCGACGGCGAATGGGCGGCCGACGGCATCAAGGTGCGCGACATCGTGCCCTCGTTCATCGAGACGCCGCTGCTCGACGGCGGCGTCGCGGGATCGAACCGCACGATCCGCGACACGGTGACCGAGGCCGGGCTCGAGCTCACGCCGGTCGAGACGGTCGCCGACGCCGCCTGGGCGGCGGTGCATGGCGACAAGATCCACACCTATGTCGGCGCGACGGCGAAGCGCATGGCCTTCGCCGCACGCTGGATGCCCGGCAAGCTGCGCGCGATGATGCGGCGTGGTTTGGGGCCGGATTCAGCATAGCTGAATCCGGCTGCGGCACCGGCCCGCTCCCCCACCCCGCCTCCCAAGACATTATCCTGAATGGGAGGTGGGGTGGGGGAGCGGGCCGGTGCGGCTTCCGCGTGAGCGGATGAAACTCTAACCTGAACTCCAGGCTGGCGTCGCGAACAGCGCTTTCAGATGCTCCAGCATCGCCGCGCCCGCACGCGGCAGCGCATCGGGCAGGTGGACGGCGTAGACCGCCGCATCGTCCGATCCGCGCCATTCCGGCAGGATGCGAACCAGCCGCCCCGCGGCAAGCTCCGCGCTCACGTCCCAGATCGATCGCAGCGCAACCCCCGCCCCCGTGAGTGCGAGCTCGCGCACCACCTCGCTCGAGTTGGTGCGGACATGGCTCGCCCGATCGATCGTGCGCGCGCCGCCGGGCCCGGTCAGCCGCCACGGCACCTGCCCGTCGGCGGCGAGCAAGCGGTGGCGAGCGAGGTCGTCGATCGTTTCCGGCACGCCCTGCGCATCGAGATAGGCAGGCGCCGCGCACAGCACGCGCGGGCTGGGCGCGAGCCGGTGCGCGGCCAGCCCCGGCGCCACGTCCGCTGCGATCCGCACCGCGAGATCGACGCGCGCCGCGGCGAGATCGACGAAGGCGTCGGTCAGGTCGAGCCGGAGCGCGACCTCGGGATGCGCCTCGAGAAACGGCGCCAGGTGCGGCGCGAGGTGCAGCCGCCCGAACGAGGTCGGCGCGCTCACCGCCAGCGGCCCGGCGATCGCGCCGGTATCGGCGACGCGCGCCTCGGCCTCGGCGATCGCCGCGAGCACCGTCACCATGTCGCGATGGAAGACCGCGCCGCGCGGCGTGAGCGACAGGCGGCGCGTCGTGCGATGGAGTAGCCGCACCCCCAGCCGCGCCTCGAGCCGCGCGATCCGTTTGGATACCATCGCCGGCGACAGGCCCCGCGCCCGCGCCGCGCCGCTCAGGCTGCCGGCGGCGACCACCTCGACGAACAGGGCGGCATCGGGGTCGATGATTGTTTCCTCACAGGAACGACAGCATGTCGTTTCGATCGTCTACCGAAAGACTCTCGCCTGGTCTATCGACAGCAACGAGGAGAATGGACATGACCCAGGGCAAGGATCGCGCGGGGCTCGACGTGGCGCCCGCGCTGGCGCGCTTCATCGAGGAGGAAGCGCTGCCCGGCACCGGGATCGACGCCAGCGGCTTCTGGCAGGGCGTCGCGGACATCTACGCGCGCTTCGAGCCCGAGAACCGCGCGCTGCTCGCGACGCGCGACCGGATGCAGGCTGAGATCGACGGCTGGCACGCCGCGCGCGCCGGCGCCCCGATCGACCAGCCCGCCTATCAGGCCTTCCTGCGCGAGATCGGCTATCTGGTCGACGAGCCCGCGCCCTTCACCATCGCGCCGACCGACGTCGACAACGAGGTCGCGCGGATCGCGGGACCGCAGCTCGTGGTGCCGATCCTCAACGCGCGCTTCCTGCTCAACGCCGCCAATGCCCGCTGGGGCAGCCTGTACGACGCGCTCTACGGCACCGACGCGATTCCCGGCACAGCGGCGGGCACGGGATACGATCCCCAGCGCGGCGCGCAGGTCATCGCCTGGGCGCGCGCCTTCCTCGATTCGGCGGTACCGCTGACGGCGGGCTCCTGGGCGGACTGGGATGGCGGCACGCCCACGCTCGCCGACCCCACGCAGCTCGCCGGCCGCGCGGGCGACAACCTGCTGCTGCACCACCACGGCCTCCATATCGAACTCGTGATCGATTCCACCCACCCGATCGGCAAAGGCGATCCGGCGGGGCTCGCCGACGTCCTCCTCGAATCGGCAATCACCACGATCTGCGACCTCGAGGATTCGATCGCCGCGGTCGATGCCGGGGACAAGGTCGCCGCCTATCGCAACTGGCTCGGGCTGATGCAGGGCACGCTCGGCGCGACGTTCAAGAAGGGAGGACGCACGATCACACGCACGCTGGCGCCGGACCGCGCCTACACCGCCCCCGACGGCACCGCGTTCGCGCTGCCCGGCCGCAGCCTGCTCTTCGTGCGCAACGTCGGCCACCTGATGACGACCCCGGCGCTCCGCCTGCCCGACGGCGGCGAAGCACCCGAAGGCATTCTCGACGCGATCGTCACCAGCCTGATCGCGCTCCATGACCTCAAGCGGAACGGCCGCTTCACGAACAGCCGCGCGGGCTCGATCTACATCGTCAAGCCCAAGATGCACGGGCCGGACGAAGCCGCGTTCACCGACCGCCTGTTCGACGCGGTGGAGGATCTGCTGGGGCTCGGCCGTCACACGATCAAGGTCGGCGTGATGGACGAGGAACGCCGCACCTCGGCCAATCTCGCCGCGGTCATCCATGCGGTGAAAGGCCGGATCGTCTTCATCAACACCGGCTTCCTCGATCGCACCGGCGACGAATTGCACACCTCGATGCGCGCGGGACCGATGGTGCGCAAAGGCGAGATGAAGGCGTCCGCATGGATCGCCGCGTACGAGGATCGCAACGTCCGGATCGGGCTCGCCTGCGGCCTTTCGGGCAAGGCGCAGATCGGCAAGGGCATGTGGGCCGCGCCCGATCGCATGGCGGACATGCTCGCGCAGAAGATCGGCCATCCCCAAAGCGGGGCGACCACCGCCTGGGTGCCATCGCCCACCGCCGCGACGCTGCACGCGACGCATTACCATGCGGTCGATGTGGCCGCGCGCCAGGCCGCCCGCGCCGCCGAGCCGATCGCCCCGCTCGACGCGCTGCTCACGGTGCCGCTCGCGCTCGGCCGCAACTGGCAGCCGCAAGAGGTGCGCGAGGAGCTCGACAACAATGCGCAAGGCATCCTCGGCTATGTCGTGCGCTGGATCGATCAGGGCGTGGGCTGCTCGAAAGTGCCCGACATCCACGATATCGGCCTGATGGAGGACCGCGCGACGCTGCGCATCTCCTCACAGCATATCGCCAACTGGCTGCTCCACGGCGTCGCGACGCCGGAGGATGTGGACGCCGCCTTCACCCGCATGGCGGCGAAGGTCGATGCGCAGAATGCCGCTGATCCGGCCTATGAACCGATGGCGGGCAACCCCGACAGCCTCGCCTTCCAGGCGGCCCGCGCTCTGGTGTTCGAGGGGCTGGAGCAACCCAACGGCTATACCGAGCCCCTGCTCCACCGCTTCCGCCAGGCGCGCAAGGCCGGGTGAAGGCGATCCGGGACATTCACTCCCCCTCCCTGGAAGGGAGGGGGTTAGGGGGGTGGGTTGGCGAGCGCAGCGAGCCATCTTACGCTCGCGCCATGCGTCATCGCATCGATCCGGAGCTGACTCGACGCGCTCGCTAACTGCGCAACAACCCCACGCCGACCGAGCTCGCGGTATGGCATCGCATCTCTCGCCATCGACCGGCCTTCACCAGGCAACTCATTGTGCCGCCCTTCATCATCGATCTGGCATGCCGCCAGGCGAAGCTCGGGGTCGAGTTCGACGGCAACAGGTCGAAGCGGACGCCCGCAGAACGGCATATCTGACGCGGAAGGGATGGCGGATCGTCCGGCTATGGAACTCGGAGGTGCTCGACAATCCGGAAGGTGCCGTCCTGCACATTCTGGCGGAGGCCGCCGAGTGCCTCGGCGGCACCCACCCCCAGCCCCTCCCTGAAAGGGAGGGGAGATCGAGAACATCGCGTCAGAGATGAGCGTCCGCTCCCCGCCAATCGGCAACAGTACCGTTCGTGACAGCCCGGCGGGAGCGCGATAGACCTTCTCCATCCATCAGAATCGAGGAGCATTCATGCGCCGCGCTCTCTTTCTCGCTTTGCTCGCGACCGCCGCCTGTTCGGGCCCGACATCGACCGACAACGCTACCGCCGCCACCGAAGCGGCCGCGCCGCACGATTATCTCGCCGCGCAGCGCGCCAAGGTCGCGCGGATCGACATGGCGCCGCGCACCGATTTCCTCACCGGCGAGGAACGGCAGGTGGTCAACCTGCTGATCGAAGCGTCCGACCTGATGAGCCAGATCTATCTGCGTCAGGTCGCGGTGGATAACCCCGAGACTCGCGCGGCGATCGACGCGGCGAAGGGCGGCGACCACGATCTTCTGCTCAACCTGTTCGATCTCAATTTCGGCCCGTGGAACCGCTTCGACGAGAACAAGCCCTTCTGGGGCGACAAGCCCTGGCCCGAGGGCGCGGGCTTCTATCCCGCCGATATGACGCGCGCCGACTACGATCAGTGGCTCGCCAAGCACCCGCAAGACAAGCAGGCCTTCTCCAGCCTCTACACCGTCATCCGCCGCACCCCCGAAGGCGGGCTGAAGGCGGTGCCCTATTCGATCGAATACAAGGAATGGCTCGAGCCCGCCGCCAGGCTGCTCGATCAGGCGGCGGCGATCACCACCAACTCCAGCCTCAAGAAGTTCCTGACGCTGCGCGCCAAGGCGTTTCGCACCGACGATTATTACGCCAGCGAGCTCGCGTGGATGGACCTCAAGGACACGCCGATCGAGATCGCGATCGGCCCCTACGAAGTCTATACCGACCGCCTGTTCGGCCAGAAAGCGGCATTCGAGAGCTTCGTCACGCTCAAGGATCCGGAAGAATCGGCCGCGCTCGCCAAATACAAGGCGTATCTGAAGGACATGGAGGCGAACCTCCCCGTCCCCGCCAACTACAAGAACTTCAAGCGCGGGTTCGAATCGCCGATCGCGGTCGCCGAGCAGGTGCATGGCGGCGGCGACAACGTCCCCGGCAGCCAGACGATCGCGTTCAACCTGCCCAATGACGAGCGCGTGCGCGAGGCCAAGGGCGCCAAGAAGGTGATCCTCTCCAACGTGCTGGGCGCCAAATACGATCGCGTGCTCAAGCCGATGGCGCCGCTGGTGCTGGTCGGCGATCAGGCGGGGCTGGTCGTCAAGAAGTACATGCAGCTCGAAACGCTGTTCCACGAACTGTCGCACAGCCTCGGGCCGGGCACGATCACCGTCGACGGGCGGCAGACCACGGTCAACGACGAATTGAAGGAACAGGCGTCGGCGATCGAGGAAGGCAAGGCCGACGTCATGGGCGCCTACAACATCCTCTTCATGATGGCGAAGGGCGAGCTGCCCGCCGCCGAGAAGAGCCAGCTCCTCGCCACCTATTTCGCCGGCATCTTCCGCGCGATGCGCTTCGGCGCGGCCGAGGCGCACGGGCATGGCGCGGCGATGCAATATGGCTATCTCAAGTCGAAGGGCGCCTTCGCCTGGGACGCGTCGGCAAAGCGCTACCGCGTCGATCCGGCGAAGATGGAGGCGGGCATCAGCGATCTCGTCCACGACATCGTGCTGCTCCAGGGCAATGGCGATTATGCGGGCGTCAAGGCGTTCATGGCCAAATACGCCGTGCTCGACGACGAGGCCGAGGCCGTGATCGCCTCGATGAAGGACATCCCGGTCGACATCCAGCCGGTCTATCCCGACAAGGTGTGAAGTCGAGTTCTATGCAACGCGCCGGTCACCCTCACCCTTCCGGCGCCTTCGGCACCTCCCTCCCTCTCCCGCCGGGAGAGGGAAGGGCCCGCTCGGCGCAGCCGAGTGGGAAGGGTGAGGGTGATACGAGAGGCTTACCCTATTCCGGCCCGAACCCGCCGAAGATGCCGTGGAGATACTGGACGGTGATGGCGACCGTCTTCACGCCCGCGCCGACATCGACGATGCCGTCGGCGAGCTTGGGCTTGGAGCGGCCGAGCTTGCGGTTGCTCGGCACGCCGGCGCCGTCCTTCCAGATGCTGAACTTGTTCTTGCCGTCGCGATCGTGGGTGAAGACGAGGCCGTAGCGGCCGGGCTTGGGCACCTTGATGCACATCGCCACCGCACCGCTCGCGGGCACGTCCGCCCAGACGCGGCGGAAGGTCTTGCCGGCGGCCTGGAGCGTCTTGCGATGCTCGAGCCAGTCCTCCTCGGTCGCGGGATAGAGTTCGAGCTTCATCCGCCCGGTGCGGTCCTTGAAGCCGGTCACGTTGACCAGCACCGCCGGTCCCTTGCCCGGCGCGCAGGCGGCGGCGTCGGTGCCGACGGGCGTCGCGGCGTGCGCGGCGGCGGGTAGCGCGAGCGCAGCGGCAAGGAGAGTCGGAAGCGTGCGGTTCATGTCGGTTTCCTCGTGAACGGGAATGGGCCGAACACCGCGCGCGGCGCGATAGGGGCGGCAACGCCGAAAGCGGCCCGATGATCGCGGACAAGGATAAGCACGAAATTGACGAAAAGAAGGTCTTTGTTCGGCAGCGGGGCTCAGAGGCTGTTTGGGAAATCGCGAAAGAGCGATTTCCGAAGCGGCACCGGCCCAAAGGCGCATTTCCAAACGGGCGCTCAGGCCGGTCGCGCGCGATCCGGATGCGCGGCGGCGAAGGCGGGCAGCGCGCGGGCCGCCGCGTCGGCGCGCACCAGCATCGGCCAGGCGTCGAGCGGCAGCTCCAGCCGGCGCGCATTGTACATCTGCGGCACCAGGCAGACGTCCGAAACGTCGGGCGCCGCCCCGCCGAGAAACGGCCCGTCGCCCGCCATCCGTTCGAGCGCGGCGAATCCTTCGGCGATCCAGTGGCGATACCAGTCGTCGCGCGCTTGCCTGTCGGCGCCGAACTGGTGTTCGAGTCGCTTCAGGACGCGCAGATTGTCGAGCGGGTGGATGTCGCACGCGATCACCAGCGCGCGCGCCAGCGCCGCCCCGCGCGCCAGCGGTTCGCGCGGAATCAGCGGCGGTTCGGGGAATGCCGAATCGAGCCAATCGACGATCGCGAGGCTCTGAACCAGCGGCACGCCGTCGATCTCGAGCGTCGGCACGAATCCTTGCGGATTGCGCACCAGATTGTCGGGCCCGCGCTGGCTTCCTTCGAGCAGGTCCACCGGATGCGATTCGTACGCGACACCCTTGAGTGCGAGCGCGATGCGCACGCGATAGCTCGCCGACGAGCGCCAGTAATCGTGGAGCACCAGCGTCATGCCGCGGCCTCCTCGCCCTGCTCCTCGCGCTCGGCGCTGCGTTCGAGCGCGACCTTGATCATCGCCGTCATCGGATCGGCGAGCGCGAGGCCGAGCACGCCGAACAGGGTGCTCGCGAGGATCTGCGCCGACAGCGTCAGCGCCGGCGGCAGATCGACCGTGCGCCGCGCGACCATCGGGATGACGACATAGCCGTCGAACGTCTGCACGGCGAAATAGACGATGATCGCCCACAAGCCCGTATCGACCCCCGCGCTGAACCCGACCGCGACCATCAGCAGGCCGCTGACGAACGCGCCGATATTGGGAATGAAGGCAAGGATGCCGGTGATGATGCCGAGCAGCAGCGCCATCGGCACCCCGACGAGCGCGAGGCACAGCCAGGTGAGCACGCCCTCGAACGCCATGCCCAGCAGGCGCCCCGCGAGCAGCCGGCGCATCGTGAACGCCATCCGGTCGATCGTGATCGCGAATTCCTCGCGCTCGCTGCTGGGGACCATCCATTGCAGGCCGCGATCGTAGATGCGCGGCTCCATCGCCACGAACAGCCCGAGGACGAGCACCATGAAGAAGCTCGCCATCGCGCCGAACGCGGTGCCGACCCACGAGGTCAGCCGCCCCACCGTTCCCATCGCCTGCTGCGCGAGCCCCTTGAGGTCGGAAACCCCGGGCAGGATGCCGAGATCGGACGCCCAGGCGGTGACGCGCGCGGCCTGGACGTTGAGCGTGGCGCGCAATTGCTCGATCTGCGCGGCGATCTGCACGCCCGTCATGTAGAAGACGCCGAGGATGAAGGCGATCACGCACAGCACCACGATCACCAGCCGCACGCCGCGCGGCAGCGGCAGCACCTTGCCCAGCAGCCGCACGCCGCCGTCGAGCATCGAGGCGAAGACGAGGCCGGCGAAGATGATCAGCAGCGGCTGGATCAGCAGCACGACGAGCGCGATCGCGCAGACCAGCCCGAGCCAGACACCCGCCTTCCGGAGCTCACGGCGCGTTTCGGGATTGCGCCATTCGTGCGGGCTCGCGGTCGGTATCTGCTCGGGGTCGCTCACTTGCCGGCCTCGTGCGGATGGAGCGACGTGCCCGCGCGGCCGTGCCGGAACGCCCCGAACCAGGTGAGCGGGTTCCAGCTCGCGCTGCCGTCGAGCGAGAAGGTGATGAACTCGGCGCGGCCGCCGATATATTCCCACGGCACGGGGCCGCCGAGACCGAGCTCGGAGAGCGGAAAGCGGCTGTCGGCGCTGCGGTCGCGATTGTCGCCCATCAGGAACACGTCGCCCGCGGGGATCGTGATCGGCCCGTAATTGTCGCCGGGGCTGTAGCCCGCCTCCAGATCGACCGTATCGTAGCTGCGTCCGTTGGGCAGCGTCTCGGTGACGAGCGGCAGGCGGCAGACGATCCGGCCGTCGGGCAGCGTGTGGCGCGCGCCGGGATATTCGCCCGGGTCGCAGATCGAATTGTCGTCGACCGGCAGGTCGGCATAATGGAGCGGCCCGCGCTTCACCGGCACGCCGTTCAGGATCACCTGCCCGCCGCGCACCTCGAGCCGGTCACCGGGAAGCCCGATCACGCGCTTGATGTAATCGGTGCGCGTGCCCGGCGGCGTGACGATCACCACGTCGCCGCGCTTCGGCAGGCTGCCGAACAGCCGGCCGTCGACGAATGGCATCAGGTGGAAGGTCGGCGACACGAACGAATAGCCGTAAGGGTATTTGGTCACCACCAGCCGATCGCCGACGAGCAGGTCGGGCAGCATCGATTCGCTAGGGATGTAGAAGGGCTTGGCGACGAAGCTGTGGAAGGCGAGCACCGCCACGATCAGCCAGAAGATGCCCTTGATCTCGGCCCACCATTCGGCGCGGCGCCGCGCGCTGCGGGCCGCCGCGGTCTCCTCCGCCGGTGCCTCGCCCTGCACCTCGCTACCGTCCAACGCCAACTCCTTCGTCATACTTCAACTTTCGTCGCGCGCGATCGCCTCGATGATCACGAAGGCCTGCGCCCAGGGGTGGTCGTCGGTGAGCGTCACATGGATATGCGCGACGTGGCCCTCGGGGATCATGGCGTCAAGCCTTGCGCGCGCGCCGCCCGTCAGCGCCAGCGTCGGCGCGCCGGAGGGCGCGTTGACCACGCCGATATCCTTCATGAACACGCCACGCTTGAACCCGGTGCCGACCGCCTTGGAGAAGGCTTCCTTGGCGGCGAAGCGCTTGGCGTAGGTGCCCGCGCGCGTGAACGGCCGCCGCGCCGCTTTGGCGCGCTCGACCTCGGTGAAACACCGTGCCTCGAATCGTTCGCCGAAGCGGTCGAGCGACGCCTGGATACGCTCGATGCTGCACAGGTCGGAGCCAAGCCCGATGATCACAGACCAATTCCTCCCCGGAACGGGGAGGGGGACCAAGACGCGGAGCGGCTTGGTGGAGGGGCGGCGGCGCAGCCGCCGTTTGCAACGGCGGCCCCTCCACTACCCGGCTGCGCCGGGCGGTCCCCCTCCCCGTGCCGGGGAGGAATTTGGAGCCCACCCTTCACCGCGCGTCGTCCATCGCGGCGCGCATGCGGCGGACCGAGTCGGCGAGGCCGACGAAGATCGCCTCGCCCACCAGGAAATGCCCGATGTTGAGCTCGCGGATCTGCGGGATCGCCGCGATCGGGGTGACGTTGTCGTAGGTCAGGCCGTGGCCGGCATGCACCTCGATGCCGTTCTTCGCGGCCAGCGCGGCGGCGTCCGACAGGCGGCGCAGTTCCTCGCTCTGCGCCGCGCCGTCGAGTTCGGCATACCGCCCGGTATGCAGCTCGACCACCGGCACGCCGAGCCTGAGCGCGGCCTCGATCTGCGCGGGATCGGGCTCGATGAACAGCGACACGCGGATATTGGCGCCTGCCAACTCGGCGACGAGCGGCGCCAGCCGATTGTGCTGCCCCGCAGCGTCGAGCCCGCCCTCGGTCGTCAGCTCCTCGCGCTTCTCCGGCACGATGCACGCGGCGTGCGGCCGGTGGCGCAGCGCGATCCCCAGCATCTCGTCGGTCGCCGCCATCTCCAGATTGAGCGGGATCGACAGTTCGGCCGACAGCCGCGCGATGTCGGCGTCGGTGATGTGGCGGCGATCCTCGCGCAGATGCGCGGTGATGCCGTCGGCGCCGGCCTCGGCCGCCAGCAGCGCGGCGCGCACCGGATCGGGATAGCCCGAGCCGCGCGCGTTGCGCACCGTCGCGACGTGATCGATGTTGACGCCGAGACGGAGCGGCGGCGTCACTTCTTCAATCCCCGGCTGCCCGGCTTGACCGCGGGCAGCGCCGCGAGCTCGGGCGGCAGCGCGTCGGCGAGATAGGCGGGCACGTCCATCCGGAGCAGCGAGACGAGCGGCGCGCCCACGTCGGCGCGGCCGTTCGAGCGATCGATGATGCACGCCGCGCCGAGCAGGTCGCCCGGATGCGCCCGGATGGCGTCGAGGCATTCGCGCGACGACAGCCCGGTGGTGACGATGTCCTCCACCATCACCACGCGCGCGCCTTGCGGAATCGCGAAACCACGGCGCAGGCGGAATTCGCCCTCCTCGCGCTCGACGAAGATCGCCTGGCAGCCAAGCGCGCGCGCGGTCTCGTACCCGGGAATGATCCCCCCCATCGCCGGCGACACGATCAGATCGGGTTCGCCGAATTCATCGATGATCGCCTCCGCCAGCGCGCGGCACAGCCGCTCGGTGCGCACCGGATCCTGGAAGACGCGCATCTTCTGGAGGAAGATCGGCGAGTGCAGCCCCGAGGACAGAATGAAATGCCCCTCCAGCAGCGCGTTCGCGCCGCGAAATTCGTCGAGCACCTCGGTTTCGGTCATGGCGGCGCGGCTCCTCGGACGCAGGGTAATGGCGGCCGCTTGATAGGGTCGGGCGGGCGCCCACGCAACGCATGTGCCAAAAAACCCGTGGCTTGCGCTTGAGGCCCCCGCCCCTGCGGCGTATAGGCCCTCACCAAAGGACGTGTCCCGTCCTTGGCGCCCGGGGCAGGGCGCTCCGCAAAAAGGGTGAAGAGCAACGATGCGCATGACAGGGTTGAAAACGATCGTCCTGGCCGCGGGCCTGGCGCTCGCCGGCACGGGGGCCGCGGCGGCGCAGGAGCCGGCGGCGCCCACCGCCGCACCGGCGGCGACAACGGCGGCAGCGCCCGATCAGGCCGCGCCCGTGAACCCGCTGCTCGCCGAGGACGGCGCGCCGGCGATGGATCCGACCCAGCATATCGGCCAGCCCAGCGACGGCTATTTCGGCCTCCAGCCGCAGGTGACGCCCACCGGGCAGCGCGCGCACTGGATGCACAACTGGATCCTGATGCCCGCGGTGACGGGCATTTCGCTCCTCGTGCTGGTGCTGATCGGCTGGGTCGTGCTGCGCTATCGCCGCGCCGCCAACGAGACGCCCTCGCGCACCTCGCACAACACGGTGATCGAGATCATCTGGACGCTGGTGCCGGTGCTCATCCTGGTGCTGATCGCGATCCCCTCGATCGGGCTCTTGCAGGCGCAATACGAGCCCGCGCCCGACAATGCCGTGACGCTGAAGGCGATCGGCAACCAGTGGTTCTGGTCCTACGAATATCCCGACAACGGCGATATCCAGATCACCGCGAACATGCTCAAGGAGAAGGACCAGGTCCAGGCCGGCGAGCGCTATCGCACCGATTCGGACGGGCCCCGCCTGCTCGCCGCGGACAGCCGCGTGGTGCTGCCCGTCGGCGTGCCGATCCGCCTCATCACCACCGCCAACGACGTGATCCACAGCTGGGCGGTCCCCGCCTTCTGGATCAAGCTCGACGCGATCCCCGGCCGCCTCAACGAGACGCAGTTCACGATCGAGAAGCCCGGCCTCTATTTCGGCCAGTGCTCGGAGCTGTGCGGCGCCCGCCACGCCTTCATGCCGATCGCGGTCCAGGCCGTGCCGCAAGCGCAGTTCGCCGCCTGGGTGCGCGCCAAGGGCGGCACGATGCCCGGCGACGCGAGCGCGCCGTCGACCGCGCCGCCCGCGCAACCCGGCGCGGACGCGGCCGACCAGACCGCCGCCCCTGCCAACTCGACCCAGCCCGCGACGCCCAACGCGCCCGGCGCCAGCACTTCGGATCTCTGAGACCATGACCGACACAGCCATCCAGCCGTCCGCCTTCCAGGCGCACGAAGCCCATGAGCATCATCATGATGCCGATCACAAGCCGGCCTTCTTCGCGCGTTGGTTCATGTCGACCAACCACAAGGATATCGGCACGCTCTACCTGATCTTCGCGATCTGCGCAGGGATCATCGGCGGCACCGTTTCGGGGCTGATGCGCGTCGAGCTGGCCGAGCCGGGCATCCAGTATCTCGGCACCTGGGCCAGCATGTTCCACGGCGGGCCGCAGAGCTTCGACGAATCGCTGCACTTCTGGAACGTGCTGATCACCGCCCACGGCCTGATCATGATCTTCTTCATGGTGATGCCGGCGATGATCGGCGGCTTCGGCAACTGGTTCGTGCCGCTGATGATCGGCGCGCCCGACATGGCCTTCCCGCGGATGAACAACATCAGCTTCTGGCTGCTCATCCCGTCGTTCACGCTCCTGCTCGCCTCACCCTTCTTCGGCGGCGCGGGCAACGGCTGGACGCTCTACGCGCCGCTTTCCACCTATGGCGAGCCGGGGCCGTCGACCGACATGGTGATCCTGTCGATGCACCTTGCGGGCGCCTCGTCGATCCTCGGCGCGATCAACTTCATCACCACCATCTTCAACATGCGTGCGCCGGGCATGACGCTCCACAAGATGCCGCTGTTCGTGTGGTCGGTGCTGGTCACCGCCTTCCTGCTGCTGCTGGCGCTGCCGGTGCTCGCCGCGGCGATCACGATGCTGCTCACCGACCGCAATTTCGGCACGACCTTCTTCGATCCGGCGGGCGGCGGTGATCCGGTGCTGTACCAGCATCTGTTCTGGTTCTTCGGCCACCCCGAGGTCTACATCATGATCCTGCCGGGCTTCGGCATGGTCAGCCAGATCATCGCGACCTTCAGCCGCAAGCCGGTGTTCGGCTATCTCGGCATGGCCTATGCCATGGTCGCGATCGGCGTGGTGGGCTTCATCGTGTGGGCGCACCACATGTTCACCACCGGCCTGCCGGTGAACGTCAAGATGTACTTCACCGCCGCGACGATGGTGATCGCGGTGCCGACCGGCATCAAGATCTTCTCGTGGATCGCGACGATGTGGGGCGGATCGATCACCTTCAAGACGCCGATGCTGTGGGCGATCGGCTTCATCTTCATGTTCACCGTCGGCGGCGTCACGGGCGTCGTGCTCGCCAACGGCGGCATCGACGATTACATGCAGGACACCTATTACGTCGTGGCGCACTTCCACTACGTGCTCAGCCTCGGCGCGGTGTTCAGCCTGTTCGCCGGCTTCTATTACTGGTTCCCCAAGATGTCGGGCCGGATGTACAACGAGTTCCTCGGCCAGGTGCATTTCTGGGTGTTCTTCGTCGGCGTGAACGTCCTGTTCTTCCCGATGCACTTCCTCGGGCTGCAGGGCATGCCGCGCCGCTATCCGGACTATCCCAACGGCTTCGAGCATTGGAACTGGATCGCGACCGTCGGCTATTTCATCATGGCCGCATCGATGCTGGTGTTCTTCGCCAACCTTCTGATCTCGCTATTCGCGGGCCGGAAGGCCGAGGGCAATCCGTGGGGCGAAGGCGCGACGACGCTCGAATGGACGCTGCCGAGCCCGCCGCCCTACCACCAGTTCGAAACGCTGCCGAAAATTGACTGAGGCCAATAAGGCCCCTCCCCTTCAGGGGAGGGGTTGGGGTGGGGCCGATCGTCACGCGGCAACGCTTGCGGCACTCCCCACCCCCAGCCCCTCCCCTGAAGGGGAGGGGAGGATTTTAAGATGATGACCGCAACCGAGCCCCTCACCATCCCCGCAGACTGGCGGGATTTCCTCGCGCTCACCAAGCCGCGGGTGATGGTGCTCGTCGTCTTCACCGGGCTGTGCGGAATGCTCGCGGCACCGGTGGCGATCGATCCGGTGCTGGGCTTCACCGCCGTTTTGTGCATCGCGCTCGGCGCGGGCGCGGCGGGCGCGCTCAACATGTGGTACGAGGCCGATCTCGACGCGCAGATGCGCCGCACGGCGAAGCGTCCGCTGCCCGCCGGCCGCATGGACCGCCAGTCGGCGCTGCATTTCGGCGTCGGGCTCGCCGTCTTCTCGGTGCTGCTGATGGGGCTCGCGATCAACCTCGCCGCGGCCGCGATCCTCACCGCGTCGATCCTGTTCTACGTCCTCATCTACACCGTGTGGCTCAAGCGCCGCACGCCGCAGAACATCGTCATCGGCGGCGCCGCGGGCGCCTTTCCGCCGCTGATCGGCTGGGCGGCCGCCACCGGGCAGGTCGCGCTCCTCCCCTTCCTCCTCTTCGCGCTCGTCTTTCTGTGGACGCCGCCGCATTTCTGGGCGCTCGCGCTGTTCGTGAAGACCGACTACGCCAACGCCGGCGTGCCGATGCTCCCCGTGGTCGCGGGCGAGCGCGCGACGCGCCACCAGATCGGGCTCTACACGATTCCGATGGCGGCGGTCGCCGTCGCGCCCTGGCCGCTGGGGCTGACGGGGCCGCTCTACGGCGCGGTCTCGATCGCGGCGACCGCCTTCTTCGCCTTGCTCGCAGCGCGCGTCGCGACGCGGATGGCGGCGGACGGCGATACGATGCGCCCCGAAAAGCGACTGTTCGGCTATTCGGTCGCCTATCTCTTCATCATGTTCGGCGCGCTCGTCGTCGATCGGTGGCTGGCATGACCGACCCGAGGCGCGACGACGAGGATCTGATCCGCCAGCGCCAGCGCAGCCGATCGATCGTGCTGGCCTTGCTGCTCGGCGCGTTCGTGATCCTGATGTTCTTCATCGCGATCGCGAAGATCAAGGCGGGCTATTCATGACGCCCAAGCTGCGCACCGCGCTCCTCGCCGTCGTCGGCGTCGTCGGCATGACCGGGCTCGGCTATGCGAGCGTGCCGCTCTATCGCGTCTTCTGCCAGGTGACGGGCCTCAACGGCACCACCCAGCGCGCGCTCGAGGCGCCGGGGGCGGTGAATCACAAGGTGACGGTCGCGTTCGACACCAACGTGTCGCCCGGCCTGCCCTGGACCTTCAAGCCCGAGAATCACGAGGACAAGGTCGATATCGGCGCGCGCGACATGGCGTTCTTCCTCGCGACCAACAATTCGGATCATCCGATCACGGGCACCGCGACCTTTAACGTCACGCCGGCGCAGGCGGGCAAGTATTTCACCAAGATCCAGTGTTTCTGCTTCACCCAGCAGACGCTGAAGCCGCACGAGACCGCGCGGATGCCGGTGATCTTCTTCGTCGATCCGAAGATGCTTGACGATCCCGACACCGACGATATCCGCGAGATCACGTTGAGCTACACCTTTTACCCGGTGGATTCCGCCAAGGCCGCGAGCTAGAGCGGGTCCGACGACTAACAGGGACGACATCATGGCCGGAGCCAAGAACCACGATTACCACATCCTGCCGCCGAGCTTCTGGCCGTTGCTCGGCGCGTTCTCGGCGCTGGCGATGGCGGCGGGCGGCATCATGTGGATGCACGGCGGGCATCTGAGCCCGGAAAAGGCCAATGGCGGCGGCTGGGTGTTCTTCGCCGGGCTGATCGGCGTGCTGATCACGATGCGGCTGTGGTGGGGCGACGTCATCAAGGAAGCGCATCACGGCGATCATACGCCGGTGGTGCAGCTCCATTTCCGCTACGGCATGATCCTGTTCATCGCCTCCGAAGTCATGTTCTTCGTCGGCTGGTTCTGGGCGTTCTTCGATTTCGCGCTGTTCCCATCGGTCGTCGATACCGTCGGCGGGGTGTGGCCGCCCAAGGGGATCGAGGTCATCAACCCGTTCGAGCTGCCGCTGCTCAACACCATCATCCTGCTGACCTCGGGCACCACCGTCACCTGGGCGCACCACGCGCTGATCCACGGCCAGCGCGGGGGCGAGAAGACCGGCCTGTGGGGCATGCTCGGCGTGGGCAATCGCGACGGCGTGCTCAAGGGCCTGTGGTTGACGATCGTGCTCGGCCTGCTCTTCACCTCGATCCAGGCGTATGAATACGCGCACGCGCCCTTCGCCTTCAAAGGCCTGAACTACGGCGCGTCGTTCTTCATGGCGACGGGCTTCCACGGCTTCCACGTCATCATCGGCACGATCTTCCTGATCGTCTGCCTGATCCGCGCGTACAAGGGCGAATTCACGCCGCGCCAGCATTTCGGCTTCGAGGCCGCCGCCTGGTATTGGCATTTCGTCGACGTCGTGTGGCTGTTCCTCTTCGTCACGATCTACGTCTGGGGCGGCTGGGGCGCGCCGTACCACGCCGGATGAGCGGGGCGGGCGATCCGGCCGGCACCCCCGCGCCGTCGCCCGCCGCCACGGCGATCAAGGGCCTGTGCCCGCGCTGCGGGGCCGCGACATTGTTCGCCGGCCCCGTTGCCTTTGCCGATCGCTGCCGCGCCTGCGGGCTCGATTATGCGGGGTTCAACGTCGGCGACGGCCCCGCCGCCTTCCTGACGCTGATCATCGGCGCGCTGGTGATGGCGGTCGCGGTGACGCTGCAATTGACGCTCGCGCCGCCGCTGTGGCTGCAACTGCTGATCTGGGTTCCCGTCACCGCCGCGCTCGTCGTGGGCGGCCTGCGCGTCGCCAAGGGGCTGCTCCTCGCGCTCGAATACAGGAACGCCGCGCGCGAAGGGCGCCTGTCCGACCGGTGAGGCGCCTGCCTTTCCTGCCGACGCTCCTCGTCGGGCTGGCCGCGGCGGCGATGGTCGCGCTCGGGGTGTGGCAGCTCCACCGCAAGGCGTGGAAGGAAGACCTGCTCGCGCGCTACGCCGCCAACGAGACGCTGCCGCCGATCGCCTTCCCGGCGAGCGGATTCGGCGACGACGCGCTGTTCCGCAAGACCGTGGCGACCTGCGCGCGCGTGACCGGCTGGACCCGCGAGATCGGGCGCAGCGCCGGCGGCGCGGTCGGCTGGCGCCAGATGGCGCGCTGCACACGGGCCGGATCGGGCGCGCCCTTCATGGTCCAGCTCGGCGTCTCGGCCGATCCCGACTGGCGGCCCACCTGGCAGGGCGGCGCGCTGACCGGCTTCGTCAGCCACGCCCCCGATCACCGCTCGCTGATCGAGGAGATACTCAGCAAGCGCGGTCCCAAACCGCTGCTGCTGGTCGCCGATACGCCGCCCGAGGGGCTGATGCCCAACGGCGCGGCGAGCCTGTCGGCGGTGCCCAACAACCACCTCGCCTATGCGGTCCAGTGGTTCATCTTCGCCGCGCTCGCGGTCCTCATCTATCTGCTCGCGCTGCGCCGGCGCGGCAGGACGCTTGTCACCCCGCCCAGCCGAGGCTAGGCGACCCGCGTCATGCGCTATGTGAGCACCAGGGGAAACGCGCCCGTCCTCGATTTCGAGGGCGTGACGCTGGCGGGCCTCGCGGCCGACGGCGGGCTGTATCTGCCCGAGCACTGGCCGTCGCTGTCGGCCGAGCAAATCCGCGCCCTGCGCGGCCTCACCTATGCCGAAACCGCGGTCGAGGTGATGGCGCCCTTCGTCGGCGAGTCGCTCACCCGTGACGAGCTGAAGGCGCTGTGCGACCAGGCCTATGGCCGCTTCGCGCACGACGCGGTGACGCCCCTCGTCCAGCTCGATCACCGGCACTGGCTGCTCGAGCTGTTCCACGGGCCAACGCTCGCGTTCAAGGACGTCGCGCTCCAGCTCCTCGGCCTGCTGTTCGAGCGCTTCCTGGCCGGCAAGGACCAGCACCTCACGATCATCGGCGCGACCAGCGGCGATACCGGCTCGGCCGCGATCGACGCGCTGGCGGGGCGCGCGCATGTCGACGTGTTCATGCTCCACCCGGCGGGCCGCGTCTCCGACGTCCAGCGCCGGCAGATGACGACCGTGCTCGCGCCCAACATCCACAACATCGCCATCGAAGGCAGTTTCGACGACGCGCAGGCGATGGTGAAGGCCGCCTTCAACGACAAGGCCTTCTCCAGCCGCTTCCAGCTCGGCGCGGTCAATTCGATCAACTGGGCGCGGCTGATGGCGCAAGTGGTCTATTATTTCTACGCCGCCGTCCGCCTCGGCGCGCCCGAACAGCGAATCGCCTTCTCGGTCCCCACCGGCAATTTCGGCGACGTGTTCGCGGGCTATGTCGCGGCGAAGATGGGGTTGCCGGTCGCCAAGCTGGTCGTCGCGACCAACGTCAACGACATCCTCGCGCGCGCTCTCTCCACCGGCGATTATTCGTGCCGCGAGGTCGTGCCGACGCCGAGCCCGTCGATGGACATCCAGGTGTCGAGCAACTTCGAGCGCCTGCTGTTCGACGTCGGCGGCCGCGACGGCGCGGCGCTCGCCGAACAGATGCGCGGCTTCGAGACATCGAAGGCGATGCGGCTCACCAACGCGCAGCGCGAGGGCGCGGCGACGCTGTTCGTCGGCGACCGCGTCGATCTCGACGAGATGGCGCTGGCGATGCGCTGGGCGTGCGACCATGCCGGCGAGGTCATAGACCCCCACAGCGCGATCGGCCTCGCGGCGGCGCGGCGCGCGGACGTTGGCGATGCGCCGATGGTGACGCTGGCGACCGCGCACCCCGCCAAGTTCCGCGACGCCGTCGAGCGCGCGACCGGCGCGCGTCCCGCGCTGCCCGGCCGCATCGGCGACCTGTTCGAGCGCGAGGAACGCTACGCCACGCTGCCCGCGACCTTCGAGGCGGTGACCGCCTATATCGCCGAGCGGGCGACGCCGGTTTCGTGAGCCCGTCACCCTCACCCTTCCGGCGCTTCGCGCCTCCCTCCCTCTCCCACTGGGAGAGGGAAGGGGCCCGCGAGCCGAAGGCGAGTGGGAAGGGTGAGGGTGAACGGCGCCGATGAATCTCCACACCCTCGTCGGCGAGCCCTGGTCGGACTACGGCCTCATCGATTCCGGCCACGGCCGCAAGCTCGAACGCTACGGCCGCTTCCGCTTCATCCGGCCCGAACCCCAGGCGATGTGGGCGCCCGCCTCGCCCGACTGGCGCGCCCAGGCCGAATTCGTCCCCGGCTCCGACGAGGACGGCGGCGGACGCTGGGAATACGCCGAACCCGTCCCGCGCGAGGGCTGGCCGCTCCATTGGGACGACGTCACCTTCACCGCGCAGACCACCCCCTTCCGCCACCTCGGCTTCTTCCCGGACATGGCGCCGGTCTGGCGCTGGATGCGCGAGCGCGTCGCCGGGATGGACGCGCCCGAGTGCATGAACCTGTTCGGCTATACCGGCGTCGGCACCTGCGCGATGGCGACGCAGGGCGCGCGGATGGTGCATGTCGATGCGTCGAAGAAATCGGTCGAAGCGGCGAAGGGCAACGCGCAGCTCTCGGGCCTCGCCGACGCGCCGATCCGCTGGATCGTCGACGACGCCGCCAAGTTCGTCGCGCGCGAGGGCCGGCGCGGGCGGCGTTACGACGGCATCCTGCTCGATCCGCCCAAATACGGCCGCGGCCCCACCGGCGAGGTGTGGAAGCTGGAGGAGGGCCTGCCCGGCCTGATCGCCGATTGCCGCAAGCTCCTCGACGCCGACTCACGCTTCCTGTTCCTCACCGTCTACGCGGTACGCATGTCCGCGCTCGCGATCGGCGAGCTGCTCCGCCAGGCGCTCGGCGACCTCGGCGGCACGATCGAGGCGGGCGAGCTCGGCGTCCGTGAGGAAGCCCGCGGCCTCGTCCTCCCCACCGCCATCTGGGCGCGCTGGAGCCGCTGATTTCGAGAACAGCTATTTTCCCGTGTTCCTGCGAAAGCAGGAACCCAGAGTACCGGGCGAACCGCTCGAAACCCTGGGCTCCTGCTTTCGCAGGAACACGGGGGACATTCAGAAGGTGGTGAGCCGAGAGTCACCCCAATCCAGAACCGTCACGTGGTTGACGATGATCCTTCGGGCACGTATTTCTAATTACCTCCCCGGCGAAGGCCGGGGCCCAGCATCGGGCCGCTCGCAACTGGGCCCCGGCCTTCGCCGGGGAAGTGCGTCGAGGTGATTCGACGATTACGTGTCCGACGGATGCGCCCGAGGCGGCACCTCGATCCAGCCGCCGCCCCAATCTCACAAATCCCTGTCCTACACGTTCGTTTTATGTTCTATCCTGCCCGATGGACCAGCATCGCCCGCACCTCGCGCCGCCCCCGGTGGCTTCTCCCGTAACCCCGCCGCGCGCGCATTGGACGCCGGCCAAGCAGCGCATCTTCCTCGCCGCCCTGCTCGATAGCGGCAGCGTCGCCGCCGCCGCACGCGCGGCCGGCATGTCGCGATCGAGCGCGCATCGCCTGCGCGCGCGGCTTGCCGACACCCCGTTCGACCGCGCCTGGGAATCCGCGCTCGCGCTCCACGCCCGCCGGCTCGCCGATCCCTTCGCACGGGCCCCGACGCCGGCGCGTGGCTGATGCACAGCCCGGCGCACCACCGGCGCGGTCCAGGCGCGACCCCGGCGCGCGCGTGCCGCACAGCGGTCGCCTGCAAGGCGCGCCGGTGTCGCGTTGCCGTCGCGCCGGTGTCGCACGCCTGTCGCTTCTCCGGCGCGTCGCGGTGCCGAACCGCCGCGTCGCGGGCGCAATTGCCCGCAATTCCCGCCACACCGTCAATTTCGTCCACTTCACCCCGATCCGCCGCGGCCGCCGGTTGGCTAAGCCCGCCCCGCCCGGATCGCTGCCCCGGCCACGAACGGCGCGCCTGCCAGCAGCAGCAGGCTGACCGCCGCGAGCAGTTTGACCGCGCCCGGCCCGCCCTCAATCGAGCCCGCGCCGAAGATCAACAGCGGCACCGCGACCGGCAGCATGATCAGCCCCGCCAGCGCGCCCGCACCGCGCAGCCCCGCGACGAGCGCACCGGTCGCCACCGCGAGCGCGGCAAGGCCAGGCGTGCCGATCAGCAGCCCCAGCTCGACCGCGCACAATGTCTCGTGATCGATCCCGAGCAGTCCGGCGGCGATCAGCGCGGCCAACATTATCGGCGGACCGAAGCTCAGCCAGTGCGCGGCGATCTTGGCGGCGGCGACCGCGGCCATGCTCATCCCCCGGATCGCGAGCTGGTCGAGCACGCCCGCATCGGCATCGGGCGCGACGAGCCGCTCGACCGGGAGCAGCGCCGCGAGCAGCGCCGCCGCCCAGATCACGCCGCCGCCGATGCGCGCGAGCAGGCTCGAATCGGGGCCGACCGCGAAGGGAAAGAGGATCGCGACCAGCAAGAAGAAGGCGACCGGCAGGCTCGCGCCGCCCTGGCTCCAGGCGCGGCGCACGTCGCGGACGATCAGGGCGGCGGCAACGGTCATGCCGCCTCCAGCCGGATCGTCGTGGCGCCCGGCATCTCGATCGGCAGATGCGTCGCGACGAGGACGATTCCGCCGCCCGCGCGATGCCCCGCCACCAATGTTTCGAGTGCCTGCATCGCCACCGTGTCGAGGCCGTTCGCCGGCTCGTCGAGCAGCCAGATCGGCGCCCCGCTCGCCGCCACCGCCGCCAGCGCCGCGCGCCGCCGCTGTCCGGTCGAAAGCAGCCGCACGGGCACGTCGGCGAGCCGCGTCAGCCGAAGCGCGTCGAGCGCGGCATCGACCGCGTCGCGCTGGCCGTCGATCGCCGCCCAGAAACCGAGCGCCTTAGCGAGCGGCCGATCGTGATCGAGCGCCGATGCCTCGGCGAGCAGCGCGCGCCGCCCCTCGACCGCGACCGCCCCCGTGGCGGGCGCGAGCAGCCCGGCGGCGACGCGGACCAGGCTCGATTTGCCGACGCCGTTGGGGCCGGTCACGAGCGCCGCGTCGCCGGGGCCCAGATCGAACGAACGATCCTCGAACAGCAATCGCCCGCCGCGCACGCACGAGACCCCCGCAAAGGCCAGCCGCGTCATGCCTCGTCCTCGAGCCGGTGCATGTCCTCGTCCGACAGGCCGAAATGATGCCCCACCTCATGCACCAGCACATGCCGCACCAGATCGTCGAGCCGCACCCCGGTCTCGATCCATTCCTCCAGGATCGCGCGGCGATAGAGGAAGATCCGATCGGGCATCGTGCCCGAATCCATCGACGATTTCTCGCCGACCGGCCGGCCGTGATAGAGGCCGGAGAGATCGAGCGGGTGATCGATCCCGAGCGCCGCCAGCGTCTCGTCGTCGGCATAGTCCTCGACCGCGAGCACGACGTCGCCCAGATAGGCGCGGAATTCGGCCGGCAGCGCCGCCAGCGCGTCGCGCGCCATCGCCTCGATCTCGTCCGCGCTCGGCGCTTGCCCCTTCATGATCACAGCGATAGCCCTGACCCCGAAGCCACGGCAAGGAGAGAGCGAATGGTCGAGCAATTGAGCGAAGCCGAGCGGGCCGAGGCGCTCGATGGCCTGCCCGACTGGGATTATGACGAAGGCCGCGACGCGATCACGCGCCGCTTCACCTTCGCGGACTTCTCCGAAGCCTTCGCCTTCATGACGCGCGTGGCGCTGCTCGCCGAGAAAGCGGACCATCATCCCGAATGGTCGAACGTCTATAACCGCGTCGACGTGCTGCTGACGACGCACGACGCGGGCGGGCTGTCCGAACGCGACATCGAGCTGGCCGAGGCGATCGACGAGCTGGTGGATTAGAGCGCGTCTCGATACCGGCGACTGCCGCGCAACACAGCGCCGCTCGCCAGCTCGACGGCGAAGTCGCCGCTCTTGTCGGTCTCGATGCGGCGGATCGCGGCGCGGCGGACGAGGCGGCCGCGATGGATGCGCACGAAGGCATCCCCGAGGTCGGTCTCGACCGAGGCGAGCGTCGCGCGGTGAAGGAGGGTGCGCGGTGCCCAGGCGATCTCGACGTAATTGCCCGCCGCGGCGACGCTCTCGATCTCGTCGATCGGCACATGATGCGTGACCGCGCCCTCGCCCACTTCGAGCGTGCGGGCGGATGCGGCCTCCCCCGTCGGCGTCGCGGCGCGGGCGATCAGCCATTGCGCGACCAAAGCGATCGCGGCGAACTGAAGATAGGTGCCCAGATCCTTGCGATATTCGTAGAGCAGCGGGTTCTGCACGCCCATCATGAAATGATAGCGGCTACCCTCCAGCCAATAGGCGACGACGCGAATCACCACCATCACGCCGATGTGCCACGCCGATACCGGGACGCTCGCCGCGGCCACGATCAGCGCAGTCTTCCACCAGACGAGCCGCGCGCGGGCGAGCCAGGCGACGAGCAGCCAGATCGGCGGCATCAACGTCAGCCAGGCGATGATGCTGCTGACTTCCCACAACCAGACGTGCGCGGTCGTGACGGGGACGTGCGCGGCGGCGAAATCGCTCGCCATCGAGGTCGCGTTGGCGACCATGATCACGGCGAGGATGACGAGGAAGCCCGCCCCGAGCAGCAGCGCCAGCCGACGCTGCGCCCCGTTCATCCCGCGCCACCCGCCGCTCGTCCCACTCGGTTGCGTCATCGTCCCCGGGAAGCCTCCGCACGAACCTTCCCGATACAAGCCCGGGCCCGCCCACGCCAGTTCTCGCGCATCGACACCCGAGAGGATGAAGGCGATGGAACGGCATTACGGCATGGACTGGCTGCGGATCGGGGCGTTCGCGCTGCTGATCATCTATCATGTGGGCATGGTCTTCGTGCCCTGGGGCTTTCATATAAAGACCGCACATCCGCTCGTCTGGGCGGAAATCCCGATGTTCCTGACGAACCCGTGGCGGCTGACCCTGCTGTTCGTGGTGTCGGGTTATGCGAGCCGCGCGCTGATCACCAAGATGCCCGGGCTGGGCGCGTTCCTGAAGCAGCGCAGCGGGCGGCTGCTGTGGCCGCTGGTGTTCGGCATGGCGGTCGTGGTGCCGCCGCAGACCTGGGTCGAGCTGACCACGCAGCACGGCTATACGGCGGGCTATCTCCACTTCTGGCTGACCGACTATTTCCGCTTCGGCACGCTGGCGGGAATCGTGATGCCGACCTGGAACCATCTGTGGTTCGTGCTCTACCTCTGGGTCTACACGCTGCTGCTGGCGGGGCTGGCGCTGCTGCCGGGCGCGGCGCGGGCGCAGGCCTGGTTCGACCGCGCGTTCGGCGGCTGGCGCGCGCTGGTGATCCCGGCGCTCTACCTCGTGCTGCTCGAAGCCGTGCTGTTCCATCGGATCGACGACACGCACGACCTGATCCACGACGGCGTCGCGCATCTACGCTACGTGCCCGCGTTCCTGTTCGGCTTCGGCCTTGCCGGCTCGCGGCCGGTGATGGCGGCGCTGGCGCGGCACTGGAAGCCGGCGGCGGCGATCGCGATCGGCTGCTATGCGGTGATCGTCGGGCTGCTGATCGCCTGGCCCGACTTCAGCTTCACCAGCAACGTCAGCGTCTGGGCCTGGCGGGCGGCGCGGCACGGCGAGGCCTGGCCCGCGATCGCGGCGCTGATCGGCATCGCCGAGACCTTCTGGAACCGCGAGCACGCCTGGCGCGCAACGCTGACCGAGGCAGTCTTCCCCTTCTACCTCATCCACCAGACGGTGATCGTCGTCGTCGGCTACTGGATCGTCGGGCGCGGGCTGGGCGCCGGCAGCGAGTTCGCGATCCTGGTCGCCGCGACCGTCGCCGGGTGCTGGGGCTTTTACCTGCTTGGCCGCGAGATCGGCTGGCTGCGGCCGCTGATCGGCCTGAGGGTGGCGAAGCGTGCGCCGTCTGCTAAGCCCCGCGGCCATGACCGACTGGACTCTGCTGATCCATGGGGGCGCCGGGATTCTCGAGCGCGGGAAGATTGCGCCTAAAGCCGAGGCCACGGCGCGCGAGGGACTCGCGCAGGCATTGGAGGCGGGAAGCGCGGTGCTGCGGGAAGGCGGCGCCGCGCTCGACGCCGTCGAGGCCGCGGTGCGGGTGCTCGAAGACCATCCCGCCTTCAATGCCGGGCGCGGATCGGTGTTCACCTACGAAGGCCGCAACGAGATGGACGCCGCGATCATGGACGGGCGCGACCGCCGTGCCGGCGCGGTGGCGGGCGTGATCTCCACCCGCAATCCGGTGAGTCTGGCGCGCGCAGTGATGGAGCAGAGCCCGCACGTCATGCTCGCAGGCAAGGGCGCCGACAGTTTCTCGCGCGACCACGGACTGGAGCAGGCCGATGCCGACTGGTTCGGCCTGCCCGAGCGGCGCGCGCAGCTCGAGGCAATGAAAGCATCGGGCGGCAGCGCGTTCGACGTCGACATGAAATACGGCACCGTCGGCGCGGTGGCGCGCGACACACACGGCCATGTCGCCGCCGCCACCTCGACCGGCGGCGTCACCGGCAAGCGCTGGGGCCGCGTCGGCGATTCGCCGATCCTGGGCGCGGGCACCTGGGCCGACGACCGGGCGTGCGCGGTCTCGTGCACCGGAGCGGGCGAGTTCTTCCTGCGCGTCGGCGTCGCGCACGAGATCGCCGCGCACATCCGCTTCGCCGGCGAAAGCGTGCAGGCGGCCGCCGACACGGTGATGGCGGAGGTGAAGGCAATGGGCGGCACCGGCGGGGTGATCGTGGTTGCCGCCGACGGCACGCCGGCCTGGTCGCTGACGACGCCGGGCATGCACCGCGCGCGTGCCCGCGCCGGCGAGGCGCCGATCGTGGCGATCTTCGGGGACGAATGACCCGGCGCAGGCGCGAGGTTGCAGGACAGCGCAAAACGTAACGACAACGTCCCCACGCGGGATTAAGGCTCGCGCATGATTCGCCGTCTGTCGTTTCTGCTCGCCGCGCTTGCCGTCGCCACGCTCGCCGCATCGCCGGCGGTCGCCTATTGGGAATATGGGCACGAGACGGTCGCGAAGATCGCGATGCTCAACGTCAAGCCGCAGACGCAGGCCAGGGTGCGCGCGCTGCTGGCGCATGCGACCGAGCTCGATACGCCCGAATGCCCCGCGCGCACGCCGGAGCAGGCGGCGGTATGGCCCGATTGCGTCAAGAAGCTCGGCGATCGGTTCAAGGACACGTTCGCCTGGCACTATCAGGACGTGAACGTCTGCACGCCCTTCGCGCTGCCGCCCGAATGCGCGGAAGGGAATTGCGTGTCGGCGCAGATCACGCGCGATATGGCGACGTTGAAGGACGCCCAGGCGCCGCGGATCGAACGGTTGAAGGCGCTGATCTTCCTGATCCACTTCGTCGGCGACCTGCACCAGCCGCTCCACGCGGGCGAGAAGGGCGATGCGGGGGGCAACAAGGTCAATGCCGCCTATGGCATCTACGCGCCGCCGCGGCTCAACCTGCACAGCGTGTGGGACGGGCTGCTCGCCGAGCGCGCGATCTCGACCCCGCCCTCGATCGTCCGCCGCTATTCGCCTGCCGAGAAGGCGCAGATACAGGCGGGCAGTGTGACGGACTGGAGCCGCGAGAGCTGGAAGGTCGCACACGACGCGGTGTACGGCAGCGTGATGGCTGATCCGTGCGCGCCGGCCCCGGCCAAGGTGACGCTCGACGAGGCGACGATCGAGCGGCTGGTGCCCATCGCGCAGCTTCAGGTCGAGCGCGGCGGCTTGCGGCTGGCAAAATTGCTCGACCAGGCATTCGGCTGACGCGGATCGCCTCGGCCGCCCCATCGTTTCTTCCTCTCGAGGAGAGAGGCGATGGCCGATTTCGCGGATCGCCGCCACCGGATGGTGATTTGCCAGATCGCCGCACGCGGGATTCGCGACCCTGCCGTGATCGAGGCCATGCGCGACGTGCCGCGCGAACGTTTCGTGAGCGAAGAACTGGCCGAATTCGCCTATGAGGATTCGCCGCTGCCGATCGAGGACGAGCAGACGATCTCGCAGCCGTACATCGTCGCGGCGATGATCGAGGCAGCGGGGATCGGCGCGCACGATCGCGTGCTCGAGGTGGGCGCGGGCTCGGGCTATGCCGCCGGGGTGATGGGGCGGATCGCGGCCCGGGTGTTCGCGATCGAGCGGCACGCGCGGCTGGGGCGCCTCGCCGAGGCACGGATGCGCGATCTCGGCTACGACAATGTCGCGATCCGCATCGGCGACGGCACGCGCGGCTGGCCCGAGAAAGCGCCGTTCGACGCAATCCTGGTCGCCGCCGGCGGGCCGCGGGTGCCCGAACCGCTCAAGCAGCAGCTCGGCATCAGCGGGCGGCTGGTGATTCCGGTGGGCGAGCCGGGCAACCAGCGGCTGACGCGGATGACGCGCACCGAAGGCGGGCGCTTCGAGACGGACGATCTGGGCGCGGTCGCCTTCGTGCCCTTGATCGGCGCCGAAGGCTGGCGCTGATTACGCCGCCGCGATCGCGGGCGCGGCCTCAGCGGCCTCGATCTCGGCCGCCTTAGCCTCGACCAGTTTGACGATATGGTCGATCATGTCGGCGTCCTGCACATGGTGGTCGGTGACGCCCGAGAGGTAGACCATGTGCTTGCCGTTGCCGCCGCCGGTGATGCCGATGTCGGTCTCGCGCGCCTCGCCGGGGCCGTTGACGACGCAGCCCAGGACGGAAAGGCTCATCGGCGTGCGGATGTGCTGGAGCCGCTCCTCGAGCTTCTGCACGGTGCGGATGACGTCGAAGCCCTGTCGCGCGCACGAGGGGCACGAGATGACGCGCACGCCGCGGTTGCGGATGCCGAGGCTTTTGAGGATCTCGAAGCCGACGCGGACCTCGTCCTCGGGCTCGGCCGAGAGCGAGACGCGGATCGTGTCACCGATGCCGAACCACAGGAGTGAGCCGATCCCGATCGCCGACTTGACGGTGCCCGCGACGAACCCGCCCGCCTCGGTGATGCCCAAATGAAGCGGGCAATCGACCAGCTCGGCAAGCTGCTGGTAGGCGGCGACCGCGAGGAACTGATCCGACGCCTTCACCGCGACCTTGAACTCGTGGAAATCGTGATCCTGCAGGATCTTGATGTGATCCATCGCCGATTCGACCAGCGCGTCGGGGCACGGCTCGCCGTACTTTTCGAGCAGGTCGCGTTCGAGGCTGCCGGCGTTGACGCCGATGCGGATCGCGCAACCGTTCGCGCGCGCCGCCGCGATCACCTCGCGAACGCGGTCGTCCGAGCCGATGTTACCGGGGTTGATGCGCAGGCACGCCGCACCCGCATCCGCCGCCTCGAGCGCGCGCTTGTAGTGGAAATGGATGTCGGCGACGATGGGCACGCGGGCTTCGCGCACGATCTGCCTGAGTGCGGCGGTGCTCTCGACGTCGGGGCACGAGACGCGGATGATATCGACGCCCGCTTCCTCGCAGCGGCGGATCTGGTCGATCGTCGCCTTGGCGTCCGAGGTCGGGGTGTTCGTCATCGTCTGCACGGTGACGGGCGCGTCGCCGCCGACGGGTACATTGCCGACCATGATCTGGCGGCTCTTGCGGCGCACGATATCGCGCCAGGGACGAACGGACATTGCGGAATTTCCTGCCTTTACGCCGCCCATATAGCGATTGCGGATGACGGGCGAAAGGCAGCGCCTCCGCAAGAACGCTCGAAGCGCGCTCATTCCTCCCCTGGAAGGGGAGGTGGCAGCCCGAAGGGCTGACGGAGGGGTGTCACCATCAGCGGGGATACCCCTCCACCATCGGCTGCGCCGATGGTCCCCCTCCCCCTGCGGGGGAGGATTTCATCTCACCCGTTGGCCGGCGGAACCCCGTTCGCCGCGATCACGTTCTTGTAGAAGTGCGCGCTGTTCTTGGGCGTGCGCTCCAGCGTCTCGTAATCGACATGGACGATGCCGAAGCGCTGCGCATAGCCGAGCGCCCATTCGAGATTGTCGAGCAGCGACCACAGCAGGTAGCCGCGCACGTCCACCCCGCGCGCGATCGCCGCGCCCACCGCGGCGATGTGCGAGTGCAGATAGGCGATGCGCAGCGGATCGTCGATCACGCCCGCAACGGCTTTGGGAGGATCGTAGAAAGCGGCGCCGTTCTCGGTGATGTAGAGCGGGATGTCGCCATATTCCGCGCGGACCCAAAGCAGCATGTCGGTGAAGGCCTGGGGATCGACCTCCCACCCGGTCGTCATCCGCGTCGCATCAGGTTGCGGGACGTGGGCGGCGCGCGTGAGGAAGGTGGCATCGTCCGCGCGCACGACGGCGCGGGTGTAGTAATTGATCCCGAGGAAATCGATGGGCTGGCGGGCGAGCGCGAGATCGTCGGCGGACCAATCGGTCCAGGCCTCGCCGAAGAGGGCGGGCATGTCGGGCGGGGTGCGGCCGTGGATCGCGGGATCGAGATACTGGCGGTTCATATACGCCTCGGCGCGGCGCTGCGCGGCCTGGTCCTCGGCGCGGTCGGAGGCGGCGACCTTGGGCTCGATGTTGACGACGAGGCCGATCTCGTGCGCGCCCGCCGCGCGATAGGCCTGTACCGCAGCCCCGTGCGCGCGCATCAGGTTGCGGCTCGCGATCGGCGCCTCGAACATGTTGCGGTGCCCCGGCGCGAGCACGCCGTTGAGATAGCCGCCGTCGGCGACGACCCAGGGCTCGTTGAGCGTCACCCATTTGGTCACGCGACCGTCGAGCCGATCGAACAGGACGCGCGCATAATCGGCGAACCAGTCGGCGCTGTCGCGGTTGAGCCAGCCGCCGCGATCGTCGAGCGCGGCGGGGAGATCCCAATGGTAGAGCGTCGGCATCGGCTCGATGCCGTTGGCGAGCAGCTCGTCCACCAGCCGCTCGTAGAAGCCCAGCCCCGCCTCGTTGACGCGGCCCGTGCCCTCGGGAAGCACGCGGCCCCACGCCACCGAGAAGCGATAGGCCTTGAGTCCCAGCGCCTTCATCAGCGCGACGTCCTCGCGCCAGCGGTGATAATGGTCGCACGCCACGTCGCCGGTGTCGCCGCGCGCGATCATCAGCCGCGGATCGTGCGTGAAGCGCTGCCAGATCGATGGGCCCGCGCCGTCGGCGAGCGGCGAGCCCTCGATCTGATAGGCCGCAGTCGCGGCGCCCCACAGGAAATCGTCGGGAAAGGGGGTCATTCGGTCATCGGTCCTTGATGGTCACCCCTTGACGCTCCCGGCGAGCAGGCCGCCGATGTAGAAGCGCTGGAGGGCGAGGAAGAGCAGCAGCACGGGCACGAGCGTGACGACGGCGCCCGCCATCATCAGTTCGATGTCCTGCACATGCTCGCGGCTGAGATTGGCGAGCGCGACGGGCAGCGTCTGCTTGTCCGCGTCGTTCAGGATGATGAGCGGCCAGAGGAAGTCGCTCCAGCTGGTCACGAAGGCGAAGATCGCGAGCGTGATCAGGATCGGCGTCAGCGCGGGCAGCACGATCGAAAGGAAGATGCGCCACTCGCCCGCGCCGTCGACGCGCGCGGCCTCCAGCATCTCGGTGGGGATCGAGAGTGCATATTGGCGCACGAGGAAGATGCCGAACACCGTCGCCAGATTGGGGACGAGCACGCCCACGAAGCTGTTGACGAGCGCCAGTTCCTTGCACAGCAGGAAGAGCGGGATCATCGCGACCTGCGCGGGGATGACCAGCGCGGCGATGAGCAGGCGGAACAGCCGGTCGCGCCCGCGGAACTCGAGCTTGGCGAAGGCGTAGCCCGCGGTGACGTTGAAGCCGAGCGAGAGCAGGGTCGCAAGGATCGCGAGCGTCAGGCTGTTGGCGAGATAGCGCGCCATGTCGAGCTGGCCGAACAGCGCCGCGTAATTGGCGACGGTGGCGTGCGCGGGCCATAAGGGCGGGGGCGTATGCGCGGCCTCGCCCGGCGCCATCAGCGACACCGACGCCATCCAGGCGAGCGGCACCAACGTCGCCACGCCGAGAAGCGCCAGCAGCGCGTTGACGGCGACCGCGCGCCTCATGCCCGGCTCCACCGCCGCACGAGCGCGAATTGCGCCAGCGTCAGCACGAACAGGATGGCGAAGAGGACGAAGGCGATCGCGCTCGCCTGCCCCAGGTTCCAGAATTTGAAGCCCTGATCGACCATCAGGTAGAGGATCGAGGTCGTGCTCTGGACCGGCCCGCCCTGCGTCATCACATAGGGCTCGGCGAAGAGCTGGAAATAGCCCGCCATCGTCAGGATCGAGACCACCAGCAGCACCGGCGCGAGCGCGGGGAGCGTGACGTGGCGAAGCTGCGCGAGCGCGCCCGCGCCGTCGATCCGCGCCGCCTCGTAGAGTTCGTCGGGGATGGTCTGGAGCCCGGCGAGCAGGATGATCATGTTGTAGCCGAAATTCTTCCACACCGCGAAGAGCACGATCGCCGGCATCGCCCAATCGGGGTCGCCGAGCCAGTCGATGGGGGCGATGCCGAGAAGGCCGAGGCCCCAGTCGATCAGCCCGTATTGCGCGTGGAACAGGTAGCGCCAGATCAGCGCGACCGCGACCAGCGTGGTCACGACCGGGGCAAAATAGACGGTGCGGAAGAAGGCGCGGAAGCGCGCGGCCCTGGCATTCACGAGCAGGGCGGCACCGAGCGACAGCGCGATCGACAGCGGCACGCCGAGGACGACGAACTCGGTCGTGTTGCCGAGCGCCTTCCAGAACAAGGGCGTGCGGAGCAGGGTCAGGTAGTTGTCGAGCCCGACGAAGCGCAGGTTGCCGAGATCGGCGAGCGCGTAGATGTCGAAATCGGTGAAGCTCAGCACCAGCGCGGCGGCAACGGGAAGCGCGAAGAACAACCCGAGCGCGGCGAGCGCGGGCGCGACGAAGGTCCAGGCGGCGGCCTCGCGGGTCATGCGGGGTGTGCTTTCACCGTTCGTGCTGAGCTTGTCGAAGCACCGTCTTTCTTCTCGTCGGTCAAAGAAAAGAACGGCCCTTCGACAGGCTCAGGGCGAACGGCTGGCTGAATTTCCCTGCGTTCCCGCTCCAGCATCCAGCGCCGCTTGGCGAGGATCGCATCGGCGCGGCGGTCGATTTCGGCGGCGACGGCGGGAATGGGCGTGTCGGTATGCGCGGCGGCTTCGGCGACGAGGCGCATTTCGGTGGCGATCCGTTCCCACTCGGGCACCTTGGGGCTGGGCTCCAGCCGGGTGAGCTGCACGGCGAAGGCACGCTCGGGCACGCCCTCGGCGAGCGCGGGGGCGCGCCAGGCGCTGCGGCGCGATGGGAGATCGCCTGTCAGAGCGTGGAGCCGGAGCTGGGATTCGGGCCGGGAGAGATAGGCGATCAGCCGCCACGCGGCGTCCTGCCTGTCCGAATGGCGAAAGACGACGAGGCTCGATCCGCCCGCGGTCGAGACGCCGGGCCCGTCGGGCCCGGGCATCGGCGCGGTGGCCCAGATGTGCTGGCGATCGGGCGGCAGCCGGCGCCGGAACTCGCCGATCTGCCACGGGCCGGTGATGTAGAAGGCGAAGCGGCCGCGATCGAATTCGTCCCAGACATTGGCGACCTGGGTGTTGGTCCAGGCCGGGGCGAGGCCGGACCGGATCGCGCCGAGATAGAAGGCCAGCGCGTGCTCGAAGCCCGCGCTCTCGAAATTGCCGTGGCCGTCCGGGGTCACCATCGGCGCGGGCGCCTGGAGGCCGAGCACCTGGAGCGGCTCGTACTCGTTCAGCGGGAAATAGGCCGCATAGCGCCCGGGCCCGACCAGCTGCTTGATCGCGACCATCTGCCGCCGCCATTCGGCCCAGGTGGCGGGCGGCGATTCGAAGCCGGCGCGCTTCAGGATATCGCGGCGGTAGAAGAGCAGGCGCGTATCGACATACCAGGGCACACCGTAGAGCCGGCCGTCGATCCGGTTGCTCGCCCACACGCCGTCGAAATAATCGGCCTTGTCGATCGAGGGGGTCGCCGCGATGCGCGCGTCGAGCGGTGCGAGCGCGCCCAGCGCCGCAAATTCGGGCACCCAGGTATTGCCCATTTGCGCCATGTCGGGAAGCGAATCGCCGGCAAAGCCCGTCAGCAGCTTCTCGTGCGCGCCGTTGTTGGGGAGCGCGGTGATGCGCACGTCGATCTCGGGATGCTCGGCCTCGAACCCCGCGATCAGCGCGCCGATGACCTCGCCCTCGCGGCCCATCGCCCAGATCGTGAGCACGGTCTTGTCGGACGCCGGTGCGCAGCTGCCGGCGGCGAGCGCGAGGAGAAGGAGGAAGAAGAAAAACCTCCCGTTCGCCCTGAGCTTGTCGAAGGGCCGTTCTTCTCTCGCCGTGGAAAAGAACGGTGCTTCGACGGGCTCAGCACGAACGGACATGGACACAGCGCGATCAGGGGCCGTCGGCCGTCCGGCGGCTCGACCCGCGAACGAGCAGCTCGGGCGTCAGATGATCGGGCTCGCCCGAGGGCGCGGCGGGATCGTCGATCGCCTCGACCAGCCGTTCGAGCGCGCGGTCGCCCAGATCGGCGATGCCGATTCCCATCGTACTGAGGCGCGGGGTGACGAAGCGCGCGATCGGCACGTCGTCGAAACCCACGATCGCCACCTGGCCGGGCACCGCGACGCCCGCCTCGATCAGCGACACCATGCACGCGATCCCCATGATGTCGTTGGCGCAAAACACGCCGTCGACATCGCCGCGCGCGTGCAGCGCCCGCGCCGCGGCGATGCCCGCATCCTCCGAGAAATCGCCCGGCAGCACCAGCGGCGCCGCGTCGCCCAGCAGCGCCCCGGCCGCCTCGCGAAACCCCCGCGCGCGTTCGAGCGCGTCGGCATTGTCGGCCGGGCCGGCGACGTGCGCGAGCCGCGTGCAGCCCTGATCGACCAGATGCGCGACCGCCGCCCAGGCGCCGGCATGGTTGTCGATGACGATCGACGCATGGCCCGCGCCGTCCAGCCGCGCGCCCACCACCACCACGGGCAGGCCCTGCGGCAGGTTGGCGGCGAGGAAGTCGGCGTCGATGTCGGGGGACATGACGAGCAGCCCATCCACCCGCCCGCGCATCGCGCGGATCGCCAGCGCGGTCTCGTCCGCATTGCCGTGCATGTTGGAGAGCAGGAGCTGGAGCCCGCGGCGATGCGCCGCGCGGTCGATGCCGCGGATGATCTCGGAGAAGAATTCGCCGAACAGATCGGGCAGCACCACGCCGATCGTGTTCGAGCGCCTGGTCGAGAGGCTGCGCGCGCCGAGATGCGGCACATAGTTGAGCGCGCGCGCCGCGGTGAGCACGCGCTCGCGCGTCGCCGGCGTCACGTTCTGGTGACCGTTGAGCGCGCGCGATGCGGACGCGACCGACACGTCGGCCGCCCGCGCGACATCCCTGATCGTGGCGGTTCCGGTTGCCACTCTTGCATCCCCCCGAAGTTCGGTCGCGATCCGCGCCCGTGTAACCGTTTTCACGACGCGTTTCTAAGCCCGTTCCCGGCTACGCGCCAACCCTCTTTTTGCGCCGCCGCCGCCGCGGCGGTCGCCAGCGCGGCGCCGTCCGCATCGAACAGGTGGAGCCGCTCGGGCGGCAGCGCGATCGCCATCGTCGCGCCCGGCGTGGGCCGCGCGTCGGTCGCGACGAGCAACGGCTCGGCGAGGCCGGGCATGTCGAGATGCGCGATCCGGGTCGCGCCGAGCGATTCGACGAAGCGCACCCGGCCCTCGCAGGCATTGGCGCGGGCGTTGGCGCCGGCATCCGCGACATGCTCGGGCCGGATGCCGACCGTAACCGGGGCGCCGGGCGCGATTCCGGTCAAGGGCGGCGCCTCGAGGGGCGCGCCGTCGGCCAGCTCCAGCACCGACCGATCGGAGCCTGCCTCGCGCAGCGTCGCCGCGATGAAATTCATCCGCGGCGTGCCGATGAAGCCGGCGACGAAGCGGGTCGCGGGCCGATCGTAGAGGTCGTCGGGCGTTCCGACCTGCTCGATCCGTCCCCGGTTGAGCACGACGATACGGTTTGCGAGCGTCATCGCCTCGACCTGATCGTGGGTGACGTAGATCATCGTCGCGCCGAGCGCGCGATGGAGGGCTGCGAATTCGTAGCGCATCTTGACGCGCAGCGCGGCGTCGAGGTTGGAGAGCGGCTCGTCGAAGAGGAAGACCTGCGGCTTGCGCACGATCGCGCGGCCGATCGCGACGCGCTGGCGCTGCCCGCCCGAAAGCTGGCTCGGCCGGCGGTCGAGCAGCGGCGTCAGATCGAGCGTCGCGGCGGCCGCCTCGACCGCGGCGTCGATCTGAGCACGCGGCAGCCGCTGCATCCGGAGCGCGAACGCCAGATTCTGCCGCACGCTCATGTGCGGATAGAGGGCGTAGGACTGGAACACCATCGCGATCCCGCGCTCGGCCGGCGGCAGCGCATCGACCGCGCGGCCGTCGATCGCGACCGATCCGGCGTCTGCCGCCTCGAGCCCCGCGATCACGCGCAGCAACGTCGATTTGCCGCAGCCCGAGGGGCCCACGACGACCACGAACTCGCCGCCGGGAATCGCGAGATCCACGCCGCCGAGCACCTCGGTGTCGCCAAACGCCTTGCGCACGCCCGTCAGCCGGACGTCGGCCATATCCGCCTCTCCCCACGCGCGATCGAGGCTGCGGGTGATGCGCGTTCGGCCTGCCGCTGGCAAGGGGCGCGTCGTCGCGCATGTTGCGCGCCCGCACCGATGATGATAGCGCGCGGCGCTTGAACCAGCGGGGGCCCGCCCCCGCGTCCTCCAGGCATGTCAGGACTTATGTTCGCAACCCCAGCCTTCGCCCAGACCGCCGGTGCGGCCTCCGACGCCGGCGCCGCCGGCTCGATTCTCTCGTTCGCGCCGCTCGTCCTCATCTTCATCGCCTTCTATTTCCTGATGATCCGCCCGCAATCGAAGCGGATGAAGGAGCTTCAGGGCGCGGTCGCCGCGGTCAAGAAGGGCGACGAAGTGACCACCGCCGGCGGCATCGTCGGCAAGGTGACCAAGGTCGAGGACCAGCTCGTCGAGATCGAGATCGCCAACGGCGTCAAGGTCAAGGTGGTCAAATCGACGCTCGCGGGCGTCGCGGCGCGCGGCGCCAAGCCGGCGAACGACTGACATGCTCGATTTTCCGCGCTGGAAGGTCACGTCGATCATCGCCTTCATCGTGGCGCTGATGCTGCTCGCGGTGCCGAGCTTCTTCCCCGAAGAACAAACCGCCAAATGGCCGATCCCGCACCCGCGGGTCAATCTGGGGCTCGACCTTGCCGGCGGCAGCTATCTGCTGCTCGAGGCCGACACCAAGGATCTCGCCAATTCGCGGCTCGAGCAGATGCGCGAGCAGGTGCTGACCGAGATGCGCCGCACGACCCCGCGCATCGGTATCGGCGACATCTCGATCCGCGGCGGCAAGCTCAGCTTCATGGTGCGCGACGCCAGCCAGGTCGACGCCGCGCGCGAGCGGCTGCTGGGGATCACCGGCAGCGGCGCGGGCATGACCGGCCAGCGCCAGTGGGACGTCGAGGTGGTCGATACCTCGCGCTTCGTGCTCACGCCCACGCAGGCGGGGTTGAACGAGGCCATCACCACCGCGATGGGCGACGCGACCGAGGTCGTGCGCCGCCGCATCGACGAGCTCGGCACCAAGGAGCCGACGATCATCCAGCAGGGCAGCGACCGCATCGTCGTCCAGGTGCCCGGCTTGCAGGATCCGCAGGCGCTCAAGGATCTGCTCGGCAAGACCGCCAAGCTCGAGTTCAAGATGGTCGACATGAATGCCGACCCGGCCGAGCTGGCGAAAGGCAACGCGCCGATCGGCGACGAGATCGTGCCCTATCCCGGCAATCCGATGGGCGTTCCCGTAATCGCGGTGAAGCGGTCGACGATCATCTCGGGCGACCAGCTGATCGACGCGCGCCAGGCCTTCGAGCCGCAGACCAACGCGCCGATCGTCGACATCACCTTCGACGGCGAAGGCGGCAAGCGCTTCGCCAAGGTGACGCAGGAGAATACCGGCAAGCAGTTCGCGATGATCCTCGACAACCAGGTGATCTCGGCGCCGTCGATCAACGAGCCGATCCTGGGCGGCAAGGCGATGATCAGCGGCAGCTTCACCGTGGACAGCGCCAACGAGCTCGCCATCGCGCTCCGATCGGGCAAACTGCCGGTGGCGCTCAAGGTGATCGAGGAACACACGGTCGGCCCCGATCTCGGCCAGGATTCGATCCACGCCGGCATCCTCGCCTCGGCGATCGCGGCGACCGCGGTGATCGTGTTCATGCTCGTCACCTATGGCCGGTTCGGCATCTATGCGGACCTCGCCGTCACCATCAACATCTTCGTCATCCTGGGCGTGATGGCGCTCTTGAACGCGACGCTGACGCTGCCCGGCATCGCCGGCTTCGTGCTGACGATCGGCACCGCGGTCGACGCCAACGTGCTGATCAACGAGCGCATCCGCGAGGAGCGGCATCGAGGGCGCAGCGTCGTGCAGTCGGTCGAGCTCGGCTACAAGGAAGCCAGCCGCACGATCTTCGAGGCGAACGTGACGCACGCGATCGCGGGCTTCATCATGCTGATCCTCGGATCGGGCCCGATCAAGGGCTTCGCGATCGTGCTGCTGATCGGCATCGCCACGTCGGTGTTCACCGCCGTCACCTTCACCCGCATGATGGTCGCGATCTGGCTTCGCCGGAACCGGCCGAGCGAAATCCATATCTGACGGGACCGGATCAATGCGCCTGCTGAAACTCGTTCCCGACGACACCAACATCGATTTCGTGCGCCTGCGCCATGCGGCGTTCGTGATCACCACGCTGCTGACGATCGCGGCGGTGGCCGTGGTCTTCGCGCGCGGGCTGAACATGGGCGTCGACTTCGTCGGCGGCCTGATGATCGAGGAGAAGTTCGAGGCGCCGCCCCCGCTCGACGAGGTGCGCAGATCGATCGAACGCCTCGACGTGGGCGAGGCGACGCTCCAGCAGTTCGGCGACCCCAGGACGGTCTCGATCCGCCTGCCGGTGCCCGACAGCACCGATGAAGGCGCAACCAACGCGGTGGTCGAGAAGGTGGAAAAGGCGCTCGCCGCCGAGTTCCCCGGCGCCACCTTCTCGCGCTATTCGACCGTCTCGGGCAAGGTTTCGGGCGAGCTCGTCAATCACGGCATTCTAGCGGTGGTGCTCGCGGTGCTCGCGATCGGCCTGTTCGCGATCTTCCGCTTCGAATGGCAGTTCGGCATCTCCACCGTGGTCGCGATCGTCCACGACGTGCTGATGACGATGGGCTTCTTCGCCTTGTTCCGCGAATGGCTGGTGTTCGATCTCAACATCGTCGCCGCGGTGCTGACGATCATCGGCTATTCGATCAACGACAAGATCGTGATCGACGACCGCATCCGCGAGAACATGCGGCGATACCGCAAGATGGACATGCGCCAGATCGTCAACCTGTCGGTCAACGAGACGTTGCCCCGAACGGTGATGACCTCGCTGACGATCCTGCTCGCGCTCGCGGCGCTGCTGATCTTCGGCGGGCATGTGCTGCGCGGCTTCACCGCGGCGATGATCCTGGGTGTAATCGTCGGCACCTATTCGTCGATCTACGTCTCGTCGTCGCTGCTGATCACGCTCGGCCTGCGCGCCGAGCCGCCCGCCGACAAGCCGGGCCCGGCGCCGAGCAATGCCGAGCGGGTCGGGCCCAGGAGCGGGAGCTGATGCGGATCGACCGCGAGGCACGGGCCCCCGGGCCGATCGTCACCGGCTTCAGCGACGGCGGGTTCAAGATCGACGAGGCGGTGCATCGCGCGCTGCTGCTGACGCCCGAGCGCGCGACCGGCTGGACGCCGCCGCCGCTCGAGGCGCTGCGCATCGATGATCTCGACGCGATCCTCTCGATCGATCCTGCGCCCGAATTCCTGCTGCTCGGCACCGGGCCCGACCTCGTCCGCCCCACCCCCGCCTTCGTCGCGGCGCTGGAGGACCGCGGAATCGGCGTCGAGGCTATGTCGAGCCGGGCGGCCGCGCGCGCCTGGGGCGTGCTGCGCGGCGAAGGCCGCGTGATCGTCGGCGCGCTCTACCCCTTCGCCTGAACGACCAGGTCCGACAGGTGCGCATGAAGCGCGGCGGTGTTCGCCGCCCAGGTGAAGGGCAGCGCGGATCGTCGCGCCGCCTCGGATGACGGCGGGTGCGCGAGCAGATCGCGAATCGCGGCGGCGAAGGCGGGCGCGGTGCGCGCGACGACGCGCCCGGCCGAGTCGTCCCGCACCAGCTCGCGCGCGCCGCCCGCTTCGGTGATCACCACCGGCGTGCCGCAGGCGAGCGATTCGACCCAGGCATTGGCGAGCCCTTCGGATGACGACGCGAGCGCGCTGACATCGGCGGCGGCGAGCAGGCGCGGCAGATCGGCATGCGGCACGGCGCCGAGCAGGCGGACGCGATCCGCGAGCCCCAGCCGGGCGATCAGCGCCTCGAGGCGGCCGCGCTCGGGGCCCTCGCCCGCAATCAGCAACGTCGCGTCGGGCACGTCGCGCATCGCCTCGATCACGACGGCGTGGCCCTTGCGCTCGATCAGTGCGCCGACCGACACCACGAGCGGCCCGGAAACGCCGAGCGCGGCCTTGGCGGCGGTGCGCGCGTGATTCCCTTGCGGGAAAGCGGCACCGGGATTCGGCAACGCCGAATCCGTCGCCAACGGCGCGAAGCGATCGAGGTCGACCCCGGTTCGATGCACGCGGATAGGCTCGCTGGGCAAGCCGAGCGCAATCATGTCGCGCTTCATCGCCTCGGAAACCGCAAGCAATCCGCCCGCCGCACGGCCTGCCGCCAGCACCTGCGCCGCGGTCGGCCCCCGCCCCCAATGATGGATGTCCGCGCCGCGCGCCTTGATCGATACCGGCACGCCGTAGCGCCGGCCCAGCGCGATCGCGGCAGGACCGTCGGGGAAGAAGAATTCGGCGTCGATGACGTCGAACGGGAAGGCCGTGCGCAGCGATTCGACGAGCGGCACCAGCGCGCGCGTCAGTGCCGCGACATGATGGCGCCCCGCTGTTCCCGGCAGCGTCAGGAAGCGCGGCCGCAGGACGGCGATCCCGTTGCGCTCCTCACGCTCCGGCAGCCGAGCCAGCGCGCGATAGCGCGGATGCCGCGTCGCCGGCCAGGGCGGCAACCCGATCGGGGCGATCACCCGCAGGTCCACGTCGGGATGCGCGGCGAGGCCGCGCGTCTGCCGTTCGACGAACACCCCGAAATTGGGGCGCGTCGCATCGGGAAACAGGGTGGCGAGGGTCAGCACGCGAAGCATCGGCGCCGACCCCTATCCTAATAAGGTTAAGACCCGCCCATCACCATCGGATCGGGGCCGATCCGCCCGTCCGCCCGATCGAGCGTGGCGATCGCCGCCATGTCCTCGTCGTCGAGCGTCAGATCGCGCGCGGCGAAATTGTCGGCGAGATGCGCCTGTCCGCTCGCCTTGGGGATGACCGACAGGCCGAGCGCGAGGTGCCAGGCGAGGATCACCCGCGCGACGCTGCACCCGTGCTTGTCGGCGATGCGCTTGATCGTGGGATCGCCGAGCAGGTCGCCCGCGCCGAGCGGGCTCCAGCTCTGGGTGACGATGCCGTGCTCGTCGTGAAACGCGCGCGCCGCATGCTGCTGGAAAGCGGGGTGGAGCTCGATCTGGTTGACCGCGGGCATCACCCCGGTCGCCTCGGCGATGCGCTCGATATGCTCGGGGAAGAAATTGGAGACGCCGATCGATTTGGCGCGGCCCTCGTCGCGCAGCTCGACCAGCGCCTTCCAGGCGTGGACGAACTGCCCGGCGCTCGGAACCGGCCAATGGATCAGGTAGAGATCGACCGTCGTGCGCCCGAGCCGATCGAGGCTCTCGGCGAACGCGGCCTTGGGATCGTGCTGGCGGTCGTTCCACAATTTGGTCGTCACGAAGGCGTCCGACGTGCCCAGCCCCTCGCCCACGCCGCGTTCGTTGCGGTAGATCGTCGCGGTGTCGACCAGCCGGTATCCGATGTCGAGCGCAGTACGCACGACCTCCGCCGTCCGATCGTCGGGTATCTGATAGGTGCCGAGGCCGAATTGCGGCATCGTGCGGCCGTCGTTGAGGGCAAGAACGGGCGTATCGGTCATATCGTCTCCTCGAGAGGGGCGTTCGCCACCGCGCGTCATCGACGATTGCGGTGAAGGGATGCGCATTCGGGGTGGAAAAGCGCGCGCGGATCGGGGATGCCCCTTCGCCATGATCGAATCCATCCTCGCCTGGCTCGCGGGCATCATCATCGCCGTCATATCGACCACCGGCTATCTCGGCATCCTGATTCTGATGGCGATCGAATCGGCGTGCATCCCGCTGCCGTCGGAAGTGATCATGCCCTTTTCGGGCTATCTGGTCTCGACCGGGCGATTCGACCTGGTGCTCGCCGCGACCGCGGGCGCGCTCGGCTGCAATGTCGGATCGATCTTTGCCTATGAGGCGGGCAAGCGCGGCGGGCGGCCGCTGATCGAGCGCTGGGGCCGGTTCGTGCTGATCGGCCCGGGCGAGTTGGACGCCGCCGACCGCTTCTTCGCGCGCTGGGGCTCGATCGCGGTGCTGATCGGACGGCTGATGCCGGTGATCCGCTCGTTCATCGCCTTCCCGGCGGGAATCGCGCGGATGCCGCTCGGCAAGTTCCACCTCTACACCTTCATCGGCTCATGGCCGTGGTGCTTCGGACTGGCGTGGGTAGGCATGGTGCTGGGCGACAAGTGGAACAGCGATCCGCGCGTCAAGGCGGCGTTCCATTCGGCCGACGCGGTGATCCTGGCGGTGCTGGTGCTGGGCGGGATCGCCTATGTCGCGCACCGCTGGCGCGGGTTGAAGCGGCGGGGGTGAGCGGCGCCCGTGCGGAGCCAGGGGCGTCGATCCGAACGGCTATCGGCGGGAAACGGCCATTGCGAGAAGGACGGTTTTGCCTATGCTCCCACTATGGCGGAGAACCCCTCTCAAAGCGTTGGGCTAGGCGGCGACGGGGACGAGATCGAGGCGATTGACGACGTTGAGCGCGTCTTCGGCGTGAAGCTGGACTCCGCGGACGCTCAAAACTGGCTCACTGCTGGTGATGTGTTCGCCACTCTTCAGAAGGCTCTTACGGCCGCGGAACTAAACGAGCCGGACTTGTGGAAGCGCTTCGCTGCAACGCTGTGCGGTGTGACCGGCGTGAATCCTGATGATATCGACCGGAATAGTCCATTGCTTTCCCAATCTGGTTTTTGGGCTCGCCTCGCTGGCGCAGCGGGAGTGGTCTCGATTATCATAATCGCAGGATTACTCGTCCTGCTCGCAATTGCTGCTTTGACGTAGAGCTGCGGCCAGCCTCACGCCTCGTCGCGCAGGCGCTCGTGGTGGCGAATTACCTCGTCGATGACGAAGCGCAGGAACTTCTCCGAGAATTCAGGATCGAGATCGGCCTCCTGCGCGAGCTTCCTCAGCCGCGCGATCTGGCGTTCCTCGCGCGCGGGATCGGCAGGAGGCAGCCCTTCCTTCGCCTTGTAGCGGCCCACGGCCTGGGTGATCCGGAAGCGTTCGGCGAGCATGCACACCAACGCCGCGTCGATATTGTCGATGCTCTGGCGGTATTGCGCCAGCGTGTCGTCGGTCATCGCGCGGCTCCCATGCTCACAAACGCGCGCCTTTTGCGTTCGCCGGCGCCGCTTCGCAAGCGCTAACGCTTGCGTTCGTCGCGCAGTGCGGCCACATCGCCTGTCGCCATGACCGCGACGATCCACCGCCTCGATGCGCGCCCGCAGCCCTCGCTCGATCCGATGATCGCGCTCGTGGCGGGCGACATGAACCTCGTCAACGCGGTGATCCTCGACCGCATGCAATCGCAGATCCCGCTGATCCCCGAGCTTGCCGGGCATCTGATCGCGGGCGGCGGCAAGCGGATGCGGCCGATGCTGACGCTCGCGAGCGCGGCGCTGCTCGGCTATACCGGGCGGCGCCATCACCGGCTCGCCGCCGCGGTCGAGTTCATCCACACCGCGACGCTGCTTCACGACGACGTGGTCGACGGATCGGACCTGCGCCGGGGCAAGCGCACCGCCAACATCATCTGGGGCAATCCGGCGAGCGTGCTCGTCGGCGACTTCCTGTTCTCGAAGAGCTTCGAGCTGATGGTCGAGGACGGCAGCCTCAAGGTGCTCAAGATCCTTTCCAACGCGTCCGCCGTGATCGCGGAAGGCGAGGTCAACCAATTGACCGCCACGCGCCGGATCGACCTCGGCGAGGAACGCTATCTCGACATCATCGGCGCCAAGACCGCCGCCTTGTTCGCGGCCGCGTGCCGGATCGCCGCCGTGGTCGCCGAGCGCGACGAGGCGACCGAGGCCGCGCTCGACGCCTATGGCCGCAATCTCGGCATCGCCTTCCAGCTCGTCGACGACGCGATCGACTATGTCTCGGACGCCGACACGATGGGCAAGGATGCTGGCGACGACTTCCGCGAGGGCAAGGTGACGCTGCCCGTCATCCTCGCCTATGCGCGCGGTTCGGCCGAGGACCGCGCGTTCTGGAAGGACGCGATCGAGGGCCGCCGCGCGAGCGACGACGATCTCGCGCACGCCATCCGCCTGATCCGCGACAGCCGCGCGGTGGACGATACGCTGGCGCGCGCGCGCCATTACGGCCAGCGCGCGATCGACGCGCTCGGCATGTTCGGCACGGGGCATGCCAGGGAAGCGATGGTCGAGGCGGTCGAGTTCGCGATCGCGCGGGCTTATTGAGGGCGCACGACGAGGGGGACGGACATGGCTACGATCATCACGCTGCTGGGGCTTTGGGCGCTGCTGATGGTGGGGCGCGGCACGCCGATCGGACGCGCACTCGAGCGCGGGCTGGTCGAGGCGCCGGCGGGCCTGTTCGGCAAGATCACGCGCGGCCATGTGCTGCTGGCGCTGACGCTGGTAGGGATGATCGGCGCGGTGTTCCTGATCCTCGATTACGAGGGACTGCGGCTGATAAGCATGGCCGCGCCCGAGATTTCGAGCTTCGTCGTGATGGTCGATGCCTCAGCCTGGCTCGATGTCGCCGCGGCGGCCATCATGGCGGCGTCCACCTTGCGGGTGCGCGCGCTCGCGGCAAACGTTCGGGCACGGATCGCGGCAAGGGTCGGCGGTCGAGCGCGCCGCCGTGCGCCGCGGTCGCGGCCAGCAAAACCGACGCCGAAACGCCCCTCCAACGACGACGACCCGGCCCCGGCGCTGCTCGCGGCTTGACGCGGCGTCAGCGCGAGCGGCTTGGTCCGCCGATATCCTCACCCACGACGATCGGCTTCACGCAGCCGTTTTCGGTGTGCAGCACCGCGATCTCCTGCCGCGCCCCGGGCTCCTGCGTCAGCGGGTGGGCGCCAAGCGGCTTGTCGCGGCCGACGCGGTGGATGTCGGCATTGGGGCAGACGGCGCCGGTTTTCGTCGCCGGATCGGGCGCGGGCCTTTCGGTCGCCGCTGCCGGGGCGGCGGCCAGCGCGATGAGCGTGGCGAGAGCGATGCGCATGGGCGTTCCTCCTCTGTTGCGGAGGGTATCATGCCCGCCTTCAAACGCCCAGTTCGGCCCTCACCGCGACGGCGCGGGCGAACACCGCCTCGAACATCGTGGGCGTCAGCCGGCCGGTGTTCGTGTTGTAGCGCGAGCAGTGATAGCTATCGATCAGCACCTGCCCGCCGGGCATGCGGTGTTCGGCGAGGTGGCCGAACCGGGCCTTGGGCAATTTGCCGCCCAATGCCTTCACCGCCGATTGATGCGCGATCTGGCCGAGCGCGATGAAGATGCGGGCCTTGGGCAGCGCCGCGATCGGGGCTTCGAGAAACGGGCGGCAGGTGCGGATTTCCTCGGGCGTCGGCTTGTTCTGCGGCGGCAGGCAGCGGACCGCGTTGACGATGATCGCGCCATCGAGCGCCAACCCGTCGTCGGGCCGCGCTTCGTAGCGGCCCTGCATGAGCCCGAACTTGCCAAGCGTCGCGTAGAGCAGATCGCCCGCATAATCGCCGGTGAAGGGCCTCCCCGTGCGATTCGCGCCCTGCTTGCCCGGCGCCAGCCCGACGATCGCGAGCCAGGCCTCGGGATCGCCGAACGCAGGCACCGGCGCATTCCACCAATCCGGGAACTGGGCGCGCAACTCCTCACGCAGCGCGACGAGCCGGGGGCAGCGCGGGCAATCGTGCGGCGGCTCGGTCGCGGGCAAGGGGCTTGGAGGCGGCATCGCTTCCCGATAGGCAGCGCGCGATGGTGAAGACAAGCTATGTCGTGGCGCTGGGATCGAACCGGCGTGGCCGGCACGGCGGCCCCCGCGCGGAGATCGCGGCGGCGCTGGCGGCGATCGGCGGCGTGGTCGCGGCGTCGCCGATCGTGACGACGGCGCCGCTCGGGCCCTCGATCCGCCGCTTCGCCAATGCCGTCGCGATCGTCGAGAGCGAGGAGGCGCCGCCCGCCCTGCTCGACCGGCTGAAACGAATCGAACGCGATTTCGGGCGGCGGCGCGGGCGGCGCTGGGGGGCGCGCGTGATCGATCTCGACATCATCCTGTGGTCGGGCGGCGTGTGGGCCGATGCGCGGCTCGTCGTGCCGCACTGCGCCTTTCGCGAACGCGGCTTCGTGCTCGCGCCGCTGCTGGCGGTGGCGCCGGGCTGGCGCGATCCGCTGACGGGGCGCACCGTGCGCCAGCTCGCGCATCGCCGCCATATGGTTGACCGTCGCCCCCGCGATGCGTAACGCCCCCGCACGTGGTGCGGGTCCGTAGCTCAGTCGGTAGAGCAAGCGACTTTTAATCGAGAGGTCCCGGGTTCGAATCCCGGCGGACCCACCACCGTCTCCCGAATTTGATCCGTTCGCAACGCGCCGGAGCAGCGCGGGCCTTGCTTTTCGCCTTGTTCGATCTTATGAATGATTAAGTAAAAATTCGTTCAGGAGAACGATGATGGCGACATCGCAGCTTGCCCGAACGGCGGACGAGAACCGGGTGCTTTCCGAGGCGGTCGCGCGCGTGGCGCGCTGCTGGAAGCTGACCAACGAGCAGCTCGGGGCGATCCTGGGCCTGTCGCCCGCCACGGTCTCGCGGCTCCATGCGGGCGGGTTTCGGCTCGATCGGTCGAGCAAGGCGTTCGAGCTCGGCCAGTATCTCGTGCGGCTCTTCCGCAGCCTCGATTCGCTGATGGGGAGCGACGACAAGGCGGCGATCTCGTGGCTCAAGACTGCCAATCTCGATCTCGGCGCGCGGCCGGTCGACCTGATCCGCACCGTCCGCGGCCTGAGCGACGTGGCGGATTATGTCGACGATCACCGCGCGCGTGTCTGACGTCACGCCAGAGCCCGCCGATTTCCGGACTTACGAGGCGACCGTCTGGCGCCTCGTCGAAGCGCAGCACCGCATCTCGACCAATCGGCTGGCCGCGACCACCGAGGATCAGGCCCTGCTCGAGCAGCTCGTCGAGGAGGTGAAACCCAGGCTGCCGGCGGCGGCGCAGGGGCTGCACTATCTGCTGGCGACGCCGTTTCGCTACGGCCACAAGAAGGGCTCGCGGTTCCGCGCGGCGGGCGAGCGGCCCGGCATCTTCTACGCCTCCGAACAGATTGCGACCGCGATCGCCGAGACCGCGTTTTGGCGGCTGCTGTTCCTTTCGCGCTCGCCGGGCTTCACGCCGCCGAGCGCGGTCGTCGAGCATTCGGCCTTCACCGTGCCGATCGCGGTCGATCGCCTGCTCGATCTCGCGCGCCGGCCGTTCGCGGCGCATGCCGGCCGCTGGGGCGATCCCGACGATTATTCGGCCTGCCGTGCGTTCGCGAGCGCCGCGCGGAAAATCGCAGCGCAGGCGATCCGCTACACGTCGGTTCGCGACCCCGAGCACCGGGCGAACCTGGCGTTGCTCGACCCCGCGGGCTTCGCCGCGTCGTCGCCGCGGATCGAACAGACCTGGCATTTCCGCTACGAGAACGGCCGCCTCACCGCGTTCGCGGCCTTTCCGTCGACCGACCGCTATTCGTTCACCTTCGCGCAGTTCGGGCTTTAGGGAGTCGTTTTCCAGCTTCGCTGGAGCGGCACCGGCCCACTCCCCCACCCGACCTCCCAACAGGGTATTCTATGGGAGGTCGGGTGGGGGAGTGGGCCGGTGCCGCTACCGTTTCAGCTTGCTGAAACACAATCCTAATGCGCGACCGGCGCTTCGCCTTCGGGCGTCAGCGGCAACAGGTGATCCATCCGCTCGCGCACGCGCTTCTCGAATTCGGCCTGTGTCTGCGAACGCGGACGCTGGCCGGCGACGTCGGCGATGATCGCCTCGCGGATGCGCTCGACCGAATCGTGGCCGAGCACCCCGGCGTCGAGCAATTCCTTGAGCAACTGGAGCAGCCCTACCGCGGTGCCCGACGCGCGCATCCCGATCGCGTCGAGATCGGCGCGCACCCGCTCGCTGTCGTTCTGCATCGATCCTCTCCTTGCTTGTCGGAACAGCGTATCAGGGGGAGGCGCGCGCGCAAGTCTGCGCTAGAACAAGGGGATGGAGCATGCGCATCTCCCCCATCCCCAAGGCGCCGACGCGACCGGGCAGCTGCCGGAGGCGGTGCGCCATCCGCCCTGGCTGCTGTGGGCGGCGGGCGGGCTCGCCCTGGCGATGGCGATCGTCACGCTGGTCGGCTGGACGATCGACAGCGGCCATGCTTTCGCGTTCGACCGCACGATCATGCTGGCGATGCGGCGGGCGGGCGATCTCGCGCAGCCGATCGGGCCGGCCTGGCTCGAACGGACGATGATCGACATCACCACGCTCGGCGGCAGGACGGTGCTGACGCTCGTCGTGATCCTCACCACCGGGTTCCTCGCGATACGCCGGTTGTGGGTGACGGCGGGGCTGGTGGTCGCGGCGACCGTGCTGGGCTCGCTCGTGACCAGCGTCGCCAAGCAGTTGGTCGCACGCCCGCGCCCCGACCTGATCGATCACCTCGTCCAGGTGTCGTCGATGAGCTTTCCGAGCGGGCATTCGGCGAACAGCGCGATCGTCTATCTCACGATCGCGACCTTGCTGACGCAGGTGGTGACGGAGCGCGCCGCGCGGAACTTCATTCTCGTCGCAGCCGGGCTGCTGGTCGCCGCGATCGGATGCAGCCGCGTCTATCTGGGCGTCCACTGGCCGACCGACGTGCTCGCGGGCTGGAGCTTCGGTACCTTCTGGGCGCTGGGCTGGTGGGCGCTGGGCGCGTGGATCAGGGTGAAGCGCTCACACTGACCCAAGCAGCCGCCGTGCCGCCTTCAGGTGCGGCGCGTCGATCATCCGGCCGTCGAGCGACAGCGCGCCCGCGCCCGGGTTCGCGGCGAACAGATCGACCACGCGGCGCGCGTGCGCGATTTCCTCTTCATCGGGCGTGAAGGCCGCGTTGATGACGGGCACCTGCGCGGGGTGGATCGCCATCATGCCGGTGAAACCGTCGCGCCGCCCGCGTGCGGCATAAGCGGCGAGGCCGTCGAGATCGCGAAAGTCGGGATAGACCGTCTCGATCGCCGGCACGCCCGCCGCGTGCGCGCCGAACAGGGTGAGCGAGCGCGCGAGCTCGTAGGGCGGCGTGAAGCGGCCGTCGGCCTCGCGCGCGGTCGCGGCGCCGATCGCGGCGGGCAGATCCTCCGCCCCCCAGGTCAGCCCCGCGAGCCGATCGGTGATGCCGCCATAGGTGCCCGTCGCGAAGATCGCCGCCGGGGTTTCGGTGACGATCGGCAGGATCAGCATGTTCTCGGGCAGCCAGGCGTCGAGCGCCTTGAGCGACGTCGCGCCCTCGGCCTTGGGCAGCACGATGCCATCGGGCGCGGCAGGCAGGATCGCGGCGAGATCGTCGGCGACGAAGGCGCTGTCGAGCGGGTTGATGCGGACGAACAGCGTCGCATCGCGCGGCTTTTCGAGGAATGCCGCCACCGCCTCGCGCGCCACCGGCTTGGCGTCGGGCGCGACCGCATCCTCGAGGTCGAGGATCAGCGCGTCGGCGCCGAGCCCCAGCGCCTTTCCCATCCGGTCTGGCCGGTCCCCCGGCACGAACAGCAGCGAACGCAAGCGGGGCATTTCCATCCTCCCAGACGACGGGCGCGGATGCTGCGCTAGCACGCGCGCGCCAAGCGACAAAATTCATCGACTGGGCTTGTAATACTATATCATCACCTGTACCGCACCGCGCAACGTCGTTCAGGGAGCATATGCATGTCGATCCGTACGCTTCTTCTCGCCGGTGCCGCGCTGGCTGTTACGCAAGCCGCGCACGCGCAGACGACCGATCGGGACGAGGCCACGCCGTCGAACATCATCGTCACCGCGCCGATCGAGCAGAGCGAGGCGGACGTGCTCTCGGGTACGTCGGTCGTCTCAGGCGCCGAGCTGGTACGCGACACCAAGCCCACGATCGGCGAGACGCTGGCGCACCAGCCCGGCGTCACCGCGAGCTCGTTCGGCCCCAATGCCTCGCGGCCGATCCTGCGCGGTTTCCAGGGCGATCGCGTGCGCGTGCTGACCGACGGCATCGGCTCGATCGACGTGTCGAACACCTCGGCCGACCACGCGACGATCATCAATCCCTTGCTCGCCGAGCGTGTCGAGGTGTTGCGCGGGCCTTCCGCCTTGCTGTTCGGATCGTCGGCGGTGGGCGGCGTCGTCAACGTGATCGACCGCCGCATCCCGCGCAGCGTGCCGAGTCATGGCTATCGGCTCGACGGCATCGCGACCTATGGCTCGGCCGCCGAGGAGCGCTCGATCGGCGGCGCGGGCGACGTCGCGGTGGGCGATCACCTCGTGCTCCACGCCGATGGCTCATACCTCAAGACCGACGACATGCGGATCGGCGGGCACGCGCTGAGCCCGGCGGCGCGCGCCGAGGCGCTGGCGTCGAGCCAATTGCCGCCCGAGGAACCGGAAGCAGGCGAGGAGCCGATCGATTTCGCCGCCAATGCCGCGATCAAGGGCAAGCTCCCCAATTCGGCGGCCGAGACCTGGACCGCTGGTGTCGGCGCCGCCTGGATCACCGACGGCGGCAATCTGGGCGTGTCGTACAGCCATTACGACAGCCTCTACGGCATCCCCGTCCGCTACGCGACCAAGCCCGGCGAGGAGCAAGAGGCGCCACGGCTCGATGTCGTGCAGAACCGCTTCGACGTGCGCGCCGAAGTCGATGCCGGGGGTGGGCTGCTCGACAAGATCCGCTTCCGCGCCGCGACCGCGCATTATCGCCATTTCGAGCTCGAAGAAGACAATTCGATCGGCACCGCCTTCTACAATGACGGGCTGGAGGCGCGGCTGGAGCTCGTCCAGGCGAAACATGGCGGGTGGCAAGGCGCGACCGGCGTGCAATATTATTCGCGCGACTTCGACGTCGAGGGCGAGGAAGCCTTCCTGCCCAAGAACACGACGAGCCAGGTCGGCGTGTTCACGCTCCAGCAGTTCGAGACGGGCCGGGTGAAGGCCGAGGCGGGCCTGCGGTACGAGAACACCAAGGTCGCCTCGCAATTGCAGGCGGGCGACCTGCGCTTCTTCGACGGCGCGCGGCATTTCGACGCGGTGTCCGGCTCGCTCGGCGCGTCGTACGATCTCGGCGGGCATTGGCGGATCGGTCTCAACGGCTCGCACACCGAGCGCGCGCCGAGCGCCGAAGAGCTGTTCGCCAACGGCGGCCATGCCGGAACGCAGGCCTATGAACTCGGTAATCCGAATTTCAAGATCGAGAAGAGCTGGGGGCTCGAAGCGACGCTGCACCATCATACCGATGCGTTCAGCTTCGACGCTTCGGCCTATTACACCTGGTTCTCGAACTATATTTACGAGAACCAGGTCGCACAGAGCGTGTGCGAGGCGGCCGCCGCGCCGTCAGGCCGCGAGGTCGATCTGCCCTGCTATCAGATCAGCCAGGCCGACGCGCGCTATTACGGGTTCGAGATCGACGCGACCGCCAAGCTGGCGACGATCGGCGCCACGGCGATCAATGTCGACGGGCTCGCCGATTATGTTCACGCAACGGTGGTCGATCAGGGGCCCGTGCCGCGTATCCCGCCGCTGCGGCTGCTCGGCGGCATCGAGGCACAGAGCGACGCGGCAAGCGGCCGGCTGGAGGTCGAGCATGTGTTCGAGCAGGATCGGGTCGCGGATTTCGAGACGACGACGCCGGGCTATACGATGGTCAACGCCTCGGTCTCGCTGAGCCCCTTCGGTGCCGACAACCGCACCAGCCTGGTGCTGAGCGCGAACAACATCTTCGACGTCAACGCGCGGCGCCACTCCAGCTTCCTCAAGGATTTCGCGCCGCTTTCGGGGCGCGACCTGCGCGCGACGCTGAAGTTCAGTCTTTGATTCGGATTCAGCGACGCTGAATCCGGTTGCGGCGCCGGCCCGCTTCCCCACCCCACCTCCCATGCAAATATAATGACTTGGGAGGTGGGGTGGGGGAGCGGGCCGGCGCCGCAATCAAAAAACATCAACCGTCGCGCCGGTTCTCATCAGGCGGCGGCGCGACGGGCGCGGCGCGATAGCCGAGCCGCGCCTCGCCTTGCACCGGGCCGGCCACGTCGGCGACGAGATAGAGCGGGCGGCGCTTCGATTCGATGTAGAGCCGCCCGAGATATTCGCCGATCATCCCGAGCACGAACATCTGCACCGCGCCCAACAGCACCACGACGAGCATCGTCGAGGTCCACCCCTGCACCGCCGAGCCGGTGATCCAGCCGAACGCGATGTAGATGAGGAGCAGCAGCGACGCGCCGGTGAGCAGCAGCCCGGCATGGCTCGCGAGCCGCAGCGGCGCGGTGGAGAAGCCCGTCATCGCGTCGAAGGCGAGCCGCAGCATCTTGCCGAAGGGATAATTGGTCTCGCCCGCGTGACGCTCGGCGCGATCATAGGGAAACGGCACCTGCCGGAAGCCGATCCACGCGACCATGCCGCGAATGAAGCGCGCCTGTTCGGGGAGCGACAGCAGGGCATCGAGCGCGCGGCGGCTCATCAGCCGGAAATCGCCGGTGTCGAGCGGGATCGGGGTGTCGGTCATACGATCGAGCAGGCGGTAGAAGGCGGCGGCGGTCGCTCTCTTGAACCAGGTCTCGCCCTCGCGCCGACGGCGCACGGCATAGACGACGTCGGCCTCCTCGCGCGCCATCGTCGCGCGCATCTCGGCGAGCAGCTCGGGCGGATCCTGCAGATCGGCGTCGATGATCAGGATTTGCGCGCCGCCGCACAGGTCCAGCCCGGCGGTGAGCGCGAGCTGGTGGCCGTGGTTGCGCGACAGGTTGATCGCCACGAGGTGCGGGTCGGCCGCCGCCAGCCGCTGCATCATCGGCCAGCTCGCGTCGCGCGAGCCGTCATTGACGAGGACGATCTCGTAATCCTCGCCCACCGCGGTGCGCGCGGCGCCGCTGATGCGGGCGTGGAGCGTCTCGAGGCACCCTTCCTCATTGTAGCAGGGGACGACGATCGAGAGCGCAGGGCGGTGCATGGCCGCGCCGCTTTAGCGGGTCGCGGCGCCCGCGTCATCGGGCTTCTCGATCAGATGCGCTCGGCCTTGCTGACGGCATCGGCGGCGCGCAACGCGGCGAGGACGCGCATCAGATGCGCCGCATCGTGGACTTCTAGATCGATCGTGTTGGTGTGGAAGGTGGTGTCGCGCGTGTCGAGCCGCAGGTTGATGATGTTCGCCCGCTGCGCGCCGATGATCGTCGAGACCACGCCCAGCGCGCCGGGTTCGTTCTTGACCTCGACGCTGATCCGCGCGGTGCCGCCTTCGGACTTGTCGCCCCAGGCCAGATCGACCCAATCGACATCCTCGCCGTCGGCGAGCCGCTCGCAATCGATGCCGTGGACCTCGATCCCCTGCCCCGGCCGCCTCAAGCCCACGATCCGGTCGCCGGGGATCGGATGGCAGCATTCGGCGAGCGTGTAGGCGACGCCCGGCGTCAGCCCCTTGATCGAGATCGCGGCCGATTGCGGCGGCAGCGTGCGTCCCGCCTCGGCATCGACCGAGCCGGGCATCAGCGCCTCCATCACCTCCTCGTCGGTGATCGTGCGGCGCGCGATCGCTTCCATCAGCGCGTTCTCGTCGGCGAGCTTCAATCGCACCAGCGCATGATCGAGCGCGTCGGCGGCGATCGGCACGGGCAGACGCCCGGCGATCTCTTCGTAAATCTTGCGGCCGAGTGCGGAGGTCTCGTCGCGCTCCTTGTTGCGCAGGTGGCGGCGGATCGCCGCGCGCGCCTTGCCGGTGATCGCGAAATTGAGCCAATTGGCCTGCGGCGTCTGCGCCTTGGACCGCAGGATCTGCACCTGATCGCCGTTGGCGATTCCCGTGCGCAGCGGCACGACGCGGCCGTTGATCTTGGCGCCGACCGCCTGATCGCCGAGATCGGTGTGGACCGCATAGGCGAAATCGATCGGCGTCGCGCCCTTGGGAAGCTGGAACAGTTCGCCCGCCGGTGTGAAGGCGAAGATGCGATCCTGGTACATCGCCATCCGCGTATGCTCGAGCAACTCCTCGGGGCTGCCGGCGGTATCGAGGATTTCGATCAGGTCGCGAATCCAGCGCACCTGCGTATCGGGGCGCACCGCATCCTGCTTGTAGGCCCAGTGCGCCGCGAGGCCGTATTCGGCCTGGGCATGCATCTCGTGCGTCCTGATCTGCACTTCGATGCGCGTCGTGTCGGCGTGCATCACGGTGGTGTGCAGCGAGCGATAGCCGTTGCGTTTGGGGGTGGAGATGTAATCCTTGAAGCGCCCCGGCACCATCGGCCAGCGGCGGTGGATGACGCCGAGCGCACGATAGCATTCCTCCTCGGTATCGACGATCGCGCGGAACGCCATCACGTCCGACAGCTGTTCGAGGCTGACGTGGCGCTCGGACATCTTCTTCCAGATCGAATAGGGGTGCTTCTCGCGCCCCGACACTTCGGCCTCTATCCCGGCGCGGCCGAGCAGTTGCTCTAGACCCTTCGAAATCTTCTCGATCCGATCGTGATCGCCTGCGCGCAGCGCGTCGAGCCGCTTGGTGATCGATTCGTACGCCTCCGGCTCGAGTTCGCGAAAGGCGAGCGTCTGCATCTCCTTCATGAACTCGTACATGCCGATCCGCTCGGCGAGCGGGGCGTAGATGTCCATCGTCTCACGCGCGATGCGGCGGCGCTTCTCCTCTCTGGCGATGTGGTAGAGCGTACGCATGTTGTGGAGGCGATCGGCGAGCTTGACCAGCAGCACGCGGATGTCGTCCGACATCGCCAGCAGGAACTTGCGCAGGTTTTCCGCCGCGCGCTCGTTCTCGGTCTGCGCCTCGATCGACGACAATTTGGTGACGCCGTCGACCATGCGCGCGACGCGCGGGCCGAACAGCTTCTCGATTTCCTCGGGCGTGGCGACCGTATCCTCGATCGTGTCGTGGAGGATCGCGGTCGCGATCGTCTCGTCGTCGAGGTGGAGGTCGGTCAGGATGCCCGCGACCTCGATCGGGTGGCTGAAATAGGGGTCGCCCGAGGCGCGCTTCTGGCTGCCATGGGCATGCATCGAAAAGACGTAGGCGCGGTTGAGCAGCGCCTCGTCCGCTTGCGGATCGTAGCCAAGAACCCGATCGACCAGTTCGTATTGCCGCAGCACGCGGCCAAGATGGGGCCGCGTGCTGCCGCTTTGCAACATGAATTGCGCGCAGTGTTGCGCTTTTGCCCTATTTTGCCTTGACGTTGCACTTGGCGAGCGCCTCGGCGTCGAACGCCTCGCCGCCCGCGGTGAAGGCGGCGAGCGAGCCGACGTTGCCCGCGACGCGCTGGCACACGAACGCGTCGCGCTCGGGCGCCCGGGCCGCGGTGCAGACCGCGCCGTCGCACGACCAGGCGGTGCTGCGCGTCACGAAACTGGCCTTGGCGGGCGCCGCGGCGGCGGTCGCGACATAATAGCCGCGCTGTTGGGCATGGCCGGCGCCGGCGCCGAAAAGCGTGGCAGAGGCCGCCGCGACGACGGCAAAGGAGACGAAACGCATCATGATGTCCTCCGCAAGATAAGTTGCGAATCGCTACCTAGATGCTGCAAATGCGAGTTGCAAGTGAAAACTTATACCCCATTTCCAACCCCTGCAAATTGGGATAGGCTGGCGGTTCATGGGCGACAAATTGCGCGAACCTCTTCGGGATCTGGCCGAATGCAGCCTGCCGGCGGCGCTCGAGGCGATGGGCGAGCGCTGGTCGTTCCTGATCCTGCGCGCCGCGTTCAACGGGCTCTACCATTTCGAGGAGTTCCAGTCCGAGCTCGGTATCGCGCGCAACATTCTCGCTAATCGCCTGTCGCGGCTGGTCGATCACGGCATCCTGATGCGCAAGGCGCTGCCCGAGGATCGCCGCAAGATCGAATATCGCCTGACCGACAAGGGCGCCGCGCTGCTGCCGACGATGATCGCGCTCAGGCAATGGGGCGAGCGCTGGGAAACGGGCATTCCCGCGACGCCGGTGCTGGTCGATGCGCGCGACCGCCGGCCGATCGAGCCGATCGAGGTGCGCGCGCATGACGGCCGCGTGCTCACCAAGCACGATCTGATCTGGTCGCTGCCCGAAGACGTCGCCGCCGACGAGGCACGCGCGGCGGAATAGCGGGGCGTGGCGCGAAAAGCTACGTCAAGAGCAGGTTTTTCACGCGATGGCGCGATGGCGCGAAGAGTGGTTCGCGCAGAGACGCGGAGGTGCAGAGAAGGCTGCGCGTGTTGCATCCGTCCCGCGTCAGCGAGACCTTCGGGCTTGCGGCTGCCGGAAGTGATGGCCGCCGGCGCGGCCGACGATGCCGTGAGCGAACCGCCTCCGCGTCTCTGCGCGAACCCTTCTGCGGAAGCGTGGCGATTGTGGCCCTGGACTCCCGCTTTCGCGGGAGAATGGGCCATGCCTCGCGACCCTCTAATCGAAATCCTCTGCGGGGATCATCGTGCCCTCGCCGGACTGGTCGCGCGCTTTGTCCAGCGGATGCGGCCGATGCCCCCAATGGACCAGCGACCAGGCGCGCTCGTGGAAATAGAAGAGCACGATCTTGGTGAACACCTCGGTCCCCGCGATCGATGCCGCCGCGCCGGTGCTGCCGGTGAAGAGATAGCTCAACACGAAGGTGTCGATGCTGCCGAGCGCGCGCCAGCTTACCGCCTTCACAATCGAACGCGGATGGCTTTCGACGCCCCGAAACAAGAGCATATGGTCAGCCGGTCCGCTGCGAAGGCGTATTGACGCCCATGCTCTGAAGATAGCGCTTCACGTTGCGCGCTGCCTGGCGCAGCCGCTGCTCGTTCTCGACCATCGCAATCCTGACATAGCCTTCACCCTTCTCGCCATAACCGACACCGGGCGCGACCGCGACCTTGGCGTGAGTGAGCAATTGTTTGGAGAATTCAAGGCTGCCTAAATGCGCGAGCGCCGGCGGCAGCGGCGCCCAGGCGAACATCGAGGCGGGCGGCGACGGAATGTCCCAGCCCGAACGCCCGAAGCTTTCGACCAGCACATCACGGCGCTTGTGGTAGAGTTGGCGGTTCTTCTCGACGATGTCCTGCGGGCCGTTGAGCGCCGCGCACGCCGCCGCCTGGATCGGCGTGAAGGCGCCGTAATCGAGATACGACTTCACTCGCGTCATCGCCGCGATGAGCCGCTTGTTGCCGACGGCGAAGCCCATCCGCCAGCCCGCCATCGAATAGGTCTTGCTCAGCGACGTGAACTCGACCGCAACGTCCTTCGCGCCCTTCACCTGGAGGATCGAAGGCGTCGGCTTGCCGTCATAATAGAGCTCCGAATAGGCGAGATCGGAGAGGATCCATACCTGATTCTCGCGCGCCCAGGCGACGAGCCGCTCGTAGAAGGCGAGATCGACCGTCTCGGCCGTCGGATTCGACGGATAGTTGACCACGAGCACGCTCGGGCGCGGCACCGTGAAATTCATCGCGCGCTCGAGGCTTTCGAAATAATCGTCGTCGGGCGTGGTCGGCACCGCGCGGATCGTGGCGCCGGCGATGATGAAGCCGAAGGTGTGGATCGGATAGCTCGGATTGGGCGCGAGCACGACGTCGCCCGGCGCGGTGATCGCGGTGGCGAGGCTCGCCAGCCCTTCCTTCGAGCCCATGGTGACGACGACCTCGGTCTCGGGATCGAGTTCGACACCGAAGCGGCGGGCGTAATAGCCCGCCTGCGCCCGGCGCAGCCCCGGAATCCCCTTCGATTGCGAATAGCCGTGCGCATCGGGCTTGCGGGCGACTTCGCACAATTTCTCGATGACGTGATCGGGCGGCGGCAGATCCGGATTGCCCATGCCGAGATCGATGATGTCCTCGCCCGCCGCACGCGCCGCTGCCCGCATGCCGTTGACTTCGGCGATGACATAGGGCGGCAGCCGCTTGATGCGGTAGAACTCCTCGGACATTCATTCCTCCGTTGGCGCACACGGAGATCGCGTTGCGCCAGCGGATGGATATACGGAGAGGCAAGCAGGCTTGCCAGAGGAGATGAGGGTGGCCGACGACAGCGATACACCGCCGATCCCGAACCTCGAGGATATGCAGCACTGGACCTGGGTGATGGGGCGTGCGCAGCAGATGATGCTCGAGGCAGGACTGCAGACGATCGAGGACACGCCCGCGCTGCCCATCATCCCCGGCTTCACCGACAAGGCGACGATGGCGCGCGCGCAGGAATTCTGGGCGGACAGCATGAAGCTGTGGCAGCGTTTCCTCGACCCCGCGGGCATGCTCGATGGCGGGGAGGAAGCACCCGAGCACGCCAAAGATCGCCGCTTCCAGGCGCCGCAATGGCGCGAAAACCCGGTCTTCGACTGGATCCGGCAGAGTTATTTCCTGATCTCCGATCATCTGCTGCGCGGCGTCGAGGCGATCGAGGGCATCGACCCGCAGCACAAGGAGCAGCTGCGCTTCGCGGCGAAGAGCTTCGTCGACGCGATGAGCCCGACCAACTTCCCGGCCACCAATCCAGAGGTGCTCGAAAAGACGATCGAGACGCACGGCGAGAACCTCTTGAAGGGCCTCTCCAACATGCTGGCCGATCTGGGCAAAGGCCAGCTGACGCACACCGATTCGAGTGCGTTCGCGGTCGGCGGCAACATCGCGACCACGCCGGGCAAGGTCGTCCACCGCACCCCGCTCTACGAGCTGATCCTTTATACGCCGACGACCGACGCGGTGGCGCGCACCCCGCTCGTCATCTTCCCGCCCTGGATCAATCGCTTCTACATCCTCGATCTTCGCCCCGAGAAGAGCTTCGTCAAATGGGCGGTGGACCAGGGGCTGAGCGTGTTCATGGTCTCGTGGAAATCGGCCGATGCGTCGATGGCGGACGTGACGTGGGACGATTACGTCGCCGCGCAGATCGACGCGATCGACACGATCCGCGATCTGCTGGACGTCGAAAGCGTGCATGCGATCGGCTATTGCGTCGCGGGCACCACGCTGGCGGCGACGCTGGCGGTGCTCGCGGCGCGCGGCGAGGCGGAGAAGGTGAAGAGCGCGACCTTCTTCACCGCACAGGTCGATTTCGCGCGCGCGGGCGAGCTCAAATTGTTCGTCGACGACGACCAGCTCAAGCTGATCGAGAGCCTGTCGCCCGAGGGTTTCCTCGACGGGCGCTACATGGCCGCGACCTTCAACCTGCTGCGCGGGCGCGACCTGATCTGGAACTACGTCACCAACAATTATCTGCTCGGCAAGGATTATGCGCCGTTCGACCTGCTCCACTGGAACGGCGACACCACCAACCTGCCGGTGAAATGGCACCTGAGCTATTTGACCGATCTCTATCGCGACAATCTGTTGGTGCAGCCCGGCGCGCTCGCGATCGCGGGCACGCCGCTCGACCTCGGCAAGGTGACGACGCCGGCCTATGTCCAGGCAGGCCGCGAGGATCATATCGCGCCCGCCGAGAGCGTCTGGCACCTCATGCATCACTTCAAGGGCCCGATGCGCTTCGTCCTCGCGGGCTCGGGGCATATCGCGGGCGTGGTCAACCCGCCGGCCGCGGGGAAATACCAATATTGGACCAACGAGAAGAAGACCGAGACGCTCGCGGACTTCGTCGCGGGCGCGACCGAGACCAAGGGGAGCTGGTGGCCCGACTGGATCGCGTGGCTCAGGGAGCGCGACCCCGAGACGGTGCCGGTGAACGGCGCGCGCGTTCCCGGCAAGGGCAAGGCGAAGGCGATCGAGGATGCGCCGGGGAGCTACGTGCGGGCGCGGTAGCATCCTGCTTGCCCGCAGAAGCGGGAGCACGGTCTATACGCTGGCGACAACGATGCGGCCGCCCTACATCGCATCCTCATGCCGCCCGATCCCACCTCGCACACCCGCGCGGACCAGCCGCTCTGGCCGACGCTTCGGCGCTTCCTGCCGTATCTGTGGCCGGCAGACGAGCCGCGGCTCAAGCTGCGCATCGTCGGCGCGATGCTGTTCGTGCTCGCCTCGAAGCTCGTCCAAGTGTTCGGCGCGGCCTATACGCTCAAATATGCGGTCGACCGGATGGCGAGCGGGGATCGCGGGCTGGCGACGATCGTCGTGCTGCTGGTGATCGGCTATGCGGCGTCGCGCTTCTCGACCACCCTGTTCGACAATCTGCGCAACGTCACCTTCGAGCGCGTCGGGCAGGAGGCGACGCGGCGGCTCGCCGCCAACGTCTTCCGCCACCTGCATCAGCTCTCGTTGCGCTTCCATCTCGAACGCCGCACCGGCGCGGTGACCAAGGTGGTCGAACGCGGCACCAAGAGCATCGACACGATGCTCTATTTCATGCTGTTCAACATCGCGCCGACGGTGTTCGAACTGGCGCTGGTGCTCGGTATCTTCTGGGTCAATTTCGGGCTCTGGCTGGTCGCCTCGACCTTGGTGATGGTCGCGATCTACATCGTCTTCACGCAGAAGATCACCGACTGGCGCAATGCGCTGCGCGCGCGGATGAACGACCTCGACACCGGCGCGGTGGCGCACGCGGTCGATTCGCTGCTCAATTTCGAGACGGTCAAATATTTCGGCGCCGAGGAGCGCGAGGCGCGGCGCTACGACCATGCGGTCGAGGCCTATGCGGCAGCCGCGGTGAAGAGCGAGAACTCACTCGCCTTGCTCAACGTCGGGCAAGCGCTGGTCACCAACGCGATGCTCGGCGGCGGGATGGCGTTCGTCGCCTGGGGCTGGAGTCAGGGGCGCTTTTCGGCAGGCGACGTGGTGTTCGTCTCGACGTTGCTGTCGCAACTCTTCCGCCCGCTCGACCTGCTGGGCATGGTCTATCGCACGATCCGTCAGGGCGTGATCGACATGGCCGCGATGTTCGACCTGATCGACACGCCGAGCGAGGTGACCGATGCGCCCGGCGCGCCACCGCTCCACGTGACCAAGGGCCATGTGCGGTTCGAGAACGTGCGGTTCGGCTATGAGGACGGCCGCCCGATCCTGAACGGCATCACGATCGACATTCCCGCCGGGCGCACGGTGGCGGTGGTCGGCCCTTCCGGCGCGGGCAAATCGACGCTCGCCCGGCTGATGTACCGCTTCTACGACCTGACGGGCGGGCGGATCACGATCGACGGGCAGGACATCGCGCGGGTGACGCAGGCGAGCCTGCGCGCGGCAGTGGGCATCGTTCCGCAAGACACGGTGCTGTTCAACGACACGATCGGCTACAACATCGCCTATGGCCGCGAAGGCGCGACCGATGCCGAGATCGTCGCCGCCGCACGCGGGGCGGCGATCGCCGGCTTCATCGAGCGCCAGCCCGAAGGCTATGAGACGCGCGTCGGCGAGCGGGGCCTCAAGCTGTCGGGCGGCGAGAAGCAGCGCGTCGCGATCGCGCGTACACTCGTCAAAAACCCGCCGATCCTGATCCTCGATGAAGCCACGAGCGCGCTCGACAGCCGCACCGAAGCCGAGATCCAGGCGACGCTCGAACGCATCGAGCAGGGCCGCACCACGATCGTGATCGCGCACCGGCTGTCGACGATCGTCCATGCCGACGAGATCGTGGTGCTCGAGGCCGGGCGCGTCGCCGAGCGCGGCACCCACGCGGCGCTGCTGCGCGAGAATGGCCTCTATGCCGAGATGTGGAACCGCCAGGCCCAAGAGCGCGCCGAGGAAGCGCTGGCGGCGGAGTGATCGCCGCCTGAACCGCACCCGACACGCCCGTTCATCAGCGCGACAGAAAGGGCCTGTCGAGCCGAATCCGCCGACGAGCCGAAGAACGATTTGCCGCGTCGTTCGCTTTTAGCCGCCTCACCGCAGCGAAGGTGAGGCGTAAAGGAGTAATGGTTATGCGTATCGGTACGATGATGGCGACGGTCGCGGCCGCAGGGCTGATCGGCACGGGCGCAATCGCGCAACAGACGACCGGCGGCGGCCAGGCGGTTTCGACCGCGGATGGTTCGGCGGCAGCCGGCGGCACAATGGGCAAGGCGCAGGAGATGCGAAAGCAGCACGAGCAGCGCCGCGAAGATCGTCGCGATCGCCGCGATGACGATGCAGCCGCCAATTCGGCTTCCACCTACGGGTCGGGCAGCGTCTACACCGATCGGGATCGGGCGACCGGCGCCGTGACCGCGGGCGGCAGCGCATCGGGCACGGGCGACCAGTCGACCGCGACGTCGGTCGACGCGTACGGCTCGACGACGAGCGACGGCTCGGACGCCGAGGTCTATGGCGATGCGGCCGCGGGCTCGACGACGCCCAGCGACAGCACGACCCAGCAATAAGGACGAGGGGCGAGGCGGAGCGATCCGCCTCGCCGCCAAATCATGATCCTTCCCCTGTTCATCACGCTCGCGGTCGCTTCGGCGCCGCAGCAATGCCGCGAGATCCATTATGCCGCAGACGGCAGCGTGACCGATCGCATGGTCGATGCCGATACGGCGGAAAATGCGGCAGCGGCATCGGCGCACAGCGAGGGCGCCGGCCGGGCGCACAGTTCGGTGTCGGCCTCGTCGCATAGCGGCGGCGGGCATGCGCATGCCTCGTCGAGCGTCGACGGGCGCCGTGTCACGATGGAACGCGGCCCGGACGGCTGCACGATCACCATCGACGAGCGTGCGCCTCAGCAAAGGAACGAGCAATGAAGATGCTTCTCATCACCGCCGCCACGACGCTGATGCTGCCGCTGGCGGCGCAGGCGCAAACGACACCCGACCAGACGACGCCCGACGATCAGAACAGCGCGAGTTCGTCGTCGAGCTCGCCGACGACCGGCGACGTCTCCGCGTCCAGCTACGGCTCGGGCACCACCGACGCCGATAGCCTCCAGGTATCGGGCGGCGGCACCGCGGAGGCCGCGGACGGCGGCACCGCGAGCACCGATTCGCGCGCACAATTCAACGAGAACAACGCGCACGCCCGCACCGTCGCCACCGCGCGCGACGACGACGAGCGGGCGCGCTCGATGACCAACACGCACGTCCGCCGCGACGGCGAGGTCCGCTCGCGTTCGATGACGATCTACAAGGAACGCGGCGAAAAGCCGGTAATCGATCGCGACGTATCGACCAGCGACTGACGCGGACCATCGTGGATGCACGCGGGAAAAGGGTCGGGCCGAATGCCCGGCCCTTTTTCGTGTCAGCGCAGCAGGTCGCGATATTCCGGATGCCGCTCGATATACGCCGCGACGAACGGGCATTGGGGCACGACCTTCAGCCCCTGGTCGCGCGCCGAATCGAGCGCGGCGCGGATCAGCTTGCTGCCGACGCCACGCCCCTCGATCGCCTTGGGCACCAGCGTATGCGTGAAGACGATCCGATCGCCCTCGCGTTGATAGGCCGCGATGGCGCGGTGGCCGTCCACGTCGAGCTCGAATTCCTGCTCGGCGCGATTGTCGCGCACGATATCGTTGGCCATTCGATGTCCTTTCGTCGCCATGGGTTGCGTCCGACGTACGGGGCGGCGCAATAGCAGGCTGATGCACGATCCGCGCGACATTCTCCATTCGGTCTTCGGCTTTTCGGATTTTCGCGGCGTCCAGCGCGACGTGGTGACGCGCGTGCTCGCCGGCGAGCGCACGCTGGCGGTGATGCCGACCGGGGCGGGCAAATCGCTGTGCTACCAGCTTCCCGCGGTGATGCTGGAGGGGACGTGCGTGGTTGTCAGCCCGTTGATCGCGCTGATGCACGATCAGCTCCGCGCGGCGCAAGCGGTGGGCATTCGCGCGGCGACGCTGACGAGCGTCGACGACAATCGCGCCGAGACGCGCGAGCGGCTGGCGCGCGGCGAGCTGGACCTGCTCTACGTCGCACCCGAACGTGCCTCGTCCGGCCATTTTCGCGAGTTGCTGGCGCGGACGAAGCTGAGCCTGTTCGCGATCGACGAAGCGCATTGCGTCAGCGAATGGGGACACGATTTCCGCCCCGATTATCGCCTGCTGCGGCCGCTGCTCGATTCCTTTCCCGACGTTCCGCGTCTGGCGCTCACCGCGACCGCCGACGCGCACACCCGCGCCGACATTCTCGACCAGCTCGGCATCCCGCACGACGGCCTGATCGTCGCCGGGTTCGACCGGCCCAACATCCGCTATGCGATCAGCCCCAAGGCGGGCACGACGCAGCAGATCGCCGACCTGATCCGCGAGACGCCCGGCCCCGGCATCGTCTACGCCCCCACCCGCGCGGCGACCGAGAAGCTCGCCGAAGCGCTCAGCCGGACCGGCCGGCCGACGCGCGCCTATCATGCCGGGCTCGATCCGGCGGTGCGCGCGAGGAACCAGGCCGATTTCGTCGCGTCGGAAGACATGGTGATCTGCGCCACGATCGCGTTCGGCATGGGGATCGACAAGCCCGACGTCCGCTTCGTCGCGCACGCCGCGCTGCCCAAATCGATCGAGGCCTATTATCAGGAGACCGGCCGCGCCGGCCGCGACGGCGATCCGGCGGTGGCGCATCTGTTCTGGGGCGCGGAGGATTTCGCCAAGGCCCGCCTGCGCATCGGCGAGGTCGAACCCGAACGCCAGGCGGGCGAGCGCGCGCGGATGACCGCGCTCGGCGCGCTCGTCGAGACCGCCGGGTGCCGCCGCGCGATCCTGCTCAGGCATTTCGGCGAGGACCCGCCCGCCACCTGCGGCAATTGCGACAATTGCCTCACCCCGCCCGCCGCGATCGACGCCACCGAGACCGCGCGCAAGTTCCTCTCCGCGGTGTTCCGCACCGGGCAGATGTTCGGCGTCGGCTATATCGAGGAGGTGCTCACCGGCCGATCGAGCGAGCGCAGCCTGATGAACGGGCACGAGAACCTGTCGGTCTGGGGCATCGTCGACGGCGAGGAGGCGGCTTTGCTCAAGCCGGTCGCGCGCGCGCTGCTGCTGCGCGATGCCTTGCGCACCAACGCGCACGGGGGCCTCGAATTCGGCCCCGGCGCGCGCGGACTGCTCAAGGGGGGCGAGGAGCTGGCGCTGGTGCTCCCGCCCAAGCGCGAGCGCCGCCGCCGCCGCGATTCCTCCCCCAACCCCGTCGGCGATCCGCTGTTCGAGGCGCTGCGCGCCAGGCGCCGCGAGCTGGCGGCCGAAGCGCAGGTGCCGCCCTACATCATCTTCGCCGATTCGGTGCTGCGCGAGATGGCCGCGCTCCGCCCTGCGAGCCTCGCGCAGCTCAGTAACATTTCGGGCGTTGGCGCGAAGAAACTGGACGCCTATGGCGACGCTTTTCTGGCAGTGATTCGCGAGGCGCGTTGAGCTAACCCTTTCACACTTCCCCGGCGCAGGCCGGGGTCCAGCATCGAACCGCTCGCAACTGGGGCCCGGCCTTCGCCGGGGAGGGATTGAGAAAGAACCCGAATGCAGATTCGCCGAATCGACGACCATATCTCCGTCTCACCCCAGATCGACCCGGCGGATGTGACCGATCTCGCGGCACGGGGCTTCGTCGCCGTCATCAACAACCGCCCCGACGGCGAGGAAGCCGGCCAGCCCGACAGCGACGCGGTGGCGCAGGCCGCCGAGACGCTGGGCCTCGCCTATACCGCGATTCCCGTGGCGCAGGGCTTCTCCCACGCGCAGATCGATGCGATGCGCGCCGCGCTCGACGAGGCCGAGGGCCCGGTGCTCGCCTTCTGCCGCTCGGGCACGCGTTCGTGCAACCTCTGGGCGCTGGCCGAGGCCAAGGCGGGCGCTGACCCGGAGGAGATCACCGCCAAGGCCCGGGCCGCGGGCTACGACCTGTCGGGCATCCGGCCGCTGCTCGATGCGTTGTCGGCGGGCGCATGAACTGGCTCTTTCTGGTAGGATCATTGGTGGCGGTATTGGGATTGGCGGGGATCGCCCGGCTGTTGAAGCTCGGCGGCGACGGCAAGGTCGAGGATGCGGGCGCCGCGGCGACTGCGGCCGAGGACGCATTGGCGGGGTTCAGGGCCGAGGGCGCGATCGTTTCCGAAGACGACCGCGCGGCGATCGTCGCAGGGGCCGAGGGCCGGGTCGCGGTGGTCAAGAGCCACGGCGCCAACCTAGCGGTGCGCGAGGTCAAATGGTCGGCGGTGCGATCGACCTATGAAGGAATCGAGGTGGAGACAGGCGACCGCCGCTTCGGGGTGATCGTCCTCAAGGGCGTGGACGTGCTCGACGTCCGGCGTATGGCGCGCTCGCTGACATCGGTGTAAGCAAGCGGGCATGGCGCTGCCCGATCCCGTCGATCTCGCGATTCCCGGCTTCGTCCTACTCGTGCTTGCCGAGATGCTGGTCGCCTGGGCGAAGGACAAGCGCCGTTACGAGCCGAAGGACACGCTGACCTCGCTCGCGCTCGGGCTGGGCAGCACGATCGCGGGGCTGCTGTCGGGTGGGCTGGTGTTCGCGGCGGCAAGCTGGGTGTGGCAGTTCCGGCTCTTCGACATCGGCTATGCCTGGTATTGGTTCGTCGTCGCGTTCGTGCTCGACGATTTCGCCTATTACGTCTTCCACCGCTCGGCGCACCGCGTGCGCTGGTTCTGGGCGAGCCACGTCATCCATCACAGCTCGCAGCATTACAATCTCTCGACCGCGCTCCGGCAGACCTGGACCGGCTTCTTCAGCCTGTCCTTCGCCTTCCGCCTGCCTTTGTTCCTGATCGGCTTTCCGCCCGCGATGATCTTCTTCGTCGCGGGGCTCAACCTGATCTACCAGTTCTGGATCCACACCGAGGTGATCGGACGGATGCCCCGCTGGTTCGAGGCGGTGATGAACACACCCTCGCACCACCGCGTTCACCACGCGACCAACGCACGCTATCTCGACAAGAATTACGCGGGCGTCTTCATCGTCTGGGACAAGGCGTTCGGCACCTTCGAGCCCGAGCGCGACGACGACAAGCCGCGCTACGGCATCGTCAAGAACCTCGGCAGCTTCAACCTGCTGTGGGCGGCGGTCCACGAATGGGTGGGGATCGCGAAGGACGTGTGGGCTGCGCCGGGGCTCGCCAACAAGCTCAACTACATGATCCGCGAGCCCGGCTGGAGCCATGACGGCAGCCGCGAGACGAGCGCGACGATCCGCGCGCGCTGGAACGAACGGCAGGCGAGGTTGGATACCGAACCGGCGCACCCTCACCCTTCCCACTCGGCTGCGCCGAGCGGGCCCCTTCCCTCTCCCATTGGGAGAGGGAGGGAGGCGCGGAGCGCCGGAAGGGTGAGGGCGAATAATTAGATCGCGACTTGAGCAAGGAGGGGCCGAGTGGACGAAGCCGACATCGTCGTCGTCGGGGGCGGATCGGGAGGCAGCGCCGCCGCGGGCCGCCTGAGCGAGGACGGGACATACACGGTCGCGGTGCTCGAGGCGGGCGGCGCGAACACGGGGATGCGCACGCTGTGCCCCGGATTCATGGCGTTCCAGACGCCCGCGACCAACTGGCAGTTCGAGACGGTGCCGCAACAGGGCCTCAACGGGCGTCGGGGCTATCAACCGCGCGGCAAGGGGATGGGCGGATCGAGCGCGATCAACGCGATGCTCTACATCCGCGGCAATCCCTGGGATTACGACAATTGGGACCGCCTCGGCGCGACCGGTTGGGGCTGGGACGCGGTGCTTCCGGTGTTCAAACGCGCCGAGCACAACGTCAACGGTGCCGATGCGTATCACGGTGCCGGCGGGCCGCTCTGGGTGAGCAATCAGGACTGGGCGCATCCCGGCAGCCGCGATTTTCTGGAGGCCGCGCGGCGATTGCAGATTCCGCTCAACGCGGATTTCAACGGTGCGTCGCAGGAGGGCGTCGGGCTCTATCAGGTGACGCAGAAGGGCGGCGAACGCTGGACGGCGGCGCGCGCCTATCTGGGCGACCGGCCGAACCTCGCGACGCTCACCGACGTGCTCGCCGGGCGCATCCTGTTCGAGGAAGGCCGCGCCGTCGGCGTCGCCTACGAGCGCGGCGGCGAGCGGCGCACGATCCGCGCGCGGCGTGCCGTGGTGCTCGCGGGCGGGGTGTTCGGCACGCCGCAATTGCTGATGCTGTCGGGGATCGGCGCGCCGGAACATCTCGCCGAACACGGCATCCCCGTCCACCTCGCGCGGCCGGCCGTGGGGCAGAATTTGCAGGATCATGTCGACTATGTCGCGAGCTTCGAGACGCCGGGCACCGCGTTCATGGGCCGCTCGCTCAAGGGCAGCCTCGCGATGCTCAAGGCGATCGCGCGCTGGAAATGGTCGCGCTCGGGGCTGATGACGACGCCCTATGCCGAAGCGGGCGGGTTCCTGACGGTGACGCCCGATGCCCCCGCGCCCGACGTCCAGTTCCATTTCGTCATCGCGCCGCTCGAGGATCACGGCCGCGTGCCGGTCAAGGTGCACGGCTATAGCTGCCATGTTTGCGTGTTGCGGCCCGAAAGCGCGGGGAGCGTCACCCTCGCCTCGGCCGATCCGCACGCGGCACCGCTGATCGACCCCGCCTTCCTCACCGACGATCGCGACATGGCCGTGCTCAAGGCGGGCGTGCGCGCGATGTATCGCATCCTCGACACGCCCCCGCTGGCGGATCACAAGGGCAAGGACCGCTATCCGGTCGATCTTGCCGACGACGCCGCGCTGGAGCACCTGATCCGCCGGCGCGCCGACACCGTCTATCATCCGGTCGGCACCTGCCGGATGGGGTCGGACCAGGACGCGGTCTGCGACCCGCACCTGCGCGTACGCGGGATAGACGGGCTCTACGTCGCCGACGCCTCGGTGATGCCGCGGCTCGTCTCGGGCAACACCAACGCGCCCACGATCATGATCGGCGAGCGCTGCGCCGATTTCGTGCGGGCGGATTTGGTTTGAGAGCGTAGTCGGCACCGGCCCACTCCCCCACCCGACCGCCCAACAGGGTATTCTATGGGTGGGTGGTCGGGTGGGGGAGTGGGCCGGTGCGGCAACACAAACAGCCCTGAGCAATTGCGTGTTCAGCTTCGCCCACTAGATGGGCAGGCATGGACCGCAAGACCTGGAACCGCCTCGGCCTCGCCGCCGTGATCCTGCTCGCGCCCGGCGGGTTCATCCTCGGCGCGACATTGGCCGCCAAGAAATGGCGCGACCGGCAGGCGGATACCCCGGCCGAATAAAGAACGGCCGGTGCGTCGCCGCACCGGCCAGGTGGTCCGCAGGAGGAACCTCGTCAATAATTGTAGGCGCGCTCGCCGTGCTCGCCGAGGTCGAGGCCTTCGCGCTCGACGTCGGGAGAGACCCTGAGGCCCGTGACAAGTTTCGCCACAGTGATCGCGATGACCGTGCCGATCGATGCCCAGACGATGGTGGTGACGACCGCCTGGACCTGGATCCAGACCTGCGCGCCGATCCCCACCGAGCCGTCGCCCGGGCCGCCGAAGACCGGCGCGTAGACGATGCCGGTGCCGATCGCGCCGATCATGCCGCCGATGCCGTGGATGCCGAACGCGTCGAGCGAATCGTCATAGCCGAGCCGGGGCTTGAGGACGGAGACGGCGTAATAGCAGAGCACGCTCGCCACGGCGCCGAGCACGATCGCGCCGAACGGCCCCGCGTTGCCGGCCGCCGGCGTCACCGCGACGAGGCCAGCGACGATGCCCGAGCAAAAGCCCAGCGCCGATCCCTTGTGGCCGTTGACGCGCTCGGCGAGCATCCAGAACAGCCCGGCCGAGGCGGTGGCGACGAAGGTGTTGATCATCGCCAGCCCCGCCGAACCGTTGGCCTCGAGCGCGCTACCCGCGTTGAACCCGAACCAGCCGACCCAGAGCAGGCCCGTGCCGATCCCCGTCATCGTCAGCGAGTGCGGCGCCATGTACTCGGTCGGATAGCCGATGCGCTTGCCCAGCATGATCGCTGCGACCAGCGCCGAAACGCCGGCATTGATGTGCACCACGGTGCCGCCCGCGAAATCGAGCGCGCCCTTTTCGAAGAACAGGCCGTTCGACGCCCACACCATGTGCGCGATCGGGAAATAGACGATGGTCAGCCACACGGCCGCGAACACCATGACCGCGGCGAACTTCATCCGCTCGACCACGCCGCCCAGCACCAGCGCGACGGTAATCGCGGCGAAGGTCATCTGGAAGGCGATGAAGACATATTCGGGGATCGCGACGCCGTCGGTGAAGGTGGCCGCGGTCGATGCCGGCGTGACGCCAGCGAGGAACGCCTTGCCGAAGCCCGCGATGAAGGCGTTGCCGCCGTCGCCGAACGCCGCGGTATAGCCCCACATCACCCAGATCAGCATCGCGAGGCACGCCGCCGCCCCGACCTGCGTCATCGTCGCTAGCATGTTCTTGGTCCGCGTGAGGCCGCCGTAGAACAGAGCGAGCCCCGGCAGGATCATCATCAGGACGAGGACGGTCGACGTCATCATCCAGGCGGTGTCGCCCTTGTTCACGCTCGGCGCCGAAGCGGCCGCGGCGGGCGCCTGCAACGCCGCGTCCTGCGCCCAGGCGGGCAGGCTCGCGAAGAGGGCGGCGCCGAAGCCTGCCAGCCCGAGATGTTTCACGCCATGCGTCATTGCTTCCCCCTTGTGTCTAGAGCGCGTTGTCATCGGTTTCGCCGGTACGGATGCGCACCGCGCGGCCGACATCGAGGACGAAGATCTTGCCGTCGCCGATCGCCCCGGTCGCCGCGGCGGCCTGGATCGCCTCGACCACGCGATCCGCGAGCGCACCGGTGCAGACGATCTCGATCTTGATCTTGGGCACCATGTTGGTGGTGTATTCGGCGCCGCGGTAGATTTCGGTCTGGCCCTTCTGCCGGCCGAAGCCCTTGACCTCGGTGACGGTCATCCCCGCGACGCCCAGATCGGTGAGCGCCTCGCGAACGTCGTCGAGCTTGAACGGCTTGATGATGGCGGTAATCAGCTTCATGCGCGTGCCCTTCCGCTATTGCGCAAGAAAGCACCGCAAACTGCGTGCCAGAATCGGATTCGCGCGAAGACGTGCGCGCTCGCCCGACATGATATGTCGTCAGCGGGCGGATTTTTGTGCAGGCGCGAAGGCGTGCCTAAAAATCAGGCAGCAGGCGGCTCCGCGAGCACGGCTTCGGCGGCGGCGAGATCGTCCTCGTCGACCATCACGCGCGACGGCACGAGCAGCCAGCTGCCGCCGGCGATGCTGGCATCGGCATCGAACGCGACCGCCGGGATGCCTTCGGCCTCGAGCCGGCCGACGATGATGATCGCCTCGTTGCGATCGGTGCGCAGGAGTTCGACGAGCGCCATCAGTCGAGCGGATCCCAGGCGGGAATCGAATCCTGCACGCGCAACGGCAAGCCGTCGATGCTCTCGGTACGATCGGCGATCTTGGCGAGCCGGGCCGCCGGATCCTGTTGGGCGTGATATTTGACGAGCGTCTCGCGCTCCTTGTCGAGCGTCATCCGCGGCACGCCCCAGCCGCAGCTCGTCATCACGCTGTCGATCGCGATCGAGAAAACCTGGCGCACGCCCGGCAGGCGCGGGAAATGCGCCGCGAGCGCCGCGAAACCGGCATCCTGCGGCAACGTCGATATGCCGCGCCCGTAGAGCCGCAGGATCACCGCGGGATTATCGAACGCGCAGAACATGATGGTGATGCGGCCGTCGACGGCGAGGTGCGCCTGCGTCTCGTTGCCCGATCCGCCCAGATCGAGATAGGCGACCGCGGCCGGATCAAGCACGCGGAACGTGTCCGCTCCCTTGGGGCTCATGTTGATCCGTCCCTCCGCTGCCGCGGTAGCGACGAAGAACATCGGCTGGCGCGCGATGAAATCACGGTGCGCGTCGGTCAGCGATGCGAAGAACTCGGCCATGTCCCGATCACCTCAATGCAGCGAATCCCTGATCGAGCCCCGCAATCAGATCGTCGGGATGTTCGAGCCCGATCGAGAGTCGCAGCAGCCCGTCACCGATCCCGGCGACGCGGCGCGCCTCGTCGCCCATGTCGGCGTGCGTCATCGTCGCGGGGTGCGCGATCAGGCTTTCGACGCCGCCGAGCGATTCGGCGAGCGTGAAGGTGCCGATCGCTTCGGCGAGCCGCTTCGCCGCGGCCGCGCCACCCGCGAGATCGAAGCTCAGCATCGCGCCGAAGCCGGTCTGCTGCGCACGCGCGATGGCGTGGCCCGGATGCGTCGCGAGGCCTGGATAATGAACCGCCGAAACCTCGGGCCGCGCGGCGAGCCATTCGGCGACGATCTGCGCGTTGCGCTGCTGCCGCTCCATCCGCGCGAACAGCGTGCGCAGGCCACGCAGCGTCAGCCACGAATCGAACGGCGCACCGGCGACGCCGACGACATTGGCCCAGTGGCGCAGCCGCTCGACTTCGCCCGGATCGGCCGCGATCACCGCGCCGCCGATCACGTCCGAATGGCCGTTCAAAAACTTGGTGGTCGAATGGAGCACATAGTCCGCGCCGAGCGACAGCGGCTGCTGCGCGGCGGGCGAGAGGAAGGTGTTGTCCACCGCGACGCGTGCGCCCGCGGCGTGCGCCGCATCGGCGATCGCGCGGATGTCGACCACGCGCATCAGCGGGTTGCTGGGACTTTCGATCAGCACCAGCGCGGGCTTGTCACCAAGCACGGCCGCGAGCGCCGCCTCGTCCGACTGATCGACGAAGGTCAGCCGGAACTGGCGCTTGGCCGCCCGCGCGGCGAGCAGGCGATAGGTGCCGCCATAGCAATCGTGCGGTGCGACGATCAGGTCGTCGGGGCCATGAAGGCCGAGCAGCAGGTCGATCGCCGCCATCCCGCTCGACGTCACGACCGCGCCCGCGCCGCCTTCGAGCGCCGCCAGCGCCTCGCCCAGCGTGTCGCGATTGGGGTTGCCCGAGCGGCCGTAATCGTAGCGCCCGGCGCGCTCATAGCCTTCGAAGGCGTAGGTAGTGGAAAGATAGAGCGGCGGCGCCACCGCCCCGAACGCCGTGTCGCGCGCGACGCCGTGGGCGGCGGCGATCGTCTCGGGGGCGGGCTTGGGCGTGTCGGTCATGGCGAATCCGCGCAGGAAAGGGATCAGGCCGGTTCGCGTTCGGCGAACAGCGCGCCGATGTCCAGCCGTTTGGCGAGCAGATCCTCGAGCGTATAGCCGTCGAGCACCGCCATGAACGCCGCCAGCGCCTCGCGCAGCGCCCCCGTCAGCCCGCAGGCGGGCGCGATCACGCAGGTGTCGCAATCGGTTAGCGTGAAGCCTTCCTCGGTATGCCGCACCACCGCGCCGACGTTGATCTCGTCCGCCGGGCGGCCCAGCCGCACCCCGCCGAACCGGCCGCGCACGCTGGCGACATGGCCCTGGCGCACCAGATCGTTGACCACCTTCATCAAATGGTTCTGCGATACGCCGTAGGCGCGCGCGATCTCCGCGACCGAGCACAATTGGTCGGGACGCGTGCCGAGATAGAGCAGCACCCGCATCGCATAATCGGTATAGCGCGTCAGGCGCATCGGCTTCCTTGGACGTTTTGTCCAATTCTAATATGCATTTTTATTGCATATTTCAAATCGCGACGATACATGCACGCCAGATACATGATTGGAGGCGAGTCGTGAACATGATCGGCGATGTCCCCGAAGGGATCGACGATGCGACCCTATCGGACGTGGTCCACACCTTCTACGGCAAGGTTCGCGACGATGCCGAACTGGGGCCGGTCTTCGACCATGCCATCTCGGATTGGCCGCACCACCTCGGCAAGATGGTCGATTTCTGGTCGTCGGTGATGCTCACCTCGGGGCGCTACAAGGGCAATCCGATGATGATGCACCTGAAGCACAAGGCACGCATCACGCCCGCCCTGTTCGATCGCTGGCTGGCGCTGTGGGCCGAGACGACCGACGCGCTGCTGCCCGCCGAGGCCGCCGCCGCGCTCCAGGTCAAGGCGGCGCGGATTTCCGAAAGCCTCCAGCTCGGCATGTTCTTCAAGCTCGATCCGCATCCGTCGGGCCGCGCCGCGGCCTGATTTCCTCCACGGAGACCCCCAATGCAGACCGCACCGTTCGTCGATCTCGGCGTGCATCACAAGCCGGTCGACTTTTCCGATCGCATCGCGTTCGGCTTCACCAAGATGTTGCGCTTCTGCGCCGACACCTTCTTCGCCAAGCGCTACGGCCACCGCGCGATCGTGCTCGAGACGGTGGCGGCGGTGCCCGGCATGGTCGGCGCGACGATCAATCACCTGAAGTGCCTGCGCCGCATGTGCGACGACAAGGGCTGGATCCGCACGCTGATGGAAGAGGCCGAGAACGAGCGGATGCACCTGATGACTTTCATCGAGGTCGCCAAGCCGACCTTGTTCGAGCGGCTGGTGATCCTGGGCGTGCAGTGGGTGTTTTATCTCGCCTTCTTCGCCCTATATCTGGTGAGCGCGAAGACCGCGCACCGCGTCGTCGGCTATTTCGAGGAGGAGGCGGTTATCAGCTACACGCACTACCTCAAGGAAATCGACGAAGGCCGCAGTCCGAACGGGCCCGCGCCCGCCATCGCCAAGCATTATTGGAAGCTGCCCGACGACGCGACGCTGCGCGACGTGGTGCTGGTGGTGCGCGCCGACGAGGCGCACCATCGCGACGTCAACCACGGCTTCGCGAGCGAGCTTGCGGGCCTCGCCGTCGCGCACCCGCACGCACCCTACCCGGACCATGCGGACGACATCCGCATGGCGGCATGACGATGGCCGCGCCGATCCCGGCCGATCCCGGCGCGCGCGCCAGCTCCAAGGCGCAGGCGCGCGCCGAGTTCGGGCGGATGATGCGCTGGATCGCGCTGATCGGCGTGCTGATGGTCGCGGGCGCGCTCTGGTATCTCTCGCTTTTCGGCCCGCTCACCGTCCATCTCGTGGTGGCGACGACGTTCGGCGTGTTCGTCTCGGTGCTGCTCGGCGCGGGGCTATTCGCCGCCGCCTTCTTCAGCTCGAAGAGCGGATACGATCAGAGCGTGACCGACGCCACGCGGCACGGGCTCGCCGCCAACCCGGAGCAATTGCCCGAAGGCCTCGAATCCTACCGCCGCACCGCCGATTTCACCGAAACGACCGTGCCGGCGGCCTTGCTCGGCGAGCACAATACCAAGGCCGGAAGCTGGGGACTGATCCACGTTATCGAAGGGCGGCTGCGCTATCGCGTCACCGACCCGCGCCGCGCGCCGCTCGACCTGATCCTGACGCGCGATACGCGGCCGGGGATCGTCGAGCCGACGATCCTCCACCATGTCGAGCCGCTGGGGGCGGTGCGCTTCCACGTCGAGTTCTGGCGCGAGCCGCAGCCCGCGTCGGAATAATCCGACGCTCGCGGCCCGTCAGCCTTCTTCTTCGGCCGGCGCGCGTACCTTCTCGATCCTGAGGCGCCGCGGGTTGCCGTCGCGATCGGGCCAGGTGATCGACTGGCCTTCCGAAAGGCCGATCAGCCCCGCGCCCACCGGCGTCAGGATCGAAACGCGGCCGTTCGCGATATCGGCGTCCTGCGGATAGACGAGTTGCACTTCGCGCCGGCTGCCGCTGCCTTCGTCGACGAAGGTGACGCGGGCATTCATCGCGATCGTGTTCGCCGGCAGCGTGTCGGCGGTGTGAATCTCCGCACGGTCGATCTCGGCGAACAGCAGCGCGGCGACGTCGGGCTGGCTGTGCTCGACGCGCAGCGCGAGGCTCGACAGCGCGTCGGCCTCGTCGTCGATCAGGTGGAGCGGCGGGCGCTCGATGGCATTGGCGTTCATGTCAGCGGTCCTGAAAAGAGGCGCGCCGCCGACGCGCGCACGATTGCGGCGGTCGGCGGCCCGGACTTCGATCGTGAAATGGAAGAAGTCCGGGCTAGGCGCGCGCGGCGAGCTGCCCGGAATGGTGCCGATAGCGTGCAAAGGCGGTCGACAAGGTCATCGCACGATGATGGGGTGCGGCCTTGCCGCTGTCAATTCGCGATTCGGACGGGCGGCGGCGGCCTCACACCGCCGTGCCGCCGACCGTCAGCCCCTCGACGAGCAAGGTCGGCTGGCCGACCCCGGCCGGCACGCCCTGCCCGCCCTTGCCGCACATGCCGATCCCTTCGTCGAGCGCGAAATCGTTGCCGATGCCCGTCACCTTCGTCAGCACCGTGGGCCCGTCGCCGATCAGGGTCGCGCCCTTGATCGGCGCACCGAGCTTGCCCTCTTCGATCCGATACGCCTCGGTGCAGGAAAAGACGAACTTGCCCGAGACGATGTCGACCTGCCCGCCGCCGAACGACTTGGCGTAGATGCCCTTCTTCACGCGCCCCATCAACTCGGCGGGGTCATCCTCGCCATTGCGCATGAAGGTGTTGGTCATGCGCGGCATCGGCGCGTGCTCGAACGATTCGCGCCGCCCGTTGCCGGTGGGCGCCACCCCCATCAGCCGCGCGTTGAGGCGATCCTGCATATAGCCCTTCAGGATGCCGTCCTCGATCAGCACATTCTCCTGCGTCGGCGTGCCCTCGTCGTCGATCGTCAGGCTGCCGCGGCGATCGAGGATCGAGCCGTCGTCGACCACCGTCACGCCCGCCGCCGCGACGCGTTCGCCGATCCGGCCCGAAAAGGCGCTGGTGCCCTTGCGGTTGAAATCGCCTTCGAGCCCGTGACCGACCGCTTCGTGGAGCAACACCCCGGGCCAGCCGGGGCCGAGCAGCACCGTCATCTCGCCCGCCGGCGCATCGATCGACTCGAGGTTGACCAGCGCCTGGGCAAGCGCTTCGTCGATCGCGCGGTTCCACACGTCCTCGCCCGTCAGGCGATCGTAGAGGTAGCGCCCGCCGATGCCGAAGCTGCCGGTCTCGCGCCGCCCGTTCGCCTCGACGGTGATCGCGACGTTCAAGCGCACCAGCGGCCGAATGTCGGTCGCGACGAAACCGTCGGCGCGGACGATCTCGATCACGCTCCACGAGCCCTGCAGCCCGACCGACACCTGCGCGACGCGCGGATCGCGGGCGCGCGCGGCGGCGTCGATCGTCTGGCAGAGGTTCACCTTGTCGGCGAAGGGGACGAGGTCGATCGGATCGGCGTCGGTATAGAGGTGGCGGTTGGTGCGCTGCGGCGCGCTGCCCCTGGCGCGCGCGGAGGGATCGATCAGCGCCATCGTCTCGGCGGCGCGGCCGATCGCCGCCGCCGACAGTTCGTTGGCATGCGCGAATGCGGTGGTCTCGCCCGAGACCGCACGCAGGCCGAAGCCCGAATTGGTGTCGTAGCTCGCGGTCTTGAGCCGGCCGTCGTCGAAGCCGAACGCTTCGCTCTTGCGATATTGCAGATAGAGTTCGCCATCGTCGGCGCGCGCGAGCGCCTGTGTGGTGAGGCGGACCGCGGCGTCGGGGTCGAGCCCCTGGCCGTAGAGGAAGCTGCGCGGATCGGCGGGAATGCTCATGCCCGCGATATAGGGCGCCTAGCTGGCGTCGCCAGACGGACTCGCGCCCGCGGCGATATCGGGGAGCGCAGCCTGATCGACGCCGTCGGCCGGGCCGCCGGCGAGAATGAAGCGGCGGTCGCAATAGCCGCAATCGACATAGCCGTGCTCGTCGATTTCGAGGAACACGCGCGGGTGGCCGAGCGCGCCGGGAATGCCATCGCCGCTGCCGTCGCAGGCGATGCGGCGGTGGGTGACTCGGATCGTTTCGGGCGGCGGGATCATGGATGCGCCGATAGCAAGGCGCGGTGCGGCGGGCAATCGTCAACCGACATCCCGTCATGCCAGCGGAAGCTGGCATCTCGCGAGGCAAGAGACCCCAGCTTTCGCTGGGGTGACGACGAGGGTTGGCGTAACAACCAGACCATCCTAGATGCGCCCCATGACCGACGCCGCGATCGCCATCGACCAGCTCTGCAAAACCTACGAAGGCGGCAAGCAGGCGCTCGACAATGTGTCGTTCGACGTGCCGCGCGGATCGATCTTCGGGCTGCTCGGCCCCAACGGCGCGGGCAAGTCGACGCTGATCAACATCCTCGCCGGGCTGGTCAACAAGACCAGCGGGCGGGCGTCGATCTGGGGCTTCGACATCGACAGGAATCCGCGCAATTCCAAGGCCTCGATCGGCATCGTCAACCAGGAAATCCTGTTCGATCCGTTCTTCACGCCGTTCGAGACGCTCGAGATCCAGGCGGGCCTCTATGGCGTCCCGAAGAACCGGCGCCGCTCGATGGAATTGCTGCGCGCAGTGCATCTGGAGGACAAGGCCAGTGCCTACGCCCGCACCTTGTCCGGCGGCATGAAACGGCGGCTGATGGTGGCCAAGGCGATGGTGCATTCGCCGCCCGTGCTCGTGCTCGACGAGCCCACCGCGGGCGTCGATATCGAGCTGCGCCAGCAACTCTGGACCTATGTGCGCGGGCTCAACGACGCGGGCGTCACCGTGGTGCTGACGACGCATTATCTCGAGGAAGCCGAGGAATTGTGCGATAGAATCGCGATCATCAACCACGGCAGGCTGATCGCCAACGAACCGACGCGCACGCTGGTCGGCATGGCGCAGGAGAAACTGGTCGAGGTGACGGTCGATCGCGACATCGCCGCCGCGCCCGCCGCGCGCTGCTTCGAGAAGATCGAGCGCGTGGGCGATCGCGTGCTCGCGATCACCTACGCCAAGAACAAGGTCAATGCCGGCGAAGTCCTCGCCGCCGTCCAGGCCGACGGCTATGGCATCGTCGACGTCTCGACCCGCGAGGCAGACCTGGAGGACGTGTTCCTGAACCTGACGCGCGCGGCGAACGCGTAACGCTCGCTTCCGTAATGCCGGCTCGTTCCGGCATCCCCCTCCCCTCATCGCTTGAGGCACGGTGAAGCCGGCAACAGGTCAACATTCACCCCTGGGATGCGTACTTTTACACCTCCCCGGCGAAGGCCGGCAGGTGAGCAGCCGTTATTTCTCGCTATCGCTCAGCCGCCGATAGTCCACCTGCGCCCGCAGCACTTCGACGCGCGTCTGCAACTCGGCCTGTTCCACCGCGGAAAGCCCGTCGCGCGCGAAGCGATCGTTCATCTCGCCGATCAACGCGGCGTTGCGGCGCAGCGCCTTGGCGTCGTGGCGGGACAGCTGGCCCGATTTCCGCCCGTCCTTGATGCGCTGCCGGATGTCGTGGATATCGCCGTCGACCCCGGCATCGAGCGCGATCGGCCGCCGCAATTCGGGTTCGTTGGGGCGGCTGGTGATGCCGCCGTGGAGTTGCGCCGAAACCGGCGCGGCGAGGGTGATGAGCGCAAGTACGAGCGATCGCATGGGCATGTCTCCGGCATCCGCCGCCCGTGACGAGCGGCCGATCGAGCTCCTGATCGATCGCTAGCATCGCGCGTCGCCGGCCGTCCAGTCGCCGCTTGCCGATTGCCGCTTGCGCCACCCCGCCGCCTTGCCCCATGCGCTCCGGCGATGACGTTTCAGGTGGATATGGGTTTGGACGATGCCGGCCGCACGGTCTGCGTCGATCTGGAGGAATTGCTGGCGACGCGGCTGCTGGTGCAGGGCAATTCGGGCTCGGGCAAGTCGCACCTGCTGCGCCGCCTACTCGAAAAGAGCGCGAGCCAGGTGCAGCAGCTGGTGATCGATCCCGAGGGCGATTTCGTCACGCTCGCCGATCGCTACGGCCATGTCGCGATCGAGGCGGTTGACTATTCGGCGAGCGAGATCACCCGCTTCGCCGGGCGCTGCCGCGAGCATCGCACCTCGGTGGTGCTGAGCCTGGAGGGCCTCGAGATCGACGGCCAGATGCGCTGCGCCGCCGCCTTCCTCGCCGGGCTGTTCGAGGCCCCACGCGAGCATTGGTATCCCGCGCTCGTCATCGTCGACGAGGCGCAATTGTTCGCGCCCTCGGGCGCCGCCGAGGTGAGCGAAGAGGCGCGGCGCGGCTCGCTGTCGGCGATGGCGAACCTGATGTCGCGCGGGCGCAAGCGCGGGCTGGCGGGCGTGATCGCGACCCAGCGGCTCGCCAAACTGTCCAAGAACGTCGCCGCCGAGGCGTCGAACTTCCTGATGGGCCGCACCTTCCTCGACATCGACATGGCGCGCGCCGCCGACCTGCTCGGCATGGAGCGCCGCCAGGCCGAGGCGATCCGCGATCTCCAGCGCGGCAGCTTCCTGGGGCTCGGCCCCGCCATCGCACGGCGCTCGGTAACGATCCGCATCGGTGCGGTCGAGACGGCGGCGCGCAGCTCTAGCCCGCAGTTGGTGCCGCTGCCCGCCGCCCCGGCGGAGGAGATGCGCGAGCTGCTGTTCGCCGATCTGGAAGACGCCCTGCCGCCGCCACCGCCGCCCGCACCACCCCCACCGCCGACGGCGAACCAGATGCTCGCCGATCTCGCCCGCGCCGCCCAGGAGGCCGAGCCGCTGGCCGAAGCGGAGGAGGAACCGCAGGATCACGAACCGGTCATCGTCGAGGTGCTGCGCGCGATCGTCGCCGAGGCCGAATCGGCGTCCCGGCCGATCGCCGCGTTGTTCCAGGATTTCCAGGTCCGCTGCCGGATGGCGGGCGTGCGCCGTCCGCCGCTCGATCCGCCCGGCTTCGCGCGTCGGCTGGCGGCGGCGCGCGCGGGCATCTTCGAAGGGCTCGACGAGGAATGGGCCGAGGCGATGGCGGTCGCGCGCGATCTGCCTGACGACATGCTCGGCGTGTTCCTGCTGATCGCGCGCACCGCCCGCGACGGCGCCCCCTGCCCCACCGACGAGACGATCGCCGCGACCTACGGCACCAGCTCGCTCGGCCGCGCGCGGCGCGTGCTGACCTATATGGAAAGCCGCGATGTCATCGTCCCGCGCGAAGACCTTTCCGGCCGCCGCTCGATCGCGATTCCCGGCCTGGGTTGGACGACGCAGCCCACCGAGGCGGCCTGACCGGATATTCCGCTTCCACATCGGCAACCATAGTGTATTATGTTATTGATACACTGCGGGAGAGCACGTCATGTCATTGCTGTTGCTCGCGCTTGCTGCCGGAGCGTCGCTGCCGGACCCGGCGGATCGGTCGATCGAGACCGCCGACGCCGCCTTCTGGCGCGCGTTCAATGCCTGCGATCGCACCGCGATGGAGCGACTGATCGCCCCCGATGCCGAATTCTATCACGACAAGACCGGGCTCACCGTCGGCCGCGAGCGCGTCGTCGCGTCGCTGATGGGCGGGCCGTGCGGCACGCCGGGGCTGCACGTGCGACGCGAGGCGGTCGCGGCGAGCGTCAGGACCGATCCCGTGCCGGGTTATGGCGCGATCGTGAGCGGGCGCCATCGTTTCTACGCGCAGCGCGGCACCGCGCCCGAGGCGGTCGACGGCGAGGCACGCTTCGCGGTCGTCTGGCGGCTCACCCCACACGCCGCGCTGATGGAGCGCATCCTGAGCTACGGCCACGGCGCCGTGCAGGCCGAGGTGCCGGCGTGCGAGGTTGCGCTGCCGCCGGCCGCGCTCGCCGCGCTCACGGGCCGCTATGCCTCGCCGATGGGCGAGATCGTGGTGACGAGCGACGGCGCGCATCTTCACCTTGCCTCGGGAAATCTCCGCACTCTCCTGATCGCCACCGGCCCGCACACCTTCCGCGCTCCCGATCGCGCGCTCGTCATCGACTTTCCCGCCGAGCGCGTGGGTCGCATCCGCGTGCGCGAGAACGGCGCGGTGGTCGCCGAGGGCGATCGGCAGCGATAGGACCGCGCAGCTTGGCTCTGTCCTACAGCCCCTGATCTGTGGCAGGGATAAAGCGATGACCACGATCAGTCCGTCCTGCGATTGTCGCCGCCCCGCGCCCGTTCTCGCCGTACTGCGGCCGATCGACATTCAAAGGATGGCGAGTCGAAAATGGCGGTTTTCCGAGATCCGGAGCGCGGCGGACATCAGGTTCGTGAGCACCGGAAGCTCGGAAATACGCCATTTGCAGACCGCCAGAGCTGAATGTCGTTCGGCCCCGGGGATCAACTCGCGCGACACTCTCCACTTTCTCCACTTCACCCCCGCTGAGGGACGGTTTTCGTGAGCGACACCCACCACCAGAGCGACGTCCTCATCATCGGTTCGGGCGCGGCGGGGCTGACGGCGGCGCTCAATCTTGCTGAGCGGTTCAAAGTGACGGTGCTCGCCAAGGGCGCGCTCAACGAAGGCTCGACCGCCTGGGCGCAGGGCGGGATCGCGGCGGTGCTCGAACCCGGCGACACGTTCGAGAGCCATATCGAAGACACGATGATCGCCGGCGCCGGACTCAACGACCGCGCGGTCGTCGAGTTCGTGGTCGAGAACGCGCCGCGCGCGATCGAGCGGCTGATCGGGCTGGGCGTGCCCTTCAACACCGACGGCGACGGGCTCCATCTGACGCGCGAGGGCGGGCACAGCCACCGCCGCATCGTCCATGTCAACGACGCCACCGGCTGGGCGGTGCAGGAAGCGCTCCAGCGCGCGGCCGAGGCGCACCCCAACATCACGCTGGTGCCCGATCGGGTCGCGATCGATCTCGCCACCAGCCGGCATGAGGAACGCTATTCGGGCGCGGGCAACGTCTGGGGCGTCTATGCGGTCAACCGCGCCACCGGCCATGTCGAGACCTTCACCGCCAACGCGACGATCCTCGCGACCGGCGGCGCGGGGCGCACCTACCTGTTCTCGACCGCGCCGCGTGGCGCGACCGGCGACGGCATCGCGATGGCGTGGCGCGCTGGTGCGCGCATCTCGAACATGGAGATGATGCAGTTCCACCCGACCTGCCTCTACAATCTGGAGGTCAAGAACTTCCTGATCACCGAGGCGGTGCGCGGCGAGGGCGGGCGGTTGCTGATCCCCGAAACGGGGTATCGCTTCATGCCCGATTTCGACGACCGCGCCGAGCTTGCGCCGCGCGACATCGTGGCGCGCGCGATCGACCACGAGATCAAGCGGCTCGGGCTCGATTACGTCCATCTCGACATCAGCCATCGCGGACCGGATTTCGTGAAGGCGCATTTCCCGACGATCCACGAGAAGCTGCTCGGGCTCGGCATCGACATGACGAAAGAGCCGATCCCGGTCGTCCCCGCCCAGCATTACACCTGCGGCGGGGTGGTGATCGATCGCGACGGGCGCACCGATCTGCCCGGGCTCTATGCCGCGGGCGAGGTGACGCAATCGGGGCTGCACGGCGCCAACCGCCTCGCGTCCAACTCGCTGCTCGAATGTTTCGTGTTCGGCGAGGCGGCGGCGCGGCACATCGTCGCGCACTGGGATGATCTGCCGTCCGCGCCCGCGATCCGGCCGTGGGACGAAAGCCGCGTGACGCATTCGGACGAAGAAGTCGTCATCAAGCAGAACTGGACCGAGATCCGCCGCTTCATGTGGAATTACGTCGGCATCGTGCGCACCACCAAACGGCTCGAGCGCGCCGCGCACCGGATCAAGATGCTGACCGACGAGGTCGCCGATTATTACGGCCATTTCCGCGTGACGCCCGATCTGATCGAGCTGCGCAACCTGCTCCAGACCGCCGATCTGATCGTTCGCTCGGCGCTCCACCGGCACGAAAGCCGCGGGCTGCACTACACGCTCGATTATCCCGAAACGCTGGCGCAGGCGGTCGATACAATGCTCGTTCCGTAGCGTCACGCCGGGCTAAATCGCGCATCTGGCACGGTTCGCCGCGAAATCGCGCGCGTTCATCGCAGGCTTAGACTCAGGCTATATCGTCTCATGGCCATTATCAGCATGAATCAGCCGTAAAGGGTCGCGGGGCGCAATGATGCTATGTTCGAGAGCGTGGGGATAAGGAAAGCGGCGGCGATCGCTGCCGCGCTGCTGGTGCTCGTCGGCTGCCGGTCGGACGATCGCACCGGCACGGCGGTGGCGAGCGTCGGCCGCCTCGCCCAGCCGGGCTACAGCGTGCGGATGCCGGTGCCGCCCGCGCCGATGCGCGTCGCCCCTCCGCAGCCGCTCGTCGCCGCGATCCAGGCGCTCGGCACGCAATTCGACGGCAAGGTCGGGATCGCCGTCCAGAGCGTCAACCAGGGCTGGACGGTCTCGCATCAGGGCGAGCTCAAGCTGCCGCAACAGAGCGTGAGCAAATTGTGGGTCGCGATCACGATGCTCGACCTGCGCGATCAGGGCAAGCTGCGCCTCGACGATCCGGTCACCGTCACCAAGGCCGATCTGACCTTGTTCCATCAGCCGATCGCGAGCCTGGTCGACGAGGACGGTTTCAAGACGACGGTCGCCGATCTCGAGCATCGCGCGATCACGTCTAGCGACAACACCGCCAACGATCGCCTTCTCAATTATGTCGGCGGACCCGAGGCCGTGCGCGCGATGATCGCGCGCAAGCAATTGGGGTCGATCCGCTTCGGCCCCGGCGAGCGCCTGCTCCAGAGCGCGACCGCGGGGCTGACGTGGCAGCCGCGCTATTCTGCGTCCGGCGCCTTCCAGCAGGCGCGCGCCGCGCTGTCGCCCACAGCGCGCGCCGCCGCGTTCAACGCCTATATCGCCGATCCGATGGACGGCGCCTCGGCCAATGCCATCGCCGATGCGCTGGCGCGGCTGGTGAAGGGCGACCTGCTCTCGCCGTCCTCGACGCAATGGCTGCTCAAGACCATGTCGGAGACGCGCACCGGCCGCGCCCGGCTGCGCGCCACCCTGCCCGGCGGCTGGACCATCGCGCACAAGACCGGCACCGGCCAGGATTTTGGGCGGCGCACCGCGGGTTTCAACGATGTCGGCATCCTCACCGCGCCCGACGGCCGCATCTATACGGTCGCGGTGCTGATCGGCGATACCAGCCGCCCGGTGCGCGAGCGCCAGCAGCTCATCCAGTCGGTCGCCCAGGCCGTGATCGCGGACGACAACGCGCGGTCGGATATGGTCGTGGCGCAACAGCCCGCGATCTTGTCGACGCTCAGGGCGCCAAACTAGTTTCGCCGGCGGCCCCGCTGCGGTAGGCGGGACGGGCAATGGCGAACCATCTCTATCTGGTCGACGGCTCGGGCTACATCTTCCGCGCCTATCACCGGCTCCCCCCGCTCACCAACATCCGCGGCGAGCCGGTGGGCGCAGTCTACGGCTACACCACGATGCTGTGGAAGCTCGCCGACGAGCTCCACAAGGCCGACGGACCGACACATCTGGCGGTGATCCTCGACAAATCGAGCCACACTTTCCGCAACGAGATGTACGATCAGTACAAAGCGAACCGCCCGCCGCCGCCCGAGGATCTGGTCCCCCAGTTCCCGATGATCCGCGACGCGACGCGCGCCTTCAGCCTGCCGTGCATCGAGGAGGACGGCTGGGAAGCCGACGACCTGATCGCGAGCTACGCCAAGGCCGCGCTGGCGCAGGGCTGGCAGGTGACGATCGTCAGCTCGGACAAGGATCTGATGCAGCTGATCGAGCCCGGGCTCGACCTCTACGACACGATGAACAACCGCCGGCTGGGCGCCGAATACGTCCAGGAGAAGTTCGGCGTCGCGCCGACACAGCTCGGCGAGGTGCTCGCGCTGATGGGCGACAGCGTCGACAACGTGCCCGGCGTGCCCGGCATCGGCCCCAAGCGCGCGTCGGACCTGATCAACGAATATGGCGATGTCGAAGCCGTGCTCGCCGCCGCGCCGGGCATGAAGCCCTCCAAGATGCGCGACAATCTGATCGAGCATGCCGAGATGGCGCGCCTGTCGCGCAAGCTCGTCGAGCTCGCGCGCGACGTGCCGCTCGAACACCCGCTCGAGGAACTGACGCTGCAGGGCATCCCCGAGCCGCCGCTCAAGGCGTTCCTCGAGCATCACGGCTTCAAGTCGCTGCTCGCGCGGCTGGGCGCGGTCGCCGATGCGCCGGTCGCCGCGGCGCCTGCAGCCGATGTCGTGCTGCCCGAAGAGGAGCCGTGCGATCACGACGCTTATGAAACCGTGATCGACGCCGCGGCGCTCGACCGCTGGATCGCCGAGGCGCGGCATCAGGGCTTCATCGCGATCGACACCGAGACCACGAGCAAGGACGCGACCCAAGCCGAGCTGGTCGGCGTCAGCCTCGCGCTCGCACCCAACCGCGCCTGCTACATTCCCGTCGGCCACGGCGGCAGCGACATGTTCGCGGAGAAGCCCGCGCAGCTCGACCGCGCGACGGTGCTCGCGGCGCTCAAGCCGCTGTTCGAGGATGCAGGCGTCCTCAAGATCGGCCACAATCTCAAATACGACATGACCGTGCTCGGCCGACTGGGGATCGCGCTGGCACCGTTCGACGACACGATCGTGATGAGCTTCGATCTCGACGCGGGGCTGCACGGCCACAAGATGGACGAGCTCGCGGCGACGCATCTGTCGCACAGCTGCATCGCCTACAAGGACGTGACGGGCACGGGGAAGAAGCAGATCGGCTTCCACGAGGTCGATCTGAAGGCCGCGACCCGCTACGCCGCCGAGGATGCCGACGTGACGCTCCGGCTGTGGCGGCGCTTCAAGGCGCGGATGCCCGCCGAAGGCGCGACGCGCGTCTACGAGATGGTCGATCGCCCGCTGGTACCGGTGATCGCGGCGATGGAGACCGCGGGCGTCAAGGTCGATGCCGAGGCGCTAAATCGCTTGTCGACCGAGTTCTCGCACCAGATCGCGGCCTTCGAGACCGAGATCCACGGGCTCGCGGGTGGACCATTCACGATCGGCAGCCCCAAACAATTGGGCGACGTGCTGTTCGACCGGCTGGGCCTCAAGGGCGGGCGCAAGGGAAAATCGGGCGTCTATTCGACCGACGTCAACGAAATGGAGCGCCTCGCCGCCGACAAGGACCAGCCGCTCGGCGCAGAGATCGCGAAGAAGGTGCTCGACTGGCGCCAGCTCAGCAAGCTCAAGAGCACCTATACCGACGCGCTGCAGGCGCAGATCAACCCCGCGACGGGGCGGGTGCATACGAGCTATTCGCTGACCGGCGCGCAGACCGGGCGGCTGTCGTCGACCGATCCCAATCTGCAGAACATCCCGATCCGCACCGAGGTGGGCCGCCAGATCCGCGACGCCTTCGTCGCCGAACCGGGCAACGTCATCCTCGCCGCCGACTATTCGCAGATCGAGCTGCGCCTCGCCGCGCACATGGCCGACGTGCCCGCGTTGCGCGACGCCTTCGCGCGGGGCGACGACATCCACTCGATGACTGCAACCGAGCTGTTCGGCGAAGTGACGCGCGACACGCGCGCGCAGGCCAAGACGATCAACTTCGCGATCCTCTACGGCATCTCGCGCTGGGGGCTCGCCGGGCGGCTCGACGTGGCACCCGATGAAGCGCAGGCGATGATCGATCGCTATTTCGAGCGCTTCCCCGGCATCAACCGCTACATCGCCGAGACGCTGACGCAGGTGCGCGAGCGCGGCTTCACCGAGACGCTGTTCGGCCGCAAGACGCATTTCCCGCGGATCAAATCCAAGGTCCAGCACGAGCGTCAGGGCGCCGAGCGCGCCGCGATCAACGCCCCGATCCAGGGCACCTGCGCCGACATCATCAAGCGCGCGATGGTGCGTATGGGGCCGGCGCTCGCCGAGGCGGGGCTGCCCGGCGTGCGCATGCTGCTCCAGGTGCATGACGAACTGGTGTTCGAGCTGCCCGAGGCCGATGCGGACGCCGCGCGCCGGGTGATCGAAGCAGTGATGGCGGGCGCGGCCGAGCCGGCCGTCACGCTGTCGGTGCCGCTCGGCGTCGAGATCGGCGTGGGCCCGAGCTGGGGTGCGGCGCATTGACCGAGCCGGGAGGCAAGGACGACATCGCCGCATTGGCCAAGGGCGGACGTACAAACGTCGCCGGCTTCGTGATGCGGCTGATCGCGCGGCTGCCGTTCCTGTTCATCGCCGGCCGGCTTTACGGGCCGGACCTCGTCGGGCGGTTCGCGCTCGCGGTCGTGGTGGTCGAGCTGGCCGCGCTGCTCGCGACACTGGGGCTGAAACGCGGGCTGGCGCAGGCGCTCGCCAATACCGATCGCCCGCATGTCCATGTCGTGTGGGATGCGATGGCGCTCGCCTTCGTGATGTCGCTGATCGCGAGCGCACTGCTCGTCGCCTTTCCGCAGGTGATGTATCCCGACAGCGTGATCCGCGGGCTCGACCGCTTCCTGCCGTGCATCATCTTCGCGATCGCCTGGTCCGACGTCAGCCTCGCCGCGCTCGCCTACAAGCTCAACATCAAGGCGACGGTGACCGCGCGCGCGGTGGTCGAGCCGTGGACGATCAGCATCGCCGCCTGGGTGATGGCCTATGTCGCGTTCGACGACGGGCTGGTGCTCTCCTACGTTGCCTCGATGGGGGCGGCGATGATCGCCTCGGTGATCCCGTTCGTGAAGAGCTACGGCCTGCCCTATGGCTGGTCGCCGCGCATCTCGGAACTGTTCACGCTCGCGCGGCGCAACATGCCGCTCGCAGGGGCCGACGCGATCGAATGGTCGACGCGCAACGTCGACCGCTTCATCCTCGGCCTGCTGTTCGAGCCCAGGATCGTCGGCATCTACTTCATGGCGCAGCAGGTCTCGTCGCTGCCGCAGAAGCTCAAGACCAGCTTCGAGCCGGTGCTGGGGCCGGTGATCACCCGCAGCCTCGCGGAGAACGACCTGAAGGCGGTCGCCAACCAGGTGCGGCAGGTGGGGTTCTGGACGATTGCGGCACAGGCGGGGATCGCGCTGATGCTGTCGATCCCCGGCGAAGCGGTGATGGGCATCGTCGGGCCGGAGTTCGTCGCGGGCACCGCCGCGCTCGGCTTCCTGCTCACCGCCGAAGTGCTCGCCTCGACCGGCACGGTGTGTGAATCGGCGCTGGTCTATGTCGCGCGGGTGCGCAACCTGATGATCTCGCTGGTGATGTTCGGGGTGCAGATCGCGCTGAGCTTCGCCTTAGTGTTCGCGATGCGCGCGCAGGGCTGGCCGACCAATTACCAGGCCGCGGGGCCTGCGGTGGCGCTGATGGTGTCGGTCGCGATCACCTCGCTGATCAAGGCGCTGCTGCTCAAGCACATCCTCAAGGCGCCGGTCTCGGGCTATCGCTGGCCGCTGGTCTGGGCGGCGCTGACGGCGATCCTGGTCGGTACGATCTTCACCTCGCTGCCCAAGCGCTTCGAGTGGACCGAGCTTGTCATCGGCATCCCGGTGATCGCGGCGGCCTATCTGTTCGTGATCTGGAAATGGGCGTTCGGCCCCGAGGATCGCACCCTGTTCAAGAAGCTGCCCGGTGCCGACGAAGCGCCGGTGCCTGCAATCGATACCGGCCCGCGCTGATTGAGCGTGCTTTTGGAAAGCGACACCAGCCCTCTCCCCCACCCCGCCTCCCAGTCAGGATAATGTCTTGGGAGGCGGGGGGGGGGGAGAGGGCTGGTGCCGCACGGATTCAGCGCAGCTGAATCCAACCCTCAATGCCGGAAGTGGCGCATGCCGGTGAACACCATCGCAAGCCCCGCTTCGTCGGCGGCGGCGATCACCTCGTCGTCGCGGATCGAGCCGCCTGGTTGGATTACTGCCGTGGCGCCCGCCTCGACCGCGGCGAGCAGGCCGTCGGCGAACGGGAAGAAGGCATCCGACGCCACCGCTGAGCCGATCGTGCGCGGCTGCGCCCAACCCGCCTTTTCGGCGGCGTCCTTCGCCTTCCACGCGGCGATGCGCGCCGATTCGAGCCGGTTCATCTGCCCCGCGCCGATGCCCGCGGTGCTGCCGTCCTTGGCATAGACGATCGCGTTCGACTTGACGTGCTTGGCCACCGTCCAGGCGAAGCGGCAATCGGCGAGTTCCTGCGCCGTGGGCGCGCGCCTGGTGACGACCTTGAGATCGGCATCGGCGATACGGCCATTGTCGCGCGACTGGACGAGCATCCCGCCCGCGATCGACTTCATCGTCAGCCCGCCGCGCGCCGGATCGGGCAGCTCGCCCGTCAGCAGCAGGCGCAGGTTCTTCTTCGCGGCGAAGATGGCGCGCGCGCCCTCGTCGGCATCGGGGGCGATCACGACCTCGGTGAAGATCGCCGTGATCGCGCGCGCCGTCTCGGCGTCGAGCGGGCGGTTCAAGGCGACGATGCCGCCGAAGGCCGACACGGTGTCGCACGCGAAGGCGGCCTGATAGGCGTCGAGCAGGCGATCGGCGGTCGCGACGCCGCAGGGATTGGCGTGCTTGACGATGACGACGCTGGGCGCGGCGTCGCGCAATTCCGCGACGAGCTCGAGCGCGGCGTCGGCATCGTTGTAATTGTTGTATGAAAGCTCCTTGCCCTGCACCTGCTCGGCTTGCGCGATCCCGCGCGTGCCGCCGGTCAGGTAGAGCGCGGCCTGCTGGTGCGGATTCTCGCCGTAGCGCAACGCTTGCGCCTTGGTCATTTCCACCGCGAGCGAGGCGGGAAGCGCCTCGCCCTGATCGATCTCGGCGAACCAGCGCGCGATCGCGGCATCATAGGCGGCGGTGGCGGCATAGGCCTTGGCGGCGAGGCGCTTGCGGTCGTCGAGCGTGGTCGCGCCGCCTTCGATCAGCCCATAATCGGCGGGATCGGTCACGATCGCGACATAGGCATGGTTCTTCGCCGCCGAGCGCACCATCGACGGGCCGCCGATATCGATATTCTCGATGACCGTGTCGCGATCGGCGCCCTTCGCCACCGTCTCGCGGAAGGGATAGAGGTTGACCACCACCAGATCGATCGCGCCGATCCCATGCTCGCGCATCGCAGCGGCGTGCTCGGCATCGTCGCGCACCGCGAGCAGCCCGCCATGGACCTTGGGGTGCAGCGTCTTGACGCGGCCGTCCATCATCTCGGGAAAGCCGGTGAGATCGGAAATGTCGCGCACGTCGAGCCCGGCGTCGCGCAACGCCTTGGCGGTGCCGCCGGTCGAGACCAGCTCGACGCCCTTGCCCGCGAGCGCCTTGCCGAGATCGACGATCCCCGTCTTGTCCGACACCGAAAGCAGGGCGCGTTTGATGGCAATGGCGGTCAAGGCAGATCTCCGGCAGGCAGTGGGGATGCGGGTCTCTTAGGGACCGTACTCGATTAGAACAACGATCGTGATCGTCCGTGGCAGCGGCGGGCCGATACGGATGCTTGTCGTGGGCGGTGTGAAGTGGAGAAAGTGGAGCGCGTCGCGGGGTTTTGCCCGGAATGCGCCCGCAACGCCCCGGGATAGCGACCGGAACGCGACAGCGACGCGACACGGACGCGACACCCATGCACCACCCATGCGCCCGACGGGCGTCGCCGGCGCGACGGCAGCGCGCCTCGGTCGCGACGCTGCCGGTATCGAGTGACGCGGCGGGTGCGATAGGAGAGCAGTCCTGTTCCATCCCACAGGGTAGAACATAAAAAGAACGTGTAGGACAGGGATTTCAGGCCCGGAGTCGATCTGCTCGAAACGGCCACAGCTTTGGAGCAAAGAAGAAGGAAGAAGCGGAACCCCGGGTCAAGCCCGGGGTGACGGGTGGGAGGATGGGCAAGGCCGGTCGGGTCCGAGCCTAATTGAGTACGGACCCTGATCCTCAGCCCGCGCGCTTCAAGGCCCAGCTGACATTGGCGCCGCCCGCCGGCGCCGCGCCGGTGACGACGAGCTGCTGGGTTGAAACCGGCCGGCCTTCGCCGTCGATCCACACGCTCGATTCGACCGCGAGCGCGCCGCCCTTGCAGCGGAACTGCCACACCGCCCCGCCGGGCAGCCGCAGCAAGGCGGCAAGGCCGTCGGCGGTCTGCGTCACCTCGACCTTCGCGCCGAGATGAAAGCGGATCGCGAACGAGGTTTGCGGCTGTTTGGGCGCGCGGCGGCCGGCGGGCAGCAGCATGTCTTCGCCGCGCAGCTCACGACCGTCACCGGCGAGCACGAGCTGACGGCGGTGGACGAAGCCGTGGCGCTTGGCATAGCCGTCGTGGCTCGCCTCGATCCGGCTGGCATTCTCGCTTTCCTGACGCGTCAGCTCGACCTCGGCGACCCCCTTGCCCAGCGTGCCGTCGGGCAGCACCGCGGTCGAGTTCGTATCGGCGAGCGTCAGCGTCGAATGCGCGGCGGTGGTGCGCAGGCCCTCCGCCAGCTCGCGCGGAAGCTGGGCGACCGCCGCCCGCGCGCCGCCGCAATTGACGACGATCCGGTTCGGCCCGTCGGACATCTCGAACGCGAGCGTCGAGGCGCAGCCGCCGTCGATCGCGCGCGCGACCGGCGGCGGGGCGGCGTCCATCACCACCACCGTCTTTGCCGCGGCGAGGCGCTGATAGCCCCATTCGCGCGCCTGGCGCAGCGGCCGGGTGCGGATGCCCGAGCCCTGGATCAGATGATCGAGCGCCTCGGCGGACATCGGCCCGCCGCCCTGCCAGCTCGACAGCGCATGATCGCCATGGGTGACGCCGAGCAGCGCCGGCACCATCCGCGCGAGCGCGGCGTCGATCGGTGCGGGCACCGTCATCCGCCGCGCCTCGTAGACCTTGGCGAGCATCGCGAGGATGCGGATCAGCGCGACCTGATCGCGCGGGCTTCGCGACACCACCCCACCGTCGTCGAACACCGAGAGCGCGAGCGCCTTGGCGATCCCCGCCTCGCCCACCGCGCGCCGCGCGTCGCCGCCGGGGATCAGGAGCCCCGCGGTGAGGATTCCCGCCCAGGCAGCGATCCGGCGTACGCCCACGGGCTGCTTGTCGGCGACGCGATCGATGTGGCGCGCACCACGCGCGAAGGTGTTGAGCACGCGCGAGCGGTAAATGAGGTCGGTGCTCGACAGGATCAGCGGGGCGTGCGCGGTCCAGAATTGCAGGCGTCGGCCCCAAAGATCGGGCCGCCACGCCGGATCCGCGACGGTATCGGCGTGCGCGTCGAGCCAGCGGTGCATCAGGTCTTCGGCGATCGGTGCGGCCTGCGCGCGCGGCGCCACCGAGGAGAGGTCGCGCAACCAGGCGAAGCTGTGGAGATAGTCGACGAAATCGGGGGCGACGTCGGGACGGGCGAGATCGAGCGTCTTGATCGCGCGCTCCTGCCCGCGAAAGCGCAAGTTGCCCTCGAGCAACGCGTTGCCGCGCGTCGCATCGCCGAAGAAGGGATCGTCGGGCACCGCGATCAGCTTGAGCGGGTAGCGGCCGCGCAGGCGCAGCGCGTGGATCGGCGTGCGCCAGGTGAGGCGATGGAAGCGATCCTGCAGGCGCTCGGCGAGCGAGAGTCCCTTCTCGCCCCCCAGCCGGATCAGCCGCTTGCCTTCCTCGATACCGTCGGCGGCGGGATCGTCGTCGATCCGGCTCACCCGCCCCTGAGCGCCCGGATATTGTCGGCATAGGCGGCGGGGCCGCCCTTGAAGGTGGCGGTGCCGGCGACGAGGACGTTTGCGCCGGCAGCGATGGCGCGCGGCGCGGTCTCGCGATCGATGCCGCCGTCGACCTCGAGATCGATCGGCTTGCCGGTCTTGTCGATCATCTTGCGGATCGCCTCGATCTTGCGGAGCTGGCTATGGATGAAGCGCTGCCCGCCGAAACCGGGATTGACGCTCATCACCAGCACCAGATCGACCTCCTCGATCAGATAATCGAGCATCTTGGCGGGCGTGGCGGGATTGAGCACGACGCCCGCGCGCTTGCCCAGCCGCTTGATCTCCTGGATCGTGCGATGGACGTGCGGGCCCGCTTCGGGGTGGACGGTGATCGTGTCCGCGCCGGCCTCAGCGAAGGCTTCGAGGAAGGGATCGACGGGCGAAATCATCAGATGGACGTCGAAGGGCTTGGCCGTGTGCGGGCGCAGCGCCTTCACCACGGCGGGGCCGATCGTGATGTTGGGGACGAAATGGCCGTCCATCACGTCGACATGGATCCAGTCGGCGCCGGCGGCGTCGATGGCGCGGATTTCTTCCCCGAGCCTGGCGAAATCGGCGGAGAGGATCGAGGGGGCGATGCGAATGTCGGCCATGAGATGCGCATGTAGCATGGCGCCGTCGCCCCGCAAGCCGCCGCGTCAGCCGACCCGCATCAGGCGTGCGATGAAGAAGCCGTCGCAGCCGCCTTGCTCCGCGAGCATGCCCGGCAGCGTGCGCAGCCAGCCACGCGGATGCGGCGCGATGTCGTCGGGAAGCTCGTCGGGCAGGATGCGATCGATCGCGAAATCGGCGTGCGTGGAGAGAAAACGCTCGATCTGCGCCTCGCCTTCCTGCGGTTCGAGCGAGCAGGTGGCATAGACGAGCAGCCCGCCGGGGCGCACCAGCGTCGCGGCATGATCGACGAGGCGGGCCTGGAGCGCCGCCATCTCCTCGACGATCGCGGGACGGACGCGGTGGAGCACATCGGGATGGCGACGGAAGATGCCCGTCGCGCTGCACGGCGCGTCGAGCAGGACGGCGTCGGCGGGCGCCGCGGGCGACCAGGCGAGCGCGTCGGCGGCGATCACCTCGGCCGACAGGTTGGTGCGCGCGAGATTGTCGCGAAGTCGCGCCAGACGACTTTCCGAGATGTCGATCGCCGTCGTCGACCAGCCGGCGGCGGCGAGCTGCATCGTCTTGCCGCCGGGCGCGGCGCACAGATCGATCGCGCGGCCCGCGCCGTGGCCGATCAGCCGCGCGGGGAGCGAGGCGGCGATATCCTGCACCCACCAGCGGCCCTCCTCGAAGCCGGGGAGCGCGATGACGGGGCCCGCATCGACGAGGCGCAGGTGGCCGGGGAGCAGGCTGACGCCCCCGAGCTCGGCCGGCAGCGGATCGGCCTCGTCCCGGAAGCTGAGGTCGAGCGGCGGCGGGGCGGCGATCGCGCGGGCAGCGCATGCCGTTACGTGCTCGCCCCATTGGGCACGCCAGCGCGCCGCCACCGCATCGGGGAGAACGGGCGTTTCGGCGAGCCGCACCTCGCGGCGCATCAGCGTGCCGAACACACCGTGGACGAGCTTGCGCGGGCCGCCGTCGACCAGGGGCAGCACCGTCGAGATCGCGGCGTGCGGCGGGGTGCCGAGCGACAGCGCCTGGGCGAGGCCGATGCGGAGCGCGGTGCGCGCCTTGGCGTCGCCCGGGAGTGGCGTTCGTGTCGCCGAATCGATCAGCGAGTCGAGTTCGGGAAGGCGCCGCAGCACCTCGGCGGCGATGGCGTGCGCGAGCGCGCGGTCGTCGGCCCGGTCGAGCCCGCGCGTGGCGGGGCCGAGCGCGGATTCGAGCGCTTCTCCGCGCCTCAGCACGCCATCGAGGACGCGCAGCGCAGCGCGGCGAGCAGGCACGCCGGGGGCGTCCGTGGGGCGTCGAGGCCGGGTCATGCGCGCGGAACGGATCGGACGAAGTGGACGAAGTTCACGGTCACGCGCGGGTCGGCGGTCGCAAGACTCCTGGCGCAGATACGGTGGATACGAGCGCCGGGCAGAACATCGGTCATCCCGCCACCCTGCCACAGATCGGTAGGTGTGGGACAGGGCAGAAAGGCGAGCTTACTCCCGCCACCCCGGACTTGTTCCGGGGTCCACTGCAGGGCGGGCACACCGAATCCCAACCAAGCCCACCACTCGCCGAGCGGTGGATGCCGGAATAAATCCGGCATGACGGACGGCGTTCGGGCCGTCGGGCTTGGCAAGGCGGTGCCGCGGCACCAATGTCGGCGTGACGTGTTGACTCCCGATCGCAACTGAGGACTCCGCCATGGGCCAGCGCCCACCGCATGTGAAACCGCCCGCCTATCTTTCGAAGAACCCGCCGGTGCCCGAACCCGACAAGGCCGAGGCGCCCGCCGTGGACCCGCTCGGCAGGAATCCGGTGAGGTACGGCGATTGGGAGCTCAAGGGAATCGCGGTCGATTTCTGACGCGCCGGCCTTGCGCGATCGGATCGCCGGCTGGGCGAGCGATCGACGCCTCCGCTGGGGCGCGGGCATCCTGGGCGGCGTGGCAATCGCCATCGCCCTGCTGGTCGGCGCCTTTCCGTGGGGCGCGCTCGAGCGCATGGTCGAGACCAAGCTCGGCGACCGCTACGGCGCGGCCGTGACGATCGGATCGATCGAGCGCACCGACCTGTTCTCGTTCACGCCGACCGTCGTGATCCGCGACGTGCGCATTCCGCAGCCTCGCTGGGCGGGAATCGGCGATTTTGCCCGTATCCGCTCTGCACGCGTGACCTTCGGCGCGTTTGGCGCGCTGGTCGGGCGCTTCTCGGCGCGCGCGATCGAGATCGACGGGCTGCGGCTGGCGCTGGTGCGCGACGCGAAAGGACGCAAGAACTGGGGCGGGACCGGCAGCGGCAGCCTGGCGCTCGATCGGCTGCGGCTCGCCGACAGCCGCCTGAGCTACGACGATGCGGTGCAGGACCGGCATGTCGAGGCGGCGATCGCGGCCGACGCGCAGGGGCTGCGGCTTAACGGCAAGGGCACGATCAAGGGGAATCCCGTGAGCGTCACCGCGCGCGGACCGGCGGTTTCGAGCGCAAACCGTTGGCCGTTCGACGCCAGGATCGACGGTCCCGCCCTGACGATCACGGCCAAGGGCACGATGACACGCGCGCTCGATACCGGGCACATGGCGTTCGACATGAGCGCGCGCGCCGACGACCTCAAGCTGGTCGATGCGGTGATCGAGGCGGGGCTGTTCGGCACGCAGCCGGCGACCCTCGCCGCGCATGTCGTACGTGACGATCCCAAATGGAGCGTCACCAAGTTGCGCGGCACGATCGGACGATCCGACCTGACCGGCCATGTCATCGTCGACAAGCAAGGCGATCGGACCAGGCTCGACGGCGCGGTGGCGTTCGGCAGCCTCGATTTCGAGGATCTCGCCTCCGACGCGGGCAATGCGGCGGCGATCGCGCGCGAACGCGCCCACGGGCTCAGGCTGGTGCCCGATACGCGGATCAACCTCGCGCATGTCGGGCCAACCGACGGGCGGATCGATTTCGCCGTCAGACGAATCGTCAGCCGCCGGCGGCCGTCGTCGCTGGCGTGGACACGGGGCACGCTGACGCTCGATCACGGCGTGCTCACCGCCGACCCATTCACATTGGGGCTGACGCGCGGGACGGTGGAAGGATCGGTGACGGTCGATCAGCGCGACGGCGGGGCGGTGCCGATCGTCAGCGTCGCGCTCGCGCTGAAGGGCGGCACGCTCGCGGCGCTCGCGGGCGGCGGTGAATCGCCGGTCGATGCGCGGCTGTCGGGACGGCTGCGGCTGACGGGCAAGGGCAGCACGTTCCGCGAGGCGGTGGGGCGGTCCGACGGGCATATCGCGCTGGTCGCGACGCAGGGCGCGCTGCCCGCAAGGCTCGCCTCGATGCTGGGGTTCGACGTCGCGCGCGGGCTGACCACCGACAAGGACGAACGCGCGGCGCTGCGCTGTACGGTGCTCCGCCTCGACCTCGACGACGGCACCGGCACGCTCGCCCCGATGGTGATCGACACGACGCGCGCGCAATCGCGGGGCACGGGCACGATCGACTTCCCGTCGGAGGCGCTGGCGATCCGCGTCACCGGCGCGCCCAAGGAGAAGAGCGTGCTCCGGCTGCCCGGCGCGATCCTGATGACGGGAACGATTCGCGCGCCCGAAGTGCAGACCGAGAAAGGCACGCGGTCGATCGGCAACATCTTCAAGGCGATCGGGCAATCGATCAGTGGTGACCAGCCGCCGCGCGCGACCGACGCCGACTGCGACGCGCTGGCGGCGCGGGCGCTGGCGTTTTAGAGTCGGTTTCAGCTACGCTGAAGCGGCACCGGCCCACTCCCCCACCCGACCACCCATAGGATAATCGCATTAGGTGGTCGGGTGGGAGAGTGGGCCGGTGCCGCAACCGTTTCAGCTTCGCTGAAACAAACCTAGAGCAGCGCTCGGATCAGAGCGCGTCGCGGCGCAGCGCTTCGGCGAGCGTGTCGCGGATCACGCGCAGGCGCGCGGCGCCGGCGGGGGCCGCGGCAGCGCGCGCGACGGGCGCGGTCTTCTTCGCCAGCATCTGCTGGACGCCCTTGATCGTATAGCCTTCGCGATTGAGCAGCGCGTCGATGCGGCGCACCAGCGCCACGTCCTCGGGCCGGTAATAGCGGCGCTTGCCCGCGCGCTGGAGCGGGCGGAGCTGGGGGAAGCGCGTTTCCCAATAGCGCAGGATGTGCTGCGGCAGCCCCGTCTCGCGCGAGAGTTCGCCGATCGTGCGGAAGGCGGCGTCGGCCTTGTCGGGAGCGCCGGCCATGACCCGGATTATCCTGCCTCGACGATGCGATCGCGCATCATCTGGCTGGCGCGGAAGGTGAGCACGCGGCGCGGCGCGATCGGCACCTCGACCCCGGTCTTGGGATTGCGGCCGATCCGCTGGTTCTTGTCGCGCAGGACGAAGGTGCCGAAGCCCGAGATCTTGACGTTCTGGCCGTCGGCGAGCGCGCTGCACATATGGCCGAGGATGCTTTCGACCATCCGTGCCGAATCGGCCCGCGACAGTCCTACCTGGCGATGAACCGCATCGGCCAGATCGGCTCTCGTCATCGTTCCGGCTTGGCTCATGGCATCGCGTCTCCTGACACTTCGCCGTGCAGACTAACACACTGCGCCAACGTCCTGAAAGAGCCTTTGTTACCGGATCGTTGCAGCGCGCCCCGGATCAGAAACGGACGACCGCCGCCCCCCAGGTGAAGCCGCCGCCCATCGCCTCGAGCACGATCAGGTCGCCGGGCTTGATCCGGCCGTCCTTCACGGCGGTATCGAGCGCCAGCGGCACCGAGGCGGCCGAGGTGTTGGCGTGCTCGTCGACCGTCACCACCACCTTTTCGGGCGCGAGGCCGAGCTTGCGCGCGGTGGCGTCGAGGATGCGGGCATTGGCCTGGTGCGGCACGACCCAATCGACCTGGTCTGCGTCGAGCCCGGCGGCGGCGAGCGATTCGCCCATCACCGCGGCAAGGTTGACGACCGCATGCCGGAACACCTCCCGGCCCTTCATGCGCAGTTTGCCGACCGTTCCCGTGGTCGAGGGGCCGCCGTCGACATAGAGCAGGTCGTTGTGGCGTCCGTCGGCATGGAGCCGCGTCGCGAGGATGCCGCGCCCGGTCGCTTCGTCGCTCTCCTGTGCCTCGAGCACGATCGCGCCGGCGCCGTCGCCGAACAGCACGCAGGTGCCGCGGTCCTCCCAATCGAGGAGGCGGCTGAAGGTCTCGGCACCGATCACCAGCGCGCGTTCGTGTCCGCCCGCGCGCAGCATCGAATCGGCGACCTGGAGCGCGTAGAGGAAGCCCGAGCAGACCGCGGCGACATCGAACGCGACGCAATCGTCGATCCCGAGCATCGCCTGCACCTTGGTGGCGGACGACGGGAAGGTCTGATCGGGCGTCGCGGTGGCGAGCACGATCAGGTCCATGTCCTGCGCGGTGACGCCGGCCGCGGCGAGCGCGGCCTTGGCGGCGTCGCAGGCGAGCGTCGCGGTCGTCTCGTCGGGGCCGGCGATGTGGCGGAAGCGGATGCCGGTGCGCTCGACGATCCACTCGTCGGAGGTGTCGACCGTCTCCGCGAGCTCGTCGTTCGAGACGCGGCGGACGGGCAGCGCCGACCCGGTGCCGGTGACGACCGCGCGGCGGGTCATGCCGCCTCCGCCCGGATGTTGCCCAGATCCTCGGTGATGCAGCGGGTCAGGTCGTCGCGCACCATCTTGGCGGCGGCACCGATCGCGGTGGCGACGCCGAGCTCGTTGGCGCCGCCGTGGCTCTTCACCACCAGCCCGTTGAGGCCGAGGAAGACCGCGCCGTTATGGTTGTTGGGATCGAGCCGGTTGCGCAGCAGATCGGTCGCGGGCCTCGAGATCAGGAAGCCGATCTTCGAGCGCGTCGAGCTGCGGAAGGCGCGGCGCAGCAGATCAGCGACGAAGCGCGCGGTGCCTTCGGCCGTCTTGAGCGCGATGTTGCCCGAAAAGCCGTCGCACACGATGACGTCGACCTCGCCGCGCGACAGCCGGTCGCCCTCGACGAAGCCGGTGAAATCGAGCGGCAGGTGATCGGCGCCGCGCAGCACCGCGGCGGCGTCGCGGATCGTCTCGGTGCCCTTCTGGTCCTCGGTGCCGATGTTGAGCAGCGCGACGCGGGGCTGCGCGAGCTCCATCGCGGTGCGCGCGTACGCCGCGCCCATCACCGCGAACTGGACGAGGTTGCGCGCGTCGCATTCGGTGTTGGCGCCGAGATCGAGCACGACCACGTCATTGTCGCCGAGCGTCGGCAGCAGGGCGGCGAGCGCGGGGCGATCGATGCCCGGCATCGTACGCAGCGCGAGCTTGGCCATCGCCATCAGCGCGCCGGTGTTTCCCGAGGAGACCGCAGCGCCCGCGCGCCCCTGCTTCACCATGTCGATGGCGATCCCCATCGACGTGGTCTTGGCGCGGCGGATCGCCTGGCTGGGCTTGTCGCTGGAGCCGACGACATCGGGCGCGTGGACGATCTCCGAATGCGCCGTCAGGTTCGGATGGGTCTCGAGCCCCGCGCGAATCTGCGCCTCGTCGCCGACGAGGATGAACTTCATACCTTCGAACCGACGGCGCGCGCGCGCAACACCAGCGAGCATCACCGCCAGCCCCTCGTCGCCGCCCATCGCATCGACGGCAATCCGGGAGCTGGTCGACACGCGCGCTGGTCTCCTGTTTTCGCGGGGGTAGTCCGCTTAGCCTTCGACCGAAACGATCTCGCGGCCGTTATAATGGCCGCAGGCGGGGCAGAGGTTGTGCGGGCGCTTGAGCTCGCCGCAGTTCGGGCATTCCTGGAATGCCTCGACCTTCAGCGAATCGTGCGCACGACGCATGCCGCGCTTGGACGGCGAAGTTTTTCTCTTGGGGACGGCCATTTCGGCACCTTGTCTCGACTGGAATTACGACGGCGCGATAGGCCCGAACGCGGTGGGAAGCAACCGACAGCCCCGCAAGGCCGCGGAAGGCACCACGGCCAGACGCATCGCGAAGCGTGGCGCTATAGCGATTTTGAACGCCGTTGCAAGCGGCGCGGCGCCGTGCGATCCCCTTGAACCGAAACGGCGACAGGAGCGCGACATGGCCTTGATCACCATGCCGGTGACATTGGTGACCGCAGGCGGCGCGGCGCTGATCAATGCGTGGCTCGCGCTGCGCGTCGGGCTGGTGCGCCGCGCCGAGGGCATCAGCATCGGCGACGGCGGCGACCCGACGCTGGCGACCCGGATGCGCGCGCAGGCCAATTTCGTCGAGAATGCGCCCTTCATCCTGATCCTGATCGGGCTGATCGAATATGCGCAGGGGCCGTCGATCTGGCTGTGGGTCGTCTCCGCCGTCTTCCTGATCGTGCGCGTCGCGCATGCGCTGGGAATGGAGGGGCTGCGCCACGGCCGGCTGGCGGGCGCGCTGGTGACGCTGGTCCTGCTTGTGTTGCTCGGGCTCTACGCGATCGTGTTGCCGTTCCGCGAACCGCCGCGCACGCAGATCGAGCTGCCGGTCGAATCGCTGCCGTCGCGGGGATGATATCCAAGCCGCTTTGGAAGGCTCGTCTTTGCGAGCGCAGCGAAGCAATCCATGTTGGACGTGTGCCGCGCTGGATTGCCGCGGGCCTGCGGCCCTCGCAATGACGGTCAACGCGCCATGGCGGCGTCGCTGACGAAGGGGTTGTGGCGCCGTTCGTGCGCGAAATTGCTCGTCGGGCCGTGGCCGGGGATGAAGGCGGTGTCGTCGCCGAGCGGCCAGAGCTTCTCGACGACCGTCCGCAGCAGCGTCTGGTGATTGCCGAGCGGGAAATCGGTGCGGCCGATCGAGCCGGCGAACAGCACGTCGCCGACCAGCGCCAGCGTCGAGGCGGGGTGATGGAAGATGACGTGCCCCGGCGTGTGGCCCGGCGTGTGATAGACATCGAGCGCGAGATCGCCGACCGTGACCTGATCGCCCTCGGCGAGCCAGCGATCGGGCTCGAAGGGCACGCCACGGATGCCGTAATTGCGGCCGTCCTCGTCGAGCCGCGCGATCCAGAAGCGATCCTCCTCGTGCGGGCCCTCGATCGGCACGCCGAGATCGTCGGCGAGCGGCTTCGCCTCGCCGCAATGGTCGATATGGCCGTGGGTGAGCAGGATCTTCTCGACCGTGACGCCATGGTGCGCGGCCGCTGCCTTGAGCTTCGGCAGATCGCCGCCGGGATCGACGAAGGCGCCCTTCATCGTCTCGGTGCACCACAGCAGCGTGCAATTCTGCTGGAGCGGAGTGACGGGGACGATCGCGGCGCGCAGCGGAGGGTTGGCCATGGCCCGGGAATAGGCGCGAGCGCCGAATGTGCCAAGAAGGCTTGCCCCGGCCCGCCTTTGCCGTGCATCTGGTCCGACGATGCTCGCCGACGCACAGACACCCTTCGTCCTGCTCGACGATGCCGCGGGCGGCGGCGCGACGCTCTATCGCGCGCCCGTGCGCGTGATCGAGGCGCGGCGGGCGGACGCGGTGCGCCCGGCACTGGCCGAGCTGCGCGCGGCGCGGCGCGACGGGCTGCACGCGGCGGGATATCTCGCTTATGCGGCGGGCACGGGGATCGAACCGCGGATCGCCGCGATCGGCGACGATCGCCCGCTCGCCTGGTTCGGGCTGTTCGAGCGTGCCGAGACGGTTCCGGCCGACGAGATCGCGGCCCTGTTCCCCGATCCGGCGTCGGCCTGGTGCGCACCGCCCAGGCCGGCGATCACGCCCGAGGAATATGAGGCGCGGTTCGCGCGCGTGCTCGACTATATCCGCGCGGGCGACATCTATCAGGCCAACCTCACCTTCGCGGCGGAGGTGACGATCCTGGGCGATCCGCTGGCGCTCTATGCGCGGCTGCGCGATCAGGCGCGCGCGCATTACGGCGCGGTGGTGCGGACCGACGACACGCTGCTGCTGTCGCTGTCGCCCGAATTGTTCTTCCGGCTCGATTCGGGGGCGCTGCTCGCGCGGCCGATGAAGGGCACGGCCGCGCGTGGCGGCGCGCAGGACGACGACCGCGCGATCGCCGACCGGCTCGCCGCCGATCCCAAACAGCGTGCCGAGAATCTGATGATCGTCGATCTGCTGCGCAACGACCTGACCCGCGTCGCCCGGCCGGGCAGCGTCAAGGCGCCGCGGCTGTTCGCGGTCGAGACCTATCCGACGATCCACCAGATGGTGTCCGACGTCACCGCGGAGCTTGGCGACGGCCGCGACGCGGTGGACGTGATCGAAACGCTGTTCCCGTGCGGATCGATCACCGGCGCGCCCAAGATCCGCGCGAGCGAAGTGATCGCCGAGATCGAGGCCGCGCCGCGCGGCGCCTATACCGGCGCGATCGGGCGGATCGCGGCAGACGGCGACGCGATCTTCAACGTCGCGATCCGCACGCTCGAACTGGCGCCCGGGGCAGGGATCGCGCGGCTGGGGCTGGGATCGGGCGTGGTCGCCGATTCGCAGGCCTTCGAGGAATGGGCCGAATGCCTCGCCAAAGGTGCGTTCGTCACCGCCGGCCAGCGCCGCATCGACCTGATCGAGACGATGGCGTTCGACCCGAAGGACGGCATCCTGCTGCTCGAACGCCATCTGGCGCGGATGAAGGCGAGCGCGGGCGTCTTCGGCATTCCCTTCGACCGCCACGCCACGCGCAACGAGCTGCAGGCCGCGACCTTCCGCCTGCGCAAGCCCTGCCGCATCCGCCTGCTGCTCGCCCCGAGCGGGGCGATGGCGACCCACGCCGCGCCGCTGCCGCCCAGGCCCAAGGGACCGGTCAAGGTCGCGATCGTGCCCGAGCGCATCGCGCCCGAAGACTTCCGGCGGCACCACAAGACGAGCGACCGCGCCTTTCGCGATGCGCCGCGCCGTGCCGCGGGCACCTTCGAGGTCGTCTTCGTCGACGCGGCGGGGTTTCTGATCGAGGGCAGCTTCACCAGCCTGTTCGTCGAGCGCGACGGGATGCTCGTCACCCCGCCGCTGTCGCGCGGTTTGCTGCCGGGCGTGCTGCGCGGCGACCTGATCGACAGCGGCCGCGCGATCGAGGGCGATCTGACGCCTGCGGACCTCGCGCAGGGCTTCTTCGTCGGCAATGCGCTGCGCGGCCTCATTCCGGCTGTTGCAGTTGCGAACGAGGCGGGTCTATAGCGCCCCCGCTTTCCTGAGGGGACATACGCATATGCAACCTTCCGCCGCGCTCGGCCGCATCAAGCCGTCGCCCACGCTCGCGATCACCAGCAAGGTGCTGGAACTGAAGCGCGCCGGGGTCGACGTGATCGGGCTCGGCGCCGGGGAGCCCGATTTCGACACGCCCGATTTCATCAAGGATGCCGCGATCGCGGCGATCCAGGCGGGCAAGACGAAGTATACCAATGTCGACGGCACGGTGGAGCTCAAGGAAGCGATCGCCGCCAAGTTCAAGCGCGACAACGATCTCGCCTACGAGACCAACCAGATCACGGTGAACGTCGGCGGCAAGCATACCTTGTTCAACGCGATGGTCGCGACGATCGATGCGGGCGACGAGGTGGTGATCCCCGCGCCTTATTGGGTAAGCTACCCCGACGTCGTGCAGTTCGCGGGCGGCGTGCCCAAATTCGTCGAGGCGGGCGCGGACCAGGGCTACAAACTGTCTCCGCAAGCGCTCGAGGCGGCGATCACCGACAAGACCAAATGGGTGATCCTCAACTCGCCGTCGAATCCCACGGGCGCGGCCTATACCGCCGACGAACTGAAGGCGCTGGGCGCGGTGATCGAACGCCACCCCAACGTCTGGGTGTTCGCCGACGACATGTACGAGCACATCGTCTACGACGGGTTCGACTTCGCGACGATCGCGCAGGTCTGCCCGTCGCTCTACGAGCGTACGCTGACGGTCAACGGCTGTTCCAAGGCCTATGCGATGACCGGGTGGCGGATCGGCTTCGCGGGCGGCGCGCCGTGGCTGATCAAGGCGATGGCCAAGCTGCAGAGCCAGTCGACCTCCAACCCCTGCTCGATCGCGCAGGCGGCGGCGGTGGCAGCGCTCAATGGCGATCAGAGCTTCCTGAAAGAGCGCGCCCAGGCGTTCCAGGGGCGGCGCGACCTCGTCGTCTCGATGCTCAACCAGGCCAATGGCATCACCTGCCCGCGGCCCGAGGGCGCCTTCTACGTCTATCCCGAAATCTCGGGGCTGATCGGCAAGGCGAGCCCCGGCGGCAAGACGATCGACAGCGATTCGACGTTCGCCGAATATCTGCTCGAAGACGCCAAGGTCGCGGTGGTACCGGGTGTCGCATTCGGCCTATCGCCGGCGATGCGGATCAGCTACGCGACCTCGGACGCGCTGCTGCTGGAAGCTTGCGAGCGCATCCAGACGGCCTGTGCTGCTCTGAGATGAACGGGCCGCCCAGCGTTCGTTAAGCCGCGCCTTTTATAACCCGACCCACGATGGCCGGCCGGTATCGACCGGACGGCCCGGTACAGCGTTTGCTTTGCCCGCGGCGACGCGAGGCAGGATGGAAAAAAGGTAAGAACGATGCGGACCATCCTGAAGTCCGATTTCCTGTGGAAATTCCTCGGCGGGTTCGCGATCGGCGCGGTCGGGCTTGCCGGCGTGCACCTGGCCGAAGCGGCCCCGGCACCGGCCGACATGGCGGCGCCCGTATCGTCAGCGGAATGATGTGCTAGAATGACGCGCAACGAGGCGCGGTGAGACTCGCGCGCCGCAGGAGAGCGCTCATGCCCCGCCCCTATATCGTATTGGCCGGCCTCGGCCTCATCGCGACAAGCGCGTGCAGCGCTGCCCCCGCGGCCGAGCATGCGGCCGTGATTCCCGCGCCCACGCTCGACGCCCCGTCCGCGCCCGGCGTGCAGACCGCGGTGCTCGCGGGCGGCTGCTTCTGGGGCATGGAAGCGGTGTTCGAGCAGGTGAAGGGCGTCACATCGGTGGTCAGCGGCTATGCTGGCGGCAGCAAGGCGACCGCCAGCTATGGCGACGTGAGCGGCGAAAAGACCGGACACGCCGAGGCGGTGAAGATCACCTATGACCCGGCCCGGGTGAGCTACGGCACGTTGCTGCGCGTCTATTTCTCGGTCGCGCATGATCCGACGCAATTGAATCGCCAGGGCCCCGATCGGGGGCCGAGCTATCGCTCGGCGATCTTCCCCCAGACGGTGGCGCAGCAGAAAGTGGCGGCCGCCTATATCGCGCAACTGACGCGCGCGCATGCCTTCGAGGCACCCATCGTGACGCGGATCGAGCATGGCGGCTTCTATCCGGCCGAGGCCTATCACCAGGATTTCTACCGCAAGCACCCGACACATCCGTATATCGTGCGTTGGGACAAGCCCAAGGTCGCGGCGTTCCGAGCGGCATTCCCGAAGCTCGCTGTTTAGTGCGGGATTCAGCTTCGCTGAATCCGCGCGGCACCAGCCCGCTCCCCCACCCCACCTCCCAAGACATTATGCTGAATGGGAGGTGGGGTGGGGGAGCGCGCTGGTGCCGCCTCCATACAAGTGGATCGTTGCGAGGGCGCGGGCGAACGCCTAGATAAAGGTGATGAACACCTTCCTCGCCATTTTGCTCGTCGCCGCGATGATCGCGACGGTCGTGGCGCTCGTCCGCGGGATCGTCACGTTCCTCAAGACGACCGAGGCGGAGCTGAACGGCACGCAGCCCAGCGCGTCGAGCCTGAAATCGAACAAGATGATGCAGTTCCGCATCTTCTTCCAGGCGCTGGCGATCATGATCGTGGTGCTGATCCTGTTCCTCGCCGGGCGGACCTGAGCGTTTTTGCCATGTAGACCGCACCGGCCCGCTCCCCCACCCGGCCACCCAACGCCAGTATCCTATGGGTGGCCGGGTGGGGGAGCGGGCCGGTGCCGCAACAAAAAGGGCTTCCCGCTGGTCAAGCTCAACAAGATCTACACGCGCACGGGCGACGACGGTACGACCGGGTTGGTCGGCGGAGACCGAATCGCCAAGAGCGACGCGCGAATGGCGGCGATCGGCGAGGTCGACGAGGCCAACAGCGCGATCGGGGCCGCGATCGTCGCGCTGGAGCATGATGCGCTTGCCGCCGCTTTGACCCGCATCCAGAGCGATCTGTTCGATCTCGGCGCCGATCTGGCGACGCCGGGAGACGATTTCGCACCGTCCGAGATGGTACTCAGGATCGTGCCCGCGCAGGTGGCGCGGCTCGAGGCCGAGATCGACGAACTCAACGCGACGCTGACGCCGCTCACCAGTTTCGTCCTGCCGGGCGGCACGCCGGCCGCGGCGGCGCTGCACCTTGCGCGCGCGATCACGCGGCGGGCCGAGCGCGCGGCCGTCCGGGCGGCCGAGGCCCTGCCGATCAACCCGCAAGCGCTCGCCTATCTCAACCGGCTGTCGGACTGGCTGTTCGTCGCCGCACGCCGCGCGAACGGGGAGCGTGGAGACGTGCTCTGGGTGCCGGGCGCCACGCGCTGATCCTCCCGGGGGTGGCGCGCGCCGCCTCGATAACCCATGTTGGCGGCCGGAGGATGACGATGGCCACACCCGCTTCCGCCCCTGCCGCGCCAGCGCTCGCGCACCGATTCGCGGCGGTGCGTGCGCTGACCCGCGATCTGGCCGCGCCGCTGTCCGACGCCGACGCCACCGTGCAGTCGATGGAGGATGCTTCGCCCGCCAAATGGCATCTGGCGCACACGAGCTGGTTCTTCGAGACCTTCGTGCTGCGGGATCACGTGCCGGGCTACACGCTGCACGACGCGCGCTTTCCGTTCCTGTTCAACAGCTATTACGAGGCCGAGGGGCAGCGCCATGCGCGCGGGCGGCGCGGCATGGTGACGCGGCCGAGCCTCGCCGAGGTGCTCGGCTATCGCGCGCATGTCGAGACGGCGCTGATCGATGCGCTGCCGGGGCTCGCGCCCGAAGTTCAGGCGTTGGTCGCGCTCGGCTGCCATCACGAAGAGCAGCATCAGGAATTGCTGCTGACCGACATCCTCCACCTGTTCAGCCTCAACCCCGTCGAGCCGGCGATCTGGCCGGCCGCGCGCAAGCAGCCGGTCGCGATGCCGGGGCCGATCGGCTGGATCGAGGGCGCCGACGGGATGATCGAGATCGGGCATGCCGGCGACGGCTTCGCGTTCGACTGCGAAGGGCCGCGTCATACCGCGCTGCTCCATCCCCATGCGCTGGCCGACCGCACCGTCACCAACGGCGAGTGGATCGCGTTCATCGAAGACGGCGGCTATGCCGAGCCGCGCCACTGGCTGTCCGACGGCTGGGCTTGGGTACAGCGCGAAGGCATCGCGGCGCCGCTCTATTGGGAAGAACGCGACGGTGGCTGGACGCGCTTCGGGCTCGACGGACGGCGCGCGATCGATCCTGCCGCGCCCGTCACGCATGTCAGCTTCTACGAGGCCGATGCCTATGCGAGCTGGGCGGGCGCGCGGCTGCCGACCGAGGCCGAATGGGAAACGGCGGCCGAGCACCACGATCCCGCCGGCGGCAACCAGCTCGACCAAGCCGGCCCGGTGGAGCCCCGCCCCGGAGACGGACCGGCATTTTTCGGCGACGTCTGGGAATGGACGGGGAGCGCCTACCGCCCCTATCCGGGGTTCCGCGCGGCAGAGGGCGCGGTGGGCGAATATAACGGCAAGTTCATGAGCGGGCAGTTCGTGCTGCGGGGCGGATCGTGCGCCACTCCGCGCGGGCATGCGCGCGCGAGCTATCGCAACTTCTTCTACCCCCACCAGCGCTGGCAGTTCACCGGCGTCCGGCTGGCGAAGGACTTGTAACATGAGCTTCAGCTCCGCTGAAGCACGGCACCGGCCCGCTCCCCCACCCGGCCTCCCATTCAGGATACGCTGTGGGAGGCCGGGTGGGGGAGCATCGGGTCGGTCATGCCCCCGGCATGGCCTGAACGGTGCGGGGCACCGTTCACCCGATGCTGGCCGGTGCGGTTTTCCCAGGGAAAGTATTTGATGCTGAAACGCGACATCGAGAACGGCGACACCGCGCTGGTCGATCCCGCGTTCCGTGCCGACGTGCTCGACGGATTCGCCGCCGCGCAAAAGGCGGTGCCGGCGCGCTGGCTCTACGACCGGCGCGGGTCGGAATTGTTCGAGGCGATCACCGACCTGCCCGAATATTATCCCACGCGCACCGAGACGCGCATCCTGACCGAGAGCGGGCCGGACATCGCGGAAAAGGTCGGCGCGGGCCGGGCGGTGGTGGAATTCGGATCGGGATCGTCGGCCAAGACGCCGCTGCTGCTGCGCGCGATCCGGCCCGCGGCCTATGTGCCGATCGACATTTCGGGCGATTTCCTGCGCGAATCGGCCGCATCGCTGGCGCGGGATTTCCCCGATCTGGCGGTGATCCCCGTCGAGGCCGATTTCATGGAGCCGATCGCGCTGCCGCAAGCGATCCGTGACCTGCCCAAGCTCGGTTTCTTCCCCGGCTCGACGATCGGCAATCTGGTGCCACGCACCTCGGTCGATCTGCTGCGCGCGATGCGCGAGTCGCTCGGCGACGACGCGCTGCTGCTGATCGGGATGGACCGGGTAAAAGGCGAGGACGTGCTGGTGCCCGCCTATGACGATGCCGCCGGGATCACCGCCGCGTTCAACGTCAACCTGCTTGATCGGATCAACCGCGAGCTTGCGGGCACCCTCCCCGTCGACGCCTTCCGCCACCGCGCGATCTGGAACGAGACGCTGACGCGGATCGAGATGCACCTCGAGGCGACGCGCGACGTGAATTTCACGATCGAGGGCCGCGCGTTTTCGATGAAGGCCGGCGAGACGATCCACACCGAGAACAGCCACAAATACGGCCCGCGCGACGCACGGATGCTGCTGCTCGCGGGCGAATGGACGCCGGCGGCCGAATGGACCGACCCCGACGACCGCTTCGCACTGCTGCTCGCCGAGGCGCGGCCGCGGCGCAAGGCGCCCTAACGCCGCACCACCTGCGTGCGCCAGGTGGTGAGGAGGTTTGGGTTGCCGCGGCATTCGCCCATTTCCGCCTGCTGGGCGAGGCGGAACATGGTGCCGTCCCAGACGAAATCCTGCTCGACGCCGCAATCGCCCAGCCCCCGCCCCTTGGCGTAGCTCGAGAGCACGCCGTCGGCGACGCTGGCGTTGACGACCTGTGGAATGTCCGCGGGCTCGCCCGATTCGGTGAAGCCCGAGGGGGCGTCGATGCGCGCGGGCTCGGGCTTGCCGTCGCGGAGCACGAACAGCGCGGAGCTTAGATTGTAGGCGCCGCGACCGCACGGTACGAGCACCAGCGTCGCGCCGCCACCCAGCGGATGCGCCTCGGGCGCGATACCGGCGACGAGATCGCCGTCGCAGCCCGCGCGCCGTTCGAGCGCCGCCGCCATCGTCGCGCCGACCTGCGCCGCACCCGTAGCGATCGGCGGCGCGACGATCACCGGCAGCGCGGGCGCGGCCGGGACGGTGCTCGCGGGCCGGTTGCCCTTGGCGACGATCGCGGTGGCGGTGCCCGCGCGGTGTTGCGCCGCATCGATGTAGCGCAGGCTCGCCGACGCGCCCGCGAGCGAGATCGTCTCCAGCACCGCGCCGCCGGGGTCGCGCACGGTGAGCTGGTGCCCGTTGGCGAGCGCATAGGCGATCGCGGCGGCAGCGTTGCCGGTCACGGTCGTGCGCCCGTCCTTCACCGCGGGGAAGGTGCCGCCCACCAGCGCGCCGTCGACCGCGACCATCGCCGGGGTCACGCCTTCCTCGTTGGGCAGGAGTGCGATCGCGACGGCGCCGTCGGGGCCGGCGTCGCGGGTCAGCGCGAGGTTGACCGCGTAGAATTCGCCGTCCTCGGGCGAGAGCGACGCCATCGAGCATTGCCCGCCATTGTCGCACGCCACCGTCCAGTCGGTGAAGGTGCGGGCGTCGGCCGGATGCGGGCGCGCGTGGCTGTCGACCGCATCGGCGGGTGCGGATGCCGCCGGTTCCATCGCATTGCCTGTCGCGGGGGCTGCGTCGTTGGACGGCGCGCGCGACGAGCAGGCGGCGAGGCAGGCGGCAAGACAGACGGCGGGGGCGAACGCGGCGATCGGTTTCATGCCACCGGTTTAATGGGCTGCGGCGCGCGGCAAAAGGCGTTAGGGCCCGTACTCAAGATTTTGCGGCGAAAAGGAGCAGGCAGGATGCAGGCAGTAGGCGTGATCGGCGCGGGGCAGATGGGCGCGGGCATCGCGCAGGTATCGGCGCAGGCCGGGTATCGCGTGCTGCTGAGCGACGTCTCCAAGGAGCAGGCCGAGGCCGGCAAGGCGGGGATCGCCAAGCAGCTCGCCCGGCTGGTCGAGAAGGAGAAGATCGACGCCCAGGCCGCCGGGGAAGTGCTGGCGCGGATCGAGCCGGTCGACGCCGTCGCCGGCATGTCGGTATGCGGCCTCGTGATCGAGGCGGCGACCGAGCGCGAGGAGATCAAGCGATCGATCTTCGAAGCCGTGGGCAAGGTGCTGGGGCATCAGGCGGTGCTGGCGTCGAACACCTCGTCGATCCCGATCACCCGGCTCGCGCAAGCCTCGCCCGATCCCAAGCGCTTCGTCGGCGTGCATTTCTTCAACCCCGTGCCGGTGATGGGGCTGATCGAGCTGATCCGCGGGCTGGCGACCTCGGACGAGACGGTCAAGGTCGTCGAGACCTATGCCGCGGCGCTGGGGAAACGCGTGGTCCATGCCAATGACGCGCCGGGCTTCATCGTCAACCGCGTGCTGATGCCGATGCTCAACGAGGCGTGCTTCGCGCTCGGCGAGGGCGTGGCGACGATCCCCGACATCGATGCGGCGTGCCAGCTCGGCCTCAACCACCCGATGGGGCCGTTCACGCTCGCCGATTTCATCGGGCTCGATACGTGCCTGGAGATCACCAAGGTGCTGTTCCACGGCACCGGCGACCCCAAGTTCCGCCCCGCGCCGCTGCTCGTCAAATATGTCGAGGCCGGCTGGTACGGCCGCAAGACCGGGCGCGGTTTCTACGATTATTCGGGCGAGTCGCCGGTGCCGACGCGCTGAGCGGCACGCGCCGCGCGACGATCGAGCAGCTTCCGCCAGAGCGGGATGGTGACGAGCGCGGCCTCGGCAAGCGCGGGGACCGGCGAGACGATCGCCACCAGAACGGCCGTCGCCGCGCCCAGCACGACCGCGAGCCCGCGCCGACGGATCGTCTCGGCACGGCCCGGCGACAGCACCGGGCTGACGACCGGGCGCGCGAGCACCACGCGCTGCAGGTTCATGTTGAGGAAGCCGGTGACGAGCAGCCAGCCGCAATAGACCGCGACCGGCACGCGCGCGTTCGGATTGGCGCTGACGAACGCGGTGAAGAAGGGCATCGCCGCGATCGCGCACAGCATCAGCAGGTTGGGGAAGACCAGGCGGTCGCTCCAGCGCACCGCGCAGGCGAAGGCGCGATGATGCCCCGCCCAGAAGGCGCCGATTACGAAGAAGCTGATCAGGAAGCCGACGAAATTGGGAATGAGATAGGCGAGCGCCTGGACGTAATCGAGCGCGCCCGCCCCGCGCTCTAGCTCGGGCACGTGGATTTCGATGATGAGCAGGGTGATCGCGATCGCGAACACCGCGTCCGAAAAGAAGATCAGCCGTTCGATCGTATGTTCGGGTTCGGGCTGTTCGGCGCTCATCGCGTTCCCCTTCCTACTGGATCAGCAACCCCGCCAATGCCGCCGACATCAGGTTGGCGAGCGACCCCGCGAGCAGCGCGCGGATGCCGAGCTTGGCGATCATCGGCCGCTGGTTGGGGGCGAGCCCGCCCGTCACCGCCATCTGGATCGCGATCGACGAGAAATTGGCGAAGCCGCACAGCGCGAAGGTGACGACCGCGACGGTGCGCGGGCTCAGCGTCGCCTGCACCTTACCGAGATCGATGTACGCGACGAATTCGTTGAGCACGACCTTCTCGCCGAAGAAGCCGCCCGCCGCGCCGGCCTCGTTCCACGGAATGTTGAGGAGGAACATGACCGGCTTGAAGACATAGCCGAGCAGGCCCTGGAAGGTGAGGTCGGCAATGCCGAACCAGTGGCCGACGCCGGTGAGGATGCCGTTGGCGAGCGCGACCAGCGCCACGAAGGCGAGCACCATAGCACCGACCGCGACCGCGAGCTTGACGCCGGTCTGCGCGCCTTGCGCGGCGGCCATGATGATGTTGGCGGGCTTCTCCTCGTCGTGCGTCGCCTCGGCGAGCGCGATCCGTTCTGTCTCGGGATCGTCTCCGAGCGGGAGTTCGCCGTCAGGCGCGGCGATCGCGTCAGGCATGATGATCTTGGCCATCAGGATGCCGCCGGGCGCGGCCATGAACGACGCGGCGAGCAGATAATCGATGCGGATACCCATCGAGGCATAGGCCGCGAGGATCGTGCCGGCGACGCCCGCCATCCCGCTCGTCATCACCGTGAAGAGCTGCGCGGGCGTCAGGCTCGCGAGATAGGGGCGGATGACGAGCGGCGATTCGGATTGCCCGACGAAGATGTTCGCCGCCGCGCACAGCGACTCGACCTTGGAGACGCCGATCACTTTCTCGATTCCCCCGCCGATCCAGCGCACGACCAGCTGCATGATGCCGAGATAATAGAGGATCGAGACCAGGCTCGCGAAGAAGATGATGACGGGAAGCGCCGCGATCGCGAAGCTGTTGCCGCCGATCTCGGGCGAGGCGAGCGGGCCGAAGATGAAATCCACCCCCGCCTTGGCGTAACCGAGCAAATTGGCGACCCCGCCCGAGAGGAAGGCGAGCACCGACTTGCCCCAGGGCACGTAGAGCACCAGCACCGCGATCCCCGCCTGCAGCGCGAACGCCGCGCCGACCACGCGCAACCGGATCGCGCGGCGGTTGGTCGACAGCGCGACCGCGATCGCCAGGATCACCAGGATGCCGGCGATGCCGATGAGGATACGAGTCATGAAGGATGCTTGCCCGCGCTTGATGATCGATCGACACGCGGCCCCCCGGCTGCGCGGAGGGCGAGCATACACGGGCTGGGCGATTGAGCCAGTACCTTCCTCGTCCGTTCGTTTCGAGCGCAGTCGAGAAACTGGCTGAAGCCCTCAGGGTCGCTTCTCGACTGCGCTCGAAGCGAACGGTAGTTTGATTGCACCCGATTTCCGGCTAGCACGCGTGGATGAACCCACCCGCGCCCGCGATCCCGCGATCGCTCTTCGCTTTCTCGATCTTCTACGGCGGCATGGTCTGCATCGCGGGCGTGCTCGGCAACAAACAGGTCACGTTGGGACCGATCTCGCAACTCGGCCCGCTCGTCGGCCTGCCGCCGCTGGCGGTCGAGGCGGGAATCTTCGCGTTCCTGCTCCTCGTCGTCACGTCGAGCGCGGTTGCCGAGCTGCATGGTCGCGCAGCGGCCAATTTCCTCGTCCTCGTCGGGTTTGTGCCGCTCATATTCTCGATCTTGCTCGCGCTGCTCGTGCTCGCGCTGCCCAGCGCGCCCGAAATGTCGGCGGAACGGCTTGCCGCGTTCGATACCATGATGTCGGCGACGCCGTGGATCTGGATCGGGGGCATCGTCGCCTACGGCGTGTCGCAAACCCTGAACGTGACGATCTTTTCCTGGCTCAAGGGCCGCGAAGGCAGCGCGCTCCTCTGGTTTCGCGCCGGTGTCGCCAGCGTCCTCAGCCAGATCGTCGACACGCTCCTGTTCATCACGATCGCCTTCGGCCTCGGCGCAGTCGGCTGGCTGATGGCTGGTCAGATGCTCGTCAAGGTGGTGCTGTCGATCATTCTGGTGCCGGGCCTCATCACCGTTTTGGTCGCGATCGGGCGGCGGCTGGATGGAACGGAGCAATAGCCGTCATGCCGGCGAACGCCGGCATCTCTCCGTAACGAAGCGACCCCAGCTTTCGCTGGGGTGACGAGGAGGCTAAGGACCGCGCATGACCGATCACGCCCCTGCCCCCGCCCTGCTCGCCAAGGCCGAGACGCTCACCGAGGCGCTGCCCTATCTGCAGCGCTACGCGGGCGAGACATTCGTGGTGAAATATGGCGGCCACGCGATGGGCGACCCCGAGGCGCAGCGCGACTTCGCCGAGGACGTGGTGCTGCTGAAGGCGGTCGGCATCAATCCTGTGGTCGTCCACGGCGGCGGGCCGCAGATCGGGGCGATGCTGAAGCGCCTCGGCGTCGAATCGCAGTTCGTCGGCGGCCTGCGCGTCACCGACGCGGCCACCGCCGAGGTCGCCGAGATGGTGCTCGCGGGCAAGATCAACAAGGAGATCGTCGGCTGGATCGCCGCGCTCGGCGGGCGCGCGGTGGGCTTGTCGGGCAAGGACGCCAACCTCGTCATCGCCGAGAAGGTGCGGCGCACCGAGGCCGACCCCAATTCGGGGATCGAGCGGCATGTCGACCTGGGCTTCGTGGGCGAGCCGGTGAAGGTCGATCCGCGCATCCTGACCAACCTCGCCGCGGACAATTTCATTCCCGTGGTCGCGCCGGTGGCATTGGGCGCGGACGGCGCGACCTACAACATCAACGCCGACACGATGGCGGGCGCGATCGCGGGCGCGCTGGGGGCCAAGCGCTTCTTCCTGCTGACCGACGTGGCGGGCGTGCTCGACAAGGCGGGCGAGCTGCAGACCGATCTCGATCGCGCCAAGATCGACGCGATGAAGGCCGACGGCACCATCTCGGGCGGGATGATCCCCAAGGTGGATACCTGCATGGCGGCGGTGGAGGCCGGCGTCGAGGCCGCGGTGATCCTCGACGGGCGGATTCCGCACGGGATGCTGCTCGAAATCTTCACGCGGCGCGGCGCGGGCACGCTGATCGGGAAATAGATCGGGCCAAAATCGTCATTGCGAGCCCCAAAGGGGCGCGGCAATCCAGCGACGGCACGCCGGGATCGCCGCGGCGCTGCGCGCCTCGCGATGACGAATGTGTCATTGAGCCAAGCGCTCAACAGGGGTTGTTGCCGCTCGGTCCTTTCCTGTAACGACTTGGGCCAACCCTCATTCCAGGCGGAGGCACGCTTGATCGCCGTTTTTCAGATCCTGATGATCCTGCTCAACATCCTGTGGTGGATCATCATCGTCCAGGCGATCATGTCCTGGCTGATCGGGTTCAACGTCATCAACCTGCACAACGACCTAGTCCGCTCGGTCTGGTACGCGCTCGAGAAGATGACCGAGCCGCTCTATCGGCCGATCCGCAAGATCATGCCCGATTTCGGGGCGCTCGATCTGTCGCCGCTGGTCGTGCTGCTGGTCATCTACATCCTGCAGACGGTGATCCTGCCCAATATCGCGATGTCGCTGGTCGCGCCGACCACCTATTGAGCGCGTGGCGGGGCACCGCCGACGGCATCGCGATCGCCGTGCGCGTCACCCCGCGCGCCTCGCGTGACGGCTGGGGCACGCACGGGCCCGATCATTTCGGCATCCGCATCGCCGCGCCGCCGGTGGGCGGGGCCGCCAATGCGCGGCTGATCGCCTTCGTCGCCAAGGCGTTCGGCGTTCCCAAGCGCGACGTCACCGTGCTCGGCGGCGAGACCGGGCGGCTCAAGCGCCTGGCGATCGCCGGCGATCCCGAGGCGCTGGCGGGAATCGCCGCAAGCCTATATGGGGCGCAGGCATGACGGCCGAGATCATCGACGGAAAGGCATTCGCGCTGGCGTTGCGCGAGCGCGTGGGCGAACAGGCGGCGGCGTTCGCCGCGAAGGCAGGGCGCAAGCCGGGGCTCGCGGTGGTGCTGGTCGGCGACGATCCGGCGTCCGCCGTCTATGTCCGTTCCAAGGGCAAGGCGACCGCGGCGGCGGGGATGGAGGGTTTCGAGCATCGCCTCGCCGCGACGACGACGCAGGACGAGCTGATCGCGCTGGTCGATCGGCTCAACGCCGATCCGGCGGTGGACGGCATCCTCGTCCAGTTGCCGCTGCCCGGCCAGATCGACGAACGCGCGATCGTCACCCGGATCGATCCCGACAAGGACGTGGACGGGTTCCACCCGGTCAATGCCGGGCGGCTGGCGACGGGGCTCGACGGCTTCGTGCCCTGCACCCCGCTCGGCTGCCTGATGCTCTTGAAGGACCAGCTCGGCAGCCTCGCGGGCAAGGACGCGGTGGTGGTCGGCCGGTCGAACATCGTCGGCAAGCCGATGGCGATGCTGCTGCTCAAGGAAAGCTGCACCGTCACGGTCGCGCATTCGAAGACGCTCGATCTGCCGGGCGTGGTCCACCGCGCGGACATCGTGGTCGCCGCGGTCGGCGTGCCGCATCTCGTCAAGGGCGAGTGGATCAAGCCCGGCGCAACCGTGATCGACGTCGGTATCAACCGCACCGCCGACGGCCTGGTGGGCGACGTCGATTTCGACGGTGCGGCGGGCCATGCCGGGGCGATCACCCCGGTGCCGGGCGGAGTCGGGCCGATGACGATCGCGTGCCTGATGCGCAACACGCTGGTCTCCGCATACCGGCGCGAGGGGCTGGCCTGGGACGAGGACGCGCTCGGATGAGCATGGCGGCGCTCACCGAGCTCTTCGTCTCGTCGCTGATCACTTTCTTCGTCGTCATCGACCCGCCCGGCTGCGCGCCCATCTATGCCGGGCTGACCGCGGGCGCGACCCCGGCGCACGCGCGTGCGATGGCGATCCGCGCGGTGGGCGTCGCCGCGCTGATCCTGATCGTCTTCGCGCTGTTCGGGCACGACATCCTCGACGCGCTGGGCATCAGCCTCGACAGTTTCCGCATCGCGGGCGGCATCATGCTGTTCCTGATCGCGCTCGAAATGGTGTTCGAGAAACGCACCCAGCGGCGCGAGGACCGCGCCCAGAAGATCATCGACACGCCCGAGGTCGAGGACGTCTCGATCTTCCCGATGGCGATGCCGATGATCGCCGGGCCCGGATCGATCGCGAGCGTGATGCTGATGATGTCACAGGGGCACGGGCTTTCGCACACGCTGGTGATCCTCGCCGCGCTGGGGCTGATCCTGCTGCTCACCCTCGCCGCGCTGATGCTCGCCGGGCCGCTGATGCGCATTCTGGGGGCGAAGATCGAGGCGGTGATCACGCGGCTGCTGGGCGTGTTGCTGGCAGCGCTCGCCGCGCAGTTCGTGATCGACGGGCTGATCGCAAGCTTCGCCGCGGCCTGAAACAGGCTGCGCGTCGCTGATCCACTTTTGCCGTCATGCTGATGACAATCAGCATCCAGACGCATTGGGTCGGCTTTCGTAACGGGCGCCCGACCTCTGGTTTCTGACGTTCGTCAGCATGACGGAATATTCCGCCCTCTCGCGCCTTCGCGCCAAAACGTGTATGCTGCCGCCCGAGCGGGCCGGGGCCTGGAGAGGCACCGATGACCACGCTCACCCATTCGACCCCCGTCGCGGCGGACGAGACGCGCATCCGCCGGATCGGCACCGCCGACCTGCGCTGGGCGCTCAGCGAAGGCTGGAACGATTTTCGATCGATGCGCGGCGACGTGCTGTTCGCCGCCCTGCTCTATCCGCTGATCGGATTCCTGGCCGCGGCGCTGACGCTCGATTCGCGTGTGATGCCGTTGTTCTTCCCGCTCGTCGCGGGGCTCTCGATCCTCGGGCCGGTCGTCTCCTCAGGCTTCTACGAGCTCGCGCGGCGGCGCGAGGAAGGGCGCGAGGCGGACTGGACGCATTTCCTCGACCCCATCCGCCAGCGCCGGCGCGGCATCGTCGAACTGACGATGTGGCTGGTGGTGCTGTTCCTGATCTGGCTCGGCGTCGCCTGGCTCGTCTACGATCTGACGGTGGGCGCGCTGGCGCCCGCCGATTTCGGCGCGTTCCTCTCCGCTTTGTTCACCACGCGCGAAGGCTGGGCGATGATCGTGGTCGGCAACCTCGCGGGCGCGGTGCTCGCCGCGATCACGCTGGCGACGACGCTGGTCGCGGCGCCGATGGTGGTGGACAAGGGCGTCGAGGCGGACAGCGCGATCGCGGTGTCGCTGCGCGCCGCGCGCGCCAATGTCGGGCCGGTCGCGCGCTGGGGATTGATCGTCGCGGCGCTGCTCGTGCTGGGCGCGATCCCCATCTTCATCGGGCTCGCGGTGGTGCTGCCGGTGCTCGGCTACGCCACCTGGCACCTCTATACGCGGATGATCGAGCGTTAGCGCCGAGCGCCCCGACGCTATCGGCAAGCGTCTCGGTTGCGGAGGTACGCACCATCTGGACTACGACCCGCAACCCGACTTAACGGTAGCCGCATCGGCGATGCGGGGTGAAGCGGATGCATTTGCAGGGAGTTTTTGCCGTCGGCGGGCGGGTCATCGCGTTGATCGCCATAGCAGGCTTGCTGGGCAGCGCCGCACCGCCGCTGAGTTATGTCGATCTTGCTACGCCGTTCGAGCATGTCGCAACGGCCACGGTCGGCAAGCCGGAGGCGACCCGGATCGCCGCGATTCGCGGCGAGCTCGACGCGCTGCTGCCGGGGGTCTATCCACCCGGCGCCCATACCGACCGGTTGATCGCCAAAGCGCTGGCCGGGTTCCCCGCCCGGCAAATGGACTACGATCGTGCCGTCCGCAATTTCCCGACGGCATTGAAAAGCGCGGTCGCGCACTTCCGCACGGTGTTTCCCGGATTCACGTCGCCTCTGCCGATCTTTCTCTACCATTCGCTCGGTCAGCGCGACGGAGGGTCGGCCTATCTCGATCCGGGACGCCGGCACGTCATGCTTTTCGGCGCTGATTTGATCGCGAAATATCATGCTGACGACTCGCTGCAGCCTTTCCTCGATCATGAACTCTTCCACCTCGAACACGCGCACGCCTTTGTGGGCTGCGACCAGTTCTGGTGTCCGCTCTGGCAGGAGGGGCTCGCCGTCGATGCTGCCGCGGCAATGACGCCGGGGGCGACCGATCATCAACTGCTGCTCGACATTCCGACGAAAATTCGAGCGCCGACCAACGCGAGATGGACGGAGGCGCTCTGCTTCGTCAGCACGCATTTCGACGATACCAGCGATGCCGTAATCGGTCAGGCCCTGATGGGAGGCGGCAAGCCGCCGTCCGGGTTGCCGGATCGCTTCGGCTATTATGTGGGGTACCGACTCGCGCAGGCGACCGGGCAAACTGTACCGAGCCTTGCCCGGCTCGATTATCAAGCCGCGCGGCCGCTTTTACGTGCCGCGCTCGTACGACTCATGAAAGAGGCCGGGGCGGATTGCTCGCCGCCGCCGCTCGATGCGGCGATCACACAGCGGTCGCCGCGCGGAGCCTGACGACACAGCCCGGCATCTTGATTGTCATCGGTACGATAAGCGCGGCCGACTCACCCGTCCGAGGCGCGCTCGATATCGGCGCCGACGGCGGAGAGCTTCTCCTCGAGTCGCTCGTAGCCGCGATCGAGGTGGTAGACGCGCTGGACCGCGGTTTCGCCCTCGGCGGCGAGGCCCGCGAGGATCAGGCTCATCGAGGCGCGCAGATCGGTCGCCATCACCGGCGCGCCCACCAGCCGGTCGACGCCGCGCACCACGGCGGTGCGGCCGCGCACCTGGATGTCGGCGCCCATCCGCGCGAGTTCGGGCACGTGCATGTAGCGATTCTCGAAGATCGTCTCGGTGAGCACGCTCGCGCCCGACGCCTTGCACAGCATCGCCATGAATTGCGCCTGCATGTCGGTGGCGAAGCCCGGATAGGGCGCGGTCGAGAGCGTCAGCGGGCCGAGCCCGTTCGCCGCGGTAACGCGCACGCCCTCGCGATGCTCGGTCACGGTGACGCCCGCTTCGATGAGCGCGTCGAGCGTGGCGCGCATGTCCGCCGCGCTGGCGCCCACAAGATCGAGATCGCCGCCGGTGATTGCCGCCGCGCAAGCGTAGCTCCCCACCTCGATGCGGTCGGGCATGACGCGATAGGTGGCGCCGTGGAGCCGATCGCGGCCCTCGATCTCCAGCGTCTCGCTGCCGATGCCGTCGATCGACGCCCCCATCGCGACCAACAGGTTGCACAGATCGACGATCTCGGGCTCACGCGCGGCGTTGTCGATGCGGGTGCCGCCCTTCGCCGTCACCGCCGCCATCAGCGCATTCTCGGTCGCACCGACCGAGACGACGGGAAACGACACGCGCCCACCCGGCAGCCGCCCGCCCGGCGCGGTCGCCTTCACATAGCCCGCGGCGAGTTCGATCTCCGCGCCCATCTCCTCGAGCGCCTTCAGGTGAAGGTCGATCGGGCGGTTGCCGATCGCGCAGCCCCCCGGCAGCGAGACGGTCGCCTCGCCCGCGCGGCCCACCAGCGGGCCGAGCACGAGGATCGAGGCGCGCATCTTACGGACGATGTCGTAGGGCGCCTCGGTGGCGGTGAGCTTGCCCGCGCGGATCGTCATCACCCGGCCGAAATCCTCCGGTCGCGCGCCCTCGATCTGGGTCGAGGCACCGAGCTGGTTGAGCAGATGCCCGAAGCTGTCGACATCGGCGAGGCGCGGCAGGTTGCGCAACGTCACCGGCTCGTCGGTGAGCAGGGCGCACGGCATCAGCGTCAGCGCAGCGTTCTTGGCACCCGAAATGGGAAGGCGGCCCTGGAGGCGGTTGCCCCCGCGAATGAGGATGCGGTCCATCGCCGTGCTTCTAGCCGAAGCTCCGTTGAGCGCAAGAACGCGCCCTTTCGATCGCGAGTTGATCGACTTTAATGCGGCAGGATCAATGCGCTGCTTTGAATGTGCCCCGCGAGCAGGGGGTAAAGCGTGCCGTCAAGTTGTTTCGCCGAGCGACTCGGCGGGTTGATCGAGTTGACACCATCGGAACGACGCACGCTGGCCCGGCTCGAAGAGCGCGAGCGGCCGCTGCGGCGCGGCGCGGTGCTGCGCCGCGAGCATGAGCGCGGCGGCGACCTGTTCGCGCTCAAATCGGGCATGATGATGAGCTACATGCTGCTCGACGACGGCAGCCGGCAGATCCTGCGTTTCATCTTTCCCGGCGATTTGTTCGGTATTTCCGCGCTCGTCTATCGCGAGGCGCCCGAGACGGTGGCCGCACTCACCGATTGCGTCGTCAGCCCGTTCGAGCGTAGCGCCTTCACCGCGCTGGTCGCGGATCATCCCCGGCTCGCGGCCATGGTGATCGTCTACGGCCAGATCGAGCGCGCGGCGCTGACCGACCGGCTGGCCGCGCTGGGGCGCACCTCCGCCAAGGCGCGCGTCGCCGCGGTGCTGCTCGACATGCGCAACCGCAGGCGCGCGCTCGACAAGACGATCGGCAGCAGCTTCGTGCTGGGGCTGACGCAGGAGGAGATCGGCGATGCGACCGGGCTGACCGCAGTTCACGTCAACCGCATGTTCCGGCAATTGGAGGAGGACGGGCTGATCGCGCGCGAGAACGGACGCGTGACTTTCCTCGACGAACAGGCGCTGACGCGTTGCGCCAATTATGTCGACCGGTACGAGGGGCTCGATCTGAGCTGGCTGCCCGCGGCGCGCTGATCGACCTGCACCGGAGTTTAGAGTCCGTTTCAGCAAAGCTGAAACGGTTGCGGCACCGGCCCTAGCCGGCCCGAAAAACCCTCACGCCTTTTCGAGCGTGCATTGCAGCGGGTGCTGGTTCTCGCGCGCGAAATCGATGACCTGGCTGACTTTGGTCTCGGCGACCTCGTAGCTGAACACGCCGCACACGCCGACGCCGCGCTGGTGGACGTGGAGCATCACCCGCGTCGCTTCCTCGATCGACATGCGGAAGAAGCGCTGGAGGCACAGCACGACGAACTCCATCGGGGTGTAATCGTCGTTGAGCATCAGCACGCGATAGGGCGTCGGATGGCGGGTCCGCGTCAGCGTGCGCGTGGCAAGCCCGGTGCCGGCGCCGCCGTCATCGTCATTGTCGTCGTCGGGCGTGGAGGCCATCGCCCGCAGGATGTCGGAATGGTCGATCATGTGAGGCCGAAAATATGGCAACCCGCCACGCGAGGGCAAGGGGTGGGCCCAGGCGTTCACCCTGTTTCGACCCGGGCGAACAAAGCAGGCAAACAAAAAGGGCGGCCGCCGATCGGCAGCCGCCCCTTCTGATGATCGCGGATCGATCAGGCGTTGAGCTTGATCTTCTCGGCGGCGACCGCGGCGCGGTTCGACAGCGGCTGGGCGACGTCGCCCGCGAGCTTGAGCACCGCCTCGGTCTTCTTCGAGGTTTCGGCGACGACCGCATCGAACGCCGAGCGGACATAGTCGCTCTGGAGCTTGAAGAATTCGGCCGGCGACTTGACGGCGGCGAACTGCTTGAGCGCGGCGGTCGCGTCCTCGAACGACTTGCGGCCGTATTCGGCGGCGTCCTGACCAAGCGTCTCGAAGCCCTTGGCGGCGATCTTCGACGATTCGACGACGGCCTCGACATTGCCCTTGGCGAAATCGTTGATCTCGTCGAACAGCTTCGCGTTCTTCTCGAACGCCGCCTTGGCGCGGTCGTTGAAGTCGGCGAACAGCGTCTGGGCCTGGGCGGCGGTCTTCTTCACGGTGTCTTCCATCGGTGCATGATCCTTCTGAGCGGCCGCGGGCGCGGCGAATACGGGTGATTCGGTGGTCGTCGCGGCAACCGCGGGGAGCGATGTCGCCGGCGCGGGCGCGGGGCGCTTCTTCGGCGCCGACACACGCTTCGCGGCCGGTTTGGCTGCACCGCTGGGCTGCGTGGACGGAATATCCTTGCGGGCCATCGGGCCTCCTTCTCATCGATTGCTGCGTTGCACAATAAGCGAGTCGAGGCGCGATTTCAAGTGGATTTTGTGCATTGCAGCATAGCCGATTAATCAGCTTACGGCAGGAAGCGCCCAATCGATCGGCGGCTGCCCGGTCGCTTCCAGAAAGGCGTTGGCCTTCGAGAAGTGGCGGCAGCCGAAGAAGCCGTTGTGCGCCGAGAGCGGCGAGGGATGCGGCGCCTTGAGCACGAGATGGCGCCCGCCCTTGTCCACGGACTCGACGAACGCCGCCTTCTTCTGCGCGTAGCTGCCCCATAGCAGGAACGCGACCGGCGTCTCGCGCGCGTTGACCTGCCGGATCACCGCATCGGTGAAGCGCTCCCAGCCGCGCCCCTGGTGCGAGGCGGCGTTGCCCGCCTGGACGGTAAGCACCGAATTGAGCAGCAGCACGCCCTGTTGGGCCCAATGTTCGAGGAAACCGTGGCGCGCAGGCGCGATGCCGAGATCGGTCTGCAGCTCCTTGTAGATGTTGACGAGGCTGGGCGGCACGCGGACGCCGGGCTTGACCGAGAAGCACAGCCCGTGCGCCTGGCTCGGACCGTGATACGGATCCTGCCCCAGGATCACCACGCGGACGCGCTCGATCGGCGTCAGGTCGAGCGCGCGGAACCACTCGGGCCCGCGCGGAAAGATGCGCCGGCCCGCCGCTTTCTCGGCGACGAGGAACTGCTTGAGCGCCGCCATGTAAGGCTGCTCGAACTCGGTGGCGAGCGGCGCGAGCCAGCTCGGATGCAGGTTGATGCCGGTTTCGGTCACGGTAGCGGGCATGTCCGAAGTGCGCCGGGCGTGTCAACGTAGGGCCGCGCGCTTGACCCCTACCATGCACCGCCATAGCCTCGCCCATCGGCCGTGCCGCCAGCGCGTTCCGAAACGAGGGGGTGCCATGAAACTCACGCTCGCCATGATGGCGGCGCCGGTTGCGCTGATCGCGACCGCGCTGCCGGCGCAGGACAAGGCCGACGACATCGTCGACAAGATCGTCAACAATCCGAACCCGCAGGCGTTCGAGATCTACAATGCGCCCGAACCCGCGCGCGTCGTGACCGCCAAGAGCGTCCAGGGCGGCCATGCGCTGCGTGTCGAGATTCCCGGCGCCGACGCCAAGCCATGGGCGATCTCGCTTTCCGATCCAATCGAGAAGCCGGTGAAGAAAGGCGACAAGCTGGTGCTCGCTTTCTACGCCCGCGCCGCCAAGAGCGCGGCCGCCGATGGCGGTGCGCATCTGCCCAACAATGGCGTCCAGCTCGCCAAGGCGCCGTATACGGGAATATTCGGCGGGCCGGTCGACATCACGTCCGAATGGAAGATGTACAATCTGCAGGGCGTCGCCGATCGCGATTATGCGGCGGGCGAACTCGCAGTCTCGATGCACCTCGCCTCGGGTAAGCAGACGCTCGAATTCGGGCCGATCTTCGTGCTCGACCTCGGGCCGGCGTCATAGGCGCGCGAGCGTTTCCGGATCACGCACGCTGCCGTAAAATGCATCGAGGCAGCGCGCGAAAGGCGCCGGATCGTCGGCCGCCGCCTCGAACAGCGTCATCGACGATCGCAGCTTGAGCGCGTCGATCGCGCCCAGGATCGTCTCGGGCGGCGTGCCGGCATGGCGCAGCATCGCCGCGGTCGCCTCGCGCAGCCGCGGCCCCAGCACCGGGTGCGCCAGATAAGCGCGCGCTTCGGCGAGATCGGCGATCGCGTAGAACCGCGCCGTCGCGCTCGTCCCGAGTCCTGCGATCTGCGGAAACACGAACCACATCCAGTGGGTCGCCTTGCGGCCGGCCTCGAGCTCGGCGCGCGCGGCGGGCCACGCATCGCGCTGCGCGGCGACGAAGCGGTCGAGATCGTCGGGCATCATCGTTCCTTTCGATGCGGCAAACGTCCGCGCGCGCGATGTTGGTCCGCGCTTGGACCCGGTCGGCCGATGTGCTTCACTGATACGAGAGTGCTTCCGACGGAGGTCTGCGCAATGCTCGAACACGTCCCCCGTTGGCTCGGAACGGCGATGCGGGGGATGCGCGCGGGTGCGGACAAGCTCGCGATCGTCCAGCTCACGCAGGGAATCGAGGTCGGCACGGTCGAGCTGATGAGCCCGGCCTTCGCCAACGAAGCCCGGTTGCCGCCGCGCTTCACCGCCGATGGCGAGGGCGTGTCGCCGCCGCTCGTCTGGGGCGCGCTGCCCGATGCGACCGCGGCGGTCGCGCTGATCGTCGAGGATGCGGACGCGCTGGCGCCGGCGCCGCTGGTCCATGCGATCGTCTGGGATCTGCCGCCCGACGAGCATCGGCTCGCCGAGGGCGCGATCGGGCCCGACGGGGCGGGCGAAGCCGACGGGCGCGACGTCGGCCGGCATTCGCTGTTCGGGGAAGGCTGGCTGGCGCCCGATCCGCCGACCGGACATGGTGAGCATCGTTATGCATTCCAGCTCTTCGCGCTCGACGGCGAGACGCCCGATCCGGGCGAGACGCCCCGGCGCGGCGCGCTCGTCAAGGCGATGCGCGGGCACGTGCTGGCGGCGGGATTACTGATCGGCACCTATTCGCGGGGCGATCCGGCGCCGAGAGGGAAGGTGCGCGCTGCGGCGGGGCTTCGCCCCGCGGGCAGCGTATGAGGCGGTCAGCCGAGCGTGCCGCCGATCGCGGCGCCGTGGCCGACGATGATGAGGATCGTCGTCGCGAACGAGGCGAGGCCGATCAGGAACATGCGCATTGGCACAACTCCGGGTGAAGGCGCGGGCCGCGCCGTTCCGATCACGCGATCGGAACGACGGGCACGGCGGCGCTGATCATCAGCGCGGCGAAGACGAACGCGCCGGCCAGCGAGACGGCGAAGCGCTGTGCGGATTCGAGACGGAACACCATGATTTGAACTCCCTGCATGAACCGATCGGACCATCCGACCGGGATGCCTGATGCTTTGCAGGGGCCGTGCCAAATCTGTAACCCGTTGAAATTACGTCACCTGCGATGCTGAGCATCGCGAGATTGGCGCAGATTCCCATTATGCGCCGCAAAAAGCGCTATCTGTTGGCGACCTCCGTCGACGCGGTGCGGATGCAATTCCGTCCATCGGCCTTGGCGGCGTAGAGCAGGCGATCGGCGCGCCCGAGAACGGTGCCGAGCGTCTCGCCCGGCGCGGCAAGCGTCAGCCCCGTCGAGAAGGTGATCGCGCCGAGCGGCGCGTCGCTCTCGCGCAGCCGATACCGCTTGCCGGCGACGATCGCGCGCGCGCGATCGAGCAGGGCCTCGGCCTCGACGAGCGACGTGCCGGTGAAGAGCACGGCGAATTCCTCGCCGCCATAGCGGGTGACGAGATGATCGCCGCAGATCTCGCTCAGCGCGGTGCCGATCGCGCGCAATACGCGATCGCCGACGGCGTGGCCGAACCGGTCGTTGACCTGCTTGAAGTGATCGATGTCGCACATCGCCAGGCAGGCCGCCGGGCCGCCATCGACCGGGATTGTATAATGCTCCTCCAGCGCACGCCGGTTGGGGAGCGCGGTCAACGGATCGCGCAGGGCATCGGCGCGCGCTTCGTCGAGCTCGCGCCGCAGCACCTGCGCCTCCTGGGTGGCGTCGTCGAGCCGCGCCTCGGCCACGCGCGTGCGCTCGACCATCGCGCGCGCCACCGCGACGATCTCGTCGACCGGGCTCGCGTCGCGCGTGTCGCTGATCGCGTCCGCGCCCGCGGCGATCGTGACGGCCAAGGCCTTGGCCTCGTCCCGAACCGTCCGGGCGATGTGCTCGACGCCCTGTATCTGCATCTGCGTGCGCGCGACCCATTGCGCGTCCGTCGCCGGAAACGCGCGCGCCTCGCCGACCGCTTCGCCGAGCGCGGCGATATCGGCCGCGGTGAGCCGCACCCCGCCATCGACCAACCCGTCGACCGCGCGCGCAAGCGGCCCTTGCGGCTCGCTCAGCACCCGATAGACAAACCCGTAGGTGACCGGATCGACCCCCAGCCGGTGATCGCCGAGGAACGCCCCGATCCGCGCGAACAGGCGGCGCGCGGCCTCCTCGATCGCAACGCCGTCCGGCGTGCCGTCGCCATCTTCCTCAGCGGGCCGACTCGGCTCGTTCTCCGACACGTGCGATGCCATCCCCACCCCCAGCAGGCACCTTGGCGATCAACTGCTAAAATCTCGTAATTTCATGAAATATCAGAAGACTAGCCCGGATGCGCCGCGCGCCACGCCTTTACCGCGGCAAGCGTGCCGCTGATATGTCCGTCGGGCGCCGGATCGGAATGGGCGTAGATGATCTTGCCGTCGGGCGCGATGACGTAGCTCGTCCGGCTGGTGATCTGGCGCGGCGCCGAACCATTGATCGCAACCTTCTTGCCGATGTCGACGTCATACCCCGCGACGACGCGCGGCCCCGCGCTCGCCACCGCGAACTTGCCCGCGCATTTCTGCGTCGAGAATTTGGCAAGCGTTTGCACATCGTCCGCCGACATGCCGATCACCGTCGCGCCGGCGGCCGCGAAATCGTCGACTCGCTCGGCAAAGGCATGCGCCTCGGCATTGCAGCCCGAGGTGAAGGCGGCCGGGAAGAAATAGAGCACGACCGGGCCCTTCTTGAGCTGGTCGGCGAGATGGATGCTGACGACCTTGCCGGCGATCGCGCCACGCGTGGTGAAATCGGGCGCCCGCGCCCCGATATCGAGTGCCGCTGCCGCCGGAACGGCAAGCATCAACGCGGCCAGCGCCGCAGCAACCTTACGCATCGGAAACCATCCTCCTCAGCGACCCCTTTTGCCTTCGATACTCCCTCATCCCGCCCCGTTCAATCGCGGCGCGGGAAGGCCCGCAAAAATGACGCCATGGCTTTCCGTGTCGTCGCGCGTTAGGGCCGCGCGATGCGTGTAGCCGACGACGACATCGCCCTCGCCCAGCGCCTCGCCGATGCGGCGGGCGCTGCGATCCGCCCCTATTTCCGCGCCGCCCACGGGCTCGAAACCAAGGCCGACGACTCGCCCGTGACGCTCGCCGATCGCGCCGGCGAGGAGGCGATGCGCGCGCTGATCGAGGCCGAGCGTCCCGAAGACGGCATCGTGGGCGAGGAATATGGCACCCGCGCGGGCACCAGCGGGCGGCAATGGGTGCTCGATCCGATCGACGGCACGCGGGCGTTCATCTCGGGCCGGCCGATCTTCGGCACGTTGATCGCGCTCGTCGCCGACGGCTGGCCGATGATCGGCGTGATCGACCAGCCGATCGCGCGCGAACGCTGGGTCGGCGCGGTCGGGTGCGCGACCACCTTCAACGGCGCGCCCGCCGCCACGCGGCGCTGCGCGGCGCTCGGCGAGGCGCTGCTCGCCACCACTTCGCCTGCCTTGTTCGACGACGGGCAGCTCCACGCCTTCGAGCATCTCGACGTGGCCGTGCGCAGCACGGTGCTGGGCGGCGATTGCTACAATTACGGCTGCGTCGCGAGCGGCTGGCTCGATGTGGTGGTCGAGGCCGGGCTCAAGCTCCACGATTTCGCAGCACTCGCACCGATCGTCGAGGGCGCGGGCGGGCGGATGTGCGACTGGCAGGGCGATCCACTGATCGCCGACAGCACCGGCGAGGTGATCGCGGCGGGCGATCCGGCGCGGATCGAGGAGATCATCGATCTGCTCGCCTGCCGCGGCCATAACCACGGTTGAGACCGCGCGCCCTCAGCCCTTCGGCGGGCCGGCGATCGACCAGATGTGACCGAACGGATCGACCAACTGGCCGTAGCGGTCGCCCCAGAACTGATCCTCGAGCGGAAACCGCGCGGTGGCGCCGCCAGCAAGCGCGCGATCCCAGGCCGCGTCGGCATCGTCGACCTGAAGATGCAGCACCACGCCGCCCGGCGCCGACGCGGGTTCACCGCCACGCATCTCGGGAAAATCGTCATGAAGCAGCAGCGCGCCGCCGTTGAGCGACAAATGCGCGTGCATCAGCCGCTTCCCGTCCTGCGCGGGCGCGCGCGCCACCTCGGCGGCGCCGAACGCCCTGGTGTAGAAATCGATCGCCTCGGCGGCACGGCCGTCGGCGATCATCAGATGCGGCGTGACGCCGGTGAGCGTCGCATTCGGATTGGGCATCGCACGTCTCCCCGAGTCGGAAATCGCGAATCTACGCCGATCGCCGATCGTTGCCGAATCCGTACCCACGAAAAGGCCCGCCACCGTCGCCGGAAGCGGGCCTTGCCGTTTTCGCGAGGGGCGACGCCTCAGCCGACGCGGGTGCCCGTCATCGGGAAGCTGCCGAAGGCGCCCGCGCCCACCGTTCCGGTGAGCGTGTCGCCGTCGATCGTCGCCTCGCAGTCGAGCGTCATCGGCATCGGCACCGTCATGTTCATCTTCCACGACAATGTGTTGCCGTCCACCTTGCCGTCGACGATGTCCGCCGAGCCGAGGCTGCCCGAATTGGTGCCGGTGAAGCTGGTACCGTCGCTCTTGACGGTGAGCGTCGATTTCTGATCGCCCAGGGGCGATTTGGTGACGCAATCCCAGGTGCCGTCGACAGTCGCCATGTCAGCTCTCTCCTCTTACTCGCCGCCCGGCGCGGCCGGCGCCTTCACGACCTCGACCGGCAGGCCGAGGCTGTCAAGCTGGGGCTTCACCTTGGCGGCATCGCCAACCACGACCCAGACGAACTTCTTCGGATCGAGCACCTTGCGCGCCGCCGCGTCGAGCCCGCTCGCGGTGAACCCGCGATAGCGCGTCGCCAGCGTCGAGTAATAATCGTCGGGCCGGTCGAACAGCTCGATGTTCTGCATCGCGCCGAGCACGTCGCTCGACGTCTCGAAGCTGCCGGCGAGCTCGCGAATCGTGCCCGTCACGGTACGATTGAACTCGACCGGGGTGATGCCCTGCGTGGTGAGGAAGCTCGTCAGGTCCTGCCGGAGCGCGGCGATCGCGGGGCCGGTCTTGTCGGCCTGGACCGGCGCGTTGATGACATAGGGCGCGGCGTGTTCGAGGCTCAGGAAACGGCCGCTCGCGCCGTACGACCAGCTCTTCGCCTCGCGCAGGTCCATGTTGATGCGCGACAGGAAATTGCCGCCCAGCGTGTCGTTCGCCGCATTGTAAGGCAGCATGTCGTCGGTGCCCTTGAGCCCCGTCTGCGCGCCCGCGCGGATCAGCGATTGCGGCGAATCGGGCCGGTCGATCAGCACGATCTTGGGCGCGGATTGCGTCGCGGCGGCGGCGAAATCCTTGGCGCCGGGCGTGCCGGGCACCGTCCAATGGCCGAAGCGCTGGTCGAGCGCGGCCTTGACCGTCGCCAGCGGTTCCGAGCTGACGACGAAGATCGTCGCCTTGTCTGGGCGCAGCCACGCCTGCTGGAACGCGATCAGATCGTCGCGCGTCAGCTTGGCGACCGCGGCGGGATCGCCGGCGCCCTGCTGCTTGGCATAGGGGCTCGCCGCGCCGAAGACGAGCGGCGGCAGCGCGCGCGACGCGAGGCCCTGCGGGCTCGTCATCTCCTGCGCGATGCCGGCGAGCTGCTGGCCCTTGACGCGCTCCACCTCGGCAGCCGCAAAGGCCGGGTTCTTCACGACGTCGGCGAACAGATCGAGCGACGGCGCCAGGTTCGCGCTCGGCGTATAGATGCCGACATAGGTGCGATCGGCCCCGGCGCCGGTCGAGATGTCGGCGCCGAGCCGCTCCTCGGTTTCGGCAAGCGCGTTGGCGTCGAGGCTCCTGGTGCCCTGGTCCATCATCGCCAGCGTCAGCGCCTGCGTGCCGAGCTCGCTCGCCGGATCGGCCGCGGCGCCCGCATCGAAGCTGATCGTCGCCAGCGTGATCGGCACCGCGTCGCGATGCGCGTAAACGAGCGGAATGCCATTCGCGAGCCTGGCGTGCTCGACCTTGGGGAAGACCAGATCGGCGACCTTGCCGACCGCGGGCAGCGGCCCGCGATCGCCCTTGACGGTATCGGCATCGGCGTCCGCTTTGGCGGCGGTTTCGGCGGGGATTTTCGCGGGCGGCGTGGCTTCCTGATAGGCGTCGCGCGCGCCGGGCGCGATTGTCAGCGCATAGACGGGGCGCGACAGCCATTTGTCCGCCACCGCCTTCACATTGGCGGGGGTCTGCGCAGCGAGATTCTCCAGATCCTTTTTGTAGGCGCCCGGATCGTTCGAATAGAGCTCGCCCTGCGCGAGCGCGACCGCCTTGCCGCCGAAGCCGCCGACCGCTTCGAGTCCCGAAATCGTCTGCGACACCTGCTGGGTGACGACGCGCCTGACCTCGTCCTCGGTCGGGCCGGTCTTCAGGAAATCGGCGATGATCTGATCGACGCGCTTGCCCACCGCATCGGCATCGGCGCCCGGGCGCACGATCACCTGGATCACGAACATGCCGAGCTGCGCGAGCGACTGGTTATAGGCGCTGACCTGGACCGCCAGCTTTTCCTTGCGCACCAACTGGTCGGTGAGGCGCGACGAATCGAGCCCGCCGAGCGCGCCGGCGGCGACGTCGAGCGCCGCCATGTCCTTGCTGTTGACGCCGGGCACCGCCCACATTCGCGTGAGCATGGTCGCGGCGACGCGATCCTTCATCACCTCGTCCTTGCGGGCGGGCAGCGTCGGGATCGGAGCTTCGGGCAGCACGTTCTGTGGGCCCCGAGGGATATCGCCGAAATATTTCTGCACCTTGGCCTTGGCGGTGGCGAGGTCGATGTCGCCTGCGAGCACGAGCACCGCGTTGTTCGGCCCGTAATGATCGTGGAACCATTGCTTGACGTCGGCGAGGCTCGCCGCGTCGAGATCGGCCATCGAGCCGATCGTGGTATGGCCATAGGGATGCGTGGCGGGGAACAACCCCTCGACCTGCTTGTAGCGGAACAGGCCGTAGGGCTGGTTGTCGCCCTGGCGCTTCTCGTTCTGGACGACGCCGCGCTGCTCATCGAGCACGGCTTGCGTGATCGCACCGGTGAGGTGGCCCATCCGGTCGCTTTCGAGGAACAAGGCGCGGTCGAGCGCGGGGGTGGGCACCGTCTCGAAATAATTGGTGCGATCGAAATTGGTGGTACCGTTATAATCGGTCGCACCGACTTCCTTCAAAGGCTTGAAGAAATCGCCCGGCGCATTCTCCGATCCGTTGAACATCAGATGCTCGAACAGGTGTGCGAAGCCCGTCTTGCCCTTGGGCTCCTCCTTCGAGCCGACATCGTACCACACCGACACCGCGACGATCGGCGCCTTGCGATCGGTGTGGACGATGACGCGCAGGCCGTTGTCGAGCGTGAACTGCTCGTAGGGGATGTTCACCTCGGAAACGAGCTCGGAAACGGGCGCGGCGGCGTCGGCGGCGGGTGCCTGCACGGCGGCGGCCGGAACCGGCGCGGCAAGAGCGGGCAGCGACAGTGCGCACAACGCGGCCCCGCACAGGAAGAGCTTGGTTTTCATGAAAAGAGGTTCCCCGAAGACGTGATGTAGCGAGGTGTAGCACCTCGCCGCAGGGGCGCAACCGCCCAACGCGGCTGCGCCACGGCCCGACGCCCTTGCGCTGCATGGCATGAACGTTACACCCGCCGCATCACGCCATTTTCTCCCAAGGATTCTCCATGAAGCGTTTCGCCGCCCTGCTGCTCGCTTGCACCGCCGCCGCCTCGTTCGCGCAAGCGCCCGAGCCGGTCTTCACCGCCGAGGGCGTGCGCGCGCATGTCGAGTTTCTCGCCGACGACCTGCTCGAGGGCCGCGACATCGGCAGCCGCGGGCACGAGATCGCCGCGCGCTATGTGGCGAGCGAGTTCGACGCGCTTGGCCTGAAACCGGCGGGCGACGGCGGCACCTGGTACCAGCGCATCACCTTCCAGAAGACGAGCCCGGGCGAGACGCCCGCCTCGCTCACCATCACCGGCCCCGGCGGCAGCCACGACTTCGCGCAGGGCGAGGACGTGATCATCAGCCCCAACGCGCTCGAACGCGCGGTCGATCTGACGGCGCCGCTGGTGTTCGTGGGCTATGGCATCGACGACGACGCGGTGGGGATCGACGATTACAAGGGGCTCGATGTTCGCGGCAAGATCGTCGTCGCGCTGTCGGGCTATCCCGAAGGAATCGGCAGCGAGGTGGGCGCGCATCTCAACTCGTCCAAGACCGAAACCGCGCAGGCGCACGGCGCGATCGGCTTCCTGACGCTGCCGACGCTTGAACGGGCGAAGGTGCGGCCGTGGAACCTGATGCGCCATTATGCCGACGGCGCGCGCTACACCTGGGTCTCGCCCGAGGGCACGCCGTTCGTCGAGGCGCCCAAGATCCGCGGCCAGGGTTATCTCAACACCCCCGCGGCGCAAGCGATCTTCGCGGGCGCGAAGCGCTCGCTCGACGCGGTGCTCGCGGAGGCGGACAAGAAGGGCGCGCGGCCCAGGGGCTTCGCGCTCAAGACCAAGGCGCGGCTGCAATCGAGCAGCAAGGCGGAGACGATCACCAGCCCCAACGTCGCGGCGATGCTGCCGGGCAGCGACCCCAAGCTCAAGGACGAGTATGTCGTGCTGTCGGCGCATCTCGACCATATCGGGATCGCCGATCCCAAGCCAGGCGACGCGCCCGACAAGGATCGGATCAACAACGGCGCGCTCGACAATGCCGCGGGCATCTCGACCATGCTCGAGGTCGCGCGCGCCTTCGCGCAATCGGACGACAAGCCGCGCCGCTCGATCGTCTTCCTCGCCTCGACCGGCGAGGAAAAGGGCCTGCTCGGCGCCGATTATTACGCCCAGAACCCGACCGTGCCGGCCACGCAGATCGTCGGCAACGTCGATCTCGACATGCCGCTCCTGCTCTATCCCTTCACCGACGTGATCGCGTTCGGCGCCGACCATTCGACGCTGGGCCCGCTCGTCGCCAAGGCCGTGCAGCCGATGGGGGTGACGCTGATCCCCGATCCGATGCCCGAGCAGGGGATCTTCACCCGATCGGACCATTATATGTTCGTCAAGCAGGGCGTGCCCGCGGTGTTCCTCGCCACCGGCTACGGCAATGGCGGGGAAGAGGCGTGGAAGACCTTCCTCAGCGGCAATTATCACCATCCCGGCGACGACATGAGCCAGAAGATCGACTGGCAATCGGGCGCACGCTTCGCCGAGGCGAACTACCGCATCACCCGCGCAATGGCCGACGGTGACACGCCGCCGCGCTGGTACGAGGGCGACTATTTCGGGAACCTGTTCGCGCCCGACGCGATGAAGGCGAAGAAATAGGGCAAGCATTCCCTTTGCTCGTCACCCCGGACTTGTTCCGGAGTCCGCCGTGCCGCAAGATCGAAGCGCGAGGCGCCTGCGGCACGGCGGATGCCGGAACAAGTCCGGCATGACGAAAGGGGGCGGCGCCTTGTGTTGCATAACCGCAACACTATCTGATCGGTGACATCGAACAGGGGACAGCATGAACCTCGAAAAATTCACCGACCGCGCCAAGGGCTTCCTGCAATCGGCGCAGACGGTCGCGATCCGCATGAACCATCAGCAGATCGCGCCCGACCACCTCCTCAAAGCGCTGCTCGAGGACGAACAGGGCATGGCCGCCGGGCTGATCAAGGCGGCGGGCGGCGATCCGCGCAAGGCGGCGAGCGAAACCGATCTCGCGCTGTCGAAAATCCCGGCGGTGTCGGGATCGGGCGCGCAGCAATCGCCGGGCCTCAACAACGACGCCGTGCGCGTGCTCGACCAGGCCGAGCAGATCGCGCAGAAAGCGGGCGACAGCTACGTGACGGTGGAACGCCTGCTGGTCGCGCTGGCGCTGTCGCTCAACACCGCCGCGGGCAAAGCGTTGAAAGCGGCGGGCGCGACGCCCGAGGGCCTCAACGCCGCGATCAACGCGCTGCGCGGCGGGCGCACCGCCGACACGGCAAGCGCCGAGGATCGCTACGACGCGCTCAAGAAATTCGCCCGCGACCTGACCGAGGCGGCGCGCGACGGCAAGCTCGATCCCGTGATCGGCCGCGACGAGGAAATCCGCCGCACGATCCAGATCCTCGCGCGCCGCACCAAGAATAATCCCGTGCTGATCGGCGAGCCCGGCGTCGGCAAGACCGCAATCGCCGAAGGCCTCGCGCTGCGCATCGCCAATGGCGACGTGCCGGATACGCTGAAAGACCGACAGCTGATGGCGCTCGACCTGGGCAGCCTGATCGCGGGTGCCAAATATCGCGGCGAGTTCGAGGAGCGGCTCAAGGGCGTGCTCGACGAAGTCAAGGCCGGCGAGGGCCACATCATCCTCTTCATCGACGAGATGCACACGCTGATCGGCGCGGGCAAATCCGAAGGATCGATGGACGCGGGCAACCTGCTCAAGCCCGCGCTCGCCCGCGGCGAGCTGCATTGCGTCGGCGCGACCACGCTCGACGAATATCAGAAGTACGTGGAGAAGGACGCGGCGCTCCAGCGGCGGTTCCAGCCCGTCTTCGTCGGCGAGCCGACCGTGCCCGACACGATCTCGATCCTGCGCGGATTGAAGGAGAAATACGAGCTGCACCACGGCGTGCGCATCACCGACGCCGCGATCGTCGCGGCGGCGACGCTCTCCAACCGCTACATCACCGATCGCTTCCTGCCCGACAAGGCGATCGACCTGATGGACGAGGCCGCAAGCCGCATCCGCATGGAGGTCGAATCCAAGCCCGAGGAGATCGAGACGCTCGACCGGCGGATCATCCAGCTCAAGATCGAGCGCGAGGCATTGAAGCGCGAGAGCGACCAGGCATCGCAGGATCGGCTCGAAAAGCTCGAGGAGGAGCTCGCCAATCTCGAGCAGCAATCGACCGAACTGACGACGCGCTGGCAGGCCGAGAAGGAGAAGATTTCGAGCGAGGCCAAGCTCAAGGAACAGCTCGATGTCGCGCGCAACGAGCTGGAACAGGCGCAGCGCGCGGGCGATCTCGCGCGCGCGGGCGAGCTGTCCTACGGCACGATTCCACAACTCCAGAAGCAGCTCGACGAAGCGCAGGGCGCCGCCAAGGGCGCGATGCTGCGCGAGGAAGTGACCGACGACGACATCGCCGCGGTCGTCAGCCGCTGGACCGGCATTCCGGTCGACCGGATGATGGAAGGCGAGCGCGAGAAGCTGCTCGCCATGGAAGAAGCGATCGGCAAGCGCGTGATCGGGCAGGAAGACGCCGTGCGCGCCGTCTCGACCGCGGTGCGCCGCGCGCGGGCGGGGTTGCAGGATCCCAACCGGCCGCTGGGCAGCTTTCTGTTCCTCGGCCCCACCGGCGTCGGCAAGACCGAGCTGACCAAGGCGCTCGCCGAATTTCTGTTCGACGACGCCAACGCGATGGTGCGGATCGACATGAGCGAGTTCATGGAGAAACACGCGGTCGCGCGGCTGATCGGCGCGCCGCCGGGCTATGTCGGTTACGAGGAGGGCGGCGTGCTGACCGAAGCGGTGCGTCGGCGCCCGTATCAGGTGGTGCTGTTCGACGAGGTCGAGAAGGCGCATGGCGACGTGTTCAACGTGCTCCTCCAGGTGCTCGACGACGGGCGGCTGACCGACGGCCAGGGCCGCACGGTCGATTTCTCCAACACGTTGATCATCCTGACCTCGAACCTCGGCAGCCAGTTCCTGTCACAGATGACCGACGATCAGGCGGTCGAGGAGGTCGAGCCGCAGGTGATGGAAGTGGTGCGCGCGCATTTCCGCCCCGAATTTTTGAACCGCCTCGACGAAATCATCCTCTTCCACCGGTTGGGCCAAGCGCACATGGGCCCGATCGTCGATATCCAGGTCGCGCGCGTGCAGAAGCTGCTCGCCGACCGCAAGGTGACGATCGACATGACCGATGCCGCGCGCGCGTGGCTGGGGCGCGTGGGCTACGATCCGGTCTACGGCGCGCGGCCGCTGAAACGCGCGGTGCAGCGCTATCTGCAAGATCCCCTCGCCGACATGATTCTGCGCGGCGAGGTCAAGGACGGATCGACGGTGAAGGTCGACGAGGGCGACGGGAAGCTGGAGTTGCGCGTCCAATAGACCGGCGCGAAAGCGTGAAAACTCTCTTCGCCCCAGCAAAAGGTGGGTGACGGCCGGCAGCGGACAAGCGGTCACGACCCGGACGCCTGGCAAGAAGCGACATGAGCGCAACAAAAAAGAGGCGGATCCGGTTGGATCCGCCTCTCGATAGTCTCGGTTCTCTTCGATCAGAACTCGATGTCGAGACCCAGACGCACATACCGCGGGGACTGATAGCCCGTCGGCAGGTGGTAATCGGGATCCGGGATGTAGCTCGACGGAAGGCCCGTGTTCGGATCGGTCACGACATCCAGATCGCCGAATTCGTAGCGCGAGGTGATCGACTGCGAATTGAGCAGGTTGAACACGTCGGCACGCAGGGTGACGGTGTGATCGGCGATATTCAGGTTATACCGCGCCGCGAGGTTGATCGTCTCGACCCAGTCGGTCTTCTGCGCGGTGCCTCGCGGGCTCGGCTCGCCGCCGCAGAAGTGCGATGCCGCGCCATAACCGCCCGCGAAGGCGTCGGTCGGATGCCAGCCGAAGCAGCTCAGCGGTCGCGCCGAGGTCACCTGAACGCTGCTGCCGAGCGTGAACGCGTCGGAAAGCGCGACCGTGCCGTACAGCTTGAACAGATGGCGACGATCGTTCGGCAGGTAGCCGTAAGCGTAATCGACGAACCCGGGCTGGTCGAAGTCCTGCGTGATGCCGGAGTCGCTCTGGGCGAAGTCCGACTGCACATAGCCTTCGCTGTTACCCTTGCTCTTCGACCAGGTATAGCTGCCGCCGAGCGACCAATTGCCGTCCCACGCGCGGTCGAAGGTGAACGTCACCGCATCGTAGGTGCGCTTCGCCTTGCCATAGCCGAGCTGGTCGGCCGTAAAGGTGACCGTTTGGAAATCCAGGTCCGTGCCCGCCGCCAAAAGGTCGACCGTGATGTCCTGGCCCGGATTGTTGATCACATACTGGTGGTAACCGGTCCAGATGTCCGTGCAAGGAATCGCCGTGCCTGTCCCGGTTTCGTGGGCGACGACATTGTTATCGGCGCACCAGGCGTTGACCGCGGCATCAATCGACGAGTCCTCGGCCGTGCGGTCGAGATTGCGATGGGTATAGTTGATCCCCAGCGTCCAGTCACCGAACGTCTGCTCGTACCCGACGATCCACTCGCTCTCGCGGGTCGCCTTCAGGTTGGACGCGATCGCCTGCGTGGTGTTCACATCGGCGCCGTCGCCCGTCACGTTGCAGTTCGTGGTCGGGCCGCCCGGAAGCAGTTCGAACGGGCAGGTCGACTGATAAGTGCCCTGATCGGTCACGAGCGTCGTGAGGTTCGGCAGGCCGTTGGCATCAACCCCGTCGAAATGCCAGCGCTGGCGGAAATAGTAGGAAGGCGCGCCCTGCCGATAGGCAGTGTTGCTCGCGACCGGCAGGTAATACCAGCCGTACGATCCGTAGACCCTGCCCGATTTGTCGCCCCACAAGGCATATTCTGCACCGAGGCGCGGCGCATAATTCTTCTTGAGTGCGGCAATCGGAGCCCCACCCGGCTTGTTGACGCGGAAATCGTCGCGCCGGACGCCGAGGTTGAGCGTCAGGCGATCGAAGGGCTTCCACTCGTCTTCGATATAATAGGCCTGGTTCTTGGCTTTGAACGCGCCGCCGGTGTTGTAATAGTTGAGTTCGACGATGTCGCCCGCGGCATCCGGAGCGCGCGCGATCATCCTGACGCCGCCATTGCCCGCAAGCGCGTTGAAGGCCGCATCGGACAGGAAGCCGTTGTCATGCTCGAGCACGCCGCCGGTCGTGACGGTCGAGTGATTGAGCGTGTTCTTCTCCTGATCGTATCCGAAGCGGATATGATGGTCGCCCAGCAGCGAGACGAAGAGATCGGCGTCGGCCCGCAAGAACTTCCGCTCGGTATTATACGCACCGTCGAAAAGCTGGGTGCGCTGCGAGGTGAAAAACTGCCCGTCGGCGACGTCACCGATCGTCTGGCCGGATGCATTGGCGAAATAGGGCAGATTGCCTTCGCCCGCGGTGTACACAAAATCGAAGCGATCGCGCACGCGCCCGTAAGCGGCCGAAAGGGTAAGCCAATCGGTCATGTGGCCGGTATATTTACCGACGAAATTGACGCCGCCGCCATAATTTTCCTGCACCGACGACGCGGTGGGATAGGCGTTGACGCCGTTTACGTAGCTATAGCCTGCGATCGTGGATTGCGTCTGCGTGTTGCGCGTGTCGTAAATCGTGAACTCGAGATGCTGGCTGTCGATCGGATATGCATCCAGCTTGACGCCCCAGAACGGGCTGTTTTCCTTGTAACGATAGGCCGTGCCTGAATGCGGAAAGTTGTCCAGGCTGGTGTTGTGCTGAAGCTGAAGGAGGCCGTAGGCGAAGAGGCGATCCTTGATGATCGGCCCGCCGACCTCGATCGCCGTGAGCAGAGTATCATCCCTGTCAGCATGGCGGTTGGTGCTGCGGACGTACGAGTCGGTATCCGAATCGTAGGTCAGCAGGTCTTTGCCCTTGGACCGCAGGAAATTGGGGCCCCAGTCGATGTGAACGGCCGCGAAGAAATCATTGCTGCCCGATTTGGTGACGGCGTTGACGATGCCGCCGGTGGCGCGCCCGTATTCCGCCGGATAACCGCCGTTCTTCACTTCGACGCTCTTGTAGAAATAGAACGGCACCGTCGCGCTGCCGAGATAGTTGTCGAAGTTGGTCGTGTTGAGACCGTTGATGTAATAGGCGTTCTCGGCGACCGACGAACCGCCGATCGACGGCAGGTTGCCGAAGCTCGTGTCGCCAGCCGTCGTGTTCGGCGCAAGCAGCACGACCGAGGTGAGATCGCGGCCGAGCGGCTTGCTCTTGATGAAATCGGCGACGTCGACGTTGAGGCCGGTGGTGGTGCCGGTGAAGGCGGCAACGGCGCGCGACCCCGTGACGACGATTTCCTGGGAACTCGAAAGTTCGACGTTAATTTGCGCGGTCTGCGACGCGAGGATGCTGACGCCGTCGGCGCGATAACCCGGCATGCCCGAGGCCGTGACGGCAACGTCGTAGCTGCCGGCCGGCAACGCGCTGACACGGAACGATCCCGAGTCACCGGTCGTCACGGTTCGCGTCGTGCCCTGCGACACCGACGTGATCGTCACCGTGGCATCGCTCACCGGATTGCCGGTTTCGTCCGTCACGGTGCCCGTGATGGCGCCTGATGTATAATCCTGCGCGGCCGCGGGCGCGGCCAGCGCGGCACTGATCGTGAGGCCCGCGCCCAGCAGCGCAAGCGCCTGCAGAGCCGAACCGGCGCGGAGCTTCTTCCGCGTGAAATGCGTGGTGGTGGTCACAGAAATATCCCTCGCTCGACCGGGCGCACCCCGCTGACAAGCGAAGACCCCCGGTATGTGCCAAGCCCCCTTTACCCGCATTTTTGCGGTTCCCAGAGACATAGCTGCGATGGATGGAGCGCTTCCGCCCTCCTGTAAAGCCGGCATTCAGGTTGCGGGCCGGACTTTGCACCTATCCTGTAGCGGAAAAGCCACAGTCGTGTTCGACGATGCCACACGCACCGGTCTTGCACGTAATTATATTGCTCGGACAATGAGGGGCGGCCCGAAGGCCGCCCCTTTTCGCATCGTCAGAAGCCGAACTTCACGCCCGCCTTGACGTAGCGGCCGAGAATGCCCTGGCCACCCTGGATCGGGTTGTAGAGATACGCGCCGTAGGTGACCGGATCGAGCGGCGGCAGGTCGTCGAAGACGTTGAGCATCGACACGTAGAAATCGACTTTGTCGTTGATCTTGAAGTCGCCGACCAGATCGAGCGTGACGTACGAATCGACGTTGCACGGCACATAGCCCGGCGAAAGGCCGCAATCGCCCGGCTCGTTGCCCTGATCGGCCGCCGACAGGTTGTAGCCGTCGAAATAGTTGCCGGTCGCCGTCAGCGCGACATCGCCGAAGTCGAACGTGCTCGACAGCACGCCGCGCCATTCGGGCGTGCCCGAACCCGCCGTCAGGTTGAAGTTGCCGAGCGTGCCCTCGTAGCTCTGCACCGAACCGTCCGGGAATTCGGTCGACAGGTTGATGATGTAGTTGGCGTCGCCCGCGATCGTCCAGCGGAACGCATCCGAGATGTCGAAGCTCGCGTTGACCGCGAAATCGATGCCCTCCGACTTGACGGTGTTGGCGTTGATGAAGTGCGATTCGACGAAGCCCGCGACCGGCAGCAGATCCGGGTTGTTCGGATCGGGCGAGCCCGGCGTCACCGTATAGCCTTCGGGGATCGCCTGGCCCGTGTAGTACGCCAGCAGCGCCGGCGCGGAGGGGGCGCTGGTGATCACGTCGGTCTTCTTGATGTTGTAGTAATCGACCGAGAAGGAGACGTTGCGCATCGGCTCGACCAGGATGCCGCCCGTGAAGCTGCGCGACTTTTCCGGCTTGAGGTCGGGCGAGGCAAGCGTCGTCAGGCCCACCGACGACTGGCGGATATAGGTCGGACAGCTGTCGAAGGTATCCTGCGAGCAGCCATATTGCGCGAGGTACGCATCCGGGAAGCTGCTGGCGCTGTTCGTGACGTAGCCCGTCGTCGGCAGCGCGTTCGCCTCGCCGAACGAGGGGACGCGGAAGCCCTTCGACCAGGTGCCGCGCAGCACGACCTGCTCGATCGGCTGCACCTTCAGGCCCACCTTGGGCGAGAAAGCATCCTGGCCGCTCGAATAATTGTCGTAGCGGCCCGACAGATCGAGCTCGACCTGGGGCAGGATCGGCGCCGCCAGTTCGGCGAAGGCCGAATAGACGGTGCGATGGCCCTTGGTGCCGAACGCGTTGAAGGTGAAGTAGCGCTCGGTCGGCCCGTTGTAATCGGGATTGAAGCTCGGCGCATCGACCGCCTCGTAGCGGATCGACCCGCCGACGCCGAGCTGCATCGGGCCGCCCGGCAGATCGAACAGCGCCGTCTGGACGTTGCCTTCGAGCTGGTAGAGATCCGACGTCGAGGTGTTGATGTTGTCCGGCGTCAGATAGTCGATCACGTCCTGGCTGTTCGCGGACGGATCCATGAAATTGTACGAGCCGTCCTTCACCACGTCGAGCAGGTGCTGGATGTAGATGTAGCCCGTCGCCTTGCGCTGAAGGTCGATATGCATCGCCGTCGCTTTGACGTTGTACTGCATATTGTCGTTGATCGAGCCCTGAACCCCGAGCGCCCCGCGATAGGCGCGCGAGCGCGTCATGTTGAAGGTCTGACCGGGGAGGCGGCCGAAGAGCTGCGCGGCCTGACCTTGCGCCGCATAGGGGTTATTCGGGTTGAGCGTGCCGTTGGCCGCCGTGCAATCGCCCACCGTGTCACGCGGGCAGACATAGACCGGCAGATAGATCGCGCCCGACCCCGGCGCCCGCGCGGCGCCGCCGGAAACCGTGCTGAACGGCTTGTAGTCGATGCCGGCATTGGCGTTGGCGCTCACCCGCTGCGGCGCGCCGTCATAGGACGAGTTCGACTGCAGGAAGTTGAACTCGGCATAGGCCTCGCCGGTGTCGCCGAACTTGGCGGTCACGCGGCCCGAAAAGCCGAAGCGTTCGATCTTGGGCTGGATCGTGCCGTAGAGGTTGGTCATGTCCTCCTGGCACAAAGTGGTCGGCTGCTCGGGATTGGCGGCGAGCTCCGCGTCCGACAGGCCATAGGAGGGCAGGCCGCGGCAGAGATTGGTCTCGAGCTGCTGATAGCGGGTGCCGGCGATCGGCGTGGCGGTGGCGGGATCGTACGGGCGCACCAGGAACGGCGACATGCCGAAGGCGACATCGGCCGGGATGGCGCCGTTCTCGTCCACGCCGTTGATGATGTTGTTCGGCCCGCAATGGTCCTGATAGCAGATCCCGCGCTGGTCGTCGGTGTTGTACGGATAGGGGCGCTGGCTGTTCTCCAGCTCCGCGCTGCGATAATAGAAGCCGCTCAGATAGGCGTTGAAGCCCTGCTCCTCGAGGTCGCCGATACCACCGGTGAGCGAGAGGCGATATTCGCTCGCGTCGCCGCGCGTCGAAATGCCGCCTTCGGCGCGGCCGCTGAGGCCCTTTACCTCGCGCTTGGTGATGATGTTGACCACGCCCGCGATCGCGTCCGCGCCGTAGCTCGACGATGCGCCGTCGCGCAGCACTTCCACGCGCTCGACGATGTCGTCGGGAATGGTGTTGAGATCGACGAAGTTGCGCGTGCCGTCATCGGCGAGCGGATAATAAGCGCCGCGCATCCCGTCGAACAGGACAAGCGTCGAGTTGGTGGTGAGCCCGCGCAGCGACACCGCCGAGGCGCCGCCTGCAAACGCGCCGTTCGCGGAGAAGGAATTGGTCAGCGCCGGGCCGTTGTTCGCCGTGATCTCCTGCAGGCCTTCCTGGATCGTGCTGATGCCGCGCTGGTCGAGATTTTCGACCGAGATCGTCGTGACGGGCGAGACGGTCGCCTCATCCGTCCGCCGCAGGATCGATCCGGTGACGACGATGTCCGCGGTCGGCTCTCCGGCGGTATCCTGCGCATCCTGTGTCGATTGCGCGGTGTTGGCGTCCTGGGCGAAAGCCGGGTTCGCGAGCGAGGCGAGCACCAGGCCGATCGGCGCGACGCCGGCCTGAAGGAGCGACGCACGATGACGGGTAAAGCGAAGCACTGGGGGTCTCCCTGACCAAAGTGGTGGTTTCGTGCACCCCCAGGTTGCCCCGTCGTTTTGCGGCGGAGCGGCACGTTGCGCGCCGAGTGCGCCCGCGCGGCGCGCATGTAAATATACTGCCGGAGCGAGTTTTCAGTTCGTCCGGCGAGTGTCACCGTTATGCAACACCAAAACGGTTTCGGAAACGTAATATCTTGTATTATCGACGATTCGTCGCAGGCTATGGAACTTTTTGTCGCATGCCCGATCAAAGACGGGCGTCAGCGCCCCGGCATCGGCCCCACCACCAGTCGCGGATCGATCCGCGCGTCGCGCCATTTGAGGCTCCAGTGGAGATGCGGCCCGGTGGCGCGGCCGCTGGCGCCCGAGCGCGCGATCACCTGCCCTTGGCGGACATGATCGCCGACCTTCACGTCGATCTCCGACAGGTGCAGGAAGGCGCTGTTGAGCCCCATGCCGTGATCGATCATCAGCAGATTGCCTTCGAGCGTGAAGGGATGATCGGCCGCGAGGATGACGACGCCGTCGGCGGGTGCGACCACCGGCGTGCCGCTCGGCACCGCCACGTCGGTCCCCGAATGATACGAACCCTTCTCGCCGCCCTTGTAGATGCGCTGCGACCCGAAATTGGTCGAGATGCGCCCCGTCACGGGCCAGATGAACTGCTGGCGCCAGCCGTCGCTCGCATGATCGGTCGCGCGCGCGGCCTTGATCTGCGCCAGTTCGGGCGGGCGCAGGCGCTGGAACGTAGCGCTGGGGACGGGATATTTGGGCAGCGTGTTGAGCCGCGAGATGTCCCACGCACGCGGCGCCACCGCGAGGCTTCTCGTGATGCGGCGACCGTTGGCAAGGGCCGCCTCCAGCGCGGCGGTGGGGCCGTGATCGCGATCGAAGGCGATCAGGAAGGTGCCGTCGGGCGCGACCGGGATCGCGTCGCCGTCGAAGCTGAGGCTGACGGTGCCCTCGGGCGCGGTGCCGATCACTGCCCCGCCCTGCTCCATCGCGCCGCGCAGGGCGCCGAACGCCGCGGGGGCAGGTTGCGGCACGGGCGCGGGTTGCGGGGCCGGCGCGGGAACGGGCGCCGGTGGCGGCGACGGCGGCATGGTATCGGGCGGGCCGACGCAGCTCGCCAGCGTCGCCAGCGCAGCCATCCCCGCCAGCCGGTCGCGGCCGATCATGAAGCGGTATAGGCCTGGGTGGCGATCTCGGCAGTGGAATAGGGCTCCTGCCGGGCGATGCTCCAATAGCGCAGGTCGTCGAGCGGAATCGCCGCGCCGGACACCGCGCAGACGACATGGTCGCCCGGGCTGAGCACGCGGAAGCCGTTGGCCATGTAATGCAGCCGGGCGGTGCGTGCGGTGTTCGACATCAACATGGACGATCCTCGATTCAAGACAGGGTACGCGGCCCTCACAACAAGGTCGGTTGCTCGGGCTTCTTGGCAGCATAGGTTTTGCCGGGCGCCCGCTCAACCGTCGCGTCGGCCGTGCCGTCGGCGAAGTGCAACGTCACGGCGCCCGCCGCGCGCGCCGCCGCCGCCGAGCCGATCACGGCGCCCTTCAACCGCGCCGAGACGCGCGCATAGCCGCGCTTGAGCGGCGCGTCGGGATCGAGCGAGTCGAGCAGCCGCCCGGTGCGGTCGAGCCGGTCGCGCGCGCTCGCCAGCCGCTGGTCAAGCATGGCGGGCCGGAGCGCGCCGGCGCTGCGATCGAGCTGGCCCCGCGCGCGCGTCAGCCGGTGTTCGAGGCCGCGATCGAGCCGCGTCGCGAGTTCGTCGACCTTCTGCCGCTGCGGCCCGAGCAACGCATCGCGCCGGGGCAGCAGCCGCGCGAGTGCATCGAGCCGCTCGCGCCCGCGCTCGACATAGCGCCGCGCGCAGCGCTCCGACCGCGCGCCGAGCGTGGCGACCGTCGCCAACAGGTCGGCACGCACCGGCACGGCGAGCTCGGCCGCCGCGGTGGGCGTCGGCGCGCGCAGATCGGCGGCGTAATCCGAAAGCCCGGTGTCGGTCTCGTGCCCCACCGCCGAGATGATGGGGATGCGGCAGTCGGCGATCGCGCGGACGACCACTTCCTCGTTGAACGCCCACAGATCCTCGATCGAGCCGCCGCCGCGCCCGACGATCAGCAGATCGGGCCGCGGCACCGCGCCGCCTTCGCCCAGCGCGTCGAAGCCGCGGATGGCGCTCGCGATCTGCGCCGCCGCGCCCGGCCCCTGCACCTGCACCGGCCACAGCACGACATGGCTGGGGCAACGATCCTCGAGCCGGTGGAGGATGTCGCGGATCACCGCCCCCGTAGGCGACGTGACGACGCCGATCACGCGCGGCAGGAAGGGCAGCTTCTTCTTGCGGGCCTGGTCGAACAGTCCCTCGCCGCCCAATTGCGCCTTCAGTTTTTCGAACAGCGCCATCAGCGCGCCTTCGCCGGCGAGCTCCATCGCCTCGATCACGATCTGGTATTTGGAGCGGCCGGGATAGGTGGTGATCCGCCCGGTCGCGATCACCTCGATCCCGTCCTGCGGGGCGAAGGGAAGCTGGGCGGCCTGCCCTTTCCACATCACCCCGTCGATCACCGCGCTCTCGTCCTTGAGGGTGAGATAGACGTGGCCCGATGCGGCACGTTTCCAGCCCGATATCTCGCCGCGCAGGCGGACATGGCCGAACTCGCCCTCGACCAGCCGCTTGAGCGCGCCCGAAAGCTCGCCGACGCTCATCGCCACGGCGTTGTCGCCGGGGCGCGCGTCGGCTACGAGCCGTGATGACGTGTCTCCTCGGGGAAAATCGCTCATGAATGTCCTGTTGCTCGGCGCCGGCGGCCGTGAACATGCGCTTGCCTGGCGGCTGGCGCAATCGCCCGCCCTCGATACGCTCTATGCCGCGCCGGGCAACCCGGGGATCGGGCAATGCGCCACCCTGGTCGATCTCGATCCCGCCGATCATCGCGGAACGATCGATTTCTGCCTGCGCCATTCGATCGGGCTGGTGGTGATCGGGCCCGAGGCGCCGCTGGTCGATGGCCTCGCCGACAATATCCGCACGATGGGGATCGCGGTGTTCGGTCCCGGCCGCGAGGCCGCGCGGCTCGAAGGATCGAAGGGCTTCACCAAGGAGCTCTGCGCGCGCGAAGGCATCCCCACCGCCCGGTTCGAGCGTGTCCATTCGCGCGACGGCGCGCGCGCCGCGCTCGACGATTTCGCGCTGCCCGTCGTCATCAAGGCCGACGGGCTCGCCGCGGGCAAGGGCGTGACGATCGCCGAGACGCGCGAAGAAGCCGAAGCCGCGATCGACGCGCTGATCGCCGCCGGCCGCGCGGGCGGCGAGGCGGTGATCGAGGAATTCCTCGAGGGCGAGGAGGCGAGCCTGTTCATCCTCACCGACGGCACCAGCGTGATGCCGTTCGGCTCCGCGCAGGACCACAAGCGCGTCGGCGAGGGCGACACCGGCCCCAATACCGGCGGCATGGGCGCGTACAGCCCCGCGCCGGTGCTCACCCCCGAGCTGGAGGCTCGCGCGATCGAGGAGATCGTGCGCCCGACGCTCGCCGGGCTCGCCACGGCGGGAACGCCGTTCTCGGGCGTGCTCTATGCCGGGCTGATGCTGACGGCGGACGGCCCCAAGCTGATCGAATACAATGTCCGCTTCGGCGATCCTGAATGCCAGGTGCTGATGATGCGGCTCGAGGACGACCTGCTCGCGCTGATGCTGGCCGCGGCCGAGGGACGGCTGGGCGAGCATGACGCGCCGCGCTTCTCCGATCGGACCGCGATGACGGTGGTGATCGCCGCCGAAGGCTATCCGGGCGCCCCGAAGAAGGGCGGCGCGATCGCCGGGATCGACAAGGCCGAGGCCGACGGCGCGCGCGTCTTCCAGGCGGGCACGGCGGAGCAGGACGGCACGCTCGTCGCTTCGGGCGGGCGCGTGCTCGCGGTCACCGCGACTGGCGACACGCTCCGGCAGGCCCGCGACGCGGCCTATGCGGCAGTCGACGCCATCGATTTTCCCGACGGCTTCTGCCGCCGCGACATCGGCTGGCGCGAGCTCGACCGGCAGGAGTGAGGCACCCGAACGCGATTGCGGCGTTTCGACGATCATGTGTTTGCTCCCGGTCTAGGAGACGAGGATGGTCGAAACGCTGGGCGCCGCGATTCCGGACGATGTAGATCGGCTCGCGCGGGCGGTGCTCGAGGCGGCGTGCGCGCGCGATCTCGCGCTCGCCACCGCGGAGAGCTGCACCGGCGGGCTGCTGGCCTCGCTGCTGACCGACGTCGAAGGCGCGAGCCATGTCTTCGAACGCGGCGTCGTCACCTATTCCGACGACGCCAAGTGCGAATTGCTCGGACTGTCGCACGAGAAGGTCGAGCGCTGCGGCGCGGTGAGCCGCGAGGTGGCGATCGCGATGGCCGAAGGCGCGCTCGCCGGCTCGCACGCCGACATCGCCGTCGCGATCACCGGTTTCGCCGGACCGGCGGGGCCGGACGACGAGCCGGGGCTGGTCCATGTGGCCTGCGCGCGGCGGGGAGACGGCACAGCGCATCGCGTATGCCGGTTCGGCGAGATCGGCCGCGGGCCGGTGCGGATCGCGAGCTTGCGCGTGGCGCTCGAGATGCTCGGGAACGCGATCGAGGGCTGACTCTCAAGCGGTGACGATCACCCCGTCCACCACCGTCACCGGCCAGCGCGTCAGCCCCTGCCCCGCGCACGGGCCGCCGACGCAGCGCCCGCTCTCGATCTCGAACACCGCCCCATGCCAGCTGCACGCGATCACCGCGCCCGCGGGGCTGAGGTAATCGTCGAGTTTCTGGGCGAGCGGCAGGCCCATATGCGGGCAGCGATCGACATAGCCGAACGCCGCATCGCCCTTGCGCACGACGAAACCGTGGAAGCGCCCCGCCTTCATCTGGAGCACGAAATTGCGCGCGCCGCCGTCAGGAATCGCGGCGAGCGGCGCCAGCGCTACCCCGGCGGGCGTCGCCGACAGCCGTTCGTCGTTCACTTGGGAAGCTGCGCCTTGGGAAAATCCGCCCACGCCTCGTCGTAATCGGGCTGCGCGCGGTCGAGCGCGACGCGCGTCGGCGTGTAAGGCCAGCAGCTTTCGACCATGAACGCCATCGTGCTGTCGACCTTGTGCGGCTTCAATTCCGCCTCGCTGGCGCCCTTCCAGCTCGCCACGTCGGGCCCATGGCCCGACATCATGTTGTGCAGGCTGATGCCGCCCGGCGCGAAGCCCTCGGCCTTGGCGTCATAGGCGCCGCGGATCAGCCCCATCGCCTCGGACATCACGTTGCGGTGGAACCAGGGCGGGCGGAAGCTGTGCTCGGCGACCATCCAGCGCGGCGGGAAGATGACGAAATCGGCGTTCGCGCGGCCCGGCACGTCGCTCGGCGAGGTCAGCACCGTGAAGATCGACGGATCGGGATGGTCGAAGCTCACCGTGTTGATCGTGTTGAAACGATCGAGATCGTAGCGCCACGGCGCGAGGTTGCCGTGCCAGGCGACGACGTCGAGCGGCGATTGATCGAGCGTCGTCGTCCACAACGATCCGAGGAATTTCTGCACGACCTCGCACGGCCCGTCGCGATCCTCGAACCAGGCGACGGGCGTCTCGAAATCGCGCGGATTGGCGAGCCCGTTGGCGCCGATCGGTCCCAGATCGGGAAGGCGGAACAGGCTGCCGTGGTTCTCCGCGACATAGCCGCGCGCGCGGCCGTCGGGGAGCAACGCCCGAAAGCGCACGCCACGCGGCACCAGCGCGATCTGGCCGGGCGCGATCTCGATGCGACCGAGCTCGGTCAACAGCTCCAGCCGGCCCTGTTCGGGAATGAAGAGCAGTTCGCCATCGGCATCGACGAACACACGGTCGGTCATGTCCCTGGTGGCGGCATAGACGTGGAGCGCGACACCTTCGAGGCTCGCCGGATCGCGGTTCGCCATCATCGTCGTCATGCCGTCGATCAGATCGGCCGGCGCGTCCGGCATCGGCAGCGGATCCCAGCGCAGCCGGTTGGGCGCGAGCGGACCGTCCGCGGTTCCGGGCGCGAAACGCGCGGCGCCCTCGTAGCGCTCGTAGGGCGGATGCTCCGCGGTCGGGCGCATCCGGTAGAGCCACGAGCGCCGATTCTCATGACGCGGCGCGGTGAAGGCCGTGCCCGAAAGCTGCTCGGTATAGAGGCCGAATGCGGGGCGCTGCGGCGAATTCTGTCCGATCGGCAGCGCACCGGAAATCGCCTCGGTCGAAACATGGTTGCCGAAGCCGGGGATATAGTCGGTCATCGTCTGCCTTCCTCGCCTCTCCGCCAACCTGACCTACAATCCATCGTCACCCCGGACTTGTTCCGGGGTCCGCCGATCCACAAGCGCCAAGGTTCGCGGAGGGGCGGATGCCGGAACAAGTCCGGCATGACGATGCACTTTACGCATCCACCGTAATCACGCCGCGCCGAATCTGATCCAGCTCGATCGATTCGAACAACGCCTGGAAATTGCCGTTGCCGAAGCCTTCGTTGCCCTTGCGCTGGATGATCTCGAAGAAGATCGGCCCGATCATGTTCTCGGTGAATATCTGGAGCAGGATGCCCTCGTCACCGACATTGCCGTCGATCAGGATGCGGTTCTTCTTGAGGCGCTCCAAATCCTCGCCATGGCCGGGCACGCGCTTGTCGACCAGTTCGTAATAGGTCTCGATCGTGTCCTGCAGCTTCACCCCGCGCGCGCGCAGCTTCTCCACCGTCTCGTAGATATCGGCGGTGGTGAGCGCGAGATGCTGGATGCCCTCGCCTTTGTATTCGCGGATGAACTCCTCGATCTGCGAATTCTCGTCCTGGCTTTCGTTCAAGGGGATGCGGATCGCGCCGTCGGGGGCGATCATCGCCTGGCTGAACAGCCCGGTCGCCTTGCCCTTGATGTCGAAATATTTCTGCTCCTCGAAGCCGAATAGCTTGGCGTAGAAGCTCGACCAGGTGCGCATCTCGCCGCGCCGCACGTTGTGCGTGAGGTGGTCGAGCAGGTCGAGCCCGACATTGTTCTCCGCTTCCGCTTCCTGCCAGCCGGGAACCTCGTCCCAATCGGCGTAGAGATCGGCGCCTGCCTTCACCAGATAGAGATACGATCCGCCGATCCCCTCGATCGCGCACGCGTCGTCGCCCAGGATGCCGCGCCGCGCATCGACCGCGACCGCGCCTTCCTCGATCGCGTGCTCGTACGCCGCCCCGGGATCGGCGACGCGGAACGCCATGCTGGTGGCGGACGGGCCGTGCTCGGCGCGGAAGTCGGCGGCCTGCCCTTCGCTCTCGCGGTTGAGCAGCAGATTGATGCGGCCCTGCTTGTAGCGGACGACGTCTTTCGTGGGGTGCTTGTGGCTGACGACAAAGCCCATCGCCTCGAACTGCGTGGCGAGCGTCTCGGGATCGGGCGAGGTGAATTCGCAGAATTCGAAGCCGTCGAGGCCCAGCGGGTTGGTGTCGGTGATCATGGCATCCTCGGGATGATTTGGTATCGATTGATACTAATTGTCCCCGATTGCCAAATTGGTGTCAACGGTTACGATCGCGTCATGTCTCTCAAAGGCGGCAGCCGGGCGCTCGTGCTCGACCATTTCCTTCCCTATCGGATGTCGTTCACCTCGAACCTGGTGAGCGACCTGATCGCGCGCACCTATGGCGCGCTGTTCGGGCTGACGATTCCCGAATGGAGGCTAGTGGCGGTGATCGCCGAGACGGGCGGGATCACGCAGGGCGAAATCGGGCAGCGGACGCGGATGGACAAGGTGACGGTGAGCCGGGCGGCGATCGCGCTGGTCAGCCGGGGCCTGCTCGAACGGCTTGCCAACGAGGACGACCGCCGTTCGCACCATCTGGTGCTGACGGAAGCGGGGCGCATGCTGCATGCGACGACCGCGCCCAAGGCGCTCGACATCGAACGCCGCATCTTTGCGCATTTCGACGGCGACGAGGTCGAGCGTTTCGAAGCGATGCTGCGCCGGATCGACCAGATCGCGTTCGACCTCGCGGCGGAAGAGGAACAGCGCAAGGCAGGCGAGCAGGCTCGCCAACAAGGTTAATCCGTCATGCCGGACTTGTTCCGGCATCTACCGTGCCACAAGGGGCGGCGTCGCGAGCCGAGGAGTGGACCCCGGAACAAGTCCGGGGTGACGCAAATTCGAGCTGCCGTTTACCCCAGCTTGCCGAACGTCGCTTCGAACCCCGCGCGGTCGCCCGCGGCGAGGAGACGGGCCTGATCGAGCCAGCGGTCGCGCGCCATCCTGCCGGCAAAATTGCCCAGCTTCGCGTCGAGCGCGGCAGCCTCGACGTCGGACAGCGCGGCGAGCTGATCGACGCGCGTGATCCCATTCTCGGCGAGCCGGGCCGCGACCTTGGGGCCGAGCCCCTTGATCAGCGTCACCGGCGCGTCCGCGAGCCCGTCGCCGGCCGCCGACGCTGGTGTCGCCCTGGGTGCGGGCTCGGCGGCAACCGGCGGCGGCGCGACTTGCTCGTCGGCGGCCTGCGCGGCGGGATTGGCTTCCAGCGGCGCGCTCGCGGGGATCGGTTCGTTGCTGACGGGCGGAGGCGGCGGCGCGGCGACCGGCTCGGGCGGAGCGGCCCGCTTCTCCTCGACCGGCGGCGGCGGCGGCGCCATCTCGCGGCGCTGGCGCGCTTCCTCTTCGGCGCGGCGCTGTGCGCGGCGTCGCTTCGTGCCCCACCAGATGCCGAACGCGACCAGCAGCACGAGCACCACGATCAGCGTCAGTTGCGCGCCCGTGATCACCCCGATCGCCTCGGGCGTGCCGATACCGTTTTCCATGACCCGACCCCGTTTTATGTTCGAGGCGTCGAGGCATAACGCCTCGACGCGCGCGCGCCAACCTCAGCGCTCGTCCACCAATGGCGCGAAGCGCGCCACCTGGCGGCCGATCAGCGACAATTGCTCGAGCACCGCGGGGTCGCTGCACCCGCCTTCATCGTCGAACTGCGTCGCGCGCACGTTGATCGCCGCGGCGAACGGCGTCGGCCAGCCGCGGAGCGCGTGGACGATCGAGCGCAGCGCCGCGATCGTGCTGCCGGTCGCCTGCCAGCCGTGCGCGGTGGTGATCAGCCCGACCGGCATGTCGGCGAGATAGGGGCGCTCGTCGCGCGCGGTTTCCTGGAGCAGGTCGAGCGCGTTCTTGACCACGCCCGACAGGCTGCCGTGATAGCCGGGGCTCGCGATGATCAGCGCCGAGGCATCGCGCACCGCATCGACGAAGGCGCGCTCGTGCTCGGTGCGCGTCCGCGCACGCGGATTGTAAAGCGGCAGCCGCGCCATGTCCTCGCCGCCGAACATGCGGGTACGGAAGCCCTCCTGCGCTGCGGCGTCGAGCGCGATCGCCAGCGCACGCTCGGTCGACGACATGCCGCCGATCACCCCGCCGATGCCGACGACGAGCGGACGGTTGGGGTCGGTTTGGTCGGGCATCGTGATCCTTCGGTCGGGCGCGGTGACCGCTGCGATAGCCCGGCCGGCCCCGCGCCTCAATGGCCGCCGCAGCCGCGCGCTCCGCGATTTTGGTGGGCGCACGTGCAGCGATCGTGTAAACGGCGCGCTTCCGGGCCGATGTCGTACGTTGCAAACACTGTTCTAGTAGAGTAACACAGCTATCCGCCTGATGGTGGGGACTTTCCGACCCGAGACGATGCACGACGATCTCTATCCCGCTTATTCCCGCCGCCCCGGCGACAGGCTCGCGCGCGACGACCGGCTCGGCACGGCGGATGCCGCCGATCCCGATTTCTGGCCGCTGGGCGACGACGGCTATCCGATCGACGAAGCGCCCGCGCGCCCGCGCCGCATCCGCTGGGGCCGGTGGATCGTGCGCGGGATGGGCGCGGGCATCGTCCTGCTCGTGCTCGTCATCGCCTGGCTCGCGGTCACCGCGCCGCTCTCCAAGTCGCTCGAGCCGCCCACCCCGCCGTCGATCACGCTGCTTGCCGAGGACGGCACGCCGATCGCGCGGCGCGGCGCGATCATCGGCGACGCGGTCGATGCCTCGACGCTGCCCGATCATGTGAGCCAGGCCTTCCTCGCGATCGAGGACCGGCGCTTCTACAGCCATTGGGGCATCGATCCGCGCGGCATCGCGCGCGCGGCGATCCACAATTTCATGGCGGGCGGCGTGGTCGAGGGCGGCAGCACGATCACGCAGCAGCTCGCCAAGAACGCCTTCCTCGATTCGGACCGCAACGCCGGCCGCAAGCTGCGCGAGGCGCTGATCTCGTTCTGGCTCGAGGCATGGCTGACCAAGAACGAGATCCTCTCGCGCTATCTCTCCAACGTCTATTTCGGCGACAACGTGTATGGCCTCGATGCCGCCGCGCACCATTATTTCAGCCGCGACCCCAAGGATCTGACGATCGCGCAGGCGGCGATGCTCGCGGGGCTGGTCAAGGCGCCCTCGCGGCTTGCCCCCACCGGCAACCTCAAAGGCGCGCGCGCCCGGCAGAAGCTGGTGGTGGGCGCGATGGAGGACGCGGGCTTCATCACCCATGCCGAGGCGCTCGCGGCCAAGCCCGCGGTGCTCCATGTCGAGAAGGTGCGCGAGCTCCCCAACGGCACCTATTTCGCCGATTGGGTGCTGCCCGCCGCGCGCGACAGCGCCGGCGAGGTGCGCGACGAGATGACGGTGCGCACCACGCTCGACATGCGGTTGCAGAAGGCCGCCGAGCGCGCGGTACGGCGCGCGGGCTTGCGCCAGGCGCAGGTCGCGCTGGTGGCGATGAAGCCCGACGGCAGCGTGGTCGCGATGGTGGGCGGCAAATCCTATGCCGACAGCCCGTTCAACCGCGCGACCCAGGCGCGCCGCCAGCCGGGATCGACCTTCAAGCTGTTCGTCTATCTCGCCGCGCTGCGCTACGGCATGACCCCCGACTCGATGGTCGCCGACGAGCCGATCACGATCGCGGGCTGGTCGCCCAGGAACGACAACGGCAAGTATCGCGGCGATATTCCGCTCAGCACCGCCTTCGCCATTTCCTCCAACGTCGCCGCCGCGCGGCTGACGCAGGAGGTGGGCGTCAGGAACGTCATCCGCGCCGCGCGCGATCTCGGCATCTCGACGCCGATCCCCAACGAGGCGACGATCGCGCTCGGCACCGCCAACGTCTCGGTGCTCGAATTGACCTCCGCCTTCGCCGCGATCGCCGCGGGCGCCTACCCGGTCGAGGCGCGCGGCATCGCCGAGACGCGGCAGAAGGGCTGGCTCGAAAGCCTCACCGGCGGGCAGCACGACCTGCCCGAAAAGACGCGGCGCCAGATGCTCGAGCTGCTCCAGGCCTCGGTCAACCACGGCACCAGCCGCAACGCGCAGCTCGCCATCGACACCTTCGGCAAGACCGGCACCACGCAGGACAATCGCGACGCCTGGTTCGTGGGCTTCGCCGACGGGCTGGTGACCGGCGTGTGGGTGGGCAATGACGACAATTCGCCCAATCCCGGCCTGCACGGCGGCGGCGTGCCCGCAGGGATCTGGCGCAATTTCATGAGCGACGCGCTCGGCGTCAGCCGCCCCGCGCCGCCGCCCGAGCCGGTGCTCGCCGACGAGACCGACGATCCGGTCGGCAACCTGATCGACGCGACGATCGACCTCGCGGCGCCCTCGGCGCAGATCCAGGGGCAGATCGGCGATGTCGGAATCAACCTCTCGATCGGCGACGACGGGCGTCTGGAGCTGGCGCCGGTGGAACCGCCTGCGCCGCCGGCGCGCGACCGCGCGCGGCGGCCCGAGGAGGCGGTGACGCCCGAGGATCGGCCGTAGATCGCTGTCACCCCAGCGAAAGCTGGGGTCTCTTGCCGCGAGAGATGCCAGCTTTCGCTGGCATGACGACTGGCGAGATAGTTGACGCCCGCGCGCGTCCGCCGCACATCCGCGCACCATGCGCTTCTTCTCCGACAATGCCGCGCCGGTCTGCCCGCAGGTGCTCGCCGCGATGGCGGACGCGAACCATCTCGACACCGCCTATGACGGCGACCGGTGGAGCGCGCAGCTCGACGATCGCTTCTCGACGCTGTTCGAGACGCGGGTGCGCGCCTTGTGGGTGCCGAGCGGCACGGCGGCGAACTGCCTCGCGCTTGCCGCGCTGTGCCCGCCGCACGGCAGCGTGGTGTGCCACCGCGATGCGCATATCGAGAATGACGAATGCGGCGCGCCCGAATTCTACACCCACGGCGCCAAGCTGCGCCTCGCCGACGGGCCCGGCGCCAAGCTGACGCCGACGGCCATCGCCGCCACGCTCGACGGCGTGCGCGACGATGTCCACCAGGTGCAGCCGCACGCGGTCTCGATCACCAACGCCACCGAATACGGGCTGGTCTACACGCCGGACGAGGTCGCCGCGATCGGCGCGCTGTGCAAGGCGCGCGGGCTGGGGCTGCACATGGACGGCGCGCGCTTCGCCAATGCGGTCGCGCATCTCGGCTGCGCGTCCGCCGACCTGACCTGGCGCGCGGGCGTCGCCGCGCTGTCGTTCGGCTTCGTCAAGAACGGGGGGATGTCGGCCGAGGCGCTGGTGTTTTTCGATTTGACGCTTGCCGAAGCGACGCTCTACCGCCGCAAGCGCGCCGGACTGCTGCTGTCCAAGGGTCGTTATCTCGCCGCACAGATCCTGGCGATGCTCGACGGCGACGTCTGGCTCGCCAACGCGCGCGCCGCCAATGCCGGCGCGACGCTGCTCGCGAAAGCCGCGGGCGATCGGCTCGTCCACCCGGTCGAGGCGAACGAAGTCTTCCTGCGCGTCACGCCCGAAGAGGCCCGAAGCCTGCGGGATCTCGGCTTCGATTTCTACGATTGGGCGCCCGGCGAGATCCGGCTGGTCACGTCGTGGGACCAGCAGACCGACGCGATCCGCCCGCTCGCCGACGCGATCGCGGCGCTCGGTCCATCACCGCAGCTTGTGACCGCATAAGGAAAAGCGGGCTTCGCACGGCCGCCCGCTGCTCCTACATGCCGTTCGTTTCGAGCGCGGTCGAGAAAGGGTCTTGCGCTCGCAACGCGCTGCTGCCCGCACGAACGGTGGTGGAGATTTCGGTGTTTCGAGAAGCACGATACGACGGCGACGTGTCGCCCCCAGCCCCACCCCCGTCGCCGCAATCGACGCGGCTCGCGATCCTCATCCCGTTCGCGATCGTCACCTTGCTGTGGGGATCGACCTGGATCGTGATCCGCGATCAGCTCGGGGTCGTGCCTGCAAGCTGGTCGGTCACCTATCGCTTCGTCGTCGCGGGGCTGACGATGCTGGTCTGGGCGCTGATCCGGGGCGAGCGGTTCGATTTCGACGCGCGCGGCTGGGGCTTCGCGGTCGCGCTCGCGATCAGCCAGTTCTGCGTCAACTACAATTTCGTCTACCGGGCGGAGGAACATATCACCTCCGGGCTGGTCGCCGTGCTGTTCGCGCTGCTGATCGTCCCCAACGCGGTGCTGGGCCGGGTCTTTCTGGGCCAGCGGCTGGGACGGCAATTGCTGATCGGATCGGGGATCGCGATGGCGGGCGTCGCCTTGCTGTTCGTCCACGAAGCGCGCGCCGATCCCAGCGGCTCCGGCGAGGCGCTGATCGGGATCGGCTTCACGATGGTCGCGCTGCTCGGCGCCTCGATCGCGAACGTCCTGCAGGCGACCCGGACCGCGCGCGCCTATCCGATGGTGGCGATGCTCGCGGCGGCGATGCTGATCGGCGCCGCGATCGACGGCGGCCTCGCCTGGGCGACGACGGGGCCGCCCGTCGTCGAGCCGCGGCTCGGCTATATCCTCGGTATCGTCTATCTGGGCGCGCTCGCCACCGCGATCGCCTTCACGCTCTATTTCGGCGTCATCCGCGTGATCGGGCCCGTCAAGGCGGCCTATTCGAGCGTGGTGATCCCGGTGATCGCGATGCTGTTTTCCACCGCGTTCGAGGGCTATCGCTGGACGACGCTGGCGATCGCGGGCGGCGTGCTGGTGCTGATCGGGCTGGTCGTGGCGCTGAGGGCGCGCAGGCCCGCGCGATAATCGGGATAAATCGGCGCCCAGCCCAGCACGCGCTTCGCCTTGCCGGTCGCGACACGGCGATTCTCGGCGTAGAAGCCGCGCGCGGCGGGCGAGAGCTGGTCGAGCGCCACGAACGGCGGCGGCGGCAGGCCGAGCAGCCGCGCGGCGAAGGCGATCACGTCGTTCTGCGGCGCGGGGCAATCGTCGGCGACATTGTAGGCGCCCGGCGGCCCCTCGAATCCCGCGATTACGCCGCCGACGATGTCCTCGACATGCACGCGGCTGAACACCTGCCCCGGCGCCGCGACGCGGTGCGCCCGCCCCGCGCGCACCCGGTCGAGCGGCGAGCGGCCGGGCCCGTAGATGCCGGGCAGCCGGAAGACGCGCGCGCCCAGCGCGCACCACGCCGCATCGGCCTCGGCACGCGCCTGCCGACGCCCGACGCCCGTCGGCGCGCTTTCATCCACCCACGCGCCGCCCGCGTCGCCATAGACGCCGGTCGAGGAAAGATAGCCCAGCCGGCCGCGATGCCCGCGCAGCGCGTCGCCATAAGCGGCAAGCACGGGATCGCCGTCGTCGGCGGGCGGCACCGACGACAGCAGATGCGTCGCCGCCGCGATCTCGGCGCGCACGCGGGTCGCGTCGCCGAACGCGATCGTTCCGTCGCGCCCGTCGCGTGTCGTGCCGACCGCCTGCCAGCCCTCCGCCCGCAAGCGCGCGGCGAGATGCGAGGCGGTGTAGCCGAGGCCGAAGATCAGCAGGCGAGGCATGTCGCTTCCCTAGGAGCCCCATCGACCGGGCACCACCGAAAGGTGTGGCGCGTTGCAGGCGTGTCCCTGTAGGTAACCATGATGCTCGACGTTCAGAACGCCGCCGCCCTTCCCGCCGTCACCCGCCGCGAGGACTATCGTCCGCCCGACTGGCAGGTGCCCACGCTCGCGCTCGATGTCGATCTCGACGCCGCCGAGACGCGGGTGCGCGCGACGCTTTCGGTCGAGCGCGCGGGCACGCACGATCGCCCGCTCCGGCTCGACGGCGCGGGGCAGGTGCCGCTGTCGGTGACGGTCGACGGCGTCGCGGTGAACGACTGGCGGCTGGAAGGCGAGACGCTCGTCATCCCGCTTTCGGGGGCCGCGCACACGGTCGAGACCGAGGTCGTGATCGCGCCCGATCGGAACACGCAATTAATGGGGCTCTACGCCTCGGGCGGGCTGCTCTGCACGCAATGCGAGGCGGAAGGCTTCCGCCGCATCACCTATTTCCCCGACCGCCCGGACGTGCTGACGCGCTACACGGTGCGCATGACCGCCGACAAGGCGCGCTATCCCGTGCTGCTCGCGAACGGCGATCCGGTCGCCTCCGGCGACGGCGAGGGCGGCAGGCACTGGGCCGAATGGCACGACCCTTTCCCCAAGCCATCCTATCTGTTCGCGATGGTCGCGGGCGATCTCGCGCCCAACCGCGCGACCTTCACCACCATGTCGGGACGCGAGGTGCAGCTCGCGATCTGGGTGCGCGCGCGTGATCTTCCCAAGACCGACCACGCGCTCCACGCGCTCGAGACCGCGATGGCGTGGGACGAACGCGTCTATGGCCGCGAATACGATCTCGACGTCTTCAACATCGTCGCGGTCGACGATTTCAACTTCGGCGCGATGGAGAACAAGGGGCTGAACATCTTCAACAGCCGCTACATCCTCGCCGATCCCGACACCGCGACCGATCATGATTACGACGCGATCGCGGGCGTGGTCGCGCACGAATATTTCCACAATTGGTCGGGCGACCGCGTCACCTGCCGCGACTGGTTCCAGCTCAGCCTCAAGGAAGGCTTCACCGTCTATCGCGACCAGAGCTTCTCGGCCGATCAGGGCTCGGCCGCGGTCAAGCGGATCGAGGATGTCCGCGTGTTGCGTGCGGCGCAATTCCCCGAGGATGCCGGCCCCCTCGCGCACCCGATCCGGCCCGATTCGTATATCGAGATCTCCAACTTCTACACCGCGACGATCTACAACAAGGGCGCCGAGGTGATCCGCATGATGGCGACGATCCTCGGCCCGGAGAAATTCCGCGCCGCGACCGACCTCTATTTCGCGCGCTTCGACGGCACGGCCGCGACCTGCGAGGATTTCGTGGCGTGCATGGAGGAGGCGGGCGGCGTCGATCTCGCGCAGTTCCGCTTGTGGTACAGCCAGGCGGGCACGCCGCGCGTTACCGCGACGCTCGATCAGGACGCCGGCGGCGGGCGCGCGACGCTGGCGCTCGCGCAGCACGTCCCGCCGACGCCCGGCCAGCCGGCCAAGCAGGCGATGGTCCTGCCGCTCAACCTCCGGCTGTTCGGCGCCGAGACCGGCCGGCCGCTCACCGGCGAGCAACTCGTCCTGCTCGACTCCCCCGCCGAGGAGATCGTGTTCGACGGGCTCGCCGAACGCCCGGTGCTCTCGATCAACCGCGGCTTTTCGGCGCCCGTCGTCGTCGAATCGAACCGTACCGCCGCCGATCTCGCCTTGCTCTCCGCGCATGACGACGATCCCTTCGCGCGTTACGAAGCGATGCAGCAGTTGATGCTCGACACGCTCGTCGCGGCGGTGACGCACGGCCGCGCCGATCACGCGCCGGTGATCGAGGCCGTGCGCCGCACGCTCGAGGACGGCGCGCTCGAGCCCGCCTTCGTCGGCGAGGCGGTGCTGTTGCCCTCGGAGAATTTCATCGGCGATCAGATGGACGTGATCGACCCGGAGGCGATCTTCCGCGCGCGCGCCGCGCTGCGCCGCGATCTCGGCACCGCGCTCGCGCCGTTGTGGCAGGCCGTCTATGCCGGGAACGCCGCCGCGCGATACGAATATTCCCCCGCCGCCAAGGGCCGCCGCCGGCTGCGCAACGTCGCGCTCGATTATCTCGCCGCCCCCGATCTCGCCTTCGCGCAATTTCAGGGGACCGACAACATGACCGACCGCCAGGCCGCATTGACCACGCTGGCCAACAGCATGTCGAACGAACGCGTCGCGGCGCTCGACATCTTCTACAACCGCTATTCGGACAACGCGCTGGTGCTCGACAAATGGTTCCAGACGCAGGCGCTCTCGACGCGTGACGACACGCCCGAAATGGTCGAAGACCTATCGCGCCACCAAGATTTCACCCTCGCCAACCCCAACCGCGCCCGCGCGCTGATCGGGGCGTTCGCGGTCAACCAGCGCGCGTTCCATCATTCGTCGGGGCGGGGCTATCGCTTCCTCGCCGACCAGCTGATCGCGCTCGACAAGCTCAACCCGCAAACCGCCGCCAGGCTGCTGCCACCGCTGGGCCGCTGGAAGCGTGTCGACGAGGCGCGCGCTCAGTCGATGCGCGCCGAGCTCGAGCGGATCGTGGCGACGCCCGGCCTGTCCAAAGACCTGTTCGAGCAGGCCTCCAAGAGCCTCGAGGGCTGACGCGATCGGCGGAAGGTTGGATGCCCCGCGTGGATTCGAACCACGATTGACGGAGTCAGAGTCCGTAGTCTTGCCGTTAGACGACGGGGCAACAGGCCGCGCGAAATAGGCGGCGCGTTTGCGTGGGTCAAGCCCGGACTGCCCCCATCGGGCGCGCTCGCTTGCCGGGCGGGCGCTGTTCCGCTACCGTCGCGCCCAAGCACCGAACGGCGCGCCTTTGCGCCGCGACGGAAGAACATAAGAAGTGAGTGACGGCATGGGGGATCGACCCGCCAGCGTGCCGCACAGGCAAGGCTCCGCGCCTCGCTCGTCCGGCAGACCCATGCGCGCTTACGGCGCGCACCCGCGGCATTACGCCGCGCTCGACCTCGGCACCAACAATTGCCGCCTGCTAATCGCGCGGCCGCAGGGCGACGGCTTCACCGTCATCGACGCCTTTTCGCGCATCGTGCGGCTGGGCGAAGGACTCGCGACCACCGGGCGGATCAGCGACGCCGCGATCGAGCGCACGATCGCCGCGCTCGCGGTGTGCGCCGACAAGTTGCGCCACCGCCGCGTCACGCTCGCGCGCTCGGTCGCGACCGAGGCGTGCCGGCGCGCCACGAACGGCGCGGCGTTCATCGCGCGCGTGGCGGCCGAAACCGGCATCGTGCTCGACGTCATCTCCGCCGAAGAGGAAGCGCGGCTCGCGGTGCTCGGCTGCCACGTGCTGCTGGAGCCGGGCGACGAGGCCGCGCTGATCTTCGACATCGGCGGCGGCTCGACCGAATTGGTGCTGATCGACACCAGCGGCCCGGCGCCACGCGTGCTCGACTGGCATTCGGCGCCCTGGGGCGTCGTCTCGCTGACCGAGCAGGTCGGCCATGCCGACGACGCATGCGCGCGCGCCGCCGCTTATGCGCGGATGCGCGAGATCGTCGCCGACTCGATGGCGCCCTTCGCCGCGCGGCTGCCGCCGGACGTGGCGCATCCGCGGCTGCTGGGCACCAGCGGCACGGTGACGACGCTCGCCAGCGTGCATCTCGGCTTGGACCGCTACGACCGCTCGGCGGTGGACGGGCTGATCGTGCCGTCCACGGCGATGCGGCAGATCAGCACCGATCTGGCGGGCATGTCCCTCGCCGAGCGCGCGACGGTGGCATGTATCGGACACGAGCGCGCCGATCTGGTGGTGGCGGGCTGCGCGATCCTGGAGACGATCCTCGATCTGTGGCCCGCGGAGCGGCTGGGCGTTGCCGATCGCGGCATCCGCGAGGGCATCCTGCGCCGCCTGATGCGCCACGAACGGCTGTGAAGGGAAAGGGATGAGTCGAGGCGGAACCGGCGGGCGCCAGCGCGTGCGCACCGCGCGCGGGCGCACCGCGCAATCGACGCGCTGGCTCGAACGCCAGCTCAACGACCCCTATGTGCGCCGCGCCAAGGCCGAAGGCTATCGCAGCCGCGCGGCATACAAGCTGCTCGAACTCGACGAGCGGTTCGGGCTGTTGAAGGGCGTCAGGCGCGTGATCGATCTCGGCATCGCGCCGGGGGGCTGGAGCCAGGTCGTCAAGCGCCGTCGATCCGATACGACAATAGTGGGGATCGATTTGCTGCCGGTCGATCCGATCGAGGGCGTCACGATCCTGCAGATGGATTTCATGGACGAACGCGCGCCCGATCTGCTCACCGAGGCGCTGGGCGGCGCGGCCGATCTGGTGCTGTCCGACATGGCGGCCAATACCGTCGGGCACCAGCAGACCGATCACCTGCGCACGATGGCGCTGGTCGAGGCGGGCGCGTGGTTCGCCGCCGACGTGCTGCGGCCGGGCGGCGCGTTCGTCGCCAAGGTGCTGGCCGGCGGCGCGGATAGCGCGCTCGTCGCCGAACTCAAGCGCAATTTCGCGACCGTCAAGCATGCCAAGCCGCCCGCGAGCCGCAAGGAATCGTCCGAATGGTACGTGATCGCGCAAGGCTTCAAGGGCCGCGCCGACGGCAGCGATTGAGCGGCGTCCGGGCGCGAAGTGGACAAAGTGGAGACCGTGGCGCGCTTTTCCGTCTTCCCTCGCGGTTCGTGCATGGCGGAGCGGCCGGGAAGCATGCCGGCGCGGATGAGATCGACCGAATCAAAGAGCGGCGCGCAGCTTGGCATGAGAGTAGGGTTGTAGGACAGCGAAAAAGAACAAAGGGGGCACGCGGAGGCGGGCGATGGCGCGAAGAGGCGCGGAGGCGCAGAGAGGGCTGCGTGTGTTGCTTCCGTCTCGCGGCAACGAGACCATCAGGCTTGAGGCTGCAGGGAGGTGATTGGCCGCTGGCGCGGCCGACAATGCCGCGAGCGAGCCAACTCTGCGCCTCCGCGCCTCTGCGCGAACCTCCTCGGCGTGGTCTACGGCGTTGCGGGCGTTACTGCCCGGAGCGCCGCCACGCGGGCCTTGAAGGCGCGCAGCGCCTTGCCGCTTAATTGCGTCACCGAAGCGATCGAGAAGGAGCGCGGGTTGATCGGGCGGTTGTTCTTGCGCACCTCGAAATGGAGGTGCGGACCCGTCGACAGCCCGGTCGAGCCGACATAACCGATTACTTGCCCGGCGCGGACATGCGCGCCCGCGCGCACCGCGATCTTGCTCATATGGCCATAGCCGGTGGTGATCGCGCCCGAATGCTTCAGCCGCACGAAATTGCCATAGCCGCCGTTGCGACCCGCGAAGGTCACCGTGCCGGCGGCGGCGGCATGGATCGGCGAGCCGTAGCGCGCGCCGATATCGAGCCCGTCATGCATCCGCACATAACCCAGGATCGGGTGGCGCCGCTTGCCGAAGCTCGAGGTGATGTGCCCGCTCACGGGCATGCCGCCGCTCTTGGTGGTGTGCGCGCCCTTGCCGTCGGCATCGAGCCACTGGTCACGGCCGTCGATCGCCCAACGCACCAGCGCGACGTCCTTGCCCTTGCGTTCGAGCCCGGCGAACGCAAGCCCGCCCAGCCGCTCCTCCCCGGTCGCGGCGCGCTCGCGCTCGACGACGAGGTCGAAGGTATCGTCGGCGCCGACGTCACGGCCGATCGAGACCTTGGTGGCGATCGCCTTGATATAGGCCTCGACAATCCGCGCCGGCACGCCCGCCGCGCGCGCCGAGCGGTAGAGGCTCGCACCCACCCGCCCCTGCACGCGCAGCGGGGTGTGGTCGATCGCGATCGGCTGCTTGTCGAGCGTCAGCGCGCCATCGGCGCGGTTGACCGCGAGCGCGAGATCGAAGCGCGCGCGGAAAGCGAGTTTTTCGAGCGGGCGCGGCACCGACTTGGTCGGGCGGCGACCGAGCGTGAGATCGATCCGCGTGCCGGGCTTGAGGTCGCCCAGATCGATCGCCCGCGCGACCAACTCGCCGGCGCGTGCCGCATCATTGCGGCCGACGCCCGCGCGCTGGAGGACGCCACCGAAGGTGTCGCCGCTGGCGAAGGTCGCGGTCAGCTCGACGATCGGGCGTTCGGGCGTCGCGGCGAGCGGGGCGACCAGATCGGTCGCGGCCATGCGCCGACCCGTGGAAGCCCCCCAGGCGAGCGGCGCGATCGATTGCGCGCGCGCCTCGTCCCACTGCTGGTCGGTCAACGAGGGTGGTGCGGCGCCGATGATCGGGGCGTGGAGACTGGGCCCGAGCATCCAGGTGACGGTGCACAAGGCAAGGCAGGTCGCGGCGCCGCGGAACCAGTCGAGGCTGCCGATGCGGGCGCCGAGATCGGGGGTCCAATCCACGTCGCGCAGGCGATCGAGGAACGCGTCGAGGCCATCGCGCGTCGGGATCGCGCGCGCCGACGCCGGCGTCGTCGCGCCGCCGCCGCCAAACAGATCGGAATCGCTGCGCAGAAACAAGGCGCGCTGTCCCCACTCGACATGCCGTCGACCCCCGGCACCGGGCGAAAGCGTTGTGGAGGCAATAGGCTAAAGTCAAATTAACCCGCGATCGGCCGAGTCGGCCGTGCGGTGAATCGTTGCGCGGCAGCGGCGGAACGACGGATGATATGGATCAAGCGCTTTGCCGGTTGCGCTCGCCCGCGCGCCGCCCGACATTGGCGCGGTCATGGTGCGCAACTCCTCCGGCGCGATCACCGCGGTGCTCGGGCCGACCAATACCGGCAAGACCCATCTCGCGATCGAGCGGATGTGCGCGCATTCGAGCGGCATGATCGGCTTCCCGCTGCGGCTGCTCGCGCGTGAGGTCTACGATCGCGTGGTCGCGATCAAGGGCGCGCATCAGGTGGCGCTGATCACCGGCGAGGAGAAGATCCTGCCGCCGGATGCCCGCTGGTTCCTGTGCACCGCCGAATCCATGCCCGCCGATCGGGAGGTCTCGTTCGTCGCGCTCGACGAAGCGCAGCTCGGCGCCGATCCCGAGCGCGGGCACGTCTTCACCGATCGGCTGCTCCATGTACGCGGGCGCGACGAGACGATGATCCTCGGTTCCGAGGCGCTGCGTCCGATCGTGCGCGCGCTGGTGCCCGAGGCGGAGATCGTCGGGCGGCCACGCTTCTCGACGCTCTCTTATGCCGGCGCGACCAAGATTTCGCGGCTGCCCAAGCGCTCGGCGATCGTCGCCTTCTCGGCCGAGGAAGTCTATGCCGTCGCCGAGATGCTGCGGCGCCTGCGCGGCGGCGCGGCGGTGGTGATGGGGGCGCTGTCCCCGCGCACGCGCAATGCGCAGGTCGCGATGTTCCAAGCGGGCGAGGTCGATTACCTCGTCGCGACCGATGCGATCGGCATGGGGCTCAACATGGACGTGGCGCATGTCGCCTTCGCCAGCCTCGCCAAGTTCGACGGCCGTCGCCAGCGCCGCCTGACCGTCGCCGAAATGGCGCAGATCGCGGGCCGCGCGGGGCGCCACCAGCGCGACGGCAGCTTCGGAAGCGTCACCGCCGACGGGCCGGGCGCGTTCACGCCCGAGGAGATCGAGCGGATCGAGAACCACCGCTTTTCGCCGCTCGACCAGATCTATTGGCGCGAGGGCGCGCCCGACATGACGAGCGTGGACGCGCTGATCGCGAGCCTCGAGGCGAAGCCCGACCACGAGCGGCTGCGTGCTGCGCCCGAAGCGGTCGATCTTGCAGTGCTGAAGCGTCTTGCCGGCGAGGATTGGGTGCGGGCGCGGACACAGCGGCCGGCGATGGTCGCGCGGCTGTGGGCGACGTGCGGGCTGCCCGATTTCCGCAAGATCGGCATCGAGCCGCACGCGCGCTTCGTCGCGCGGCTGTTCGCGCACCTCTCGGAGGGCACCGGCCACGTACCGCACGACTGGTTCGCCGCCGAGATCGCGCGGCTCGACAATGTGCAGGGCGATGTCGAGACGCTTGCGGGGCGGATCGCGGCGGCGCGCAGCTGGGCCTATATCGCGCACCGCGCCGACTGGCTCGCCGAGCCCGCGCATTGGGCCGAGCGCACGCGCGCGATCGAGGAGCGCTTGTCCGACGCGCTCCACGCCTCGCTCACGCAACGGTTTGTGGACAAGCGCACCACCATGCTGCTGCGGCAGATCGGCGGGGACGTCACTGCCTTGCCCGTGGTGGTGGGCGACGAGGGCGAGGTGCTGGTCGAGGACCATCCGATCGGGCGGCTCGAGGGCTTCCGCTTCACCGTCGCCGCCGACGCGCGCCATGCCGACAAGAAGCTGCTGCTCGCCGCCGCCGAGCGGCACCTCACGGGTGAACGCGCGAGGCGGGGCAAGGCACTTGCCGAGGCACCGGATACGGCGCTCGCGCTCGACGATGGGAAGGAGGCGCCGGCGATCGTCTGGGGCGGCGTCGCCGTCGCCACGCTGGCGCCGGGACCGGCCCTGGCGCAGCCGCGCGTGGTGCTCGATCGCGCGCTCGACTGCCTCGATCGGCCGCTGGCGGACGCGGTGCGGGCGCGGCTCGGCCGCTGGCTGGCCGACCAGATCGCCCGCCGCGCGGGCGCGCTGCCCCGGCTCGATGCGTTGGCGCGCGATGCCGCCGCCTCACCCAACCTGCGCGCCGTTGCCGCCGCGCTCGCCGACGCGGGCGGCATCATGCCGCGCCAGCCCGTCGCCGAGATGCTCGACGCGCTCGATGCCGGTGAACGCAAACGGCTCCGCGGCGCAGGCATCACGGTGGGCACGCTCGACCTGTTCGATCTGCGCCTGCTCAAGCCCGCGGGCGCGCGATGGCGGCACGCTTTGCTTGCGGCGCGCGACGGCGAGGCGCCCTCCGGACTGCCGCCGCATGGCGCGACGGTGCTGCCGCGCGCCGAGATCGCGGGTTTTCGCACGATCGGGTCGCAGGCGGTGCGGATCGACTTGGTCGAGAAGCTCGCGCGGGGCGCGCACGACGCGCGCAAGGGCCGCGCGCCCTTCGCGCCCGATCCCGCGCTCGCGACATCGATGGGGGTGACGGCGGAGACCTTCGCCAAGCTGATGGCACAGCTCGGCTTCCGCACCGCGCCCGCCGAGGACGGCGCCCCGCGCTGGGCCTGGCGCGGGCGCCCGCGTGCCGCCCCGCGCCCGCGCGCACGGCCCCACCCCGCCAACGCCTTCGCCGCGCTCGCCGACTGGGGCGCGCATGGCGGCTGAGCCCGCGTCGGCGATGCGGCTCGATCGCTTCCTGTGGCACGTCCGCATCGCCAAGACGCGATCGGTCGCGCAGGCGATGGCGGCGAGCGGGCATGTGCGGCTCGACGGCCGTCCGATCGATCGCGCCGCAACGCCGGTGAGGATCGGCAGCGTCCTCACCTTCGCCGCGCGCGACGGGCAGGTGCGCGCCGTGCGCGTGCGCGCGCTGCCCGAACGGCGCGGGCCAGCGCCCGAGGCGCGCCAATGCTACGAAGAGCTCGACCTTGCGAACGTCTCGCAGCAAGCCCCCGACGATTGACGCGCGCGGGCGACGGGCATAGCAGCGGGCCAGAAGCAAGCCGCCCAGAGGAGTGATCCGGCAATGACCTACGTCGTCACCGACGCCTGCATCCGCTGCAAGTACATGGATTGCGTCGAGGTCTGTCCGGTCGATTGCTTCTATGAGGGCGAGAACATGCTCGTCATCAATCCCAACGAGTGCATCGATTGCGGCGTGTGCGAGCCCGAATGCCCGGCCGAGGCGATCCTGCCCGATACCGAGAGCGGGCTCGAAAAGTGGCTCGAGCTCAACAACACTTTCTCCGCGCAATGGCCCAACGTCACGCGCAAGAACGACCAGACGCCCGCCGACGCCGACGAGCACAAGGGCGAAGAAGGCAAATACGACAAATATTTCTCGCCCGAGCCCGGCACGGGCGACTGAGGCGAACGCGCCAGGGAGGACGCATGGCCGGATCGACGCTTTTCACCGCACGCGGGCCGATCGCGCTCAGCGTCATGCGCATCGTCACCGGCCTCATCTTCCTCGAACACGGCACGCAGAAATTCCTCAGCTTTCCCGGCGGCGATCACGCCGGCTCCGGGCTCGCGCTCGACAATATGGGCGCCTATGCCGGCATCATCGAGACCGTGGCCGGGCTGCTGGTCGCGCTGGGGCTGTTCACGCGCCCGGCGGCGTTCGTCGCCTCGGGCACGATGGCGGTCGCCTATTGGACCGTCCACGCGCCGCAAAACTTCTTCCCGGTCAACAATGGCGGCGACGCGGCGATCCTTTATTGCTTCGTCTTCCTCTATCTCGCCTTCGCCGGGCCGGGGCCGTGGAGCCTCGATACGCTGGGGGATGGCGAGGCGCGCGCGGCGTCGTCCGAATAAGCCGAGCACCCGCGAGAGCCCAAATATCGGCAAGCACGAATTGCGCCAACCGCCGTCCGACCCCGGCGGGGCGGGCTGCGCTTGCGGCGTTCGGAAATAAGGACCGCTGGTAATTATATTGCGAGTATGTTAAATAGCGAGTCATCGGAGTGCGGTGGGTTCCGTGCTCCGCCTGGAGACGCTCATACCCTCCCCGCCCGCGCCGACCGGCTTCGCCGCCGTCGGCCGCCCCGCGCGGGGTCGAATCCACGGAAAGGCTTGCACAATATGGTCGCCAAGGCGCTGTCCTTCGATGTCGGAGATTATGTCGTTTACCCCAAGCACGGCGTCGGCCGTGTCGTCGAGCTCCAGAAACAGGAGATCGCGGGGATGCAACTCGAGCTCTACGTGTTGCGCTTCGAGAAGGAGAAGATGACGCTCCGCGTGCCGACCAACAAGGCCGAGTCGATCGGGATGCGCAAGCTTTCCAGCGACAAGACGCTCAAGGAAGCGCTCGACACGCTTAAGGGCAAGCCCAAGGTGAAGCGCACCATGTGGTCGCGTCGCGCGCAGGAATATGAGGCGAAGATCAATTCGGGCGACCTGGTGTCGATCGCCGAGGTGGTGCGCGACCTGTTTCGCGCCGAGGACCAGCCCGAGCAGAGCTATTCGGAGCGCCAGATTTTCGAAGGCGCGACCAGCCGCCTCGCGCGCGAGCTCGCCGCGATGGAGGAGGTCGACGAGCCGACCGCGCAGGAGAAGATTCTCGACATCCTGCGCAAGGCCGCAGCGATCCACAACAAGGCCAAGGAAGCGGCCGACGCGTAAGGGCCTAGCGCGCGCCGGCTGCCATGGCAGCAACATCGGGGCGGTCCTTCGGGGCCGTCCTTTTTCGTTTGCACGCCCGGCTCTGGTGTATTAACTAGACAACACACAACCAATCGGAGAGATATCATGCGCCTGCTCTCGGTCCTCGCCATGCTGCCGTTGATCGCGTGCTCCGGCCATTCGGACGCCACCGATTCCGCCGCGACCGGCGGTAGCGGCGAACCCGCTGCCGTCCAGGGCACCGGCACCTCGCGCAGCTATGACGTCACCGGCTTCGACCAGGTCGATCTGCGCGGCTCGGATGATGTCGACGTCCGCGTCGGCGGCGCCTTCGCGATCCAAGCGACCGGTCCCGCCGAGCTGCTCGACAAGCTCGAGATCACCAAGGACGGCAGCACGCTCAAGGTCGGCCGCCGCGGCAACAGCTTTTCCTGGGGCGGCGGCGAAGGCCGCGAGGTCAAGGTCATGGTGACGATGCCCGCGATCCGCGGCGCATCGATCTCGGGATCGGGCGACCTTTCGGTCGATCGCGTCGAGGGCGACGATTTCGCCGCCTCCGCCGCAGGCTCGGGCGATCTGAAGGTCGGCACGATCAAGACGAAATCCGCGCATTTCTCGGTCGCCGGATCGGGCAGCATCACTGCGGCCGGCACTACCGGCGACGTCAAGATGAACATCGCCGGATCGGGCGACATCGACGCCGAGCATTTGACCGCCTCGACCGGCGACATTTCGATGCAGGGATCGGGCGATATCGACGCCACCATCAACGGCACCGCCAAGGTGTCGATGATGGGATCGGGCGACGTCGAGGTACGCGGCGGCGCCAAATGCGACGTCTCCAAGATGGGATCGGGCGACGTCCGCTGCGGCTAAGGCCGTCGGCCTTGAAGCGGATTGGATGATGACCTCACCGAACCGGCGCTCCCGCGAACGCGGGAGCCCAGGAGTCACAGGCGATGCGCTTTCGACTCCGGACTCCCGCGTTCGCGGGAGAACAGGAGACCCACGATCCGATCGTAAACTGCCCTGATTCCTGTTGCGCGGCGCGGGGGGAAGGTGCGATGCCTGCGTCATGCGCGGTCCCGCCCTTGCTTTCCTTCTACTCGCTGCAGCGGCGCCGGGTGCGGCAGCCGAGCGCAGCTTCACGATCGGCAGCTTCGATCGGGTGCGCGTCAGCGGCCCCTTCGAGGTCAGGCTCGAGGTGGGCGGATCGCCGCGCGCGCGCGCCGAGGGCGACCGCGCGCTGATCGACCGGGTCGACATTCGCGTCGACGGCGGCACGCTCGTCGTCTCGATGGGCGTGAACGGCTGGGGCGAGCGCGGCGCGGCGGACGGCGCGCCGCCGGTCATCTCGCTCTCTACCCCGACTCTGAGGAGCGCGGTCGTCAACGGCGGCGGGCGGCTCGGCATCACCGGGATGAAGGGTCAGGCACTCGACCTGATGGTCACCGGATCGGGCGCGATCGACGCGCGCGGCCTCGACGCGCGCCAGCTCGACGCGCAGGTCATCGGCACCGGCGCGCTTCATCTGGCCGGCAGTGTCGCCAAGGTACGGCTGTCGAGCAACGGCCCCGCGGCGATCGACGCGCCGGGCCTCGCGGTCGACGATCTCGTGATCCGCACCGACGGCGCGGGTGAGGCGCATGTCGCCGCGCGTTACACGGCAGAGGTGACGGCGACCGGAGTGGGACGCGTCGTGGTGGACGGGAGCCCCGCCTGCACGATTCGGCCGGCGCAGGGGCATGCGCCGGTGGTGTGCGGGACGGCGGGCAACACGCTGGATTGAGAAAGCCGATGGCGGCAAAGCCGCCGTCGGACGGGTTCGGCAGAGCCGACCCGCCGCCCGGTCGAGGCGCTGCTACGCATCGCCGCGGGCGTGGCCGCGGCTGCGCCTCAACAAGACAAAGGGCCGGCTCCCTTTCGGGAACCGGCCCCCGCCCTCGCTACGCTACGGGAGGGAACGCAACTGCCTGAAATCGCTTATCGGCAGTATCCGGGATTGTCGGCGCGATCGATCGCGCGGCCCGCCAGCGCGCCGGCGCCGGCGCCCAGCACCGTGCCGAGCGTCTTGTCGCCGCGGCGGCCGACGATCTCGTGACCCAGCAGGCCGCCGGCGATGGCGCCGACGATCGTGCCGCCGTCTCCCTTGTCGCACCGGCGATACGCGCGGCGGTTGTAATGGCGGCGATCGTAATCGCGATAGCGACGATCGTAATGACGATCGTAATGATGGCCGCGGTACGAGCGATGATGCTGCGCGGCCGCGGGCGTCACGGGGACCAGCGTCGCCGCACCCATGGCGATGGCGGCACCGGCGAGCGACATGATCTTGAGCTTCTTCAGCATTATCATTCTCCTGGTATCTCTTCCTCCACCGACGGGGGGCCTGATTCGGCCGCTTCGCCCCATCTGTTCGCCGGTTATGGCGACTCGGCGTTGAGCCGACCCTGAATGCGCGCGTTATCGGCGGTTCAGTTATCCGCCGTTCAGAAGGATTAACGATGGTGCGCTATGATCCGCTTCAGCGCAGCTGAATCGGGTGCGGCACTGGCTCACCCCCCACCCGACCACCCGATGCGATTATCCTATGGGTGGTCGGGTGGGGGAGTGGGCCGGTGCCGCTTCCACGCACGTGGATCAGCCCCTAAGACGCGGCGATGCGTATTCTCGTCGCCGTGCTGCTCGTGCTGGTTTGCGTGCCGACATGGAGCGGGGCCGAGCGGCTCGCGCTGCTCGGCGATCGTGCGGTGATCCGCGCCCGGCCGGTGGCATTGCTCGATGGCCATCCGGAAATGATGCGGCTTGGGCAGCTCGAATGGCTGGGCGGCGTCGCGCTGACGAGCCCGGATCGCGCGTTCGGCGGTTTTTCGTCGATGGCGGTCGAGGGAGATCGCTTCACACTGCTCAGCGACGGCGGCAATGTGGTGCGATTCCGCCTGGGGCAAGACTGGCGGATTGCCGATCCCTCGTTCGCCAACCTGCCCGACGGGCCGGGCGCCGGCTGGGAAAAGCAGGATCGCGACAGCGAGGCGATGGCGACGGACCCCGCCACCGGCGATCATTGGGTGGCGTTCGAGAACAGCAATCAGATCTGGCGCTACGACGCGGCATTCAGCCGCGCGCTGGGCCATGCCGCGCCGCCGGCGATGCGGCGCTGGCCCGAAAATGGCGGTGCCGAATCGCTGGTCCGGCTTCCATCGGGCGGGTTCGTCGCCATCGGGGAGGTCGCGCGCGCGCGTGGCACGCTCAACCGCATCGCGATCCGCTTCGCCGGCGATCCGGTCACCGCGCCGGGCCGCGGCTTTCGGTTCAGCCTCGCCGTTCCACCCGGCTATGGCCCGAGCGATGCGACGCTACTTCCCGACGGGCGGCTGCTCGTGCTGCTGCGGAGCTTTCGCCTCCCTTATAATTTCACGACCAAGCTGGTCATCGTCGAGGCGCGCGCGATTCGCCCGGGCGCGACGGCCCACGGCAAGGTTATCGCCAACCTGGCGCCGCCATATATCCACGACAATTTCGAGGCGGTGGCGGCGACGCGCGAGGGCAGCGACACGATCGTCTGGATCGCGTCGGACGACAATCGGTCGTTCCTGCAGCGCTCGCTGCTGCTCAAATTCCGGCTGGTCGCGCCGGCGCCGTCCTCCGACGCCGGCGATTCCCGGGTTACGCCTGCGCGCTGAGCTTCTTGGCGACGTCGCGCTTCAGGCGGCGCGCCTTGAGCGAGAGCTTGTCGTCGCTGGTCTTGACGAGCCAGTTGTCGAGCCCGCCGACATGCTCGACCGAGCGCAGGCCGTGCGTCGAGACGCGCAGCTTGACGCTCTTTTCGAGCGCTTCGGACATCAGCGTCACGTTCTGCAAATTGGGCAGGAAGGTGCGCTTGGTCTTGTTGTTGGCGTGGGACACGTTGTTGCCCACCTGCCGGCCCTTGCCGGTCAGTTCGCAAATGCGCGACATCGGTTGAAATCCTGTGTTCTCGGGTTCCCGGAAAGCGTGCGCCGATAGCTCCATTACGGGGCGCGGTCAACCGGGTCGCGCAACTTCCCGTGCCCCGGCGGCGTTATTACGGGGTCGATTCGATTGCCAGGGAGAAGATTATGCGTGCCCTACTCGTGCTGCTCGGCCTCGTCGTCATCGCCGTGGTGCTGCTGATGGCGTTCGGGATGCTCGACATCGACCAGACCCGGCGCGGCGAGCTGCCCTCGGTCCGGATCGAAGGCGGCCAGACCCCGCAATTCCAGGCCGATGTCGGCCATGTCGACGTCGGCACGGAGAATCGGACGATCGCGGTGCCGACGATCAACGTCCAGAAGCCGGACAACGCGGCCGCGCCGGCGCAATAGATATGTTTCAGCTTCGCTGAAACGGTAGCGGCGCCAGCCCACTCCCCCACCCGACCACCCACAGGATACTGGCGTTGGGTGGTCGGGTGGGGGAGTGGGCCGGTGCGGTGACGGCAAAGCTGAAAACGACTCCAGAAGCACACTGCCCCACTGCCTCGATCATGCTATCGCGTCGGTGATGATCGCGACGATGACCCATCCGATGCGCGCCGCGCTCGATGCCGCAGCAGCGGCGGCCGACGCGGGCGAGGTGCCGGTCGGCGCCGTGGTGGTGAAGGACGGCGTGATTCTCGCGGTCGCCGCCAATGCCCCGCGCACGCTTTCCGACCCCACCGCGCATGCCGAGATCCGGGCGATTCGCGCCGCAGCGCAGGCGCTCGGCAGCGACCGGCTCGAAGGTTGCGACCTGTGGGTGACGCTCGAGCCGTGCGCGATGTGCGCGGGCGCCATCGCGCACGCCCGGATCGCGCGGCTCTATTACGGCGCGAGCGACCCCAAGGGCGGCGCGGTCGAGCACGGCGCGCGCTTCTTCGCGCAGCCCACCTGCCATCACCGGCCAGAGATTTTCAGCCATATCGGCGAGCGTGAGGCCGCCGGGCTGCTGCGCGACTTCTTCGCCGCGCGCCGGGGATCAGCGCAGCCCGAGCCCGCTCAGCCCGATCCACAGCCCGGCGACCAGTAGCACGGCGCAGCAGGCGAGGCGGATCGGGCGTAGCGGCAGCGCGCGCCACGCATTCTCCCCCATCACCGCCGCGGGGATCGTCACCGCGAGCGCGCCCAGAATCGCCCCAGTGAACGCGAGCACGGGCGTCGGCGTGCGCCCGGCGATCGCGAAGGTGATGAATTGCGTGCGATCGCCGAAGCCGAGCGCGAGCAAGGCGAGCAGGCTCGTGGCAAAGGCGCCGGCCCGCGAATCGGGCAGCGCGTCGGGCGGGGTCATCCGGAACAACGCCGTGCCGCCCGCCGCGATCAGCGCGAGCGCGAGCATCAGCGACTGCGCTTCGGGCGTCATCATCGGGCCGATCACCGCGCCCGCCGCCGCGCCGAGCCCGTTGATCACGCCGACGGCGATGACCAGCGCCGCGATCACGGGAACCGGCCGCGCGAATCGGCTGGACAGCAGCGCCGCGCACCAATGCGTCCGGTCGCTTGCCTGCGCGAGCAGCGCCGCGACCAGCGCGGCCATCAGCGCATCCACGCGCGCCTCCCGTCAGCCGGCAAGGCGCACCGAACAGGCAGCGGCATAAGCGTCGCAGGTAGGCGGATCGACCCGCTCGCAGCCGATCGCGTCGCCGAGGATCGCGAGCCAGCCGTGGATCAGCGCGCCGTGCTCGCCTGCCGCCAGCGCCGATTCGAGCACATGCGCGACAGTGACCGCAGGCAACATGCCGTTCGATTGCGCGATGCGGCGCACCTCGTCGAGTTGGCTCGCGAGCATGCCCGTGCTCAGCCGATCGGCCTGGAGATCGATCGCCATGATTCGCGCCGCGAGCTCGGCCCTGATATGCTCGATTCCGATGTCCCCCTGTCGCATCGTCCCACTCCCGCCGTTGGGAGAAGGATGCGCGCATCATGGTAAACCCGCGGTAAACGCCCGAGGAGCACGCCTGCATGAACAGCCTCGCCTTGTGGATGGCCATCGGGATCGGGATCGGCGCGGGCGTCGCCCAGGTAGCGGGCGATTCGGCGTGGATCGCGGCCGGCGCGGGGCTGGGGGCGGCCCTGGGTCTGGCCGTGCGATACATGAAACGGCGCGGCAAATCCCCGCCCGAGGCTTGACAAGCGCCCCTCTTCTGGCGCATCCGCGCGGCCGTTGAGGAGCGGCGGACGCACGTTCGCCGCTTTTGCTATTTCACGCATACAGGAATTCGGGTCATGGCCAAGCCGACCACCGTCAAGATCAAGCTCGTCAGCTCGGCGGATACGGGCTTCTTCTACGTCACCAAGAAGAATCCGCGTAACCAGACCGAGAAGCTGAGCTTCCGCAAATACGATCCGGTCGCGCGCAAGCACGTCGAGTTCAAGGAAGCGAAGATCAAATAATCCGCGCTCGGCGGATTATTTGATCCCCACACCGGCGGGGATCCGGAATCAAGAAAGCCGCGGGCGCCCCGGCGCTTTCGCGGCTTTTGTCATGCCTCGGGCGCGACCAGCGCGTTGACCTCGTCGACGAAGCGCATCAGCGAGATCGGCTTGGAGACATACGCGTCCGCGCCCACCGCGCGGATGCGTTCCTCGTCCTCGCGGCCGGCATAAGCGGTCACCGCCATGATCGGCACGCGGCTGAGCTCGTCGTCGCGCTTCAGTTGCTCGATCAGCTCGTAGCCGCTGACATGCGGCATCTGGATATCCATCACGATCAGGTCGGGCGCGAATTCTCGCGCGCGCGCCACTGCCTCGCGGCCGTCGCGCACCGGTTCGGCGGCGAATTCGTGCGCGCGCAGCAAATCGCAGAACAGCTTCAGATTGAGTTCGTTGTCCTCGACAACGAGCACCCTTTTTGCCACGTCCCCCCCGATCCAGGCCCGTGGTAACTGTAGGCGATGCAGGCACGCGAAACAATCGAACAGGATGCGGGCACGCTGGCATTGCGCGCGCTCGCCTGGACGCTCGCCGAGCCCGATCGCGCGGCACGCCTGCTCGCCGTGACCGGGCTCGACCCGCAAGCGCTGCGCGCACGGGCCGGCGATCCGGCGATGCTCGCGGCAACGCTCGAATTCCTCGAGGCGCACGAACCCGACCTCACCGCCTGCGCTACGGCGCTCGACGTACCGCCGGGCGCGCTCGTCGCCGCACGCGCCGCACTGGAGACCCGATGAGACCGCTGCTGATCTGCGATTGCGACGAGGTGCTGCTTCACATGGTGCGCCATTTCGGGACGTGGCTGCGCGAAACGCACGACATCGACTTCGCGCCTGACGGCGGCGATTTCGCCAGATCGATGACGCGGCGCGACGGCAGCAGGCCGACGCCGGAGGAGATGTGGGGCTTGCTCGGCGGCTTCTTCCCGGCCGAGATGCACCGCCAGACGCTGGTGCCGCATGCGCGCGAGGCGCTGGCCACACTGGCCGAGGCCGCCGATATCGTCATCCTCACCAACCTGACCGATGCGTGCCGGACCGCGCGGATCGAGCAGCTCGCCAATTTCGGCATCGCGCACCGCGTCGAGTGCAACCAGGGCGGCAAGGGCGATCCGGTCGCGCGGCTGGTCGCCAAGCATGGCGACCCCGTCACCGTGTTCGTCGACGATCTCGCGGTGCATCACGAATCGGTCGCGCGCCATGCGCCGCGGGTCCACCGCCTGCACATGGTCTCCGAACCCGAGCTCGCGTCGAGCATCGCGCCGGCGCCGCACGCGCATGCGCGGATCGACGATTGGCGCGCGGCGCGGGGCTGGATCGCCGATCGCTTCGCGGCCGGCACGCCTGCCGAGGCTTGACCCGCGCGCCGCGCGGGTGTTGATCCGCCGCCATGACCGATCGAATCGACCGCAAGCTTGGCGAGCTCGGCCTCGCCCTTCCCCAAGCCGCCGCGCCCGTCGCGGCTTATGTGCCCACCGTCGAGGCGGGCGGGCTGCTCCATATCTCGGGGCAGCTTCCCTTCGACGAGGGCGCGCTGATGACCGGCCGGCTCGGCGCCGACCGCGATCTCGACTACGGCTATCGCGCGGCGCAGCGCTGCGCGCTGATGCTGGTGGCGCAGATGAAGGCGGCGCTGGGTGGGCTTCACCGCGTCGAGCGGATCGTCAAGCTGGGCGTCTTCGTCAATTCGGCGGCCGATTTCACCGACCAGCCCAAGGTCGCCAACGGCGCCTCGGAGCTGATGGCCGAACTGTTCGGCGACGCCGGCCGCCATGCCCGCAGCGCGGTGGGCGTGCCGGTGCTGCCGCTCAATGCCGCGGTCGAGATCGACGCGATCGTCCAGATCGCCCCCGGCGAAGGCGCGGTCTGATCGCCCTCGCCTGACAAGCTGGCGAGGCGGCGACTGATGGAGTGCCGCCATGTTTCGTCATCCCAGCGAAAGCTGGGATCTCCGGCCGCAGGGGCGGCGTTTCGACCGCGAGCGATGCCAGCTTTCGCTGGCATGACGGCGAAGAGAGCGGTCCGCTCCTGGGGCGAGGGCGGCACTCCAGCTTCGCGAATATCGCCGCCATCGCCCGTGCATTGCGATCATCCGGCGCGGGTCGCGCTCGTTGCTCGGGTGCTGTCCTACAGGCCGCTGTTGATGCTATGGCCGGCGCATGGCTCGATGGCTTGGCGCGGTCGCGCACGCAGGGGGAGCACGCGCCAGCCATACGCCGCCTGCCCTTGATGTCGTTTTCCCGGAACCTTCGGAACTTTTGCCGCTCGCTGACGGGAGCCGCGCGGCGCCTCCGCGCGTTGGCGCTGGCATGCACGCCTTCGCCGCGCTTCTCGATTCGCTCGTCTACACGCGGTCGCGCAACGCCAAGCTCAAGCTGATCGGCGATTATCTTCGCGCAACGCCCGATCCCGATCGCGGCTGGGCGATAGCGGCGCTGACCGGCGATCTCGATCTGAAAGCCGTCAAGCCCGCACTGATCCGCGCGCTGATCGAGGAGCGCGTCGATCCCGTGCTGTTCCGCATGAGCCGCGATTATGTCGGCGATACCGCCGAGACGGTGGCATTGCTCTGGCCCGGCGAGATCGAGGGCGCGGGCGAGGAATTGCGGCTGTCGGCCGTGATCGACCGGCTGGCGTCGCTGTCGCGATCGGATGCGCCCGCGGTGATGGCGGCCCTGCTCGACCGGCTCGACGCCGAGGAGCGGTTTGCGTTGCTCAAGCTCGCGACCGGGGGCTTGCGCATCGGCGTCTCGGCGCGGCTCGCCAAGACCGCGCTGGCGCAGGCGTTCGACCTCGATGTCGATGCGGTCGAGGAACTGTGGCACGGCATCGACCCGCCTTATACGCGGCTGTTCGACTGGGCCGAGGGGCGCGGCGACCGGCCGACGCCCGCCGACGTGCCCATCTTCCGCCCGTTCATGCTCGCGCATCCGCTGGAAGACGCCCGCGTCGATCTCACCGACTATGCCGCCGAGTGGAAATGGGACGGCATCCGCGTCCAGCTCGTCCATGTCGCGGGCGAGACGCGCCTCTACAGCCGCGCGGGCGACGACGTCACCGGCAGCTTCCCCGAGGTCGCGGCTGATTTCCGCACGCTCGGTGCGCTCGACGGCGAGCTGCTGGTCAAGGGCGCGGCGCAGGGCGGCAGCCTGGGCGAAGGCGCGGGTGCGGCGAGCTTCAACGCGCTCCAGCAGCGGCTCGGGCGCAAGCAGGTCTCGGCGAAGATGCTCGCCAACTATCCGGCGTTCGTGCGCCTCTACGATATTCTGTTCGACGGCAGCGAGGACGTTCGCGACCTTCCCTGGTCCGAGCGGCGGCGGCGGTTGGAGGCGTTCGCGGCGCGACTCGACCCCCACCGGTTCGACGTCTCGCCCGTCATCCATGCTGAGGATTTCGACGCGCTCGAGACGATCCGGGCCCGCGCGCGCGACGCCGCGATCGAGGGCGTGATGCTCAAGCGCCGGACATCGCCCTATGTGGCGGGGCGGCGGGCGGGGCTGTGGTACAAATGGAAGCGCGATCCGCTCGTCGCCGATTGCGTGCTGATGTACGCGCAGCGCGGCAACGGACGGCGCTCGTCCTTCTATTCGGACTACACCTTCGGCTGCTGGAGCGCGGACGGCGCGCTGCTGCCGGTCGGCAAGGCCTATTCGGGGATCACCGACGATGAGCTCAAATTCCTCGACCGGTTCGTGCGCACGCACACGATCAACCGCTTCGGCCCGGTGCGCGAAGTCGAAAAGACGCTGGTGCTGGAGATCGCGTTCGATTCGATCCACGCCTCGTCACGGCACAAGTCCGGCGTGGCGATGCGCTTCCCGCGCATCAGCCGCATCCGCACCGACAAGCCGGCGAGCGAGGCCGACCGGCTCGAAAGCCTCGAACACATGACGACCTGAGGCATCGTCATGCCGGGCGGACGCAACCAAATCGCCGGCCCGATGGTTGACGCCGCGTAACAACCCAAGAGGAAGTGTCATGCGTACATCGATTCTGACCGCGGCGCTGATCGTCGCAACCGCCGCGCCGTTGGGCGCCTGCGCCGGTGATAATGGCGGCCTCTTCAGTTCGGGCGACCGTGTCTACAATCCCGACACCGTGTCCCAGGGCGCGCGCGACGGCGACCGCATCTATCGCGACCGCGACGGCAATTATTACTGCAAGCGCGAGGACGGCACGACCGGTACGCTGGTCGGCGCCGGCGTGGGCGCGCTGCTCGGCAACCTGATCGCGCCGGGCGGATCGAAGACGATCGGCACGATCCTGGGCGGCGCGGCAGGCGCCGTCGGCGGCCGCGCGATCGATCGTTCGGATCTCGCCTGCAAGTAACGCGCGTTTGCCATGAAGGAGCGGCGCTCGTCGGCAACGGCGGGCGCCGTCTTTTCATGGCACGGCTGGAAATGACGATCGCCGCCGGGTAGCGAGCATGGATGCCGCCGCTCGCGCTTGCCTCGATCCTGATGATCGCCTCGGGATCGATCCACGCGATCGTCAACGCGATCGTCAAGGGCGGGCGCGACAAGATGGCCGGCCGCGCACTCACCGACGGCTCAAGCGCCGCCATCCTGCTGCCCGCGACCCTGCTCGTGCCGTGGCCGACCGGCGCCTGGGGCTGGCTGGCGGCGAGCGCGCTGCTCCACGGTTTCTACCTGTTCGCGCTGGTGCGCGCGTATCAGGTCGGCGATCTTTCCGCAGTCTATCCGGTGCTGCGCGGCACCGCGCCGCTGCTCACCGCGCTGGTGACGCTGGGCGTGCTCGGCGAGCCCGCGACCGTGCAGGAGATCGCCGGCATCGCGCTGGTGGGTGCGGCGATGTTCGTGATGATCGCAGGCCGCCACGTGGCATCGAATGCGCTCGGCTGGGCGCTGCTCACCGGCGTCTTCATCGCGGGCTACACCGTGATCGACGCGCACGGCGTGCGCGCCGCGCCGAGCCCGGCGAGCTATATCGTCTGGGTATTCGTGACGATGGGGGCGGTCGTGGTCGTGATGTTCGGGATCGTCTCGCGCGGCGAGATCTTCGCGAGCGCGGCGCGCCAGTGGAAACCCGGCGTGATCGCGGGCGCGCTGTCGATCGTGACCTACGGCATGGCGTTGTGGGCGTTCTCGCTCGGCCCCACCGCGCCGCTCGCCGCGTTGCGCGAAACGGGGATGGTGACCGCGCTCGTGATCTCGGTGCTGTTCCTGCACGAACGCGCGACGCCGGGGCGGATCGCGGGCGTGCTCGGCATTCTCGGCGGCGCGGCGCTGATTCTGACCGGCTGAGCGGCGGACAAAGAAAAAGCCCGGCGCGTCTGCGCGCGCCGGGCTTCCTCTCCCAAACCCCGCTGGGTTAGATCGACTGCAGGTTCACCGCCGCATATTTGCCGCGGCGATCGACCTCGAGCTCGAATTCGAGCCGGTCGCCTTCGTTGAGCGTCGGCAGGCCCGCGCGCTCGACGGCAGAGATGTGCACGAACGCATCGGGCTGGCCGTCATCGCGCTGGATGAAGCCGAAGCCCTTCATGGCGTTGAAGAACTTGACCGTTCCGGTCGCCTTCTCGCCTGTCAGCTGACGCTGCGGACCACCACCGCCGCCGAAGCCGCCTTCGCGCGGCGGACGGGGCGCGCGTTCCTCGACCGGGAGCGGCTCGCCCTCGATCTTGAGATCGGTCGCCGAGATGCGCCCACCACGATCGACCAGCGTGAAGTTGAGCGGCTGGCCTTCGGCGAGGCCGGTCAGCCCAGCCTGCTCGACCGCGGAGATGTGAACGAACACATCCTCGCCGCCGTCGTCACGGACGATGAAGCCGAAGCCCTTCTGCCCATTGAAGAACTTGACGGTGCCGGAGCCTTCGCCGACGACCTGCGGGGGCATCCCCCCGCCGCCGCCACGACCGCCACCGAAGCCGCCGCCACCGCCGCTGCGGAAACCGCCGCCACCGCCGCCGCCACCGAAGCGGTCGCCACCGCCGAAACGATCACCACCGCCGAATCGGTCGCCGCCAAAGCCGCGATCCTGGAATCCACCGCCGAAATCGTCGCCGCCGAAACTGTCGCGCTTATCCCTGCCGCGCCCGCCGCGATCCCCGCGGCGTCCTTTATCGAAACTCATGCCCTGTTCGTCTTCCCGACTCGCCCGACTTTCACCGTCAAAAACCCTAGCGCCGGACGACGAACGCAGGACTCCGGGCGCTTCACCGACCACGCCACATTCCCGCCATAACCGAAAAGAAATGCCACCGCGAACAAATTCGTCCCGATTTCGGGTCGACGCACGTCAATACTTGCGCAAGCGTTGCGCGAACGGCACAGGTCGCACATGCCGATTGCCGCTCTTCTCGCCGATCCCGCCGCCTGGGCCGCGCTCGTCACGCTGATCGTGATGGAGGTCGTGCTCGGGATCGACAATCTGATCTTCATCTCGATCCTGTCGAACAAATTGCCCGAGGCGCAGCGCAGCAAGGTACGCCGCATCGGCATCAGCCTCGCGCTGATCATGCGGCTGGCGCTGCTGTCGATGATCGCCTGGATCGTGGGCATGACGGCGCCGGTCTTCGATCTTGGCATCGCGGGTGCAGCCGGCAGCCACGGCGAGCCCACCTTCGAGACCGCCTTCTCGATCCGCGACCTGATCCTGATCGCGGGCGGGCTGTTCCTGATCTACAAGGCGACGACCGAAATCCACGGCACGATGCAGGGCGAGGACCATTCGGGCGCCGATGCCGGGCCGTCCGCGGGCAAGACGGCATTGGGGTTCGGTTCGGCGATCGTCCAGATCCTGCTGCTCGACATGGTGTTCTCGATCGATTCGATCCTGACCGCGGTGGGCATGACCGACCATCTGCCGGTGATGATCGTCGCGGTGGTTTTCGCAGTGGGGGTGATGATGTTCGCCGCCAATCCGCTGGGCAATTTCATCGCGCGTAACCCGACCGTGGTGATGCTCGCCTTGGGGTTCCTGCTGATGATCGGCGTGGTGCTGATCGCCGACGGCTTCGGCGCGCACGTGCCCAAGGGCTATATCTACACCGCGATGGCGTTTTCGGCGGGCGTCGAGGCGCTCAACATCCTGGCGCGCCGGCGCAAGGCGGCGAAGGTGGACGCCGACGGCCATTGAGCGTTCGCCGCAACCGCGCTAGGCGCGGTGCATGACCGTTCATTTCCACGAGGAAGACCTTCCCGAAGGCGCGCTCGGCCCCGGCCCGATCGCCGTCGACACCGAGACGATGGGGCTGATCACGCCGCGCGACCGGCTGTGCGTCGTGCAGCTTTCGGACGGCCGCGGCGACGAGCATCTGGTGCGCTTCAATCCCGGCAGCAGCTATGCGGCGCCCAATCTGAAAGCGGTGCTCGCCGATCCGGCGCGGCTCAAGCTCTACCATTTCGCGCGTTTCGATCTGGCCGCGATCAAGTATTATCTCGGTGTCGTCGCGGCGCCCGTCTATTGCACCAAGACGGCATCGCGGCTGGTGCGCACCTATACCGACCGGCACGGCCTGAAGGAGCTGGTGCGCGAGCTGCTGGGCCAGGACATCTCCAAGCAGCAGCAATCGTCGGACTGGGGCGGGCCCGTGCTGTCGGACGCGCAGCGCGATTATGCCGCATCCGACGTGCGCTTTCTCCACGCGTTGCGCGAGGAGCTCGACCGCCGGCTGGCGCGCGAGGGGCGCACCGAGCTCGCGCAGGCGTGTTTCGATTTCCTTCCCGCACGCGCCGATCTCGATCTCGCCGGCTGGCCCGAAATCGACATCTTCGCGCATGTTTGAGGTGCTTTCTGTTTGGCGGCACCGGCCCGCTCCCCCACCCGGCCACCCAATGCGATTATCCTATGGGTGGCCGGGTGGGGGAGTGGGCCGGTGCCGCTCGCCGATAGGCGCGAACAATGTCTGAGATCGCGCGCCGGCAGCGGACCGCGCGGCAGGTCTGGGCGGCGCCGGGCAGCAGCCACGATCGCGTCATCGCGATCATGCGCGTCGCGCTGCCGATCGCGATCGGCGTGCTCGCCGCGTTCCTGGTGATGGCGCCGCTCTACATGCGCGGCGACGTGTCGTTCATCCTCGACAAGAACAAGGTCGATCTCGCGCCGCAGCGCATGAAGCTGCAATCCGCCACCTATCGCGGCGAGGACGACAAGGGGCGGCCCTTCGTGCTCGCCGCCGGATCGGCGGTGCAGCGCAGCTCGGCCGAGCCGATCGTCCGGCTTGACGATCTCGCCGCGGGCATCCAGCTTTCGGACGGCCCCGCGAAGATCGCCGCGCCCGGCGGGCGCTACGATATGGAATCGCAGAAGGTCGCGCTCGACGGGCCGATCACGGTGCGGACGGCGGGCGGCTATGCGCTCGACACCAAGGATGCGACCGTCGATCTCAGGGCGCGCACGATGAAGAGCGACGGCGGCGTTTCGGGCACGACGCCGCAGGGCAACTTCCGCGCCGACAGCATGAGCGCCGATCTGGAGGACCGCACGGTATCGCTCGACGGCAACGTCCACTTGCGCATCGTGCCGCAAGGCAACAGATAGCACGCCATGCCGCGCCCGCGCCTCCTGCCACTTCTCCTCGCGCTTCTCGCGACCGGCGCGGTCGCGCAGTCGCGGCACAATTCGCGCGCGCCGATCGATTTCTCCGCCGGGCATGGAGAGCTTCAGGACAAGGCCAACAAGGCGATCCTGTCGGACGGCGTCGTCATCCGCCAGGCGGAAATGACGCTCGAGGCGGCACGCGTCACCGTTTCCTACACCGGGCGCATCGTCGACGGATCGCCGCAGGTGTCGCGGCTCGACGCGGCGGGGGGCGTCACGGTGACGCGGCCCGACCAGAGTGCCCGCGGCAATTATGCGGTCTACGATCTCAACCGCCGGGTGATCACGATGATCGGCGGGGTGACGCTGACCCAGGGCGGCAATCGGGTGAACGGCGGGCGGTTGACGATCAACCTCGACACCGGCCGCGCGGTGATCGACGGATCGGGCGTTGCCGGCGGCAGCACCGGCGCGACGGGCACCGGCACGACCACCCAGTCGAACGGCCGCGTCACCGGCCGCTTCTCGGTCCCCGATCGCGGCGGCGACAACCGCGACTGATCGGCAAATCGTCGCGATGTGCCACGCCCCCCTTGGCGAAGCGGGGGGCGATCGCCTAGATTCGTTATGAGATTCCTATGCAGGAATCCTGCCAATGGCGGTCTTTCGAGGCCGGGCGAACAGCAGCGCGCATGAGGGCCGATGGACGACGTGACCACCCTGGACGAGATCGAGCCGATCACCGAAACGCCGGTGCGCGACGGGCTGTCGGTTATTTCGATCGCCAAATCGTACGACAAGCGCGTGGTGCTGACCGACGTGTCGGTCTCGGTCGGGCGCGGCGAGGTGGTGGGGCTGCTCGGGCCCAACGGGGCGGGCAAGACGACGTGCTTCTATTCGGTGATGGGGCTGGTGAAGCCCGATTCGGGGCGCGTGCTGCTCGACAATGAGGACATCACCGGGCTGCCCATGTATCGCCGCGCGATCCTGGGGCTCGGCTATCTCCCGCAGGAAACCTCGATCTTCCGCGGGCTGACGATCGAAAAGAACATCTCGACCGTGCTCGAGCTCGCCGAGCCCGACGCGGCGACGCGCGCGCGCCGGCTGGACGAATTGCTCGACGAATTCGGGCTGACGCGGCTGCGCGACGCGCCCGCCATGGCGCTGTCGGGGGGCGAGCGGCGGCGCGCCGAGATCGCCCGCGCGCTCGCCGCCGATCCGACGATCATGCTGCTCGACGAGCCCTTCGCCGGTATCGACCCGATCTCGATCGCCGACATCCGCGATCTGGTCAAAGACCTCAAGCGCCGCGGAATCGGCGTGCTGATCACCGACCACAATGTCCGCGAGACGCTCGACATCGTCGACCGCGCCTACATCATCTACGACGGCCGCGTGCTCTTCACCGGCTCGCCCGAGGAGCTGGTGGCGGACGCCAACGTGCGCCGGCTCTATCTGGGCGAGGGGTTCTCGCTGTGAGCCGCTATTCCCTCCATCCGTTCGCCCTGAGCTTGTCGAAGGGCCGTTCTTTTTCTCGACGGAGGTAGAAGAGCGGTGCTTCGACAAGCTCAGCACGAACGGGTTTAGAGGCACCGGATGAGCCTCGCCCCCCGCCTCGACCTCCGGCAGACGCAATCGCTGGTGATGACGCCGCAGCTGCAGCAGGCGATCCGCCTGCTCGCGCTGTCGAACCTCGAGATCGAGGGGTTCATCGCCGAGGAGATCGAGAAGAACCCGCTGCTCGACGCCGGCGGCGGTGACGACGAAGGGCCGTCGGACCCCGAGCCGGCGCCGATCGAACGCGACGAGCCCGCGAGCGCGGACGAGCTGCTCGCGGCGGGCGGCGCGACCGGCGAAGCGGCGCTCGACGTCGATTTCGCGACCGAAAGCTTTCACCACGATTCGCCGGCCGACAGCGTGGGCGGGCTCGACGGCGCGCTCGGCATGGGCGGCGCGGCGAGCGGAGCGGCGCCCGAGGACGGCCCCGATCTCGACGCCTTCGCCGAACGCGCGGAAAGCCTCGCCGACCATCTGCTGGCGCAGGCGGGCACGGTCTTTTCGGGGCGCGACGCCGTCATCGCCCGGCACCTGATCGATCAGATCGACGAGACCGGCTATCTCGCCGTGCCGCTGCTCGACGTCGCCAACCGGCTCGGCGTGGCGCTGGCCGAGGTCGAGGCGGTGCTGGCCGGCATCCAGACCTTCGATCCCACCGGCGTCGGCGCCCGCGACCTCGCCGAATGCCTCGCGCTCCAGGCGAAGGAGGCCGACCGTTACGATCCGTGCATGGCCGCGCTGATCGATCATCTCGATCTCGTCGCGCGCGGCGAGCTGACGCGGCTCAAGCGCATCTGCGGCGTGGACGACGAGGACATGGCCGACATGATCCGCGAGCTGCGCGGCTACGACCCCAAGCCGGGGCTGCGCTTCGGCGGCGAGGCGACGCGGGCGGTGGTGCCCGACCTGTTCGTCGCGCGCCGGCCCACGGGCTGGGCGATCGAGATCAATTCGGCGACGCTGCCGCGCGTGCTCGTCAACCGGTCTTATTATGCCGAATTGTCGTCGGGGCCGCAGGACAAGGCATCGAAGGCGTGGCTTTCGGATTGTCTCGCGAGCGCCAACTGGCTGATCAAGGCATTGGACCAGCGCCAGCGCACGATCATCAAGGTCGCGACCGAGATCGTGAAGCAGCAGGAGGCGTTCTTCCTGAAGGGCGTCGCGTATCTCAAGCCGATGACGCTGCGCCAGGTCGCCGACGCGATCGAGATGCACGAATCGACGGTGAGCCGCGTTACCAGCAACAAATATCTGAGCTGCGCGCGCGGGCTGTTCGAGCTCAAATATTTCTTCACGTCGGCCATCCAGGCAGCGGACGGCGGCGATGCGGTGTCCGCCGAGGCCGTGAAGAGCGCGATCCGGACGCTGATCGCGGCGGAAGACTCCAAGAAGATTCTGTCGGACGACACGCTGGTGGACCTGCTCAACGCGAAGGGTTTCGACATCGCGCGGCGCACCGTGGCCAAATATCGCGAGGCGATGGGGATCGGCAGCTCGGTCCAGCGGCGGCGGCAGAAGGCGCTGGAGGGCGTGGGATAGCCGATCCAGCGGCTCGCGAAGTGGCCATCGCGCAGAGGTGCAGCGGGGAAATCGTCACCCCAGCACAGGCTGGGGTCTATCTCTGGCTGTGATGCCACCCGCGAGAGAAATGGCCCCCAGCCTGCGCTGGGGTGACGGGGCCACTCTCTATCGTTCTCTGCGCGAACCATTTTCACGTGACGTCTCAATCGTCCTCGTCCTCGAAACCGACCAGGGCGAGCGCGCGGGCCTTGATCTGGCGGGTGGCACACCAGTGGACGAGGGCGTCCTCGCGGCCGTGGGTGACCCAGACCTCCTTCGGCGCGAGCTCGCGAATCGTCTCGGTGAGCTCATCCCAATCGGCGTGGTCGGAGAGGATCAGCGGCAGCTCGACGTTGCGCTGGCGCGCGCGCTGGCGCACGCGCATCCACCCGCTCGCCATCGCGGTGATCGGATCGGGCAGACGACGCGACCAGCGGTCGTTGAGCGCCGAGGGCGGCGCGACGACGATGCGACCCAGAAGCTCGGCCCTGGGCACGCCGGTTGCCGCGCGCAGCTCACCCAGATCGATGCCGTGCGCCGCGTAGAGGTCGCACAGCCGCTGGAGCGCGCCGTGGATGTAGATCGGATCGTCGAAGCCCATATCGCGCAATTCGCGGATCACACGCTGCGCCTTGCCGAGCGCATAGGCGCCGACCAGCACGCAGCGCGCAGGGTTGGCGCGCAGCGCCGCGAGCAACTTGTCGATCTCGTCATGCGTCTCGGGGTGGCGGAAGACGGGCAGGCCGAAGGTCGCCTCGGTGACGAAGACGTCGCACGGCACGGGCTCGAACGCAGCGCAGGTGGGATCGGGGCGACGCTTGTAGTCGCCCGAGACGACCACGCGCTCGCCGCGGTAATCGAGCACGATCTGCGCGGAGCCGAGCACATGGCCCGCGGGCACGAAGGTGACCTTGACCGCGCCCAGCGTCAGCGGTTCGCCATAGGCTACGGGCCTGCCGGCTTGCGGGCCGTAGCGCGCTTCCATGATCGCGAGCGTCTCCGGCGTCGCCCACACAGCGCCGTGGCCGCCGCGCGCGTGATCGGCGTGACCGTGGGTGACGAGCGCCCGGGGGCTGGGCAGCGAAGGATCGATCCAGGCGTCGGCGGGGCGCACGTAGAGGCCGTGCGGATGAGGATCGAGCCAGTCGCCGAGCGTGGTCATGGGGCCTATATGGCCGGGATGCGTTGCGGTTCCCAACTCTTCTCAGCCCCTCCCCTTCAGGGGAGGGGTTTGGGGTGGGGGAGTTGGGAAAAACGGGCGGTGCGCTTGGATATACTGCCCCACCCCAACCCCTCCCCTGAAGGGGAGGGGCTTTGAATCTCCCCCCTCCCCTCGCCGAATGGTTCGCGTCGCGCGGCTGGGCGCCGCGGCGGCATCAGATGGACATGCTCGCCGAGGCGCGTGCGGGACGGCATGCGTTGCTGGTCGCGGCGACGGGCGCTGGCAAGACGCTGGCCGGATTCCTGCCGAGCCTCGCCGACCTGATCGAGGCACCGAGCGACGGGCTCCACACGCTCTACGTCTCGCCATTGAAGGCGCTCGCGGTCGATGTGCAGCGCAACCTGATCACGCCGATCGACGACATGGGGCTCGACATCCGCGTCGAGACGCGCACCGGCGATACCCCCAGCGACCGCAAGGCGCGGCAGCGCGCGCGGCCGCCGCAGATGCTGCTGACGACGCCCGAATCGCTGTCGCTGCTGCTGAGCTATCCCGACAGCTTCACCATGTTCACCGGACTGAAGTCGATCGTGGTGGACGAGGTGCATGCCTTCGCGAGCGGGAAGCGGGGCGACCTGCTGGCACTGAGCATGGCGCGGCTGCAGCGGATCGCTCCGGGGATGCGGCGGGTGGCGCTTTCGGCCACGGTCGCCGATCCGGACGGCTATCGCGCGTGGCTCGCGCCCGACGGGGACATCGACAGCGTCGCACTGGTCGAGGGGGAGTCCGGCGCGGCGCCGCACGTCGATATCCTGCTGCCCGAGGGGCGCGTGCCGTGGTCCGGCCATTCGGGACGCTATGCCGCCGAACAGGTGATGGCCGAGATCGAGACGCACCGCACGACGATCGTGTTCTGCAACACCCGCAGCCTGGCCGAGCTGATCTTCCAGGATCTGTGGAAGGTCAATGCGATGAACCTGCCGATCGGCGTCCATCACGGCAGCCTGGCGCGCGAGGCCAGGCGCAAGGTGGAAGGCGCGATGGCGGTCGGGCGGCTGCGCGCGCTGGTGGCGACGTCGAGCCTCGACCTCGGCGTCGATTGGGGCGATGTCGATTGCGTCATCCAGATGGGTGCGCCCAAGGGCGCGTCGCGGCTGCTGCAGCGGATCGGGCGCGCCAACCACCGATTGGACGAGCCGAGCGAGGCGGTGCTCGTGCCGGGCAACCGGTTCGAATATCTGGAAGCGCGCGCGGCGTTGGACGCGGTCGAGGCGGGCGAGCTCGACAACGAGCCGTTTCGGGCGGGCGCGCTCGACGTGCTCGCGCAGCATGTGATGGCATGCGCGTGCGCGGCGCCGTTTCGCGAGGAGGCATTGCTCGACGAGGTGCGATCGGCGCTGCCCTATTCGGCGCTCACGCAAGAGACGTTCGCGCGCGTGCTCGGCTTCATCCGCGACGGCGGCTATGCCTTGCGCGCCTATGACCGGTTCAAGCGGCTGACGCAGGAGGCGGACGGCACCTGGCGCGTCAGCCATCCGCGCTTCGTGCTGCAGCACCGCCTCAACGCCGGGATCATCGTCGAGGCGACGATGCTCAACGTGCGCTTCAGGAACGGGCGCAAGTTGGGCAAGGTCGAGGAGGGCTTTGCCGCGACGCTGAGCCACGGCGACACCTTCTTCTTTGCCGGGCTCAGCCTCGAGGTCGAGAAGATCGACACCGAAGACCTGATCGTGCGCGCCACCACGCGGCCGGCGCGCATTCCCACCTATGGCGGCGCGCGGATGCCGATCTCGACCCATCTCGCGGGGCGCGTGCGCGGCTTTCTCGCCGCCTCCGACGAATGGCGTCGCTTTCCCGCCGACGTGCGCGAATGGCTGGAGATGCAGGCGTATCGCTCGGTGCTGCCGCGCGCCGACCAGCTTCTCGTCGAGACCTTCCCGCGCGAGGGGCGGCACTACATGGTCGCTTACAGTTTCGAGGGCTGGAACGCGCACCAGTCGCTCGGCATGCTGGTGACGCGGCGGATGGAAAGCCAAGGATTGAAGCCGCTCGGCTTCGTCGCGAGCGATTATGCGATCGGCACCTGGTCGCTCGAGCCGGTGCGCAATCCCGCGAGCCTGTTCTCGCCCGATATTCTGGAGCACGAATTCGTCGACTGGGTGCAGCAATCGCACCTGTTGAAGCGCGCCTTCCGCGAGGTGGCGGTGATCGGCGGGCTGGTCGAGCGCCAGCATCCGGGCAAGCGCAAGACGGGCAAACAGGTGACGTTTTCGACCGACCTGATCTACGACGTGCTCAGCAAATACGAGCCCGACCACCTGCTCCTGCGCGCCGCCTGGGCGGATGCGCGCGCGAAGATGACCGATGTCGGCCGCCTCGCCGACCTGCTCGACCGCGCCGCGGCGACGATGGTGCATGTCGATGCGGATCGGGTGACGCCGCTCGCGGTGCCGGTGCTGACGCTGATCGGGCGCGAGCGCGTGGCGACGGGGCTCGCCGACGATGCGCTGCTCGCCGAGGCGGAGGTGCTGGCGGCGGAGGCGATGCGGCGCGATTGATGCGGCCCACCGCGCGCGAGGCACACGATATCGATTGTGAAAGGGCCGAAACGGGTGTAGCATCACTTCATGTCACGGCTTGCAGCCCTTGGCCTCGTCATCGCTCTTTCGGGCGCCGCGCCTGCGCCCGAAACCAGCCAGACCGTCCCCAAGCCGACTACGCCCCAAAGCGCCGCACCCACCGGTTTCGAGCATATCATGCTGCTGCTCGGCGACGCGCAGTCGCGCATGACGGTGCCGGTCTCGATCGGCCAGTCAGGGCCCTACAATTTCATCGTCGATACCGGATCCGAACGCAGCGTCGTCTCGCGCGAGCTCGCGGGCCAGCTGAATCTTGCGCCTGGGCCCACGGTCCGCATGACTGCGATGACGGGCGCGAGCACGGTCGGCACCGTGATCGTTCCCTCGCTCGACATCAGCGACATCAAGAGCCACCGTATCGAGGCACCGGCACTGGACTCGGCGCATCTCGGCGCCCCTGGCATGATCGGCGTCGACGCGCTCCAGGGCCATGCCGTCTCGATCGATTTCGACCGCCACGAAATGACGGTGCGGCCGATGCGCAAGCGCTTCCACGAACGGCCGGATGCCGACGAGATCATCGTCAGGGCCAAAAACCGGTATGGGCAGCTCATCGTCACCGATGCGTCCTATCATGGTCGCCGCATCTCCGTCGTCGTTGATACCGGATCGCCGATCACCATCGGCAACCTGGCGCTGCGGAATCTCCTGAACGGCATACGAGAACAGCTCGGCGTGGTGAGGATCATGTCAGTGACCGGCGACATCCTGACCGCGGACTATCTGGAGATCGACCGCCTCAAGATCGGGGACGTCGGCTTCAACAACGTACCCATCGCCTTCGCCAACGTGACGCCGTTCAAGCGGTTCGATCTGCTTGACGAACCAGCATTGCTGCTGGGCATGGATGCGCTGCGCCTGTTCCGCAACGTCGATATCGACTTCACCAATCGCGAAATCCGCTTCACCGTGCCGCGCGGAACGCCGTCGCACAGGGGCTGAGCCCGGCTATACTGTCACTTGTTCTCCGAGTTCGAGGACTTTGCCGGGAGGAATGTTCAAAAAGTCGGTGGGGTCCGACGCGTTCCTTTGCAAGAACATGAAGATGCGATCCTGCCATAAAGGCATGCCTTCGTCCTTCGAGGGCTTGAGCGTGTTGCGGCCGATGAAGAACGATACCTTGGTCGAATCGGCCACCACCTGCTTGCGGTCGGCCTCGAGCCCGAGGTCGCGGGGCACGTCGGGCGATTCCATGAAGCCGTAGGTCAGCGTCACGGTGGTGAAATTGTCGTCGATCCGCGTCGCCTTGATGCGCTCGTCGCGGGGCACGAAGGGGCGATCGGCGGTATGCACCGCGACGATCAGATTCTGCTCGTGCAGCACCTTGTTGTGCTTGAGGTTGTGGAGCAACGCGCCGGGCGCGCTTTCGGGATTGGCGGTCAGGAACACCGCGGTGCCCTCGACGCGCTCGGGCGGGCGGCGCGCGAGCGCGGCGGCAAGCTCCGCCATCGGGATCGAGTTGCGGCGCTCGAAGACGTGGACGATGCCGCGCCCGCGCACCCAGGTCGCGATCAGCAGCCCGATGAACCCCGCGACGAGGAGCGGCACCCAGCCGCCCTCGACGACGCGCAGGAGGTTCGCGGCAAGCAGGATGCAATCGAGCGCGAAGAAGGGCGCGAGCAGCACCAGCGCGCGGCGATAGCCCCAGCGCCAGCGCTGGCGCACCACGATATAGGCGAGCGCGGTCGTCACCGTCATCGTGCCGGTGACCGCGATGCCGTAGGCGGCGGCCATCGCGGTCGAGCTGCCGAACTGGACGAGCAGCACGAGCACGCCGACCATCATCAGCCAGTTGACCGCGGGCAGATAGAGCCGCGTGGCGCCGTCCGCGACGGTACGCCGCACGCGCAGCCGGGGCAGCAGTCCCAATTGGCTCGCCTGCTGCGTCAGCGAATAGGCGCCCACGATCGCGGCCTGGCTGGCGATCACCGTCGTCAGCAGCGCGAGCAGGATGAGCGGGATGCGCGCTTCGGGTGGCGCCAGCAGGAAGAACCAATTGTCGTTGACGAACGGCACGCCCGCCGCCGACGCCTGATCGAGCGTCGTCAGCGCCAGCGCGCCCTGCCCCAGATAGTTGAGCGCGAGCGCAGGCAGCACGATGGCGAACCAGCCGAACCGGATCGGCGCGCGGCCGAACCGGCCCATATAGGCGGTCACCGCTTCGGCGCCGGCGACCGTCAGGATCATCGCGCCGAGCACGAAGAAGCCGATGATGCCGTGATGCGCGAGGAACGCAATCGCATACCAGGGCGCGAACGCCCACAGTACCGACGGATGGCCGGCGAGATGCCACAGGCCGAGCAGCGCGATGACCGCGAACCAGGCGAGGCAGATCGGCCCGGCGAGCCACGACAGCCGGCGCCAGCCGCGCGATTGCGCGACGAACAGCACGACGATGATCAGCATCGTCAGCAGCAGCGCCAGCCCCTGCCCGATCCCCGCGCCGGGGATGGTGCGCATCCCCTCCGACGCTGCCAGCACCGAGAGCGCGGGGGTGATGATCGCATCGCCGTAGAACATCGCCGCGCCGATCGCGCCGAGCACGACCGCGGCCTTCGCCCGGTTGCCCGTCACGCGGCGCGCGACCGCGGCAAGCGCGAGCACCCCGCCCTCGCCCTGGTTGTTGGCGCGCATCAGCAGCACGACGTACTTGATCGAGACGACGATGATCAGCGACCACATGGCGAGGCTGAGCACGCCCATGATCCCGTCGCCGCCGATCCGGTCGCCCATCTGCCCCAGCACGTCGCGAAAGGCGAAGATCGGGCTGGTGCCGATGTCGCTGAAGACCACGCCGAGCGCGCCCAGCACCAGCGCGCGGCGGGCGCGGCCCGGTTCGGTCTCATCCTTGTGGGCGGTCGAAATGATGCGTCCCCTGCTGACTTGCCCGATCTTCTAGGCGCTCGCGTCGCCCGTGTCAGCGCCCCGTCGCATCGCCGTTGATCGGCGCCGCCACGCGCGGCATAGCGGCCGCATGGTTCGCTTTTCGTTCGCCTGCCACGATCTCGTCGCGCTGCGCGCGGGCGCGCTGTTCTGGCCTGCGCGCAAGGCGCTGCTGGTCGCCGACCTGCATCTGGAAAAAGCGAGCTGGTTCGCGCGCGGCGGGCAGATGCTGCCGCCTTACGATTCGATCGCGACGCTGACCGAGCTGACCGCGCTGGTCGATCAGGCCGCGCCAGCCGAACTCTGGTGCCTCGGCGACAGTTTCCACGATCCGGAAGGCTGCGCGCGCCTGCCCGAGTGCGCGCGGGCAATGCTGACGACGCTCACCGAACGGCTGCGCTGGGTGTGGATCGCCGGCAATCACGATGCGGGCCTGATCGATCATTGCGGCGGCGAGATCGTCGAGGAAACCGAGTTGGACGGACTGGTCCTCCGCCACGAAGCGGTGCCCGGCGAGACGCGGCCCGAGCTGTCGGGCCATTTCCACCCCAAGCTGCGCCTGACGCTGCGCGGCCGCCACGTCGCGCGGCGCTGTTTCGTCGCGACCCATACCAAGCTGATCCTGCCCGCCTTCGGTGCGCTGACCGGCGGGCTTGACGCGCATCATCCCGAGATCCTGCGCGCGGTGGGCCCCACAGCCGAGGCGTTGGTGCCGCTCGACGACCGCCTGCTGCGCTTCCCGATCGCGGCGTGATATCAGCTTTCGGGCAATTCGCCTTGGCGTAACGAATCGGCAAGCGCGCGGCCATCCTCGCCCGCCAGCCGTCGCTCGGCGAGCGTCGGCGCGCCGGTGCGTTTGGCGAGCCGGTGGCCCGCGGCATCGGTGAGCAGCGAATGGTGGCGATAGACCGGCGTCGGCAGCCCGAGCAGCGCCTGGAGCAGCCGGTGGATGTGCGTCGCCGCGAACAGATCCTGCCCGCGCACGACGTGGGTGATCCCTTGCGCGGCATCGTCGATCGTCACCGCGAGGTGATAGCTCGCCGGCGCATCCTTGCGCGCGAGGACGACGTCGCCGAACACGCGCGGACCGGCGGCTTGCGGGCCGGCCAATTCGTCGAACCAGAGCAGGTTCCCGTCATGCCGGACTTGTTCCGGCATCCACGGTGCCGCGGGGGTGTCGTGGCGCTCCTTTTGCTCCGCCGTCTCCAGGCTCCTCGGTGGCCCCCGGAACAAGTCCGGGGTGACGGCGGAGAGGGAGGCCAGCGCGCGGCTCATATCGAGCCGCCAGGCGTGCGGCGCGTTCATTCGAGCGGTTCGCTCGGCCGCCGTCAGCGAACGGCAGGTGCCGGGATAGAGCACGCCGTCGGGGCCATGGGGGGCCGAGGCGCTCGCGGCCACTTCGCGCGCGATCTCGGCGCGGGTGCAGAAGCACGGGTAGACGAGGCCCCGCGCCTTCAACACGTCGAGCGCGGCGGCGTAGCGCCCCAGCCGCTGCGACTGGAAAACGACCGCGCCGTCCCATGCCAGGCCCAGCCAGGCGAGATCGGCGAGGATCGTCTCGACATGCTCGGGCCGGCTGCGCGTGCCGTCGATATCCTCGATCCTGAGCAGGAAGTGCCCGCCGCGCGCGCGCGCCAGATCGTGCGCCTGAATCGCCGAAAAGGCGTGGCCGAGATGCAGCCGGCCGGTCGGGCTGGGCGCGAACCGGGTGACGATGCCGCTCATCGCATCGCCTTCATTGCGGCTCTTGACCGCGAGTCGCGGCCTGTGCTGTCATCACCGCGTCATCCGGATGGGCGACAGGCCCGGCGGACCCGCGGGGGGAATGCGCATGTACCATCCCGACCTGATCCGACATCCGGACAGCTGCCCCGCGCTCGTGCTCAATGCCGATTACACCCCGCTGTCTTATTACCCGCTGAGCGTGTGGCCGTGGCAGACCGCGGTCAAGGCGATGTTCCTCGATCGCGTCGATGTCGTCGATCATTACGAGCGCGAGGTGCGCAGCCCCACCGCGCGGCTGAAGCTGCCCTCGGTGATCGCGCTCAAGCAATATGTGAAGCCTTCGCAATTTCCCGCCTTCACCCGGTTCAACCTGTTCCTGCGCGACAAGTTCGCCTGCCAATATTGCGGCGCGCATCGCGACCTCACCTTCGACCATGTCATCCCGCGCGCGCAACGCGGACGCACGACGTGGGAGAATGTCGTCACCGCCTGCGCGCCGTGCAACCTCAGGAAAGGCGGGCGGACGCCCAAGCAGGCGCACATGCCGCTTCACGTCGCGCCGATCCGACCGACGAGTTGGCAATTGCAGGAGCATGGCCGCGGCTTTCCGCCCAATTATCTGCACGAGACCTGGCGCGACTGGCTCTATTGGGACATCGAGCTCGAGGCGTGACGGGGCTTGTCTCGCGGCCCGACCTGCACGATCTTGGCGCCATGCGTATCGTTCTGACCCTCGCCGCCCTGCCGCTCGTCCTTGTCGCCTGCTCGAAGGGCGATGAGGCCGATCGCAACGCCGAAGCCGCGGTCGCGGCGGGATTCCGGCCGCCGACCGTGCTGGGGCGCGCCGATTTCGGGATGGATCTCGACAAGCGCTTCGATCGGCTGGACATCAACGGCGACAGCATCCTCGAACGCAACGAATGGCCGCCGCGCTATGCCGACCGGATCGCCGAGCTCGACAAGAACAAGGACGGCAAGGTCACCAGCGGCGAGTTCTTCGATGGGCTGATGGCGCGGTTCGACACCGCCGACACCAACCAGGACCAGGTGTTGACGAGCGACGAACGCGCCGCGGCCGACCTGCCCCGCGAGCGCAACGAGACATCGGAGGACGGCGACATCGGAAACGCCACCGAGGCGGCCGCGGCGAACCAGAGCGGCGCGCGCTAGGGCCTTTTTCAGCTTTGCTGAAACGGTAGCGGCACCGGCCCGCATAGTAATCCTCCCCCTGGCGGGAGGATGAGAGCGGCTGCCACTGTGGCGCTCCGATCGACATTCCATCTTAAAGGCACGCCGCGGTTGACCCGGGCGCTGCCGCGGTGCAGCACGCGGACCATGGCCAGCCTTCCCCCGATCGCGAACAATCCCGACATCCGTTTCCTCGGCGCGCTGCTCGGCAACGTCATCCGCGCCTATGGCGGCGAGGAGCTGTTCCGGCGGACCGAATATATTCGCTCGACCTCGGTCGATCGCGCACGCGGGGTGGCGAGCGCCGAGGCGATCGATCCGGGGCTCGACCGGCTCAGCCTCGACGAGACGCTGGCCTTCACGCGCGGCTTCATGCTGTTCTCGATGCTCGCCAACCTCGCCGAGGACCGGCAGGGCGTCGCGGCCGAGGACGGCGCCGACCTCGCCTCCGCGATCGCGCGGCTGAAGGCGGAAGGAATCGACGAGGGCGCGGTGCTCGCCCTGCTCGAGCACGGGCTGATCGCGCCGGTGCTGACCGCGCACCCGACCGAAGTGCGGCGCAAGTCGATGATCGACCACCGCAACCGCATCGCCGAGCTGATGGCGATCAAGGATCGCGGCGAGACGACCACGCCCGACGGCGACGATGTCGACGAGGCGATCACGCGGCAGATCGCGCTGTTGTGGCAGACGCGCGTGCTGCGGCGCGAGAAGCTCTACGTCACCGACGAGGTCGAGACCGCGCTGTCCTATCTCCGCGACGTGTTCCTGCCCGCGCTGCCCGCGCTCTACCAGCGGTGGGACCGCGCGCTGGGCGAACGCAGCCCGAGCTTCCTCAAGCCCGGGAGCTGGATCGGCGGCGACCGTGACGGCAATCCCTTCGTCACCGCCGAATCGCTGACGACCGCGCTGGCGCGGGCGTGCGAGGCGGTGCTGTCCTATTATCTCGACGCCGTCCACGCGCTCGGCGCCGAGCTGTCGATCTCGAGCGAGCATGCCGCGATCGACGCGGCAGTCGAGGGCCTGGCGGACGAAAGCGGCGACGACGCCCCGAGCCGCGCCGACGAGCCCTATCGCCGGGCGCTCACCGGCATCTATGCGCGGCTGGCGGCGACCTTCACCCATTTCACCGGCAAGCCCGCGCCGCGCCACGTGACGCATGAAGGCGCGCCCTATGCGACGCCGGGCGAATTGCGCGAGGATCTGGTCGCGATCGCGCACGGGCTGGCGCAAGGCGGCGGCGGCACGCTCGGCTCGGGCGGCGCGCTGGGGCGGCTGATCCGCGCGGTCGAGACCTTCGGCTTCCACCTCGCGACGCTCGACATGCGGCAGAATTCGGCGGTCCACGAGCGCGTCGTCGCCGAATTGTTCCGGGTTGCGGGGATCGAGGCCGATTACACCGCGCTCGACGAGGACGCGCGCGTCGCGCTGTTGCGCCGCGAGCTCGCCAATCCGCGTCCGCTCTCCAGCCCCTATGCCGATTATTCGGACGAGACGCGATCGGAGCTGGCGATCCTCCATGCCGCGGCCGAGGCGCACCGACGCTACGGCAAGGCCGCGATCGTCAATTATTGCGTGTCGATGGCGATGTCGGTCTCCGACCTGCTCGAGGTCAATCTGCTGCTGCTCGAAGCCGGGCTCTACCGCCCCGGCGAGACGCCCGAGGCCGACATCATGGCGGTGCCGCTGTTCGAGACGGTCGCCGATCTCGAAGCCGCGCCGCAGGTGATGGCCGACTGGTTCGCGCTCCCAGAGATCAAGGCGATCACCGACGCACGCGGCTATCAGGAAGTGATGATCGGCTATTCCGATTCGAACAAGGACGGCGGCTACATCACCTCGACCTGGCAATTGTCCAAGGCGTCGAGCGCGCTGGCGCCGGTGTTCGAGAAGGCAGGCGTGCGCATGCAGCTGTTCCACGGCCGCGGCGGCGCGGTGGGACGCGGCGGCGGCTCGGCCTTCGCGGCGATCCGTGCGCAGCCGCCGGGCACCGTCCAGGGGCGTATCCGCATCACCGAACAGGGCGAGGTGATCGCCGCCAAATACGGCACCCGCGAGAGCGCGATGGTCAACCTCGAGGCGATGGCCTCGGCGACGTTGCTCGCGAGCCTCGAGCCCGAGCGGCTGTCGGACAAGGATTACGCGCGCTTTTCGGGCGCGATGGACCAGCTATCGGACACCGCCTTCCGCGCCTATCGCGACCTCGTCTACGGCACGGAGGGCTTCACCACCTTCTTCCGCCAGATGACGCCGATCGCCGAGATCGCCGGCCTCAAGATCGGCTCGCGCCCGGCCAGCCGCAAGAAATCGGACCGGATCGAGGATCTGCGCGCGATTCCCTGGGTGTTCTCGTGGAGCCAGGCGCGGGTGATGCTGCCCGGCTGGTACGGCGTCGGGCAGGCGATCGCGGCGTTCGAGGACAAGGGCCTGCTCACCGAGATGGCGGAAGGCTGGCCGCTGTTCGCCGCGAGCCTCGCCAACATGGAGCAGGTGCTCGCCAAGTCCGACATGGGCATCGCCGAGCGCTATGCGGGCCTCGTCGAGGACGAAGGGCTGCGCACCCGCATCTTCGGCCGCATCCGCGACGGCTGGCAGGCGACGCACGACGGCTTCCTCGAGATCAGCGGGCAATCGCGACTGCTGGAGAAGCATCCGAGCCTCGACACCTCGGTGCGGCTGCGGCTGCCCTATATCGAGCCCTTGAACCTGCTCCAGATCGAGCTGATGAAGCGCCACCGCGCGGGCGAGGACGACCCGCGCATCGGCGAGGGCATCCTGCTCTCGATCAACGCGATCGCGACCGCGCTCAGGAATTCGGGCTGACGCGCCGGGTCGCGAGCGGGACGTCGCACACGCTCGCGCCGATCGCGACCATCGGCGGATCGGGGCGTTCGCGCTTGGCGAGCGCGGCGGCGAAGCGCGGATTGTCCGCCGCGCGATACTCGAAATGCGGGCGCTCGGCCGCCGGAATGTCGCTCGCCAGCCGCACGCTGACGATCGGCGTGCGCTCGGCCTCGCTCGCGTAGAAGCCCATCTCGGCGCCGCTGCGCGGGAGTGCGGAGAGGAATTGCATGCCCTCGATGATCCGCCCGACGATCGTATAGTTGCGGTCGAGCCGCCGCGCCGACTGGCCGATCGGGGTGAACAGCTCCGCCCCGGTGCCGGTATCGGGCGAAACGTCGCGCGCCACGCCCACCGTGCCGTAGCAATGCGCGAGCCACGCCGCGCTGCCGTCGGTCGCGACCGGCCAGCCGTCGGCGGTGATCCCCGAGGCGGTGGAATAGGCGTCCGCCTTGCTCATTTTCTGCGCGGGGGTGAAGGCCGCGATCTCGTATTCGGCCGCGGGCCGCGCGACGACAGCGGCGGGCAGCGGCTTCTTCTCGGTCGGATCGCCCCATTGCGCGACCCAGTTTTCCTGCACGCGATAGACGCTTTCGCCGTCCCACCAATGCGCGCGGGCGAGGCGCTTGACGTTCGCGACATGCTCGGGCGCATAGGCCGAGGCGAGCCGGATCACGACCTGATGCCCGCCGTGCAGCGTCATCACGAGGAGCTCGTCGTCGGGAATCGGCTTCCAGTCGGCGGCGACGGGATCGGAAGGCGCGGGCGCCGCGGCCGCCTGCGCGGCGAGCAGCATGGCGAGGAGGGGAGCGATCATGGCGGCGAGCATGCCCGCGGCACGCGCGCGAGGCAATCGCCAAGCTTGCCGATCGCATCGCCACCGGCTAGGCGGCGCCTTCCAGCGATGCGGAGCGGTGGCCGAGTGGTCGAAGGCGCTCGCCTGGAAAGTGAGTATACGGCAAAACCGTATCGAGGGTTCGAATCCCTCCCGCTCCGCCATACGCCGCCGATTGCTGCTAACCCGCCGTCCGAAAGCGGCCATATGTTATCATCGCTGATTGATCTTAAGTTCGCCGCAAGCGGCGACCGCGAGGGACCGGTGGCGGAGAATTGGATTCAGACGGATGAGGCGGAGGATGTAGCGGGATCGATCCGCCACGTTATACGAGCCGCTCAGTTTGTGGGTGAGGATTCCCTATCGTGGAAGTGGGTGGTGATGGCGTTGCATTCGGCACTACAAGGTGCGTGCGTATGCCATCTCACTACGACTGCGTCGCCGCTGGGTGCTGTCACCGAGCAAAACGCCTGCAAGTGGCTGGCCTACTTTGAGGACTCGCGCACCAATCCGAATGCGAGACCGCCTAGGACCCATTTGATGGTGCTTCCGGACCTACTGACAGCAGTACGAGAACCTCATTCGGCAGGGGATCGCAGCAACGCTGCCGGTGTCACGATCAGCGAATCTGAGTTGTATTGGTTGGTTCGCTTTCACAAGGATATTCGGAACCAGTTCGTGCATTTCGAGCCAATGGGCTGGTCGATCGAGGTGTCAGGAATTCCTGAGATTGCGAAGCTGGTCGCACGCATCATCGGGGAAATCCTTCGAATTGGTTGGGCATTCCGCCATCTTGATATTGCGCAGCGTGAAGAAATGCGGCGAAGTCTCCACACCTTGGCCCTGATCGAATGGCCTGCCTAGCCGCTGATCACTGCGCGTTCGGCGATGGCCGCCGTCGTCGGGAACGCCTCTTGAGAGCTGCCAGTCCGCTTCCCACCACATTGTAGCCATTCGTCCTTGCTTCGGTTTTAGAGAGTTATAGCGTAGACGTAATTCTCTGTTTCGTCGGCTTCGGCCTGCCATTCGCCAGCGTGGCTTGCCCGAACCCCGCATTGCGATGCATCATCGGCGCATGACCAAATATCTCATCTCCTTTCCGAGCGAAGCGATGGTGGTCGCGGACGACGAGATGCCGATCGTCGCGGCCGCGGCGCATGCGGTGATCGAGGAAGCCAAGGCGGCCGGCGTCTATGTGTTCGGTGGGGGAATCAACGAGGAGGTCGATCCCGTGCTGGTTTCGGGCGACGGATCGGTGTCCGCCGACATCTATCCGGGCAGCCGCCTCGTGGGCGGGTTCACCGTGCTCGAGTTGCCGGCGCGCGAGGATGCCGTCGAATGGGCGCGAAAGATCGCGGTCGCGTGCCGCTGCTCGCAGGAACTGCGCGAATTCATGTACGACCCGGCGAGCTAGCGCCATTTCTCGATTGGGTGGCAGCCGAGATCGCCCCGACGCCGCGCGCGCGGCGCCGGGGCTTTGATGATCTTTCGCTTCAGGCGAGGTCGAAGCGGTCGGCGTTCATCACCTTGGCCCAGGCCGCGACGAAATCGGTGACGAACGCGTCATCCCCGTCCGCCGCCGCATAGACTTCCGAGATCGCGCGCAGCTGCGCGTTCGAGCCGAACACCAGGTCGGTGCGCGTCGCGGTCCATCTGGGCTGGTCGGTCCGGCGGTCGGTGCCGACGAATTCCTCGTCGCCGGCTTCGTCGACTTCCTTCCACGCCGTGCCCATGTCGAGCAGGTTGACGAAGAAGTCGTTGGTCAGCTGTCCCGGCCGGTCGGTGAACACGCCATGGGTCGACCCGCCGTGATTGGCGCCGAGCACGCGCAAGCCGCCCACCAGCACCGCCATCTCCGGCGCGCTCAGCCCCAGCAGTTGCGCGCGGTCGATCAGCAATTCCTCGGTCGGGACGCTGAAGCGCACCGAGAGGTAATTGCGGAAGCCGTCCGCCTTGGGTTCGAGCGGCTCGAAGCTGTCGGCGTCGGTCAGGTCGTCGGTGGTATCGACGCGGCCGGGCGCGAACGGCACGGTCACGGTGCGGCCGGCCGCCTTCGCCGCCTGCTCGATCCCGACCGAGCCGCCGAGCACGATCAGATCGGCGATCGACACCTTCCTGCCGCCCGACGCCGCGCCGTCGAAATCGCGCTTGATGCCCTCATAAACGGCAAGCACCTTGGCGAGTTCGGCCGGCTCGTTGACCTCCCAGTCCTTCTGCGGCGCGAGGCGGATGCGCGCGCCGTTGGCGCCGCCGCGCTTGTCCGAGCCGCGGAAGGTCGAGGCCGAGGCCCAGGCGGTCTTGACCAACTGTGATACCGACAGGCCCGAGTCCGCGATGCGCTGCTTGAGATCGGCGACGTCGCCGTCGTCGATCGGCGCGTAATCGGCCGCCGGCAGCGGATCCTGCCAGATCAGATCCTCGGCCGGCACGTCGGGGCCGAGGTATCGGATTTTCGGCCCCATGTCGCGATGGGTGAGCTTGAACCAGGCGCGCGCGAACGCATCGGCGAAGGCGGCGGGATCGTTGCGGAACCGCTCGGCGATCGGGCGGTAGGCGGGATCGGCCTTCATCGCCATGTCGGCGGTGGTCATCATCGTCGGCACCCTGACGCCGGGCGTGTGCGCCTTGGGCGCCAGCGTCTCCGGCGGATTGCCGACCGGCTGCCATTGCTGCGCGCCGGCGGGGCTCCTGACCAGCTCATAGTCATGGTCGAGCAGCATCTCGAAATAGCTCATGTCCCATGTGGTCGGCGTCGGGGTCCACGCGCCTTCGAGGCCGCTGGTGATGGTGTGATCGCCGACGCCCGATTCGTGGCCCGATTGCCAGCCCAGCCCCTGCTGCGCGATGTCCGCGCCCTCGGGCTCGGCGCCGACGAGGCTCGCGTCGCCCGCGCCGTGGCACTTGCCGAACGTGTGCCCGCCCGCGGTGAGCGCCAGCGTCTCCTCGTCGTTCATCGCCATGCGCGCGAAGGTCTCGCGGATGTCGCGCGCCGATTGCAGCGGATCGGGGTTGCCGCCGGGGCCCTCAGGATTGACGTAGATGAGCCCCATCTGAATCGCGGCGAGCGGGTTTTCGAGCACCATCTCCTTGTCGGGATCGATCCGGGTCTGGCTTCCTGCCGAGCCGACCCATTCCTCCTCGGTGCCCCAATAGACGTCCTTCTCGGGCTCGAAAATGTCCTCGCGCCCGCCGCCGAAGCCGAAGATCGGCCCGCCCATCGATTCGATCGCGACGTTGCCGGCGAGGATCATCAGGTCGGCCCAGGAGAGGCTGCGGCCGTATTTCTGCTTGATCGGCCAGAGCAGGCGGCGCGCCTTGTCGAGATTGCCGTTGTCCGGCCATGAATTGAGCGGAGCGAAGCGCTGGTTGCCCGAGTTCGCGCCGCCGCGCCCGTCGCCGGTGCGGTAGGTGCCTGCGGCGTGCCACGCCATGCGGATGAAGAACGGGCCGTAATGCCCGTAATCGGCCGGCCACCACGGCTGGCTGTCGGTCATTAGCGCGGTGAGATCGCGCTTCACAGCGGCGAGATCGAGCTTCTTGAACGCCTCGGCGTAATCGAAATCGTCGCCCAGCGGGCTACCCGAGCGGCCATGTTGGGGAAGGATGTCGAGCGACAGCTGGTTGGGCCACCAATCGCGGTTGGTGCGCCCCAGCAGCGACCGGATCGCCGCCTGCTGGTGCATCGGGCAACCGTCGCCCAGCGGATCACTGGTTTTCGCGTCCATGGCTCTCTCTCCTGAATTGGTCCGGGGAGGCTAGAACCGGACACTCAGCGACAAAAGCGATTAAGATCGCTGAGCGAGAGCGAAAAATTCGATCGAACACCGCGCGCGATTCCCCCTCTCGACCAAAGCCCTCACGCCTGTGATATGGGGCGGCGCAACGAAAGGATTCCCCCCATGAAGACCCGCGCCGCCGTCGCCTTCGCGCCCAAGCAGCCGCTCGAGATCGTCGAGCTCGACCTCGAAGGCCCCAAGACGGGCGAGGTGCTGGTCGAAATTATGGCGACGGGCATCTGCCATACCGATGCCTACACGCTCGACGGGCTGGACAGCGAAGGACTGTTCCCCTCGGTGCTGGGGCATGAAGGCGCCGGGATCGTGCGCGAAGTGGGCGCGGGCGTCACCAGCGTGGCGCCGGGCGATCACGTCATCCCGCTCTACACGCCCGAATGCCGGCAGTGCAAAAGCTGCCTGTCGGGCAAGACCAACCTCTGCACCGCGATCCGCGCGACGCAGGGCAAAGGCGTAATGCCCGACGGCACCAGCCGGTTCAGCTACAAGGGGCAGACCATCCATCATTACATGGGCTGCTCGACCTTCTCGAACTTCACCGTGCTGCCCGAGATCGCGGTGGCGAAGATCCGCGACGACGCGCCCTTCAAGACGAGTTGCTACATCGGCTGCGGCGTCACCACCGGCGTCGGCGCGGTGGTCAACACCGCCAAGGTGGAGCCGGGCAGCAACGTCGTGGTGTTCGGGCTGGGCGGGATCGGGCTCAACGTCATCCAGGGCGCGAAAATGGTGGGCGCCGCACGCATCATCGGCGTCGACCTCAACCCCGATCGCGAGGAATGGGGCCGCAGGTTCGGCATGACGCATTTCCTCAATTCGAAGGGCCTGTCGCGCGAGGAGACCATCGCCAGGGTGCTCGAGCTGACCGACGGCGGCGCCGACTACAGCTTCGACGCCACCGGCAACACCGAGGTGATGAGGACGGCGCTCGAATGCGCGCATCGCGGCTGGGGCGAATCGATCATCATCGGCGTTGCCGAGGCCGGCAAGGAGATCAGCACGCGGCCCTTCCAGCTCGTTACCGGGCGGGTGTGGAAGGGCACCGCGTTCGGCGGCGCGCGCGGGCGCACCGACGTGCCCAGGATCGTCGACTGGTACATGGACGGGCGGATCGCGATCGACCCGATGATCACGCATGTCCTGAGCCTCGACGAGATCAACAAGGGCTTCGACCTGATGCACGCGGGCGAGAGCATCCGCAGCGTCGTGGTTTATTGAGGGAGAAAGGACGCATGTTCAGTCACATGGTGGTCGGCAGCAACGATCTCGATCGCTCGAGGCGCTTCTATGACGCGCTGTTCGGCGCGGTCGGCGCGGAGCCGGGGGTGATCGATCCGAAGGGGCGGATCGTCTACCTTCACAAGGGGGGCGTGTTTCTCGTCACCAAGCCGATCGACGGCAATCCCGCGTGCCTCGGCAACGGCTCGACGATCGGGTTCGCGATGGACAGTCCCGAACAGGCCGATGCCTGGCACGCCGCGGGCGTCGCCGCGGGCGGCACGGCGATCGAAGACCCGCCGGGCGTGCGAGAGATGCCGGGGCGCAAGCTCTACCTCGCCTATCTGCGCGACCCCGACGGCAACAAGCTCTGCGCCACGCACCGGATGGCGTGATGGCCCCGCCGCGCTGGATCCTGACCCTCGCCTGCGAGGATCGCGTCGGCATCGTCGCCGGCGTCAGCACCTTCCTCGCCGAGCGCGACGGCTTCATCACCGACAGCCAGCAATATGCCGATCTGGAGACGGGGCGCTTCTTCATGCGCGTCGTCTTTCAACCGGGCGGGGAACGGTTCCCGGCAGATACCGCCGCGCTGCGGGCGGCGTTCGCGCCCGTCGCCACCCGCTTCGCGCTCGATTGGGCGCTGGTCGAGGCGGCCGAAAAACCGCGCGCGATCGTCGCGGTGTCCAAGGGCTCGCATTGCCTCGCCGATCTGCTCCACCGCCGCCGGTCGGGGGCGCTGTCGATCGAGATCGCGGGCGTGGTGAGCAATCACGACAGCCTGCGCGCGCTGACCGAATGGCACGGCATCGCCTTCCACCATTTGCCCGTCGCCGATGCCAGCCGCGACGCGCAGGAAGCCGCGATAGAGGCGGTGATGGCGGAGGCGGCGGCCGATTACCTCGTGCTCGCGCGCTACATGCAGGTGCTGTCGGCGGCCATGACCGCCGGGCTCGCGGGGCGCTGCATCAACATCCACCACAGCTTCCTGCCGGGGTTCAAGGGCGCCCGCCCCTATCACCGCGCGCACGAGCGCGGCGTCAAGCTGATCGGCGCGACCGCGCATTTCGTGACCGGCGATCTCGACGAGGGGCCGATCATCGAACAAGCGGTCGAGCGCGTCGATCACCGCGCCTCGGTGGATGAGATGATCCGCACCGGGCGCGACATCGAAGCGCAGGTGCTGGCGCGCGCGGTGAACGCGGTGGGCGAGCGGCGCGTGTTCCTCAATGACGGCAAGACGGTGGTGTTCCGGTGACGGCGATCGAGACAATCTCCGAGACCAAGGCGCATGGCGGGGTGCAGGGCGTCTACCGCCATCGCTCCGCGGCGACGGGCACCGACATGACCTTCTCGGCGTTCGTGCCCGCGCACGAGGAGGGCGCGCGGCTGCCGGTGCTCTGGTATCTGTCCGGCCTCACCTGCACGCACGCCAACGTCACCGAAAAGGGCGAGTATCGCGCCGCCTGCGCCGCGCATGGCATCGTCTTCGTGGCGCCCGACACCAGCCCGCGCGGCGCGGGCGTCCCCGACGACGATGCGTATGATTTCGGGCAGGGCGCGGGCTTCTACGTCGATGCGACCGAGGCGCCCTGGGCGCGCCATTTCCGCATGAAATCCTATGTCGAGGAGGAATTGCCCGCGCTGGTCGCCGCGCATTTCCCGATCGATCCCGCGCGGCAGGGGATCACCGGGCATTCGATGGGCGGGCACGGCGCGCTGACGGTCGCGCTGCGCAATCCGGGCCGGTTTGGCAGCGTCTCCGCCTTCGCGCCGATCGTCGCGCCGACGCAGGTGCCGTGGGGCGAGAAGGCGCTCGCGGGTTATCTGGGCAACCGCGCGGCGTGGCGCGCCTATGACGCGTGCGCGCTGATCGAGGACGGCGCGCGCCTTCCCGAATTGCTCGTCGACCAAGGCGACGCCGATGCCTTTCTCGCCGAGCAATTGCGGCCCGAACTGTTGCGACAGGCGTGCGACGCAGCGGGCATCGACCTCACGCTCAGGATGCAGCCGGGCTACGACCACAGCTATTATTTCATCGCGACCTTCATGGCCGATCACGTCACCTGGCACGCCGCGCGGCTGAAGGCATGACCATCGACGTCCTGATCGTCGGCGCCGGGCATGGCGGCGCGCAGGCGGCGATCGCGCTGCGCCAGAACGGCTTTGCGGGCAGCATCGCCATGATCGGCGACGAGCCCGAGCTGCCCTACGAGCGCCCGCCGCTCTCCAAGGATTACCTCGCGGGCGACAAGCCGTTCGAGCGGCTGCTGATCCGCCCGCCCGCTTTCTGGGCCGAGCGTGCGGTGACGATGCGAACCGGCACGCGCGTCGTCGCGGTCGATGCCGCCGCGCATCGCGTGACGACCGACACCGGCGAGACGATCGGCTACGGCACGCTCGTCTGGGCGACGGGCGGCACGCCGCGGCGGCTGGCGTGCCGCAGGCATGATCTCGCGGGCGTCCACGCGGTCCGCACCCGCACCGATGTCGACCAATTGTCGGGCGAACTGGTGGACACGCGCCGCGTGGTCGTGATCGGGGCGGGCTATATCGGGCTCGAGGCCGCGGCGGTGCTCGCCAAATTCGGCAAGCAGGTGACGGTGCTCGAGGCGCAGGACCGCGTGCTCGCGCGCGTCGCGGGCACAGCACTCTCCGATTTCTACGCCGCCGAGCATCGTGCGCACGGCGTCGATCTGCGGCTGGGCGTCAGCGTCGACAGCCTCGAAGGCGAGGCGCGCGTCACCGGGGTCCGGCTTGCCGACGGAGCGACGATCGCTGCCGATCTCGCCATCGTCGGCATCGGGATCGAGCCCGCGGTCGCACCGCTGATCGCGGCGGGCGCAGCGGGCGGGAACGGCGTCGCGGTCGATGCCCAATGCCGCACCAGCCTTCCCAACATCTTCGCGATCGGCGATTGCGCGCGCCACGCCAACGCCTTTGCCGGCGGCGCCGAAATCCGGCTCGAATCGGTGCAGAACGCCAACGACATGGCCAATGTCGCCGCGCGCGCGATCCTGGGCGAGCCGACGCAGTACGACGCGGTGCCGTGGTTCTGGTCCAACCAATACGACCTCAAGCTCCAGACGGTAGGCCTGTCGCTCGGCCACGACACCGCGATCGTGCGCGGCGATCCCGCCACGCGGCGCTTTTCGGTGGTCTATCTGTGCGGGGGCCGCGTGATCGCGCTCGACTGCGTCAACATGGTCAAGGATTACGTCCAGGGGCGCAAGCTGGTCGAGGCCCGCGCGGCCCCCGATCCCGCCGCGCTCGCCGACCCGGCGGTGCCGCTCAAGGAATTGGTGTAGAGTCTGTTTCAGCAGGGCTGAAACGGTAACGGCACCGGCCCGCTCCCCCACCCGGCCACCCACGGCAGTATCTTATGGGTGGCCGGGTGAGGGAGTGGGCGGAAGTGCCCAAGGTTCCGGCGATGCGTAGCATCGTTGGAATGGCACTGGAGGGCGGTGCCGCTCAACGAAGTTCAAACCAATCTAGCCGCGCACCGCCGCGAGGAAGTAATCGAGGCCGAGGTCGTCGCTCAGCAAGAAGCCCTTCGCGGGCGACAGCGTGAGCCCGCGCCGGTCGATCACGCGCAACCCCGCGTCCACCAGCAGGCCGGTCAATTCGTCGGGGGTGAGGAACTTGTCCCAATCGTGCGTGCCGCGCGGGATCCGGCCCATGCCCTCCCCGATCGTGATGAGCGCGAGCTTCGATCGCGCGGTGCGGTTGGGGGTCGAGAGGATCAGCAGGCCGTCGTCGGCGAGCACGTCCGCCAGCGCGCGAACGAACGCGGCGGGATCGGTGACGTGCTCGATCACCTCGAGGCAGGTGACGAGATCGAAGCGCGTGCCCGCGAGCGCCGCCAGCTCGCTCGCGCGATAGGTGATGGCGAGCCCGGATTGCCGGGCATGCGCGGCAGCGGCGGCGATGTTCTCGGGCGCGGCGTCGAGCCCGGTGACCGCTGCCCCCAGGCGCGCGAGCGGCTCGGCGAGCAGCCCCGCGCCGCAGCCGACGTCGAGCGCCGTCCTGCCCGCGAGCGGGGTGAAACCCTGCCCGTCGCCGCCCCAATGCAGGTCGATCTGCTCGCGGATATAGCCGAGCCGCGCCGGATTGAGCCGGTGGAGCATCGCCGACGATCCCTTCGGATCCCACCAGTCGCCGGCGAGCGCCCCGAAATGCGCGGCTTCGGCGGGGTCGATCGTGGGGGTGCTGGTCGTCATTCGGCCGTCTTTAGAAGAAAGCCGCGCTCCTGCGAAGGCAAGAAGCTCCGAAACCGAACGTCATTCCCGCGCAAGCGGGATGACGGGAAGAGGGGCCGACCGGACGGTGAAACAAAGCGGAAGTTTTCATCACCCAAGACGACATGATCGACCCGTCGCTTGCGTTTGCGGGGCGGCGTTTCTATCAGGCGCCGTCCTTTCCCTCCGGCACAGGAAGCTCCTCCCCCGATGGCGCGCATCGTGATGAAGTTCGGCGGCACCTCGATGGCCGGGATGGAGCGCATCCGCAGCGTCGCCGAACGCGTCAAGCGCGAGGTGGAGGCGGGCAACGAGGTCGCGGTCGTCGTCTCGGCGATGGCGGGCGAGACCGACCGGCTGGTCAATTTCTGCCGCGAAGCCTCGTCGCTCTACGACCGCCGCGAATATGACGTCGTGGTCTCGAGCGGAGAGCAGGTGACGAGCGGGCTGCTCGCGATCGCGCTCCAGGCGCTCGGGGTCAAGGCGCGCAGCTGGATGGGCTGGCAGCTGCCGATCCGCACCTCGGACGGGCACGGCTCGGCGCGGATCGCCGAGATCGACACCAAGGCGCTGGGCGCCGCGCTCGCGACCGGCGAGGTGGCGGTGATCCCCGGCTTCCAGGGCGTCGCGACCGGCGAGCGGGTGACCACGCTCGGCCGCGGCGGATCGGATACGTCGGCGGTGGCGATGGCGGCGGCGATGAAGGCGGATCGCTGCGACATCTACACCGACGTCGACGGCGTCTACACCACCGACCCGCGCATCGTGCCCAGGGCGCGCAAATTGAAGCGCGTCACCTATGAAGAGATGCTCGAGCTCGCCAGCGTCGGTGCCAAGGTGTTGCAGACGCGATCGGTGGGGCTCGCGATGAAGGAGAAGGTCCGCGTTCAGGTGCTCTCGTCGTTCCTCGACGAGGATGGGGGCGCGGAGCCCGGCACGCTGATCGTCGGCGAGGAGGAAGTGGACGACATGGAACGCCAGCTCATCACGGGCATCGCGCACGACAAGAACGAGGCCAAGATCACGCTGACGGCGGTGCCCGACGCGCCGGGTTCGGTCGCGGCGATCTTCTCGCCGCTGGCCGCAGCCGGCATCAACGTCGACATGATCGTGCAGAACGTCGCGCACTCGGGCGACTCGACCGACGTGACCTTCACGGTGCCGGCAGCCGATCTCGCGCGATCGATCGAGGTGCTCACCGCCGCGAACGGCACGATCGGCTTTTCCGAGCTCAAGCACGACACGCGCGTCGCCAAGATCTCCGTGGTCGGCGTCGGCATGCGCAGCCATGCGGGCGTGGCGGCGACGATGTTCACCACGCTCGGCGAGCGCGGGATCAACATCCTCGCCATCACCACCAGCGAGATCAAGGTGAGCGTGCTGATCGAGGAGGATTATACCGAGCTCGCGGTGCGCGTGCTGCACACCGCCTACGGGCTGGATGCGGAGGACACGGCTGCCTGACGCGGGCGGCGATTCAGTGCGCGCGCATCGACCAGGCGGTAATCCGGAACAAGGGCGCGGCGGGCAATACCGCGCGGGCCGCGATCCGTGTCATCCGGCGCGACGCCGCAGCCTCGATCGCGTAGATCGTCGTCTCGTGATAATGGCCGTCGAACCCCGCGATCCGGCGACCGAGCCGGTAGAGCGCGTTCTCCGTCGGACCTGAAAGAATGAAGACACCGCCCGGTGCGAGTTTGGTCGCGAGGACATCCAGCAGCTCGGCAAAATCGACATTGTGCTCGAGCGAATCGATCGCGAAGATCGCGTCGTAACTGCCTGCGGGCGCCGCTTCGAGCGTGGTGCGACGCGCACCGGGCAACCGGCTTTCCAGATAGGCCGCGGCATGATCGTCGGCCTCGACGAATTCGTAGCCGTCGCCTCCATGCGAAACGAGGTGGCCGAGTTCGCCCACCGAGGAGCCGAAATCGAGAATGCGGCGCGCATCGGGCGCGAATCGCTGCGCGAGGCCGGCGGCGCGATACAGGCGAATCCAGCTCACATAGGCGGCGAACCAGTTGCGATGGCAATAGGACGGGACACAGGTCTCCTCCCATTGCTCGAAGCCTGCGACGACGTCGATGTCGCGGCGCAGATCGGCGCGGCGTCCGCGGATATGCCTCAAGGTTGCGATCACGATTGATCCCTTTCGCTGAACGTTTCGCGCGCGCGGAGCACGCGCTTCGAGGTGAGTCGGTGGTGGATGGCCGAAGACGGAGCGAGCGCGACGTCCTGTGCCAGGAAATTGAGCAGCAACTGGATTCCCACGATCAAGGGCAGCGCGCTCAGCATCACCGTGCCGGCGGTCGCCGGATCGCCTGTATCGAGACTGTGGAGCCAGCTCGCGGCGCCGAAGATCACGCCGAACGCGAAAAATACCGCCCCTGCGAGAATGCTCAGCGATGCTGCGCTGAAATTGCGCAAAAAATAGTTGTAGAATAATCGCTTCGCAAAATTGCGCATGTGGAGGAAGGGAAAGGTCGCGAGACATCTGAGCTCGCTCAAATGGCTCCGCTCGTCATGATAGACGGGCTCGATCGGCAGCTCGATCACCCGGGCACGCAAGGTAGCGAGCCGGAAGAGCATATCCGATTCGAAGAAATAGCGTCGGTGAAGCCGGTCCAGCGGAAGCAGCCTGACGACCTCGGCATGAATCGCGACATAGCCGTTGGCGGGATCGAACAGATCCCAATATCCGGTCGAGAGCTTGGTCAGGAACGAGAGGCCCGCATTGCCTACGATACGCGCCGACGGCATGCGGCCGATGCCGTCGAGCGAGAAGAAGCGGTTGCCCTTCACGTAATCGGCCTCGCCCGAGAGGATCGGTGCGACGAAATCGGGGATCAGGGCGGGTGCCATTTGCCCGTCGCTGTCGATCTTGACGATCACCTCCGCGCCATCGGCGAGCGCCGCGCGAAACCCATCCACGACCGCGGCACCGACGCCGCCGTTCGCGTCGCGTCGCAGCGCCGTTACACGCGGATCAGATGCTGCGGCACGCCCGATGGCGGCGCCCGTATCGTCGGGGCTCGCATCGTCGACGCAATAGATCCGCCATACGCTGGCGCCGATCGCACCGACTACCCGTTCGATCGAGCCGACGGCGCGGTAGCAGGGGATGACGACGGCGATGCGCACGGGGCGCGGTCGGGCAAGCAGTTCGAACTCGGCCGTCAGCGGATATGCGGCGCTCATTGCTGGCTCCCGCTGCGGACGAACAGCCGGTATTGCCCAAGCGGTGCAATCTCGCGATAGGCCGACCACGAGGCGCGAAAGCGCGCATCCTCCTCATAAAATGCCAGGAAATCGAAATCCGCAGGGCTGCGCGTGTGGCGTCGCGAATCGGTGTCGATGATGACGAGGCGCGGCCGTTGCCCGAGATCATGCAGGATGAATCGGCGCGCCTCACGTTCGGCAGCGCGCACGTCCCGGCCGTGCGCGGGCGCCAGACCGGAACGCCCTTGCGCCACCGCCGGCAGGAACCACTGACTGTTCGTGCGCGATACCTGACGGGAGTTTGCATAGAGCGCCGCCGGAAATGAAGGGAACGGGTGGACGGCAACGACGAGGAAGGACTCGCCGGCCGCGTAGCGGTCGATCGTGGCGACGATCCTCTCGATCGCCACGGCCCGCTGACCTCCGGGCCGGTTTCCTTCCCACCAGCCCCAGCTGCGCAAGCCGCCGAGCAGCAGCAGGAGCGCCAACACGACGCGACCGATCGCGACGCCGCGCGGCGATGGCGCAGCAATCGCCGCGCTCAACGCGATAGCCGCAGTGGCGGTCACCGGGAACAGGTGGTAGCTATATCCCTTGGCCTGGACGAGCGCCGAAACGGTAAACCCCAGTCCGGCCGCGACAAACACGGCGGCAAGCGGCGTTTTGCGCGCATTGGCGAAGGCGATGAGCAGCGCGACCGCGGGAAGCCCGAGCTGCCACCCCCAGGTTGCGAACGGCGCGTCGAACGACCAGTAGATCGATTGCGCCAACGGCACCACCGCGACAAGGTACGTGCGGTCGAAGACCAGCAGGCTAGCCGCGTAAAGCACCACCACCGCCGCGATCGAGAAGGTCTCCGGCCGGAAGGCGGAGCGCCATTGCCGGCTCTTCGTGAGTGCGGTCGCCTCGACCAGCAGGGGCACTGCGAGGAAATAGGGCTTCAACGCGAAGCCGAGCCCCGCTGCGATCCCGATCGAGACCGCGCCTGCCAGGGGCATTCGCTGGCGTCCGTTCAGCCGCGCTGAGACGAGGGCGAGATAGGGCAGCGACGCGAGGGTCGCGATATGCTCGCGCTGACCGAAATCGCGATGGGGAAAGATCAAAAGGAAAAGACCTGCGACCAGCATCGGCGCATGACGCGCGAATGCGCGGTCCGACATCACCGGCACGGTGAGTCGATGGAATGCGATCAGCGCAGCGACCGCAGTCAGCGTCAGGACAATCTCGAACGCGGGGACGACCGGCACGTGCAGAAGGCCGCCGAGCCAGATCGATGGCATCGCGAGATACCAGGCGAGCGGCGGATTGGGCTCGATGATGTCGCGCCCCCATTGGGCCCCGTCGAGCATGGCGCGCGCCCCCCAGAGAACCCACGCGACATCGTGATTCGGATAAGCAACGAGTTGCGCCGTGAGCGCCAGGGTCGCGAACGCAGCTATCGGCGGCACGATTCCGACGGACATTCGAACGACGTTCCCGCCTCGCCATGATCCGACGCCGACGGGCCCGACCGTTTTATCGAACGCCGCCATCACGCGGGACCCGGGATGGCGCGCAAAAGGGGGTGGGAAATGGGCGCGACGGACATGCGCACTCCCGTATCCGCGAACACGCTAGCAAATGGTTAATCGCGTCTTCACGGGTGCGACGAAACGGCGACCGCGCCCCTGCGTCACCGGGTGTCGCGATGTTGGCGGCGCGCGATCGATCGGAAAGCTTCGCTGCAAGCGCGCCCAAGCAACGCTTGCTGGCACCGTCTCCTGCCGAGGCCCATCATAAGGGCCGAAGGAGATTGCAGCATGTCGATTCAGCTTGGCCAGATCGCCCCCGATTTCGAGGCGGAGAGCACGCAGGGGCGGATCCGTTTGCACGATTGGCTCGGCTCGTCCTGGGGGCTGTTCTTCAGCCATCCCAAGGATTTCACGCCGGTCTGCACCACCGAGCTGGGCGAGGTCGCGCGGCTGCGACCCGAATGGGACAAGCGGGGCGTCAAGACGATCGGGCTGTCGGTCGATCCGGTTGAATCGCATGCGGGCTGGGAAAAGGACATCGAGTCCACGCAAGGCCAGAAGCTCGACTATCCGATGATCGCGGATACCGACCAGAAGGTCGCGACGCTCTACGACATGATCCATCCCGAGGCCGATCCCACCGTCACCGTGCGTTCCGTGTTCGTGATCGATCCGAACAAGAAGGTGCGCCTCATCCTCACCTATCCGCCGAGCACGGGACGCAATTTCGCCGAGATCATCCGCGCGATCGACAGCCTGCAGCTCACCGACGCGCAGTCGGTGGCGACCCCGGTCAACTGGAACCAGGGTGAGGAAGTCATCATCTCGCCCAAGCTCTCCGACGAAGACGCCAAGGCGCGCTTCCCGCAGGGCTTCCGCACGCTCAAGCCCTATCTGCGCTACGTCGACCTGAACCAGAGCGCCTGACAATTCCTCCCCCGTAGGGGGAGGAATGGAACTTGCCCAAGCGCAATGCCCGGCGCTACGGGGCTGGGATGAACAACATTTCCACCGGCGCCGAGCGCCTGCACCGCCGCATGGCGCGCGGCTGCGCTTTCCTGGGCTGCGAGGTCGCGATCCTGGGCGGCGCGATGTCCTGGGTGTCGGAGCGACACCTCGTCGCGGCGATCTCCAACGCCGGCGGGTTCGGCGTGATCGCGTGCGGCGCAATGACGCCGAACTTGCTCGACGCCGAGATCGCCGGGACCAAGGAGCGCACGTCGAAGCCCTTCGGCGTCAACCTCATTACCATGCACCCGCAGCTGTTCGAACTGATCGCGGTGTGCGCGAAGCATGAGGTAGGCCACGTCGTGCTCGCGGGCGGGCTGCCGCCCAAGGGATCGCTCGAGGCGATCAAGGCGACCGGCGCGAGGGTGATCTGCTTCGCCCCCGCGCTCAGCCTCGCCAAGAAGCTCATCCGCTCGGGTGTCGACGCGCTGGTGGTCGAGGGCATGGAGGCGGGCGGCCATATCGGCCCGGTCTCGACCAGTGTGCTCGCGCAGGAAATCCTGCCCGAAGTCGCCGCCGAGCTACCGGTGTTCGTCGCCGGCGGGATCGGCCGCGGCGAGGCGATCGCAGGCTATCTCGACATGGGGGCCGCCGGCGTCCAGCTCGGCACGCGCTTCGTGTGCGCGACCGAATCGATCGCGCACGAGAATTTCAAGAAGGCCTTCATCCGCGCCTCGGCGCGCGACGCGGTCGCGAGCGTGCAGATCGACCCGCGGCTTCCCGTCATCCCCGTGCGCGCGCTGCGCAACAAGGGCGGCGAACTGTTCACCGCCAAGCAGCGCGAGGTTGCGCAGGCGCTCGACGAGGGCACGGTCGAGATGGCCGAGGCGCAGCTGCAGATCGAGCATTATTGGGCGGGCGCGCTGCGCCGCGCCGTGATCGACGGCGACGTCGAGCACGGCAGCGTCATGGCGGGCCAGTCGGTCGGCATGGTCTCGAAGGAAGAGCCGGTCGCCGAGATCATCGCCACGCTGATGGCCGAGGCCGCGACGGCGCTCGAAAAGCGCGCGGCGTGAGTCCTGCCGCGTTTCGGACTCGGCCCGCCGCAAAACAAGCCTAACGCCTCGTTAACCTTATTAGGCCAGCTTCTGCCGTGCATTGACACGTAAGGAGTTGTTATGGCGCGCATTCATCCGCTGCTGGTCGCGATCGCCGCGAGCGTGGCGCTCGCCGGATGCGCGTCGAAGCCCAAACACGTCGCGGTCGCACCGCCGCCGCCGCCCGCCCCAGCACCACAGCCGATGCCGCAACCGCCCGCCGGCACCGCCGCCGGGATCGCGGTGCCGCCGAAGCTCGCCGACGGCCGCTATGCGACGCCCAATACCGGGCTGAGCGCGCCCGCCGCGCTGTGGCACATGCGCACCGGGCTCAACGTCGCCGCGCTCGGCTGTCGCGGCGCGAACGAAGCGGCGATCATCGCGGGCTACAACGCGCTGCTCGAAAGCCAGAAGACCCCGCTCGCCAAGGCGCATCAGACGCTCGTCTCCGCACAAGGCGAAGCCGGCTTCGACGATGCAATGACGCGGCTTTACAATTATTGGGCGCAGCCCGGCGCGCAGGCCGATTTCTGCGCGGCGGCGAACCGCGTCCTCCTGCGCGCGCCGGGCGCGACCCCGGCGACGATCGATACCTTCGCCGCAAGCGCGATCACCGAGCTCGACCAGCCCTTCGTCGATCTGTTCCGCGCCTATGACGCCTATCGCATTGAACTGGCCCAGTGGCAGGCGAATCGGACGGCGGTGGCGCTCCAGCCGGTCGAGACGAGGACGGTGCTCGCCGCGGCCGCCGCGCCCGCGAGCACGCCCGGGTCCGTGCCCCAAATCGCCTACGATCCCTCGATTTTCACCATGCCCTGAAGACTTTCGGGCGTTTACCGATTGGCGGGACCACAACCGATCTGGTAGCTCCCGTCCATGCCGCTTTCCGCGCCCGCCGCCGCCCGCGAGATCCTCACGCGCCTGCACGACGTGATGGGCTCGCGCAGCCCGGCGCAGGCGAAGCTCGGCGCGGTCGTCCAGATCATCGGCGAGGCGCTCGATAGCGAGGTTTGCTCGATCTACCTGCTGCGCGACGGGCTGCTCGAACTGTTCGCGACGCGCGGGCTTTCCGAATCGGCGGTCCACGTCACCAAGCTCGCGCCCGGCGAGGGTCTGGTCGGCACGATCGCCGCCAATGTCGAGACGCTCAACCTCGACGAGGCCGCCGCGCATCCCGATTTCGCCTATCGCCCCGAAACCGGCGAAGACAAATTCCACAGCTTCGCCGGCGTGCCGATCATCCGCCGCGAGCAGGCGGTGGGCGTGCTCGCCGTCCAGCATGTCGATCCGCGCCGCTACGAGGATGTCGAGATCGAGGCGCTGCAGACGGTGGCGATGGTGCTGAGCGAGCTGATCGCCAATGCCGGGTTGATCGATCCGGCAGGCGCCTCGACCGCGCGCGCGCAGATGACCGCGGCGGCGACGATCCTGGGGCTGCGCCTCGTCGACGGGATGGCGGCGGGCTATGCCGTCTTCCACCAGCCGCGGATCACGATCGACTATACCGTCGCCGAGGACATCGAGGCCGAGCGCCACCGCGTCTACGCCGCGTTCGACAAGATGCGCGAGCAGATCGACCGCATGACGAGCCAGGCCGAATTCGGCGTCGACGGCGAACATCGCGAGGTGCTCGAGACCTACAAGATGTTCGCCTATGACGAGGGCTGGTCGCGGCGGATCAACGAGGCGATCGATTCCGGCCTCACCGCCGAGGCGGCGATCGAACGCGTCCAGCAGCGCACGCGGATGCGGATGCGCCAGATCGACGATCCCCTGCTCGCCGACCGGATGCACGATCTGGAGGATCTCTCCAACCGGCTGCTCAGGATCGTCTCGGGCAAGATGGGCACCGCCGCGCAGATGGGCCTGCGCAAGGACACGATCCTGATCGCGCGCAACCTGGGGCCGGCCGAGCTGCTCGAATACGATCGCCGACGGCTCAAGGGCGTGGTGCTCGAGGAAGGCTCGCTGACCGCGCACGTCACCATCGTCGCGCGCGCGATGGGGGTGCCCGTGCTCGGCCGCGTGCGCGACGTGCGCCATACGGTGAACGAAGGCGATCTGCTGCTGCTCGACACCAGCTCGAGCACGCTGCTGGTGCGGCCGACCCCGGCGATGGAGGAGGCGTTCGACGCCAAGCTCGCCGTCCGGCAGAAGCGGCGCGCGGCCTTCGCGGCGCTCAAGTCCGAGCTGCCGGTGACGAAGGACGGCCACCGCCTCACCGTCATGGTCAACGCCGGGCTGCGCGACGACGTCGCCGCGCTCGACCTGACGGGCGCCGACGGCATCGGGCTGTTCCGCACCGAATTCCAGTTCCTCGTCTCCGCGACGCTGCCCCAGCGCGAACGCCAGCAGCGGCTCTATCGCGACGTGCTCGACGTGGCGGGCGACCGGCCGGTGACGTTCCGCACCGTCGATATCGGCGGCGACAAGGCGCTGCCCTATCTCAACGGCGACGGCGCCGACGAGGAGAACCCGGCGATGGGCTGGCGCGCGCTCCGCCTCGCGCTCGAACGCGACGGGCTGATGAAGGCGCAGGCGCGCGCGCTGATCGACGCCGCCAACGGCCGCGCGCTCAACATCATGTTCCCCATGGTGTCCGAGCCCTGGGAGTTCGACGAGGCCAAGGCATTGTTCGAGGCGCAGCGCGACTGGATCGCCTCGCGCAACCGCAAGCTGCCGTCGCAGATCCGCTACGGCGCGATGCTCGAGGTGCCCGCGCTCGCCGAGCAGCTCGATCTGCTGCTGCCCAAGCTCGATTTCCTGTCGATCGGCACCAACGACCTGACGCAATTCCTGTTCGCCGCCGATCGCGCCAACCCCAAGCTCGCCGAGCGCTACGACTGGTTGTCGCCGTCGATCCTGCGCTTCATCCGCCGCATCGTCGCCCCGGCGAACGAAGCGGGCGTCGATCTGGGCGTGTGCGGCGAGATGGGCGGGCGGCCGCTCGAGGCGCTGGCACTGATCGGCCTCGGCATCGAGCGGCTTTCCATCACCCCCGCCGCGGTCGGCCCGATCAAGGCGATGATCCGCTCGGTGAACCGCGCCGCGGCGATGGCGGCGATGGACGCGCTGCTCGCCCAACCGCCGCGAAACCTGCGCGCCGCGCTCGCGCATTGGGCAAGCGAACAGGGCATCGAACTCGCCTGATAGGCATTTTGACGTGTCTGAGGCGCGCTTTATCGCGCACGAGACGTTGACAGCGGCCCGCCGCTTTGAAACACCTCGCGCGCAAGCGGGAGAAAACAGGGCCGCATCCCTCCCGCCGGAGAGCCGGATGACCGACACCCCGCGCGAGGATTCGACGCTGTTCCCCGCGTCCGCCGGAGACAGGCTGCGCGAGGCGCGCGAGAAGCAGAAGCTGTCGATCGCCGACATCGCCCAGCGCACGCGCGTTCCGATCCGCCACCTCGAGGCGATCGAGCAGGGCGATTATGACGAGCTCCCCTCGCCCACCTACGCGATCGGCTTCGCCAAGGCCTATGCGCGCGCGGTCGATGCCGACGAGGTCGAGATCGGCGGGCTGGTGCGCACCGAGGCGGGCGTGCCGCGCCGCCCCACGCTCGAAAGCCTGCCCTACGAACCGGCCGACCCCGCGCGCCTGCCGCCCGCGGGAATCGCGATCCTGGGCGTGCTGATCGCGCTGGTGCTCGTGATCGGCGCCGGCATCTGGCTCGGCACCGACCTGTTCCGCGGCGGCGCGGGGCCTGCGGCGCCGGCCGCCTCGCCGACCCCGGTCGCCGCCGCGCCCGCCACCCCGCCGCCCGCGCCGCGCGTCGAGCAGGTGACGCTGACCGCGACCGACGCGGTGTGGCTGCGCGTCTACGATGCCGACAACAACACGTTGTTCCAGAAGACGATGCAGGCGGGCGAACGCTATCAGGTGCCGCTCGACGCCAGGAACCCGATGATCAACGTCGGCCGCCCGGACAAGCTCGAGGTACGGCTGGGCGATACGCTCCAGCCCCCGCTCGGCGACGGCTCGCGCGCGCTCAAGGACATCGGCGTCGGCGCCGCCGCGGTGAAGGCGCGCCAGCAGACGGCCGCGGAAAACACTCCGTCCACGCCGCGCGCGCCCGCGCCTTAAGGCTGGCGACAGCATCGCTCTGTCAGCTATAGCGCCTCCATGACATCAGCTCGGGGGAGCGCCATGCGCCGCACCATCATCATCGCCGCCGCCGCGGCCAGCCTCGGATTCGGCGTCAACAGCGCCGCCGCGCAGGATACGGGCCAGATCACGCAGCGCGTCGACCGGCTCGAAGGCCAGATGCGCGCCGTCCAGCGCAAGGTGTTCCCCGGCGGCGCGGGCGGATGGGTGCAGCCGCAGATCACGCCGACCGAAACCCCCACGGTCGCCGGGCCGGGATCGACCAGCGCGGTCGCCGACCTGACCGTGCGCGTCAATTCGCTCGAAATGCAGCTTCGCAGCCTGACCAACCAGGTCGAGGAGGGCCAGCACCAGCTGCGCCTGCTGCGCGACGAGTTCGACGCCTGGAAGCGCGAGCATGCCGCGCCGGCGCCGGCCGCGACGCCGGCGGCGGGAAGCGCGGCGGCTACCGGCGATCTCGGCGCGTCCGCCGATGCCGCGCTGGGCGGCAGCGTCGCCGAGACCACCGCGCCGCCGGCCGGCGGCAACGGCCTGCAACTCCCCGAAAGCCAGGGCGGTCCCACCCGCGCCGATCGCGTCGCCGCAGTCGAGAAGCCGTCGAGCGGCGACCCGGCCGAGGACGCCTATGTCTACGGCTATCGGCTGTGGGCGGCGAAGCTCTATCCCGAGGCCGAGGCGCAGCTCAAATCGGTGGTCGCCAAATATCCGCAGCACCGCCGCGCGAGCTTCGCGCAGAACCTGCTCGGCCGCGCCTATCTCGACGAAGGCAAGCCCAGCCTCGCCTCGATCGCCTTCTACGACAATTACAAGAAGATGCCCGACGGCGAGCGCGCGCCCGACAGCCTCTATTACCTCGCCGACGCGCTGGTGAAGCTCAAGAAGCCGCAGGACGCCTGCAAGGTCTATGGCGAGCTGACCGACGTCTATGGCGACAAGATTTCGGGCAGCATGAAGCTCGACATCGCGGCGGGCCGTGACCGCGCCGGCTGCAAGTAACGCGCTGACCCCCGATCCGGCGCTGGTCGCGCGTTTTCGCGCCGATCTCGCTGCCCTGTGCGATCCCGAGCGCGAGCGCGTGCTGCTCGCGGTCTCGGGAGGCGCAGACAGCACCGCGCTTCTCCTTCTCGCCCACGCCGCGCTGGGCGGCCGATGCCATGCGGCGACCGTCGATCACGGCCTGCGCCCCGAAGCGGCGGGCGAAGCGGCGGCGGTGGCGAGGCTCTGCGCGACCCTCGGAGTCGCGCACGCCACGCTCGCCGCGCCGATGCCCGCGCGCGTCCGCCGCACCGCCAATCTGTCGGCGCGCGCGCGCGCGCTGCGCTATCGGCTGCTCGAAGATCATGCGCGCACGATCGGCGCGCACCGGATCGCCACCGCGCATCATGCCGACGATCAGCTCGAAACGCTCATCATGCGGCTCAATCGCGGCTCGGGGGTAACGGGGCTGGCGGGAATCAGGCCCGCGGGCGGGATGACGATCCGCCCGTTGCTCGGCTGGCGCCGCGCCGAGCTCGCCACGCTGGTCGCGCGCGCAGGCATCGCCGCGATCGAGGATCCGAGCAACGTCGACGACCGGTTCGATCGCGCGCGGCTGCGCAAGGTGCTCGCGGACGCGGGCTGGCTCGACGCCGACCAGTGGCGCCGCAGCGCCGCAGCGCTCGGCGATGCCGAGGCGGCGCTCGAATGGGCCACCCGGGATGTCGCGCAGCGGTGCTGCATGCTCGACGGCGACCGCGCGACGCTCAACGTCGACGATCAGCCGGCGGAATTGCTGCGGCGGCTCGTGCTGCGCTGCCTCGTCCATGTCGATCCCGCCGCCGATCCGCGCGGCTCGCAGGTCGCCCGACTGACGGCGGCGATCGCCGCGGCGCGCGAAAACGGCGCCGATCTGCGCGCGACTCTGGGCAATGTGCTGATCGAGCGCGTCGATGATCACGCCTCCGGCGTCACCATCGCCTTCGCCCCCGCCCCGCCCCGGCGATCAGGCTGATCGACTTTGTTCCATTGCCATTAACCTGGCCGCGCTTATCTTGGGGGCGAAAGGTAGCACGCGTTCATGAGCGACAACGACAAGCAGCAGGGCCCCGACAACGACGGCGGCGGCAATCCCTGGATGAAGAGCCTGATGATCTGGGTGGGAATCCTGGTCGCGCTGGCGCTCTTCGTCTCGCTGATCGACGGCCGCACCACCCAGGCGAGCGGCGACACGATCGCTTACTCGCAATTCCTCGACAAGGTCGACGAAGGCAGCGTCAAGGCCGTGAACGTCTCCGGTGACGTCATCACCGGCACGCTCAAGAACGACACCGCCTTCCGCACCTACAAGATGGAAGATCCCCAGCTGACGGACCGCCTGCGCAAGGCCGGCGTGACGATCGCGGCGCGCCCGGAGGAGAGCCCGTCGATCTGGATGATCATGCTCTACAACTCGCTGCCCTTCCTGCTCGTGCTCGGCATCGGCTTCTTCGTGCTCCGCCAGATGCAGAAGAGTTCGGGGTCGGGCGCGATGGGCTTCGGCAAAAGCCGCGCGCGGATGCTGACGCAAAAGGAAGGCAAGGTCACCTTCGACGACGTCGCCGGCATCGACGAGGCGCGTGAGGAGCTTCAGGAGATCGTCGAGTTCCTGAAAGATCCGACCAAGTTCGCCCGTCTCGGCGGCAAGATTCCCAAGGGCGCCTTGCTCGTCGGCTCGCCCGGCACCGGCAAGACCTTGCTCGCGCGCGCGATCGCGGGCGAGGCGGGCGTGCCCTTCTTCACCATTTCGGGCTCGGACTTCGTCGAGATGTTCGTCGGCGTCGGCGCGTCCCGCGTGCGCGACATGTTCGAGCAGGCCAAGAAGTCCGCCCCGTGCATCGTCTTCATCGACGAGATCGACGCGGTGGGCCGCCATCGCGGCGCCGGGCTCGGCAACGGCAATGACGAGCGCGAACAGACGCTCAACCAGCTCCTCGTCGAGATGGACGGGTTCGAGGCGAACGAAGGCATCATCATCATTGCCGCGACCAACCGCCCCGACGTGCTCGATCCCGCGCTGCTGCGCCCGGGCCGCTTCGACCGGCAGGTCGTGGTGCCGCGCCCCGATATCGAGGGTCGCGTCAAGATCCTCCAGGTCCATATGAAGAAGGTGCCGCTCGCCCCCGACGTCGAGGCGCGGGTGATCGCGCGCGGCACGCCCGGCTTTTCGGGCGCGGACCTCGCCAACCTCGTCAACGAGGCGGCGCTGCTCGCCGCGCGCAAGGGCAAAAGGCTCGTCGCCATGGCCGAGTTCGAGGAGGCCAAGGACAAGGTGATGATGGGCTCCGAGCGCCGGTCGATGGTGATGACCGACGACGAAAAGCGCATGACCGCCTATCACGAGGCGGGCCATGCCATCGTCGCGCTGCACGAGCCCGCGAGCGATCCGATCCACAAGGCGACGATCATCCCGCGCGGCCGCGCGCTGGGCATGGTGATGCGCCTGCCCGAGCGGGACAGCTATTCCTATCACCGCGACAAGATGTACGCGAACCTCGCGGTCAGCATGGGCGGCCGCGTCGCCGAGGAGATCATCTTCGGCTATGACAAGGTGTCGTCGGGCGCGTCGGGCGACATTCAATACGCCACCGGCCTCGCGCGCGACATGGTCACCAAATGGGGCATGTCGGACAAGGTCGGTCCGGTCGAATATTCGCAGCCCGAAGGCGAGAGTTTCCTGGGCTACTCCGCCTCGCAGCCGGTGCGCATGTCGAACCAGACGCAGCAGCTGATCGACGACGAGATCAGATCGATCGTCGAGGGCGGGCTCGCCAAGGCCAAGACGGTGCTGACCGAGCATATCGACCAGCTCCATGCGCTCGCGGGTGCGCTGCTCGAATATGAGACGCTGACCGGCGACGAGATCAAGAAGCTGATCGCCGGCGAGGAGATCGGGCGGACCGACGACGGCCCCAGCGCGCAGCCGGTCGCCGTCGCGGGCACCTCGATCCCCAAGACACGGCGGCCGAAGGGCCCGTTCGGAACGCCCAAGCCGCTCGGCGCGTAACGCGGTAATCGCATCACCGAAAAGGCGGCGTCGGGCGACCGGCGCCGCTTTTTCGCCTTGCAGCGAACGGCCGGCTCGGGATGACGACTTTAGAGCAACGAGCCTTAAATCAGAACCGTTCGTCCCCGGACTTGATCCGGGGTTGTCGAAGCACCGTCCTTTTCCCGCCGTGGAAAAGAAGAACGGCCCTTCGACAAGCTCAGGGCGAACGGCGGTGGGTCAGATTAAACGCCCGTTGCTCTAAGGACCGGTCGAGATTTGGCTCATGGCGAGTCGAAAATGGTGGTCTTCCGTGACCCGGAGCGCAGCGGACTACCGGTCCGTGAGCACCGGAAGCGCGGAAGGCTGCCATTTGCAGACCGCCAGGGGCCAAATCTCGACCGGTCCTAGCCCATCAGGCCCATGCCGAGCATCAGCATGACGAAGCAGAGGAGCGCGATGAAGGCGAAGACGAGCAACGCGACGGTGCGCCACAGCGCGGAGAAGCGGCGGAGCTCGTAGGCGCCGCGCAATTGCTTGTACATGTGGAGCGGCGGCAGGAAGATCGCGGCGAACGTGATCCATCCGCCGCCCAGCCCGACCGCGCCGAGCAGGCTGAGCACGATCACCAGCAACGTCATGAAATCGAGCGAATAGATCACGAAGATCGCGTGATCGTAGAGCTTGTACGTGCGCCGCCACAGGAACAGCAGCGCCACGAACGGCACCGAGATCGGGATCAGCGCCCAGGAGAATTTATAGGCGCTCATCTGCAGCTTGTAGAGCGCGAGCCCCGGGTTTTCGTTGGCCTTCTCGATCCCGTGATCGAGCCGCGCCCAGCCCGTCCTCATGTCGGTGAAGCCGAAATGCTCGCCCTCGTCCGCCACCGCCGCCCGCGCGCGCTCGAGGCTCTGTTCGGTCGTCTCGAGCGCCTTGCGCTCGTCGGCCGAACCGGCGACGGCGATCGCCTTCTTCGTCTGCGCGATCTGTTCGTCGAGCTTGTGGACCGCCTCGGTATCGATCGTCGCCGACACGCTGGTCCCTTCGAATTCGCCCGCGAGCGCGTGGATCATCGCGAACATGACGAAGACGAGGAACAGGAACAATGCCAGCGGCGACACGAAGCGCGCGCGCTCGCCCGCCACGTAGCGCCGCGTCAGCGCGCCGGGGTGGAAGAGCAGCATCGGCAGCGTGCGCCAGATCTTGCCCTCGAAATGGAGCACGCCGTGCGCGAGATCGTGCCCGATCGCCCGAAGCGTGCGGTGGATGTGCCGCGCCTGCCCGCATTCGTGACAGAAGTCGCCGACGAGCGCGGTGCCGCAATTGAGGCAGAGGCCCGAATGATCGCCATGCCCCGGCTCGCCCGCGCGCGGCTCGGCCGTGCGGCCCCATAGCGCGCCGGTCGCGAAATCGCCTGCTGCGTCGATGCCCCCTGTCATGGCGGCGGACGATAACGGCTATGCGGCACCCAAGCGACCGTTTTTTGCGGTTCCAAAGTCGACATGTTAGCTTGTGCAACATGCTCGATATCACCAAAGACCCCGCCCACCTGATCACCGCCATGGGCGCGCGCGCGCGCGCCGCCGCTGCCGAACTCGCGCGCAAGACCAGCGTCGAGAAATCCGACGCGCTGCGCGCCGCCGCGCGCGCGCTGCGTGCCGCCACGCCCGCGATCGTCGCCGCCAACGGCAAGGACATGGACCGCGGCCGCGACAAGGGCCTGACCGACGCGATGCTCGACCGCCTGCGGCTCGACGAAGGCCGGATCGACGGCATCGCCGCGAGCCTCGAGGCGATCGCCGACCTGCCCGATCCGGTCGGCGACGTGATCGGCACGATCGAGCGCCCCAACGGCATGACGCTGAGCCGGGTGCGCATTCCCATCGGCGTGATCGGCATCATCTACGAAAGCCGCCCCAACGTGACCGCGGACGCCGCGGCGCTGTGCATGAAGGCAGGCAATGCGGTGATCCTGCGCGGCGGCTCCGAGGCGATCGAGAGCAACCGCGCGCTCCACGCCGTGCTCGCCGAGGCGCTGGCGAGCGTCGGTATTCCGGCCGATGCCGTCCAGCTCGTCCCCACCACCGATCGCGCCGCGGTGGGCGCGATGCTCCAGGCGGCAGGCCTGATCGACATGATCGTGCCGCGCGGCGGCAAGAGCCTCGTCGCGCGCGTCCAGGCCGAGGCGCGCGTACCCGTGCTCGCGCATCTCGACGGGATCAACCACCTGTACGTCCATGGTTCGGCCGATCCGGCGATGGCCGAGGCGATCGCCGTCAATGCCAAGATGCGCCGCACCGGCATCTGCGGCGCGCTCGAGACCTTGCTGATCGACAAGACCTATCCGAAGGCGAAGGAACTGCTCGCCGCCGTCGCCGAAACCGGGTGCGAGGTTCGCGGCGACGAGGCCGTGCGCGCGCTGCTGCCCGCTGCGACGCCTGCAAGCGACGAGGATTGGGATACCGAATATCTCGCGCCGATCGTGTCCGCAGCCGTGGTCGATGGTCCCGAAGCGGCGCTCGATCACATCGCGCGGCACAGCTCGGGCCACACCGATGCGATCGTCGCCGAAGACGCCGCCGTCGCGGAGCAGTTCCTCGCGCGCGTCGATTCGGCGATCGTGATGTGGAACGCCTCCACGCAATTCGCCGACGGCGGCGAGTTCGGGCTGGGCGCCGAGATCGGCATCGCCACGGGGCGCCTCCACGCGCGCGGCCCGGTCGCGCTCGAAGGGCTGACGACCTACAAATGGCAGGTCCGCGGCACCGGCCAGACGCGGCCGTGAGCAGAAGAGCCCGTCTGCTATCTGCAGGCATAGGCTCTGCGACCCTGATCGCCATCGTGGCCATTGCGGCAATGACCATGTCGGGGCGGATACGTGATCTTGACGGAGTGCGGCTCGCCGTCCCCGCTGGCATCACCATCGAGAGTGTGCCTCTCTGGCTACGGATGACTCCCGGATTGGATCAGGGTGCGGCGGACCTTCTGGTCAGGATACCCGCGGAGCAAGTTGCGGCCAATGTGCCGGGCTATGTCGTTCGAGACGGCGAAGTCCGCCAAGACCAGTTGCTTGTCGTCAAAGCTCTGGATGTAGACGAAGAGCGCAGATACCGCCTTCATCCTCTGATGCATGACCTGATCGCACGCACAGGTCGCTATTCCGGTGCCACCGTGAAGGCGTATCCGAAAATGGGCATCTGGGGGCTCGGAACTGGGCCGGTGTTCGACCTTTTTCAGGCCGATCCGGCGACCTTCAGGGATCCAGAGGACGCACAGACCGCCTGGATGGGAATGTGCCAGGAAATGTCGATGGTTCAGACGGCGAGCGGCACCGATTGGTTGTGCAGCGACTACGCGCTGACCGGCAGATTGCTGATCAGCTTCCATTATGGGCGGAAGAATCTGCCCCGACATGACGCGCTGCGTCATTATCTTTCGCGAGAGATCGCCTCTTGGGTCGTGACGGGCTAAGCTACCTGCCCGTGTTTGCTTGATGGCATCTCAAGCCGATAGGCAAATCCCGGTCCACAAGATTGACGTCAGCGTATCGAATGTATACATTCGATACATGAGCAAGACAGCCGTCGTTACTGCGCGCCTCAGCCCCGAAGTCTCGGCCGACCTCGATCGATTGGCGGAACGTCTGGAGCGCTCGCGCTCGTGGCTCGTCGCCAAGGCGGTCGAGCGCTACGTTCGCGAGGAAGCGGAATTCCTCGCCTTCCTCAAGGAAGGCGACGACGCTATCGATCGCGGCGACTATCTGACGCATGAGGAGATGGTGGCGTGGTTCGCATCGCGCCATAAGGCCGCCGACGCCGCATGAAGGTGGTCCGGTGGTCGCTGCTCGCGCGGGCTGATCTGGCGGGGATCGACGATTACTACCATCGCCTGAGCGTCGGGTTCGCGTCTCGGGTCGGCACCGAGGCAATCGACGCGGCGCTCTTTCTAGCCGATCATCCCGAAGCCGGGCAGGCGGTGCCGGGTTCACCCTATAGGAAATGGCGCGTGCGCAAGACCCCTTACATTCTATTCTATCGGTTCGACGGCACGACGCTGCGCGTGATTCGGCTCATCCACGCCTCGCGTAACTGGAAGAAGCTGCTCTGACCCGCATCGGCCTGCTCGGCGGATCGTTCAACCCGGCGCATTCGGGGCATCGGGCGATCAGCCTCGCCGCACGCGATGCGCTCGGGCTCGACGAAGTGTGGTGGCTGGTCTCGCCCGGCAACCCGCTCAAGCCCGATGCCGGCATGGCGCCGCTCGCCGTGCGGCTCGCTTCGGCGCGAGCGATGGCGCGCCGCGCGCCGATCCGGCCGACCGACATCGAGGCGCGGCTCGGCACGCGCTATACGGTGGATACGCTCGCGGCGCTGATCCGGCGCTATCCCAACCATCGCTTCGTCTGGCTGATGGGCGGCGACAATCTCGCCCAATTCCACCTCTGGCGCGACTGGCGGCGGATCGCGCAGCTCATGCCGATTGCGGTGATCGCGCGACCGGGATATGATCGCGCCGCGCATCGCGCCCCCGCGCTGCGCTGGCTGCGGCGCTCCGTCCACCCCGCGGCCGAGGCCCGAAACTGGACGACGTGGAGATTGCCGGCGCTCGTGCTGTTGCGCTTTCGCCCCGATCCGACTTCCGCGACCCGGCTGAGAGAGGCCGATCCCGCGTGGCAGACGACGTTCCTGCCGCCCCGCGCCACCGACGCACCCTAACCCAGGAGTTCCCTTGCCTTCACCCGTTTCCGCCTCGCACACGCCCGACGCCCCCGGCGCCGAGGCGCTGCATCGGCTCGTCCTCGAATCGCTCGACGACGATCAGGCGGTCGACACGATCTCGATCCCGCTGGCGGGCAAATCCTCGATCGCGGACCATATGGTGATCGCCAGCGGTCGCTCGACGCGCCAGGTCGCGTCGATGGCGACCAAGCTGGCCGAGAAGATCAAGGCCGAAACCGGCCATGCCGCCCGCATCGAGGGGCTGCCCACCGCCGACTGGGTGTTGATCGACGCCGGCGACGTGATCGTCCACCTGTTCCGCCCCGAGGTGCGCAGCTTCTACAATCTGGAGCGGATGTGGGCGTTCGGCGATTCGCCCAGCGCCGCCAACGCGTGATGTCCCTCGACGATCGGTAGGGTCGTCATCCTGACGAAAGTCAGGATCCATTCGGCGCTCGATCGGTAATTGCATCCGGCGAGAGAATGGATGCTGACTTTCGTCAGCATGACGGCATAGTGGCCCGATCGCACACAGCCCAACGGACAAGGAGGGCCCTTGCTCCTCCACATCGTCGCACGCGGACGGATCGGGCGAGGGCCCGAAGCGGAGCTCGTCCAGCGCTACGCCAAGCGGCTCTCCTGGCCGTTCAAGGTCACAGAGCTGCCCGATACCGGCGGCAAAATGCCCGCGCGCGAACCGCAGACGCGGGTGGTGATGCTCGACGAGACGGGCGCCGTCCTGCCCTCGCGCGCGATCGCCGCGACGCTCCGCCGCTGGCGCGACGATGGGGTGCGCGAGGCGCGTTTCCTGATCGGCGCCGCCGACGGTTTCGACGATGCCGAGCGCGCCGAGGCCGATCTGCTGCTGTCGTTCGGCCGCGCGACCTGGCCGCATCTGCTCGCGCGCGCGATGCTCGCCGAGCAATTGTGGCGCGCGACGAGCATCCTTGCCAACCACCCCTATCACCGCGAAGGATAGCCGCCATGCGCGGCTGGGTGATCGCCTCGATCGGTGTTGCGGGTGCGGCGCTCGCCGCGCCCGCCGCGGTCGCGCCGCCTTCGGGCCCGGCCGCGCGGCTCGCCGAGGCCCGGCGCGCGGCCGCCGCTGCCGACCGGCGCTCGCAGGCGCTCGACGCCGAGGCCGCCGCGCAGCGCGACGCCGCCGCCAGGGCGCGCGCCGAGCAGGCCGCCACCGTCGCGCGCATCCAGGCCGCCGAGGCCGACATTGCCGCCGCCGCCGCGCGCGCGACGATCGTGAACGACGCGCTCGATCGCCAGCGCGCGCGCCTCGCCGAGCGGCAAGGGCCGGTCGCGCGCCTGCTCGCCGCGCTGCAATCGCTGGCGTCGCGCCCGGCGATCGCCGCCGTCGCCCGGCCGGGCTCGGTCGACGATCTGGTCCACGTCCGCGCAGTGCTCGGCACGGTGACGCCGGTGATCCGGGCGCGCACCGCCGACGTGCGCCGCGATCTCGCCGAAACGCGCGCGCTCGAAGCCGAGGCCAAGACGGCGCTCGCGCAGCTCGAGGCGGCTCGCGCGCAGCTCGCCGACCGGCGGATCGCGCTCGCCCGGCTCGAAGCGACGCACCGCGGCCGCGCGCGGGCGCTGGGGCGCGACGCGCTCACCGCGTCCGATCGCGCGCTCGCGCTCGGCGAACAGGCGCGCGCGCTGGTCGATCAGATGGATCAGGCGCAGGACGACGACGCCACCCGCGCCGCGCTCGCCGCGCTGCCTCCCCCTGATCCACGACCCCTGCGCCCCGGCGAAGTCGCCGCGACGCTCGATGCACCGCCCTGGACCGCGGCCGACGCGCCTTATCGGCTGCCGGTCGCGGGCCGGCTGGTCACCGGCTTCGGCGCGGTATCGAATGCCGGCGTGCGCTCGCGCGGTCTGACGATCGACACCGACGCCGGTGAGACGGTTGCCGCGCCCGCCGCCGGCACCGTGCGCTATGCCCGGAATTTCCGCGATTACGGGCGGATCGTCATCATCGATCACGGCGGCGGCTGGACGACGCTGGTGACGGGGCTGGACACGCTCGCGGTGCGGCCGGGCGACATGGTGGCCCAGGGCGCGCCGATCGGCGCCGCCGAAACGGGCGACGCGCACGCCCCCATCACCGTCGAGCTCCGCCGCAAGGGCCGGCCGGTCGATTTCACGCCGCTGTTGAGTTGAGCGGCGCCGGCCCGCTCCCCCACCCCACCTCCCAGTCAGCATAATGTCTTGGGCGGTGGGGTGGGGGAGCGGGCCGGTGCCGAACCACGCACACCAACACACGGATTCCCGCGACTTTGCTTTGCCCGGCCGCGCGAAAGGCGCTATCGTGGCCGCGATCAGAGCCCCTCATCAGCGGATAAAAGCCAGCGTGCCCATGCGTTCCTTCCTCCAGGCCACCGCGATCGTCGGCGCGCTTGCCCTCGTCCCCGTCGCCACCAGCGCGATGGCCGAGGCCGATACCGACAGCTATCGCGAACTCGACAAATTCATGGACGTCTTCAACCGCGTGAAGGCGAATTACGTCGACAAGGTCACCGACGAACAGCTCGTCAAGGGCGCGATCGACGGCATGCTCGCCTCGCTCGACCCGCATTCGAGCTACGAGGACGCGCTCGATTTCGAGAATCTGCGCATCCAGACCGAGGGCAATTACGGCGGCCTCGGCATCACCGTGACGGCCGAGGACGGCGTGGTGAAGGTGATCGCGCCGCAGGAGGACACGCCCGCCGATCGCGCCGGAATCAAGGCCGGCGACTATATCACGCATATCGACGGCAAGCTGATCTACGGCTCGTCGCTCGACGACTCGATCGAATTGATGCGCGGCAAGCCGGGCACCAAGATCGCGCTGACGCTGGTGCGCCCGGGCCGCGACAAGCCGATCGACGTCACACTGACGCGCGAGGTGATCGTGCAGAAGCCGGTCAAATGGGAAGTGCGCGGCGATGTCGGCGTGATCAACATCAACACCTTCTCCGAATCGACCGGCGCCGACACCAAGGCCGCGATCGTCGCGATCGACAAGGCGCTGGGCCACCGCCCGCTCGGCTATGTCATCGACCTGCGCGACAATGGCGGCGGCCTCCTGACCGAGGCGATCGCGGTTTCGGACGCCTTTCTCGATCACGGCGAGATCGTGTCGCAGCGGGGGCGCGAGGCGACCGATATCGAGCGCTATTACAGCGAATCGGCGATTCCCGGCGACCTGACCCACGGCCTGCCGCTGATCGTGCTCACCAATGCCGGCACCGCGTCCGCCTCCGAGATCGTCGCGGGCGCGCTCCAGGACCAGCATCGCGCGCTGGTGATGGGCGAGCGCAGCTTCGGCAAGGGGTCGGTGCAGACCCTGCTGCCGCTCGGCCCCAAATCGGCGCTCCGGCTCACCACGGCGCGCTATTACACGCCCTCGGGCCGTTCGGTGCAGGAAGGCGGCATCGTGCCCGACGTCGCCGTGCCGCAATTGAGCGATCCCGACTACAAGACGCGCCCCGTCTTCCGCGAGAACGATCTGCGCCGCCACCTGATCAACGAGGTCAAGGCCGACGATCCCATCCTGCTCGACGACGACAAGGACGATCCGCGCTTCTCCGCGACCGCCGAGGAGCTCAAGAAGAAGGGCGTCGAGGATTACCAGCTCAATTACGCGGTGACGACGATCGCGCGGCTCGGCGGGCCCACCGCGATCGCCGCCGCCAGCCCCAAGCCGCCGGCCCCGGCCGCCAAATCGACGGCGTCCAAGAAGAACTGATGCCGGGCGATGGGTGAAACCTATTTCCATCCCGCGCGCTGGATCGCACTGCTGCTTCCCGCCGCATTGGTGGGCGGGGCGTGGATCGGGCAGCTCTTCTTCGGCCTCTATCCGTGCGAGATGTGCCACTGGCAGCGCTGGCCGCATTATGCGGCGATCGTGCTCGCGTTGCTCGCCTTCGGCGTGCCGGGTCGCGTCAACCAGCGCTGGCTCGTGGGCCTCGCCGCCGCCGCGATCGCGCTCAGCGGATTGATCGGCGTCTACCATGCCGGGGTCGAATATCATTGGTGGGCCGGGGCGACGGCCTGCACCGCGACCTTCTCGGGCACCGGCAGCGACGTGCTCGCGCAGATCATGAATGCGCCGCTGGTGCGCTGCGATACCGCGCAATGGACGCTGTTCGGCATCTCGCTCGCCGGATTCAACGCCTTGTTCTCGCTCGCGGGGGCGGCGCTGATCATCGTCCTGATGGGCCAGCGGAGGCCCAGGATATGAGCTGGAAGCCGGGCGATCGGAAACGCGCGATCGATTCGATGATCCGGGTCGATCAGGCGGGCGAATATGGTGCGACGCGCATCTATGCGGGCCAGCTCGCGGTGATGGGCGACCGGCATCCGATGGCGCGATCGATCGCCGGCATGGCCGCGCAGGAGGATCGCCACCAGGCGTTCTTCGACGCCCTGATCGCGCGGCGCGGCGTGCGGCCCACCGTGCTCCAGCCCTTCTGGAACGTCGCCGGCTTCGCGCTCGGCGCCGTGACTGCGGCGATCGGCCCCGAAGCCGCGATGGCCTGCACCGCGGCGGTCGAAACCGAGATCGACAGTCATTATGCCGAACAGCTCGTGGAGCTCGGCGACGACAATCCCGAGCTGTCGGAGGCGATCGCCGAATTCCAGGCCGAGGAGCTCGAACATCGCGACACCGCGCTTGCGAGCGGGGCGGAACGCGCGCCCGCCTATCCGCTGCTGAGCGGCCTGATCCGGCTGGGCTGCCGGGTCGCGATCGCGACGGCGAAGCGCATCTGATCGCGTTCAGCGCATGGACAAGTCCGGCGGTTCATGCGTTGATGGCGGCCAAAGGAGTGGACGAATGAAGGCTCGAACGATCGGCATGGGACTGGCCCTGATCGTCGGCGGCGGTTTCGCGGCGGCGACGCCGGCGGCCGCGCAGAACGCGCCGCAGAACGGCGTGCTGGTGATCTACGGCAACCAGAAATGCCCGACCGACACCAACGGCAACGAGATCGTGGTGTGCAAGCGCCGCGATGCCGACGAGCAGTTTCGCATCCCCAAGGAATTGCGCGAGCTGAAGGTCACGCCCGAGAACGAAAGCTGGGTCAAGCGCAACGAAGCCACGCTCGAAGCCGGCGGCTCGGGCATCGGCAGCTGCACGACCGTGGGCATCGGCGGCGCGACCGGCTGCTACGCCCAGCATGCCCGCAGCGCCAAGCGCGAAAACAAGGAACGCGCCGCCGAAGAGCGCCAGACGCCCTAGGGCCTGGAATCCCTGTCCTACACGTTCGTTTTATGCTCTACTCTGTGAGATGGAACAGGACGGCTCTCATATCGCGCTCGCCGCGTTGCTCGATCCCGGCAGCGGCGCGATTGCGGTGCGCGAGTGTCGCGCCGGCGGCGCCCGCCGGGCGCATGGGTGGTGCATGGGTGTCGCGTCCGTGCCGCGTCGGTGTCACCTCGCTGTCGCGTCCATGTCGCCACGCTGTCGCGTCGGTGTCGCGTCCCGGTCGCCATCCCGGGGCGTTGCGGGCGCATCCCGGGCAAAATCCTGCGACGCGCTCCACTTTCTCCACTTCGCACCGCCGGCAACAGGAGCACGCGTCAAAGCAGGGCGATGATTCAAGCAGATCGACTACGCGTCTAACTGGTTCGCGACACGGCTCAGACGGGGTGCGTCACCTCCGCCTCATGCCCCGGCGCGATCCCCGGCGCCTCTTCGTTGTCGGGCACCAGGATGCGGCCGAACAGCAGCTTGACGATCAGGAACACCACGCCCGCACCCGCGACCATCGCTGCGTGCAGCCCCCAGAAATGGAGCGGCGGCATCGTCTCCAGCCAGCCGCCGACCCAGCCGACCAGCGTGTTCGCCCCGAACAGGAACAGATAATAGACCCCGAGCATCGTCGCCGAGAAGCGCGGCGGCGCAGCGCGCGCATAGAGCGCGAGGCTGACGGGAAAGACGTTGGCGAACCCCATCGCGTTGAGGACGTGGACGACCAGCGCGACGCCGAGCCCCACCTTGGTGCCCGTCGCCGCCGCGTGCGCCGCGGCGATCGCGAGCACCACGAACGCGCTCGACGACAACAGGAAACCGATCGCGCATTTGGTGATTTCGTCGGGCTCCCTGAACCGCGTCGCCCACCAGCGCCAGAAGGCGACCGCGCCGACGAGGAAGCTCACCGACACCACCGAATCGAGCGTGACGAGCCAGGTTGTCGGCAGTTTGGTGCCGAAGAAGACGAGATCGTAGCTGCGGTCCGCCCATATCAAATAGGCATTGAACAACTCCTGATTGCCGATCGAGCCCACCGCGAGCACCGGAATCAGAAGCAGCAGCAGGATGATCGCCTTCACTTCGCGCGGGCTGAGCTTCGGCTTGGGCGCCACGGCGCGTTCGGCTTTGGGCGTCACCGCACCCGAAGGCAGGTATTTCCTCCCCGCGAGATAGATGGTGAGGCCGATCAGCATCCCCACGCCTGCGGCACCGAACCCCCAGTGCCAGCCGACCTTCTCGCCCAGCGTGCCGCACACCAGCGGCGCGATGATCACCCCGGCGTTGATCCCGATATAATAGATTTGGAAGGCGTCGGCGCGGCGCAGATCGGCCTGCGGATAGAGATCGCCCACCTGGCTCGCGAGATTGCCCTTGAAGCAGCCGACACCGAGCACGAGGCACAACAGCGCGAACAGGAACGAGACGTCGAACGCCATCAGGAAATGGCCCGCCGCCATCAGCAACGCGCCGACCACGATCGTGCGCGTCTTGCCGAGCAGCCGGTCGGCGACCAGTCCGCCGGCGATCGGGGTCAGGTAGACGAGGCTGGTGTAGAGCCCGAAGATCGCGGAGGAGAGCGGCTGGATGTCGAGCGGCCCGTAGACGCTTTCGAGCGCCGATCGGAACGGCACGAAGGCGGCGATATTGTCGACATGGCCGGGGAGCAGCAGCTGCTTGACCATGTAGAGCACCAGCAGCGCCTGCATGCCGTAATAGCTGAAGCGCTCCCAGGCTTCGGTGAAGGCGATGTAATAGAGCCCGATCGGGTGGCCGAGAAATTCGCCCTGCGGCGGAATGCGGTGTTCGGTCGCCGGCAGCGCCTCCAGTTCCTCGATCGCCAAGCCCGCTCTCCCTCGCTGTCAGGCGGCGGAGCCTAGCGGCGGATCATGGGGGAGCAACCCTCGTCCGTTCGCTTCGAGCGACGTCGAGAAGCGTTTTCTGGTGCGCCGCATAGCGTTTCTCGACTAGGCTCGAAACGAACGGAGACGGGGATCACTTTGCCGGACCAGAACGACCGCGCCTTTTTCGGTCATCCCAAGGGGCTCGCCTTTCTGGCCTTCACCGAGGCCTGGGAGCGCTTTTCCTATTACGGCATGACCTCGCTGGTCGTGCTCTACATGGTCCAGCAGCTCTTCCTGCCCGGCCATGTCGAGCACGTCACGGGGTTGCCCGCGCTGCGCGGGGTGCTCGGGCTCGGGCCGGGCGTGTCCGACCAGGCGCTCGCGTCGATCATCTTCGGCTGGTATTCGGGGCTCGTCTATTTCACTCCGATCATCGGCGGGTTCGTCGCCGACCGCTGGCTGGGCACGCGCAACACCGTGATCCTGGGCGCCGCCCTGCTGTGCGCGGGCCATATCGCGATGGCGTTCGACGCCACCTTCCTCCTTGCACTGCTGCTGCTCATTCTCGGATCGGGCGCGCTCAAGGGCAACATCTCGGCGCAGGTCGGGCGGCTCTATCCGGCCGCGGAGGAATCGCGCCGAACGCAAGGCTACACGATTTTTTCGGCCGGCATCAACGTCGGCGCGGTCGCCGGGCCGATCGTCTGCGGGCTGCTCGCGGCGACCTATGGCTGGCACATCGGCTTCGGCACGGCGGGCGGGTTCATGATCGTCGCGATGCTGACCTACCTTGCCGGCGTCCGCTATCTTCCGGCCGATGGCGGTCCGGCGGAGCGCGTCGTCCATCCGCCGATGACGCCTGTCGAGACACGCCGCACCTGGCTGCTGATCGCGGTGATCGCGCTCACCGTGCTCCCCAACATCGCCTATCCGATGATCTGGAATGTCGGCATCCTCTGGGCGGACGAGCACGCCTCGCTCGCCACCCCGCTCGGCGCCATTCCCGCCTCGTGGTTCAACTCGATCGACGCCTTCGTCAGCATCATCGCGGTGCCGCCGCTGGTCGCGTTATGGCGCTGGCAGGCGAAGCGCGGCCGCGAGCCGGGCGACGTCGCCAAGATCGGCATCGGCTCGGCGCTCGCGGGCGCCTCGGCGGCGCTGTTCGCGCTCGCCTCCGCGCTCTATTTGCCGGGCAAGGTGCCCGCGCTGGTCGCGGTGCTGCCCTTTGCCGGGATGGGGGTCGCCTTCCTCTATTTCTGGCCGACGCTGCTCGCCCTCGTCTCGCAGGCGGCACCGCCCAAGGTCAACGCGACGTTGATGGGCGGCGCCTTCCTGTCGCTGTTCGCGGGATCGGTCGCGATGGGCTGGGTCGGCAGCTTCTACGAGCCGATGGGGCCGGTCGCCTTCTGGCTGCTCGACGCCGCGATCGGCATCGCGGGCGCGCTGATCATCCTCGTCGTCCGCCGGCCGCTCGCCCGCGCGCTAGAACCCCGGGAATGACCTATTTGGGCGCGGGCACGTGCCGCGCCTGGGTGAAGATCACCTGCCAGCGCCCATCGCGCTTGGCCCAGATATCGACGAAGCGCAGCCGCACCGCATAAGGCTTGCCGTCGCTGGTGCCCTTCGCATCGACCACGCCGCCCAGCACCGCGCCTTTATCCCACACACGCTCCACATAATGATCGATCGTGAACGGTGCGAAGCTGAAGCCAGGCGCGGTGTAATCGCGGATGAAATCGGCCTTGGTCTCGGTCTCGTCGCTCGAATTGATCAGCAGATAATCGTCGGCGAGCAGCCGCTCGAGCGCGGCGCCGTCGCCCGTCACCTGCGCCATATCGAACGCCTTCGCCGCTGCGGCGAGATCGGCGGGCAGGTTGGGATAATCGGGCATTTGCTGCGGCGCCGCCATCAGCGCCAGCGCCAGAAGGGACATCATCGCGTACTCTCCTCGACTCGGGCCCACCGGCCGGGCGAATCGGCCCATTTCGCTTTCGTTTCGGGCTGCGAATCCCTATATGCTGGGTATGAGCGACACCCCCAAGCAGAATGACTACGGCGCCGAATCGATCAAGGTGCTGAAGGGCCTCGACGCCGTGCGCAAGCGGCCGGGCATGTATATCGGCGACACCGACGACGGATCGGGCCTCCACCACATGGTGTTCGAGGTTTCCGACAACGCGATCGACGAGGCGCTCGCCGGGCATTGCGACCGGATTCTGATCACGCTCAACCCCGACGGCTCGGTGTCGGTCGACGACAACGGCCGCGGCATCCCGACCGGCATCCACAAGGAAGAGGGCGTCTCGGCGGCCGAGGTCATCATGACGCAGCTCCATGCCGGCGGAAAGTTCGACAACACCTCGAACGACAATGCCTACAAGGTGTCGGGCGGGCTGCACGGCGTCGGCGTCAGCGTGGTCAACGCGCTCAGCGACTATCTTGATCTCACCATCTGGCGCGATGGCGAGGAGCATTACATGCGCTTCGAGCATGGCGACGCGGTCGCGCCCCTGAAGGTCGTCGGAAAGACCGACCGCAAGGGCACCCGCGTCACCTTCCTGCCGAGCCACGAGACCTTCAAGATCACCGAGTTCGATTTCGAGAAGCTCGAACACCGCTATCGCGAGCTTGCCTTCCTCAATTCCGGCGTGCGCATCGTCCTCGCCGACGAGCGGCACGAGGAGCGCAAGGAGATTGAGCTGTTCTACGAGGGCGGCATCGCCGCGTTCGTGAAGTGGCTCGACCGCAACAAGCAGCCGCTGTTCCCCGATCCGATTGCGATCACCGGCCAGCGCGACGATATAGGCATCGAGGTCGCGCTCGAATGGAACGACTCCTATTACGAGAACGTCCTCGCCTTCACCAACAACATCCCGCAGCGCGACGGCGGCACGCACATCGCCGCGTTCCGCGCCGCCCTCACGCGCACGCTCAACGCCTATGCGGACAAATCGGGGCTGCTCAAGAAGGAGAAGGTCAACCTCACCGGCGACGACATGCGCGAAGGCCTGTCGGCGATCGTCTCGGTCAAGCTGCCCGATCCGAAGTTCTCGTCGCAGACCAAGGACAAGCTGGTTTCGTCCGAAGTGCGCCAGCCGATGGAAAGCCTGATGGCCGACAAACTGGCCGAATGGCTCGAGGAGAATCCGGCCTTCGCCAAGATGGTCGTCCAGAAGATCATCGACGCCGCCGCCGCGCGCGAGGCCGCCCGCAAGGCGCGCGATCTGACGCGCCGCAAGGGCGTGATGGATATCGCCAGCCTCCCCGGCAAGCTCGCCGATTGCCAGGAGCGCGATCCGGCCAAGTCCGAGCTGTTTCTCGTCGAGGGCGATTCGGCGGGCGGCTCGGCCAAGCAGGGCCGTGACCGCCACTTCCAGGCGATCCTCCCGTTGCGCGGCAAGATTTTGAACGTCGAGCGCGCGCGATTCGATCGCATGCTGTCGTCGAAGGAGATCGGCACCCTAATTCAGGCTATGGGCACCGGCATCGGCCGCGACGATTTCAACGTCGAGAAATTGCGCTACCACAAGATCGTCATCATGACCGACGCCGATGTCGACGGCGCGCACATCCGCACGCTGCTGCTGACCTTTTTCTACCGCCAGATGCCCGAGATCATCGAGAACGGGCACCTCTATATCGCCCAGCCGCCGCTCTACAAAGCGACCCGCGGGCGCAGCGAAGTCTACCTCAAGGACGATGCCGCGCTCGACGAATATCTGGTCGAGAACGGCGTCGCCGCGACGATGCTGGAGACCAGCGGCGGCGCGCGTTCGGGCGAGGATTTGCGCCAGCTCGTCAACCACGCGCGGCGGATGCGGACACTGATGCGCTACGTGCCGCGCCGCTACGATCCGGTGATCATCGAAGCGCTGGCGATGGCCGGCGCGCTCGATCCGATGGCCTCACGCGACGACCGGCTGGGCCGCGCGGCGGAAGTCGCCCGCCGGCTCGACCAGGGCGACGAGGAAGCGCGCTGGACCGTCAGCCTCAGCGAAGAGGGCGGCTATCATTTCGAGCGGCTGTGGCGCGGCGTCACCGATCATCACATCGTCGAGGCGAGCTTCATCGTCTCGGCCGAGGCGCGCAAGCTCCACGGCCTCGCCGCTGAGCAGGCTGATAGCTACGCGCAGGCCGCCAAGCTGGTCCGTGCGGGCACGGCTACAGTCGAGACGAGTGAAGACGAGGACGACAGCGAGAGCGTCACCGTCGGCAAGGGCGAGAGCCTGGTCGCGCGGCCGAGCCAATTGCTCGACGCGATCCTCGCCGCGGGCCGCAAGGGGCTGGCGATCCAACGCTACAAGGGGCTGGGCGAGATGAACGCCGAGCAATTGTGGGAAACCACGCTCGATCCCGCCAACCGCTCGATGCTCCGCGTCGCGATCCAGCAGGCCGACGTCGCCGACGAGATCTTTACCCGCCTGATGGGCGACGTCGTCGAGCCGCGCCGCGAGTTCATCCAGGAGAATGCGCTGAGCGTCGCCAATCTGGACGTCTGATCACAAGGGAGGAGAGGCCCCATGAAACTGTCGATCATCACCGCCGTGACCATGAGCGCGGCGCTCGCGCTCGGCGCCTGTTCGGAGCAGGCCGTCGCCGACGCCGCGAACGCCGCCGCCCCGCAGAACACGGCCGCGCCGACGTCGGCCGATGCCATCACGCAGGCGCTCGCCGATCCCGCCCGTGCCGATCAGGCGGGCGACGACGCGCGCCGGCAAGCGGCGGCCGCGCTCGAATTTTCTGGCGTCAAGGCCGGCGACACGGTGATCGATTACATCCCCGGCAGCGGCTATTGGACGCGCATCTTCACCGGTATCGTCGGGCCCGAGGGCAAGGTCTATGCGATCTGGCCGGGCACGGGCGACAAGATTCCGCAGAGCCTGACCGACCTCAAGGCGAAAAACCTCGCCAACGTCACCGCCGAAACGCTGGCCCCCGATCAGCCGCTACCCGCCGATGCCGACCTGTTCTGGACCGTCCAGAACTATCACGACATCGCCAATAACGGCGGCGCCGACGCGCTGGCGGCGTTCGACAAGCGCGTGTTCGCCGCGCTCAAGCCCGGCGGCACCTATATCGTGATCGATCATGCCGCCGAGGCCGGATCGGGGCTGCGCGATACCGACACGCTGCACCGGATCGACCCCGCGATCGTCAAGAGTCAGGTCACCGCCGCGGGCTTCGAGTTCGTCGGCGAGAGCCCGGTGCTCGCGAACGCGCAAGACGACCACACGCTCAAGGTGTTCGATCCCAAGGTGCGCGGGCACACCGATCAGTTCATCTACAAGTTCCGCAAGCCCGCGGAATAAGCGACTCCAGCGCCGTCATGCCCGACTTGCCTGCCCCTGCGCAGGCAGGTTCCGGCATCCAGCCATCCACGAGCGCGGGCGCTTGGGGCACATTGGAGGCCGGTGCCGATTCAGCGAAGCTGAAAACGAGCCTTAAAGCAGCGCGCCCTGCAGCGTCTGTCGGCCCACCGCACCGCCGCCGTGGCGCCGCACGAGCTCCTGCTCAGCGGTGTAGCGCACGTCGGGATCGCGATCGCGCGCGAAGCCCTCGACCACCTCGTCATCGACCTCGCGCCAATCCTTGCCGCGATTCGGCCCGCTGCGCACGCGCGGCAGCAGCCCCGGCAGGCGCGACCATTCGAGCAATTGCGCGACGCTCGCCTCGTTGAGCATGTCGCGCAGATGGTGCGCGGTCACATAGGCATCGGGAAAGGCGCGGTGCGCAGGCAGTCCACGCTCATGCACCAGCCCTTCGGGTCGGCGCCAATAGCGCAGCACCTGGTTCGAGAAGCTGGGCGAATCGGGCCAGAGCCGCAGCGCGCATTTCCAGGTGCAGATCCAGTCGGCGCCATGGGTCAGCGGCGGGGTGCAGAATTGCTGCTCGAAATCCGCCCGGTGCGCGGCAAGCGCGAGCCGGCGCGGCCAGGGATCAAGCACCTGACGCGCGACATCGTGCCACCAGGGCGCATCGGCGACCTGTTCCTCCAGGATATGATGCACGGCCTGCGTGATCGGCGGCAGCGGCCGGCCGGGATTGACGAGGATCGCGCCGCCCTCGCCCTCGAGTTCCCAGCGCCCGTCCGCGCCGAGCGCCACGTCCTGCCAGCCGATTTCGCACACGCCATGCGTGGGCGGCGCCGATCCGGTGGTTTCGAGATCGACGACACGAATGATCTGGGGGGAAGACATGAGCGCCAAAATGGGCGTTTCGGCGCGCGATTGCCACCATTTTCCCTCCCCGCCGACCGCAGAGAGGGAGGTTGGCTCAATGCCCCGCCTGCGGATCGCGCTCGACGCCGCTCTTCGCGAGCTGCGCATCGATCTGCGCGACCAGCCGGTCGAGCCCTTCCTGGCTGTGCGATTCGGCGCGCGCAACGAGCACGTCCTGCGTGTTCGACGCGCGCAGCAGCCACCAGCCGTCGGGGGTGTTGACCCGCGCGCCGTCGGTGCGATTGACTTCGGCGCCCTCGGCCTCGAGCCGGTCGAGCACTTCGTCGACGATTCTGAACTTGCGCGATTCGTCCACCTGGAAGCGCATCTCGGGCGTATTGACGAGGTTGGGCATCTCGCCCCGGAGCTGCGTCAGCGGCTTGCCGATCATATGCACCGCGCGAATCAGCCGCACGGCGGCATATTGCGCGTCGTCGAACCCATAATAATCGTGCGCGAAAAAGATGTGCCCGCTCATCTCGCCCGCAAGCGGCGCCCCGGTCTCGCGCATCTTGGTCTTGATCAGGCTGTGCCCGGTCTTCCACATCAGCGGCGTGCCGCCGAGCTCGGCGATCCGGTCGTAGAGCATCTGGCTCGCCTTGACGTCGGCGATGATCACAGCACCCGGCTCTTCCTTCAGCACAGGTTCCGCCAGAATGGAGAGAAGCTGATCGCCCCAGATCACGCGGCCTTCACCGTCGATCGCGCCGATCCGGTCGCCGTCGCCGTCGAAGGCCAGTCCGAAATCGAGCTTCTTCTCGGCGACGAGCTTCTTCAGGTCCGCCAGGTTCTTCTCTTCGGTGGGATCGGGATGATGATTGGGGAAATGACCATCCACTTCGGTGAAGAGCGTATGGTGCTCACCCGGCAGCAGCTTGACCAGCTTCTCGATCACCGGGCCGGCGGCGCCGTTGCCCGTGTCCCAGCCGATCCGGTAGGCGCCGCCCGCATAGCCGACCATCAGCCGCTCGACATAATCGTCGACGATGTCGACGCTGGAGACCGCGCCGGCGCCGTCGTCCCAATCGGCTTCGGCCGCCATCCGGCCCAGTTTCTGGATGTCCTCGCCGAAAAACGGCTTGTGCTGCAACACCATCTTGAAGCCGTTATACTCGGCGGGATTGTGGCTGCCGGTTATCTGGATGCCGCCATCCACTTCTAGCGTCGCTTCGGCGTAGTAAAGCATCGGGGTCGGCCCCATGCCGATGCGGATCACGTCGACGCCCGAGGCCGTGAGCCCCTCGACCAGCGCCGTTTCGAGCTCGGGCGACGAGACCCGTCCGTCGTAGCCCACCGCCACGCGCCGCCCGCCCGCGCGGCGCACGCACGTCGCAAAGCCGCGTCCGATCGCGGTCGCATCGGCAGGACCGAGCGTCTTTCCGACGATGCCGCGGATGTCGTATTCGCGAAGGCTGGTGGGATCGAAACGGTGCGTCATGGAAACTCCCTCTGGTCGGACCCTTCGCCAAATCGGCCAGCGGCGATAAAGTTCAATCGCCGCGCTTGAGCAAGGTGTCGCGCGCCACGTTGATGCGCCGCGCGAGATCGGCCGAGCCGCCGCGATCGGGATGGACGGCGGCCATCAGCCGGCGATGCGCGGCGCGGATTTCCTGCTCGTCGGCTGCCACGCCGACGCCGAGCACCGCGCGCGCCTCGGCGTCGTCGAGCAGCGGCGCGAACGGGCGCGCGGGCTTGCGCTGTCCCAGGCCCTTCCACCAGCGCCAGCCGAGCCAGGCGATCCCTAACGCGATCAGGAGCTTGACGATCACGCGCGCGTCCTCAGGCGGTCGCGAACATCGGGATGGTCGGCTCGGGCAGCGCGAGGCTCGCCATCATCTCGCGCAATTCCTGCCGCGCGGCGACGTGGGAGAATCCCATCTCGCCGAAATCCTTCGAATCGAGCATCGTCAGCCCCTTGGGGAACAGCTCGCGATAGATCACGCGCTCGCCCAGCCCCGGGATGACGCGAAAGCCCACGCGCTTGGCGAGCTGCCCCATCGCCTCCGATACGCGGCGCATGTTGCGCGCCTCGATATGCTGGAGCCGGTTGCGGAGCACCACCCAGTCGATCGTCGAGCCGTCGGTCTTGGCGCGGGCCTTGCGCGCGTCCCAGATCAGCTCCGAATAGAAACTCGGCCGCGTCACCTTGTACGTGTCCGGGTCGACCTGCCCGATCAGGTCGAAATCGACGAAGCTGTCGTTCATCGGCGTCACCAGCGTGTCCGCACGCGTGGCCGAAAGGCGCGCGAAATGATCGTCGCGGCCGGGCGTGTCGATGACGAGATAATCGGCATCGGCGGCGAGGCGGGCATAGACCTCCTCGAACCTGTCCTCGCTGACCCCGTCATGCGTCTCGTGGACGGGTATCGGCAGCGGGCGACCGGTGCGCTTCATCGTCGCCGCACGATTGTCGAGATAGCGCCCGGTGGTCCGCTGGCGATGGTCGAGGTCGAACGCCGCGACCCGCGCGCCCTTGGCCGCGAGCGCGATCGCGACATGCACCGCCGTGGTCGATTTGCCGGTGCCGCCCTTCTCGTTGGCGAACACGATGATGTGTGTCTTTTCGCGCCCGTCGGACAAACCCTGCACGCCCTGTGTTGATCGATCGGATAGCTCCCCATAGAAGGCCGGCCCGATCTTGTCGAAGGATAGTGACGCGTGCTGACGATCCGTGACCTCCCCGCGCTCGGCGACACGCTGGCCGCCTATGCGCGCGCCGGCGAGCGCGTCGCGCTGGTGCCGACGATGGGGGCGCTCCATGCCGGGCACATGGCGCTGGTCGAGGCCGCCAAGCCGCTCGCCGAGCGGATCGTGGTGTCGATCTTCGTCAACCCGAAGCAGTTCGGTGCGGGCGAGGATCTCGATCGCTATCCCCGGCGCGAGGCGGCCGACGCCCGCCTGTTGAAGCAGGCGGGGATCGACCTGCTGTGGATGCCCGGCGTCGAGACCATGTACCCGGCGGGCTTCGCCACCAACGTCAGCGTCTCGGGTGTCAGCGAGGTGCTCGACGGCGCCGCGCGGCCGGGCCATTTCGACGGCGTCGCGACGATCGTCGCCAAGCTCTTCAACCAGGTCCGCCCCAGGGTCGCGTTGTTCGGCGAGAAGGATTTCCAGCAGCTTGCGGTGATCCGGCGCATGGTTGCCGATCTCGACATGGGCGTGGAGATCGTCAGCGTTCCCATCCAGCGCGACGACGACGGCCTCGCGCTCTCCTCGCGCAACGCCTATCTGCATGACGACGACCGCACCCGCGCGGTGGCGCTGCCGCGTGCGCTCGGCGTCGCAGCGCGTGCGATCGGGCGCGGCGCCGATGCCGAGGACGCGCTCGTCGCCGCGCGCGAGATGATGCTCGCCGCCGGCTACGAGCAGATCGATTACGTCGCCGTGGTCGATGCCGAGACGCTGCAGCCCTCGACCGATCTCGCCCGCCCGCTGCGCGTGCTCGCCGCGGCGCGGATCGGCGGCACGCGGCTGATCGACAATGTCGCTGTCGAGCCGGATTTGGCTTGACGGATTCAGCGTTGCTGAATCCTGTCGCGGCACCGGCCCGCTCTCATATCAGCTCTCCAAACAGGGTTAACTGCGTTAACCATTTGTTGAAACCCTCCCGCCAGATTGCCCGACAGGGTGGCAATTCTTGGGGGGTTCCATCATGGCCAACAGCCTGAAGACGGCGAAATTCCTGGTCGAGAGCCGGTTGCGCGACGCCGCGCGCGGCGACAGCAACGCGTGCTTCGATCTCGGCATCTTCTATTCGACCGGCACCGGGGGCGAGACGATCGACCTGATCGAAGCGCACAAATGGTTCAACCTCGCGGCCGTCCACGGCATCGAGGAGGCGCAGATGTGCCGCGCCGAGATCGCCGAGGACATGAGCGCGCGCGAGATCGCCGAAGCCCAGCGCCAGGCGCGCGCATGGCTCGGCGCGACGGTGAGCCGCGCGGCGTAAATCTCCCCTCCCGCTCCGCGGGAGGGCATGTCGGCGGGAAGGTCTGATACAGACCCTCCTCTAACCCCTCCCGCAAGCGGGAGGGGAATTATTCCGCCGCAGCCTTCTTGGGCGCATCCTTCTTCTTCGCCGGCGCTTTCTTCGCGGCCGGCTTCTTCGCGGCCTTGCGCCCCTTCTTCGCCGGTCCGGCGGCCGCACGCGCATCGATCAGCTGCGCCGCCTCCTCGAGCGTCAGCGCATCCTTCTCGACCGACTTGGGCAAGGTCGCGTTGGTCGTTCCGTCGGTGACATAGGCGCCGTAGCGGCCTTCCATCAGCCTGATCTCGGCCTCGGTGCGCGGGTGCTTGCCCAGCACCTTCAGCGGCTCGCGGCTGCCGCGCTGCGGCCGACCGCCGTTCGCCGCTGCCTCGGCGAGCTTCACCACCGCGGCGTTCATGCCCGTCTCGAACACCTCGGCGGTCGAGCCCAGCCGCGCATATTTGCCGTCATGCTTCAGATACGGCCCATAGCGGCCGATCGCCGCCTCGATCGGCTGCCCGGTTTCGGGGTGGTTGCCGATCGCGCGCGGCAGGCTCAGCAGCTTGAGCGCCCATTCGAGATCGAGCTCGCCCGGCAGATCCTTGGGGATCGACGCGCGCTTCGCCTCCTTGCCCTCGCCGAGCTGGATGTACGGCCCGAACCGCCCCGATTTGCGCTCGACCGGCAACCCCGTCTCGGGATCGGTGCCGAGCGTCTCAGGGCTGGTGTCCTCCGCGCCGAGCCCGCCGGGCTGCGCGAAGGCGCGGGTATATTTGCACTCGGGATAGTTCGAGCAGGCGACGAACGCGCCGTAGCGACCCCCGCGCAAGCTCAGCCGCCCCTCGCCGCAATTGGGGCACAGCCGCGGGTCGCTGCCGTCGGCGTTGGCGGGGAAGAGATAGGGTTCGAGGAACGCGTCGAGCGCCGCCGTCACTTCGGAGGGCTTGAACTCCATCACTTCGCTGGTGCGCGGCTTGAAGTCGCGCCAGAAGGCTTCCAGCACCTTCTGCCACGCCGCGCGCCCGCCCGAGACGTCGTCGAGCTCCTCCTCGAGCTCCGCAGTGAAATCGTAGGCGACGTATTTCTCGAAGAAGCGTTCGAGGAACGCGGTCAGCAATCGCCCCGATTCCTCGGCGAAGAAGCGGTTCTTCTCGACGCGGACATAGGCACGGTCCTTGAGCACCTGGATGATCGAGGCATAGGTCGACGGCCGCCCGATCCCCAACTCCTCGAGGCGCTTTACCAGCGACGCCTCGGAGAAGCGTGGCGGCGGCTGGGTGAAATGCTGCTCGGCATCGACACCCTTCTTCGCCGGCTTGTCGCCCTCGCGCAGCCGGGGCAGGCGCTTACCGTCTTCATCCTGGCTGTCGTCCTGACCTTCCTCATACAGCGCGAGATAGCCCGGGAAGAGCACGACCTGCCCGGTGGCCCGCAGCGCGGTCCGCCCCGTCCCGTCGGCAAGCTCGACCGTGGTGCGCTCCATCCGCGCCGAGGCCATCTGGCTTGCCAGCGCGCGCTTCCAGATCAGGTCGTAGAGCCGCGCATGATCGCCCGAGCCCGCGCGGTCCCTGCCGAAATCGGTGGGCCGGATCGCCTCGTGCGCTTCCTGCGCGTTCTTGGCCTTGGTCTGGTACTGGCGCGGCTTGTCGGGCACGTAGCTGGCGTCGTAGCGATCGGCGACCGCATGCCGCGCCGCCGAAATCGCGCTGCCGTCCATCTGCACGCCGTCGGTGCGCATGTAGGTGATCGCGCCGTCCTCGTAGAGGCCCTGCGCGATCCGCATCGTGTGGCTCGCCGAAAAGCCCAGCTTGCGCGCCGCCTCCTGCTGGAGCGTCGAGGTGGTGAAGGGCGGCGGCGGGTTGCGCGTCGCGGGCTTGGTCTCGACGCGCTCGACCGTGAAATTACCGTCGAGCACTGCCTGCTTCGCGGCCATCGCGTCGGCTTCATTCCCGATCGTCAGCCGATCGATCTTATCGCCGTTCCAGCGCACCAGCCGCGCGTCGAAGCCCTGCCCGTCGGCCTCCAGATGCGCGGTGATCGACCAATATTCCTGCGCAACGAAGCTCTCGATTTCGCGCTCGCGCTCGACGATCAGGCGCAGCGCCACCGATTGCACGCGGCCCGCCGATTTCGCCCCCGGCAGCTTGCGCCAGAGCACCGGCGACAGCGTGAAGCCCACCAGATAATCGAGCGCGCGGCGCGCCCGATAGGCATCGATCAGATCGGTATCGAGCCCGCGCGGGTGCGCCATGGCATCGGTCACCGCCTTTTTGGTGATCGCGTTGAAGGTCACGCGCTCGACCTGCGCGGGCAGCGCCTTGCGCTTGGCGAGCACTTCCTGCACGTGCCACGAGATCGCCTCGCCCTCGCGGTCGGGATCGGTCGCAAGGATCAGCCGGTCGGCCTTCTTCGCCTCGTCGGCAATGGCCTTCAATTGCTTCGCCTTGTCGGCGTAATTCTCCCATTCCATCGCGAAGCCGTGCTCGGGATCGACCGAGCCGTCCTTGGCGGGCAGGTCGCGGACATGGCCGTAGGAGGCGAGGACGCGATAATCGCCGCCCAGATATTTTTCGATCGTTTTGGCCTTGGCCGGCGATTCGACGATGACGAGTTGCATGCGTTGGTCCGGTCTCTCTCGTGTATGCGCGCGAGGATGGTTGGCAGCGCGAGATGTCGTCAAGCGGCCGCAGGATCAAGGGGCATCATTGCTTCGACATGCCGGCGAACGCCGGCATCTCTCTGAATCTGGCATCTCTCCGAATTGCGAGACCCCAGCTTGCGCTGGGGTGACGGTCACAATGAACTCACCCGCCCGCCCGCGTGGCGTTCGAGCCGTCCCGCCAGCTCCAGCTCGAGCAGCACCGTCTGCACCGCCGCGGGCGACAGGGCGGATTGGCGCACGATCTCGTCCACCGCGACCGGCACCGGCCCGAGCAGGTCGATGATCGTGCGGCGCTCGGCATCGCTCGCATCCTCCGGCGGCGCTGGCGCGAAGCTGCTGCCCGGCGATCGCACCATGCGCGCGTCGATCGGGCGGATCGTTTCCAGGATGTCGGCCGCCGACTGCACCAGGGTCGCGCCGTCGCGGATCAGGCCGTTGCACCCTTGCGCGCGCGGATCGAGCGGGCTGCCGGGCACCGCCATCACCTCGCGTCCTGCCTCGCCCGCCAGCCGCGCGGTGATCAGCGAGCCCGATCGCGGTGCCGCCTCGACCACGACGGTGCCGAGCCCGAGCCCGGCGATGATGCGGTTGCGATAAGGGAAATGGCGCGCGCGCGGCTCGGTGCCCGGCGGCTGTTCGGCGATCAGCAGGCCCTCGGCGGCGATCCGTTCCTGTAGCGCGCCATTTTCGGGCGGATAGGCGACATCGATTCCGCCCGCGATCACCGCGATCGTGCCGCCGTCGAGCGCCCCCAGATGCGCGGCAGTGTCGATCCCGCGCGCCAGCCCCGAAATCACCGTCACGTCCTCGCGCACGAGCTCGCTCGCAAGCTGCCGCGCGAAGCGGCACGCGGCAGCAGACGCATTGCGCGCGCCGACCATCGCCACGGTGATGCGCGCGGCGAGCGCCAGGTCGCCGCGCCACGTCAGCGCCGCGGGCGCATCGTCGAGTTCGGCGAGCAGCGGCGGATAGGCGGGGTCGTCGAGGAACAGATAGGCCGCGCCTGATTTTTCGACCCGCGCGATCTCGCGCTCGATCGTCCGCGCATCGGGAATGGCGGGCGCGCTCCCCCCGCCGCGGCCGGCGAGATCGGGCAGTGCGACAAGCGCCGCTTCGGCATCGCCGAAGCGCGCGATCAACTGGCGATAGGTGACGGGCCCGATTCGGGGTGTGCGGAGAAGGCGAAGCCGCGCAACGCGCGCGGCGTCAGCCACGCGCGCGGCCGACGCGCGGCTCGGTGCCGTCGAGCAGACGGCCGATATTCGCGCGGTGCTTCCACACCACGACCAGCGCAAGCGCGAGCAGCAGCAACACGAGATCGAACCGGCCGAACAGCGCCGCGCTCACCGGCGCGCTGATCGCCGCGGCGATGCCCGCGACCGAAGAGATGCGCAGCCCCGCGAGCAACCCCAGCCACACCAATGCATAGACGATTGCGCACGGCCAATGCAGCGCGAGCACGATCCCCATCAGCGTCGCGACGCCCTTGCCGCCGCGAAAGCCCAGCCAGATCGGGTAGCAATGGCCGAAGAACGCACCCGCAGCAGCAAGCGGCCCGTCGCCGGGGAATGCCGCCGCCGCGATCGTGACGGCTGCCCAGCCCTTGGCGAGATCGAGCAGCAGGGTCGCCGCCGCCAGCCCCTTGTGGCCGGTGCGCAGCACGTTGGTGGCGCCGATATTGCCCGATCCGATCGCGCGCAGGTCGCCCGCGCCTGCCAGCCGCGTCAGCAGCAGCCCGAACGGGATCGATCCCAGCGCATAGCCGAGCAGCAAAGCCCCGGCAGGCGCGACCCAGAGAAGGTCAGGCGTCAAAGTGAGCCCCTTTCACCCGGATCATAGCCGATGGTTGGCGAGGCGCAACAATCTGAGTCAAGTTTACTGCCCCTTTTGCTGGCGTCGCCGTTACCACTGCGATAGGAGCGCGCGATATGGCGGACGAGCGGCCGATCCTGGTGTTCGATTCGGGCGTCGGCGGGCTCTCGGTGCTCGATGCCGCGCGCGCCCTGCTGCCTGAAGCGGCCTGGGTCTACGTCGCCGACTCGGCAGGCTTTCCCTACGGCACCAAGACCGAGCGCGAGATCGATGCGCGGGTGCCCGCCTTGCTCGGGCGACTCGCCGAGCGCTACCGCCCGCGGCTGATCGTGATCGCCTGCAACACCGCCTCGACGATTGCGCTGGCGAGCGTGCGCGCCGCGCTCGACCTGCCCATCGTCGGCACCGTGCCGGCGATCAAGCCCGCTGCCGCGCTGAGCGAGACGCGCGTCATCGGTGTGCTCGGCACCGAGGCGACGGTGCGCCAGCCTTATGTCGACGATCTCGCGGCGCGCTTCGCCGCCGATTGCACGGTGCTGCGCCACGGTTCGGCTGCGCTGGTCGAGCTTGCCGAAGCCAAATTGCGCGGTTTGGTCATCGATCCGGCGGAAATGCGCGCCGCGCTTGCCGGGCTGTTCGACCAGCCGGGTGGCGACGCGATCGACGTGGTCGTCAACGCCTGCACGCACTTCCCGCTGCTCGTGCCCGAACTCGAAGCCGCGGCGCCGCATCGGGTGCGCTTCATCGACGGCAGCGCGGGAATCGCGCGGCGCATCGTCGCGCTCACCCGGGGTCAGGAATGGCCCGCCTCGCGCACCGGGATCGCCGTCTTCACGGGCCACGACTCCTCGGTCGAGCCCCTCGTCCCCGCACTCGCGGCGCGTGGGCTGGACGCCATCGAATCGCTTTGAACCGGCCATTCGAAGGCCGGCGTTTCGAGCGCGAGATCGGCATAATGCCGCGCCATCTCGCGATGCGCATGGCGCGCGGCGCAATCGGCGGCGGCCGCGGCAAGACGGCGTTCCTGCGCCGCTCGGCGCGAGAAATAGGCGCGATGATCGATCATGTTCATGGGGCGCTCCTCAAGCCGCGGTGCGCCGCGACTCGCCATCGGGGAGTCGTGGCAAGCATCTATACCAGATCGGGCGCACACCGTCATCGACTTGGGCTTGGACAAGTTGTCCTCTGGAATTCCGCGTTGTCCTCTGGAATTCCGCGGCTTGCAGCGGTAGGGGGACGATATGAGCCAGGATTCGATCCCGCCCGCCGTCGATTATTCGCGTGTCTTCACGCAGGCAATCGACCGGTTGCACGCCGAGGGGCGCTATCGCGTCTTCATCGATATCCTGCGCAACAAGGGCGCCTTTCCCAATGCGCGCTGCTTCGCCGGGCACAACGGGCCGAAGCCGATCACGGTATGGTGCTCGAACGACTATCTCTCGATGGGGCAGCATCCCGCGGTGATCGCGGCGATGGAAGAGGCGCTGCACGATGTCGGCGCGGGTTCGGGCGGCACGCGCAACATCGGCGGCAACACGCATTATCACATCGATCTCGAGGCCGAGCTCGCCGATCTCCACGGCAAGGAAGCGGCGCTGCTCTTCACCTCGGGCTATGTCTCGAACGAAGCGACGCTGTCGACGCTCGCCAAGCTGTTCCCGGGCATGATCGTTTTCTCCGATGAAATGAATCATGCCTCGATGATCGCCGGCATCCGCCATTCGGGCTGCGAGAAGCGCATCTTCCGCCACAACGATCTCGCGCATCTGGAGGAATTGCTGGCAGAGGCCGATCCAGCGACCCCAAAGCTGATCGCGTTCGAGAGCGTCTATTCGATGGACGCAGACATCGCGCCGATCGCCGCGATCTGCGACCTCGCCGACAAATACAACGCGCTCACCTACCTCGACGAAGTACATGCGGTCGGCATGTACGGGCCCCGCGGCGGCGGCGTTTCGGAACGCGAGGCGCAAGCGCATCGCCTCACCGTGATCGAGGGCACGCTCGGCAAGGCGTTCGGGGTGATGGGCGGCTACATCGCCGCCGACAAGACCGTGATCGACGTGATCCGCAGCTATGCGCCGGGCTTCATCTTCACCACCTCGCTGTCGCCGGTGCTGGTCGCCGGCGCACTGGCGAGCGTCCGCCACCTCAAGGCCTCGTCGGTCGAACGCGACGGCCAGCAGGCCGCTGCCGCGACGCTCAAGGCGATGATGCGCGAGGCGGGGCTGCCGGTGATGGGATCGGCGACGCACATCGTGCCGCTGCTCGTCGGCGATCCTGTCAAGGCCAAGAAGATCAGCGACGTCCTGCTCGCCGAATACGGCGTCTACGTCCAGCCGATCAACTACCCCACTGTACCGCGCGGCACCGAGCGGCTGCGCTTCACGCCCGGGCCGACGCACGACGAGACGATGATGCGCGATCTGGTATCGGCGCTGGTCGAGATCTGGGACCGGCTGGAGCTGCGCGCCGCCGCCTGACGCACGCGCCTGTCCTTTTGCGAATGTTGCGCCGTCGATAGCGCTTCTGCTGTGGCGTTTGCCGCGCGCCTCTTCTAAAGAGCGCGCGTTCCCACAACCGAAAGGCGCCGCCATGCGCATCGCCATCGCGTCCGATCACGCCGCCTTCGCGCTCAAGGAGGCCCTGACAGCCTGGCTGCGCGAAAACCACGACGTGGTCGATCTGGGCACGCACGGCCCCGCCAGCGTCGATTACCCCGATTACGGTTACCGACTCGCAACCGCGATCGCGGCGGGCGAAGCCGAGTACGGCGTCGCCTTGTGCGGTTCGGGCATCGGCATCAGCATCGCGGTCAACCGCAATCCGGCATGCCGCTGCGCGCTCGTCAACGAACCGCTGTCGGCCGCGCTGGCTCGCGAGCATAACGACGCCAACGTCATCGCGCTCGGCGCCCGCCTGATCGGCGAGGAGATGGCGCGTGCGTGCATCACCCGTTTCCTCGAGACCGATTTCGCGGGCGGCCGCCACCGCACCCGCGTCGACAAGCTCTCCACCCCAGAGACTGCCAAGGAATCCGCATGAGCACCAACCCCAGCCATCTTGCCGACGTGCAGCCCACCGGCTTCTTCACGCGCGGCCTCGCAGACGCTGATCCCGCGGTGTTCGCCGGCGTCGCCCACGAACTCGAGCGCGAGCGTCACCAGATCGAGCTGATCGCGAGCGAGAACATCGTCTCCAGGGCGGTGCTCGAGGCGCAGGGCTCGGTCTTCACCAACAAATATGCCGAGGGCTATCCCGGCAAGCGCTATTATCAGGGCTGCGCACCCTCGGACGAGGTCGAGCAGCTCGCGATCGACCGCGCCAGGCAGATCTTCAATTGCGGCTTCGCCAACGTCCAGCCGCATTCGGGCGCGCAGGCGAACGGCGCGGTGATGCTGGCGCTGACCAGGCCCGGCGACACGATCATGGGCCTCAGCCTCGACGCGGGCGGCCACCTGACCCACGGCGCGCGCGCCGCGATGTCGGGCAAGTGGTTTAACGCGGTCCCGTACGGTGTCGATCCCGAGACGCACCTGATCGACTTCGATCAGGTCGCGCGGCTGGCCAGGGAGCACAAGCCGACGCTGATCATCGCCGGCGGCTCGGCCTATCCGCGCATCATCGATTTCGCGAAGTTCCGCGCGATCGCGGACGAAGTGGGCGCGACCTTCATGGTCGACATGGCGCACTTCGCCGGCCTCGTCGCCAGCGGCCATCATCCCACGCCCTTCGGCCATGCGCACGTCGTCACCACCACGACGCACAAGACGCTGCGCGGCCCCCGCGGCGGCATGGTGCTCACCGACGACGAGGCGATCGCCAAGAAGATTAATTCGGCGGTGTTCCCGGGCCTTCAGGGCGGCCCGCTGATGCACGTCATCGCCGCCAAGGCGGTCGCGTTCGGCGAGGCGCTGCGCCCCGAATACAAGAGCTACATCGCCGCCGTGGTCGAGAACGCCAAGGTGCTCGCGGCGACGCTCAAGGAACGCGGCGCCAACCTCGTCTCGGGCGGCACCGACACGCACCTAGCGCTGGTCGACCTCACCCCGCTCGGCGTCACGGGGCGCGATGCCGACGAGGCGCTCGAGCGCTCGGCGATCACCTGCAACAAGAACGGCATCCCCAACGATCCGCTGCCCCCGGTCAAGACCAGCGGCATCCGCGTCGGCAGCCCCGCGGGCACCACGCGCGGCTTCGGCACCGCCGAATTCCGCGAGATCGGCAACATGGTCGCCGACGTGCTCGACGGCCTGCGCAAGAACGGCGAGGCGGGCGACGCGCAGGTGGAAGCAAACGTCCGCGAACGCGTCCGCGCGCTGTGCGAGCGCTTCCCGATTTATGGTTAGTTTGCGGCGCGCTGATTCGCGGCGCTTCCGCGCCGGCGGCACCGGCCCGCTCGTCCGGCAGGACGCAAGATAATGCGCTGCCCGTTCTGCGGCCATGAAGCGAGCCAGGTGAAGGACAGCCGCCCCACCGAGGACGGGGCGGCGATCCGGCGGCGGCGCCAGTGCGAGGCGTGCGCGGCGCGCTTCACGACCTTCGAGCGCATCCAGCTGCGCGACCTCGTCGTCCTCAAGAGTGACGACCGCCGCGAACCGTTCGAGCGCGACAAGCTCGTCCGCTCGGTCTCGACCGCGTGCCGCAAGCGCCCGATCGGCGCGGTGCAGATCGAGAAGCTGGTCTCGGGCATCCAGCGCCAGCTCGAGACGCTCGGCGACGGCGAAGTGCCCTCGCAGCGCATCGGCGAGCTGGTGATGGAGGGCCTCAAGGGCCTCGATTCGGTCGCCTACATCCGTTTCGCGAGCGTCTACAAGGATTTCCGCGAAGCCCGCGATTTCGAGGAATTCGCCGGCAGCGTCACCGAAGTCGGCAAGGGGTAGGGCACGAATTTCATCCTCCCCTGCAAGGGGAGGTGGCGGTCGCGCCAGCGACTGACGGAGGGGTGTCGCGCCATCGTGAGGAGAACACCCCCCACCATCGCTTCGCGATGGTTCCCCTTCCCCTTGCGCGGGAGGATCAGGTGAATGTCAAATCCGCTCGTCGCCCGGATAGGCGAACAGCACGTCGCCGCCTTCCGCGATCTCGATCTCGGCGGTTCCCGTCACCGTCGCGCACTCGCCCGCGCGGAACGCGACGCCGTCGGCCACGCCCTCGCCCGTCACCGGCACCAGCCAGCCGGTCAGCCCGTCGGGCAGCGTCACCTTGCGGTGCCCCGCGGGCCAGCGTTCGAGCACGAACTTGGGCCCTTCGGCCAGGATCGTGCGGTCGGGCGACACCTTGCCCGGCGCGGCCTGCGCGACGAAGGGCGTGCCCACGCTCACCGCCAGCCCCGCGTCGAGATGCAATTCGCGCGGCCGGCCGTAATCGTAGAGGCGATAGGTGAGGTCGACATTCTGCTGGACCTCGATCAGCGTGATCCCCGCGCCGATCGCATGCACCGTGCCCGCGGGCGAATAATAGAAGTCGCCGGCCTTGACCGGCTTCCAGTCGAGCAATTCCTCGATCGACCCGTCGAGCGCCGCCTCGCGCAGCTCCTCGCGCCCCACCGGGCGCCTGGTGCCCAGCGCGATCGTCGAATCGGGCTCGGCGGCGAGGATCAGCCACGCCTCGTCCTTGCCGCGCGGATACCCCGCCTTGCGCGCCGCCGCGTCGTCGGGATGGACCTGCACCGACAGCTTTTCGCTGGTGAACAGATATTTGATCAGCAGGTCGGGATTGTCGTCACCCGGCGTCTGGAACCACACCTCGCCCACCGGCTCGCCCGCAGGCGCGGGATCGGGGAAACCCGGCCACAAATTGTGGCGCCCCCAGGGCTTCTCGACGCGGCGGGTGGCGAGCAGGGTGGCGGGCATGAGGTTTCCTCCGGTGATGCGGGTATCGGCAGATGCGATAGCCTCAACGCCGGGGCCCCGCCAGCGGCTCCGCGATCGATGGTCGCGGCGTCGGGCCGGCGCCGATCTCACCCGGGCGAAAAAGCGTTGTTCGGCTGGGGCTCCCTCGGCTAAGAACCGCAACCATGCGTATCCCCCCGTATCGCCGGGCGCTCGCCCGCCCGCTCGCGCTGACGATGATCGCCGCGCTCGCGCTTCCCATCGCCGGCTGCGCGCGCAACAAGACGAAGGCGGACATCCCCTATGTCGCGCGCGACGTGGGCACGCTCTACACCGCCGCGCGCGAGCGGCTCGATCGCGATCAGTACAAGCAGGCCGCGCAGCTTTTCGCCGAGGTCGAGCGCCAGCATCCCTATTCGGTCTGGGCGCGCCGCGCGCAGCTGATGAGCGCGTTCAGCTATTATCTCGATCGCGACTACACCAATTCGCTGCAGGCGGCGCAGCGCTTCATCTCGATCCATCCGGGCAGCCCCGACGCGCCCTACGCTTATTATCTCGTCGCGCTCGATTATTACGAGCAGATCTCGGACGTGACGCGCGACCAGAAGATCACCCAGCAGGCGCTCGACGCGCTGGGCGAGCTCACGCGCCGCTATCCCAACACGCGCTACGCCGCCGACGCGCGGCTCAAGATCGATCTCGTGCGCGATCACCTCGCGGGCAAGGAGATGGAGATCGGCCGATTCTACCAGACGCGCGGGCAATGGCTGGCGGCGACCTTGCGCTTCCGCCGCGTGGTCGACGAATACCAGACGACGACGCACGCGCCCGAGGCGCTGATGCGGCTCACCGAATGCTATCTCGCGCTCGGCATGCCGCAGGAGGCGGAAAAGACCGCGGCCGTGCTCGGCGCCAATTATGTCGGCAGCGACTGGTACGAGCACGCCTACGAACTGATGCAGAAGCATCCGCCCAAGGCCATCGCCGCCGCCACCCCGGGCCAGGTGATCGAGCCGGGCGCACCCGGCACCTCGACCGCGCCCGGCGAATCGCCGATTCCGGACAAGCTGCCGACCCCCGACGACGACGGCGGCACGGGCGCCACGCCCACCACCGGCGCCGACACCGCCGGCTCGGTCCCGACCGGCAACGGCCCCTGATCGCAGCCATGACCGATCGACGGCGCGCGCCATGCTGAGTGCGCTCTCGATCCGCGATGTCGTGCTGATCGAGGCGCTCGACCTCGATTTCGAGCCCGGCCTCGGCGTGCTCACCGGCGAAACCGGCGCGGGCAAGTCGATCCTGCTCGACGCGCTGGGCCTCGCGCTCGGCGCGCGCGCCGATTCGGGGCTGGTGCGCAGCGGCGCCGCGCAGGCCGTCGTCACCGCGAGCTTCGCAGCCCCGCCGGGCATCGACGCGATCCTCGCCGAGAACGGGATCGACATCGATTCCGGCGAGCCGCTGATGATCCGCCGCATCGTCAAGGCCGACGGCGGCAGTCGCGCCTTCGTCAACGATTCGCCGGTCTCGGCCGGGTTGTTGCGCGATCTCGGCACGCATCTGGTCGAGATCCACGGCCAGCACGACGATCGCGGCCTGCTCAACCCGCGTGGGCACCGCGACCTGCTCGACGCCTTCGGCCGGATCGATCTCGCCCCCGTCGCCGACGCTTATCGCGCCTGGCGCGCCGCCGACGACACGCTCGCCGAGGCCCGCGCCGAGCAGGAGGCGGCCGCGCGCGACCACGATTTCCTCGCCCACGCCGTCGCCGAATTGCGGGCGCTCGCGCCCGAACCGGGCGAGGAGGAAGCGCTCGCGGCGCGGCGCGCGACGATGCAGCGTGGCGAGAAGATCGCCGGCGACCTGCAGGCGGTCGCCGACCTGCTCGACGGTGCCGAGGGCGGGCTCGCCCGGCTGCGCCAGGCCGCGCGCATCCTCGAACGCATCGCTGAGGACCACGAGGCGCTCGCCGAAGCACTCGCCGCGCTCGACCGCGCGATCATCGAAGGCGCCGCCGCGCAGGACAAGGTCGACGAGGCGGCCGGCGCGCTCGCCGTCGATCCTGCGCAGCTCGACGCCGATGAGACGCGCCTGTTCGATCTGCGCGCGCTCGCGCGCAAGCACCGCGTCCAGCCCGACGATCTCCCGGCGCTCGCCGAGGAGCTGGCCGCCCGGCTCGACCGAATCGAAAGCGGCGGCGAGGGCATCGCCCGGCTGGAGCGTGAGGCCGCGGAGGCGGCAGAGGCTTACACCGCGGCGGCCGAATCGCTGTCGGACGCTCGCCACGAGGCGGCCGCGCGCCTCGACGCCGCCGTCATGGCCGAGCTCGCGCCGCTCAAGCTCGACGCCGCGCGCTTCCGCACCGCGACATCGACATTGCCGCCCGAGCAATGGTCCCCTGCGGGCCGCGACCGCGTCGAGTTCGAGGTCTCGACCAATCCCGGCGCACCGTTCGGCGGGCTGATCCGCATCGCTTCGGGCGGCGAATTGTCGCGCTTCATCCTCGCGCTCAAGGTCGCGCTTGCCGAGGAAGGCGCGGCGGCGACGATGGTGTTCGACGAGATCGACCGCGGCGTCGGCGGCGCGGTGGCGAGCGCGATCGGCGAGCGGCTGGCCCGGCTCGCGGAGGGCGCGCAGGTACTCGTCGTCACCCACAGCCCCCAGGTCGCGGCACGCGGGGGCCGGCATTTGCTGATCGCCAAGAGCCACGACGGCATCGTGACCCGCACCGACGTTCGCGCGCTCGACGAGACCGCGCGCCGCGAGGAGATCGCGCGCATGCTCTCCGGCGCCGAGATCACCCCCGAAGCGCGCGCGCAGGCCGATCGCCTGCTCGAGCCGGTGTGATTTTGGCTGTCCTACACGGGCCGAATCTGTTCTGATCGCAGGCGATGCGACCTGCGCTTCCCTCTTTCGACCGCTTCCGCCGACCATTCTTTCCGAACGCCGCGAAGAAACCCTGCGACGCTCTCCACTTTGTCCACTTCACCGATCCGTTTGGCGGTTTTGCGCGGCCAAGTCGTGTCCTAGTATCTCGCGGTCCCGCAATGCTAGCGATCTACGCATGAGCCACGATCATGCGCACGGCCACGACCACAGCCATACCCACGCGCCGGCAAGCTTCGATCGCGCCTTTGCGATCGGCATCGCGCTCAACATCGGCTTCGTCGCGATCGAGGCGGGCTACGGCTTTCTTGCCGATTCGGTCGCGCTGCTCGCCGATGCCGGGCACAATCTGTCAGACGTGCTGGGACTCGCGATCGCCTGGGGCGGGGCCGCGCTCGCCAAGGCGCCGCCGTCGAAGCGCTTCACCTATGGCCTGCGCGGCTCGTCGATCCTCGCGGCGCTCGCCAATGCCGTGCTGCTGCTCGTGGCGCTGGGTGCGATCGTGCTCGAGGCGATCCAGCGGTTCGCCGATCCGCCCCATGTCGCGGGCGCGACCGTCTCGATCGTCGCGGCGGTCGGCATCCTCGTCAACGGCGCCACCGCCTTGCTTTTCGTGCAGGGCCGCAAGGGCGACATCAACATCCGCGGCGCCTTCCTCCACATGCTCGCCGACGCGGCGGTGTCCGCGGGCGTGGTGGTCGCCGGGCTCGTCATCTGGCGGACCGGGATCGGCTGGATCGATCCCGTCACCAGCCTCGTCATCGCCGTGGTGATCTTCTGGCAGACTTGGGGACTGCTTCGCGAATCGGTCGAGATGTCACTCGCCGCCGTGCCGCGCGGGGTCGATTACGACGCGGTCGGGGTCGCGCTCGGCGATCTGCCTGGGGTCGCGGCGACGCACGATCTCCACATCTGGTCGATGAGCACGACCGAGACGGTACTCACCGCGCATCTCGTGATGCCCGCCGGCCATCCCGGCGACAGCTTCCTCGCCGATGCGCAGGCGATGCTCCACACGCGCTTCGGGATCGCGCACGCGACGTTGCAGATCGAGATCGATTCCGACCGCTTCTGTGCCCACGCCCCGGCGGACGCAGTATAGCGCCTATTGCGCGTTGGCGGTGGCGGTATCGGGTTCGGCGACGGGCAGCGCCGGAACGTCCGCTTGCGGCTGCACGGTCGTGGCAGAGGCGCCGACGGTGGGAACCGCCGGCCCGCTCTGCCCTAGGATCGCGGCGGTCTCGATCACGTCGAGCGCGCGGCGGGCATCGACATAGCGCTGCGCCGCGGCGATCCAGCGATCGGCACGCGGCGCGCCGGGCAGCTTGCGCACCTCGTCGAGCGCGCCCTCGACCTGCCCGCCTTCGAGCAGGTGGCGCGCGCGCGCCAGCCGGTCCGACGGCCGCGACGAGAGCATGCCTTCCTTGTGGATCACGACGAGGCTCGACAGCTCGTCGCCGAACCGTTCGAACCAGCCCCGGCCGTCGCTGCCGCTCACCAGATCGTTGCCGATTGTCGACAGGCCGAGCCGCAGGTCGTCGGCGGTCACCGGGTTGCGCGAGGCCTGGATGATCGTCGCCACCGCACGCGGCTGGGTCGCGCCGAAGCGCTGGCGCAACTGCCCCTCGATATAGCCGAGCCCGAGCCCGCGATCGAGCGCGCGCCGCGCCGCGAAGGCGACCAGCATCCCCTCGGCGCGCGAGGCATTGCCGCTCGCCTGTTCGGCCTTGGTGTCGATCGTCGCCGCGCGCGCCTCGAGATCGGCGAGCCGCGCCGCGAGCGCCGCTTCGCGCGCGTTGAGCGAATTGAGGTCGGTGCTCGTCGCCGATGCGGGCGCGGGCGCGGCATCGTCCGCGGGCATTTGCGCCGCCTGCTGCGACCGAGGCTTGGCGGGCGCCGGCTGGCCCTCAAACCAATGGCCGTAATTCTTGATGGCATAGCCGATCGCGATCGCGCCGATCAGGAACGCGACGATCCCGACGATCCCCAGCGTGCGCAGCCCGATCCGGCGGTCGGGCGTCTCGTCGAGAGGCACATAGTCGCGGCTCATGCCCGCCTTATCCCCGTGCTGGTGGGCGCGGTCAATCGGCCAGCGCATGCGCCAGCGCGAGCAGCGCCGCGTCGTTCGGCGCCGGCGCCGCCTCGACCTGCGCCCAACCCTCGCCTACCGCCGCCGCCACCGCCGCGCTCAATGCCGCGACTCGTACTGCGCCGCGGTCGATTTCCCGTGCCAGCGCATCGAGCCGACGCGCGGCGTTGGGCGAATGGACGAGCACCACGCTCCCCTCGATCGCCGCCAGCGCGTCCGGCGCGAGATCGCGCGGTTCGCTGGCATAGACAGTGATCGCCGCCCGGATCGCTCCACCCGCCTCGAGCTTGCGCTCGCGCCCGCCCAGAAGCAGCGCGCGGCCTACACCGGCGCGCTGGGCGTCCGCCATCAGCGCCGCACCGTCGCTGTCGCCCGCCGCGACCACCGAAAACCCCGCCCCCTGCGCCGCCTGTGCGGTGGCGGCACCCACCGCGTGGACCGGCAAATTCTTGAACCTATCGAGCCCAGCCCCGCCCAACCGCACGGCATTGGCGCTGGTGAGAATCAGCGCATCGAAATCGCGCGGATCGGGCGGCGACCAGTCCACGGCACGGACCGCGAACAGCGGCAGCCGGATCGCCGTCAACCCCAGCGCCTCGACCGCGTCCGCGGTCGCGGTATTGCCCGGTTCGGGCCGCAGCACGACGACCGGCCGGCTCACCCCGCAAACAACGCGCGGATCGCGGGCGGCGCGCGGTTCAGCAGATCGAGGGCGAGCCGCGCCCCGAGCGTCGCGTCGTCCGCCGCGCCCTCGATCCGGCCCGTCACCGTCTCGCGCCCGTCGGTCGAGAACAACGCCGCCTCGATCCGCAGCCGGCCATCGAGCATCGCCAGCGCCGCAACCGGCGAATGGCAATCCGCATCGAGGCCCGCGAGCAGCGCCCGCTCGGCCCGCACGCAGGTCGAGGTCGCCGCATCGTCGATCGTCGCGACAGCCGCTCGCACCCGGTCGTCGTCGGCACGCACCTCGATCCCGATCGCGCCCTGCGCCGGGGCGGGCAGCATGATGTCGATCCCGATCGGCGCCCCCAGATCGTGCCGCCCCAGCCGCTCCAGCCCCGCGGCCGCGAGCAGGGTCGCATCGGCCTCGCCCGCCGCGAGCTTCGCCAGCCGCGTATCGACATTGCCGCGAAACAATTTGGTCTTGAGGTCGGGCCGCAGATTCAGGAGTTGCGCCGCCCGGCGCGGCGAGCTCGTCCCCACGGTCGCGCCCACAGGCAGGTCGGCGATGCTGCCGGCACCGATCAACCGGTCGCGCACGTCGGCGCGCGGCAGCATCGCCGCGATCGCGATACTCGCCGGCCGGACCGTCTCGACATCCTTCATCGAATGCACCGCGCAATCGATCTCGCGATCGAGCAGCGCCCGATCGAGCTCCTTGGTCCACAGAGCCTTGCCGCCGATCTCGGCGAGCGCGCGATCCGGCACGCGGTCGCCCGTGGTCTTGACCGGCACGATCTCGACGTCGTCCTCGGCCCAGCCGAGCGTCGCGACGAGCGCATCGCGCACCATGCGCGCCTGGGTGAGCGCCAGCGGCGAGCCGCGCGTGCCGATCCGGAAGGAAGTCATCGCAGCTTGTGCTAGCGGGCCACGCGTCTAGAGAAAAGCCATGCTGATCCTCGGCCTCGAATCCTCGTGCGACGAGACCGCCGCGGCGCTGGTGCGCGGCGACCGTGCAATCGTGGCGCATCGGCTCGCGGGGCAGGAGACGGCGCATCGGCCCTATGGCGGTGTCGTGCCCGAAATCGCCGCGCGCGCGCACGTCGATATTCTCGCGCCCCTGATCGAGCAGGCGCTTGCCGAAGCGCAAGTCTCGCTCGCCGAGGTCGATGCCATCGCCGCCACCGCCGGTCCCGGGCTGATCGGCGGGGTGATGGTGGGGCTCGTCACCGGCAAGGCGCTGGCGCACGCGGCGGGCAAGCCGCTGATCGCGGTCAACCATCTCGAAGGCCATGCGCTCTCGCCGCGGCTCGCCGATCCCAGCCTCGATTTCCCCTATCTGCTGCTGCTCGTCTCGGGCGGGCATTGCCAACTGCTCTTCGTCGAAGGCGTCGGCCGCTATCGCCGGCTCGCGACCACGATCGACGACGCCGCGGGCGAGGCGTTCGACAAGACCGCCAAGATCCTCGGGCTCGGCTTTCCCGGCGGCCCCGCAGTCGAACGCGCTGCGGCAAAGGGCGATCCCGCCGCCGTGCCGCTGCCGCGCCCGCTCAAAGGCGCGGCCGAGCCGCATTTCTCCTTTGCCGGGCTCAAGAGCGCGGTCGTACGCGCGCATGAAACCGGACGATGGTCGGCCGAGGACATCGCCGCCTCGTTCCAGGCCGCGGTCGTCGATTGCCTGATCGATCGGACCGCCCGCGCGCTCACCGCGATCGAGGGCGCCACCGCGCTCGTCGTCGCGGGCGGGGTCGCCGCCAACACGGCGGTGCGCGGCGCGCTCGAAAGCCTCGCGGCCGAGCATGGCTTGCGCTTCGTCGCGCCGCCGGGCTGGCTGTGTACCGACAATGCGGCGATGATCGCCTGGGCCGGCGCCGAGCGCTTCGCCGCCGGATTGACCGATCCGCTCGACGCACCGGCGCGCGCGCGCTGGCCGCTCGATCCGACAGCGGAAAAGGCGCGCGGCGCGGGGGTGAAGGCATGAAGATCGGCGTGCTGGGGGCAGGCGCGTGGGGCACCGCGCTCGCGCAGGTGGCGGCGCAGGGCGCGCGCGAGGTTCTGCTCTGGGCGCGCGAGCCGGAGGTCGTCGAGGCGGTCAACGCCGCCCATGAGAACACGACGTTCCTCGCCGGCGTCCCGCTCTCGCCCGCGATCCGCGCGACCGGATCGCTCGACGATCTGGCGGGCGTGGACGCGCTGCTCGTCGTCACGCCCGCGCAGCATGTCCGCGCAACGCTCGCCGCAACGCCGGTCGGCGACACCCCGCTGGTGTTGTGCGCCAAGGGGATCGAGGCGAAGACGCGGCTGCTGATCAGCGAGGTCGCGCGCGAGGTTGCCCCCGACGCGCCGATCGCAGTGATCTCGGGGCCCACCTTCGCGCACGAGGTCGCGGCCGGCCTGCCCGCCGCGGTGACGCTCGCCTGCGAGGATGCGGCGCTGCGTACGCGGCTCGCCGAGCGTCTCGCGAGCCCCGCCTTCCGCCCCTATGCCTCGTCCGACGTCATCGGCGCGGAGATCGGCGGCGCGGTCAAGAACGTGCTCGCGATCGCGTGCGGCGTGGTCGAGGGGGCGGGGCTCGGTCAGAACGCCCGCGCCGCGCTGATCGCACGCGGCTTCGCCGAGATGACGCGCTTCGGCCAGGCACGCGGCGCACGGGCCGAAACGCTCGCGGGCCTTTCGGGGCTGGGCGATCTCGTCCTTACCTGCTCGTCGACGAGCTCGCGCAACTTCTCGCTCGGCGTCGGGCTCGGCCAGGGCAAGGCGGCCGCCGCCCTGCTCGCCGACCGCAAGACGGTGGCCGAAGGCGCCTTCACCGCGCCCGTCCTGTGCGAGGCGGCGGCCGAGGTGGGAGTCGACATGCCGGTTGCCGAGGCAGTGTGTGCGCTGCTCGACGGCGCCGGCGTGCGCGACGTGATCGGCGACCTGCTGTCGCGCCCCCTGCGCGACGAGACTCGCTGACCGGCCAAACTCGGAACTCGAAAATCACCAGATTGCCAGCCTGTTCCGCTATTTTTGAGCGCGCTCCGCCGAACCGCTCGAACCAAAACGCCGAAAATGCCCTTCGCACCCGTGGCGGATTGCGATATGCAACGCGAAAACGGCGGGAGAGGATGATGCGGCACGTGACGATGCTGGCGCTGGCCGGCGGCTTGATGCTGGCGGGCTGCCACCAGGCGCCCAAGACCGATGCCCAGGGCTTCGTGATCGATCCGGGCTTCGAACAGAAGCTTCAGCAGCAATTGCTCGACGCCAAGCCCGGCGACGTCGTCACCATCCCGGCCGGCAAATATGCGCTTACCCGCAGCCTGTCGGTCACCGCGAGCGGCGTCACGATCAAGGGCGCCGGCATGGACAAGACCGTGCTTTCCTTCGCCAAACAGAATTCGGGCGCCGAGGGGCTGCTCGTCACCGGCGACGATTTCACGCTTCAGGACATCGCGCTCGAGGACACCAAGGGCGACGCGCTCAAGATCAACGGCACGAAAAACGCGGTCATGCGTCGCGTCCGCGCCGAATGGACCGGCGGGCCGAGCACGAACAACGGCGCTTACGGCCTCTATCCGGTGCAGGTCGAGAACGTGCTGATCGAGGACAGCGTCGTGAAAGGCGCGTCGGACGCGGGCATCTACGTCGGGCAATCGTCCAACATCATCGTCCGCAACAACCGCGCCGAAGGCAATGTCGCCGGGATCGAGATCGAGAATTCGACGGGCGCGGACGTCTACGGCAACACCACCACCGGCAACACCGGCGGCATCCTCGTCTTCAACATGCCCGATCTGCCCGTGCCCGGCAGCAAGACGCGCGTGTACCGAAACAAGATCGTCGCCAACAACCACGCCAATTTCGGCGCCAAGGGATCGGCGGTCTCCTCGGTGCCGGCGGGCTCGGGCGTGGTGATCAACGCCAATGACGATGTCGAGATTTTCGACAATGAGATCGCCGACAACAAGACCGCGAACGTCATCATCTCGAGCTATTTCTCGACCGGGTTCGACACCCAGCGCAAGCGCACCGCGGCCTACGATCCCTACCCGCAGAACATCTACGTCGCGAACAACCGCTTCTCGGGCGGCGGCAACGATCCCACCGATCAGTTCAAGCCGCTGATGGCGCTGGGCGGCGGCAAGCTGCCCGACGTGGTGTGGGACGGCTTCGTCGATCCCAAGGTCGCCGACGCGCGCATCTGCGTGCAGAACGGCGACGCCAGGCTGCTCAACGTCGACGGCCCGCACCAGTTCAAGGGCCCGGCGATCGTGGCCGCCGATTGCGCCCCCGCCACGCGCCTGCCCGAAATCGCGCTGCCCGCGGAGATGACCAAGGCCAAGTGACCCGGTTCCTCGCTTTCCTGTTCGGCCTGCTGCTCGTCGCGGCGTGCTCACGCGCGCCCGACGTCGTGACCTTCCACGCCGAGGACAATCCCGAGAACCTCGCCGATTGGGGGTTGTTCACGATATCCGACGGCCGGATCACGCCACACGCGGGGATGGTGACCTACGAGCTCGCGACGCCGCTGTTCAGCGATTACGCGCAGAAATGGCGCACCGTCTTCGTGCCTAAGGGCGCGAGCGCGACCTACGATCCGGTCAACGCCTTCGCCTTTCCCGTCGGCACGATCGTCACCAAGACCTTCTATTACACCGTGCCCACGTCCGCGGCCGAACCCGGCACGAGCGCCGAGGTCGTCAAGATGACGCCCGCGACGTACCAGACGGGTGTCGGCGGGCTCGATCTCGCGCATGTCCGCCTGATCGAGACGCGGCTGCTCGTCCGCCGCGCAAAGGGCTGGGTCGCGCTGCCCTATGTGTGGAACGCCGACCAGACCGAGGCGACGCTCCAGCGCGCGGGCGCCGCCGTGCCGCTGACCTTCATCGACGGGTCGAAACGCACCGATTTCGTCTACACCGTGCCCAACGCCAACCAGTGCGCGGGCTGCCACGTCACCGATCATCGCACTCGGGCGTTCGAGCCGATCGGGCTCAAGGCGCGGCACCTCAACCGGACCTTCCCCGGCCCGGGCGGGGAGATCAACCAGCTCCGCCGCCTGGCCGCGCTCCATTATCTCACCGGCCTGCCCGATGCCGGCGTGCCGCAGGACGCGGCCTGGCAGGATGCCGCCGCGCCGCTCGACGCCCGCGCGCGCGCCTATCTCGACATCAATTGCGCGCATTGCCATTCGGCGACGGGGCCCGCACGCGTCTCCGGCCTGTGGCTCGACCGGCAGAATGCCGATCCCCGCGCGCTCGGCGTGTGCAAGCCGCCGGTCGCGGCGGGCAAGGGGGCGGGCGATCGCGCGTTCGACATCGTGCCCGGTGATGCGCACGGCTCGATCCTGCCCTTCCGCATGGCGAGCACCGACCCCGGCGCGATGATGCCCGAAACCGGCCGCAGCCTCACGCACGCGGAAGGCGTGGCGCTGATCGATCGCTGGATCGACACGCTCAAGGGCGAATGCCGTCTCGCCGGCACGGCCGAGCTCGCAATGCGCTGAGAGTCTGTTCGGGAAATCGCGAAAGAGCGATTTCCGAGGCGGCGCCGGCCCACTCCCCCACCCGGCCACCCACAGGATCATGCTGGATGGGTGGCCGGGTGGGGGAGCGGGCCGGTGCCGCGATGCGCTGGAAGGCGCATTCCCAAATAAGCCCTCAGCGCGGCTTGAGCCCGTTGGCGAGCAGGTCGGCGATCGTGTCGGCGACCTCGGCGGCGCTCCGATCGTCGGACCACACGCCATAGCGCAATCCCAGGAACACGTTCATCCCCATGATCGCCCAGGCGTGGATGTCGCCCACGCCGTCGCGCACCTCGCCGCGTCCGGCGGCCGCGGACAGGCGTTGCGCGATGCGCTCGGCGGTCGTCGCGTAATGCGTGCGGAAGCTCTCGGGATCGACGAACTCGGCCTCGTCGATGATACGGTAGATTTCCTTGTGCCCGCGCACGAACTCCAAGAATTCGAGCAAGCCCGCACGCTCGGCCGCGAGCTGGTCGGGGGCATTCGCCAGCACCGGCGCCACCCGGTCGCGCACCTGCCCCGACATATCGCGCACCAGCGCGCGGAAGATCGCATCCTTGCTGTCGAAATAGGTGTAGAACGTCCCGAGCGCGACGCCCGCCCGGCGCGTGATCCCGCTGATCGAGCCCTCGTGGAAGCCCTTGTCGCCGAACTCCGCCGCCGCCGCGTCGAGCAGCGCGCGCAAGGTGCGGCGCCCGCGTTCGGTGCGCGGCGCCTTGCCCGCGCTCGCCGCCGCATCGGGCGCCGGTTTGCCGGGCGCTGGTCGTGCGGCGGCCGGATCGGACGCCGGCCGCGCGGTCGCTGTTGCCGGAAGGTCACGCTTGCCCGCCATTGTCATCCCGTCCCGGCCCCTCCCAAGTTGAAAGTTGGTTCAGGTTTCATTATAGCGCGATCGATCGACGCACAACCCTGAGAGCTGTGCGCTTTTTCGAGGGAGGGGAAACCCGTCATGTCGCATCGTATCCGCTATCGCACCTTGCCCGTCGTCGGCCTCACCGTCGCCGCGCTTTCCGCCGTGCCCGCTTTCGCGCAGGACATGGGCGGCACCGAACAGGCCGCGCAGGCAGCGAACGATACCGGCGATCAGGCAAGCGCCGGCGACATCGTGGTCACCGCGCGCCGCCGCGACGAGCGCCTGCTCGACACGCCCGTCGCGATCACCGCCTTTACCGGCGCGCAGCTCGAAAAGCAGGGCGCGATCGACATCACCGAGGTCGCCGAGACCACCCCCAACGTCACGCTCGAGCCCTCGCGCGGCACCAATTCGACGCTCACCGCCTTCATCCGCGGCGTCGGCCAGCAGGATCCGGTGCCGGGGTTCGAGGCCGGCATCGGCGTCTATCTCGACGACGTCTATCTCAATCGCCCGCAGGCCGCGGTGCTCGACATCTACGACGTCGAGCGGATCGAGGTGCTGCGCGGGCCGCAGGGCACGCTCTACGGCCGCAACACGATCGGCGGCGCGATCAAATATGTGACCAAGCGCCTGCCCGATCATGTCGAGGTCAAGCTCCGCGCCACCTACGGCAGCTACGATCAGGCCGACGGCGTGATCAGCGCCTCGACGCCGATCGGCGAGCTGCTCAGGGTCGGCGTCGCCGGCGCCCGGCTGTCGCGCGGCGGTTTCGGCGACAACCTCAACCTCGGCATCGAGAATTACAACAAGGACATCTGGGCCGGCCGCGGCACGATCGAGTTCGAAAGCCCCGATCAGGGCCTCTTCGTCCGCCTGACCGGCGACTATACCCACGACAAGTCGAACGCGCGCAACGGCCATGCGCTGTTCCCGGGCATGTTTTCGGGCGATCCCGTGCTCGACAACGTCTACGATACCACCGCCGGCCTCGCCAAGCCGCGCGAGGACGTGAAGGCGGGCGGGCTGTCGATGACCGCCGAGGCCCATCTCACCGATGCGCTCACGTTCAAGAGCATCAGCGCCTGGCGCAAGGACACCAGCTACACCCCGATCGACTTCGACAGCCGCCCGGTAGTCGATGTCGACGTGCCCGCGGTCTATCGCAACGAGCAGACCAGCCAGGAATTCCAGCTCCTCTACGACGGCGACCGGCTCCACGGCATTGTCGGCTATTATTATCTCGGCGCCACCGCGCAGACGTCGTTCGACGTCATCCTGGGGCTGCTCGGCGACGGGCTCGGCCTGCCCGGCTTCAACGCCTATACCTCGGGCGATGTCCGCACCGAAACCTCGTCCTTCTACGGCGACTTCACCTATGATCTGACCGACCGGCTCAGCATCTCGCTCGGCGGCCGCTACACCTGGGACGAGCGCAAGTCGCACATCGTCAAGCAGAACAAGCTCTACGGCGCCTCACCCGAATTCGGCGGCGTCGCGGTGCCGTTCGGCCCGCCCGCCACCGATTTCCGCGGCCGGGCGATGTTCCGCCGCTTCACCCCGCGCGCGTCGGTGAGCTTCAAGCCCGCGCCCGACCACCTGCTCTATGCCTCCTATTCGGAAGGCTTCAAGGGCGGCGGCTTCGATCCGCGCGGCGACGCCTCCAAGACCCCCGATTTCAACGGCGACGGCACTGTGAGCCCCTCAGAGGTCTACGACTTCCTCTCGTTCGATCCCGAAAGCGTCGACACCTATGAAATCGGCTGGAAAGCCGCGCTGTTCGGCCGCCGCGTGACCTTCGCGGTCGACGGCTTCTGGTCGGACTACAAGGACGTGCAGATCCCCGGCTCGGTCGGCGCCGACAGCGACGGCGACGGCGTGAACGACACCTTCGTCGGCGTCACCTCGAACGCCGGCAAGGCGACGATCAAGGGCATCGAGTTCGAGGGCAGCGCCGTGCTCGCCGAGGATTTCGCCGGGCTCGGCTCGTCGATCAACCTCGGAGCGACCGCGGGCTATATCGACGCCAAATACAAGCGCTTCATCGATGCCTTCGGCGACGACGTGGCGGACAGCCGCGCCTTCCAGAACACGCCCAAATGGACGCTGTCGGGCACGCTCGGCGCGCACGTGCCGGTGGGGAACGACGGTGCGGTCGATGCCTCGACCACAGTCTCCTACCGCAGCCTGACGCATCAGTTCGAGGTGCCGATCCCCTGGCTCGACCAGCCCGGCTACGCGCTGTGGGATGCCAATCTCGTCTACAGCCTCGACGGCGACCGCTATTCGATCGGGCTCCACGCCAAGAACATCCTCGACAAGCGCTACATCACCTCGGGCTACAATTATCTCGCGTCCGACGGCGCCGGCGGCCACATCTCGACGCTCGGCCTCGAAGGCGTCGCGACCGCCTTCTACGGCAATCCGCGCCAGGTGTTCGTGACGCTGGGGGCGAAGTTCTGAGCGTCGGCCGAGGGCGGTTCGACGCACGGTCCCCCGCTGGCATGTTCAGAATATCGGCTGTACCAACCCCGTTCGCCCTGAGCTTGTCGAAGGGCCGTTCTTCTTCCACGAAAGGAAAGCGGTGCTTCGACAGGCTCAGCACGAACGGGATCGGATGAACGGGGCGGACCGGTGACCGCCACGACGCTCCGCGCCCCACCCGCTCGCGGGCTCGTGCTCGCGATGCTGCTCGTCGTCTACACGTTCAATTTCCTCGATCGGCAGATCCTCGGCATCCTCGCGCAACCGATCAAGGCTGATCTGGGGCTCAGCGACGCCGAATTCGGCGCGATCGGGGGGCTTGCCTTCGCGATCCTCTATTCGGTGCTCGCCGTGCCGCTGGCGCTGCTCGCCGACAAGACCAGCCGCTCATGGGTCATCGCCGGCGCGCTCACCGTCTGGAGCGGCTTCACCGCCTTGTGCGGCCTCGCCACGAGCTTCTGGCACTTCTTCGTCTTCCGCCTCGGCGTCGGCGTCGGCGAGGCGGGCGGCGTCGCGCCGTCTTATGCCCTCATCGCCGATTATTTCCCGCCCGAGCGCCGCGCCCGCGCGCTCGCCATCTATTCGCTCGGCATCCCGATCGGGCTCGCGGGCGGCGTATTGCTCGGCGCCTATATCGCCGCGCTGATCGAATGGCGCGCCGCCTTCGTCACGATGGGCATCGCAGGGATCGTGCTCGCGCCGATCTTCATCCTCGTGGTGCGCGATCTACCGCGCCAGCCCACCACCGCCGGGTCGCAGCCCGCCCCGTTCGGCGCCGTTTTCCCGATGCTTGGCAAGAAGCCGAGCTTCTGGCTGATGGCCTTCGCCGCCGCATGCAGCTCGCTGTGCGGCTACGGCCTCGCGCTCTGGACCCCCGCGGTGCTGATGCGCAGCTTCGGCTTCGACCTCATCACCACTGGCCAGTTCATGGGCTCGCTGCTGCTCGTCGGCGGCACTGCGGGCGTGTTCGCGGGCGGCTGGCTCGCCGACAAACTCGGCACCGCCGACCGAAGCTGGTACGCGCGTCTGCCCGCGATCGCCTGGCTGATCACCGCGCCCACCTTCGCCGCCGGCCTGCTGATCCCCCTGCCCGCCGCTTCATGGGTGCTGCTCCTCATTCCCAACGCGCTCAATATCCTGTGGCTGGGGCCCGTCACCAACGCCGTCCAGCACCTCGTCCCGGCGCGGATGCGCGCGACCGCGAGTGCGAGCTTCCTGATGATCAACAATCTGATCGGGCTTGGCATCGGCCCGATGCTGATGGGCTGGCTTTCGGACCGGTTCACCGGCGCCTATGGCGTGGATGCGCTGCGCAACGCCGCGATCCTGTGTCTCGGCTTCTACCTGCTCGCCGCGCTGCTGATGGCCCTCGCCGTCCGGCCGTTGCGGCGCGACTGGGTCGATTGAGCGGCCTCAATCCGCCGGCGGATCGCGATCGTTCCGGTCGGCCGATGCGGGCGTATCGACCTGCGTTTCACGTGCCCGCGCCTTGCGTTTGCGCAGGTTCTCCCGCAACTGCCGCGCGAGCCGCGCCGCGCGATCGTCCTTTTCGCTCATGGCCTCGCGATTATGTCTCCGTGCGCACCTTGACAATCCCCGGGGCACGCGGCCATAGGCGCCGCTTCCCGACCGGGCCCCGTGCTGCCGTAGCTCAGTGGTAGAGCGCATCCTTGGTAAGGCTGAGGTCGTGAGTTCAATCCTCACCGGCAGCACCATTTTCCGTCCGCTTAGGCGGAAACGGCACCAGCCCGCTCCCCCACCCCACCTCCCAAGTCATTATGCTGAATGGGAGGTGGGGTGGGGGAGCGGGCGGAAACGCCCAAGGTTCCGGCGATGCGCAGCATCGTTGGAATGGCGCTGGAGGGCGGTGCCGTGTCTCTACCTCAAGCACGCCAGCGCCGCCGCGTCGATCGCAGAGGCCGCGCCTGACAGCGCGTAGACGTCCGCGAACGGGCGTCCACGCTCGCTCACCCCCTCGATGCTCATGCTCCGCGCCGATCGCATCGCACCGACGATCGCCGCGTCGGTCTCGCGATCGGGTGCCCAGACGCGCGTCCCCCGCGCGACGAGCGCGAAGCGGCGCTCGTCCACGCCGAGCGTCACGGGCACGTCCGCGCGGACCGCGCGGCTCAGTTGCGCGCCGAACTGGTTGCGCACGCCGCGTCCCGGCCAGGTGGCGATGCTCGCATGGGCGCCTGTCCGCGCCGCCGCGCTGCCAATGGGTTTGGCGATCGCATAACAGCGCGCATCGTCGTGGAATGCGCCCCAACCGTCGTAAATCCCGATCGCCTGCGGCCCCGCCAGCATGAGCGCGGCCACCAAGATCGCCAGCACGTTCATGCGGCGAGCGCACGCGACGCACGGTCCATCGCGGAACCACGTCGCCCGCGCCCGGCACCGGATGCCGGTTCGCCCTGACAGGCGGTGAATCGGGAGCCCGAGCGCATAGGATTCATCCCCCCTCTTTCAAGCCCGTGTGGCGCAAAAGCAACGGATTTCCGCGTTTATCTGAGGTTAATGCAACTTCGCGGGCGCCCACCTATTTGCTCCTCCGCCCCAGCCCCCGGGGCAGATTTGAATGGAGTTGTTATGCGTAAGCTAGTTCTGACCGCCTTCGCCGCTGCGACCGCCACCGGCGCGTTCGCCACCCCGGCGCTTGCGCAGGACGCGACCTTCACGGGGCCGCGCATCGGCGTGATCGCCGGCTATGACGGCATCCGTCCCGGCAGCACCGAGGATTCGGACATCGCCGGCGACGACCAGACCGCCGATGGCCTGCTCTACGGCATCGATGCCGGCTATGATGTCGATTTCGGCAAGACCGTGATCGGCGCTGAAGGCGAGATTTCGGGCTCGACCGGCAAGGTGACCAACGAGACGGTCGATACCGACACGCTGGGCTACGGCCGCGTCAAGGCGGGCCGCGACCTGTATCTGGGCGTGCGCGCCGGCTTCAAGGCGACGCCCGCGACGCTGATCTACGCCAAGGGTGGGTATACCAACCAGCGGCTCGATCTGATCGCCGGCGACGAAGACAGCGAAACCGGCGATCACTTCAATCTCGACGGCTATCGCCTCGGCGCGGGCGTCGAGCAGAAGATCGGCAGCAATGCCTATGCCAAGGTCGAATATCGCTATTCGAACTATGGCGACGCCCGGCTCGAATTCGCCGAGGGCGGGAACACCAACAATTTCAGCGTCGACACCGATCGCCACCAGGTGGTCGCCGGCGTGGGTTGGCGTTTCTGATCGTCGCCACGTCGTTTCGTGACGATTTTGAAGGGCCGGGGCGCTTGCTCCGGCCCTTTTTTGCGTTAAGGAAAGGCTCTAAATCCATCCCCGGCCGCGCGTGCGGGGGGATCAACGGGCACACCCCCGGGGGAACCAGATGAAGGCCACGATCGAACGCGCCATTCTGTTGAAGGGCTTGAGCCACGTCCAGTCGGTGGTCGAGCGGCGCAACACCATCCCGATCCTGTCGAACGTACTGATCGAGGCGAAGGGTGACGGCACACTCAGGCTGATGGCGACCGATCTCGACCTGCAGATCGACGAAAGCGTCGCCGCCGCGGTGGATCAGGCGGGCGCCACGACGGTATCGGCGCACACCCTGTTCGACATCGCGCGCAAGCTGCCCGAAGGCGCGCAGGTGGAGCTTTCCGCCGCCGAAGGCCGCATGTCGATCGTGGCGGGGCGCGCGCGCTTCAGCCTGGCGACGCTGCCGCGCGACGATTTCCCGGTGATCGCCGAGGGCGAGCTGCCGACGACGTTCGAGCTCCCGGCCGAGACGCTCAAGCAGATCATCGACAAGGCGCGATTCGCGATCTCGACCGAGGAGACGCGCTATTATCTGAATGGCATCTTCCTCCACGTGTCGGATGATCCGCAGCCCGTGCTCAAGGCCGCCGCGACCGACGGCCACCGCCTCGCGCGCGTCACCGTGCCCCGCCCCGACGGCGCCGAGGGCATGCCCGACGTCATCATTCCCCGCAAATGCGTGGGCGAGCTGCGCAAGCTGCTCGACGAGATCGACGGCTCGGTCGGCGTGTCGCTCTCGAACACCAAGATCCGTTTCGATCTTGGCCAGGCGGTGCTCACCTCCAAGCTGATCGACGGTACCTTCCCCGATTACAGCCGCGTGATTCCGACGGGCAACGACAAGATCCTCAAGATCGATCCGCGCAGCTTCGAGGAAGGCGTCGACCGCGTCTCGACGATCGCGACCGAAAAGACCCGCGCGGTCAAGATGGCGCTCGACAAGGACAAGATCACGCTGTCGGTGACGAGCCCCGAAAACGGCACCGCGGCCGAGGAAGTGCCGGGCGATTATACCTCGCTGCCCTTCGAGATCGGCTTCAACTCGCGCTATCTGCTCGATATCCTGGGCCAGCTCGAAGGCGATCTGGTCGAGGTCCACCTCGCCGATGCCGCCGCGCCCACGCTGATCCGCGAGAACGACAAGGCGCCCGCGCTCTACGTGCTGATGCCGATGCGGGTGTGATGACCGCGGCTCAGCGGCGCACCGATCGCAGCCGCTGATCGAGCCAGACCATCGCATGCCCCGTGGCGAAGAATGCCGCGGCGATGATCAGCGCGATGACGATCGTCGTTGGCCAGCCGTTCTCGGCGACGTTCAGGAACGGATAGGCATATATCCCTTCGGCATGGCCGCGGACGAGGGCGTAGACCCAATAAGCCAGCGGCGCGGCGGCCCAAAGCACGGGCGCGCGATGCGTCAGCCGCCCGTGCCGCACCATCGCCAGCCAGAACAACGGCACCAGCACCGGCGTCGCGCGATGAAGCAGCAGGTCGGCAATTTTGGCGCCGCCGCTGAGATGGAGCAGTCCCGCCAGCAACGTCGCGGAAACGACGCCCACCAGCATGATTGCGATCGTCACCCCGCCGATCAGCCGCGGCGGGCTCCATTGCGGACGCAGGGCGATGGCGGTGAACAGCAAGGCCACGGCGAGATTGGTCAGCACGGTGAAATAGCGCGCCATCACCCACAAGGTGCGCGCCGCCGAATGCGTGAGCGCCGCACTCGCATCGACCTGGATGGCGAGTCCGGCCCAGGCGGTGATCGCGATGATCCCCGCGGCGATCCGGACCGATGACTGGCGACCCCGTGCCATTCCTTGCTCCATTTGTCGTACGTCCGGGGTCGCGTTACCGCATTCGCCGCGTCTGCCGCCAGCAGCAACGCTTGACGACACGACCGGCACCTCATACTTACATCGATGTAAGTAAGGATCGACTCATGGCCAAGCTTCCCCCCTTTCCCGGCACCACCGGGCGGCGTGACTGGCGGACCGCGTTCGACGCGATTCGCAAATTGCTCGCCAATGGCGACGACACCACGCAGGTGTTTCGCATCATGAAAGCGCTCAACGCGGGCAATTCGGAGAAGAATTACGCGCGCCTGCTCGCCACCGAAGAGGGCGGGCGCACGGCGTATGAACGTGTCGAGCTGGCGCAGCGCTTCATCGACAAGGCGTGGATCGGCCAATTCGCCTCCGGCACGGTCGGCGCCGCCTATCGCGACTTCCTGGAGACGACCGGCTATTCGGCCGACGGGCTCGCCGAGGTCTCCAAGGTCATTCGCGAGGATGAACTACCGCATCCCTATGCCTGGTTCGGCCGCCGCACCCGCGACGTCCACGACATCTGGCACGTGCTCACCGGCTACAAGGCCGACGAGAGCCTGGGTGAGGCGTGCCTCGTCGCCTTCAGCTACGCGCAGGTCGGCGGGCTCGGCTGGGCGTGGATCGCGGGCGCGGCCTCGCTCAAGAGCCTCAAGGTCACGGGCAACCGGCTGTTCTCCAGGGCGGTGTGGGAAGGCTATCGCCACGGCCGCAAGGCCGCGTGGCTGATCGGCGAGGATTACGAAGCGCTGATGGCCGAGCCGATCGACGCCGCGCGCCGCCGCCTCGGCATCGCGACTCCGCATGCGTATCTGAAGGCCCAGCGCGAGCTCGGCCCCGAGCTCGCCTCCTATCTCTCGGCGCAGAAGCAGCAGGCAGCCGCGACGGCCTGACACAAGCAATCGCGCTTCGGCATCAAACGCGCTAGGGCCGATCGACATTCAGAGGATGGCGAGTCGAAAATGGTGTTTTTGCGAGACCCGGAGCGCAGCGTGCTGATGGCACGTGAGCACCGGAAGATCGCAAAGGCGCCATTTGCAGGCCGCCAGAGCTGAATGTCGATCG